>JAHDEJ010000053.1 GCA_020628865.1 Acidimicrobiales bacterium
AGGCGGCCGCTGGTGGGCCCGAGGTCCGACCAGCCGGATTCGAACTGCAGATGGGCAATGGCGGCCGTGGTCATCAACTTGCCGTCGTCGTTGTACGTCGGAGGCTCCGCCGACAGCCACTCGACGAGATCGTCGAAGCCGGGATTGTGGCCGCAGATCAACACCAGCGGGGCCGTCTCCAGGCGGAGCGCGTCGATCCAGTCCCACGCCCCGGCGAGGTAGAGGTCGTCTCGGAACTCGACGGCGGCGGCATCCAGACCGAGCTCATCGACCAGATGGGCGACGGTTTCCCGTGTACGTACCGCAGCCGACGAGAGGATTCGGACGGGCTCGATCCCCGCGTCCCGCAGCCACGATGCCATCCGCATCGCTGCCCGATGGCCCCGAGCAGCGAGCGGACGCTGCACGTCGGGAAGTCCGGGGTCGCCCCAGTCCGACTTTGCATGGCGCATCACCAGGAGCTCGACGGCCATGCCGGGTCCTCAGCCGCTGACGTCGTCGAAGGCCGCAACCTTGACGGGCGTGAGCTCGACGACCACCTCGCCCTCGACGCCGTTTCGGGCCCCGTACTCTTCGGCCCGTTCGGCGCCCATGTACCTTCCGCCGGCGGCGGTGGCCACACGTCGAGTCAGTTCTGGATCGTCGACGATTCGGGCGGTCGCCTCGACGCGGACGAAGGCATAGGGCGGCTCTTCCATGTCGACGAGGAGGGAGACGCGGGGCTCTGCCCGCATGGCCTTCGCCTTCGCCGACGTGCCCCAGGTGTTGAATCGGAAGCAGCCGTCGTCCTCGTAGACGAACCAGACGGGCGTCACCGCCGGCCGGCCGCTCGGCAGCACCACAGCCAGCTTTCCGGTACGCGTTCCCGCATTGACGAAGTCGGCCCACTCATCGTGCGTCATCTCTCGCATGACGCCATCTTCGCGGATGTGCCGACGCCGTGCCTCGGGTCAGGCCGGAACGTCTGCCTGCTGCTGCGCCACCCACGGACGGACCGCGTCGAGGAATCGGTCCGGTGTCTCCATCTGGGGTGTGTGGCCGACGCCGTCGAATGTCACGAGGGTCCAGTCGGGGCGCACGGAACGACACAGCCAACGAGCGGAAGCGATGTGCACGAGGCGATCCTTGTCGCCGTGAACGACAATGGCGTCCGCCTCGATCGACTTGACGCCCCTGGTGAAGCGAATGCGGTTGGAGATGATGGCAAAGAGAGAGCTGGCCGCCTGTCCGAACGATGCCGCGACCCAGGGCATCTCGGCTCGTTCCCTTGCCATCGCGACCGCCTTCTCCCGATCGGATTCGGCCACCCGCGACGGGTCGGCGCACACGAGCGAGAACACCTCCTCCACGTACCGCTCCGGATTCGAAGCCGCCAGTTCGGCTCGCTTGCGGCCGAAGGCCGGGATCAGCGGAGCAACCAACGCCTTGGCCACGCCGAGATCGAAGACCGGGCGGATCATCGGCAGCGCCGGGTCGACCAGGATGAGCGAGCGGACGAGCTCGGGGGCCTTCTGCGCAACGAGCATCGAGACAAGGCCGCCCATCGAGTTGCCGACCAGGATCGCCGGCGAATCGTACGTGGCGGCGAGGTAGCGGATCACCAGTGCGACCTGCTCGTCGATCTTCGCGGTTCGGCCGTCGGGCGGGGTTCGTCCGAAGCCGATGAGGTCGATCGCCGAAACGGCGCCGAGCTCGGTGAGCGGGTCCGCCACCGCAGACCAGTTGACGTGCGAGCCGCCCAGACCGTGGATCAGGAGGATCGGCTGGCCCGATCCGCCGTGGTCCATGACATGGACCTCTCCACCGAGGTCGAGCGTGCGTGAGTCAGCCATGACGCAAGGCTACGACGTCGCCGCCGTGGCCAACGCATCGATTTCTTCGAGCAGGAGATCGGCGAGGCGGTCCAGGTCGGGCACCAGATCGGCGCAGGCGACCAGGCCGAAGTCGAGACAGTCGAGGTAGCTCTGGACCGTGATGTTCAGGCCCTGACCTTCGATGAGCGTGGACACCGGGTAGTAGTGCTCGAGCTCCGCCCGGTCGAGGTACAGCGGCTGCCGTGGGCCGGGGACGTTCGAGATCACCAGGTTGAACGGGAGCGACACGCGGCCACCAAGACGGAATCGGCTCGCCAGACGCGAGGCACGAATGGCGAACGCCGGTGGGGCCATCTGGCTGAGCTCGCTGAGCATGTCCGCCGGCATCATCTCGAACTGTTCCTTGCCCTTGGCCATTGCCATCTGCACGCCGCGCAGCCGTTCGATCGGATCAGGTAGGTGCGTCGGAATCGTCGCAAAGATGGCCGAGACCCGGTTGGTCCAGGGATCGGTCTCTTCGCCGGTGCGAATGGAAACCGGGATCATCGAAACCAACGGATCGGCGGGCAGCTCGCCCTTCTCGTCGAGCCACGTGCGCAACGCTCCGGCACACACGGCCATGACGACATCGTTCACGGTTGCGCCCGCCGCGGTCTTGATGGCCTTCACGTCCGCCAGCGCAGCGGTTCGGGCTTCGAATCGTCGATGCGGGCCGATGCTCTGATTGAACGACGTCGAGGGAGCGGCGGTCGCCGGGATCAGCGGTGTCTGATCGTCGTCGTCGGTGGCCCAGTTGCGAACCATCTCGCCGATCGGGCCGGGCACCGCCCGCGAGGCGGCGTCCAACACCGATTTCGCGCCGTGGTTGCGCGACGACTCGACGAGGTCTCGAACCATCCGTGCCTGGAAGCGCACCATGCGTGCCGGTTCGAACAGCATGGACATCGAGCTCCGTGTGAGCATCTCGATGGACGAGGGCGACCGGTCGGCCGGAGAGAGCGGCACGTTCAGCTCGGGACGGTCTGCACCGGGTGAGGTGTCCGTGATGAGACCCAGCATCTCCGCGCCCGCGGCACCATCGACGGTGGCATGGTGCATCTTCATGAAGAGCGCGAACCGGTCGTCGGGCAGTCCGTCGATGACGTACGCCTCCCACAAGGGGCGGGACTGATCCAATGGACGGGCGGCAAGCCGGGCCACCTGCGTCTGCAGTTGTTGGAAGTCGCCGGGCGGTGGAAGGCCGAGATGCCGAACGTGGAAGTCGAGGTCGAACGCGTCGTCGATGATCCAGTGGGGCAGGTCCAGATCGAGCGGGTCGCGGAGCAACTTTCGCCGCAGCGGTTCCAGCACACCGAGGCGGTCCTCGATCGTCGAACGCAGCGCATTGAAGGCGTCGTAGCCCGGCTCGGGGCGGGCGTAGATCGAGACGCTGGAAACGTGGCCGTAGCTGTACGGCGTTTCCATGTAGAGAAACGTTGCGTCGAGTGCCGTCAACTGCTTCATGCGCGACGATACCACTCACCCTGTCCGAGCCGCCGGGGAACTCCGCTGACGGTCCGGCCCCGGTCACTACGATCGGGCGATGCGCACGGAACGTCTCGAGCTTCGCCCACCGGTTGAGGCCGACCGTGCTCGGCTCGTCGAGCTCTGGATGGACGAGGACTTCATGGTGTTCTCCGAGGGCGTCCGGAACCGGGAAGACGCCAACGAACGGTTCGACCGGATGCTGATGGTGGCGGATCGGTTCCCGTTTGCGAAGCAGCCGGTGTTCGACCTCGCCAGCGGAACACTGCTCGGCTACTCCGGCATCGACACGTTCGACTACGACGGCCGCGAACGACTCGAGTACGGCTACCGCCTCGACGTACCAGCCCGCGGCCGGGGCCTGGCGACCGAGGCCGCACGGGCCCTGCTTTCCCTCGCCGATTCGATGGTCGAGGAACTCGATCCGGTGTGGCAGCGGGAAGTTCATGCGCTCATCGACCCCACCAATCGACCATCCCAGCGGGTGGCGGAGAAGTGTGGGTTCCGTTTCTGGCGACACGATCTCGTCGAGGGCTTTCACGACGACATCCTCCGTCGGCCGCTCGGCCACGCGGACTAGACGACAACGTCGGTGCTTCCACTGCTAGGAAGTGATCATGGTGTCCGCTCAGCAGCGCTATCTCGCCGACTTCCGCACAAGCCTCGGCATCGACCGGCTGGACGTTCCGGCGACCCATGTCCTCATCGAGGACGATCGGGCCGGCTCGAACCTGATCGTCGGCTACGTGGCGGAGGCGGCCACGATCGTCCGGGCGGCGCCCGAGCACGCCGACATCGTCGCGCCGCTGGCATCAACCGACCGGGCGCGCTCGTTCGACGACCTGCGGGAGTGGGCAACGACGCAGGGGTGGGTCGAATTCGACGGCGGGTTGAGCCACGTCGCCGACCCCGAAGACATCCGACCGGCACCCGTGCCGGATGGCCTTCGGGCCGTGCGCCTGGATTCGAACGGTGCCGACAACGAGCGTGTGGTGGGCTGGCTCGAGGCGGCAGACCCAGCGGACGTCGACGAGGCGGATTTCGAACTGGATGAGCTCGACGATCGGATGGTCGCCCTGGTCGACCACGACGAGCGGATCGTGGCGCTCGCCTCGTGCTACCCGTGGGACCTCGCGCCGACGTTCGAGGACATTGGCGTCATCGTGGCGCCCGACGTCCGAGGCCGGGGAGCAGGGCGGGCGGTCGTTCGGACGTTGCTCGACGACCTCCATGCAGACGGGCAGTGTGGCCTGTACCGCTGCAACTGGTCCAACCCGACCTCGCGTCGTCTGGCGCTCGGCCTCGGATTCGAACTGGTCACCGACCTGATCGCGCTCTGCCCCGAGGGCGATCCGAAGGCGGCGTCATGACCGATCCCATTCGCATCGCCAACTGCTCGGGGTATTTCGGCGATCGTTCGTCGGCCGCCCGCGAGATGGTCGAAGGCGGACCGATCGATGTCCTCACCGGTGACTGGCTCGCCGAGCTCACGATGCTGATCCTCAGCCGTATCCGGGCGAAGAAGCCCGGTGGCGGCTACGCCGGCACCTTCGTCGGGCAGATGGAGGAGGTCATGGGCACCTGCCTCGACCGTGGTATCAAGGTCGTCACCAACGCTGGCGGTCTGGACCCGGACGGATGCGCCGACGCAGTCGCCGAGGTGGCGGATCGGCTGGGCCTCGCACCTCGGATCGCGTGGGTGGGCGGCGACAACCTGATGGATCGAATCGACGAACTGGTGGCCTCCGGGGCCATCGGTCCGTTCGACGATCGCACACCCCTTTCGGCCGAGGGCATGCTCACGGCGAACGCGTACCTCGGGTGTTGGGGAATCGTCGACGCCCTCGAGCGTGGTGCAGACATCGTGATCACCGGTCGAACGACCGATGCCGCCGTGGTCTGCGGACCGGCCGCCTGGCACCACGGATGGACCCGCGACGACCTGAATCAACTCGCCGGTGCCGTGGCCGCCGGACACGTCATCGAATGCAGCGGCCAGGCGACCGGCGGCAACTACTCGTTCTTCACCGAGATCCCGGGTTGGGGCGAAGTCGGTGGCCGCGCCCGCTTCGGCTACCCGTGGGCAGAGATCGCCGCCGACGGATCATCGGTCATCGGGAAACACGACGGCACGGGCGGTGCGGTCACCGTCGGCACCGTGACATCGCAGATCCTCTACGAGATCGGCTCGCCCGCCTATCCCGGACCGGACGTGACCGCACGGTTCGATGCGCTGGAACTCGAACAGCTAGCGACAGACCGAGTCCGCATCTCGGGCACCGTCGGCGAGCCCCCTCCTCCGACGCTCAAGGTCGCCACGAATCGGATGGGCGGCTACCGCAACTCGGTGACGCTCGGCCTCGTCGGATTGGACATCGAGGCAAAGGCGCAACTGTGCGAAGCCGTGTTCTGGGATGCCTTCCCGTACGGCCGCGAGGAACTCGACGACGTCCAGATCACCCTCAGCCGAACCGATCACGACGACCCGATGTCCAACGATGCTGCGACCGCTCGATGGACCATCACGGTCAAGGACCAAGACTCCACCAAGGTCGGCCGACCGTTTTCGAATGCCATCTTCCAGACAGCGCTCGCCAGCATCCCGGGCATGCACGGTCTCTCGGGCGGCCCGAAGGCCGCGGACCCGTTCGGCGTGTACCAACCGGCCGCCGTACAGCGAGACGTCGTTCCGCAGTACGTGCACCTGCTCGGCGGCGAAACCACGATGGTGGATTCGATCGAACCGTCGGGCGGAACCCCCGATCTCGATCTGCCGCCATCGAGCGAGCCGGTAGACGGACCGACAACGGAGGCGCCGTTGGGGCTCCTCTTCGGCGCGCGATCCGGCGACAAGGGAGGCAACGCCAACCTCGGCGTGTTCGCCCGCAATGCGGACGCATGGGCCTGGCTGGACCACTTCCTCACGACCGAACGGCTTCGCGAGTTGCTGCCGGAGACGACCGGGCTGGCCATCGACCGATACCGACTGCCGCGAATTCAAAGCCTGAATTTCGTCGTTCATGACCTGTTGGGCGAGGGCGTCGCGGCGTCCACACGCAGCGATGCCCAGGCAAAATCGCTGGGAGAGTGGTTGCGTGCCCGGGTGGTCCCCATTCCTCGTGATCTCCTGCCTGACTAGAAGCAAACAACGGGTGAACGTTGGCGATGGGCGATGTCATCGCGGAATGCATCGCCCATGATCAGGGTTCCAACCCCTGGACAATCCGAAAGCTCCCACGTGCAGACACCCCTCCGAACCACGGTCGACATTGCCGACTATCAGGCGATTCGAGACGAGACCGAGCTGCTGGCCGCACCCCTCACGCCCGAGGATCAGCAGATCCAATCGATGCCGGATGTGTCACCGACCAAGTGGCATCGTGCCCACATCACCTGGTTCTTCGAGACGTTCCTGCTCCTCCCCCACCTCCCGGGCTACACCACGCCCGACGAGCAGTTCGGCTACCTGTACAACTCGTACTACGAGGCGGTCGGCGACCGTCACCCCCGCCACGAACGCGGGCTCGTCTCCCGCCCGACCGCCGACGAGGTGACCGACTACCGGGCACACGTCGACCGCGCCATGCAGCGGCTGATCGACGACGTGGTTCCGGGTCGACCCGACCTCGAAGAACTCGTCCGGCTCGGCCTCCATCACGAGCAGCAACATCAGGAACTGCTGCTCATGGACATCAAGCACGTGTTCTCCACCAACCCGCTTCGGCCTGCGTACCAGCCCCGCACAACCGCCGGCGACGCCGATCCGGGCCCGACCGGATGGGTCGCCTTCGACGGTGGTCTCATCGACATCGGCCACCACGGCGGTGGCTTCCACTTCGACAACGAAGCACCACGTCACAAGACCTGGCTCGAATCCTTCGAACTCGCCGACCGTGCCGTCACCTGCGGCGATTGGCTCGAGTTCATGGCCGACTCCGGCTACCACGACGCTCGATGGTGGCTCTCCGAAGGTTGGGCGACGATCACCCGCGAAGGCTGGGAAGCTCCCATGTACTGGGAGACGACGGCCACCGGGTGGCACGTCCACACGCTGCACGGCATGCAGCCCGTCGACCCCGACGAACCGGTCTGTCACGTCAGCTACTACGAGGCCGACGCCTACGCACGCTGGGCGGGAGCACGCCTCCCGACTGAAGCCGAGTGGGAACACGCGGCCGCCACGGTCGACGCCACCGGCAACCTCGGCGACACCGGCGCGTTCCATCCCCTTCCCGCTGAAGCCGCAAACGGCTCCCTCCGGCAGATGTTCGGCGACGTGTGGGAATGGACCAGCAGCTCCTACTCGCCGTACCCGGGCTTCCGAGCAGCCGAGGGTGCAGTCGGCGAATACAACGGCAAGTTCATGGTGAACCAGTACGTGCTGCGCGGCGGCTGCTGCGCCACCCCGGCCGGCCACGTGCGACCGACCTATCGCAACTTCTTCCCCACCCACAGCCGCTGGATGTTCAGTGGCCTGCGCCTGGCCCGCGACGCCAGCTGACCCCCGCCACAACCCGCTCCCTTTTCCACCCTCTGCTTCACCGACCCCGAAAGGCCGCCATGACTGACGCGCTCCGCATCGACAACCATCTCGACGCCGACTATTTCGAACGAACCCTTCGATCCGACGTGCTCAACGGTCTCACGGCGGAGTTCAAGGAGCTGCCCCCGAAGTGGTTCTACGACGATCTCGGGTCCGAGCTGTTCGACGAGATCACCCGCCTCGAGGAGTACTACCCGACCGAAGCGGAGCGGAGCATCCTTCGAGCGCGTGCCGCCGATGTGGCGCGACTCTCCGAAGCCGACACCCTCGTCGAGCTCGGCTCGGGGACCGCCGACAAGACTCGTGTCCTACTCGACGCCATGACCGCAACCGGCCAACTGCGACGGTTCGTCCCGTTCGACGTCAGTGAGGGCATCCTGCGGTCCAGTTCCGAACAGCTGCTGGACGAGTACCCGGGGCTCCAGATCCACGGCGTCGTCGGGGACTTCGAGGAACACCTCGATCAGATTCCCACGGGAGGCCGCCGTGTCACCGCGCTGCTCGGCGGGACCGTCGGCAACTTCGGGCCGCGGGAGCGCAAGGGGCTGCTCACCGACATCGCTCGCGGTATGCAGTCGGGCGACATGTTCCTTCTCGGTACCGACCTGGTGAAGGAAGAGGGGCGGCTGGTCGCCGCCTACGACGACGCCCGAGGCATCACGGCTGCGTTCAACAAGAACGTTCTGCGCGTCCTGAACCGTCGACTCGGGGGCGACTTCGACCTCGACGGCTTCGAGCACGTCGCCCGGTTCGACCACGACGACGAGTGGATGGACCTTCGACTTCGTTCACTCCGAGACCAGGATGTCCACCTGACCGAACTCGATCTGGACCTGCACTTCGCTGCGGGCGAGGAGATGCGTACGGAGATCTCGGCCAAGTTCCGTCGCTCCGGCGTCGAGGCCGAGCTCGCGGCCGTTGGCCTCGACCTCATCGAGTGGTGGACCGACGAACGGGGCGACTACGCCCTGTCACTCTCTCGAGTGCGCTGAGGGCCGCTCAGCCGAGGAACGAACCCTGCAGCCCACCGGGTGAGTAGACGTAGCACAGCGACTTCCGATCACCCATCCGTTCCCAACCCTGCTCGACCGGCGAGAAGAAGTTGAGTTCGGTGTCAGCCGGCAGCTCGTCGAGACGCGTGAGCAGGCTGTCGGCCTGTTGCGCACAGGCGTTGAACACGCTCTGCCAGTAGTCGCTCGTCTCCGGCGGATATTCGTTCGGACCGTCGAGTTCGACCTCGGCGATGATCTGCCCATCGTGGGGCGAGTCGCACGATTCGGTGTTGAGGCGTTCGAATTCTTCGTCCGCGGTCGGCATGACGAAGCAGTCGCCGGCCTTGAGGTCTTCTGCGCTCGTCGTTCCCCGAGTCGTCCAGAATCCGACGCCGGCCAACACGATGACGAGCGGGATCAGGAGCAGCCGTGGATTGAATCCGCCGGAATCGGCGAGTCCCTTTCGCATGTCGTTGAACGACTCGGGACCCATCTGCGCCCGTGGCGGCGGTGCAGTCGCCGTCGCCATCGGTTCTGGTGCTGCGCCTCGGACAGGGGCGGGGGCGGGGGCCGCCGCAGCCGGTGCCAGTGGCGCCGGGGGTGTCGACGGTGCGGCTGCGGGCGCGCCGTCCGGGCCCGTGGGCGACACGGGAGGGGGCAGCGGGGGCAGGCTCGGTCGCGGAACACCCGCGTGGCTCGACGGGCCGACGCTCGCTACGGATGCAGAGTCTTCATTCGCCATCGATCCGGTCCTCCCCTGGGCTGCGATGCGTGCACCGCGAGTTGGGAGAGGATTCGGTTCGTTGCCTCTCGGCCTTTAGTGCCGACGATCAGTCGAAGGCGTAGCGGTAGACGTTCGTCTCGCGCTGAACGAATCCGATCCGCTGGTACAGACGATTCGCGGCTTCGCGACTCGGGCGGCTTGTGAGATCCACTGTGGTCGCACCAGCCGCACGAGCGATCTCGAGCGCGTGCTCGTTGAGCACCCGACCGACACCCTTGCCTCGAGCGTCCTCGTCCACGACGACGTCTTCGATCCATGCTCGCAACCCGGTCGGGATTCGGAACATCGCCAGGGTCATCGATCCGACGATCGCGCCGGACTCGTCGTCCCTCGCAATGAGCAGCGTCGAGGCTTCCGACCCGATGATCGCGCCCAGCGTGGCCGCATCGGGGGCCGGGTTCGACCGGGAGAGTTGGGGGATGAGCCGTTCGAAGGCAGCGACGAGTTCGTCCGTCACCTCGGTTGCTTCAAAGATCGTGATCACGGTTTTCCTTCGGCCGGAGAGCCCCCAATCGTAAGCGAACGCGGGGGTTCGGTTGGTCAGCCCGCGACGAATCGCGGTGTCAACCACACGCGTCTCCGATACCGTTTTCGCTCGTGACCACGTCCGACCATACGGCGAACCACGTGCGGTATACGTCCCAACCGGACCTCCGAGCACCCGTGCTCATCTGTGCGTTCGAAGGCTGGAACGACGCGGGCGACGCCGCGTCCACCACCGTTCGTCACCTGATCGACCGGTGGTCGGCCGAACGCTTCGCAGACATCGATCCGGAGGAGTTCTTCGACTTCACCGCCGTCCGACCGACGGTCGAGATTCTCGATGGTCTCGAACGCAACCTCCACTGGCCGGAAAACGCGTTCCACGCCGCGCACCTCGCAGATGCTCCGTTCGACGCCGTGCTGATGCTCGGAATGGAGCCGCAGATGAAGTGGCGGACCTTCTGCGAGAGCATCCTCGAGACGGCCCGCACGGTCGGCGCGGAGATGATCGTGACACTCGGTGCACTCCTCGCTGATGTGCCCCACACCCGCCCGCCGCAGGTCGTGGGCACCGCCTACGACGCAGCAACCGTCGAAAAGCTCGGGCTCGAACCATCGAGCTACGAAGGGCCGACCGGAATTCTGGGCGTCCTGCACGCCGCAGCGAAGGACGAGGGTCTGACGGTTGCGTCGTTGTGGGCTGCGGTGCCGGCGTACATTCCCGGCGCCACCTCGCCGAAGGCCGCGCTGGCACTCGTCGAGCGCCTCACACGGCTGCTGGACGTGAACGTCTACACCACCGACCTCGAGATCGCTTCGGTGTCCTACGAGCGCCAGGTCAGCGAACTCGTCGGTGAAGACGAAGAGACTGTCGAGTTCGTCCGTGAACTCGAGGAGCGCTTCGATGAAGAGGCCGAGTTCCTGGCGAACGACGACCTCGTCGATGAGGTCGAGCAGTTCCTCAAGAACCTCCCGCCACGCGACTGACGGAGCGCTCGCTCAGCCGTCGGCGCTCTACGCGTCGAGCTGTTCGTCCACGAATGCCAACAGTTGCTCCATGGTGTCCGGCCAGTTCGGCTCGTTGAGCACCTCGTGCTCGAGACCTTCGAGAACCACTCGGGTCGCCAGGTCAAGGGCGCCGATCGGCGCAGAGAACTCCGGCGGGACGATGCGGTCCGCACCACCGTGCACGACCATCGTCGGTACCCGGAGACGGTCGACCCGTTCGTTCGCTTCCTTCATCGCCTCGAACGCAGCCTGACCGAGACGAGCGGTCGAACCCTTCACCCGAAGCGGATCACTCTCGTAGACGGCGCCGACGTCCGGGTCGGTGGCCAACAGGCCGCCGTCGAACTCACTCTTGATGAACAACCGTGGTGCGACCCGACCGAAGATGGGTGCGGCAATCCGCTGCCACGCTGGGGTCTCCGCACCCAGAGCCGGACCGCTCAGGAGCAGGATGTCTGGTTGCGGACGATCGCTCACGGCATAGCTGAAGGCGATGAGGCCGCCAAGTGAATGGCCGAGCAGAATGACCGGGAGACCGGATTCGCGGGCGGCCTCCAGGTTGTCTTCGACATCATCGAGGAACACGTCCCAGTCCGGTACGTGGCCCCGCGGGCCACCGCTGCGCCCGAACCCGTGGTGATCGAACGCCCGGGCCCGGATGCCGGCCGCCGCGAACGTGGCCCCGACGTGCTCGTAGCGACCGCTGTGTTCGGCGATGCCGTGGAGGATCACCACCTCTGCGCGGGGTTCGTCGACCTCCCAGAAGCGGCGAAACTGACCCACGCCCGAGCGGCTGACCCCGCGAACGCCCGTCGATGCATTCGGAAAGGCGTCAGATGGATTCGGCATGGTGGTCTCCTTCCCAGGGCGGCGTGCGCACGGAGTCGAACTGTACGTCGACGTGCTCGCCCCGGATCGCGGCAAACGCCTGGGGCGCCCACCGCTTCGGGTTGACGATCGGCTCGGGCAGGTCGTCTTCGGCGAACCATCCGACATCGCTGCATTCGAGCGGGTGCGGTTTCAGCTCGCCCCCGACGGCTCGCAGATGGAAGACCGTGCTGTAGAGCGGGATGCGGGTGAAGCCGAGGCGCATCCCGTCGTGCACACCGAGCAGCTGCACGACCTCCGCCTTGATACCGGTCTCTTCCCACACTTCCTTGGCGGCTACCTCCGCCGGCGAGTAGCCGACGTCGCTCCATCCGGTCGGATAGAGCCAGATTCCCGAGTCGGCACGCTGCACGAGCAGGAGCTCGCCGTCGTCGTTGCCCACGATTGCGCCGACCGTGCTCTTGGGCGTGACGTAGCCCGGCACGCCGTGACCGATGGTCTTCGTCCATTCGGTGATCAGCACCTTCGGATCGATCGGCATGGAGGTGCCGGTCTGGATCTCGGCCGCGACCTCCATCACTTCCTGAAAGCGTTCCTGTTCGTACAGGCTTTCGGTGAACGCGAGGCCGGTGCGCGCAATGGCCGAGAGTGCCTCGGACCAGCGGATGAGGTCCTTCTCGGTGACCTGCGATTCTCCATCGAACATGTTGTCCGCCACCCTACTTTCTTCCGATGGCGTGCAGTAGGGCTCGTTCGATCTCGCTCTGATGGTCGGGATCGGAGATCTTCCGGCCGTTGTGGGTGACGTAGAACGAGTCGATCACTGCGTCGCCGATCGTCTGGATGCGCGCCGACCAGATGGCGACGCCGATCTCGGCGAACGCTCGGGAGATTCGGTAGAGGAAGCCGATTGCGTCCGGACCGGTCACCTCGATGACCGTGGATGCCTCCGAGATGTCGTCGTCGAAGCGCACGGTGGTCGGCGACGGGCGTGCCGACATCCGCTTCTGGGCACGGGCATAGGTTTTCCGCCGCTCGTCGACTCGGGCATCGATCGCCAGTCGGCCATGTACGCCGCGTTCGAGTTGATCCTCCAGCCGGCGCACATCGATGTCCGACCCGGCTGCGACCTTGAACTCGGACAGCGCAACGCCGGTCTCGGTGTGCGCGGCCGCCGACACGATGTCGAGCCCGTTGAGGGTGATCACGCCGGCGACGCGGTAGAAGGCGCCCGGTCGATCGGGCTGGACGATGGTGATCGTGTCGTCGACGATGCGGGACGCGTATGTTCCCTGGCTCATCATGGCGCGTTGCTCTGGTCCCGGGAACCGGGTCGTGATCACTTCGGTCGCCTCGCCGCCACCCAATACATGACCCGCCCGGTCGACCAGCGTGCTCACCAGATGCGATTTCGACTGGTTCCACGCGGATGGCCCGGTGGCGATGGAGTCGGCTTCGGTCAGCGCGCCAAGCAGGTCGAGCAGCGTGAGCGAGCCCACCGTGGTTGCGACGGCACGAATGGTTCCGTCGTCGTCGAGATCCCGCCGGGTCGCTGCGTCGGGCAGCAACAGATGATGGCGACACATGTCCACGAGAAGGTCGACGTCGGAGGACTCGTACCCCATTCGCTCACCGATGGTTTGGATGAGGTCGACACCGACGTCGGTGTGGTCCCCCGGATAGCCCTTGCCAATGTCGTGGAGCAGGGCGCCGAGCACCAGAAGGTCCGGTCGGCCGACCCGATCCACCAACGCGGAGGCTTCGGCTGCCGCCTCGAGCAGGTGTCGATCGACGGTGAAGCGATGATAGGCGTTTCGCTGCGGCCGGCTGCGACAGGGCTCCCACTCCGGAATGAGCCACGACATGAGCCCGACCTGGTCCAACGCTTCGCAGACGGGAATGGCGGCGCGCCCCGACTGCAGCAGCTCGGCAAAGCCCGTCCGCATCGGCTCGGTCCACGGATCGGGCGCGGGCGGCAGCTCGTCGGCGAGCCGCTCCAGCGTTTCATGGTCGATGAACGAGCGATTGCGGGCGGCCGTGACCGCAACGCGGAGAAGGATCTCCGGGCTTCCGGCGACGTCGGCCGAATCGGTCAGCCGAAGCAGCCAGCCCTCGATCTCGATCTCGTCGTCGATGGTCTCCGCGTCGGTCGACCGGCGATGAGGTTCGAGCGATCGCTCCACCTGGAACCACGTCGAATCGCTGAGCCAGGCGATCGATCGGGCCGCTTGGGACACATCCGCCATGAGCAGATCGGCATCGCCGTATCCGAGCTGATCGGCAACCTCGTCCTGATAGTCGAGCACCAGGCGATCGCCGGGGCGGCCGGTGATTCGGTGCAGGGCCACCCGCACTCGAAGCAGCGTTTCGTACGCCGCAGCCAGTGCTTCGGGCGACGTGATTTCGAGTGCGCCGGTGGCCGCCACCCATCGAAGCGCCTGGACGTCCCGGATCCCACCTCGACCGGACTTGATGTCCGGCCCGAGCAGGAACGCCACCTCGCCGAACTGCCCGTGGAGATCGTTCACCCGCTCGGCCAGCTGCGTTGCGTGGGTCGTCCCGTCGGCCTTCCACTGTCGCGTCGCCCGAACGGCGAGCTCGAGCGCCAGGTCTTCCTCGCCGCAGAGGAAGCGAGCGTCGAGAATCGCCGTCGCCGTGTCGAGATCGGTCCGCGACAACCGAAGCAGACCCTCGACCGTGTCGACGCGATGGCCGACCTTGAGCCCCGCATCCCACATCGGGTACCAAACCCGTTCTGCGAAATCGTTGACGTCGGCATCCGGCCGGTGCACGAGCACGATGTCGAGGTCGGATTCCGGCGCCATCTCCCTCCGGCCGTAGCCACCGACGGCAACCAGCGCAGCTCCCTGTGGAATCCCGACGGATGCGGCGACGTCGGCCACCCATTCGTCGAGCCGATCGGACCAGGCGTGGGTGAACGCAGTACCGGTCAGCGAGAGGTCGGAGAGGATGTCGTCCCGTGTGAGCTGCACGCTCTCATTCAAGCCGATGGATCGTCAGGCCGTTGGCTCCGCCGACGCAGGTGAATGTGCGCCTTCGCTGCCCCCCAGGTGATCCCGGCCACGTGCACGTCTTCGCTCAGATCACGAAAGGTCATCGGGCCGAGCTCGTACACATCGTCCGGGCTCGATCGCACGTCCCACGGGTCGCGAGTGGGGGCGGCGGCTCCCTGATCCGCCAACCACTGTTGCAACGGAACCGTCGACTGACGAATCAGTTCGAGGGGGCCGCTCAACGCAACATCCGGGTCACTCGCAGCGAGCACCGTCAAACGCTCATCGATCGCCGCAATGGTCTCGGCCGTGGCTGCTTCCCGGCCCGCTGCATCGGCCGGCACGGCGAACGGTTCGAGCACCTTGTCGATCCATGCGGGAATCGCATCGATGACGCACCGTCGGAGTGCTTCGGCATGGGCGGCGTACTGCTGCTCGTCAGAATCATTCACCGGTGAGTCCACCCAGTTCTGCCATGAGGGTCCAAGGTACTGGCATGCGACCTCAACGAATCGAACCCGGGCCGGGGCAGGAGTCCGTCTGGGACTATCCGCGGCCGCCCCGGATTGATCCCTCGTCCGAGCGCATCGTCGTGCGATTGGCCGACCGCGTGATTGCCGACTCGACGGCATCGCTCCGGGTGTTGGAGACCTCGCAACCGCCGGCGTATTACATCCCTGCCGCCGACATCGACCTCGACCTTCTCGTCCCGGCCACCGGTCGCAGCTTCTGCGAGTGGAAGGGTGAGGCGAGCTACCACGACGTGGTCGTCGGTCCGAACCGCGTCGACCAGGGGGCCTGGACGTACGCCGATCCCACGCCGGGTTTCGTCTTGTTGCAGGACCACTACGCGTTCTATGCGCAACGGCTCGAGTGCAGTGTGGATGGGGAAAACGTGGCCGCGAACGAGGGCACGTTCTACGGCGGCTGGATCACGTCGAAGGTCGTCGGACCGTTCAAGGGTGGCGTCGGCTCGACCTGGTGGTAACGCGGAAGGCGACTAGCTGATCCCGAAGTCGGCTCGACGAGTCCAAACGGTTGCCAGTCCGCCGAGTCCCATCAGCAGCAGCGACAAGCCGAGGATCCGGTTCGTGATCGGACCGGTGCCGGTGGCTGCCAGCTCCGTGATCTCCTCGACCGCCCCGGCCACTTCGACCGGTACGTCGTCGTCACCGGTGTTCGGATCGGCGGCTGCGTCGGGGTCATCGTCGTCGCCCGGGTTCGGGTTCGCCACATTCGGATCGTCAGCGTCATCGCCCGGGTTCGGGTTGGCGACATTCGGATCATCGGCATCGTCGCCCGGGTTCGGGTTCGCCACATCGGGGTCATCGGGCCGAGCCGGATTGTTCGGATCCGCCGGATCATCACCCGGGTTCGGGTTCGCCACATTCGGATCGTCA
>JAHDEJ010000004.1:0-99273 GCA_020628865.1 Acidimicrobiales bacterium
GCTAGATGGATGTCGAGGTCGTCGAGCAGGTGTGGTGGTTCACCAGCCGCGCCGCTGGCATCGTGTCCTGGGTCCTGCTGAGCCTTTCCGTCCTGCTCGGGCTGACCCAGTCCTCTCGAGCGTCACGGAATCTGCCCGCCGGCTGGACACTCGACCTGCATCGCTTTCTTTCGATGCTGTCGATCGTCTTCCTGTCGGTTCACCTCGTTGCGCTCGTGCCCGACAACTTCGTGCACTTCAGTTGGGCAGAGCTGTTCGTGCCCTATGCCTCCGAGTGGCGCCCGGGCGCCGTCGCCTGGGGCATCGTTGCGTTCTGGCTGCTCGTTGCGGTGCAGGTCACTTCGTTGCTGCGACCGCGCCTCCCGAACCGCCTGTGGCGGTCGGCGCACTACCTCAGCTTCGTGGTGTGGGCGGCAGCGACCGTGCACCTGCTGACGGCCGGAACCGACGCGGATGTCCTGCTGTTCCGGGTTGTCCAGGGTGTTGTGGTCACCGCTGTTCTTGCGTTCACCGTCCTGCGCGTTCGTGCGGCGCGGCGGCGTGGTTCAGCTGGGTCGCTGTCGGTCGAGGAACCGGTACACGTCGACCAGGTCGACGCCGGGAAAGGGTGAGAACTCCCGGCTGGACGGCGGCAGTGCCGTCAGCACGTGGCTTCGTTGCGCGGCGGACGGCCAGGCGACGTCCTCCCATCGTGCGATGAGATTGGGGTCGGGAGCGGTCGCCGACGACCGGGCCTCCACCCGTCGGATCGTGTCGCCGCCGCGGAAGTGGGTGGCGAGCTCGGACGTGGTGCCGACGCTGATGGCGTAGGGGTTCTTGCTCGCATCCTCGATGTAGGTTGCGCACCACCAGTCTCCGGCGTCGGTGACGGTGTGTTGGTAGTGCAGGAGAAAACTCTGACTCGCCTGCCAGGCCTGCCGAACTCCCCAGTGGCGGGACACCCGCATGCCCTCCACGGTCCCTTCGGCGTCGCACGGATAGTCGATTCCATCGTTCTCGTAGGCCTTGGACACGACGCCGTCCGGATTGCAGCGCAGGAAGTGCACGGGGAGGCCGAGGTGTTGTGTGGCCAGGTTCGTGAATCGATGGGCTGCCATCTCGTAGGAGACGTAGAACGCCTCCTTCATGTCCTCGATCGAGATGTCGTTCTGGTCGAAGCTCCGCTGCAGGAGTTCCGCCGCCGGCTGTTCCGGGATCAGCGTGGCGGCCGAGAAGTAGTTGGACTCGACCCGTTGACGGAGGTATTCACCGAAGTCCCGGGTGGAGGAATGGTCGAGGGCGTAGTGGCCCAGCGTCTGGAGGACGACGGATCGAGCGGTGCGGAGCTCGACCTCTTCGCGCAGCGGGATGTAGATGATCCGATTTCGCTGGTCGGTGATCGATCGGGCCGAACTCGGCATGCCCCGTGCCCGCTCCAGCTTGAAGCCGAAGTGGCCGGCGAGGTCGGTGATGTTTCGCTCCGAGACCGGGCCGGAGCCCGGGTAGCCGATGGCGTCCAGCGCCTCGCGGGCGATCTTCTCGATCTCCTCGAAGTAGTTGTTGCGCTCGCGCATCTCTTCGCGAAGCTGCACGTTGGCGGCACGCGCCCGGTCTTCGGCACGAAGGCTCCGTCCGGACTCGGCCGCCGGCAGGGACTTCCAGAGGGTGACGAGGTGCTCGAGCACGTCGTCACCCATCTTCGCCGTGGGCTTCAGGTGGGGCAGTCCGAACGCCTGGTAGCGGGGGTCCTCCTGGGCTCGGGCAAGCGCGAGCTCGAGTTCGGCTCGGCGATTCGGCGGTTCGGGGTCGACGAGTTCGCCGACGCCGACGTCGAGGCTGTCGGCGAGCGCATTGAGCAGACCGATCTTCGGTTCGACCTTGCCGTTCTCCAGCTGGGAGAGATACGGCACCGGGCGATCGACGAGATCGCTCAGCTCGGACAGCGTCATGTCGTGGCGTTTGCGGTGATGACGGACACGGTGTCCGAGGACGGCGAGGTCGAGTTCAGCAGCCATGGCCACCTCCAATCGGCAACAACGATCATTTTTAGCGTTTTCGCCCCGCTTCTGCGACTTTTCACTCAAGAAACTCCGTGATATTTCCGATCCAGCGCCGCAATGCTGGATGTACAGGCGGATCTGACAGGAGTATCCATGGCGATGATCGCACCCACCGAACCGGTTGACTTCGACGCTGTACCCGGCGTCGACGTGGTCGCGGGCGAATCGACCGCCGACCTCGAGTCGCTCCTGTTGACCGACCGGGTGCTCACCGTTGCCGGCACCGTGCACCGGCGCTTGCTCGATCGCCGCTCCTCGCTGCTGCGCGATCGGTTGACCTCGGCGGCTTCCGCCGACGTCCCCGCCGCATGGACGGGCACCGCCGACCAGCAGCTCGAATTGCTTCATGGCCCCGACCTCTGCGTCGCCGATGGCGTCTCGTGGGCGGGCCGACTCCAGGCCTACCGGACCTTGGCGACCATCTCGGACGCACCCGGGACGCCCGTGGCCCGGATTCGTGGCTGGGACCAGACCGACGCCTCCGTGCTCGTCGATGGCCGGGCCATCTCCGCCAGTGTCCTCGACGCCACCGTCGTCCTCGAACATCAGGCTCGTCGATTCGAAGCCGGCGAGCAGCCGTTCGTGCTGTGTCTCCCGGACCTTCGATCCGTGGCCGAAGCCCGGCTGTGGGCCACCATGCTCGGTCGAGTGCAGGATCGACTCGGGATCCCCCGGGATGCCGTACCGGTCATCGTGTCGCTCGAAACCGAGGCAGCGATTCGCTCCGCTTCCGGAATCATGGCCGAGTTCCGTGACAGCTGTGTCGGACTCTGCATCGCCGAGGGTCGGGATCTCGACGAGGTTTCGGCGAAGGAAGCTGCCGAAGGGCACGGGATCCGCTGGATCGGTGCCATTCCGAGCTCGCTCGATCCCCGCTGATTCCTCCGACCGGGCACACTGGAACGGTGACCACGCCGACCCGCCAGGACGATGACGCACGGGCGACCGACCTGACGACCATGCGCGAGGTCGCGACGTGTTTCGTCCAGCATCGGTCGCCGCAGATCCTGCTGCTCGGCGCGGCGGCCATCGTCGCCATTCGGCTGGTGTACGGGGCCTTCACCGTCACGGACGCCGTCGTCGTCGTGCTCACGATCGTGCTCACGGGACCGGTCGAGTGGTTCCTGCATCTGTTCCTGCTCCACGCTCCCGACGACTCCTACCGGATGCGACGGCTGGGAACCGGAACCGGGCACCGCGAACACCATCTCGATCCGAGCCACGTGGGTTGGCTGCTGCTCGCCGGCCGCGACGCCTTCACCTTCCAACTGATGATCGCCGCCTTCACGGCCGCATGGCTCGCGCTGCCCCTTCAGCTTCTCGGACAGCCCGTGCTCGCCCCCTACCTCACCGGTGTCGCCACGAGCTGGCTCGTCCTGTTGCACTACGAATGGGTGCACCTCCTGGTGCACACCCGGTACCGCGTTCGGAACCGCTACTACCGGCGGCTCACGACCAACCACCGGCTCCATCACTTCCGCAACGAACATCACTGGCTCGGCGTCACCTCGAACCTCGGCGATCGTCTGCTCGGCACATACCCGGCCTCGAAGTCCGACGTGCCGCTGTCGGACACCGCCCGATCGTTGAGCTGAATCCGGCGCCCATCCGCCCGTATACGCTGAACGGGTGAGCGAAACCGAAGGCACCACCGAGCCGCAGTCGATCGACTTCATCCGCGAGAAGATCAACGCCGACAACGCATCCGGCAAGTTTGGTCAGCGGGTGCAGACCCGGTTCCCGCCGGAACCGAACGGCTACCTGCACATCGGGCACGCCAAGTCGATCTGCCTCAACTTCGGCATCGCCGAGGACTACGACGGCGTCTGCAAGCTCCGGTTCGACGACACGAATCCGGAAGCCGAAGATCAGTCCTTCGTCGACGGGATCATCGAAGACATCGCGTGGCTCGGCTTCGATCCCGACGACATCGTCTACGCGTCCGACTACTTCGACCAGCTCTATGACTGGGCGGAGTCCCTCATCGAACGCGGGCTCGCCTACGTCGACGATCAGGATGCGGAAACAATCTCCGAGAACCGCGGCGGTTTCACCACACCGGGCGTCGATTCTCCCTGGCGCGGTCGCAGTCCCGAGGAGAACCTGACGCTGTTCCGCGGGATGCGCGACGGAGCGTTCGCCGACGGCGAGAAGGTGCTGCGCGCCAAGATCGACATGAACCACGAGAACATGCAGATGCGTGATCCGGTGCTCTATCGGATTCGTCGGGTGCACCATCAGCGCACCGGGGACTCGTGGATCATCTTCCCGACCTACGACTGGGCGCACGGCCAGTCCGATGCGATCGAAGCTGTGACCCATTCGATCTGCACGCTCGAGTTCGACAGCCACCGGCCGCTGTACGACTGGTGCCTCGAGCATCTCGAACTCCCGCACGAACAGCCGGAGCAGACCGAGTTCGCCCGGCTCAACCTGACCCACACGGTCACCTCGAAGCGCAAGCTCCGCCAGCTCGTGGACGATGGGGTCATGTCCGGCTGGGACGATGCGCTCATGCCGACCTTGCGGGGCGTGCGTCGACGTGGCTATCCGGCCGCCGCCATTCGTGCGTTCATGAGCCACATCGGTGTGGCCAAGACGAACAGCACGCACGACATCGAGCTTCTCGAGTCGTTCATCCGCACCGAGCTCAATCGCACCGCCCTCCGGCGCATGGCCGTGCTCCGCCCGCTCAAGGTCGTCATCACGAACTGGCCCGAGGGTCAGGAGGATGCGCGGGAAGCCATCAACAATCCGGAAGACGAGTCCGCCGGCACCCGCATGGTGCCCTTCGGTCGGGAGCTCTGGATCGAGCAGGACGACTTCAAGCTCGATCCGCCGCCGAAGTACTTCCGTCTGACCCCCGGCCGCGAGGTGCGACTGCGCGCCGGGTACTTCATCACCGCCCAGGAGGCGATCACCGACGACGACGGCAACGTCGTCGAGGTGCACTGCACCTACGACCCCGAGACTGCCGGCGGTCAGGCGCCCGACGGACGCAAGGTGAAGTCCACTATCCACTGGGTGTCCGCCGCGCACGCCATCGATGCGACCGTCCATCTCTACGATCGCCTCTTCACGGAACCGCATCCCGGTGCCGATGGCAGCGATCCGATGGCGTCGCTGAACCCGGACGCTCGCGAGACGCTCACCGCTGCAAAGCTCGAACCGATCCTCTCCGAAGTGACCCCCGGCCAGGTCGTGCAGTTCGAGCGGCTCGGCTACTTCGCCGCCGATCTCGACGATCCAGCGGTCTTCCATCGCACGGTCGGCCTTCGTGACGAATGGGCGAACATCCAGAAGCGACGTCAGAAGTAGCAAAAACAAGCGTCATCGTTCGACTCATCGAACGGGGATCTGCGCCGATCGGCATTCGACGGCATGACGCAATCCACGCAACTTCCCGCCAACCACGCCCCGCCGGACACGGCGCTGCGTTCCCGCGCGTCCAACCACGGGCCGACGGCGGACTTCATCATCGTCCTTTCGCTGCTCGTCATCGGCGTCCTCGGCGCGTTGACGCTCGGGCCGGTGGGCCTCATCGCTGCTGTGCCCGCGGGTCTGCTGCTGCGCCGGTGGTCGACGGACTCGGGCCCGATGTGTCGCGATCACGGCCACACGGCGCTGGTCGATCGGGCGCGGATCTTCTCCTGGGAGATCGACTCCCGCACCGGACGCATTGTGACCATGAGCGGCAACGTGGCCGAAGTGCTCGGCTACGAACCGTCCGAGCTGGAGGGAGCCGACGCCGCGACGATCATCGACATCGACGAAGCCAGGGCCGTCCTTCGGGAAGAGGCGAGGCTCGGCGCCGACGCCGAACGCCGTTCAATCGTGACCGCTCGGCACAAGGAGGGTCACGACGTGACGCTTCGGGAGGTCCGCCTCACGCCGAGACGCGAGGGGCTCGTTCGGGGCGTGTCCGTCGACATCGGCGAGTTCGCCGACGCCTTGCGCTTCCAGGCGGAGCACGATGAACTGACCGGCCTCGCCAGCCGATCCATCGTCGAGCAGACGGTGGTCGAGAGTCTTGACGCCGCCGACGATCGGCAGGTTGCGCTCATCGTTGCCGACCTTGACCGGTTCAAGGGAATCAACGACACGCTCGGCCACCCGACCGGCGATCGGTTGCTCCGCGTGCTCGCCGAACGACTGCGTGCCTCGATCGACACGATCGACGTGATGGCGCGCATCGGCGGCGACGAGTTCGCGTTCGTGGCCATCGGCGACCTCACGGTCGACTCGGCGAACTCGCTCGCCGAAGAGGTGCATGGACTGCTGACCAGCCCGGTTGCCGTCGACGGACTGCAGTTGGCGGTCGGTGCGTCGATCGGCGTGGCGGTGTCACCCGGTCACGGCACCACCTACGCCGAGCTGCTGAAGTGCGCCGACATTGCGTCGTACCAGGCCAAGCATTCCGGCGGCGGGGTCGCCGTCTTCGAGGCTTCGGAGGGTGAAGCCTCCGTCACCCGTCAGGAACTGATCTGCGACACGGTCCGTGCGCTCGACGTCGGAGAGTTCGAACTCCACTTCCAACCACAGGTCGACGTTCGCGACGGTCGAATCGTCGGCGCTGAAGGCCTTGTTCGTTGGCGCCACCCCCGACACGGGCTGCTGGCGCCGGCGGACTTCTTCACGGCAATCGAGGTCGGCGGCCACTATCACCGGCTGACCGACGTCATGCTTCGCCAAGCCGTCGAGTTCGGCGCCCGCATGCTCGAGCACGGCCATCGGATACCAGTGGCCGTGAATCTCGGTTCGATGAGCTTTCTCGACCGCCGGCTGCCCGACACGGTCGGCGAACTGCTCGCACGCCATGGACTCCCCGGTTCGCTGTTGACGATGGAGGTCACCGAGTCGGACATCCTCGACGAGAAGGGCCGCGACGCCCCGGTCTTCGAACATCTGGGCGCACTCGGCGTTCGACTTTCGATCGACGACTTCGGCACCGGCTATTCGAACTTCACCCGACTCCGTTCCCTCGACGCCGATGAGGTCAAGGTGGACCGGGCGTTCGTTCAGGGGCTCGGCCGGACATCGGAGGATGCGATCATTGTGCGGGCCACGATTCAGCTCGCCCAACTTCTGGGTCTCGACGTGGTCGCCGAAGGTGTCGAGACCGAAGAGCAACTCCGGGAGTTGCAGTCACTCGGATGCACGACGGCCCAAGGCTTCTACTGGTCGACGGCCGTGCACCCAGACGCGTTCCTCGACCTGCTGGCCAGCAACGCAACCGCTCGCGCCGCCGGCTGACATCATCGCTTGGGCGGGTTGCCCGTGCGCACGAAGTCGAGACTCGACGCAACGTTCGCGGACACGAACCGTTCGAGGCGGGGAGCGGCGATGAAGCGCGTGGTGGCCAACACCGGCTCCAACGAGTCGATCGTGTTCGCCTCCTCTGCGGCCGCCTGCGCCAGCTTGATGACGTGGGCGCTGACGATGAACGAGCCTGCCTGGTCATCGAGCGCCGCCGTGATCATCGCGTCGACTGCGTCGGCTCGGTCTGCTTCGTGCATCCACGCAAGGGCGGCGCCGACGTCCTTCATGCGAACCGCAGTGGCGAAGTCGGTCGGCGAGTTGGTGGCCGCCGCAGCCGGGCCGGCCCCGTGGCGACGTTCCGCCCGGCCACTGTCGAACAGCAGCCAGGCGGCGAACAGAGCGATCCGCGCGCTCTGCGGACCGGGGTCGACCTCCCAGGCCCAGCGCGCCGCGCGACTCATCGTCAGCGCATGAGTGATGTCGAGCCAGCCGAAGTCCTCCTCGTGGTTGAACTCGATCTCGAGGTCGTGGCGGAGGAGGCGTCGGGACGCCCCGAGCGTGATCGCGTCGAGCAGCCCCTCCACGCCGGCGCCGTGCAGCACGGCGTCCACCGCAGCTTCGATGGGAGCGTCGGTGGACGCACCCAGCCGATCGGCCAGCGCGCTCGTCTCGTTCCAGCCGGTGACCGTTCGGTCATCCGCCTCGGCCATGGCACCGAGGTCGGCGCCGGCGATCGACCGCATGGCCTTGCGCATGTACGGCAGTACGTCTTCCCGCGTCGCCCAGCCGATACTGGCGGCGAGATGCGGAAGGAGGTCTGGGGCGAGGTGCCAGCCGACACGATCGAGCAGCTCGAATGCCTTCTGGGTGTAGATGATGCCGTGGCCGTACCCGAGATGGTGTTGGGAGACAGCGTCGATGAAGTCATGGCGAATGGCCGCCGGGTCCCGCCCGTCGTCGATCGCCGCCATGGTCGCGGCCATTGCCCCTTCGACGTCCTCCGCCTCGATCGCCTGACCGAAGTCGGTCGTTGCATCCGGCGCGGGCACGGGACGCGCCGGCCGATCCCGTGAGACCTCAGAGATTCCGGCGAGCCCATGCACCAGGGGAAGGGCGGCCTCGTCGCCCGTCCGAAGCTCGGCCCACGCCAGCAGATCTGCGGCCTGCGCCATCTCGTGTCCGACACCCCATTCGTTCCGGGGCGCCCCGTAAGCGATCGCGTCGCCCATGATCTCGGCGGGGCTGGCCTCGGCGTGCAGGAGGCGGGCGGTGTCTCGGGCGACCTGACCCACATAGTTGCGCTCCATGCCGGTTCGCAGGCTCGGCCACAGCGTCGCTCGTTGCTCCTCGTTGCTGGGCTCGGTCACGGAGACGACGACCTGGTCGTCCTCGATCGAGACGGCGTGGCACGGGATGTCCTCCTCGCCGCGCACACACGACCCGTCGCGGACGTCGAACTTCCAGTTGTGCCACTGACACGTGAGGAGCTCGCCGTCCAGCGCACCCGTCGCCATGCCGTATCCCTGGTGTGGACATGCATTGTCCAGCGCATGGATGCCCGATGCCGTCCGGATCACGACGATTCGCCGGGTGCCGACGGAGGTCATCTTCATCGTGCCTTCGGCGAAGTCGTCGACCGATCCGACGATCTCGGTGGTGGTGTTCGCAGCATTCGTGTTGTCCATACGAATGATCGTAAAACTTCAAGCGAGCTTGAAGTCAAGGGGAACCCTTCGGGTTCCTACGCTTTGCTCCGCTTCGCTCCGCAAACCGCCGGGAACTGCTTCGCAACTTGGGCTGTCCACCTTGCTCCGCTTCGCTGCGCAAGACCGCCGGGAACTCTTCGGGTTCCTACGCTTTGCTCCGCAAACCGCCGGGGCTCCGGGCGTTGTCTGCCCGGAGCCCTGTCTGCTCAGTAGTCGCTTTCTTCTGTTTCTTCCATGGCGTCTTCTTCCATGGCGCCTTCTTCCATGGCGTCGTCCATTGCCTCATCCATGGCGCCTTCGGCGCCGATGAGGCTGCCGTCGGGGGCGGAGAGGAACCAGACCTCGCCGGAGTTCTGGCCGTTCACGTCACCGGGGGCGATGTCGGCGGCGAACCGGTACAGGGGCCAGGCGCCGGCCTTGAGCTGGAACGAGCCGTCGTTTCGCTCGACGACCGAGAAGATGGCCGAGTCGAGGCCATCGGGCAGTTCGGCGGAGTCCGTGAATACGGGAGGCCATGCGTCGGCGCATGCGCCATCACAGGTGGGGAGACCCTCGGTGTCGTCGAGGAATCCATAGAGGCTGAGGCCGTTCGCATCGACGAGGATGTCGCCGTGCTCGGACGAGGCCGTCCCGACAATGGCTGCCGTCGACTCCTCCGCCACCTCGGCGGCGGGGGCCGCATCGGTGGCTTCCGCATCCGATGCGGCCGTGACCGCAGTCGCGTCGGAACCGCATGCGGACAAGCCGAGTGCAGCGGCGAAGAACAGGGCACCGCCACGGCGGCGGAGGGTGGTTGTGGTCGATGAAGTGATGGTCATTGGTTCTTTCCTTGATTGATTGGGGGATTGGTTTGGGGGATTGATTGGCGGTGGCGGTCAGCCGGTGACGGTGATCGTCGACACCATCGAGGGGTGCAGGGCGCAGAAGTACTCGTAGGTCCCGGGTTCGGTCGGCAAGGTCACCGAGCCGCTCTCGCCGGGCTGGAGGAGTCCGGTGTCGAACGAACCGTCCCGTGCGGTGACGGTGTGCGGCGCTCCATCGACGTTGTCGACGGTGATCGTTGCGCCCGGCTGCCCGGAGTCGGCTCCGCTGTAGGAGAAGCTGGCGATCGTGATCACCGAGCCGGTCGGCGCTGCTGGTGTGGAGGTGCTTGCCGCCACCGGTTCGCTCGCTGCGACCGTCGGTGGATCCGTGTCACCGGATCGGAACAGTCCGATCACGGCAAGGCCGGCGACCACAGCGCAGATGGCCAGGGTGGGAGTGAGACGTTTCATGAGGTGATGCCTTTCGGGACGTGGTGTCGATCAGACGCCGGGGAAGCCGATGGTCGTGAAGAACCACAGCGAGGACGAGAACCAGATGCCGGTGAGGACGGCGACGAGCAGCCCGCCGACAGCGGGCAGTGCCCACCCGGGCACGCGTTCGCTCCGAAGCACGAGCATCTTGGTGACGAAGGCGCCGTAGAAGGCGCAGCCGAGCAGCGAGTGCACGAGCACCCGGGTCGTGGTCTGCTGGAAACCGAGCGCCCACAGGCAGTGGTAGGCGACCGGGATGGTCAGCACGAACGCTGCCGTGCCGAGCCAGCGGTGGGCGGGGCCCGTCCACGCCGGAGCCTCGCCGGCGCCGGGAAGTCGGCCCCACATCCAGGCAGCAGACAGGAGCTGTCCGATGCCGAGGGCTGCAGCGCCTGTGGTCAACCAGGCCTTCATGGGAAGGACCGCTGGAAAACCGAAGGCGAAGATGGTCTGCCCTGTCGGCGTGTGCAGCCGGGCGTACACCCCCAGGCTGATCGAGACCAGGGCGCCCACGGCCACGAGTGCCCCGAGCGTCGATCGGTGGGGAGTGGCAGCTGGTGCCAGGTTGGTTGCGTTCGCCGTCATCTGTGGTCGTCCTCTCCGTGCCTGATGTGCGGATTCGATGACCAGTACGCTGAGCCGAGCAATCTGGTTCGCGATTTCCCAGATTCTTTTTGGACGTGATCGAAGGACAGGCGTGGACGATCTGGTGGCCCGGTTCCGGGCCGGTGAGGAAGCAGCGGTTCGGGAGGTGCATCAGCGCTACGCCGGGGCCGTGAGAACGGTGGCCCGTTCCCAGCTGTCCGACCCCGAATTGATCTCCGAGGTCGTGCAGCAGACGTTCATCAAGGCCTGGCGGGCGGCGTCATCGTTCGAGCCCGGCCGGGAGTTCGCGCCCTGGCTCTACGCGATCGCCCGTCGAACGACGATCGACGTGATCCGTCGCGAGGGCCGACAAGCACACACGACTGTGGACGAGGAGCAGGAGGCCGAACCCGGAACCTCGGAATCGTTCGAGCACGTGTGGGAGCGGTGGGAGGTCCGGCGGGCGGTGGACGAACTTCCGGCCGGTGAGCGCGAGGTCGTGCGCCTGTCGAATCTCGAGGGATTCACCCACGAAGAGGTGGCGATGCGGCTCGGGGTTCCGATCGGCACCGTGAAGTCCCGATCCGCGCGTGCGTATCGAAGATTGGCATCCTCATTGAGACATCTGGATCTTTTCGCGAACCAAACCGGGGTCGCCCACGTAGAGGGAGGTGAAGCGCAATGAATGAGCATGATCGTGAAGACGAGCTGAGTGAAGACGAAGTGCGACAGCTCGACGCGCTGCTGTCGAATCCCGACCTGTGGGATGCCGCCGACCCGGCCGATGAAGATGCCATCGTCGCGGCGATCCTGGCGGAGGCCGCCGCTGAGCCGGAGGTCGAGGCCGCGGCTGATCCTGTTCCGGACAACGTGATTCCGATCGCTCGGCATCGCCGATGGGTGGCGCCGGCGCTCAGCGCGGCGGCAGCCGTCATCGTCGTGTTGCTCGGGCTCGGCATCGTGAATGCGATCGCCGACCGCCCTGTCGACGGTGAAGTGGAGCTGGCGTTGGACGGAACCGATCTGGCCCCGGACGCCACGGCCACGGCCCGAATCGTCGATCTGCCGGCCGGCTCTCGGATCCGCCTCGATGTCGAGGGTCTCGAACCGGCGGCGCCCGGCACGTACTACGAGGTGTGGCTGCGTCAGGACGCCGAGATCGGCGTGAGCGCCGGGACCTTCCATCTCCGTGGCGATGGCGACATCGAGCTGTGGGCTGGAGTGTCGCTGAACGACTATCCGCTCGTCACCATCACGGTGCAGGAAGAGGCCGAACCGGTCTCCTCGGGTCGTGTGGTGTTGAAGGCGTTGGCGACCGGCGGCTGACGGTGTCCGAGCTGCGCGGGGATGAGCTCATGTCGATCGGCGAAGTCGCCGAGCGCAGCGGGGTCGCGACGTCGGCGATCCGGTACTACGAGGAACGCGGCCTCATTCACTCGACCCGGACCACCGGAAATCAGCGACGGTTCGCCCGGGAATCGATCCGCCGGATCGCCTTCATCACGGCGGCGCAGGCGGTTGGTCGTTCGCTCGACGAGATTGCCGAATCGTTGGCGTCGCTGCCGGAGGGTCGGACGCCCACCACGGCGGACTGGTCCGAGCTGGCGACCAGCTGGCGCCCGCGGCTCGACGAGCACATTGCGCGGTTGGTCGATCTGCGGGAGAAGTTGGATGCCTGCATCGGTTGTGGGTGCTTGTCGATCGAGCGGTGTGCGATCTACAACGCCGACGACGGTGCCGCCGTTCAGGGGCCCGGCCCCCGCTACTTGATGGGCGACGAACCGGCCTGACCCGGGGCAGCGTCCTTCGCTGTTGATCGAGTCGACGTACGTTGGGCGAATGCCAGTTCTCCCGTTGCCGACCCCGGGTCGAGTCGAGGTCGAGCAGTGGGTCGATGCACATCTGGGGCATCTCACACTGGAGACCGATGTTGCCGGTTCGACGCGATTCTTCGGTGGTCAGCGCGCCGCCGATGCGGCACTGCAGGCGTTCGATGTGGCCGGGTATGCGGCCCGCCGGAACGAAGTCCTGCCCGTTGGCCGCCGGGGCGCTTCGGCATTGTCGCCATGGATCCGACATGGCTTGCTGACGCTCGCCGAGGTCTGGGATCACGTGGCCGATGGGCCGGAGCGCGACGTTCGCAAGTACCGGGACGAGTTGTTGTGGCAGGAGTACGCCCGGCATGTCTATGCGCGGCTCGGTCGTCGGACCGCGGAAGGACTGCGTCATGAGCGGGCGGTGGTGCCTGCCGACGGGTGGGACCGATCGATGGCGTGTCTCGACGCGGTCGTGGGGGAGCTCGAGTCGGACGGCTGGCTGGTGAACCAGACCCGGATGTGGCTTTCAAGCGACTGGACTGTTCGCCACGGCGGTCGCTGGCAGGAGGGCGAGGACCGTTTCTTCCAGCACCTCCTCGATGGGTCGAGGGCGGCCAATCGTGTGGGCTGGCAGTGGACGACCGGGGTTGGTTCGTCGAAGCCGTACGGATTCAGCCGCTGGCAGGTGGAGAAGCGAGCGCCGGGGCTGTGCGCGACCTGCCCGCACGAACGGACGTGTCCCATCGGCGATTGGCCGGACGATGCCGTCGAGACCGTGGCGGTGACACCCGTCGAGTTGGGCAAGGTGGCCGGCCCGCCGGCGCTTGCGGGCCCGCTCCATCCGGAGTCGCTCGGCGAACCGGAGGCGGTCTGGCTGACGGCGGAATCGCTGGGCGATCGTGACCCGGCCCTCGTTGCCCACCCCGAGCTCCCTGTGGTCTTCGTCTTCGATGCGCCGCTGTTGTCTCGCCTGCGACTGAGCGCGAAACGCCTCGTCTTTCTGGTGGAGACGCTGGCCGAGCTCGCCGAACATCGAGATCTGGAGATCCGGCTCGGTCGGGTCGTCGACGAGCTCGACGGTCGGCGCCTTGCGGTCACGCACGCGCCGGTTCCCGGATTCGCGGAGCGGTCGTCGGTGCTCGACGTCGTCGTGCGTCATCCGTACCCCTGGCTGCGACCGCCACACTCCGGCAGCATCCGCAGCTTCAGCGCCTGGCGTCGCTGACCGCGCCCACCCCCGCCCCGGATCTGTGCAGCGCCAGATGCCGGAGCGGCACCTGCTGCTGCACAGATCTTTGGGATTTCTCTTGACTTGAGCGACCGCTCAATTCATACTCAAGCTATTGAGCAAGTGCTCAAACAACGAAACCATCGGAGGATGGACATGAACTATCTGATCTGGACCCACGTCGCATACGGCATCGCAGCGGTGATGCTCACGGCAGTGCTCGCCCGCACCTTGTTCCGCCATGGCGCCCTGTTCCTCGAGAGCGTCTTCGAAGACAACGCCCGAATGGCGAACGCCGTGAACCGGCTGCTCGTGACCGGCTTCTACATGCTCAACCTCGGATACGCCCTGCTGCTGTTCCGGTCGAACGAAGCGGAGACCACGCTGCAGGCGACCGAAGTCCTCGTCACCAAACTCGGCGTCCTGCTGCTGAGTCTCGGCATCATCCACTTCGTCAACATGGCGGTCTTCTGGAAGATCCGGCGAGCGAGCGACGCCCGCAACTTCACGCCGGCCATGCCCAGCGTGCGGATGCCACCGCCTCCGGCCCCGACCGCTGTCAAGGTCTGAGCGTGTACGGGCCCCGCGACCGATGGGACCGGCTCGAGGCCGATTGGCCCCCGAGCCGGCTCACCATCATCTACGACGACACCTGCGAGCTCTGTCGGCGATGCCGTCTGTGGTTGGCGATCCAGCCGTGTCACGTTCAACTGCGGTTCCTTCGCACCAGCGACCCGGTGGTCCGAGAGCTCTACGGCGACCAGCCCTGGTACCAGATCGAGCTGATGGTCCTGGACGATCACGGCCGGGGCTGGATCGGCCCGGAGGCGTTCCTCATGTGCCTCTGGGCGACCCGACGCTGGCGGTCCATGTCGTTCCGCCTGACGGGCACGGCGTTTGCGCCGCTGGCCGAGCGGTTCTTCCACGCACTTTCGGCCAACCGGTCGCTAGTCTCGGGGATGCTCAGAACCCACCACTGCGACGGTGACAACTGTCAGGTCGAGGTGGCCGGATGAACCTCGGGACTCGTCGCATGGCCGCACCAAAGAAGCGCACTTCCGCCACCGGGGAAGAAACGCAGGCCCGCATCGTCGCTGCGACGATCCGAACGCTTCGCAACGAGGGAATCCGGGGAACGAGCGCCCGAGCAATTGCCCGGGAGGGCGACTTCAATCAGGCGCTGATCTTCTATCACTTCGGCTCGGTCGACGATCTGGTCATCGCCGCAGTGGCCGAGCTCAGCAACAAGCGGATGCAGCGTCACAAGGCCAGGCTCGAAGAGGCAGAGCGGCTCAGCGATCTCATTCGCATCGCTCGCCTGCTGAATGCCGAGGATCGCGCCGACGACAACATGACCGTGCTGACGCAGGCCTTCGCCGGAGCCCGAGGCGACACCGACATGGGCCCGAAGCTCTACGACGAGCTCGAGCCGTGGAACCGCATGCTCGCCGAATCGATCCGGCGAACGTTGGGTTCGTCGCCGTTGGCGACGGCGGTTCCGCACGAACGGATTGCACAGGCGATCGGAGCGCTGTTCCTGGGCATCGAGCTCCTCGACGACCTCGATCCCGAACGGGCCAACGCCGAGGAGCTCTTCGACACGCTCGAACCACTCGCCACGATGCTCGAGTCGTTGCTCGACTCGCCGTTGTTGCAATCGCTCACCCCGCCGGACGCCTGAGTCCGCCGAGCGTGCAGGGCCTCCGGCCCGGCCCGTAGTCTTGGGCCATGACTGACGCAATCGACCCGAAGTTCTTCCGCCGCGTGATGGGCCAGGTGCCCACGACCGTCACCGTCGTCACGGCGATGGTCGACGACGAGCCCCAGGCAATGGTGATCGGCAGCTTTGTGAGCGTGTCGCTCGAACCGCCGCTCGCCGGCTTCTTCTGCACGACCGGGTCCTACTCGTGGCAGCAGCTGAAGCAGGCCGACGTTCTCGGTGTCAACGTGCTCGGCGCTGACCAGATCGATGTGAGCAACGCATGCATGCGTGAGCCGGCCGAACGGTTCGATGGCCTCGACTGGTCCATCGACGGTGGCGCACCTCGAATCGCTGGAACCACGGCGTGGATCACGCTCACGCCGAACCAGGTCATCGACGCCGGCGACCACGAGTTCGCGCTCTGCAACGTCACCGGTATGGAGGTGCCGGACGAGGCGAACGAGCCGGTCATCTTCTACGGCGGCGCCTACCGCGAGCTCGCACCGCTGCCCGACGCCGACTGATGAAGGTCGTCCGCGGCGACGGGCATCGGGCGCACTTCCCCGACGGCGAGATCTCGGGCGGGAAGCTCGTCCGACCGTTCGAGTGCCCTGAACGCGTCGAGTACATCGAGGCGGCCCTCGACCAGGCCGGCCTGACCGATGACGTCGAGCCGACCGCCGTTCCCGATTCGCTGCTCCGCCAGGTCCACGACACGGACTACGTGGACTTCCTGCACGACGCCTGGAACGACTGGACGGCCGCCGGGTACTCCGGTGACATGATCCCGACCTGCTTCCCCGCCCGACGGATGGTGCAACGGGTACCGAACGACATCGACGGACGGCTCGGGTACTACGCCTTCGCTGCGGAGACGTCCATCACCGATGGAACGTGGGCGGCCGCCCACGAGGCAGCCTCCATTGCGCACACCGCCCAGAAGCTGGTGAGCGGTGGGGACGCTGCGGCCTTCGCACTCTGTCGCCCGCCCGGCCATCACGCCTCGCGTGACTTCTTCGGTGGGTACTGCTTCCTGAACAACGCCGCCGTCGCCGCTCAGGGGTTTCGCAACGATGGTGCGGATCGGGTCGCGGTCCTCGACGTCGACTTCCATCACGGCAACGGCACACAGGACATCTTCTGGGAACGCAACGACGTGTTCTTTGCGTCTCTGCACGGGGATCCGCGGAGCGAGTTCCCGCACTTTCTCGGCTTCGCCGACGAAACGGGCGCAGGTGACGGCGCCGGCGCCACGTTGAACCACCCGATGGAGCCCGGCACCGGGTTCGAGGAGTGGTCGGCGGCGCTCGGCGATGCCCTGGCCCGAATCGAGCGCCACGGCGTCGACGCGCTGGTCGTTTCCCTCGGTGTGGACACCTACCTCGCCGACCCGATCAGCAGCTTCAAGCTCGACTCGCCGGACTTCTCGACCATGGGCCGGATGATCGGCGAGGCCGGCATGCCGACCGTCTACTGCATGGAGGGCGGCTACGCCGTCGAGGAGATCGGTGTGAACACGGTCAACGTCCTGACGGGGCATCTGGACGCATAGCCTGAACGGATGCTCCGACAGCTGCACTGGAAGTCGATGACCGACGCCGAACGGGCGTGGATCCACAATCGCGGGACGGCGTACGAGACGACCGAGGGACTCCGCGAGAGCATCCGGGGGTTGGTCGACGACGTTCGTTCCCGGGGCGATGCGGCCCTGATCGATGCGCTCGAACGGTTCGACGGCGTGCGGGTGGACGCCGCCGGTCTGCGTGTGAGTGACGCAGAGTTTCAGCACGCACTCGACACGATTGATCCCGCTGTGCACGCCGGCATTCGGCAGATGATCCACAACATCCGACGCTTCAATGAAGCGCTCCATCGACGCCGGTCGAGCTGGACGTCCGAGATTGCGCCGGGTCACGTGGTCGGCGAACGCGTCGGTCCGGTTGCATCCGCCGCGCTCTTCTGCCCCAGCGGCAAGGCAAGCTATCCGTCGGTGCTGGCGCAGATCGCCACGCCGGCCGTGGTCGCCGGCGTACCCCAGTTGACGGCCATCGTTCCCCCGGTTCCGGGAGGTGCCGGCGAGGTCGACTCGGCCGTGCTGGTCGTCGCCAACGAGCTCGGCATCCGCAACGTGTTCCGCGTGAACGGTCCGGCCGGAGTCGCCGCAGCGGCGTTCGGAACCGAGACGATTCCCGCGCACGGCATGGTCGTCGGTCCCGGCAGCCCGCCGGTCTCGCTCGCGCAGCTCGAGGTGCGAGCGCACGGTGTGGATTCCGTGGTGCTCGGCCCAACGGAGAGCATGGTCGTCGCCGACGGTTCGGTGAACCCTGCATGGCTTGCCGCCGACCTGCTCAACGAGGCCGAGCACGGCACGGATTCGACCGTGGTCCTGGTGACGACGGAACAGTCCGTGATCGATGCCGCCAATCATCACCTCGCCGAGCAGGCGGCACCGCTTCCGACTGAGCGTCGCGAGGCGGCCACCTCAGCCCTGGGCGTCAACGGTGGCGCGATCCTGGTCGACGATCTGGACGAAGCGTTCCACGTGGCCAACTGGTTTGCGGCCGAGCACTGTCAGATCGCAACGAGTGACCCGTGGGCGCACAGTCAGAAGCTGGAGCACGCAGGTGAGATTCTGCTCGGGCAGCACACGCCGTTCGCTGCGGGCAACTTCACGCTCGGCGGTCCGGCCGCGCTCCCGACCGGCGGCTTCGCCAACCGCGCCGGCGGGATCACGGTGGAGCAGTTCCTGAAGGCGGCGGCGATCGGTCACCTGGACCAACGTGCGCTTGCCGCGGTCGCCGACAGCACGATCGCCCTGGCCGACCACGAGGGTTTCCCCGCGCACGCCAACAGCATCCACATTCGCCGCCGGTGACTTGACCGCGTCCCGCATCCGGTCGATGGATCGGGATGGGATTCCGTTCGATCATGACGGCTGCGGTGGCGACGTTGTCGTTGCTGAGTGCCTGTGGTGCTTCACCGCAACCTGAGGTCACCGCGGTCTCGTTCGAGAAGAACTTCGTCCAGGTCGAGTTGTCGCTCACGGTCGCCGCCGACGGAACCGCTCGGCTGACGGGCACATTCCTCCCAGAACCCGGCTGGCACCTGTACTCCACTGATCTCGCAATGACGGGTGTGGATGGCCTGGGTCGGCCGACGCGTATGGACGTGGTCGGCGGAGCGCTCGCAACCGGAGCCCCGCTGGCCTCGGTTGAGGCGTATGAACTGCCGATTCCGGCATTGGACACATCGGTTCCCGTCTACCCCGACGGTCCGGTCACGCTCACATCCGACATCGAGCTGTCCGATGGAACCGTCGAAGTGGACGTCACCTACATGGCGTGCGCTGCAGATGGCGGATGCAGGATTCCGGTGGTGGGTCACCGAGTCGGGATTGCGTTGCCCTGACGAAACGGAAGACCATGCTCAGACTTCGACCCATCTCACTCCTCTTCGTGGCCCTCTTCGCTGCAATCGCGGCATGTGGCGGAGCGGAGGAAGCGGTGGTCTCAGCCCCCGCCGAGACCGCAGCGACGACGGCGACCACGGTGGTCGAGACCACCACCGAAGCGCCCACCACGACCGTTGCACCCGCGACCACGGCATCCCCGACAACCACGACGACGGCAGCATCCACGACCGAAGCGCCGACAACGACCGAGGCACTCGAACCGATCCCGCTCTACCTCGTCGACTCGTACGATCCAGCACGAGATCCCTTCGTGGACGTGGCCGATGCTGTCGATCTCGCCGGAGCTCGAGGCAAGCAGGTGATCGCCATTGTTGGGGGTGATTGGTGCCCGGACTGCATCGTGATCGACCAGTTCATTGCTGATCGCCCCGAGCTTCACGATTCGCTCGCCGAGCAATTCGCGCTGGTGAAGGTCAACCTCAGCGAAGAGAACGAGAATCGGACGTGGTGGGAGCAATACCCCGCGTTCGAGTGGGTTCCACACTTCTACGTGTTCGACGGTGACGGTGCGTTGGTCGACTCCTACGACACCCGAGGGCTGATGCGCGATGGACGATTCCAGGACGATCTGTTCGAACAGTTCATCGCCGAGCGAAGCTGAGAGTCAGCCGTTCAGAGGGTGATGAAGACCTTGCCCCGAGGATCCTGGAGTGTGTTGGCCAGATCGGACATGACGTCGGTGAGTGCCACCGTGGCGCCGACATCCGTGCTCCATCGTCCGTCACCGAACCGAGCCTGCACCTCGCCGAAGACGGCGAGCCGCTCCTCCATCGGTGCGCCCATGAGCCAGGGTGTGAGCCAGAAGCCGCGGATCGTCTTGTTGAGGAAGATGAGTTCGCCAGGGTTCGACAGTGGCGGTAGCTCGGGGCTCAGCGAGCCGTAGACGAGCCAGGTGCTGTTCTTGCCCATCGCGTTGAAGACGTCGGTGGACGTGGCGTCGACGACGGCATCGATGAACATCTCCGGCTTGTGTTCACGCATCGCCGCCTTGAGCTGATCGGCGAAGTCGGGGTCATTCTGGTTGAGCACGACCGTGGCGCCGAGCTCCAGGAGCATGTCGGTGTGAACGTCGCGCCGAACGATGGCGATCGAGGCCAGACCCTCGTCCCGGGCGAGCGCAATGATGAACTTGGAGACCTGGCTCGCTCCTGCGGTGAGCACGACACCGGGGGAGCCGGCGTCCTTCGCCTGAGCGAACATCGCCGCAGCGGTGAGCGGGTTCACGATGAATCCGGCCGCGTCGGGGTCGGCGACCATGTCGGGCATCGGGATGCACATCATTGCGTCGGTGATGCCGTGGGTGGCCCAGGTTCCGGAGCCGTTCGGCGTGGCGACGAAGCTCACTCGCTGACCGATCAACGAGGTTGCGTACGGGTCGCTGCCGGATCCGACGACGGTGCCGACGCCCTCGAAGCCGGCGGCCTTGCCCTTGATGCGGGGCTGACCGTACTCGCCCTTCAGGAAGTGCAGGTCGGACGGATTGATGGCGGCCATCGTCATCTCCACGATGACCTGGCCCGGCTCGAGTTCGGGAACGCTGACCTCGCCCAGTTCGAGCACGTCATCGAACGAGTCGTAGTGGATGTGACCGACCGGCGTGTCCGTGTAGCCGTCTCCCTTCTGCAGAAGGGCGGTGAAGGACTCTGGGACGCTGCTCATGGGCGCAGCCTACGCAGTGCCGGTCGGTCGTGAGAGACTCGCACCCATGACCGCGTTGCCAGAATTGCTCGACGCCAACCAGGCGTTCTACGAGGCGCACGAACAACGAGACCTCGACGCGATGATTGCGGTCTGGTCGACGGGCGACGACGTGGTGTGTGTCCACCCGGGCTGGAGAATCCTTCGAGGTGAGCGCGAGGTGCTTTCGAGTTGGGCGGCCATCTTCGGTGGTGGCGGGCGCAACCAATTCATCATCACGAATGTCGAGGCCTTCGTCCGTGGCGACGTCGGCGTGGTCACCTGCGACGAGAACCTGGTCGACGGTTCCGCGGGGGCGACGATTGCGGCGACGATTGCGGCCACCAACGTCTTCGAACGGCGTGACGGTGCGTGGCGGATGGTTGCCCACCACGGGTCGCCGGTCGTTCCGCGAATGTGAGTTCTGGAAAGTGGTCACAACGTGTCCACTTTGGCGTGGTTGAGTACTCCCATGAACACCACATCAGACACCAACACCATGCCGGATCCCCGGGCGGACTTCGCCCGTGTCGTCGAATCGGTGGGCGCGCTCATCGAGTCGACCACCGAGGCCGAGCTCGGCTTGCCGACACCGTGCCCCGAGTTCACCGTCAAGGAGCTCCTCGAACATCTCGTCCTCATCCCCACCCGGGCAGCGGCGGTCGGACGGGGTGAGCACTGGACCACCACGGCAGACGAACCTCGAGATGCGGGCTGGCACGACGCCTGGATGCAGGCGAACCACGCCGTCATGGAGGCGTGGACTGATCCGGCCAAACTCGGACAGGAGTACGAGGTCCCGTGGGGCACGTTCCCCGGTGCGGCGATCCTCATCGCATGGACCGGCGAGATCGCCGTCCACGGATGGGATCTGGCCACGGCGCGGGGCGTGGAGTTCTCGATCGACGACGACATTCTCCAGGTGGCGCTCGTCGGGGCCAAGTTCATCCCAGCCGAGGGACGGGACGACCCCATGGTGCCGTTCGGGCCCGTGGTCGACCCGGGTCCGGACGCACCGGCGCTCCTCCAGATCGCCGGCTGGATGGGCCGCGATGTGCTGAGCTGAACTCTGCACCGGGCCTAGCCCAGGATCATCCTGCGAACGTCCGGTTGGCGTCCGGTTGGCGATGACGGAATGCGGCATGCTGGCAGGTGGGCTGGTCGCCGACAACGAGGAGTCCTCTGCCATGCACCACACGACACCGCACATGATTCGGGCCTGGGTCGCCGGGGTCGTCGCGATCGGTGTTGCCGCCGTCGCTCACCTGCTCCTTGCCGGCTCTGCCGGTGCGACGATCAGCAACGACGGGGCGCCACCGCCACGTACGGCCGACTCGTCGAATTTCCGGACGTTCTGTTCCTTCTCGCACGCAGCCTTCGACGACCCGATCGTGTTTCCGAATCAGCCGCGGGCCTCGCACCTGCACTTCTTCTTCGGCAACACGGCCACCGATGCCTCGAGCACGCCGGACTCCCTGCGGCAACGGGGCAGTTCGACCTGTCAGGGCACCAACGCCAACAAGTCGGCCTACTGGATCCCGGCGGTGATCACTGCAGACGGCACGCCAATGATCCCGGACCGACACGACATCTACTACAAGCACCTCACCGACCAGGCGGCCGAGGACGTGGTGGCGCTCCCGGCTGGACTGAAGATGATCGCCGGCAACGCGGATGGGTCGCCGGAGTCGCAGCCGAACGTTGCGTACTGGCGGTGCGACAGTGCGAACGGCGCGCCGAACAGCGACACGATTCCGGTCTGTCAGCAGGGCGATCTGCTGCGGATGTCCGTCATCTTCCCGTCCTGCTGGGACGGTGCGAACCTCGACGCTCGCAATCACATGAGCCACATGGCGTACGCCGTTTACGACGACCGCGGACAATCGATGTGCCCGAACAGCCACCCGTTTCCCGTGCCGCAACTCCAGCTTCAGTGGGCGTGGGAGATTCGACAGGGTTCGACGGCCGGATGGGAGCTGTCCTCAGACAACGGCCGCCCCGCTGGGTCGACACTCCATGCGGACTGGATGAACGGCTGGCACCAGCCGACGATGGAGGCGTGGACGACCGCGTGCATCAACGAGCGTCGTGACTGCGCCGGTGGAACGCTGGGCGATGGCCGGAGGCTCGATCAGCGGCTGAGCATGGGCGACCGACGGATCCCGAAACCGCATACCAACGCGGCCGACGGTCTGCACTGCAACGGCCGACCGGCCACGATCATCGGGACGAACCGCGCCGACACGATCGTCGGCACGTCAGGCGACGACGTGATCGTCGCCCGCGGCGGAAACGATCGGATCCAGGGCGGCGGCGGCAACGACATCATCTGCGGAGGCAAAGGTGCCGACCACATCGATGCGGGAGCCGGCGACGACGAGATCTTCGCCGGGCCCGGTGACGACACTGCCCACGGAAGCGACGGTGACGACTTCCTCGACGGCCAGCGCGGCGATGACGAGCTCCACGGCGACGCCGGAAACGACGCGGTTCGGGGCGGTGCCGGCGACGACGATCTGTTTTCGACGCAGGACTACAACGTGTTGTTGGGCGGCCGGGGCAACGACACACTCACCGGCGGATGGTGGATCGATCGGCTCTACGGCGGTGCCGGCAACGACACGATCGACGGTGTCGGTGCAAACGATCGCATCAACGGCGGTCGAGGGACCGACACGTGCGTCCGGTCTCCGGTGATCCGAAAGTGTGAGTGAGGAAGAGGGGTCGACCGGCCCTGTTCCCGGCCCGAGCCGCAGTGCCACACTCGGCCCATGCGCTGGATCCGGCAGTTCGCCTCGCTCCTTCTTGTGCCACTGGTGTGTGGCGTCGCATTCGCTGTTGCGCTCGGTTGGGACGGCGAGTTCGTCCTGATCGATTCGGTCGGCAGTTGGCTCGGTCTGGGCCTGGTCACGCTCGGCATGCTCGGCGTATCGCGGGCGGCCAGCCACATCGGTTGGCGTCGGCGAATGGTTGCCGTCTTCGTACTCGCCACCGTGTGGTTCGCCATCCGGTGGGCGAATCGGCCCCTCGACTACGTCTCCTTCGACGAGTCGCCCGAGGTGGTCGCCTGGGCGGTGACCTTGAGCGTCTTCATGCCGTTGGTCGTCATCGCAGCGATGATCGAAGACACCTGGCGAGATCGCCAGCAGAGTCGGTTCGAGGAGCTGCTTCGCCGCGAGGCGAGCTGAGGGCCTGAATCAGGCGACCCGGCGACCCATCACAAAGAGGCTCATCGCGACGATCCCTGCGGCCAGCACCGCGTCCGGTCCCCAGGCACTCGCCGGGTGGCCGGAGAAGCCGCACATTGCTGCGACGAGGATTACCGAGAGGCCGCAGAGCACCGAGACCGGGGCGGTCGCCCGGCTGTTCGAGATGGAGAACGCCACGACGGTGAAGATGCCGGCGAGTGTCACCAGGAACATGGCAAGCGCGAGCGAGTCGACAAAGGAAAGGTCGATGCTCGTGGACCCGTCCGATGGGGTGAAGATACCGAGCGTCCACAGGAAGCCCAGCCAGGACGCGCCGATCATCCCGTGAAGGACGCGGCTCGGTGCGGCCGATACCCACTGCGCTGGTCGTTCGGCGATCCGGGGGATGGACGTGAGTACTCGGCGGAGCTGTTCGTTCCTGGTGCTGTCCATCGGTGCTCTCCTGTTGTGGCGTCTGGTTCAGTCTTGCACGTGACCGGCCGCCGGGGCCGGCGAGCTGCGCCAACCAGTCATCAGGTCGCGCCGATTCGGGCGAAGGCGTCGACCACCATCTGGGCTGCGGCTTCGGCGATCTTCGGGCCGGCGTCCTGGTTGCGACGTGGGAATCCCTGGGCCAGTTCCATGATCGTGGCGTCGGGTTCGATTCGCAGGGCGTGGGTGCCCGCCCGTTCGAGGAGGAGCATTTCGGCGTCCAGCTGACGACGGGCCCGCCGGCGGATCGCTCCATTGCCGGGTTGGGTCATGGGCGACGAGATCAGCACGGCATCGAGATCGTCCGGCACGAAGAGGTCGGCGTGTACGGCGGATGCGATGGCGCCGTCGACGTGCGGGCGCCCGTCGATCAGTTTGGTGCGGAACATGCCCGGGACCGCCGACGACGCCTCCATCGCATCGACGACGGCGACGTCGGTGCGGTCCCGTCCGAACACGACCAGCTCGCCGTCGTCGGCGCGGACGCTGGGAATCCAGAGCGGATCGGGCCACTCCGTCATCGCCTGCGCTCCCGGGAAGTTGCGCAACGTGGATGTGGGGAAGGCGCCGACGGGAAGGGCGCCGGCGATTCCGGGCAACCCGCGGCCCGGCCGCCAACTGAGCGCGGCCGCTGGCGCAATCGGCCGCAGCACCCTCCACGGTCGGCGGCGAACGTCGCGGAACGCCTGCTCCATGTCGGCCCGATCGGCCGGATCATCCGGGGGACCGAGGGTTGCGAGAACCTCCGATGTCGTGGCGCCGCTCAACATCGAAATGGCGATCGATGAGCCGGCCGACGTTCCGATCACCCGCTCCGCGCTCGCCGGGTCCCGGCCCGTGGCTCGCAGACCGTCGAGCACACCGAGGTGGAAGGCCCAACCGAATGCCCCGCCCGCGCCGAGCCCGATGCCGATTCTCATGGCCACAGCGTGGGGAACCTGTCCTCCCGCATCCGATCGCCGGGTTGGAGGCCCAAGTCGTCCAGTGGGGGAGAGGTGGCGCCATTGCGTTCGATGTAGTGGGCGTCGTCACCGAGCCACCGGGTGGAGAAGGCTCGGCGGCGTCCGACGATCGGGGCGTCGGTCGTCCCATGCAAGGTGCGGAAGTCGAACACGAGGGCGTCACCCGGTCCCAGGGCGAACGCGATCACGTCGGGATCATCGGGGTCGACGTCGCGCGGCGCTCGGACGAGTTCGTCCTCGCTGTGATAGTCGGAGCCATCGCGGAAGGCGCGCGGGACGTAGGTGTTGCCGTCTCGATGCGAGCCACGGAGAAACCGCACTGCGGTTTCGACAGGAGTCGGGTCGAGGGCCACATAGACGCTCGCGGTCTGACGTCCATCGACGCAGTAGTACGGCAGATCGTGATGCCACGGTGTGGCCTTTGCGGTTCCCGCTTCCTTGGCGAAGGCGTGTTCGTGGAACAGCTGGGCGGTGTCGGATCGCATCAATTGGGCGGCCAGCGCGGCAGCCTCGGATGTGAGAACGAATGCCGTCCACTCGGGAACCCGCTGCCAGTTGCAGTAGCAATCGAAGAACCGGCCCGGCTCGCCCGGCGTGACGCTCTCACAGGGAAACGCGTAGCTGTTTGGGTTGGCCATAATGCGGTCGAGGCCGGCCCCGAGCGGTGCCACCCAATCGCGGAACAGCCCGGGAAAGCGGGCCACACCGTCGCGTTGGAAGGTGTCGATGTCCGATGGGTCGACCGCCACGTCGGCCCGCTGTGTGGCCGAAGCGAGGGGCCCCGCATCGTCGATGAGCCACCAGTCCACGGTTGTGGCGTTTCCTGTGGTGACCCCGTTCGTCATGGCCGCGAGTCTACGTTGGAGTCATGGTTCGATTCCTCCTGCGGGGCGGCGGTCTCGCCCTTCTCATCTGCGCCGTCGTTGCGACCGCGTTGTCCGTACCGCCCGCACCCCCGGCCGCCGCCATCGGTGGGCCGCTCTCGCCGTCGCTGCATGTTCGAGTGGTCGCCGACGGGCTGACGCTGCCTTGGGACCTCGCCCATACGCCGGACGACGTCCTCCTGTTCACCGAACGGCCCGGCCGCCTGAACGCTCGCTTCGACGACGGGACCGTGCGCCAGGTGGACGCCGATCTCGGCGATCTGTTCGTACGCGGCGAAACCGGGTTGCTCGGTCTCGAGCTGCATCCCGACTTCGATCAGAACCGCCGCTTCTACACCTGTCAGGGACACGTCGGTCCCGAGATCCAGGTGATCGGCTGGACCATCAGCAACGACTACCGGACGGCCACTCGAATCGCCGATCCGCTCGTCGGCGGGATCGAACTGTCGACCGGCCGTCACGGCGGGTGCCGGCTGCGATTCGATCTTGACGGCAGCCTCTTCATCGCCACCGGTGATGCTGCGAGCTCCACGGCACCGCAGAGCCTCACCTCCTTGGCCGGCAAGGTGCTGCGGGTCGACCCGGACACGGGGCAGGGCGTCGCCGGAAATCCGTTTGCGGAGTCGGCGAACGCGAACACCCGACGGATCTACAGCTACGGCCATCGCAACCTGCAAGGGTTGTCCCGCCGGCCGGGCACGAACGAGATGTGGACGGTCGAGCACGGACCCGATCGGGACGACGAGATCAATCGCATCGTCGCGGGCGGCAACTACGGCTGGGATCCGGGGCCCGGCTACAACGAGAACGTGCCGATGACGGACCTGGCGAAGTTTCCGGACGCAATCGAAGCGCAGTGGGACACCGGGAGCCCGACGCTGGCGATGGCGGGCGGCTACTGGGTGAACGGACGCCACTGGGGACCGCTGGATGGAACGTTGGCCGTCGCCTCGCTGAAGAACTCAACGCTGCGGTTCTTCGAGTTCGACGGAAACGACGTCTTCGAGGCGACCGAAGTCGGCAACGAGCTGACGCAGACCTACGGGCGCCTTCGAACACCGATGGCCGGCCCACGCGGCACGCTGTATGTGACGACATCCAACGGTTCGAACGACAAGATCCTGCAGATCACGCCGACGGGGTCGCCTCGGGGCGCACTCGACGTCGTTCGCGTCCGTGACGGCTTCGTGCGGGTGAAGGGTTGGGCCATCGACCCCAACCGGATCCGACCGTCCCAGGTCCAGGTGCTGATCGACGGTGAAGTTGTCACGACCCGGACGGCCCGGACGAGGCGAAGCGACGTCGGCGCGGTCTTCCCGGACTACGGCAGTCGCCACGGCTTCTCGTTCCGAGTGCCGACGCCCGATGGGGAGTTCGAGCTCTGCGTCGAAGCGATCGACTCGGGCCGTCGAAAGCAAGCACCGGTCGAACTCGGGTGTCGCGTCGTCGGCGGCTGATTGGCTACGCCGCAATCACCTTCCGCCCGAACACACGGATGAATTCAGCCGGGGACGTCGGCTTGCCGATCAACCAACCCTGTACATGGGTCACGCCCGAGGCTGCCAGCGATGTCCGCTGGATTTCCGTTTCGACACCTTCACATACGACGTCGGTGCCAACGGTACGAGCGATCGAGGTGATTGCGGACATGATGTCGCATGGCATTGCTGGATCTCCCCCCATGGCTTGACGCATAGCGGAAAGTTCAAGAAGCAGGGCTCGATCGATCTTGAGAACATCGAAGGGAGCGCGGAGAAGCTGGCCGAGGTTTGAGTAACCCGATCCGAAGTCGTCGATAGCGATTTTGACGCCGGCGTCCCGCAAACGGACCAGCTGCTCGACGGCGGCCTCCGACCGTTCGAGAATGGCGGATTCCGTGACCTCGATGGTCAGGCGCGCCGGGTCCACGCCGCTGCGTCGGAGGTGCTGAATGACCGAGTCGACGAACTCGGTGTCGGCGAGCTGAAGGACGGACACGTTGCAGGAGATGCAGATCTCGGTGAGCTCGCTGTCCGTGCTCCAGACCGCGAGCTGATCGATGACGTTGTGTGCGACCCATGCCCCCAGTTTGTGAATTTCACCGCACTGTTCTGCGATCGGAATGAAGTCCATCGGGGGCACGGCGCCCAGTTCTGGGCTCGTCCATCGAAGGAGCGCCTCGGCGAAGAGCACGGAATCATCGTGGATGTTGACGACCGGCTGGTAGACGAGGTGGAACTCCTCATCGATCCGAGCCGCGCGAAGGGCGCGAGTGAGATCGCTTTGCAGCTCGGCGGCCTCTCGCATCGACGGGTCGAAGAGTGCAATTCCATGCCCGCCTCTGACCTTCGCGGAATACATCGCCAGATCGGCCTCGCGGCGGAGCTCGTCGAGCGAGCTCGGGTCGCTGGTCACGGCGACGCCGATGCTGGCTCGCATGGTCTCGAACTGATGGGGCGAAAGCTCACAGGGACGATCCAGAATTTCGAGATACCGATGCGCCGCAGCTCTCGCCTCGGCTTCGTCCGTGATGCCCACGAGCACCACGGCAAACTCGTCGCCGCCGATCCGGACCAACGTCTCCTTGGCGCCACGTGCACGCCGCAACCGATCCGCGACCAAGGTCAGGAGACTGTCGCCGGCATCGTGGCCGCGTGAATCGTTGACTCCTTTGAATCCATCAAGGTCGAGGTAGAGCAGTCCGGTCGATCCACCTTCCAACCGCATCCGTTCACCTGCGTCGCGCAGGGCGCGTTCGAGATGACGCCGGTTTGGGAGCTCGGTCAACTCGTCCGTCTCCGCCTGTCGTCGAAGCGAAGCGTGGAGGAGTCGTTCTCGACGCCGCCCATTGAGGAGAAGCGCTCCGGCGATCGCTGCGGCGATTGCGGCAACCCCGAGCATTTGTATTGCGCTACGTTCGGCCGCATCGGCAGCCTCGCCGGATGACTCCGCGGCCTCTGCGAACAAGTCCACGAGTCGATCCAGCTGTTCGAACCCGAGCCCGTGATGATCATCGGTGAGTCGCTCGAGCAACTCGCGAGTCTCACGTCGGTCCGGCTCCTCGAGAGCATGGATTGCGACCGACGGATCACGCGCCAGCGTGTCCTGTGCCCAGTCAAGGTCGTGTCCAAGATGGTGCGCAGGCGTCGAAGTCATCACATCGGCCTCGAGCGTGTGAGCGGCAAGCCGAAACTCGCCGGCCTCGGACTGAGCTCGCCGCTCTTCGAGGGCCTCCAGACTCTGCAGGATGGAGAGTGAAACGGATGCGGCAAGAACGAGAACGACAGTCACGGCGAAGATCGTCCACCCACGGGTGGAACCCGTTGTTCGGTTTGAATCGCTGTTCATGTCATGGACCGCCCCATGTTGCGTTTCTCGACCGCCAATCAGCCGTGCACTTGGAGAGACTCTCCTGTCTCGCTCGCATGTTTTCGACGGTTGTGCGCTGAACCTGAAGCGTTTGGTCCGGAGCTCTCACCGCCGTGGACCAAAACGTGACTGGCCGGGTCCGTCTGGACCCGGCCAGTTCAGATGTAGTCAGCGAATCGCCAAAGGCGTACTCAGCCGGCTCCCTCAGCCCGCGTTTGGCCGCAGCCCAAAGGGGAACCCAGCTGGCTCCCTCAGCCCGCGTTTGGCCGCAGGCCAAAGGCGTAGGTAGAGCTGAACCCAGCCCGGCTCCTTCGGCGCAGCCGAAGGAGTAGCTGAGCGAAGCTCAGCCCTTTGCCTCGATGAAGGCGTCGCTGAAGTTGGTCTCGAAGTCGCCGGTGTCTTCGATCTCTTCGAGCTTCGATGTGTCCGTCGGGTAGACGATCGGGTCGTCCAGCACTTCCTGGTCGATGAACTCGACGGCGGCCTCGTTCGGGCTGGCGTAGAGGTTCCAGTTGGTGAGCTGGGCGCCGCGCTCGGCGTCGAGCAGGAAGTTGATGAAGGTGTGCGCCGTGCACGGGTGCGGGGCGTCCTTCGGAATGGCCATGTTGTCGATCCAGCGGGTGCCGCCTTCTTCGGGAACGAAGTAGGTGTACTGGTCCGGGTTCTCGGCGTCGAGGAACTGGAACAGGAAGTTGCCGCTGTAGCCGTGGGCCACGGCCGAGTCGCCGGTCACGAGGAGTTCGTCGTACTGGTCGGAGTCGTATGCGGCGACCCGATCCTTGGCGTCCTGCACGAGCTGACGGGCCTCGCCGAGCTCATCTTCGCTCGTGGTGTTCAACGAATAGCCGAGGTACTTGAGCGCTGCGCCCATGGTCTCGCGCGGATCGTTCAACAGCGTGGCGTAGGAGCCTTCGAGGTTGTACTCGGCAGCCAGTGCGGGGTCGAAGATCAGGCCCCAGGTCTGCGGCACGTCCTCGCCGGTGACCGAGAGGTCGACGCCGAGACCGGTGGTTCCCCACTGGTAGGGCGCGGTGTAGGTGGCGTCCGGGTCGTAGGGGAGGCCGGAGGCGAACTCGGCAGCCAGGTTGCTGATGTTGGGGAGCGCGTCCTTGTTGAGCGGCTGGATGTCGCCAGCTTCGATCATGATGGACACCATGTAGTCGGACGGCACGATGAAGTCGTAGCCCGACCCGCCGGCGTTGATGATCGGCTGCATGGCCTCGTTGGAGTCGTAGTTGTCCTCCGTGACCTCGACGCCGAACTCGGCCGCGAAGGCGTCCTTCAGCTCGGGGTCCATGTACTCGGTCCAGTTGTAGATGGCGAGCGGGCCGTCGGTTTGCCCGGCCTCGCACTCCGCTGCGGCTGCAGCGTCGCCGCTGTCGCTACCGCACGCACCGGCGAGTACCGCCAATGCACCGAGGGCGGCGAGGAGCCGCATCATTCGTTTGGTTTTCACTGTGTTCCCTCCCAGGATTCAATGGTCCAGCGAACTAGGTCACCGAGCCGCCGCGTGCCCGCTGCGCGACGAGTGACAAGACTACGAGAAGTACGGATGCGGCCAGCATCACGACGGAGACCGCGTTGATGAGTGGCGACACGCCGCGACGGATCAGTCCGAAGACGTAGACCGGCAGCGTGGTGGAGCCTGGTCCGGCGACGAACTGGGTGATGACGACGTCGTCGAGCGAGAGCGTGAGTGCCAGCAGCGCGCCGCCGACGATGCCGGGGAGAATCAACGGCAGGGTCACGAACCGAAACGCCTGCCAGCGTGATGCGTAGAGATCTTGTGCTGCTTCCTCGAGCGTTTCGCTCATGCCTGCCAGTCGGGCGCGAACCACGATCGACACGAAGCTGATGCTGAAGGCAACGTGGCTCAGGGTGATCGTGGTGAACCCCTTGGTGACCTGCAGGCCGATGATGTCGTCGAGGCTGGTGAAGAAGATGAGCATCATCACCGCCATGGTCACGTCGGGGATGATGACGGGAAGGTAGAGCAGTGCGTCGAAGATTCGGTTGCCCCGGAATCGGAAGCGTTCGAGCGACAACGCAGCCATGGTTCCCAGCACGACGGACAGGAGTGTGGAGATCAGCGCGACACGGATGGAGACCGAAAGCGCGTTCTGCACTTCGTCGTTCTGGCCGAACGCCCGGTACCAGTCGAGGGTGAAGCCGCCCCAGCGGCCGACCAGTTGGTCGTCGCTGAAGGAGTAGAGGATGAGCAGCGCGATCGGCGCGTAGAAGAACACGTAGACCAGCACGGCGTTCAGGCTGAGCACCCAACGGGTGTTGCCGCGGAGTTGCTGGGCGTTGCCGGCCATCAGAGGGTCCTCCCGCCCTTGCGGAAGTACACGAGGGTGGCGGCGAGCATGACGACCATGAGCACCGTGGAGACCGATGCGCCCACCGGCCAGTTTCGGGCGGTGAGGAACTGCGTGACGATGTAGCTGCCGAGCAAGGTGGTCTTCGCCCCACCGAGAATCTCGGGGGTCACGTACGCACCGAGGCTGGGGATGAACACGAGAATCGAACCGGCGATGACACCGGGGAGCGACAGCGGAAAGGTGACGTTGCGGAAGGTTTGGATGCCCGTCGCTCCGAGATCGCGGCTCGCTTCGATGAGACTCCAGTCCATTCGTTCGATCGATGCGTAGAGCGGCAGGATCATGAAGGGAAGGAAGCCGTACACGAGGCCGAGCACGACGGCGGTCGGCGTGAAGAGGATCGTCGTTTCGCCGAGCCCGATGTTCTCGGTGAGTCGGGAGACCGGTCCGTCGTTGCCCAACAGCACTCGCCAGGCGTAGTTGCGAACGAGGAAGTTGGACCAGAACGGAATCATCACGAAGACGAGCATGAGGTTGCGGACGATTTGCGAGCGTGTCGCCAGGAAGTAGGCGAAGGGGTAGGCGAACAGCAGGCAGATGATGGTGGTGAGGATCGCCAACCAGAGCGAACGGAAGAGGATGTCTCGCACGATCGGTTCGCCGAGCTTGGCGTAGGCCTCGAGGTTCCAGCCGGAGAGGTCGGTGCCGCCGAAGCGGTTGCGGGTTGCGAACGAGTAGACGACGACGATGATCAGCGGCAGCGCAAAGAACAGGATGAGGTAGAGGTAGGCCGGCAACGCCATGAAGAGACCGCGACGGCGCTTGTTGCGCTCGTTCGCGACCTCGAACTCCGGTGTTGCCGCTGCGGTCATTCGGCCACCACCGCCACCGCACCGGGTTCCCAGATGACCCGAACCGGATCTCCGGCGTTGAGACGGTCGGCGTTCGGTCGGTTCTCGTCCCGAACTTCGACTTCCATCCAGTCGAGGGCGACCCGATAGACGAGCGCGTTGCCGAGATAGGTGATGCCGGCGACGGTTCCGTCGATTCCGGCACCGTCGCTCGGGGCGGCGTCTCGAGTAGCGAGGTTCGCTCGCTCCGGGCGGAGGCTGAGTGCGACCTTGGTGCCGGCTGCGTGGTCCGACGCGGCTGCAACCCGCGTGCCGTTCTCCAACACCACGGTCGTGGCGTCGGCGACGGTGCCCTCGAGGAGGTTGGTCTGGCCGATGAAGTCGGCGACGAAACGGTTGGCCGGACGTTCGTAGATCTCTTCCGGTGTGCCGACCTGGAGGAGCTTGCCCTGGTCCATGACGGCGATCCGGTCGCTCATGGTGAGCGCCTCTTCCTGATCGTGGGTGACGAAGACGAAGCTCACGCCGAGATCCCGTTGCAGCGACTTCAGCTCTCCCTGCATCTCTTGCCGGAGCTTGAGGTCGAGGGCACCGAGGGGTTCGTCGAGCAGGAGCACCTTGGGTTCGTTGACGAGGGCTCGGGCGAGCGCCACGCGTTGCTGCTGTCCGCCGGAGAGCTGGTTGGGGCGGCGCTTCTCCATTCCGCCGAGCTGGACGAGCTCGATCGCGGCGAGCGCCCGTTGAGTGGTCTCCGGTTTGGCGACACCCTTCATCTTCAACCCGAAGCCGACGTTCTCGAGCAGGTTCATGTGCGGGAACAGGGCGTAGTTCTGAAACACGGTGTTGACCGGCCGCTTGTTGGGCGGGAGTGTGCCGACTTCCTCGCCGAAGATCTGCAGGCTGCCTTCGGTGGGGAACTCCAGGCCGGCGATCATCCGAAGCGTTGTGGTCTTGCCGCACCCGGACGGCCCCAACATGGCGAAAAACTCGCCGTCGGCGATGGTCAGATCGATGTCATCCACGGCGACGACGTCGTCGAACCGCTTCGTGACACCTGTGATTTCGACCGCTGCTGTCATCGGGTCCCCTTGGTACGGGTCACATCGTCCCCCAGTCGTAACTCTGTTTCACAATTCGGAGGTAGGTCAGGGTCTCCACATTTCGCACTCCGGAAACACTTCGGATCCTCGTGTCGATCACCTCGAGCAGATGCTCGGCGTCGGTGCAGACCACTTCGGCGAGAATGTCGTGGCGGCCGGTCGTGATGACGACGTATTCCAACTCGTTGATCTGACTCAGCTTCTCGGCCGTGGCGGTGATGTCGGATTCGACGTTGATGCCGAGCATCGCCTGGTAGCCGTAGCCGAGCGCGATCGGGTCTGTCACCGCCACGATGCTGACGACGCCGCGTTCGGTGAGTCGGTTGACGCGTTGGCGTGTGGCGGCCTCGGAGAGCCCGACGAGCGGGGCGAGCTGCGAGTACGGCATGCGTCCGTCGACCTGGAGTTCGCGGATGATGGCCTTGTCGATCTCGTCGAGATCGACGCGCGAGGAGGGGCTTCGGTCGGGTGAGGTGATGCTCATCCGTCGAACTTCTGCATCTCGACCATCGCCTCGGTGAGGGTCTGGTGGATGATGCGGGTCATCTCGTCGATCTGTTCCGGGCCGGCGATGATCGGTGGTGACAGCTGGATCACTGGTTCGCCGCGGCTGTCGGCCCGACACAGCAGCCCGAGCTCGGCCAGGCGGAGCGACAGGAAGCCACGGAGCAGGTGTTCGGCCTCGGCCTCCGAGAAGGCGATGCCCTTGTCGGCGTCCTTCATCAGTTCGATCCCGTAGAAGTAGCCCTTGCCCCGGACGTCGCTGACGATGGGAAGGTCGGCGAGGGTGTCGAGCGAGGAGCGGAAGAGGTCCTGGTTGTCGAGCACGTTCTGGTTGAGGTTCTCGTTCTCCATGATGTCGAGGTTGGCGAGCGCCACTGCGCAGCTGACCGGGTGCCCGGCGAACGTGAATCCGTGCAGGAACATCTTGTCGGTGTTCGCGAACGGCTCGGCGACCTTGTCGCTGACGAGCACAGCACCGAGCGGTGAATGACCAGAGGTGAGTCCTTTGGCGGTGGTGATGATGTCGGCCTGGTAGCCGAGTGCCTGCGATCCGAACATGTGGCCGAGGCGGCCGAACGCGCAGATCACTTCGTCGGAGACGAGCAGTACGCCGTACTTGTCGCAGATCTCACGGACCCGTTCGAAGTAGCCGTCGGGGGGAACGAAGCAGCCTCCGGCGTTCTGCACCGGCTCGAGGAAGACGGCAGCGATCGTGTTTGGATCGTTGTCGATGATGCACTGTTCGATCTCGTTCGCTGCCGCGATGCCGAGCAGGTCGGGGTCGCCGTCGTACGTGGCCTTGAAGTCCTGGGTGTTGCCGACCTTCAGGGCGCCGGGGACGAGCGGCAGGAACGGCGTCTTGGCGTAGTCCAGCCCGGTGATGGAGAGCGCCCCCATCGTGGTGCCGTGGTAGGCGAGGTTGCGGCTGATGACCTTTATGCGATCGGGTTCGTCCCGCATCTTGAAGTACTGGCGGGCGAGCTTGAAGGCGGATTCGACCGATTCGCTTCCGCCGCTGGTGAAGAAGACGCGGTTCAGGTTGCCGGGGGAGAGGTCGGAGAGGCGCTTCGCCAGCTGCACGGCCTTCGGGTGGGCGTAGGTCCAGATGGGAAAGAAGCCGAGCGTCTGCATCTGCTCGGCGGCGGCCTCGGCGAGTTCCGTGCGGCCGTAGCCGACCTGTGTCGTGTAGAGGCCCGCCAGACCGTCGAGGTAGCGATTGCCGTGGTTGTCCCAGACATAGCAGCCCTGGCCGCGCTCGATGATGGGCATGCCGTCGACGCTGCGGCCGAGTGCGGAGAAGTGGCCCCAGAGGTGTCGGTCGGCGTCGGCGTCGAGGCCCGTGGGCGCTGGGGAAGTCAGCGGGTCGTGTTGGAGGCTCATGGCAACGGATTCAACACCACGACGCCCGTCTTGGCAACCGTATCCGTTGTGAACAGTTGATGTCGGCGGCAGAAGTCGTCATGATTGCAGCCATGAAACGTCCTCCAATTCGTGTGCTCGACGTTGCCGGTTCTCCCGAGGAGATGGGGAACACCCACGGATCAGCGTTCGCCGAGGAGATCCGGCACTACACCGAGGAACGGGTCGAACTCGTCATGTCGGGTCGATGGAGCGGCGGGCCGATGTCTCGTTCCGACGTGCTCGATCTCGCCGAGACGATGGTGATCCCCCACGAGAAGCACTCGCCGGCGCTCGCCGCCGAGATGCACGCGATGGCCAGGGCGGCCGGGATCACGTCCGCGGAAGCGATCGTGGTCGGCGGCTTCACGGACTTCGTCGACACGGTTCGGGCGACGGTGGGCGGAGCGCATCCGGCGACGGTGGTCGAGGACGACTGCACCGCCTTCATCGTCCCGGACGGCCGAGCCGTCGATGGAAACGGTCTGTTCGCCCAAACCTGGGACATGCACGACACGGCGACCGAGCACGTGATTCTGCTTCGTGTGAAGCCGACGGACGGCCCGGCGTCGCTCGTCTTCACGACATGTGGCGCGCTCGGTCAGATGGGCATGAGCGAGTCCGGCGTGTGCGTCGGCATCAACAACCTGACCGCAACCGATGGCGTTGCCGGGGTCACCTGGCCCCAGGTGGTCCGCGAGGCGATCAACCAACCGTCAGCGCAGCGGGCGAAGGACGCCGTGCTCGGCGCGGATCTCGCCGGCGGCCACAACTTCTCGGTGTTCGATGCGGATGGCTTCGGCTATTCGATCGAGGCGATGCCGAGCGCCCGTCCGTTCGTCCGGCTCGGCGACGATGCGCTGGTGCACACCAACCACACCCTTGCCGAGGAGACGACCGCCGTGCAGGGGCCGCGCGATGCGACGATGCAGGCGTCGTCGGTGCGCCGCCTCGAGGTCGCACGTGAGTTCTTGGACCGCGACGATCTCGACGTCGACGACATGATGGCTCTGACCCGGGATCCCGAGGCGGTCTGTCAGGTGGCGCAGGATCCGTATCGGGTCGAGTCGTCCGGCGCCGTCGTCATGCGCCCGAGAACCCGGGACTTCTGGGCGTGCTGGGGACTCCCGAGTCACAACGAGTTCGAGAAGATCGGGTTCACATGAGCGAGCTGCGGTACGAGCACATCACGGTGGACCGGGCCGAGGAGCTGGCGGGCATCGAGCATTCGGTGTTCACGACGATCGACTCGAGCGACCTCTACGACGCCGACGGCATCGCGAAGTTGGCGGCGAACTTCCCCGAGGGGAACTTCATGGTTCTCGACGGCGATCGGGCGATCGGCATGGGTCTCGGGCTGCTGGTCGACTTCGACCTCGATTCTCCCGACCACACCCTCTCCGAGATCGCCGGGGAGGATGGCGCGAGCGCCCACGATGCCGATCATTCCTGGTACTACGGCACCAGCATCGCGGTGTTCCCGGAGTATCGCGGTCGCGGTATCGGACGACGGCTCTACGAGCTGCGAAAACAGTGCGTTCGCGATCTCGGAAAGCGGGGCATCGTCGCCGGGGGAGTCCTTCCCGGATACGTCGATCACAAGGACGAGTTGACCGCCGACGAGTACATCGATCGGGTCAAGGCCGGCGAGCTGTACGACCCGACGCTCACCTTTCAGATCGAGAACGGCTTCGAAGCCCATCACGCCCTTCCCGGGTATCTGGCGGACGAGTCCGTCGACGGCAATTCGGTGCTCATCGTGTGGCACAACCCCGATCTCGCGAACGACGGCGACGTCGAATGAGCGTCGATCCCAGCGCCCCGTATCGCGCACTGTCGCTTTGGCTCGACCAGTTCGAGGGCGACCTCGCGCCACAGAACCCCATCCGGAAGGACACGTCCGCCGACGTCACCATCATCGGTGGTGGCTTCACCGGGCTGTGGACCGCCTGGTATCTGACCGAGCGGAATCCCGACCTTCGGGTCGTCGTCCTCGAGAAGGACATCTGTGGATTCGGCGCCTCGGGACGCAACGGCGGATGGTGTGTCGGTGAACTGGTCGCCGGGGTCGACACGTTCGCGAAGGACAGCTCGCATGCCGATGCGATGCGGCTGGCCCGGTCGGTGTTCGACGCCGTTGATGAAGTCGGCCGGGTCACCCGAGCCGAAGGCATCGACTGTGGTTACGAAAAGGGCGGCACGGTGTACCTCGCCCGCAACGCTCCGCAGGAGAAGCGTCAACGGGAACTGATCGAGGCGGAACGGGCGCACGGGTTCACCGAGGACGAGATCCGACTCCTGACTGCCGATGAGGCGAAAGCCAGGGTCAACGCAACCGACGTCCGAAGCGGCATCCACTTCGCGGCCACGGCGGCGCTCGATCCGGCCCGACTCGTTCGCGGCCTGGCCGACGCCTGTCGCTCCCGCGGCGTGGAGATCCATGAACAGTCGCCGGTCATCGCCGTGGAGCCGGGGCGTGTGGTCACGAGCCGGTCGACGGTCCGTTCGCCGGTGATCGTCCGCGGCACCGAGGGCTACACGCGCAACCTGCCGGGACATCGGCGTTCGATGGTTCCGCTCTACTCGCTGATGATCGCCACGGAACCGCTCGACGACTCCGTCTTCGACGAGATCGGACTCGATGGCCGGCCGACCTTTGCCGACGGCCGCTACGCGGTCATCTACGGTCAGCGCACCGCGGACAACCGGATCGCCTTCGGCGGCCGGGGCGTGCCGTACGTGTTCGGCTCCCGAATCACCCCGAAGGTCGAGCGGCACGTTCCGACCCACGATCTCGTCGAACGCACGCTCGTCGAGTTGTTCCCTGCGCTTGCCGACGCGCGGATCACCCACCGGTGGGGTGGTGTGCTCGGCGCCCCGCGGAACTTCGCCCCCTCGGTCAACTTCAACCGAGCCACGGGCCTGGCCGATGCCGGCGGCTACGTGGGTGAGGGCGTTGCGCCCTCGAATCTGGCGGGCCGAACGCTGGCCGACCTGATCGTCGGCGAGGACAGCGAACGCACGACGCTCCCATGGGTCAATCGCCCGTCGAGGAAATGGGAACCCGAGCCGCTCCGGTTCCTGGGCGTGTGGGGCACCCGACGCGTCATGTTCGCGGCGGATCAGAAGGAGTACGCCACCGACGAGGAATCGAAGGCCGGGTTGCTCGCTAGCCGACTGCTCTGAGAGTGACATCCGGCCGCACATCGTCGTCGGTGCCCGCAATCTTGTAAACAAGGGGCGTGACGGCGCCCACATTGAATCCCGACGATGTCATCATCGTTGGCAACTTCTCGGATGACCCATTCGCGATCGACGTTGCGTTTGCCTTCGGTCAGTCCGAAGACATCGCCGATCTGATCAGCATCAAGACGTTTGCGAACACCGAGTTCTGTCCGCGGTTCATCAACGACGAACAGGACATGAGTGCGATCGGGGACCAGCTTCGCGGCCGGACCGTCGTCATTGTCAGCACGACCAACCGGATCATGTCCCGCAACAACCTGGCGATGCGGAACCTGCTCATCGCTCGCGCGGCGAAAGACAATGGCGCCGCCGCCGTGGTGCTGGTCGAGCCCGATCTCTTCTACAGCGCGCAGGACCGCGGCCCCGGGCCCGATCACGGGATCACTGCATTCGAGCGGGACGAAGCGGACCGCAAGAAGTTCGACGGCCAGCCGTTCTCCGCCCGCCTGTACGCAGAGATGCTGCACCTCGCCGGTGTCGATCGTGTGGTCACCGTGCACAACCACTCGACTTCGGTCCAGGCCGAGTTCACCCGGGTGTTCGAAGGTCGCTTCCACAACCTGATCCCCTACGACGTCTACGCCGACTACCTGCGTGAGTCGAACATCATCGACTACGGATCCGACGGCGACGGCCTCGCCCTCTGCGCGCCCGACAAGGGCGCTCGGGACTTCGTCAAGGAGATGTACAGCCGGCTCGGGCTCACGAAGGCCAAGTTCATCATGTTGGACAAGGAACGGTCGGGCGAGCGTGAAGTCGAGATCACACTCCACCCGGACTCCGACATGACGTTCGAGGAGATCCGCGGCCACGACATCGTGCTGTTCGACGACATGGTTCGAACCGGATCCACCGTGGTCAGCTCGTGCGAGTTCATCCAACAGGTCGAGCCGAAGCGCGTGGTCTTTGCGGTGACCCACTTCTACGCCAGTGACGAGGGCCGGGAGAAGATGGCGAACCCGGCCATCAACGAGATCCTGACGCTGAACACCCTGCCGACCGTGCTCAACCGCGACGTCCAGGGTCGGCTCCGCAAGAAGATGGTCGTGCTGAAGATCGAGATCTGGCTCGCCCGCAGACTGTGCGAGATCCTCGGCCTCCCGCACCCGCAGGACACCGGCGGCTACCGCATCGACATGTCGTCGAAGAATCCGCGATTCAAGCGCAAGATCTACTCGAACGATCAGCTGGCGGAGCTGCGCGACTAGCTCAACGGTTCCGCAGGACCATCCCGATTCCCCCGGTCACGTTGCCCTGGTGTCCGAGCCCGATTCGGGTCCAGAGTTCGACCGGGTCGCCGGGGCGAGGCGTCGCTGGAGGAGCCCAGGTGTGTTCGACGGTGAAGCCCGCGCGTTCCGCCGTGGACTGGAGCGTCGCCTCGGTGAAGTAGCTCACGTGTTTCGGCGAGATGATCGTCCACTTCGTGCCGTGGTGCACGAACTCCGTCGACGCGAGGTTCGGCACGGTCACGACCAGTGCGCCCGCAGGGTGGAGCACGTTTCGGCGGATGGCCTCGAGAAACGGGACGGGCTCGTCGATGTGCTCGAGGACCGAATTGAGTGTGGCGACGGCGGCTCGCTGCGGCTGTGGCTGCTGCACGTCTCCGAGTTGGACATCCACGCCGAGGCGCTCCTGTGCTGCCTCGACGAAGTTCGGGTCGATCTCCAGACCCGCGGCACGGATTCCCTGCGAGCGCAAGGCAAGGGTGGATGTGCCGATGCCGCAGCCGATGTCGACCACGGGTTCGTCGGGTGCGAGCAGCTCGGTCAGTTCGATCAGCTTCGCGTAGCGCTGCCGCATCCGATCGGCGTTGGGGGTGAGATCCTCGGCGAGCAGACCGGTGTTGACGAGGCGGGGGATGAGCTGATCGGCGTGGTCGGCGTCGTAGCCCGAGTCGTCGTCCAGCTTTGGTGGACGGGGATTCAGGAAGACGAAATCGCAGGCACCACATTGCGCGAGGCAGCAGTCCCGCTCGGCTCGGAGGACCGGCCGCCAACGTTCGTGCCCGCACGATGGGCACCGACGCACGATCACCCAGCCTCGGGTTGCGGCGAGTTGCCGCACGTCGTCCTTGGTGAGCTTCACGCGGATGGCGTCCAGTGGGTCACGGTGATCGGAAACGTGGCGTCGAACCAGTCGCCGATCGTGGCTCGTACCTGGGCATCGTCAGCGGCCCGGGCGGCCGTGACCCACGAGCGGAATCGGCCATGCCCGTCGCTCGGCGGGTCGAGCGGGTAGAGATAGATGCAGCCGATGACGTCGTCGGTGCCGGCCTGGAGGATCGACCAGGTGAAGGCCGTTCGTTCCTCGAACTCCCGAGCGTGCATCTCCATGTCGTCGAGGTTCTCCTCGAGCGTCATCGGCATCGGCCATGGGTGACCCTCGAAACCGGGGGTTGCATGGATGTGTTCCATGCTGCTGCTCCACGCCGCGTGGTCCCGCTCGTTGTGTTCGGGACCGAGCACTTCGAGACGAAAGTGCTCGAACTCGACGGTACGAGGGACGTCGAAGTCGGGTGGGATGAAGGCGGTCATCGCACCAGTCTGGCGTCCCGAACCCGTGTGCGGGTGGGTTCCCACGTGCGGGCTGAACGAAGGCCCGCGATACGGTCTGGCCATGGGAGCTCTCGTCATCACGATCATCGGCGACGACCAGGAGGGCCTGGTGGAAGCGGTCGCCGGCGCGATCGCGGACAACGGCGGCAACTGGGAGAAGAGCCACATGGCCGAACTCGCAGGCAAGTTCGCGGGCATCGTGCTCGCCCGAATTCCCGACGACGCGGTCGACGCGGCGCTGGAGAGCCTCCGAGCCATCGACTCCAGCGGCCTGCTCGACATTCGGGCAGAGCGAGCCGTCATCAGCGCCCCGGACGACAGCGTTGCTGCGTTCACCCTCCGGGTGGTCGGCCAGGATCACGCCGGCATCGTCCACGAGATCGCTCAGGTGCTCGCAGCGCACAAGGTGAGCATCGAGGAACTCGAGACGGAGATCGTCCCGGCACCGATGAGCGGCCGGATGTTCACCGCCAGCGCCACCCTCACCGCGGCACCGGGAACCGACGCCGAGGTGTTGGAGGTGAGTGTCGAAGCGGTGGCACCGGACCTCATGGTCGAGATCGAACCCCTCGTCTGAACGGAGACCCCCATGGACATTGCCGTCGCCCTCTTCGATCGCTTGACCGCACTGGATGCGATCGGGCCTTACGAAACCCTGCAACGTCTCCCGGGGGCAACGGTCACCTTCGTCGGTGAGCGCACGGGCGAGTACCGGACGGACAACGGCTTCCTCGGGTTGCTGGCCGATGCGACCTTCTCGGAGGTGCCGAACCCCGATGTGATCGTGGTCCCCGGCGGCGTCGGCACCAACGATCTCATGGACCGCAGCCACCCGATCCACGCATGGCTCGACACCGCACATCCGGGAACGAAGTTCACGACCTCGGTGTGCACCGGCTCGCTCGTCCTCGCAGCGAACGGGCTGCTCGACGGACTCGAGGCGACGACGCACTGGTCGACCTACTCCACGTTGGAACAGCACGGCGCAACCGCCACCGGCTCGCGTGTGGTCGAACATCTCGACGAGCGCATCATCACTGCAGCCGGCGTGTCCTCGGGCATCGACATGGCCCTGCGCCTTTCCGAGCTGCTCGTCGATGCCACGGCGGCCAAAGCGATGCAGTTGATGATCGAGTACGACCCCCAGCCGCCGTTCGATGCGGGCAGTGTCGAGAAGGCCGGGGACGAGGTGATGACCCGACTCATCGAGTACGCCGCCGACAAGTCCTGACCGTGCTGTTCACGGTGCGCAGGCGGGTCGAATTCGAGCCCGAGCCGACCAAGGGATCGCGCTTCCTCGCCACCGTCGTTCCGGTCGTGGACGAACCCGCGGCCCGGCAGGCGCACGGTGCGCTTGTCGCCTCGATGCCCGATGCCAGTCACCACTGTTGGGCGTGGCGAATCGCGGACCCGGCGATCGATCGTGCGGGCGACGATGGGGAACCGGGAGGTTCGGCTGGCCGGCCGATCCTGGCCCAGCTGACGGGGCGCGATCTGGTGAACACGGCCGTGATCGTCAGCCGCTGGTTCGGTGGAACGAAACTCGGTGTCGGCGGCCTCGTTCGGGCCTACGGAGGAGCCGCCGCCCAGGCGCTGGATCGAGCCGAATTGGTGCCGTGGGTGCCCGAGGTTGCGGTGACGGTCACCCACGAACACGCGGACTCCTCCGCCGTCGAGCACATCGTTCGAGCGCTCGGTGCGACCGAGGTCGACACGGGTTGGGGCGCGGCCGTGACCCGCCATCTGCTCGTCCCCGAAACCCGGTTGGAACTCCTCTGGGAACAACTCGCCGAGGCGACCAGCGGACGGGTCTCGAAGCCTTGATTCGGGCCGGTGTCGGCCGAATGGAAAACAGACGTATTTGATGGCGGGAGCATGGCGGAATGGGGCTGAAACTCCTCTTTGTCGGGAACGACTGGGATGTCTTGGACGAGATGCAGCGTTTGACGCGCACGCGCCGAGGCGAATGGGACATGACGTTCGCATGTGGTGGCCTGGATGCCAATCGCCATCTCGCGATCACCGATCGGCTTCCGGACGTGATCGTTTGCCAGGACGTGCTCCCGGCGACGGACGGTTTCGACTTCCTGCAATCGATGGCCGACAAGGCCAACGATCCGCTGTGTCTCGTCCTCGCATCGACCGAACCGGTCGAACTCGTCAGTGCATCGATTCCATGGGTGCATGCGTGCCTGCGAGCTCCGCTTGACCCGGAGGCGTTGGCTGAGGAGATCGATCGTCTCGCATCGGATCGGGGTGCCGCGAAGAGTGCGGCCATCCGGGATCTCACCGAGTCGATCGAGTTTCTTCCTCGGCTTCCGACGACCTACCAACAGGTCGCGGAGATCACGAACCGTCGGGACTTCTCGCTTCGCGAGATCTCTGAGGTGATCCAACTCGACGTGGGCCTCACTGCCGAGACGCTTCGGATGGTGAACTCCGCATTCTTCGGGTTGCGAGGCGAGATCGAGTCCGTCGAGCAGGCGGTGAATCTCCTTGGTCTCGACATGGTTCGGGGCCTCGTGCTGGCCAACAGCCTGTTCGACGAAGCCGAAACGGGCTGCATCGTGGAGCTCCCGGTGCTGTCGCACCACTCGCAGAACGTCGCCTCGGTTGCGAGGGTCGTCGCCGAGATCGACGGTGGCGGAAAGTCGGATCAGGCGGTCTCGTTTCTGGCCGGCATGCTGCATCTCGTCGGCGTGCTGCTCATGCCGCCGCCCGAATCCGGGCCACTCGGTGCCACGTTCCTTCGCAACGAAGACCTTGCCGCCGACGTGGAGCGGTTCTCCGTGGACCGGTACGCCATCGGGACGTATCTCCTGCGCATGTGGGAGTTCGAACAGAACATCGTCGAGACGGTTGCCGCCCTGGCGCAGCCGGAGTTCGCCGATGGATCGGTTGCGCGATCCGTCCTCACTGCGGTTCGGCTGCTCCAGCTCGAGGGCTTTCCCGTCGCCAAGTTCGTCGAAGGCGACGAGGACGTCCGGGCGAAGGTGGCGACGCTGCGCTCGCAGTGGGAACACCAACAGGCCGCTTGAGGCGGCCGTGCTTCACCGTTTTCGGGGATGCGCCCCGGCCGCGCTTGCTCAGTCCTGAGCGAGCTTGGTGATGCGAACGCCCATGCTGTTGCCGACGGCGACAACCTCGCCGTAGGCCACCACGACACCGTTTGCGAGCAGCTCGATCGGAGCGTCCGTGGCCCGACCCAGGTCCATCACTGCACCTTCGTTGAGCTCGAGAACGGAGCGAAGCGGACGCGACGTTGCGCACAGCCGAGCGGTGACGGTGACTTCCAGATCGGACAACACGCCGAGTCGCTCGGCGACTTCGTCGGAGCCGGCCGGAGACGTGGCCTGACCGAGTTCACTCTCGATCTCGGCCGCGATGCCGGGTCCGTCCTCACCCAACGCTTCAGCGAGGGATTCGGGACGGTCCTGCGGAGTACCCGTCTGGGTCTCGTCGAGGTCGGCTTCGGTGGTCATCAACTATGAGATCGGCACGAGCAGGACCGACCTGAGCAGTCCGTCCGGCCCAGCTTCAGCCGACGGGACCCAGGGGTGCTCGGGTCGAGTGATCGCCATGGACCACGACCTGACGCGCCCGGCGAGTGCGGTGATTCACGACGAGTGGTCCGAGCAGATTCGCCGACACGGACTCGTTCTCCCGGTCGACCGTCACGATGCTCAGAACGAGCACTTCGTCCACCGATTCGACGCCGAGCGCGAACTCGTCGTCGTCGCTGAGCGTGAAGGTGTAGTCCGGGAAGTAGTCCCACGGCACGACCGCAAGGAAGGCGAGCTCGCCGTCGTCGACGTCCTGGACCCAGAAGAAGGGCTGGTCGCCCTCGACGTCGACGAGCGTGAACCGTTGCAGATCGCGGAAGCCGGGGATGCCGTCATCGACCGAGATGATGCGTTCTTCGTCGACCTCGATCGGTCCGAAGCGGGTCGTCTCCACGAGCATGGGCTCAAGACTAGTGGTAGTTGTCATCACAGATAGTTGAGAAGTGAGGTTCGGTTGATTTGAGCCGTGGCGGCCAACGCAGCCTCATATGCGAAGTTGGCTTCGGACAGTTCGATGCTTGCGCGGACGATGTCCGCATCGACCAGATCGGAGACGTCGCTCTCGAGTTGGTCGTGTTCGGTGGCGAGGGTCTGCAGCGTGTCCTCGACCCGCGCGGTGCGCGTACCGACGACGCCGAGTCCGTTGCTCACCGACTGGCGGAGCGCTTCGAGTTCGACGAGACGGAGGTCGCTGAGCGAGGTGAGGTTGGCGTTCCGGGCATCGAGCACGATGTCGTTGATGACCTCGAACAGGTTGCGGCCCGAGCTGAAGCCGAACACGGCCTCGCCCTCCACGTTCACCTGCATCACCTGGTCCTTGGCGATCCGTCGGAGCACCTCGCCGGCGTCACCGACGAAGTTGACTGTTCCGGCGACGTCATCGACGACGCTGTCCTGGAAGCCGCCGAAGAGCGACTTGTCACCATGGCGGGAGTTGACGAGGTCGATGAGCTCGGCGTGGATCTCCTCGAGTTCGAGTGCTGCGATCTCGCGCGCCTCGGGGGTGACGGTGTCGTTGGCGGCGACCAGCGTGAGTTCTTCGACACGACCCAGGCGGTTCAGCACCGATTGCAGGGTGCGGTCCTGGGCGTTCATGAACGCCACCGCTTCCTCGCCGGCCCGCGTGTACTGATCGATGGCTTCGGCTGCGGCTTTCAGTTCCGCCGAGCGTGTTGCCGCAGTCGGGTCGTCCGAGATCCGGGTGATGCGACGGCCCGAGGTGATGGTCTCCTGCGCTTGTGCCTGTCGTGTCGTCGAGTTCTGCACGTCGGCAAGTGAGGACTGCCAGATCTGTTCAGTCGAGATTCTCATGGGTGGTCACCTCCTACCGTCCGACCAGACCGGTCCGGTTGATGAGTACGTTCAGCATCTCGTCGACGCTGGTGAGCACGCGAGCCGAGGCCTCGTACGCCCGCTGGTACTGGAGCAACATGGTCAGCTCCTCGTCGAGGTTCACGCCGGACACGGAGGACCGAGCGGCTTCGAGGTCGCCCAGGATCGTGTCGTTCATCTCGGCGCGAGCAGTGGCATCCGCGGTCGCCGATCCGACACGACCGATGAGGGACCGTGCCTGCTCGTCGATCGTGCCGCCGCCGCCGTCTGCTGTGCGCAGCGCTGCCATTTCGAGTGCGTGGTTGCCGTCGCCGGCTGCGCCGGACGCCGAGGCGGCGAGCGAGTCGATCGTGACGCCGACGGCGAGTGCGAAGTCCGCGGCGCCGGTGGCGCTGAAGAGGTCCGCACCGGCCACACCCGCTTCGGTGAACCCGGCTGCATGCTGCGTGTTGACGGCATCTCGCAGCGCCAGCGCCAGCGCGTCGAGTTCGGTTCCGACCTGGTCGGCGACCGAACGGACCCCCACAAGATGCGCGCCGATCTCGCCGCCGGGAACCAGCGAAGCGCCTTCGCCGGTCTGGAGCGATGCCGGCGTGCCCGAGATCGACAGGGTGCTGACTCGAGTGCCTCGGACCACCTCGTACCCGCCGACGGAGACATTCACCGTTCCGTCCTCAAGGTGGTGCACGGTCGCACCGAGAGTCTTTGCCAGGGAGTCAAGATGGAGGTCGCGTTGATCAAGAAGGGCGTTGGGCGTCTCGCCGACGGCACGTTGTGCGGCGATCTGTCCGTTCAGATCTGCGACGGCTTGCAGGGCCGAGACCTGGCCGGCGAGAAGCGAGGACGCCGCGTTCGCGCCCGCGGTACGGGCGTCTTCCAGGCCGCCGGCCGCATCGCGCAGGGACTGCGCAACCCGTTCCGAGGCGTCGATCACCAGCGAACGGGCCGTGTCGGAGTTCGGGTCGAGGCTCAACTCTTCCCAGCCGTTCCAGAAGGCGGTCAGGGCGTCGCCGAGGTTGCCGTCGAGGGGCCCGACCGATGCCTCGATACGCGCGAGCGAGTCGGCGAGCACCTGGGCGCTGCCGGAGTTGGCGAGCTCGGACCGAAGACTCGAGTCGAGCACGGCGTCTCGGACGCGGGACACGCCGACGATGTTCACTCCCGTGCCGTTGGCTCCCGGTCCGAGTGTGAGCGAGGGGCCGGTGCGTTCCGTGCTGACCTGGTCCGTTCGCAGGCGGCTGTGTCCGGGGGTTCCCACATTCGCGATGTTCTGCCCGATGACATCGAGCGCGCGCTGGCTCGCAGCGATGCCGCTGCGAGAGATGTGGAGCCCGTCGAACGACATGATCCTCAGAGCTCCCCGACGAACGATGGTTGGGCGCTTGTCGGTACACCGTCGACGTCGCTCGTGAGATCCAGCAGGTCGCGCACGGACCGCTGGCCGTCTTCGGATGCGTTGCGGATGCCGTCGCGCAGCGCATCGATCGATCGGGCCACCTGCGCGAGCTCGTCGCCGAGCCGGCGAAGGACGGCGGCGTGGGGTTCAGGGGCAATGGCCGCCAAACCCGACACCGTGGTCACTTCGGGAGCCTGCAGTTCCGCAGCGGCACGCTCGAGTGCCTGGAGTCGGCCACCCTCGACGCCGCTGATCGACAGACTTGCCTCGCCGAGTTCGCTGGCTGCGAGGTGAATGAACTCCGGGTGCCCATAGATCAACATCAATCGAAGAACGGTGAGTCGGTACTGCAGACCGCGTAGTGCCGTGAGCTCCAGGTCGAGCAGCATCGCGAGCGCGTCGAGCGGCGATTCGCCGGGTGCGTCACCCTGATGGTTCATACGGAGGTTCACCATTGGGCTATCGGACCCATCTGAATCTTCCTTGAGCCGGTCAAATTCACTGGATCTCCTTCCACCCGGCATGGATGTCCGTCAACACCGCACGCGCGCCCTCGAGCGGCTCGGGGGACTGATCCAGGAATGCGTCGATGCATCGGTTGGTCACCCAGTCGTAGAGCGAGTCGAGATTGGTTGCGATCTCACCCTGCGACAGGTCCAGCGAACACCGCAGTTCCAGCACCACTTCCTGGGCGTGCCGGATCAGACCTGCACGTTCCACCGGGTCGGTCTCGTCGAGTGCTGCGTCGATGTCTGCGATCGCCTGCTCCAGCAACAGCTGGATGAGCAGGTGCGGGGGTGCGGTGAGAATTCGATCTCTCCGGTACCGCTCGAGCTCGCGCTGTTGGGTGGGCGTGAGCTCCACTGTTTCCGCCGTGTTGTGCATTCCGTTCCGCCTGGTGTGGATCACTCACGCCGTCCGCCGACGGGAGTGATCAGGTTGTCTCGTCCTAGCCGAGGAGGCTGAGGATGTTCTGAGGTACTGCGTTGGCCTGGGCCAGCATCGAGGTGCCGGCCTGGACCATGATCTGGTTTCTCGTGAAGTTGCTCATCTCGAGCGCCATGTCGGTGTCACGAATACGAGATTCCGACGCTGCGAGGTTCTCGACGCTCACCCGAAGGTTGTTGATCGTCGACTCGAGACGGTTCTGCTTGGCACCGAGGTCACCACGAAGCGTGGAGACGGTGTCGATGGCGGCAGCGATCGTGGCGATGGCGCCGGGAGCATCGGCCGACAGGTCGACCGCGTTCACGCCGATCGTCGTGGCGCTCAAGGCACCGACCGTCACCTCGATGGTCTCGCCGGCGTTGGCGCCGACCTGGAAGGTGCGGACCGCCGCATCGAACACATCGAGACCGGCGAACTTGGTGTTCGTGCCGATGGCGTCGATCTGCGCGAGGAGCTCGGTGACCTCTGCCTGCTCGGGGATGCCGTCGCTGGTTGCGGTGTTGGCGGCCGAGACGGCCAGCTGGTTCATCCGCTGCAGCATGGCATGAACCTCGACTAGCGAGCCTTCCGCCGTCTGCGTGAAGCTGATGCCGTCCTGCGCGTTCTGGATTGCCTGCTGGTTGCCTCGAACCTCGGCCCGAAGGGTCTCGGACTTCACGAGACCGGCGGCATCGTCGGCTGCACGGTTGATGCGGAATCCCGAGGAGAGCCGCTCGAGTGACTTGCTCAGCATCGCGTCGCTTCCGACGAGATTCCGGTGGGCGTTGATTGCCGCCACGTTCTGATTGATTTGCAGACTCACGTGCTGCGTCCTCCTTGACTCTTCACCCACGTCCGTGCGGGTTGTGCTTCCATCGGACCGGCCGCCATCGGTTGTGAGGCACCGGCACCTGAATGAGACATATGACCTGTATCGCTCACTGCATCACGAAGGAGGTGAAGACGATTCGGGTCATCGAAACGGTCTCGGTGTTGAACTCTTCGCGGGCGCGTTGGGAGATGAGCTCCTTCAGCTCCTCTTTCGCCCCGGGCCGGCGAAGTTCGTCGAAGGTCATGTCACCGACGATCTGCACCACGACGTCCTGGACGATCGGGAGCTTCGTGCCGGCGATGACCGGGTCCACCTCCAGCTCGAGCACCACGGCGATGCCGATACGAGCGAAGTGAAGCTCGTCGGTGTCGGCGAGGTTCAACGTCATCTCGGGGATGGCGAGGATCTCACCTTCCTCCGCATTGACGATCACTTCTTCTTCCGCCACCGCCGCGAGTGCATCGGGAGCCGGCTCTTCGGCTCCACCGGAGAGAACGAAGCGATAGATCAGACCGGCGGCGACGACGCCACCGATCATCTTCTTCTTTTTCGCCGCGGCCGCCGCCGCTTCTTCTTCCTCAGAAGTTTCATTGTCCGCCATGATTGTTCCTCGTCTCGTCAGCCGATCGGCTGGTTGTCATCCGCTGTTGGAAAGGGCTCGATGTCGGGGTCGATGTCGACGATCTGTGGTTCGCCTTCACTCCCCGTCTGGTCTGTCTGGGTTCCTTCGACGCCGCCGCCGAGTCGTTCGATGATGTCGATGTCGCCGTCTTCGACCAGGACGACGAGCTCGACCCGGCGGTTCTCCGCTCGGCCCTCCTCGGTTTCGTTGCTGGCGCGCGGCCGCGTGTCGGCATGGCCGGACGCAGACAATCGGACTGCCGGGATCTCCATGAACTCGTTCATGTAGCGCAGCACGGAGACGGCCCGGGCGGTCGAGAGCTCCCAGTTCGTGGCGAAGCCGCCGCCACCGTTCGTGGGCTGACTGTCGGTGTGGCCTTCGATCACGACATGGTTGTCGACCGCGTCGATGACCGGCGAGATCGAATTCAGGATGGTCACGCCGTCAGGAAGGATCTGGGCCGAACCCGATTGGTAGAGCACCTTCGAGTCCATGCGCACCACGACGCCTCGATCGGTCCGTTCCAGTTGGACGAACTCGCCGGCGCCGATGGCGTCGATGCGATTCTGCAGGAGTTCGTAGAGCTCGGGTGCTTCGCCCTCGCCGACCTCTCCGAGGCTGGCGTCGATGACATCCTCGCTCGGGGGTGGCACGTCGTCGGCCTTTTCGCCGTCGATCAGGATGGGTGGCGTGACGACCTGGGCCGAGATGCCGGTTCCGAGATCCAGGATGCCGTTGCCGCCATCGAGGGTCGGCGCAGCCTTGCCGGCGGCGAGGTGCACACCGGCCTTGAACTCCTGGAACTTCTTTTGGTCCACCAGCGAGAACGCAAAGAGGAGGATGAAGAACGCGAGGAGCAGGGTCATGGCATCGGCGTAGCTGTCCAGCCACGCCTTCGAAAGGTCTGGCTCCGGTTCTGGGCAAACGTGTTTCTTAGGCACTCTTGTTCCCCTCGAGCGCCTCGCGGCTGCTCGGCGCGATGTACGCCGAGAGGCGATCGGCGACCGTCCGCGGGCTTGCACCGGCCTGGATGGAGATGACGCCCTCGAGCACCATGTTCTTGTAGGCGATCTCGGCGGTCGACGAGGTCTTCAACCGGTTGGCCAGGGGCGAGAACAGGTAGTTCGCCAGGAACACGCCCCAGAGCGTCGTCGCGAACGCCACGCCGATGGCGGGGCCGAGTGACGACGGATCGTTCAGGTTGTTGAGCATGTCGATCAGGCCGATCACGGTGCCGGCAACACCAAAGCCCGGTGCGTAGGCGACGCAGCGATTGAAGAAGCCCTGCCCGACCTTGTGTCGGTCTGTCGTCGCTGCGATGTCCGTTTCCAGGATCTCGCGAACGACCTCTGGATCCGTCCCGTCGACGGCCATCTGCACGCCGCGCTGGAGGAACTCGTCGTCGAGACTCTGCACCGAATCCTCGAGTGCCAACAGCCCGTCACGACGGGCCCGGTCGGCGAACTCGAGGATGGTCTGGATGGTTGCCTCGGCGTCGGGTGTCTTTGGAGGCATGACTGCCTTGATCGTCACGCCGACGAAGCCGGTCGCTTCCTCCATCGTTCCGGAGGCGAGCGTCGCACCGATGGTGCCGCCGATGACCAGGATGATCGAGTCCGGGGACGAGAAGAACACGCCCACCGGGTCGATGCCACCCATGATCATTGCGCCCATCGTCGTGCCGATGGCGATGAGAATTCCGACCAGGGTTATCGGATCCATGTCGATCCCTTCTTGCTGTTCGGCCGACGGTGACCGTCAGCCCGGTGTTTCGTGGTTGTCATGTGGACTCTCCCGGTTCCGGGACGAGCCCGAGGGGGCCGGAGGCCTGCTCGGTGATCCTGGGGTCGTCGCGGAGCGAGAGGATCCCGGCCCGGTACCGCTGGATGCGGTCGACGAGTTCGCTGGGGTGCTCCCTCGCCACGAAGCGCGTGCCGTCGATCAGGGTGATGACCGTGTCCGGAGTCGCTTCGATGACCTCGATGAGGTCGGCGTTGACGATGATCTCGGTGTCGTTGAGTCGGGTTATCTGAATCACTTGCGTGCTCCCGCCGGGAAGTGGCCGCTGGCCTCACCGGGGTCCGACCGTCATGGCCGCACCCCGGTGATGGCCGAAGGCCGAGTCGCTATCGACTGAGGTTCACCAGTTCCTGGATCATCTCGTCGCTGGTCGTGATCACCCGGCTGTTCGCCTGGAAGCCCCGCTGGGCGATGATCAGATTGGTGAACTCGAGCCCGAGTTCAACGTTGGAGGTCTCGAGCTGTCCGGCAGCCAGGAGGCCTCGGCCAGCGGAGCCGGCCTGACCGACGAGCGCGTCGCCGGAGGCCAGTGTCTCGCGGAAGGCCGTGTCGCCTTCAGCACCGAGTCCGTTCGGGTTCGCGAACCCGGCCAGCGCAAGCTGACCGAGGTCGATCGTCTCGCCGTTCGAGAACACGCCGGAGATGATGCCGCTCGCATCGATGGCGAATGCCCGGAGCGATCCGGTCTCGCTGCCATCGTTCGTCAGGACGTAGGGATCCGTGCTGGCGCCGTACTGCGTCATCGTGGTCAGGTCGAAGTCGAAGTTGACGTTGGTGCCGTTCGGCGTCGTGAAGGTCACGGCGACCGCACCGGGTGGGTTCACCAACTCGCCGGTCGCGGGGTCGAACGTCATCGCCTGCGTGGCGACGGTGGCACCGCCCTCGTCGGTCATCGTCATGGTCCACGCATCGTTGGCGGTCTTGTTGAACGCCAGCAGGACCGTGTGCACGACACCCTGGCCGTCGACGACCTCGACGACCGATTCCGCTGGTGGATCCGCCACCAGCTGGTCGACGGACAGGTTGCCGCCGTACTCGATCAGCGAGGTGGCCCGTGGTGGGATCGTCTGCGAGCTCGGAACTTCTATGTCCGTCAGCGGCGCGTTGGTGTTGATGCCGCCGACCGCGTCGTCGCGGACCCAGCCCTGGACGATCGCACCGGACGGGTTCACGAGCCGTCCGGATGAATCGAACCGGAACGAACCGGCTCGGGTGTAGAGCTGTTCGGCATCGGAGCGGACGACGAAGTAGCCGTCGCCCTCGATGGCGACATCGGTCGACTGGTTCGTCACCAGTGCGGCGCCCGGGTTCTGGGACAGCATGGTGGCCGCCACCTTCACACCGAGGCCGACCTGGGTCGGGTTCACGGTTCCGGTGGATGCGTTGGCCAGCGAGCCGGCCTCCTGCAGTTGGGAAAGGGTGTCGGCAAACTCGACACGGCTGGCCTTGAAGCCGGTCGTGTTGACGTTTGCGATGTTGTTGCCGATCACGTCGGCCATGGTTTGGTGTGCTCGAAGGCCGGAGACGGCCGAGAACATTGAACGCATCATGATTGATGAACTCCTCTGGTCATTCGTTCGTGGTCTGCCATCCGTGGCATTGGTGATTCGTCCTGAACAGAAGTTGTGGGGTTGGGCCTACAGCGCGTCCTCCTCGGAGGCGGGCTCAGATCCGTCATCAGTCGTGACGAGTTCGATCGGGCTGGAGTCATCGGCCGTGTCGGCGCCGGGGGCCGAGGTGGCGATGATGTCGTCGATGCTCACTCGGGAGCCATCAACGATGAGGTGGGGGTCGCCGTAGTTGTATTCGACACCGCTCACCAGGCCGGACACGGAGCTCCCGGTGAAGGGATCGATCGCCGTGACCTCCTGGCCGATCAGGCCGGAGGCCATGGTGGCCTGCTGGAAAGCGATGAGTTCGGTCTGCTGTTCGGCGACCTTCGTCATCTGCTCGACCATCGTGAACTGTGCCGTCTGCGCCATGTACTCGTTGTTGTTCATGGGCTCGAGCGGATCCTGATAGCGGACCTGCGCAACGAGCAGTTGGAGGAACATGTCCTTGTCTGCTCCCGAGGAGTCAGCGATGCTCTGCGTCGACGTCTCGGTCGAGATGCCGGTGATTCCGTTGATCATTGACATTGGTGGTTCCTTCTCAGATGCGGAGCACGTTGCCGCCGTGCCCGGGAGTCGTGGTGGATTCGGTCGTGTCGTCGTTTCCGGCCGCCGTGTCGTCGACGTCACCGTCGATGTCGAACTGGGGCTGGTCGGACGAGCGGTCGTTGGTTTCGTTCGTGCCGCCCGACTCGGCGTCTGCGCCGGGCTCGCCGTCATGGCTCACGTCGAAGGAGTCCAGCTCGACCCCCTGCGCCCGCAGCGTGGATTCGAGTGTTTCCTGCAGGCGGCCGAGGATGGCCACGGTCGACTCCGAGTCGGCGAGGATCTCGATGGCGACGTCGCCGCCGGCCGTGAGCGAGACACGCAGGGAGATGTCTCCGAGCCCTTCCGGGCTGAGTTCGAGTCGCACTTCGCCGCCGGTGCCGGTGGCCATGTTCGCGATCTGCTGGGGGATTCGGGAAACGCTGACCCGTTCCGTCTGCGGTGTCGAGGTGAGCGGTTCGAAGACCGTGCCGCTGACGACGCTCGAGAGGCTGGCCGAACCGAGGGAGTCGTTGGCCGTCGTGTTGCCGGCCGTCGTGTCGGAGCCGGCACTCCCGTCTCCGCCCGTGAGGTCGATGTCGACGCCGGTTCCGGCACCCGCGCCGGGGGAGGCCAGGTCGATGTCCGCACCGTCGGCGACCGTGTCGATCGTGGTGGTGGTCCGAATCGGTGCCTCGGCGCCGTCCGCATCGATGGTGCCCGCCGGGTCGGCGCCTTCGGCCGGATCCATGCCGGCCTCGACGTCGACATTCGTCGGTGCGAGGTCCGAAAGCTCTGGGGCGTCGTCGACCGGAAGGGTCGTCTCCACGTTCGTGGCGACTTCGGGTTCGTCCGGCAACGCGGCGCTGCGAATCGCATCGCCGACGGTGACGCCGGCCAACGGGCCGTCCTCCACGAGTGGGGTTGCGGCTTCGGCAGCCGGGCTGCCCTGCTCGACTGCGGGATCCATCACAGATTCCGCTGTGGGTGTTGCGCCGTCGACCACCCCAGTCGGCGTGGCATTGGGGATCAGCGCAGCCCCACTGTTCGGGGCCGGGGTCTCGGCGGCGGAGTGATCGACGACCACCCCAGCGCTCGGCTCGATCGGAGCAGCGACCTCGGGGACCGGCGGAGGCTGCGGGGCGAACGGGATGATTCGTTCGCCCGTCGACAGCGAGCGCCACCGCTGCAGCACCATCGGCACGTAGTTCTGTGTCTCCTCGAACGGCGGAATCCCGCCGTGGCGCTGCACGGCTCCCGGTCCGGCGTTGTAAGCCGCGAGGGCCAGTTCGACACTGCCGAAACGGTCGATCTGTTCCCGCAGGTAGCGGGCACCGCCATCGAGGTTCTCCAACGGGTTCGTCGGGTCGACGCCCAGCCCGGCAGCGGTACCCGGCATGAGCTGCATGAGCCCCATCGCGCCGGCGTGCGAGACGGCCGACGGGTTGAAGGCCGACTCCTGCCACGAGACCGCCATCAGCAGGTTGACGTCGAGGCCGTAGCGATCGGCGGTCTCCTCGAAGGCGGCCCGCAGCGATTCCGTCATCGCCGGCGCCGAACCGACCTGGTGGGTGCGCGGTCCGCCGAAGAGTGCCTGCGTCGCCACGGAACCCGAGGCCGAGTAGTCCTCGAGTAGCCCCTCGAACTCGGCCGAATCCGCATCGGACACGGCAGGCGCACGGGGTGGCTCGAACCGAGCCTCGATCGACGCAATGCGTTCCTGTACCTGGGCAAATCCGTTCATCGGTTCCTCCGTTGCCAGCCGGCCACGGCGATGTCATCCATCGCCCGTTCGGCGGCCTGCGTTGCGAGAACAGCCCAAGCCAGCTTGTGCTTCTCGTCGATTCGCTCGACCGTGCGCCGGTAGCGCATGTCGGCGAGCATCTCATTTCGTTCTTCCACGGCTCGTTCGATCTGGTCCGTGAGGTGGGCCTTCGCGATCAGCGCCGTGCGGGCGCTCGCCGCAGCGAGCTCGCGCCGACGTTGCAGTTCATCCACCGTTCCGACGCTCGGCGTCGGGGTGGCCCGATGCTGCGCCTCGATGAAGCGCTGCCTGGCCGTCTCGATCTCGCGGAGCCGTGCGGCGTGCTGTGCGGTCGACTTGTCCTCGCGCAGCTTCGCCACCTTGAGGACGGCGGCGAGCCGGTTCTTCTTCTTGGTCACGCCGGGTTCCCTTCGCTCGGAGCGGTTCCGCTGACGGTCCGGATGGCGTCAGCCATCGCATGCAACTCCGTCAATGACTGGTCACGGGGCAGGACCTCGTGGAGGTTCTGCTGGAGAAAGGCGGTGATCGGGGTCCGCAGGGTCAGATACGCGTCGAGCGCCGGATTCGTGCCGGCCTCGTAGGCGCCGAGTTCGACGAGGTCCCGTCCGGTGTCCCAGGCGAGAAGTACCTGCCGGAGCGCAGTCGCATCGTCGAGGTGGGTCACCTCGGCGACCTTGCCGGCAAGTCGGCTGACGCTGTTGAGCACGTCGATCGTCGGGAAGTGTCCGGCAGCGGCGAGCTCACGGCTGAGCACGACGTGTCCATCGAGGATGCTTCGCACGTGGTCGGTGACCGGCTCGTTCATGTCGTCGCCCTCGACGAGCACCGTGTACACGCCGGTGACGCTGCCGACCTCGAGCGGACCGGTCCGCTCCAGAAGCTTCGGGAGCAGTGCAAAGACGGACGGCGGGAAGCCCCGCGTCGTCGGTGGTTCGCCGGCCGTCAGCCCGACCTCGCGTTGGGCCATTGCGACCCGGGTGACCGAGTCCATCAGCAGCAGCACGTTCTTGTTCTGCGCCGCGAACCACTCCGCCACCCGAGTGGCGGTGAAGGCGGCGCGGATGCGTGTGGGCGCCGGCTCGTCGCTCGTGGCCACCACGACGACCGTGTTCTTCATGCCGTCCGGTCCGAGGTCGTCTTCGATGAATTCCCGGACTTCGCGTCCTCGTTCACCGATCAGGCCGACCACGACCACATCGGCCTGCGTGCCGCGGGCCATCATCCCGAGCAACGAACTCTTGCCGACGCCACTTCCGGCGAAGACGCCGATCCGCTGACCCTCGCCGCAGGGGAGCAGCGTGTCGATGGTGCGAACCCCGAGACCCAGTGGCTCCGAGATGCGCTGGCGCGTCATCGGGTTCGGCACGTCGTTGGTCAACTCGACTCGTTCGATCAGGCCGTCGATCGGACCCTTGCCATCGATCGGGTTGCCCATCGCATCGATCGTGCGGCCACGCAGGCCGGCGCCGAGGGCGAGCGTGGTGTCTGCAGCGACCGAAACCGGATCGCCGGCGGAGATGCCGTTCGTGTCCCGCAGCGGCATGACGACGCAGCGACCATCGCGCACGGCGATCACCTCCGCCGGGATCTGCTGTTCACCCACGGCGAGCAGCGCTCCGACGGGAGGGTTGAGACCCGACACGGTGAGTTCGAGACCGGCGACGCCGACGACGCGTCCGGTCACGTCGAACCGTGAGATCGAATCGAGAACCGCGGTGTTCATACGGTCTCCTCGTCGTTCGTGATGTCGTCGAGCAGCGCAGCGCGCGCCCGGTCCAGGGCGGTCGAAACATGCAGACCGATGTCAGGACCGTCGGTCTGGACGATGAAGGCGCCGTCGGAGAGGTTGCGATCGGCGACGATGCCGACGTCGTAGGGCAACAGCGCGGTCAGCGCATCGGCGAGTTCGGGTGCGACGCGAATCCGCTGCGGACCACGCTCGTCGTGTTCGGCGACGGCCTGTTCGACCAGTTGCGCCACGACTTCCGGCTGCTGCAGCTCCTGCCCGAGGACCCATTCAGCGATGTTGATCGCGCCGTCGACCAGTGCGGCCGAATCCGCCCGGAAGGCGAGGGCGCGGCTCTCGGGTGTGCGATCGGCCAGGTCGCGTAGTGAGGCAGCGATCGATTCGATCGCCGGCCCCAGGCTCGCGATTGCGTCGTTCATTCCCGACTGGCGTGCGGTTTCGCACAGCGACTCGGTTTCGGACGCGGTGAACAGCAGCGGCTCCTGCGGAACCTCAGGCTGCGTCGGTTCGACCTCGACAACCGCCGCGGCCGGGACGTCACCCGACTTCAGGATTCGTCGACTACTCGTCATCGTCATCGTCGTCACCGCCTCCGCCTCGTTCGATCGTGATCGCACCCGACTCCTCGAGCGTCCGAACCGTCGCAACGATTCGCTTCTGGGCACCCTTGATCTCGCCCCCGGCCGGGTTGCGGAGGAACTCGATCTCCTCCGCCAGGTTCTCTCGGGCCCGGGTCGACAGGTTGTCCATGAACTTGTTCCGCAGCTCCTCGCCCGCCGGGTACAGGGCGAACGAGAGATCGCTTGTGTCCACGGACTTGAGGATCTCCTGGATCGCACGGTTGTCGAGGAGGGCGATGTCGTCGAAGACGAACAGGCTCTCCTTGATCAGTGCAGCCAGCTCCTCGTCGCGCTCGGCGATCTGCTCGAGGACCCGCTTCTCCACCTTCTTCGAGACCTGGCCGAGGATTTCGACGACGACCTCGAGACCGGGGATCTCCTCGAGCCCCTCCGGCTTGATGCGAGGGGTGATGCGTTCGCGCATGTCCCGCTCGACCGTTTCATACAGCTGGGTGTTGATCGGCGCGATGGTGGCGATGCGCATGTGCAACTCGGCCTGTGCTTCCTCGTCGAAGTACTTGAGGATGCGAGCGGCGATCATCGGATCCAGGGACGCCAGCGCCAGGGCGAGCGTGCCGATCGGTTCGCGGCTGATCGCACGGGCGGCCAGTTCGGGCTCGGCCTCGATGAGGAAGCCGAAGGGTTTGCCCCGAGGATCGATGGCCTCTTTGACCTCTTCGGACTTCTCGGTTCCGAACGCCGTGGCGATCACGTCGATCGCGTATCGGAGGTCGCCGGCCGGAGCGGTTTCCTCTTCGAGACCCATGAGCACGTTCTGCAGGGTGGAGGTGACGTCCTCTTCCTCGAGCTCGGGGACGCGCACCATCGCATCTGCGATCTCGGGCAGGAGTTCCTCCGGGAACGTCTGCAGGATTGCGGCTGCACGGTCGCGTCCGAGCGCCACGAGCACCTTGGCCAACTCATCGATTCGAGGGTTTGCGGTGGCCAGCATCAGTTCTTGACCCCCTCATCGGCCCAGCTGCGAAGCAGCGCCGCGACCTCGATCGGCTGCGAGTCGATGATTCGCATCACGTCGCTGGCCGTCTGTGGACCGGCCCCGAGTGACTTCATCTCGCCGTCCTCATCCTCTGCGTCGGAATCGTCGTCCGAGGCGTCCTCATCCGAGGCGTCCTTGTCCTCGCCGTCCTCGTCCTCCTCGTCGCTGCCCTCTTCGAGCGCATCGAGATCGAGCACCTCGACATCGACGGGCTTGAGGTTGGCCGTGAAGGTCTTCACTCCCTTCCGGAGTGAGAGCACGACCATCAGGATCAACAGCACGGCGAAGGCGGTCTGCGCGATGCCCAGATACGGGGCGATGGGCGCCAGCGGATCGGACGGAGCGGCAGCGGCATCTGGCGCCGTTTCGAGTGCTTCGACGAACCGGTCGTCGAAGGCGATCGCCTCGACTGCGATCACGTCGCCGCGTGCAGGGTCGAGCCCGACGGCTGCGGCGACGACGTCCGAGACCTGCTGGAGGTTCGGCTGGGGATCCAGCCCTTCGTTCACCACGACCGCAACGGACAGGCGGGTGACCTGCCCCGATGCGCTGCGCTCGACCGTGCGAACACGATCGACACCGAACTCCGAGGTGTTCTCGTTCCGGGTGTAGTCAGTTCCGTCGGTGTCGGCGGTGGTCGCCGTGTCCAGCAGCTCGTCGGTCACGCCGACGATCCCGGCCGCCGCTTCTGATCCACCGGCGTACTGCTCGATGATGCTCTGTTCCCGGAGGGCGACCTGTGAATCCGGGTTGTAGGTGACCGTCTCGCGTTCGTTCTCGTCGAGGTTGAGTTCGGCCGACACCCGGACGAGTGCGTTCTCCTGGCCGAACGCTGCGATCAGCATGGTCTGGGCCGAGGTTTCGAGCTGCTGTTCGATTGCCCGCTGGTTGGTGAGGGCGTCCCCGGCAGCGGAGCCGCCGCCATCGGTGAGCACGCGCCCGGCCGTGTCGGTGACGGTCACGCCATCGGGCGTCATGCCCGGAACAGCCGCTGCAACAAGGTTGACGATGCCTTTCACCGAGCGGGACGAGAAGCTCGTGCCCGGATCGATCACGACGGATGCGGAGGGAGGGTCTTCCTCATCGGAGAACAGCTCGTCTTCGGGAATGGACAGGTGCACGCTCGCGGCCAGCACCTGATCGAGGTCGAGGATCGTGCGAGTGAGCTCGCCCTCGAGCGCCCGCTGGTAGTTCACCCGCTGCTGGAACGACGACGTCGAGAACCCCTGATTGTCGAGGAGCTCATACCCCACGATCGTCGACGAGGAGATGCCGGCCGAGGCCAGTGCGACCTCCGCGTCGGCGACCTGCTCACGGGGCACCTCGATCATCGTTCCGCCCGAACTCACGCGGTACGTGATGCCGGCCGTCTCGAGTTCGCTGATGCTCTCGGACACCACCGCCGGTTCTTCACCGACGAGCAGCGTCTGCCAGCTCGGGGCTGTCGCCCACTGCCACAGCCCCATGATCGCGATGATCGAGGCAATGGCCAGAAGGCCACTGATGATCATCTGATGTGGTGCCATCGACATGATGGGCTCGAGGAATTTTGGTCCTCGCCCGCCGTCCTGTTCCGCCATTACAGGGTTTCCCTTCAGTGCAGCTGACCGGGGGTCAGAGCTGCATCCTCATCACTTCTTGGTATGCCGCCAGGGCCCGATCGCGCACAGCGACCGTCAGTTCCATTGCCAGTGCGGCCTTCTCCGCTGCGACCGTGAACTGGTGCACATCGGTCAGGTCGCCCGTTGCCAGATCCTGGGCGAGTTGGTTCACTTCGCCCGTGGAGTTGAGTGCCTCTTTCAGGCCGTCGATGAAGCTGCTTCCGGCAACGCCGGAGGCGTCCGCAACCGGAGCCGGAGTTGCCGGCGTCGACGGAATCGGAATGGCCGAGGCCGAGATCGGTGGAATCGCCATCGTCAGCTTCCGATCTGCAGTGCTGCTCGGTAGGCGTTGACCGCCCGATCCATCACGGACAGGTTCATCGAGTACACCCGGTTCGCCAGGAGGAGATTCGTCATCTCCTTGTCGAGGGTGACGTTCGCTTGCCGAACCAGGCCGAATTCATCGGCGTGGGGATGGTCCGGGTCGTAGAGCAGCTGCGACGGTGCGTCGCTGAGCGAGATCTGGGCGACACGGACGCCGTGGCCGATGCCGTCGGCGCCGGGAACCGACGAGGCCAGCACCTGGCGGGCCCGGAACGGTTCTTCGTCCGGCGGACGAGTCGTGTTGATGTTGGCCACGTTGTCGGCGATGGCGTCGAGCCACACCCGCGACATCGTGGCGCCGGTGACGGCGGTGTCGAGTGCCTGAAAAAGGGTCATGTCGTGCCTCGCATTGCCGTGCGCAGCAGTCCGAGCTTGTAGTTCTCTGCGGCGATCAGCGCTTCGTAGAGAATCTCGGTCCGCAGGAGCATCGACGATTCCTCTTCGAGGGACACGTCGTTGCCGTTGATGCCTTCAGGGGTGTTGGCCCGCCGGGTCGTGATGACCGCGTTCTGCGATCCCCGATCGAGGGCGGCCGCAAGCGAAGCTTCGAAGTCGACACGCTTGGCATTGAAGCCGGGCGTGGCGGCGTTCGCGATGTTGTGCGATGCCGCCCGCTGTCGTTCCGCCACAGCCGTCAGCGCATGTTCGAGCGCCCACGTGGTCGTGTCTGAGAACAGTGTGTTCATGTCGCCTCCCGCCAGAGGCCAGCCCACCCCGGAGACGAGGTGTGACCAGCTGATTCCGCCGTTCGTCCATGAACGTTGTTGTGTCTTCCATGAGACGACGAAACTGACCGGTGAGGTGCGGTTCCGCCATCCGCTTCACTACACCGTTTCAATCGGTGCAGGCCCGGGGGATGTGAGTCTCCCCGGGACTTTGAGCCATTGGACCCACGCGGTCCGCCGGTGGTGCTCCCGTCAGGTCGCCGGAAGCTCCGCGTCGCCCTCTTCCGCGGCCTCTTCCTCGGGGCCGAGGTTGCGCAACGCGGCGCCGACCGTCGGTGCGAGCACCTTGTCGACGATGCTGATGCACATGACGATCACGAGACCGCGAACGGCCACGTCGGTGATGCTCATGTCGCCCTGAAGCATCCGGACGAGCAGCACCAGCAGGATGATTGCGCCGGCGACGCTGAAGGTTCCGCGAATCATCGGACGCACTCCCGCAACGACAGGGCAAGTTCATCGGGGGTGGCCCGCACCTGGCGACCGGGCAGCACGATGGCCGCCGGAAGTCGCCCGAACGGGATTCCGCGAACGAGTTCGACTGCAGACAGACGCCCCTCGCCGACGACCCACGACAGGTGAGGCGCGGTTTCGTCCTCGGGGAGCATGCGATCGATGGCAATGGCCAGCGCATGCATCCACTCGATGTCGCTCGCCGGATCGAACTCCTGCACGGTTTCGAGGAGCGACACCGGGAGCCCGAGATCGCGGAGTGCAGCCAGACTCCACTTCGGCGACGAGTCGCCGAGGCCGTGGAGTGGTCCGGCAACCGTCAGGATCGTTGCCGGCGTCCCCTGTTCGGGCAGCACCTGAATGGTCGGGGTGCGTTCCGGTGTGGCCACGGCCGGGGTCTCGGCGATTCCCGAGGCCCGAATCCGCCGACGCAGTTGCGACGGCCGTTCGCTCCCGAAGCTGAAGGGCTGTTCCGGTTCCGGTTCCGGGGTCGTCGGCGCCACCGGCGCTGTCGGCGCCGCGGGGGTGTGCTCGGGCGCCCGAAGTGTGCGCTTGCCGGAGCGCAGGTCGATCACCGACGTGAACTCCGCCGGTGGCGAGATGCGGTCGTCGGCAGTCGCATGGCTTTCGATCGGGGTGCTGCCTTCCCAGGTGTCCTCGACCTCGGCCGTGAGGCTGAGCAGAATGTCGCCGAAGTCCTCGGCGGCCTCTTCGGGTTGCTCGGGCGCACCGGGAGGTTGCGCCGTCACGACGAACCGTTCCTTCGCGAAGAAGCCGAACACGCCGCCGTGGCGCTCCTTCACTGCACTGACGATCTCGATCTCGTCGCCGAGGTCGATCGAGACGGCACGAAGTGCCTCCTCGATCGTTGCGGCCTCATACGTTTTCGGTTGCGACATTGATCACTCCTAGCGGTTCGATGGAGGGTCCGGGGGTCAACTCTGCGAACGACAGTACGCGGAGGGTTGGTCGCCCGCTCATCAAGAGTCGCTTGATGACCGGGCGAAGGCTTGCGCTGCAGACGACGACCGGCTCGTGGCCGAGTCGCTCCGCAGCGAGGATCTGTTCGTCCGCCGCGCCGAGGAAGGCCTCGGTCGTTGCGGGCTCCAGTGCGAGAACCGGGCCGGCGTCGCCGGCGCGGACCGCTTCGAGCATCCGTTGTTCGAGCATCGGATCGATCGTGATGGGACGAAGGACGCCGTCCACGGCGACCTGCGAGGTGAGGACGCTGGCGAGCGCGCCACGTGCCGCTTCGAGCAACGCTTCGGGCTCCCGGTTCGTTCGTGCCTTCGCAGTGACAGCTTCGAGGATGCGGGTGAGATCCCGGATGGGCACCCGTTCGCGGAGGAGGCCACGCAACACGTCGTGGAGCTCGGCGAGTGTGAGCACGTCGCCTCCGACCTCGTTGGCGACTGCAGGCGACGTCGCGGCGACACCTTCGACGAGCTCTTGTACGGCCTGGCGGCTGAGGACCTCATCGGCACGGCTGACGACGATCTCCGAAACGTGGGTGACCATGACCGACGCCCGATCGATGACCGTACGGCCCTGCCGTTCCTGGAGCGTGGCGACATCGCTTGCGACCCACGCCGCCGGCAGTCCGAAGACCGGATCGACCGTGGTCTGACCGCCGAGTCCGAGGTCCGAGCCGGGGACGAGCACGAGCGATTTCCCCGCCGGCAACTGACCGCGACCGGCTTCGACACCGTTCAGCTTGATGACGTACGTCTCGCGCGGGAGCGACGTGTCGTCCCGCGTCCGAACGAGCGGGATGACGAGTCCGTACTCGAGTGCGATCTTGCGGCGGAGCGTGGCCACCCGGGTCAGGAGCGTGCCTCCGCGATCCGGGTCGACGAGGTCGAACAGGTCGGGTGCCAGGACGATCTCGAGTGGCTCGACCCGGATGTCGACGAAGAGGTCCTCGTCAGCGTCGGAGGATGTGGCCGATGCGGACGCCGGAGTCGCCGACGACCGTCGACCGTCCCGGTCCTGCTCGTCGTCTCCGATGGTTCCCGCCCGGGAAGCGGCGATGCCCATGGCCGCCGCCAGCAGGAGGAACGGAAGCCGCGGGATACCCGGCATCAACGCAACCAGGGTCATGGCCGAGGCGGCCACACCGAGGACCCGTCGATCCTGCAGCAACTGCGACCAAAGGTCGCCACCCAGGCCGCCACCATGATCGGTGATCGCTCGGGTGACGATGATGCCCGATGCCACCGAGATCAGCAGCGCCGGGATCTGCGAGACGAGTCCGTCGCCGACCGACAGGAGCGCGAACTGGCTGACGGACTCACCGAGTGTGAGGCCCTGCTGGAGGACGCCGATCGTGATGCCGCCGATCAGGTTGATCACGACGATGACGACCGAGGCGATGGCGTCGCCCTTCACGAACTTCGAAGCACCGTCCATCGAGCCGTAGAAGTCCGCTTCTGCGGCCACGAGCTTGCGACGACGGGTTGCCTCGGCCTCGGTGATCGCGCCGGAGTTCAGCTCGGCGTCGATCGCCATCTGCTTGCCGGGCATGGCATCGAGCGTGAACCGGGCGGACACCTCGGCCACTCGACCGGCACCGGTCGTGACGACCGTGAACTGGATCACGACGAGGATCAGGAAGATGACCAGGCCGATGACGATGTTCCCGCCGACGACGAAACCACCGAAGGTCTCGATCACGTCGCCGCCGACACCCTCGGAGAGGATGAGTCTGGTGGTGGAGATGTTCAGCGCAAGCCGGAAGAGCGTGGTCACGAGGAGGAGCGCAGGGAACACCGAGAATTGCAGCGGTTCGTCGACAATCATCGACGTGAGCATTGCGACCAGGGCGATGGCGATGTTGAGCGCGATCATCACGTCGACGAGCGCGGCCGGCAGCGGCACGATCATCATGACGACGATGCTCACGATGAGGAACGGAATGCCGAGCTGCGACATCCGCCGGGAGGCGGTCAGGGGCTGGGTCATGCGGCCGCACCTCCGGGACGGGACGCCGTGTGGATCGAGGCGAGCAGTTGGGCGACCGCCTTGTACAGGGCAACCGGAATCGGTGCGCCGACTTCAGCCGTGCTGAAGAGCGTGCGGGCCACCGGCTTGTTCTCCTTGATGGGTACGCCATGGCGACGCGCCTCGGTCCGGATGCGCAGCGCCAGTTCGTCGGCACCCTTCGCCACGACGACCGGAGCGTTGTCGCCACTCTGGTAGCGCAGGGCGACCGAGTAGTGCGTCGGGTTGGTGACCACGACGGTCGCGTCGGCCACGGCAGCGATCATTCGGGATCGGGACATCCGGGCCTGCGCCTGGCGGATCTGGCCCTTCACGAGCGGGTCACCCTCCGCCTGCTTCGTCTCGTCCTTCACTTCCTGCTTGCTCATCCGCAGCCCCTTGTCGAAGTTGCGTTTCGACACGACGGTGTCCGCAAAGCCGATCAGCAGACTCAGAATCGCCACGCCGACTCCCAGACCCTGCAGGACCTGTTGCCAACGATCGAAGACGACGGCGAGCGGAGCCGGGCCGAGGGCAACGAACTGCGACAGCGACGCCCAACTGGCAAGCGCGATCAACATGAGGGCGGCCAGCTTCAGAATCGTGCGGACGAGCTCCCACAACTGTTGCTTCGAGAAGATGCGCTTGAGGCCGTTCTGCGGATTCAGGCTCGTGAACTTCGGCTTGAGCTTCCACATGTTCGGCATGCCGGCGACGGCCACCTGGGCGACGACACTGACGACGACGAGCAACGTGAGCATCGGGACGAGGGTCATGCCGGCGGAGCGCATCGCCGTGGCTGCTTCGCCGCCGATCTCCGCCGCTTCCAATCGTGGACGATTCGTGATGAGCCCGATGGTGTTGGTCTGCAGCGAACCCCACAACGACGTGAGGGTCGGGATCAGCACGGCGACTGCAGCGACGAGCGTGATCGATTGCGGCAGCTCGGTGGACCGTGCCGCCTCGCCGCGCTCGCGCGCGTCGCGGCGGCGTTTCGCTGTCGGTTCTTCTGTCTGTTCGTCCGCTGGCTTCGCCATGTTCGCCGTTCAGGAGCGGATTTCAGGGACCCGCGCCGCCAATGATCCGATCGGCCCGGGCCGATCAAAACTGAGTCGATGTGCTCACCGTTCGCGCTGTTGTCTCAGTGCGTTGCGGAACAGCGCCTCGAAGTGGCTCTGCCTCCGCATCGGTGGCTCCTCGGCGACCCGCGAACGCTGTTCGTCAGCGCCTTCGAGCCACCAGGGAGCGGGCACGCGAGATGCCAGTTCTGCAAGCAGGGCGTGCGCGGCCTGGACGTCGTCGAAGGCCGACGTGGAACCGTCCTCGGTCAGGTCGGGGTGCGTTTCCTTCGAGCGGAGCCGGAACGCCCGCCGGAGTTCCCTCGGTCCGGCATGTGGCCCCACGCCGAGAGTCGTTCGCGCCGTTGTCTCGTCCATCGCTCGATCAGCCGACCGCACCGACGATCTCGATTGCTCGGGTCGAGATGCGCTCGGTGTAGAGCGGAAGGTGGATGAGGATGTTTCCCATCAGCACGAACACCATCAGTGCCTTCAGTGGAAGGCCGAGCATGAAGATGTTCGCCTGGGGGGTGAACCGGGCGGCGATGGCCATGGCCACCTCGGCGAGGAGCAGTGCGCCCACCAGTGGCGCACCGATCTCGAGTGCGGCGAGGAGGATGTCGGCCACCGATCGACTGACGGCCTCGAGGTCGTCCTCGCCGAGAATCGGAAACTCGGTGAGGCCAGTGCTCTGGAACGAACGGACGAACCCTCCGACGATCACGAGATGCGCATTCGAGATGAAGAGCGCAGCGAGGAAGACCAGCTGGAAGAACCGGGCGATGATGGCGTTGTTGGCGCCGGTGACCGGATCGAGGATGGCGCTGATGCTGAGACCGCCGAGCAGATCGATCAGGCCGCCGGCCGCCTCGAACGCGGCGACGACCAGAGCCGTCAGCCAGCCGAGGAGCAGCCCGTAGAGCACCTGCCCGGAGAGGAGGAGGACGAACGGTCCGGCCTCGCTCGGCGGTGTGCCGTCCCCGAGTCCGACGACGAAGAGGCTGAGCACGATCGCGAGCGCGATGCGTCCCGTCGTGCTTGGCCGAATCGGGCCGAAGATCGGGACGATGGCGACCCAGCCGGCGCAGCGCGCGAAAGCGAGCGCGAGCAGCGCTGGGTCCTCGAACGGCACGGTCAGCCCGCGAGCAACGCCGGGATCGAGTCGAGGCTGCGCTGCATGAAGTCCTCGAGTTCGCCCAACATCCAGTTGCCGGTCAGGCCCAGAATGAGCGCAATCGCCACGACCTTCGGCACGAAGGTGAGCGTGGCCTCCTGGACCTGCATCACCGTCTGGACCAGGCCGACGAAGACGCCGATCACGAGTGCCGAGATCAGGATGGGTGCGCTGAGCCGGGCGGTGGTGCCGAGCATGTCGGAGATGATGCGCATGAATTCAACGTCCATTTGTCTTCCTCACAATTCGAACGATCGGAGCAGTGTGGGTACGAGCAGGAACCAGCCGTCCACCATCACGAAGAGGAGGATCTTGAACGGCAGGGAGATCACGACCGGCGGCAGCATCACCATTCCCATGGCCATCAACGTCGCCGAGACGATCATGTCGACGACCAGGAACGGGATGAAGATGATGAATCCGATGATGAAGGCCGCTCGCAGCTCCGACACGATGAAGGCCGGCGCCAGGGTGGTGATGGCGACCTCGTCAGGTGTCGTGGGTGGCGCATCTGGACTCATCGCGATGAACATCGCAAGGTCGTCTTCGCGCACCTGGGCGAACATGAAGTCGCGGAACGGCTCGACGCCGCGGTCGTAGGCTTCGCCGAATTCGATCTGTCCGTCGAGGTACGGCTGGAGGGCTGCGTCATTGGCCTCCGAAAGGGTGGGCGCCATCACGAAAAGGGTGAGGAACACGGCGAGACCGATGATGACCTGATTGGGTGGCACGCCCTGCAGCCCCAGCGCGTTGCGGGTCAGGCCCAGCACGATGACGATGCGCGTGAACGAGGTGGCGACGATGAGGATCGTTGGCACGAGCGCCAACGCCGTGAGTACGACAATGATGGAGAGCGCAGAGTCTTCGGTGCCGGCGGTGTCGCCACCCGGTTCCTGCGGGGTTCCCACATCGGGCGCAGTCGGTGCCTGAATCGGCGTCGGCGCGTCGTCGGTGGATGGCTCGGGTTCGATCGGTGCGGTCGGTTCGTTCGAGAGAATGTCGTCGATCGTGCCGTCGTCGACCTGGGCACCGGCCGCGCTCGGCGCAACGAAGATCGTCAGGAACGCGACAAGGAGAACGACGCCGGTGCGCCATCGATACCGCTGCTCTCGCAAGTCCTGTTCCGCCATGGTGTGAAGTCGTCCGCCGTCGATGTTCTCAGTGGCGAACCGTGCGCTCTCGCAGCGCATCGAGTCGGCCGGACAGCCCCGGTCGCCGCTCGGCGTCCTCGCCGTCCCGAAGGTCGATCGTCGACTCCAGCTCGGCTGGGTCGATCGGTGCCGAGGCGATGGGAGCGATGGCCTGTTCGGTCACGCCGAGAACGTGCTCGGTGTCGCCATGACGGATCACGACGATGGCGCCCGATCGCCCGACGGCGTGGCGTTCGATCACTTCGACTCGCTGCGCTGGATTGCTGCGTCGTCGGCTCTTCATTCGCCACTGGCTCGCCCATTTGAGGATGAACAGTGTTGCGCCCAGCACTGCCAGAACGACCACGATGCTGACGAGCGTCGGAAGAATGGCCATGCCTGTCATGTCACGCTCCGCCCTTTCCACCCTCCTGCACGTTCGAGAAGGGTGACCACCACGACACACCCGCTGTGCCGTGCGTACCCATCGGACGAGGGGTCCCAGAGATGAGTCCGACGGACCAGATTCTGGGACCGTCGGTGGGCTGATCGGGTCGGGCCGATCGGCGACGTCAGTGGGTCGAAAGGACCTCGGTCACCGAGAGCATCCGTCGGCCTGCGGTGTCGTCGACCGAGCCGCGGAGAAACTCGCGGTTGCCGCTGCGAACCGTGACCTCATCGTCGACGCCCGCATCGAAGATGACGATGTCGCCGGTTGCCAGACCCTGCACCTCGGCGGCCAGCATGGGAACGCTGGCGAGGTCCACGTCGAACTGCACGGGGATTCCGGCAGCCAACTGCAACATCTCGGGTGACGTGCCACCGGCGGGCCCGACACGGTCGGGGTCGGGGGCGAAGAGTGCGGCTTCGATCACGATGCCGTCGATGTCGAAGGAGAGGTCGAGCCGGACGAGGTCGGCCGCTGGGGCGGTGATCGAGTCACTCGCTCGCATTTGGATCTCGTGACCGCCTGATGACGTCACGGCGGCGACCACCGGTTCGATCACCGGCGGGAGCGAGCTGACGATCGCCTGAACCTCGATCGGTGCGGGTCGTCGTTCGGCGCCGCTGCCCGGGCCGCCGAAGAAGACATCGGCAAGGGCGACGGTGTGCTCGTCGCTCACGAGGAGGATGGCGAGGGGTCCACCATCCATCGTGGAGATTTCGCAGGCGACGCCATCGGTGGAGAGGTCCCGCGCCTTCACCGGCTCGAGGAGATCGCCGATCGACACGGTCGCTTGACGTCGCGTCACCCCGGCCAACGTCTCGGCGGTCAGCACTGCCGCTTCCTGCACGGCGACGGCGAGCGCGACAACAGCGTCATCGTCGAGCTTGGGCTCACCGATCAGATCGAAGGGTTGTGCGTTGCCGTCCACCATGCCCTCGTCGGAACGAGAAGCCCCGAGATGAGTCGAACGGTTCAGATCAGCCCTTCTTGGGGCCGTTCATCGAGCGCAGGAAGTCGAGATCGGAGGTGCTCGCGGCGGCCGCGGCAGCGTTGGCCCCCTCCAACTCCTCGAACACTTCGAGACGGTTCACCGGCACGGAGCGAGGAGCGTCGATTCCGATACGGGCCTGCTCGCCCTTCACCTGCACCACGGTGATTCTGATGTCGTTGCCGATGACGATGGTCTGGCCGACTTCACGTGTGAGAACGAGCACGGGGCGAGTGTAGCGCTCATGTCCGTCCCGATTCGTGCCGATGGCGATTCCATGAGCAACTTCGCGGTCGATGGGCTCAGTAGCGGGCTCGACACGACATCCATCATCGAACAGCTGATGGCTGTGGAACGCCAGCCGATCGTTCGGCTGGAGTCGCGTCGCGGCAATTTGAACCAGGAGAAGAGTGCCTGGTCCGACCTCGACACTCGCCTCACGGCGTTGACGGACGCCATCGACGAGCTTCGTGCCGATGCGGGCATCAACGCGCTCGTGGGGGAGGCGTCGAACCCCGACATCCCCATCACCCGAACCGGCGACGGCGCCGTCGGCGTGTACGAGGCGACCGTCGAACAGATTGCGACGACCCATCAGTTCATGTCCGGCTCGTTCTCGAGCCCGGCCGATCTCGTCGGAGCAGGCCGCGCCACCATCACGTCGGGCGTGGAGGGCATCGGAGCCACCTACGCCGACCCCGGCGCTTCCGACACCGGCCACTACTCCATCCAGGTGACCAGCGTGGAGGACGGCACTGCCACGATCGTCTTCAACGGCGAATCCCACGAGGTCGACTCGAGCAGCTGGGTCACACTGACCAACAGCGACGGTTCGACGATGACGCTCAACCCCGACGGTGAGTTCCAGGTCGGGACGGCGCACGTTTCCACCATGGTCACGGACGAAACCACCACGGTCGGAGCGATGGCCGTGCGGCTGAGCGATCCGGGCGGCGCAGCGACCGTGCAGGTCGTGGACACCGGTGACGACGAAGGCGACGCCATGCGACTCGTCGTGACGTCTCGCGCACCGGGTACCGACAACGCGCTCACGGTCGACGTTCCCGGGGGTTCGCTCGGAACGATGGAACAGATTCGGGAAGCCACCAACACGATCGTTCGCATGGGCGAAGACCTGGTCATCGAACGCAGCGACGTCAACGTCGACGGCCTCGTCCCCGGCATGACCGTCGATCTCAGTTCGGCGGAGGCGGGCGAGACCCTGCGTGTGAACGTGACACGCGACAGCGAGGCCGTGATGGACAAGGTGCAGACCTTCATCGATGCGGCCAACGCCGTCTTCTCCGGCATCTCCACCTACGGACAGTCCGATCCGGAGAACGGCCAGGTCGGTCTCCTCTCGGGCGAATCCTCGCTCCGGAGGCTCGAGCAACAACTCCGAGCAGGATTCAGCGCGGTCGGCACCGGAACCTACGTGGTCGGGAGCCAGGTCGGCTTCAACGGCACCCGGGACGGAACCGTCAGCTTCGACGAAGACACCTTCTCGGAGCTGCTGGCATCCGACTTCTCCGGACTGCAGAACTTCCTGATCGGCGACGGGTCCGACGGATACCTGGATCGCATCGAGGCGGCCGTGGAGACGGTGACCGAGAATCAGGGTGTCATCGAGAACGCGACGACGAATCTCGACGCGAACATCGACGACATCGACGACACGATCGAACGGTACGAACGCCGAATGGAAGTCGTCGAAGCCGGCCTCCGTCGTCAGTTCACCGCCATGGAGACCCTGCTCGCCCAGCTCAACTCGCAGAGCTCGTTCCTCGCCACCCAGCTCTGATGACCTCGGAGTGGAGCCACCTTCTCGATCGAATGGAACGTCAGGTTCGCCGTCAGGAGCGTGCCCTGGAGGCTGGTGATCCGCTCCCGGGGATCATGGCGCTCGAGGCTCCACCGACCCCGATGACGCCCGCCGAACGTGTGCGTGCAACCGCACTGATGCAGCGTACGGATGGCCTGATCACCTCCACGCTCGACGCCATGAAGGCCCAGCGGCGGCCGACGGCATCGCCGTACGGATAATTCTCCAGAAATCGGTAAAGGGCGGATCGCCGAACGCCGAACCCTCTTGTGCCTGCAGGAAGCGGGCGGACGGATCGGGCAAGCCGGTCCTGAACCATCAAGGAGGATGCAGGACTCATGAGTCTGCAAATTAACCAGAATGCTGCGGCGATCAACGCCCACCGTAACCTCGTCGGAAACGACGCGATGTTGGGCAAGTCCCTCGAGCGTCTCTCGTCGGGTTTCCGCATCAACCGTGCTGCTGACGATGCTGCCGGCCTGGTGAAGTCCGAAACACTGCGCTCCGAGGTTCGGGGCAACCAGCAGGCTGTTCGGAACGCACAGGACGGCATCAGCTTCACCCAGACGGCTGAAGGTTCGCTCAACGAGGTTCACGCCATGTTGCAGCGGATGAACGAGCTGGCCGTTTCGGCAGCCAACACCGCAACCAGCGACGGCTCCGCCGAGCAGGCAGAGGTCACCGAGCTTCTCGCGCAGATCGATGCCATCGGTACGAACACCAAGTTCGCCGGTCTCGATGTGTTCGATGCTGCGGTCCGTACCTTCCAGGTCGGTGCCAACCAGGGCGAGACCATCGACGTGACCGTCGGTGCGCTCTCCTCGACCACGATCGGCGTCAACGGCGTCGACCTGTCCACCGATGCTGACGGTGCCATCGCAACGATCGCCACGGCGATTGACTCGGTCTCCACCCTTCGTGGTGATCTCGGTGCGAAGCAGAACCGTCTCGAGTCGACGATCAACAACCTTCGGGTGAGCGTCGAGAACCTGGCGGCTTCGGAGTCTCGTATCCGTGACACCGACATGGCGGCCGAGATGAGCAACTTCACTCGTAACCAGATCATGGTCCAGGCCGGCACGTCGATGCTTGCCCAGGCCAACGCCGTTCCGCAGACGGTGCTCGGTCTGATCCGATAGTTCCACCTGAACCGCCGCTTCGGCGAACGTTCATGAGCACCGCCCCGGGCTTCGGCCCGGGGCGGTTCTCGCTTTTTTGGACGTTCGTTCGAAATTCGCTCCGGGAAGTGTCAACTTCGTCACGTGGGTACCGACGGAGCGGTGTCGTGGACCCGACGGGCGGGAAGCGACAAAGGCGGAATACTCATGGCGGCAGACATCGTTCTCGAGACGCTTCTCGATGCACGAGAAGTACCCACCCCTCCAGCAGCGGCGCTGCGGGTGCTCGAGATCAAGAACGATCCGGAAGCATCCATCAACGATCTCGTTGAGGCCGTCCAGCAGGATCCCAGCCTCGCGGCAAAGATCCTGTCGACGGCCAACAGCCCCGTCTACCGACGCGGCGACGAGGTGACCTCCGTCGACCGGGCGGTTGCACTCATCGGTTTCCGCAGCGTGACGACGATCGCCCTGGCCTTCTCGGTTGCCAGCACCATGCCGGGCTCCGGATCCGTTGCCGGCATCCCCATGTCCACGTTCTGGACCCGATCGCTTCTCACGGCCTCCGCGGCTCGGCTGGCCTCTCGCTCGCTGGCTCCACAGCTCTCGGAAGAGGCCTTCTTCGTCGGTCTCGTCGCCGGCCTCGGCCGCGTCGTGATGGGCATGGTCATCCCCGATCACTACGAGCCACTCGCCACCGAACATGAAGGTTGGCCCTCGCTCGCCTCCGAACACGCAACGTTCGACTTCTCGTCGGCGGTGACCACAGCCGGACTCCTGCGCAAGTGGGGTATGCCCGAGATGTTCGCCGCGGCTGCAGACCTGATCGAAACGGTGCCATCGGCCGGCGGCGACGGATCGGACGAGAGCGAAATTGCTCGCATCGTGCGCCTGTCCATGGCCGTCACCACGTTCTATGTCGAAGAGGGTGATGGCTGGGTGCTGCGTGAGCTCATCGCCCACGCACTCGAGTACGGCCTCTCACCCGAGGCGGTCGACGAACTGCTCGATGCCACCCGGGACAACGTGCAGGAACTCGCCGAACAGTTCGAGCTCGCCATCAACGGCGCGTCGTACGAATCGCTCGTGGCGAACGCCCGGGCCCAGCTCGTCGAACTCAGCCTGCAGACCGACGCCGAGCTTCGTGCGGAGTCCGATCGTCGAGCCGAGCTCGAGGTCGAAAAGGCCCAGCTCGAGGCCGAGGCCCGCAACGATCCGCTCACCGGTCTGTTCAATCGCCGTGCCTTCGACGAGCAGTTCGATCAGAACCTGAGCCTTCGCATACGCGATCCAAAGGTCTTTGCGAAGCCGATGGGCATCATCATGATCGACCTCGATCACTTCAAGTCGGTCAACGACACGCATGGACACGATGGCGGCGACGCCGTACTGGTGAAGCTCGCCGATGTTCTGCGGGTGACCACCCGGACCGAGGAGATCGTTGCTCGATTCGGTGGTGAAGAGTTCATCCTGCTCGCCCCGTCGGCAACCGAAGAAGAGCTGCTGCGCGCTGCCGAGCGGATTCGTGCAGGAATCGAGCTGATGGAAGTGGAGCTGCCCGGCGGCGGCTACCTCAAGGTCACGGCTTCACTGGGTGCCGCCGTGCTCGAAACGGCGACGACGGCGGACGATGGCACAATGCTCGTCAAGGCCGCCGACCAGGCGCTGTACGCCGCCAAGGCGAACGGCCGCAACCAGGTGCAGCTGGGCCACATCGGGGCCTGATCAGACGCTCGCGCCGCAGTGACGCCTTCGCGGCTCAGGCCGCAGTGACGCTCTGGCGGCTCAGGCCGCGTTGTCGAAGCTGGTGAGGCGGATGCGTTCACCCTCGGTCACGACCGGGGGCACAGCCTCCGGGTCCGGCGTCAGATGATCGTCGCTCAGCGGTGGTGGTTCCAACGGCGCGACATCGGTATCGCCGACCTCGATGATCTCCGAGGCCACGTCGACCTCGTCCTTCTCGATGCGGATACGGCAGCGACCGAACAGCGTCGTCGTCTCCATCGCGATCGTCGGCAGCGCAGCTTCCACGTCATCGTTGGGAACGTCGAACCCGGTGGACGCCAACACACTCACCACGGACGGCCGGATGTCCACGCCCTCGGGCATCAGGAAGGTCGCGTTGCCGAAAAGGCACGTCACGTTGAGCTTCATCGACTCGATCTCCGGATCGGCGAACGCCTCCCGGAAGTCGATGTGGCAGTGGCCGAACAGCACCAACGCCGATGTCCGCTGGGAGACCTCCCAACGTCCCTTTCGTCTGCACACGCCGAGAACGGCCATGAGTTTTGCCGGCATTCGCCTACCCGCCTTGGTTTCGCCTTCACGAGGATCTTCGACCCATCGCGCCGGTGACCTGAGCATCCATTCGGATCATGTCAGTCGCGTTGCGAGCACTCACCGGAACCCGCCGTGGGACGATGGTCTGGAATGAGTCGGGATGGCGGATCCGGCGGGCGCTCTGCTGCGCTGCGCGATGGGGAACGAGACGCACAAAGCGTGCTCGATGAGATGCGACAGCGTCGTGACCAGGCGGCGTCAGACGGGGCCCGGAGTCGGCCGCCGCGCCCCCTGGAGCCCGTCGACTTCTCGATGCTGAACCTCCGTGGCGCCGACCTGATGGGTCTCGACCTGAGCGGCTGCGATCTGCGGAACTGCGACCTGAGCAACGCGAATCTCTCGACGGCACGACTCGCTGGCGCCGACCTGACCGACGCCGTCCTGTTCGGCGCCGACCTGACCGGTGCCGAACTCTTGGGCGCCACACTCGATCGAGCCGACATGACCAATGCGATCATCGAGAATGCGGGGTTCGGGCAGGCATCGGCCGAGCGCACCCTCTTCTTCGGCTGTCGGGGCAACCAGGCGACCTTCACAGAAGCCTCGCTCGTCGGAGCCGACTTTCGAACGGCGCAGCTCACGGGCACTCGCCACCGGGGCACGAAGCTCGAGGACGCGATGTTCGATGGCGCCGACCTGTCGCACGCAGATCTCACGGGTGCCAGCCTCGGCGGAGCTTCCCTGCGCGACACGCAGCTCGAGGACACGCGGCTGACCAAGGCGACGGGCTACGAGACCGCATGCTGGATCGGCGCAGACTTGCATCGGGCCGACTTCACGGGCGCCTGGCTGCTTCGGCGCCATGCGCACGACGAGAACTACCTGGAGGAGTTTCGGACGAAGTCGCCCATGCACGAGTGGCTCTATCGACTCTGGTGGGTGACCTCCGATTGCGGGCGATCGCTCGGACGCTGGACGGCCTGGACGGTCATCATCGCGGTCCTGTACTCGTTCGCATATCGGTTCGTGGGAATCGATTGGGGGGACAACGAGACAGTGTTGTCGCCCCTGTACTACAGCGTCGTGACCTTCACGACGCTCGGCTATGGCGATGTCCTCCCGAGTTCTTCGGCCGGACAGGTCATGGCGATGTCAGAAGTGGTTCTGGGCTATTTCAGCCTTGGCGGAATGATGAGCATCCTCTCGGAGAAGATCGCTCGAAGGGCGGATTGAACGATGTTCCTGCGGGAGAAGAAGAAGGCGGCAACCGGCGACGGGGCCGATGGAGTCCTCCGGAGCGCGCTCGGCGATCTGTCGATCCCGAGTTTCCCGAGCGTGATCCTCGAGACGTTGGAGGTTCTGCGTGACCCTGAGGCCTCGGCGGAGCGTGTCGCCGAGACCCTCCGACCGGACCCGGGTGCCACCGTGCGCCTGCTGCGTCTCGTCAACTCGGCCTCGTATGGTCCGGCGACCGAGATTCGCAGCGTGTCCCAGGCGGTTGCGATGGCGGGGCTGGGCACGGTCGAGTCGATGTTGATGGCGGTCGGCGTGAAGGTGGCGCTGCCGAATGTCGACGTCGAGGGTTTGCAGCAACGCCGGTTCTGGCAGGCGGCGGCACGGCGGGCATGCATCGCTCGCACCTTCGCCAACGAGTTGCACCCGGCGACAGCTGATCAGAGCTTCACCGCCGGTCTCCTCCAGGACATGGCCGTCCCGCTGTTGGCGCTCGCTCGGGAGAACTATCGACCCCTGCTCGTCGAGTGGCATCACGCCGGCGGTGACCTGAGCGTGCTCGAGGCGGAGTCCTTCGGGTGGAGCCACGACCAGGTTGCGGCCGAACTGTGTTCCGAATGGAAGCTTCCGTCGGAGCTCACGCAGGCGATCGGCGGCCATCACGGTGCTGAAGGGTTCGACGTGCCCGACTCGGTGTCGCTCGCCGCACCGCTGCGCGAGGTGTACGGCAACGAGGCCCTCGAGGAAGTCGTGGACCTCGCCACCGGTACGTACGGTCTCAGCTCCGATCGCACGATCGAACTGCTGGACGAAGCGGAGAGCGAATCGACGGAGATCGCTCAGCTGTTCATCTGAGAACGATCGCGCTTCGCTCTTCCTCGAATCGACGAGTGGCCTCGTCGACGGCGAGCAGCTGCTTCTCGGCCAGCGTCGGCCGGGCGGCTCGAGCCCGATCGGCCGCGTTGACCAGCGTGTCGACCTGCCCCTGGAATCGGGGCATGACGTGGCGGGCGAGCAGTTCGTAGCTCTTCTTGGTCGATTCGGGGTTGGCCCAGTTGTGCGCCAGCGTCAGGTAGGCGCCGAACCCACCATTGGACTGTTCGAGCAACGCCTCGATCTGCGCGATCGCCATGTCGGGGGTGCCGACCACGCCGAGACCACCATTGACGAAGTCGATCATCTCATCGAGGTTGCCTCCGTCGACGGCCATCTGTGGGAAGGCGGCGACGTTTTGGAAGTAGCGGAACCACTGCTCCATGCCGTACTTGACGTCACGTCGGGCCTCCTCCTCCGATTCGGCGAGATGCATCAGGCCGACGAGTCGCCACTTGGCTCGGTCGGCGACCTGATCGTTCTGTGCTGCGACCTCTTCCTGCACGCTCCAGTGGTGGGCGAGGACGTCCATGCCGATCGCCACGGTCGCGCCGAGCGACAGCACGCCGGCACCATAGCGACCGGCGAGTTTCGCTCCGGACGGTGAAGCGACCGCAGCGACCGCGACGTCGAACAGCGGATCGGAGTACGGGCGCAGATGGAGTCGGGCGTCGTTCAACGTGAGCCGGTCGGACGAGTAGCTGATCGGTTCCTCGGACGTGAGGAGGTGCATCACGATTGCCATGTACTCCTCGAGCAGCGGCCGCATCTGCGGTGGCTCGAGGCCGAGCATCGACGCATCGGTCGGCAGCGCGCCGGGGCCGAGGCCCATCATGATGCGACCGCGGGTGAGGTGATCGAGCAGCACCATGCGTTCCGCCACCCACAACGGGTTGTGGTACGGCAGCGAGATGACGCCCGTCCCGAGCCTGATGTTCTTCGTGCGCTGCGCCGCTGTGGCGATGAAGAGCTCGGGCGATGCGATGATCTCGCTTCCCGCCGAGTGGTGCTCACCGATCCAGGCTTCGTCGAAACCCAGCCGATCCATGTGAGCCAGCAGTTCCAGGTCCGACTCGAGCGACAACGTCGGGTTGTGCTCGGGCGGATGGAACGGAGCCATGAACGTACCGAAACGCAATCGCATGACAATCCCCCGTATGTGTTCTCCACCGAATTTCCGCATGTGACCGAGGTCACGCAAACGAAACTACACGTACCAATGTGCTGCCGTCGAGCGCGTTTTCAGAGCAGGGCGTCGGCCAGATCCAACAGCAGGTGCTCGGTGCCGCGGCTGGCGGACAGCTGCACGCCCACCGGCAGGCCACCGTTCGACCTGCCGGTGGGGACGGAGATCGACGGCCAGCCCGTCACGTTGAACAGGTAGTTGTAGGCGAAGATCTCGTCGTTCAGGCGCAGGTACTCGTCAAGGTCGGTGACCTCGCCAGTGAGCTTGCCGATCGGGATCGAAACCCGGGCAAGCGTCGGGGTGAGAAACGCATCGAAGGACTCGAGTTCACGTTCGAGGCGCATGGTGATCTCCCCCTGCGCCACATACGCACCGTCCACTTCCGCATGCGGCATGGCCCGGAGGTACTCGAGCGCCGTTCGGGTGAGTGGTTCGAGCGTGTCTGGCCCCTCCACCCGCCCCGCCGCCACCATGCGATCCACGTCGAGTGCAATCCACCGATGGAACAGCGGATAGAAGGTGTCCATCAGCTTCTGATAGTCCACCGGGACGGGAACCGCTTCCACCGTGTGTCCGAGTGAACGCAGTCGGTCGGCGGCCTCCAGCGTGACGCGGAGGACGTCGGGATCCTCGTCGAGCCCGCCCCAGTGTTCCGTGTTCATGGCGATCCGCAGCGGACGGTCTGGCACCGGCGTGTACGGGCCGTCGCCGAGGAGGTCGAGGAACCGGCGGCTGTCGCGCACCGACCGGCTCAGCACGAATTCGTTTGCGATGCCGCCCCAACCCCCGTCGTCCAGCAGCACCCGATGCATGCCCGGCTTCAAGCCCACGACGCCGCAGACGCTGGCGGGGATTCGGATCGAACCCGCGCAGTCGCTTCCGTGCGCCACGGGCACGATTCCGGCGGCGACCGCTGCTCCGGCGCCGCCCGAAGATCCGCCAGGAGACATCGTGGGATCGTGCGGGTTGCGGGTGATCCCGTGGAGCGCACTTTCGGTTGCACCGTGCTGCACGAACTCGGGCGCAGCCGTTCGACCCACGATGTGCGCACCGGCTGCCTGGAGTCGTTCGATGAACCGAGCGGTGTGGGTGGCGCGGTTGCCCCGGGCGAGCACGCTGCCCATCTCCACGAGCCGGCCGGCCTCCGCCGAGCCGTAGTCCTTGCACAGAAACGGCACGCCGGCGAGGGGCCCGTCCAGGTTGCGCACCGGGGTCGGCTCGTCGAACCACTCGACCACCGCGTTGAGTTCGTCGTTCACATCGTCCGAGCGCTCACGGGCCAGGGCGAGGAGCTCGTCCGGGTTGGTGTCGCCCGAGCGGACGAGGTCGGCCAGGCCGGTCGCGTCGAGGGACTGGTACTCGTCGAGGTTCATGGGTCTGGAAGCTCGACGGGACCGATGTCGCGATAGACGTCGCCGGGGCCGGGATTGGTTGTGGGCGAGGAACCTCCGAAGTGACGCATGATTCCCCAGACTGCGTTGAGCGATGTGTGGACGGCGCCCTCGGCCCAGCCCGGCGTCCACGACACGTCGTCGCCGGCGAGGAAGACGCCGCGCTCGGTTGCGGGAAAGTCGTCCTGGAGGAAGTGGCTGTGCATCCGGCGGTTGTATCGATAGTGGCCGGGGAGGGCACCCTTGAAGGCTCCGAGGAAGTGCGGGTCGGATTCCCAGCTGACGGTGATCGGCTCACCGATGATGTGCTGGCGGAGGTCCGTGTCCGGGTAGATGGTGGCCAACGTGTCCAGCGCCAACTGCGCCCGCTCCTCTGCCGTCATGGCGACCACTTTCATCGCGTCGGCGGCCCACGCGTAACTGAGGAGGATGACGGCGGGTTGATCGTCGCCGTTGTCGATCAGGTAGGTGCCCCGCGTGTTGCGATCGGTGAGTGTCATGGAGATGGGCGGGCGGCCTGTCTCGGGGTCGATCTCCTTCCAGAACGGTCGGTCGACCATCACGAACGTCTTCGACGACTGCATGTATCTGGTTCGGTCCAGGGCCATCCACACCTTCTGACTGAAGAGTGATTCTTCGACATCGATCCCCGTCGTGAGGAGCCAGCTCTGTGTCGTGACGAGGACGGCGTCGTAGGCGGCCTTGTGGCCCCATCGATCTTCCACTTCCACGCCGCCGTCGCCGACTCGACGCAGCGCAGCAACTCCCGGCCGTGGTGCTCCGGAGTGGAGCGAGGACAGGGACGTGCCGGCGGACCAGTGGACGAGGTCGTCGGGTTCGTGCTCCCACAGGCCGCGCGGGATCTGCTCGGCACCACCGACGATGAACCGCTGGTCGTCTTCGAAGCCGGCCATGACGACGCGCAGGATTTCGAGCATCGAGTTCGGGAAGTCGGAGTCCCAGCCGCCGGTTCCGAAACCGACCTGGCCGAAGATCTCCCGATGGCGGTACGAGAGTTTGGAGAACGAGGGTGACGTGGCGACGAAGTCGTAGAAGGTTCGATCGTCCCAGGCCTCCACGATCGGATTCCACAGCGCCTTAAGCGCGGCGACGTCGCGGCGTCGCATCGCCCCCTGGACCGCGGAGAGGTGCGCACCCTCCTCCAGCGCCGAGTCCCAAGCGGTTGCGACCTCACGGAAGACCGGAGGGAGATCGTCGATCGTGCGGGCGAAGTGTGGCTGCCCCTCCAGGTCGACGACGGTGGTGGGTGCGGCGGCGGTCAGCGGGTTGGGGAAGTCGCGGCTCTCCAACCCGAGCAGATCGATGTAGTGCCACAGCGCGGTGCCCGACAGCGGAAACCGCATGCCGCCGACTTCGGCGACGATGTGCGGCGCCGCACTGAACGGCTCGGACCGGAGGCGACCCCCGATGCGGCCGATCTCATAGATGACCGGTCGCAGCCCGACCTTCATCAATTCGAGTCCGGCGACCACTCCCGCGATGCCGCCGCCGATGATCGCAACCTCGGAACCGTGCGCCGATGCGGGAATCGAGCCGATGCCGGCGTCGTGGGTCAGCCAGCCTTCGAAGTCGAAGGGGAAGTCGGGGCCGAATGCCGTGAGGGAAGCGGGAGTTGACACCTGCGAGAACCTACTCGGCGGTCACGAGTCTGACTACGACACACTGATTTGAGCGATCGTCGAACCAACTTGCCACTTTGACGTGACAGCTGTGCAAAGCGTCGAGCGACATTCTCGATCGAACGCTACGGCGATTCGCAGCCGAAGTAGCCGGTCCACTCGGCGTCGAGTCCGAGCCCGGTGCTCGCCGCGGCGGGCGACGCCTACGGCACGAGTATACGAAGACGGCGGCGAAACCTCGAGGACGATAGCGCCTACAAGCCGGTCCGCCGGATGAGTCTCGACAGCGGTGTCAGCATTGATCAGTACCTACCCATCGTGCAGGCCGTCGTCGTACTCGGGGCGACGGCCGACGAACCAGAAGCCGGCGCACATCGCAATGAGGGGCAACGCCACCTCGACGAGATCCCACGACGTCCGGCCGGTGAACGCCAGCGGTCCACCGTCGGGCTCGGGAGCGCGCTCCACCACCGAGGCGATCGCCGTGTCGGTCAGCGCTTCCGCATCGCCGATGCCATGCGCTTCGACCTGCACGGAGTTGATCATCGATCCGGCGACCGAGGTCGTCGTGTCGAGTTCGAAAGCCGTCGAGTCACCAACGGCAAGCCGGTCGACCGCGCAGGACACGACGCCGTCGAGTTCCGTGCAGCTCAGTTCTTCCGCAGCGTCGGGTGAGACGAACGTCAGTCCCGGAGGCAGCTCATCCCGCAGTGTCACCGGCACGATGCCGGGTCGATGATCAGCAGGTCGGGACGGTGTCAGTCACACGCTCGATGAGCCTCTGGCGGTGTGACCGCAGTTGCGGCGACGCGAAACGCCGATTGGACCAACGCCATGTTCAACGCGGCACCGACGATCGGTTGGCCATCGGCGATGACCACGGTCTTCATTCAACGCTCCCCCACGCCGCCCCGAGCAATGGGCGAATCTGACAGTCATCGTTGCACCGTTGGGACACCACATCCCATGAGTAAATTCACCCGCAGCTCAGTCAAAGGTCGTGATGGCGCCGAGCATCAGAATGGCCACGATCGCGCCGATCATCACAAGCTGCAGACGAGTTGCTTGCTGTCTCTCGGTCCTCGTTCGTGGTGGTTTCATCGAACGTTCCTGCGCCTCAGTCATGATCCAGCGCCCAACCAGAACGCTCGGGAAGCGATCGGCCATCGTTGAGTTGCATGAACTCGGCGAAGCGTTCGTCGAAGTTCGATTCGTCGGTGAGATCGAGCACATCGAGCTCGGCGTCCGGGCCGAGCGGCGTCACCCCGGAGGATGATCGCCGCTCGAGCTCCAGAGCCTCGAGCCGGTCGGCCAACACGGCGACCTGCTCGGCGAGCCGATCGACGCGAGCTTCGCGTTCGTCGCGCTGTTGCCTGCGCCAGCGAGAGATCACGATTCGACGATCTCGAGCTGCTGACGGCGACGTTCCCAGAGCACGAGCAGGAGGCCGATGCAGATCATGCCGACCGCGATGCCGGCCGGCGTGTTCGATTCACGACCGGTGAAGGCGATCGTGGGCGGCGCACCCGAGGTCGGGCCGAGCACCGTGATGCCGGCGACATCGTGGTCGTCCTCGTCACCGCCGGTCGCGTCGGTGTTGGTGATGCCATCGGCGAGCACGTCACTGTTTTCGGCGTCGGGTGTCGAGTCGATGTCATCGATGGTGGTGCCGTCGGGTTCGGTCAACGGTTCACCGTTGTCACCAATCGGGGTTGAGCCGGTGATCTCGGCGTGGTTCTCGAGGTTGCCGGCGGCGGTGATTGTCATGGTGACATCGACGGTTGTGGACGCTGCGGCTGCGATGGTCACACCCGTCAAGGTGATCGACGCGGTGTCATCGCCGTTTTCGGTCCAGTCCGGATCGTTGAGCTCCATGCCCTCGGGCATGTAGTCGATGACCGTGATGTCGGTGGCGGCGACCGTGCCCTGGTTGAACACCGCGATGGTGAAGGTCACGTCGTCACCGATCCGCAGACCGGTCGTCGATTGACCTGTGGCGACGGTCTTCTCGAGCGCCAGGTCGTAGACTGGCTTGTGGAAGCCGAAGTCGACCGTCAGGTTCGACAACGCATCCGGGGTGTTCAGATCGTTGTCGAGGCCGGGCTCGTCGGTCGGCTCGCCGTCGTCGAGGCTGACCGGACCCGACAGCACGTATCCGGTGTTCGGGTCGGGCGTGCCGTCATCGTTGTTGTCGATGTCGTCGTTCGGGTCGGTGCTGGTCGGACCGGACGAGACCCAGTCGTCGAGCGGGCCGTCCTCGTCCCAGTTCTCGGGAGCGATGCCGACGACGTACTCACCAGCAGCGAGGTCGGTGAAGAGGTAGTCGCCGTCAGGGCCGGTGGTGTCGGTCGCGATGGCATCGGCAGCGTCGATGACATCGTCGCCATTGCGGTCGTCGGGCCGGCCGTCGCCGTCCTCGTCGGTGAACAGGTGCACGACGACGCCCTCGATCGGGTCTTCGTCGGCGTCGAGCTGACCGTCGTTGTCGAGGTCGGCCCAGACCTGGTTGCCGAGGCTGTAGGTCGGAGGGGTGACGAGGGCGATGTCGTGATCGTCCTCGTCGCCGTCACTTCCGTCGATCACGTCGTCGACCAACGGATCACCATTGTTCGTGTCCGGGGTCGAGTCGATATCGACGATCGTCGAGCCGTCGGGGTTCAGAACCTCGGCGCCGGTCGCGTCCGATGCGGTCGCACTGGAGATCTCCGCGGTGTTCACCAAAGCTTCGAGATCGGCGTTCGGCGCGATCGTGAACGTCACGGCGAGCAGGACGGTCTCGCCTGGGGCGAGGATGCCGTTGATCGCAAGATCGCCGTCCTGCCCATTGGCGTTCACGGCCCAGCTGTACGGCAGGACCGCGTCGCCGGTCGTGGCGGCCGACGGATTCCATGCGAGATCGAACCCAGCCCACATTGCGGGATCCACATAATCGGTGACCGTGATACCCGTTGCATGGGTCGATCCCTGGTTGATGACCTCGATCAGGAAGCTGACCTGGCCGCCCGGGACGATCGGGAAGACCGTGTCGGGATGCAGCGTCTTGCGCAACGCAAGATCCATGACCGGGATGATCACGGGGTCGTGGTCGTCTTCGTCGTTGCCCGCCTGTCCGTCACCTGTGATGGAGTCGTCAACGAGGTCGGCTCCGATGGTTTCACCGGGACCGGACTCGTTGGTTGTGTCGGGGGTCGAGTCGCCGTCGAGCAGCGGTCCGGTTGCCGGGTTGTCCGGGTTGTCCGGATCAGAGTCACCGTTGCCGGGGTCGCCGTCGTTGTCGAAACGTGCGATCTCCGCGACGTTCACCAACGGCTTCGAGGTGTCGGCGCCTTCGACCACCGTGACCGTGACCGGAATGGCGATCGTCTCACCGAACCCGATCTTGTCGCCCGGCGTATCCGAAGTGATCGCGGCAATCGGGTTCTGCGGATCCGTCGCATCCCACGAGAAACCAAAGCCGATGGCTGTGCTCGAGGCGTCAACTGCGCCGTCGGGGTTGAGGGCTGCATCAAACGCCTGCCACATGGCCGGGTCGAGATAATCGACGATGTCGATCTGCTCAACGGCGGGGCCCTGGTTCGTGACCGTGATGAGCATGGTCACATCACCACCAGGCACGAGCGGTGCATCTGCGGACACGAACGTCTTCGCCAACGCAAGGTCATAGGGAAGACTGATCGCCTCGGAATCGTGATCGTCCTCGTCGAGTCCGTCCACGTCATGGAGATTGCCGTCGCCATCTGCGTCGTTGTCCAACGTGTTGTGTGAATCAGCCGGATCGACAACACCATCAGTCGTGATCGGGTCATCAGTCGGATCCGAGTTCGGAACCGAATCAATATCGGCAACCGGATACGTACCGAACGGCAACGGACCAAGCGGACCATCAGGATCCCACTCGCCTTCCATCGCAGAAATCTCCGCAACATTCACCGCGGGCACTGCCACGGTGGCCAGGTCGATCGTGTACACGACCGTGAAGGTCACCTGATCACCAGAGGCAAGCGCCGAGATCGTGAAGTCGTTCGCTCCGCTGGTGGAGATCGTTCCACTCGTGTCCGTCATGCGGGCATACGTGAACCCGGCTGGCGGCGTGTCGGTGACCGCCACATCCACTGCGTCCTCGGGGCCCTGGTTGTTGACGGTGATGTCGAACGAGACCTCGAGGGGCACAGCAGCCGGATCGATCACATAGTCCTGGCCAACAGAGCGGGTCTTGATCAACTCAAGATCCCACCACTTCGTGAACGCCTGATCATGATCATCCTCATCACCACCCGAACCGTCGACAACATCGTCAACCATCGGGTCGCCCTGGGTCTGGTCCGGGGTGGAGTCGATGTCCGCGAGCGGCCCGTCGACGGGGTTGTTCGGGTTGTCGGGGTCAGAATCGCCGTTGCTCGGATCGCCGTCATCATCGAAGTACGAGATCTCGGCGTAGTTGTAGAGACCATCACCGACGTCGTCGATGTTCACGGTCAACACCACAGGAATCACGACGGACTCGAACGTGTCGAGCACACCATCGACCATCGCCGTCGGCTTGGTGAGATCCGTTGCGTCCCACACGAACGGCAACGCCTGGTCACCGGTCGTCACACCCGCCGCATTCAGCGCCGGATCGAAGACCCACGCATCCGACACGTAGTCGGTGACGTGGAAGTCCTCGACGGGGCCAGCCTGGTTGAACACTTCGATGAAGAAGGTGAGTTCGTCGCCGTTCCGAACACCGTCGAGCAGATCGGGATCCGACGGATCGATGCGCTTCTGCAACGCCAGATCGATCGGCAGACCGAGCTCGGCGATGTCGTGATCGTCCTCATCGCCGGCAGTCGCCTCGTTGACGTCGCCATCAGCGTCGGGGTCATAGCCGGATTCGGTGTGATCGATCCGATCGTCGTCATCGACCGCATCCGGGGTCGAATCGACATCGACCGCCAACGGGTCGGGCGAATCATTCGGATCCGCGTTCGAGTCGAAGGCCGAGATCTCCGCAGCGTTCACATACGGCGCAGCCGTCAGGTCGGTGATGTCGAACACGACCGGGAACGTGACGCTGCCACCAGCAGCGATCGGCCCAGCAATCGTGAACGTCGAACCCGCCTGCGACAGGCCGGTCAAACCCTCGGCGGTCCAGAGAGCTGCGGTCGCCGCAGCATCGAGCGCCAGGCCCGTCGGCGGATACTCGGTCACGTCGACGAGGAACACCTCTGCGCTGCCCTGGTTCGACACGGTGATGTCGAACGTCGCATGCCACGGCGAGGTCGACACGTCGACACCCGGATCACGGGCGACCTTGACGAGTTCAAGGTCATAGACAGGGATGCCCGCCACGTCGTGATCGTCCTCGTCGTCGGCGACCGGATCGGAGCCGTCGCCGTCGCCGGTGATCACACCATCGCCAGCTGCTCCGGCGCCGGTCGGCTGGTTGTCGCCGGCTTGATCGTCGTCGGGGGTCGAGTCCTCGTCGACGAGTTCGCCGGTCGAGGGGTTGTTCGGGTTGGTCGGATCACTGTCGCCGTTCGACGGATCGCCGTCAGAATCGAAGTATGAGATCTCCGCCCAGTTCTCGAATGGCCCGCCCGCATCCTCGATCGTGAGGGTGACCGGAATGGTCACCGACTCGCCGTTCTCGAGAGCACCGTCGAGCGAAACCACCGGCTTCGCCGGATCGGTCGAGTTCCAGGTGTAGGCCAGCGCTTCGTCACCCGTCGTCGTTCCATCGGGGTTGTTCCCCGCAACGAAGGTGAACACGTCGGTGTCCACATAGTCGGTGACCTCGAAGTCCTCCACGCGATCGCCCTGATTCGTGACCTCGATGAGGAAGTCGACGGTCGTCGATCCCTCGGTCACCCAGTCGGCACCGGGAACGAAGGCCGGGTCGATGGTCTTCTCCAGCGCGAGATCGAACTGGCATTCGACCATGATCGACACGTCGTTCGAACGGATCGGCAGCAGGATCTCGGGCGTCCGGAGACCGAACGTGTTGGTCCAGATGTCATCGCACTCGTGGCCGGCAGGATCCAGGGTGAGGCGCATCTGGAGTGTCTGGCCGGGCTTCAGCCAGTTCTGGGAGTTCGTGGACGTCGAAGCAATAATCGTGTAAATCGCCGTGACGTCGGCTGCGGTGGGAGGGCAGGTGCCAGTACCCGATTGCACGGTGCCGCCGGGTGCGTCACACCACACGTTCGATCCCTGACCGACGGTCACCGCGGGATCGCGGGAGATGGTGGCCGGATCGTCACCGGTCACCCATGTTGTGGCGGCCAGGGTGCCGGGAAGTGATGCCGGTGCCATCGATACGAAGGACAGGCCACCTGCGAAGTCGGAATCCGGGGTCCGGCCATCACCGAGCGTCGACGGCGAACCGCCTTGGACGTTTGTTCCTGACGCGGGTTCGACCTCGTCGGCGTTGTGTGAGAACACGTCGACGATCTCGATGTTGTTGAAGGCTGTGTTGCCTTCGTTCGTGAATGAGAGGAGGAACGACATCTCGTCGTCGTAGCCGATCATCGAACAGCGGCCGTCCCATCCGGCCGTCGGTGGGTCGACGTCGGGATGCAGGACACAGGGTCCGGCGAGCGTGTCGACCGCCTTGAGAATGACGCCTTCGTCGGAGGGCAGCGGCATGTAGCTGAACGCAGAAGCCGAGGCGCTTTGGTTTGTAGCGACAGGCGCGGTGGCAAATTCGCCATTGACCGGGTCCCACGGGCCGAGGCCAGACGTGCCAACCGACGCCGAGTTCGGCAGTACTGTCGGGGATTCCGGGTCCGCAATCGCACCAGTGACTCGGACCTCGATGGTGAACGACGCATCAAGGCCGGTGCTCGCCGGCCAGCCACCGGCCAGACCGGCAGGCAACGCCGGGTCGGCGTCGGGCGTGGCATCCGAGTAGCGGATGCGAATGTTCTGACCGCTCGACTCGTCGACATAGGGCACGTCCGGTAAATCGACAAAACGGACGAACTGGAAGTGCGACGGCAGGTTGTCGGTCACGACGTAGTTCGTCAGCGCCTCGACCGTGGCACCCGTCGTCGACGGCGTGATCTTGAATTGCACCAGCTGGCCATTGTCCTTGACATCGTTGGTGCCGTCGAGGTTCTCCTTCTTGAGCCCCGGCTTCACACCGACAATTCGTGCCACGGTGCCGGAGCCACGTCCGTACCACTGACTGTGGTAAATGCGTTCCACCGTCGTGTGGAGCGGCCAATCGACGTTGTCTGCTGTATCGAACGAGTTGGCGCCATCGTCGTGGAACCGGTTGCCGCACCACCCCGTGGGCGAAACATAGCCATCGCCCGACGGGTCGTCCGAGTTCCAGTTGCTGCTGTGCGGTATGCAGCTCCCGCCCGTGTCGCCACGCGTCGTGGAAAGTACCGGCGCTGCAACACCGTCCCAGCCGGTCGCCGTGAACGCGTGCGACGTGAATGCGAACAGCTCCTGATTGTCCGAATTGACGGCCAAGTCCTGTTTGACTTGGACATTCAGCATCAAGTGAGTGGCGATGCCATCCCAGCGGTTGTCGGCCGCCTCGATTGCATCACTGCTGAACGCATCGACGGGCTCGAGTGAGCGCAGACGAACTCTCGTGATTCCCTCGTAGGCTCCGTCTCCGGCGGTCACGGTGTCGAACACCGACAGATCTGCGGTAGAAGCCACCCAACCTGACGGACCAGCGTCGGACCCGTCACAGGTGAGAGCGTCCTCGTCGACGCCAGTACCTCCGGTCACGGCCGATACAGGCAATGGCGCGTCGGTGACCTCGACAATGTATGCCCAGCGCGGCTCGTCGTCGTTCGCAACACCACCACTCCAAATGCGAGGGTGAAGTCGCGAGAGCTGGTCGCCCATTTCGACGTGAGCGATTCCATCAGACGGCGACGTCGACGAATAGCCCGTCGTTGTCACCCAGTAAGAATCATCGGTGCCCTGACGCACGAGCACCGATGCCGGAAGGTCTACAACGTTGTAGTGAGTGGTGTCGAGCGCAACACACTGATGAAGCGCCAATGACGAGCCGTCTGCACTCGCCGATGCCGATGCGTCGGCACGCAAGGTGAGCACCTGACCGCGAGCGACATCGCCAATCGAGGCCGCGCCAGCGGTATCTGCATGAAAAGCGAACGAGCCAACAGTACCGGGGCCGCCCTCGGTCGTCGGAGCGGTGTCCGAAGTTCTCAGGACCGTACCGTTTGACACAAGTGTCGTTTCGAGAAGCTGAAGAGGGCCGGCTTCCCATTTGATGTCGTGTCCGGTCAGCACGCCAGGGCCCGGGGGACTTGAGGCTGGAGTGCCGAAACCAACCGGCGCCGTGTTGTTGGTTGAGTCACCTTGTACAGCAGGCCCAGACATTCCCTGACCAGCGGCCTCCCCTACGTCATCTACGCTCGAGATCGTGAAGCTTTGGTCCTGCTCGACCAGGGAGTTGTCGAACTTGGCCTCCGCAGTCGATCCGACGTCAGGCGGAATCGGATTTTCCGGATCGTCGATCGCGTCCTGTACCTCTGCTGCGCTCACCCAAATCGCAATCTGACCGGAGGTGACCTGGATGGGAGCAGAACCAGCCGGACCATTGACTCCACCATTGGAGAGTGTGGCGGCAGCTGGACGGCTTGTGAAGCCGCCAATGTTCACAGGAACGACTGGGTAGCCGCCGGCGCCCGAGGTCGGCGCGCCGCATGTCCACGTTCCCGAGGTGGGAAGTGATCCATCGACGAACGCTCCACCGTTCGCTGCGTGATAGTTGCCACAAGCTGGACCGCTCAGTGACGCAGCAGCCATTTCGGCTGGTGTGGCAACGCGAACGCCCGGCGTGAGGTTCCACATATGGTCGTAGAGCTGAACGTCGACGGCGTCATTGATTGGTCCGGTGCCCTTGAGCGGCGCCGATTGAGAAAAGTCCACCATCGTGAGTGGATAGAAGAGTACGTACCCGTCCTCCGTGCCATTGTTCAGGAGCGGCGAGGTCATCGGAGCAGACTTGACGTAGTCGACGTACGGGGCCTCCGACACGGTGAGTTCTTGATCGAGCCCGTCGGAGACGCCCGCCGGATCGGCGTCGGTGGTCAACGTCGCAACCACGTCGAAGGTCGTGTTGTCGAGCGCCTCGTGGAGGAACGCCACCGGACGGATCGCACCATTCGAACCCTCGGTCTGGTCGAGCAGATGGCACTCAAGCGTCTGCGGATCCGGGAACGACGACGTCGCCGGGTTACACCCGGCGAACATGCCGGTCACGTCGGGAGCCCACGTCGAGTGCGATGGAAGAACCACCGTGAGTACAACACCCGTAGCCGCTGCTTCGTTGACGTTCCAATCGACTCGCACGGAGAACTGGTCATGGGTACGCACGACGAGGTTCTGCGGACCCCCGTCAAGCGAGGGCGTGTGCGGCTCGGGGGCCGAGCCAGATGCTGCCGTCGGCTCTCCGCTATCGAACCCTGCCGTGCCGTCGAACAGGACGGTGGTCAGCACCTCGTTCTGCGATTGAGCCGCGAGCGGGCTGAACGACAGCAGCGCTGCCAACATCAGAAAGGCAGCGACAACTCCAGTCGCGCGACCGGATCGTCTACGGCGACGTGCGATAAGGCGGGGCGTGGTCGACATCGATGACATTTCCTTCTTTCGGGATACAAATCACCGATCGGCGACCTGCACTCACACAGTCGGTGCCGAACCGAGGGGCATGATCGACTTCTCTCGTTTTGGTGAGGATTGCCCACGTATTGACACACACTTGACATCTGTAGTTCATGATTCGAGATGGTGTCCTGCAAGACAACCGGCCAAACGGGGTCCAAACAATCTCGGGCCGATCGTGTGTAGGCGTGTCGTCCTTGCTCTTCATCAACCACGAGCCGTGGCCGGCGGTGACCGCCGTGACCGAGACCGATTCCTTACAGAAGGGCTTGATGGTCTCCAGGACCGTTCGAGTCGACCCCAATGTTCACCGAACCGGATCCACAACACCTGGTGAAGTGTCGGTTCCCGATCCAGGCCGTGGTTGCTGACAACGGGCCCGAGTCCAAAGCCAACGACTCGGCCAACGCGCTCGCGGCGAAGAAGGTTGACCGGGTCTGGATCCCGACACGCTCACCGAACCACCACCGATGCGGCCGATCTCATAGATGACCGGTCGCAGCCCGACCTTCATCAATTCGAGTCCGGCGACCACTCCCGCGATGCCGCCGCCGATGATCGCAACCTCGGAACCGTGCGCCGATGCGGGAATCGAGCCGATGCCGGCGTCGTGGGTCAGCCAGCCTTCGAAGTCGAAGGGGAAGTCGGGGCCGAATGCCGTGAGGGAAGCGGGAGCAGACACGAGGGAGAAGCTACTCGGCCGCCTCGGCAAATGAGGCCCTCCAACGCGGACGTCCAGTACCGTCAGGCGGAATGACGGCACAGACGGCGCCACGGTACTTGGGAATCGCTTCGCTGCTGATCGGTTGCGTGCTCGGCGTGATCGGCATCATGTGGACGGGCTCGCTGGTCGGCTCGCTTCTCGCCATCCAACCTCACGCCGTTCCGGGCGCGTTTGGCGTAGATCTCGACGCGGGCCGTTCGTACGCCATCGTGGTCGAGGAGGAACAGGACGATCCTTCGGCACCCACCGTGCCGTTGTCGGTGAGGTCGGTCTCGGTGGCCGACCCGGCGGGGGCACCGGTCTTGCTCGAGACCGATGCGCTCGACCAGTTTCTCGTCCCGACTGGAACGGTGGCCACGTTCGAGCCGGCGAGCGACGGGCGCCACGAGGTGACCATCGACAGTGCAGAAGTCGGCGTCGCCACGGTGACCTTCGCGGAGCCATTCGACGTGTTCAACGACTTCTTCTCGTCCGTCTGGCCCCTCGTCCTGGCGTTCCCGTTCGCCGTCCTCGGTGCCGCCCTTCTCGTCATCGACGCAGTGATGCGTCGCCGCCGCAGGCAGTCCCCCGCGTCGCCGCCCGGAGTTCCGCAGAACCCATCGCCCGGGTCGCCGTCAGCCTCTGCTCACACCCAGCCGGCCGGTCGAACAGGGTCGATGTCGAGGCGGGCGTACTGGGCCGGGCTCCTCGCGCTCGGTGGTGGTCTGGGGGTGGTCGTCGTCAGCATGATGGTGTTGTCTGCCCGCCTGGGCACGATTGCGACGGTTGAGGGGCCGGCGTCCTTCACGCTGGTGCTCGAGGAAGGTCTCTTCTACGACCTCGAGCTGTCATTCGAGGACCAGGGGCCGAACCAGCTTGTGTTCGGAATTTCCGACGTCCCGGGCAGTCGCGAGTTGGTGATCATCGGGCCGGATGGGGTCGAGCGCATGCGGAGCCGCGGCCTCTTCGCTTCGCGGTCGAACGACACCACCGTCGTCAAACTCCTCGGTTTTCGATCCGACCAGGCAGGCCGCCACGAATTCGTCCTGAACGCCGATCGGCCGATGACCGTACACGTGGCCCGGACATCGATTCAGCAAGTCGGCGATCTCGTGCCGTTCCTGCTGCTGTTTCTCGGCGGAGCGGTGGTCGTGGTCGGCATCGTCATTCTCGCGATCGGATGGGGGCGTGCCCGTCGAACCCTGCCTCCACCGCCGATGGCTCCGCCACCACCGCCCACGCCGATGCATCAGCCTCCGCCGCCGGCTGGGCCGAACCCGACCTGAACAACCTTCAGGCTTCGTCGGTCTCCAGCGCCTCGGCGCGGGCCGCTTCCATCTTCTCCGTCGTGAGGCGGGTTCGAGCGAACGCGTAGAGGAAGAAGTGGGCGGCTCCGGCGATGAGCCAGGGCAGGCGAAGGGCAACGTCCCGCGTCGTGACGGTCTCGCCGACGTTGATGATCAGGCCGGCGAGGATCGCCCCGATCGGCATCATGCCCCAGGCGAAGAATCGGTAAACGCTGTTGACTCGTCCGAGCAGCTCGTCGGGGATGACGGTTTGGCGGAGGCTGACAGTGATCACGTTCCAGAGCACGGCGGTGAAGGTGAAGACGGCGAACAGCACCCAGACGATGGGCCACAGCGACGACAGGCCGATCCCGATCGTGATGAAGCCGCCTCCCAACAGCGTCACGCCGAGCGATGGGCCGGAGCCGATGCGGTCGGCCACCTTCGATGCCGACCAGCCGCCGATGACCCCGCCGACGGCCCCACCAGTCGAGAGGATCGCGAACTCGGTGGGGCTCGTGTTCAGCACCTCCTGGCCGTAGAGCACGAGCGTGGCCATGGCGAGCGTGCCGAGCATGTTGAGGAATCCGAGGATGACGGCCATGGGTCGGAACAGGTCGTGGTTCCAGAGCCAGCGGAAGCCCTCGGCCAGCTCGACCTTCCAGGGTCGTCGATCTTCGCTGGGTGCCGGCGCCGTCGACCGCAGCATCGTGCGCGGATGGATCAGCGTGATCAACACGGCCGCCACGGCGAAACTGACCGCATCGACGAAGAACGGAACGGCGAATGCGAGGACAAGGAGCGCGGCGCCGAGCGGCGGTCCGAGGAAGGTGTTCGCCACCATCTCGGCGCTCCACAGCCGGCCGTTCGCCCGCTCCAGGTTCTGCGGCGCCACGATCGCCGGCATGAAGGTCTGGGCCGCATTGTCGTACAGGACCTCGGCGGTGCCGAGCAGCAGGGTCGCGAGCAGCACGATCGCGTAGAGGCCGTAGTTTTCGGCCGGTGACGCCGATGCATCGAGTTCGTCCGGGCTGAGCAGGCTGCCCTGTTGCGAGAGGACGGCGAACGAGACGAACAGCGTGAGCACGGCCCGAATCCAGCTGGCGCCGATCATGAGCTTGCGTCGGTCGCTTCGGTCGGTGATGACGCCGGCAGGGAGCGAGAAGATCAGCCAGGGGAGTCGCTGCACCACCGCGACGAGCGCAATGAGGAAGGCGTTCCGGGTGACCGCCGAGGCAAGCCACGGATAGGCGATCGTGCCGATGCCGTCGCCGAGGTTCGAGATCGTGCTCGACGTGAACAGCTTCGTGTAGGCGCTACCGAGTTTGGCCGTTGTGCCGGTGTCCGAGTCTGCGTTGGTGTCAGTCATCGGTCGGCTCCGGGAGGGTCGGGTGATCGGTGGGATAGACGGCGGCCACGAATCCGTAGACGACGTCGCCATCGCGGGGGAGCGTCGTGAATCGTTTGGCGAGTTCGTTGATCTCGTCGAAGAACTCCTCGGCCCGTTCGCGGGGAATGCGGGCGTGACGGATCGTCGACATCTTCGGTTCGCCTGGTCCGGCTTCGGCCACGGCCTTGTCGAGGAAGCTCGCCGGCATCGTCTGTTTGGCGACCTGACCGACCACGACGGTCCGGCCGGTCCGCCCATAGAAGCGTTCTTCGATCGCGCGGACCTTGCGGGTTCGGACGACTCGGAGCAGTCCCGCCTCGACGAGCTGGTCGACGTGGTAGGCGACCGAGCTCTTTGGGCGGTCGAGGGCGGTGGCGAAGTCCGTCACCGTGGCGGCCCGCTCGAGGACCAGATCGAGGATCTGCGTGCGGACCTCGCTGGCCAGTGCCTTCACCTGTTCAGGTGTGATCGCGTGGACCTCGTCCGGGAGTTCGTAGTCAGGAACGTTCGACATTCATCGAATGATCCATTTTATTCGATCATTCGTCAAGAGGGTCCCGAGATCTGGGGCAGACGATGTCAGTCGACGGTCATGCGGCTGAGCCGGAGCGTCGTGAGCAGGAAGGCCACAACCACGATCGCACCAGTGATGAGAATCGCCGTCGACTGCTCGGTCGGGCGGTCGATGAGCTCGAGCGACTCCGAGATGCGAGCGAGAACCGAGGTGGTGTGCGTGCGGATGGCCAACCAGCCGGCCGTTCGGCTCAGCCCGGCCACGAAGCCCTCCCACACCAGCACATAGACGAGGCCCCATACGAGTGCCCGCTGCGTCAGCAGGCCGAGGAAGGTGAAGATCGACCCGTAGGCGAACACACCGACGGCCGAAGCAACGAGCAACCCCGTCAGGTCGTTCGAATCGCCGACGATCGCTCCGAGGATCCCCATCGGAATCAGCACGAGCGGAAGGAGGACGAGCAGCGACGACACGAAGCCGGCGAGCGCGATCTGCCAGCGGCCGACCGGCCGAAGCCAGAAGTAGACGAGCGTCTTCTCTTCGACGAGGTTGCCGATCGTCGCGGTGGCGAACACCACCACGACGAGGGGGACGAAGACCGTCAGGCCGAAGTCGGCGAGAAAGGCGACCCGGCCGTCTGCGCTGATCGTCTCCGCTCGGTCGAGGAAGACCCCGATGACGATGCCGATGGCACCGACCGCCAGCATCGCAAGCACCCGACCACGCGTCGTGACCGAGCTGACCATCCGGCCGATCATTCCAGTGAACCCACGCATCATCGACCCACCAGATACTTGAAGACGGACTCGAGATCGTCGTCCAGCGGTTGGACCTCGAACAGGGAGACGCCGTTCTGCATGGCGGCGCCGGCGATGGAGGCTCGGAATCGGTCCACCTCGTCGGTGTTCACGATCAGCTCATCGTCGCCGGTCACCGTCAACCCGCTGATGCCGACATGGGCCAGCAGGGCGGAGCCGAGCAACCGGGCGTCGGAGGAGCGAACCCGAATCCGATGCGGACGGTCGTCCATCAACTCGCGGATCTCGTGGAAGTCGCCCTGGGCAGCGAGTCGACCCTGCGCGATCACCAGCACCCGGGAACCCAGACGCTCGACCTCGTCGAGCACGTGGCTGGAAACGATCACGGCCGTGCCCTCGTCGCCGAGGCGTCGGATGAGTTCGATCATTGCGAGGCGCTGCCTCGGGTCGAGCCCGGTGAGCGGCTCATCCATGAGCAGCAGGTCGGGGGAGTGGGCGATCGCCTGAGCGACCTTGACCCGCTGCTTCATTCCCTTGCTGTAGCTGCCCACCGGCCGGGTGTCGTTCGAGTCCATCTCGACGATGTCGAGGGCTCGACGAGCAGCCTCCGTCGGCTCGTCCACCCCGTTGAGGGTGGCGGCCAGGGTGACGAACTCGATGGCGCGTTGTTCGGAGAACAGCTGCTCCTGCTGGGGAACCAGACCGATCCGGCCCCGGACCACGCGGTCGCTCCGGGGGTTCTCACCGAGCACTCGCACCATCCCTTGGGATGGCGGCTCGAGGCCGGCGATCATCCGGAGCGTGGTCGACTTGCCGGCGCCATTCGGGCCGAGCAGTGCGGTCACGCCGGGTTCGACGACGAAGCTCACGTCGGACACGGCGACGACATCGCCAAACCACTTGCTGATGTTCGAGACGACGACCGAACCGGTGGGTGGTGGCGGCTGATCCGTTGCGGGCCCCGGAGGTGGTGGCGGGGGAAGTGGCGGTGTGGCGCTCACTTGGTCACCTCCAGGCGGCGGTAGCCCCAGGCGATGACGGCGATGCTGATGAGGCACACGGCGGCGTAGGCGCCGACGGCCTCCCAGGTGGACACGTCCTGGATCGGTTCGTTCGGAGCATCGAAGATGCGGGCGATCACCTCGAAGGGCAGGCCGGCGATGGATGCCAGCTGCACCTCGTTGCGCACACCGGCAGCTTCGACGAGACCGCCGGCCAGTGCGCCGCTGCCGATGAGGAGCATCACGATTCCGGCCGAGGCGAAGCCCTGGCGGTTGGTGAGCGTGGAGGCCGCCATGCCGATCAGGGTGAAGAAGATCGACATCAGCACGCCGCCTGCGGCGATCCGACCGAGGAGCTCGACCGTCTCCCCGAACCCATCGGGGCCGAGGTTGACGAACGAGTAGCCGACGAGCAGGAAGACGATGGGCAGCATCGTCACCAAGAGCAGCACCGACATGAGTGCCGTCCCCTTGGCCACCAGGTAGTTGCCCCGATTCAGCGGCGACGCCATGTAGAGGCCGAGCAGGCCGGTGCGTCGGTCGGTGCTCATCAGCTCGGGGGCGACGAAGGCGGTGAACAGGATCACGGCGATGCTTATGAGGCCGAAATAACCGGCGTAGTCTGCCACGACCTCGCCCGCGAACTCGCTCGGCAGCAGCACGGCGATGCCCATGAAGGCGATCGCCGGCACATAGGCGATGAGGATCGTGAGGATCGGCACGATCTTGAACCGGAACTTCCGGCGAAGGCCCAGGGCCCGCTGGACCGAGGAGACCCAGACGCTGCGAGATGCGCCCCGGACGCCGGTTCGAGGACCGTCGTAGCGGCGGTAGCCCCGGTCGTAGATCTCTGCGCTGGCCGTCGGCGCGCTGCCGGGAACGGGTGGTGGAGTTGGAGTGGTCACCGGCCGTGCACCTCCGCCAGGAAGATGTCTTCGAGCGAGTTCTGCATCGGCGACATGCGCCGAAGCGGAGCGCCGACTCGGGCGACCGCATCCCGCACGGTGTCCGAGAGTTCGTCTGCGCCGATGTCGGCACCGACGATCAGCCGGCTGCCGTCGTCCCGCACGTCCAGCCCGGTCGCCCGCAGGGCGTCCATCAGCTGCGCCTGACGATCGGTCACGACGACGATCATGCCGCCCCGGCCGGTCTGGAGCTCGTCGATCGGTCCGGCCGCCGCGACCTGCCCTTCGGCGATGATCACGACATTGTCGGCGATGCGTTCGACCTCCTCGAGCAGGTGAGAGGATAGGACGACGTCGATTCCGTATTCCGTGCCGACTCGCCGAATCAGCTCCAACATGTCGTCGCGCTGCACCGGGTCGAGGCCGTCGGTGGGCTCATCGAGCAGGATCAGGTCCGGCGAGTGGGCGATGGCCTGCGCCAGCTTCACCCGCTGGCGCTGCCCGGTCGACATGGTGCCGATCGGGCGGGCTCGCTCCTCGCCGAGGCCGACCAGCCAGAGCGCATCGCTGGAACGCGTCGTCGCCTCCCGAGTGGGGAGGCCGTGGACCTGGGCGATGTGGCGCACGAAGTCCTGGGCGGCAACATCGTTGGGGAGGCTGTGGTGCTCGGGCGAGTAGCCGATTCGCTGCCGGAGTTCCGGACCGGCGTTCGAGGGGTCTTCGCCGAGGACCGACAGCGTTCCGCCGTCGGGATGGTGCAGACCGAGGAGCATGCCGAAGAGCGTCGTCTTGCCGGACCCGTTCGAGCCGAGGAGACCCGTGACGCCAGAAGTGACCGAGGCGGTCAGGTTGGAGAAGACGCGATGGTCGCCCCACGATTTCGACACCGCAGTCGCCGAGATCACCGGTGGAGGGGAGGTCGGTGTCCCGACGGCTGCGGTGTGCATGGACTCAGTGTGCGGCAATTGCTCGTCCTTCGAAATGAGGGGTCACCCTGATCCGACCCTGAGGGGCCCTGATTCGCTCGACACGCTTTGTTTCGCTCGACACTTCCGGTCGAGGTTCCCACACCGTCGGCGCCGGGCTTGGGCTTCCGGGCGGTGTCTCGCTCGACGCTTCCGGTCGAGATTCCCACATGGTCGGCTTGGGGCTTGGGGCTTGGGCTTCCGGGCGGTGTTTCGCTCGACGCTTCCGGTCGAGGTTCCCACACCGTCGGCGCGGGGCTCGTGTTT
>JAHDEJ010000004.1:99373-206102 GCA_020628865.1 Acidimicrobiales bacterium
TTCGCTCGACGCTTCCGGTCGAGGTTCCCACACCGTCGGCGCGGGGCTCGTGTTTGCTCAGCCGAGCTTCGGGAAGAAGACCGGGGTGTTGGCCTTGTATGCCTCGTAGTCGGGTTCGCCACCCCACTTCTTGTCGGCTCGGGCCTCGAGGGCGGGGACGCCGCTGATGCGGTTGAGGAGCACGAACACGAAGACCGGTGAGAGCAGGGTGATGTACTGCCATCCCTGCAGGGCCGGCAGCGCGATGATCGCCATGCCCACCCACAGCGTGAACTCCCCGAAGTAGTTCGGGTGCCGCGACTTGGCCCACAACCCTTCGGTGATGAACCGGCCGGCGTTGGCCGGGTCGGCTCGGAATGCCGTCTTCTGCCGGTCGGACACCACCTCGATCGCAAAGCCGACAATCCAGATGATCAGACCGATGAGCGACACGATTCCGAAGTCGGTCTTGGCGCCGGAGGTCATGGCGGCGAGCGCCGCCGCCGCAGTGAAGGTGACCCAGAGTCCCTGGATGGTCCAGAACATCAGGAAGGCGAACGGATCGTGCTTGATTCGGTCGAAGCGTCCGTCCTTGCCGGCCTTCTTCACCCGGGCGAAGAGGAAGCTCCCGAGGCGTCCCGCCCAAGCGAGGATCAACACGGCGATGATGATGGTGCGGGTGTCCCGGTCGGTTGCGGTGAGGAGCGCAATCAGCGTGACCGAGATGTAGGTGATGGAACCGGTCAGGTCGTAGTAGTGCTCGGTTCGCTTGATGAAGGACGGGACGAACACGATCCACTGGATGATGAACGCAATCGCCACCAGCGCCGTGAAGGTGCGGAGGCTGTTGCCACTGAGGAATTCGCCGTCGTCGGATCCGGCCCACCCGACCAGGGCGCCGAGCACGATCGAAGCGATGATCCCGAGGATGGTCGTTTGCCGTTTCATGCTGGCGAACCTATCCCCTTCAACCCGGGGCGGTCAGACTCAACACCACACCGTCAGCGCGCACCCCACCACATCCGTACCTGGTACCGATGTGAGCGACTGCGCGCGCAGTGTGGCTACTTGAGTGTGGTGCTGAGTGCTCGGCTGGCGGCGCCGTAGCCGGCCATGCCGTGTACGGCGGACCCGGGGGCGGTGGATGCGCTGCCGATGAAGAGACGCGGGTTTGGGGTCGTCCAGGGGTTCATCTGGATCCGTGGCCGGAAGAAGAGTTGCATGCCGGCGAAGCTGCCACCGCCCACGTCGCCGCCGACCAGATTCATGTTCTGGGCTTCGAGCGCGGCGGGAGAGCTCACGTGGCGTTCGAGGATGACGTCCCGGAAGCCGGGAGCGAAGCGCTCGATCTGCGCCTCGATCGCAGCCGTACGATCCACCGTCGAACCGTTCGGCACGTGGCAGTACGCCCACGCCGTGTGCTTCCCGTCCGGCGCTCTGGTGGTGTCGAAGAGTGAGTGCTGGGCCAGCAGCACGAATGGGTTGTCCGGGTTCTTGCCCGCTGCGACCTCGGCTTCTGCCGCGACGATCTCGTCGAGCGTGCCGCCGAGGTGCACGGTGGCGGCGGAGGCGACGTCAGGGTCGGCCCAGGGGATCGGTTCGCTCAATGCCCAGTCCACCTTCCACGCTGCCGCCCCGTAGGAGAAACCGCGCAGGCTGGACCGGTACTTGTCGGGCAGTTCATCGCCGGCGATGTCCACCACCTGACGCGGCGTCAGCGCGAACACCACCGCCGTCGACTCGGGAATGTCGCTCATGGACCGGACGGGAACGCCGGTGCGGATCTCGCCGCCGAGGCTTCGCAGGCGGGAGGCGAGTGCGTCGCTGATGGCCTGGGCGCCTCCCTCGGGGAAGGGCCACCCGATTGCATGGACTGACGCACCGAGCAGGAGTCCGAACGCCGACGTGAAGGGGTTGGTCAGTGGGAGGATCGCATGTGCCGCGTGCCCGGCAAACAGCGCCTGGCCCGCATCGGTGTCGAACACCCGGCGAGCGGTTGTGGCGGCGGGAAGGGCTGCGGTCGCGCCGAATCGGGCGGCCACCAGTGGGTTCGGTGGAATGCGGAGAAGTGGGTTCAAGGAGAGGTCGGTGAGTGCATCGAATCGATCGACCCAGGTGGAGTAGTAGCGCCGGTACGCCTGCGCGTCAGAGCCGAGTCGGGAGGCGGCATCCTCGAGGTCGTTCCAGGCAACGCCGGCCGGTCCGTCGTCGAGCGGATGGGCCACGGCGGCGGGAGGGTTGACCCACTGCAGCCCGTGTTCCTCGAGCGGTTGTGCGCGGAAGAACGGCGACGCCACACCCATCGGGTGGATGGCTGAAGCGAGGTCGTGACGAAACCCGGGCAGCGTCAGTTCGGCCGTTCGGGCGCCACCGCCGATCGTCTCGTTCGCCTCGAGGACGACGACGGACCGGCCGGCCTCCGCCAGTGTGATCGCCGCTGCGAGCCCGTTCGGACCGGCGCCCACGACGACGGCATCGAATCGCTCCATGCCAATGACGTTACCGGTGGGCGGGTGGGCAAGGATGATGCAATGTCGATCGTGCTCAACCCCTACGCGCGGCCGGACGAGTGGATGGCTGCGCTCCACCGGCTCCTGCCGGACGACGAGATCGTCGCCTGGCCCGACGTCGCCGATCCGGACGCCGTCGAGTTCGTCATCGCCTGGCGATTGCCCCGCGCCGACCTGCAGTCGTATGCCAATCTCCGCGCGATCCTGTCGTTGGGCGCCGGGGCGGAGCAGTGGCAGCAGCCGGGCGTGCCCGAGGTGCCCGTGGTTCGGCTGGCCGACCCGGCCATGTCCGACGAGATGGCAACCTACGCGCTGCACTGGGTGATCCGGCTCCAGCGCAACTTCGACGCATCGATTGCACAGCAGCCCGCCAAGGTGTGGGAACAGCCCGGGTATGTGCAGGCCGGCAGCCACCGTGTGGGCATTCTCGGGTTCGGAACGATCGGGGCCCGCGTGGCCAAAGCGTTCGTCGACCTCGGGTACCCGGTCAACGGCTGGTCGCGGTCGGGTGGTGAAACCGAAGGTGTGACGCACTACGCCGGCACCGACGAACTCGATGCCTTTCTGGCGAACTCCGACTCGGTCGTCAACGTCCTGCCGAGCACTGCCGCAACCGCCGGGCTGCTCAACGCCGAACGGCTGGCCAGCTTCGCCCCGAACTCGGTGTTCGTGAACATGGGACGCGGCACCGTGGTCGACGAGTCGGCCCTGGTCGAGGCGTTGGATTCCGGTCCCTTGCGGGCGGCCGTCCTCGACGTGACCGACCCGGAGCCCCCGGTCGACAACTCACCGTTGTGGACCCACCCAGCCGTGACCCTCACCCCGCACGTGGCCGGAAGCACCCAGGTTGCGTCCGCCTCGAAGCTCGTCGCGGACAACATCGCCCGCATCCGAGCCGGGGAAGCACCCTTCCCGCTCCTCGATCGCGCCAGGGGCTACTGACACTGTTGGCGTTGCCCGGGGATGCGCGGGAAGATGGTGCATGACGAATCTCGCGGGTATTGGTGATGATCTGCTGCAGGCCGCTCGGGACCTGCGGGACGAAACGGTGGAGCTCCGTCGAGCCATCCACGCGGAACCTGAGATCGGGCTGCAGCTACCGGACACGCAGGCGAAGATCCTCGATGCGATCACCGGCCTCGACCTCGACATCACCCTGGGCGAATCGACCACGTCCGTGGTTGCCGACCTCGACACCGGTCGCCCCGGCCCAACCGTCCTCCTGCGTGGCGACATGGATGCGCTGCCGCTCCAGGAGGACTACGTCAGCGACTTCCAGTCGCAGCGCGAAGGCGTGATGCACGCCTGCGGTCACGACTCGCACGTCGCGATGCTCGCCAGCGCCGCCCGCCTGCTCAGCGAGAACCGGGACGAGTTCAACGGCAAGGTCCGATTCATGTTCCAGCCCGGCGAAGAGGGCTACCACGGCGCCAAGTACATGATCGAGGAAGGTGTCCTCGACGGGGTCGATCGCGCCTTCGCCCTTCATGTCGTCAGCAACGTGCCCAACGGGCTCATCGCAACGAAGAGCGGGCCGCTGCTCGCCAGCGCCGACCGGTGGGAAGTCACCGTCCACGGCAAGGGCGGCCATGCGTCGGCGCCGCACGACACCATCGACCCGATCCCACCGGCCGCCGCAATGGTCGGCAACTTCCAGACGATCATCTCCCGCGAGCTCGACCCGTCCCAGTCCGCCGTTCTGACCGTCGCCCACATCGAGTCCGGGACGACGAACAACATCATCCCGGCGTCGGCGTTCCTCGAGGGCACGATGCGGACGTTCGACGAGGGCGTCCGGAACTCGATCCACGAGAGCTTCCATCGTGTCGCGAAGTCCACGGCCGAGGCCCATCGATGCAGCTGCACGAGCGAGGTCATTCCCGGCTACCCGGTCACGGTCAACGACGCCGCGCAGGCGCAGCTGACCGGCGACGTCGCCACCGCCCTGTTGGGTGCCGACCAGTTCCTCGTCATGCCGCAGCCCGCGTTTGCGGCTGAGGACTTCAGCTATGTCCTGAACGAGGTGCCGGGTGCGATGGCGATGATGGGCGTGTGTCCTGACGACATCAGTCCGGCCGAGGCAGCGCCCAACCATTCGAACTTCATGCGCGTGAACGAGTCGGCCTTCCACAACGGGGTAGCCCTCTATGCCGGCATGGTGATGGTCGGCTGAGCCGACCTGCGTTCCTCGGGTTGCTCAGAGGTTCCGCAGCTTGGCCACGGTCTTGAGGTTGCGACCCGTGACGGACACCCCGGCCGCCTTCTCGAGGTGGGCGAGCGTGAGCTTCGTCTTCGACTGCCCGGCCCCGTACTCGACGTAGATCGCGTCGGTGGCACCGACGATCGTGTCGCCCGGGTACCGATCCCGGTCCATCGCAGCCACGCCATCTTCATCGACTGGTCCACTCACGAAGTAGATGAGCTGGTGCGAGGGATCGCCCTCCCTGAGTGGCCACCGCTCGGCGATGGCGACAAGGTCGTCGCGTTCCAGCGCGACGACGGGAACGTCCACCTCGAACGACTCGAGCAGCGTTCCTGCGATGGCGTCGACGATCGTGTCGAGAGGGGCATCGGTCGTGATGCCGATGTTGCCGCTCTGGATGAGCGTGGCGACATCCTTGAAACCGGCCGCCGTGAGCGCCGCACGAAGGTCGGCCATCGGGACCTTGTTCCGTCCGCTCACATTCACGCCGCGGAGCAGCGCGATCACTCGTCGCATGAGGTGGAGCGTAGTTGTCGTCAGCTTGCGAGGAGTGCGGCGGCCCGTTCGGCGACGAGTTGGCGGAGGTCGCCGGCCAAGGACGGCCGATCCTGCGGGTTGAGTCGATAGCTCGGACCGAACAGGCTGATGGTGGCAACGAGCTCGTCGCCGTCGAGGATCGGAACACCCAGGCCGTTGACGCCGATGTCGAGCTCCTGGTCCGTCCAACACCATCCGTCTGCGCGGATGCGGTCGAGGCGGGCCCGGAGCAACGCAGGATCGGTCATCGAGTGCACCGTGACTGCCGCGAGGTCTTCGCTCAGGTGGCGGTTTCGTCGCTCTGGGGTCCACCACGCCATCGTGACCATGCCGGGTGCGACGAGGTGATGAGCGTGACGTTGTCCGCTCACCTCAGGGACCGAAACGGCGTTGTCGGCGATGGCCTGCGACAGGTAGAGCAACGCGTCGCCATCATCGATGGAGAGCGCCACGTTCTCGCCGAACGACTGGACGATCTCGGTGAGGAGTGGCCGCAGCTGGTCGGTGAGGTTCGGCGCGCCGCCCCCGCCTGGCTGCAGTGTGGAAAGCGCACTGCCGGGGATGACCGCTCCGTCGGCGGTGCGAGCCACCATGCCGAGTTCGGTGAGGATGCCAATGAGCCGACTGACGGTGGAGCGGGGGAGTCCGCTACGTCGGCTCAGCTCGAGCACACCGACCGATTCGCCGGCAGCGACGACGGTCTGAAGGAGTCGGAAGGCGCGGCCGACCGGCGATTCACCCGGCGCGTGTTGCGTCGAGGCGCTGTCGCTCAAGATTGACTCGCCGGTGCTCGTGCCATACGATGACATCCTACACATTGGGACGTCCCGTTCAACGGGACATGCAAGAAATCCGGTGACCGGTCAATGACGACGCTGCCGACACTTCCAACCCCCGACTTCTACGACTACTCGTGGGCGCCGATCGCCGAGGCCCGCCCGGATGGTCGGTTCCTTCACCTCCGATGGCCGGACGGCGCAGAGCTGGCGGCCTTCGACTGGTGGCTGCGCGAGAACGCGGTCGACGGCGGCGGGGTGGACCTTGCCACCCGCGAGGGAATCCTCGATCCCGCCGAACACTCCGACGAGACCGAAATGTCGTCGGTGGAGCTCACGGAGCACGGAGCGCTGCGCATCACCTGGGCGCCGGACGGTGTCGTCGCCGACTACCACCCCGGTTGGCTGCGTCATGTGGCCGACGGGAATCATCGAGCTGACAGCTGGCTTCCCAAGCCGAAGCCGTGGACGGCTGAGCAGCTCCCCGAGCCGCCGACCCACGACGGCACGAATGTGCTTGGTGACGACGAGGCGCTGGGTCTGTGGGTGGCCGACCTCCTGCGCTTCGGTATCGCCCGCCTGCGCGGCTGCCCCACCGACCTGGACTTCAACCAGCAGCTGGGCGAACGGATCGGCGCGATCCGGGACACGAACTTCGGTGTGAGCTGGGACGTGAAAGCCGACGTCGAGATGGCGGGCTCGTCCGACACGAACAGCACGGCGAACACGAATCTTCGACTCGGTCCCCACACGGATCTTCCAACTCGGGAGACACCGCCCGGGTTTCAATTTCTGCATTGCGTTCTGAACGAGACGGCCGGCGGCTTCTCGACGATGGCCGATGGTGCGGCGGTGGCTGGGGCTCTCGAGGTCGAGTACCCCGAGCACTACGAGGCGCTCTGCACGCTCAACTGGGTCTTCTTCAATCGTGGTCCGGGAATCGATCACCGCTGGTCCGGGCCGATGATCGACCACGGCGTCGACGGATCGCCGCTCACCCTCCGCGCCTTCTACCCGGTGCGCGGCTTTCCCGACATGGCGCCGGAGGACATGCCGCGGGCGTACGCCGCCATGCGGGTGTTCTCGCAGCTTGCGGCGAGCGACCGATTCCAGATGAGCTATCCGTTCGAGCCCGGCGACATCGTCGGATTCGACAACCGGCGCATCCTGCATGGGCGCGACGCCTTCGAGTCGGGAGGGCGACGCCACCTTCGCGGGATCTACATCGATCACGACGAGGTGCGATCATTCGCCCGGGTGACAAGCCGCCGCCTCGCCGCCAAGCAACCCTGACCGCCCGCAAAGGTGCCTGGCACCTAACCCTCGCGTAGGTGCCTGGCACCAAGTAGACACGAGAATCCGAAAAAGCCAAGAAATTCAACAACATCGAGCGTAGGTGCCTGGCACCTAACACCCCGTTAGGTGCCAGGCACCTGGCGGGAACAGAACGAGCAAACAGGAGAATCCAATGCCAGAGAAGAAGCACGACGGAGTGTTCATCACGTGTGCGGTCACCGGTGGCGGCGCCACCACCCACAAGTCCGACAAGGTGCCGGTCACCCCGGAGCAGATCGCAAACTCGTGCATCGAAGCCGCCAAGGCCGGCGCAGCGATCACCCACGTTCACGTGCGTGAAGACGACGGCTCCCCGTCCCGAGACATCGGCAAGTACGCCGAGGTCGTCGAACGGGTCCGCGACTCCGACACCGACGTCGTCCTCAACCTCACCGCAGGTATGGGTGGCGACATCGTCCTCGGCGGCGTCGAGAGCCCACTGCCGCCGTCCGCCGACGGCACCGACATGGTCGGCGCAACCGAACGGGTGGAACACGTCCGTCAGCTCAAGCCCGAAATCTGCACGCTCGACTGCGGCACGATGAACTTCGGCGAAGGCGACTACATCATGACCAACACGCCGAGCCAGCTCGAGGAGATGGCGAAGCAGATGACCGAGATCGGCACGCGCATCGAGATCGAGGCGTTCGACACCGGCCACCTTGCGCACGCCAAGGACCTCGTGCGTCGCGGCATCATCCCCGACCCGGTCATGGTGCAGCTGTGCATGGGCATCCCGTGGGGCGCCCCCGACGACCTCAACACGTTCATGGCGATGCGCAACAACATCCCTGACGACTGGACGTTCTCGGCCTTCAGCATCAGTCGGAACCAGATGAAGTACGTCTCGCTCGCAGCCATGGCCGGCGGCAACATCCGTGTCGGTCTCGAGGACAACATCTACCTCGACCGCGGTGTGCTTGCCACGAACGGCGATCTCGTCGAGCGGGCCGTCACCATCCTCGACGCGCAGAACTACACCATCCTCTCGCCCCAGCAGGTCCGCGAGAACCTTCAGCTCACCAAGCACGGCTGACCCGGAGCTTCAGGAGAACGACGTGAGTGAATCAGCAGAGTCGACCGAGCGAAGCGAATCGCCGATTGCGGGAGTGGGAGTTGACTTCGAGATCACCTCCGTCTCCCGCGCCGCCGTGGTCGGTTGCGGCGTCATCGGTGCCGCCTGGGCGAGCCGGATGCTCCTCAACGGCGTCGATGTTGCGATCAGCGACCCGAACCCCGATGCCGAGGCGATCCTCACCGAGGTGCTCGCCAACGCCGTGGCCGCCTACGACGATCTCGGTCTGCGAACCGACCGGCAGGGCAGCTACCGCATCGCAAGCTCGATCGCCGACGCGGTGGCCGACGCCCAGTTCATCCAGGAGAGCGTGCCGGAGCGGCCCGACGTGAAGGCGGCAGTACTGGCGCAGATCGAGGCGGCCGCACCCACGGACACGATCATCGGGTCGTCCACGTCAGGTATCAAGCCGTCGACGATGCAGGCCACGATGACCAACCCCGAGCGACTCGTCGTTGGTCATCCGTACAACCCCGTGTACCTGCTGCCGGTCGTCGAGGTCGTCGGTGGCGAACACACACCGATCGAGGTCGTCCGCAAGGCGCAGGGCATCTACGCGGGCATCGGCATGAAGCCGATCCACGTCCGGGTCGAGATCGACGCGTTCGTCGGTGACCGTCTGCTCGAAGCCGTCTGGCGCGAAGCGCTCTGGCTCGTGAACGACGGTGTCGCCACCACGCAGGAGATCGACGACATCATGACGCACGGCTTCGGCCTTCGTTGGGCCCAGATGGGTCTGTTCGAGACGTACCGCGTCGCCGGTGGTGTGGGCGGATTCCGTCACTTCGTCGAGCAGTTCGGTCCGACTCTCGACTGGCCGTGGACGAAGCTGATGGACACGCCTGACTTCACCCCGGAGCTCGTGGACACCCTCGTCGAGCAGTCGGATGATCAGTCCGGCGAGTACGACGTCCGCGAGCTCGAGCGGATCCGCGATCGCAACGTCGTCGGCTTCCTGAAGGTGCTCGAACAGAACGACTGGGCCGCCGGCACGACGATCAAGCGGGTTCGAGACGCCGGGAGCGACTGACCGCACTTCGCTAGTCTCGACAGCATGTCGCCAACGTCAGCTCTCCTGGTCATCGATGTGCAGAACGATGTCGTCGTCAACGCGCATGCGCGCAACGACGTCGTGGGGACGATCGCCGGCCTCGTCGATCGCGCCCGGAACGAGGGGGTTCCCGTCGTTTGGGTGCAGCACGCGGACGAGGATCTTCCCGAGGGATCCGCCGGCTGGGAGATCGTGCCGGAACTCCCGGTTGCGGAGGGCGAACCGATCGTTCACAAGCGCCACCGGGACTCCTTCGACGGCACGACGATGGCCGACGTTCTGGCGGACCTCGACGTGAACCGGCTTGTGATCACCGGGGCACAAACCGACTTCTGCGTTCGATGGACATTGCATGGCGCGCAGATGCGCGGGTTCGACACCGTGCTCGTCAGTGATGGGCACACGACGGATGACGGTGATGCGGCCATCCCCACGGCTGCGCAACTGATCGAGCACACCAACCGCTACTGGACGAACCAGTCCTCCACGGGTCAGACCAACCGGGTCTGCGCAGCCGCCGAGGTTGTCTTCTGAACTCGCCACTTCGCCCGGACCCGACCGCTGCCCGTGAGTCGATCACCGAGCGACGCATCCGCGAGGCCCGCGCCCGTGGACTCTTCGACGATCTCCCCGGCGAGGGCAAGCCGATTGCCGATCTGGACCGACGTCGACCGCCGGGTTGGTGGACGAACCGGTTTCTGAAGCAGGAACGGAGCAAGCTGAAGTTGGCGGCGCTCGATGATCAGCTGAGCCGGGGACGTGCCCGTCTGTGGCGGCTGCCGACCGAGGAAGCCGTTCGGGCGACGGTCGGCGAGTTCAATCGGCTGATTGCGGACTACAACACGGTGACCGGTCTGGAGCCACGTCCGTTGCTGGATGCCGATGAGCACGTGGCCACATGGCGACGTCTGAACCTCGCTGCTGATTGAGCGAGGTTCGCACGGGGGGCTGTCCGGGAGGGGAATCTCGAACAGCCCCCGTCATGTGCGTGCGACCGGGAGTCCAACCCCGGTCTCGACAGATCGGGAGGGGGTTGCCGATCCGTCGATGAGGCCAACATAAATCCACACTCGACCCTTGGGAACACCGGAGCGGCTCCCTTCACTCCCTGTTCACACCACGGAAAACTCGCGCGTGGCGCGCGTCACGCGTCGAGCCCAAAACGACAGCGACCCGGTGCCGAATCCGAAGATTCGACACCGGGCCACAGGTCTCGGCGATCAGGGTCGTTCGCCGAAGTCCGGTCCGACGGTTCGGGTGCGCTTGAGCTCCCAGAAGCCGTCCATCGTTGCCATGGTGACCATCGCATCCCAGAGCGCAAGGCCTTCCTCGCCTTCCGGCTTGCGGGAGATCACGGGGCCAAAGATTCCCTTGCGGCCCTCCGGGCTGTCAAAAGCGATGATCGGTGTTCCCACGTCGTCGCCGACGAGCGCCAGGCCGGCATCCATCTTCTCGCGGATGACTGCATCCCAGGATTCGTCGTCGAACGCTGCGGCATGGCTCGTGTCGATCCCGGCAGCTTCGAGGAACGGCGATGCGCCGCCGGTCATGACCGCATCCATGTCGGCGTCGCCGGTTGTCCGGTCGTGGTGCAGAACCGAACCGAACTCCCAGTAGAGGGCCTGCGCGGCGGCCATGCCCTCGGTGGCCTTCACGGACTCGAACACCCGCAGCAATTTGTGGGTGAAGTTCACCGGCGGGAAGTAGTCGGAGTCTTCCGGCGGCTTGTTCTTGAACAACAGACTGATCGGCTGCCACGTGATGTTGAGATCACGTTCCGGCTCCACAACGTCGACGACCCAACGGGCCGTCATCCAACACCAGGGTCAAATGGGGTCAATCCAGAATTCGATGTCCATGAACGGACCCTATCGACTCAGATGCCGTCACGATGGCCCGGTCGTCGACCAGGCTCGTTTTCCACGATGCGGAAGTGGCTTGCCAGTGCTTCCATTCTTGGCGACGATGGTTGCATGACCGTTCAGAGCGTCGATCGGGCGCTCGCACTGCTCGCAATCCTCGGGGACCGACCCGGCGGCCTCGCGGACGTGTCGACGAGGGCCGAGCTGCCGCTCAGCACAACGTCGCGACTGCTGGACACGCTCGTCGTCGGCGGTGCTGTCGAACGTGGCCCGGATGGCCTCTTCCGAATCGGGCCGCTCGTCCATCGGCTCGGAGCGGCGTCCTCGACCTCGACCGCGTCGATCGAGTCCCGTGGCGCCGAGACGGTGGCCGCCCTTGCGGACGAGCTCGACGAAGCGGCCTGCATCTCGGTGCCCATCGGGTCCGAGACGCTCACGATCATGCAGATCGCCGTTCCCAAACCGGTGCAGGCACAGAACTGGACTGGGCATCGCTGGTCGATCACCGGTGGAGGCTCAGGGGCCGTGATGATGTCGACCTGGCCGACCAGTCGGGTTGAACCGCTCCTGGCTGCGCTCGACGAACACGAGCGAACCTCGGTGCGCAAGGAGATTCAGAAGGCCCGGCGTACCGGTGTGAGCTGGAGTCACGGCACGTACGTCGAGGGGCTGTCGAGTGTGGCGGCTCCGATTCTCGATGCGGATGGCATCGCCGTCGCCGCCGTCCTGGGCTACGGCCCGACCTACCGATTCCCCGGAAAGGGAAACGTGCAATCCGTTGCGGCCGCGGTTGCAACAGCCGGCGCAGAGATCACCCGTCGATTGGAGACGTGATGGCCAGACGAGGACGAGCTCGATCGACGGCGACGGAGCCCCGGATCCGCCAGCTGCCCTGGCGACAGGTCAAGAACCCCCATGGCACGCTCCCGATCCTCGATCGCGAAGGGGTGGAACGCATCCACGAAGCATCGCTGCGTGTGCTCGAGGAACTGGGCATCGAGCTGTGGAGCGAGGACGCCCGCAAGCTGTTTGCCGACGCCGGAGCGACTGTGGACGGCGAGGTCGTTCGAGTCGGACGGGAGGTCATCGAAGAGGCCCTTCGCACGGCACCGAGCGAATTCACGCTGAGCGCCCGAAACCCGGACAAGGTCATCACCCTCGGGGGCAACAACCTCGTCTTCGGTCTCGTCGCCGGACCACCGGCCGTGCACGACGAGATCAACGGTCGCCGGCCATCGAACATGGACGACTACGAGCAGTTCATTCGGCTGGCCCACTACTTCAACGCCGTCCACATCATCGGCAACCAGGTCGCCGCGCCGATGGAACTTCCGGCCAACAACCGGCATCTCGACACCTACCGCGCCAACCTCACCCTCTCGGACCTGAGCTTTCACTGTTTGGCCATCGGGCGCGGCCGAGCGCTCGATGGCATCGAGATGATGGCCATCAGTCGGGGCATGACCGTCGAACAGATGAAGGACTCGCCCGGCGTCATCACCGTGATCAACGTGAACTCGCCTCGACGGTTCGACGAGGAGATGGCCAACGGCCTGATGACGATGGCCGAGCACGGCCAGGCCGTTTCGGTCACGCCATTCACGCTGATGGGAGCGATGACCCCGGTGACACTCGGCGCCGGCCTCGTCCAGCAGAACGCGGAGGCGCTGTTCGGCATCGCCCTCACGCAACTGACGAACCCCGGTGCACCCGTGGTCTACGGGTCCTTCACGAGCAATGTCGACATGCGTTCGGGCGCGCCCGCCTTCGGCACGCCCGAACACGCGAAGGCGAATGTGGCCAGCGGTCAGCTCGCCCGGCGCTACGGGCTGCCGTACCGGTCGTCCAACTCGAGTGCATCGAATACGGTCGACGCGCAGGCGGCATACGAAACGCAGATGTCGCTCTGGGGATGTGTGCTCGGTGGCACCAACCTGATCTACCACGCCGCCGGATGGATGGAAGGTGGGCTCCAGGCCAGCTACGAGAAGTTCATCCTCGATGTGGAGATGCTCCAGCACATGATGGAGTTCTTGACGCCGATCGATCTGAGCCAGGACGAGCTCGCCTTCGACGCGATGCAGCGGGTGCCGACGGGAGGCCACTTCTTCGGCGATGAACACACGCTCGCCCGATACGAGAACGCGTTCTACTCGCCCATGCTGTCCGACTGGCAGAACCACGGTGCCTGGGTGGAATCCGGCGCCAAGAATGCGACCGAGCGAGCGACCGCACTCTGGCAGACCGCCCTGGACGACTACGCCGAACCGCCGATGGACGACGCCATCCGCGACCAACTCGACGACTACGTCGCCCGCCGCAAGGAACAGATCGGCGATGGCGATCCCTGAGCCCGATCAGCCGGCGGCTGCGCCGATAAGATCGGAAAGCGACGGCGTGTTCGGGAGCTGGAAGAGGAAGTAGCGCTTCCCGCCGATCTTCGTTTCTGCGTGCGGACCATCGAGCACTCGCAGCGCGGGCGGTGCGCCGCCCGGGAGCTTGTCGACCAGCGTTGCGGAGGCGAGCTCGTGTGCGGGAACCGTCATGTTCGCCTTGTGCTGAATCGCCTGCCGGCCCTGCGCGTCGTAGATCTCCAGATTCGTGCCGATCTCCTGGCGGAACTTCTCGAGGATCTTGTCGCCGGCGATCGCCCCCAACCCCGATCCGGCCACGGTGGTGACGTCGAGCGGTGCAACGAACCGTCGCTCATACGGGTTGTTCGGGTTCATCCCATTGGCTGCCATCCCGAGCGCCAGGTAGTCCGGACTCCAGTGCGCTCCGCCCGGCCCAACCCTGGTGAAGTGCGCCGACGCCCCCTCGAGTTCGACCACGAAGGTGTGGGCCATGCTGGTCATCCCTTTCTTCCAGCCCACGAGTGCGGTTCGCATGTCGGTCATTTGATTCCTTCCCGCCGTCGCCCACCGCGACGTGCCATGCCATCGTCCCGTGCAACTCGGTGCGTGGTCTGGCCACCTGGCGCCAAATGCCACGATTTCTTCGCGGGGAACCAAGCGAGAGGAGGCGCCGAGCTACGCTCGCCCCATGAACTTCCACGAACTCACGATGGAGTCGATCACCGGTGAATCGATCGACTTCTCCTCCTATGCCGGGCAGCACTGCCTGATCGTCAACGTCGCGAGTCGTTGAGGCGCCACGCCGCAGTACGCAGGTCTGCGTACCCTCCACAACGATGTCGACGGACTCACCGTCCTCGGGTTTCCGTGCAACCAGTTCGGCGGGCAGGAGCCCGGAACGAATGCGGAGATCCTCGAGTTCGCCACCTCGAACTATGACGTCAACTTTCCGATGTTCGCGAAGATCGATGTGAACGGCGACGCCGAGGCCGAGCTCTACACGATGCTCAAGGCGGCCCAGCCCGGGGACATCGGATGGAACTTCGAGAAGTTCCTCGTCGATGGCGACGGCAACGTGGTCGCCCGGTGGGGCACCGGCGACACCCCCGAGGCGATCGGCGAGCAGCTTCCCTCACTCATGGGCTGAGCGGTTCGGCCTCCATCACCAGCTGCGCCATGGCGGCGTCCTGAATTCCGAGGCCGCAGTGATCGGACACCGTCAGCTGGTTGGCGTCGGATCGGCCACTCGCCCGGCCGGTGAGGATGTCGCCGAGTTCCACGGTGCGATCGTGCGCGCTCGGAACGTGGGCGAGCTCACCGACGCGGGAGGTGATGGAGATCTGGTCGGCCACGAACCGGTCGCACCCGAGGACCACGTCCTCGGCAAGCTCACGCTTGCCTTTCATGTCCGATCCCATCGCGATCACGTGGGTTCCCGGTGCCAGCATGGAGCGCGTCAGGAGCGGGTCGCGCGATGGCGTGCAGCAGATGACGATGTCGGCATCGGCCACTGCTTCGTCGGGCGATCCCGCTGCGGTCGCCGCGTTTTCGGCAGCGAAGCGCGCTGCGGTTTCGGGGGACCGGCTCCAGACCGTCACCTGGTCGAGGTCGAACGCTTCGCGTAGCGCCGCGACCTGATAGGCGGCCTGGATTCCGCCGCCGAGGATGGCGAGCCGCGTCGAGTCGGGCCGGGCGAGCGCCCGTGCACTGACTGCCGAAGCGGCCGCGGTACGAATCTCGGTGAGCCACCCACCGTCGTCGAGAATGGCGACCGGTGCGCCAGAGTGCGCATCGAGCACGGCCGTGAAGCCGGAGTTCCCGCCGGCGGGAAATGCGCCGGTGGCCGCCTTGAACGCGAGATGGCCACCGCCGAGGTGGGCGCCTTTCACGTGGAGTTCGCCGCCGTGAGCGAGCGTCATGGCGAGCTCGTCCGGGGCGACCACGTTGCCGTCCGACAACGCGCAGAACGCGGCGCGAACCGCCTCGCGGGCGCCGGCGAGCGAAACCCGTGAGCGGATGGTGGCCTGGTCGAGTACCTGCATCCGCTCAGTATGGAACGGTCAGTCGCCGCCGGCCGCCTCGAGCATCGCCTGCAGACCCTCTGCGGAAACGTTCGCGCCGCAACTCACGGCCACCAACCGGGAGCCGGGATGATGAGCGGCGTAGCTCGTGGTTGCGGCGAGCGCGACGCCCGCAGCCCCTTCGACGAGCTGGTGGTGATCATCGACCATGTTGCGAACCGCCCGGGCGATGTCCTGTTCGCTCACGTCGATCCATTCGTCCACGAGGTTCCGGCAGATGTCGAACGTGATGGTGTCGTCCTCGAGCCCGCCGGCCGTGCCGTCGGAGAACGTGGGGAGGAACTCTGGGGTGATGATGGCGTCGGCGACGATCGATGCGGCCATGGCCCGATCGTTCGCGGCGGACGCACCGATCACGCGAGTGGTCGGGGACTGGGCCTTGACCCATGTGGCGATGCCACTGATCAGCCCGCCACCGCCGACCGCCACGATCAATGCGTCGGGTAGCGGCCCGTCCTCGAGCAGTTCCTTGCCCGCCGTGCCCTGGCCGGCGACGATCGCCGGATCGTTGTACGGCGACACATACGTGATGCCGGTCGCCTCGCTGTGCTGCCGTGCGGCCACTTCTGCGGCGTTCGAGTCGGTGTCGTCGACGAACGTGATCTCGGCGCCAAGTCGTCGAATCTGGTCGACCTTGGACGGCGAAGCGGTTCGCGGCAGAAAGATCGTCGCTTCGATGCCCCGACTCGCCGCTGCGGTGGCCACGCCGATCCCGTGATTGCCCGACGAGGCGGTGACCACGCCTCCGGCGGCGGTCCGATCGTCGAGTGAGTGCACGACGTTCGCCGAACCACGAACCTTGAAGCTTCCGGTCCGTTGCAGGTGCTCGCACTTGATCGCGATCTCCGCACCGTGTCGTTCCGAGAGCGGCGCCGACTCGAGAAGCGGCGTGCGAAGCACATGTGGCTCGATCCGGACGGCAGCGGCCTCGATCATTTCCGGGTCGATCATTTGATGTCCATTCCCCGCCAACTCGAACGCTGTGCCGCCACACACCCTATTCGGGCGCCACGTCCGCAGCCCATCCACCGAGTGCGTGGTAGACGGCCGCCAGCGACGCTGCCTGAATCGCTGCGCTCGCCGCCGCTGCCATCGATCCGAGCAGCGGGCCGATGATCGGGAGTGCAACCTGATCCAGTGGCATCAGCGCGGTTGCCACCACGCTGCCCGGGAGGACGGCGATCACGACGGCGCGAAGGCCGAATTCCCATTTGCCCGCCACCGCCTGTCGAGCAGCCGGCAGGACGTACCGGCCCGATGGAGTCAGTGCCACCGCTGCCAGGATGGCCGCCACGTACGGTGCCGCGGTGGCGGCCAGCCCGACGGCAATGGGCACGGTCAGCAGCGCTGACAACGGTTCTTCGAGAGCAAGAAGGATGATGGCCGCGGCAGTGCCGGCTGCGATGACCCAAAGCGCCGCGTGCACGGCCACGAGCTGGCCGATTCGAGTAAACGCACCGCGGACGGCCTCGTGGGCACTGATCGGTGCACCAGTTCGCTCCGCGTGAAACAGCCGGATCCATGCGATCTCAAAGAATCCGTAGATCGCGAAGAGCACGACGAGGCTGACGGCCATTCTGAAATCGATGAGATCGAGCGGGTTCGTCTGGTCGAACACGTCGAGTCGTTCCGCTGTCCTGCCGAAGCTGGCACCCGCAGCGGGGGCGGTGCCGACTCGGTTGATTGCTTCCTCAACGACCCCGATGAGGAAGACGGTGAGTCCGAGTGCGATGGCGAGGGATGCCGCAGGCTTGGCGGAGCGTGTTGCGAGCACGATCGTCGTGTTGAACACGTGTCTCGCCTGTTCGCCGGTCGGGTATTCCGGTCCATCAGCGTTGGGGACAGGCAGTGGCGGTGGAAATCGCGACGGTGGCGGCGGCAGCGATGGTGGGGGCCATGCCGGTGGCGGTGGGAGCGTGGGAGATTGGCTTGGCGACGCACCCACCCCCGTTGGCTTGCGTGGGCGAGGTGGCGGCGTCGGCGGGAAGAGAGACAACGGTCAGATGGAGCGTTGGGCCGCTTCGAACGCCGTGCCGAGCGTGAGTACGAGCTCGTCTTCGCCGGATCGACCGGTGAAGAGCATGCCGAGCGGCATGCCGTTGGCGGCCGTGCCGAATGGGACGGTGAGGGATGGCTGGCCGGTCAGGTTGAAGAGCGCAACGTTGCCGGTCCTGCGATCCCGCGGCTCGTCGGCGACGGTGGCGAGTCGGCTGGCTCCACCCCGCAGGGTCGGGCAGAGCAGGACGTCGACCGTCTTCTGCTGTTCGGCCACGACCGCCATGATGCGGCGTTGCTCGGCGAGGGCGGCGGCGTAGTCGTCGTCGCTCACGCCTTGGTAGAAGTCGAGCCAGGTCGAGAATTCCGCCCCGAGCGCTCCGTCCGGCGCCGCTGCGATTTTGTCGCCGTAGATGTCGAACAGGTCGCGTCCGAGCACGTTGGTGTGTTCATCAGCCGCCGCCAGGTCGATGCCGAGATCCACCTCGGTGACCGAGTAGCACAGCTGCTCGACGAGTCGCACGCCTTCCTCGAATGCGCGCACGACATCCGCATCGCAGTGCTCGAGGAAGTCGCCGGTGAGCACGGCCACCTTCAGTTCGGGCGTGAACGTCGGGTCCACCGAGGTATCCGGCCAGCCCGGGTTTTGGATGTGCACAAGCGCCTGGGCAGCGAGGGGTACGGACGAGGCGATCGGACCGAGATGGTCGAGGTTTCGGGCACACACGCTCATCCCGACATTCGACACGCGACCGAAGGATGGTTTCAGGCCGACCACGCCGCACGCTGCGGCGGGAACCCGAATCGAACCGCCGGTGTCGGAGCCCAGCGCGAGCGGGGCAAGGCCGGCGGCGACCGCGATCGCCGAGCCGGAGGAGGAGCCTCCCGGGTGATGCCCGGGATTGTGCGGATTGTGGGCATCCCCGAGATGGGGGTTCAGGCCGCTCGTGCCACAGGCAAGTTCCGTCATGTGGGTCTTTCCGAGGATGGCCACCCCGGCAGCGCGCAGGCGCCCAACCGCACGAGCATCCGCTGTAGCGGCCGGTGCGTCGTCGAAGAGCGACGAGCCGTTTCCGGTCGGAAGGCCGGCGACGTCCATGTTGTCCTTCACCGCAACGGTCAAGCCATCGATCGGGCTCCTCAGCTCGCCAGCCTGGGAACGGTCGGCCGATGCGGCCTTGGCCGCAGCGAAGCCGTCGTGATCGACGTGAACGAACGCGTTGAACTCGTCCTTCTCCACCGCCTCGAGCAGTTCCTGGTCGTTCATACCGCCATCCTTGTCCGTGGTCCGCCGGGCGACGCCGATGCGTCGTCTTTCCATCGGCAGCGAACGGTCAGGACTTCAGGGCGGTGGCGATGTCGCCTGCGGCCTCCACCGAGGCGGCAACGTCTTCCGCAACGACCTTCATGTTGATGATCGACGCGCCGGCCTCGGCATATGGGCGCATCGCGTCGGCCACGTCCTGCGCGGTGCCGTAGGGCGTGTACTTCTCGAACGCTTCGAACGGCACCTTGTAGAAGGCCTCCATCTCGGCGGCCACGAGCTCTCGAGCCCGGGCGGGAGTATCGGCCACGCCCACCCATGGTTGGTAGCCGTGGACCCAGGGAACATCGATCCGACCCGCCGTCGCCGCCATTTCGTCGACCATGGCGAGCGCTTCGGTGAACCGGCGAACCGAGCACCACGCGGCGATCCACCCGTCGCCGATTCTGGCGGTCCGGGCCAGTGCCGCATCGGAGCGGCCGCCGATGAGGATCGGGATCGGTGGGTCGATGGCCGGCCGGATCTGGGCCTCGTCCACCTGGAAGAACTCGCCGATGCTCGTCACCGGAGCGCCGGTGGCCAGTTGGCGAAGCAGCGTCAACGACTCGTCGGTTCGGCGACCCCGGGTTTTCGGATCGACGCCGCACACCTCGATCTCGTGACGGTCCTCGCCACCGACGCCGACGCCCAGCAGGATGCGGCCGGGAGCGATCGTGTTCAACGTGGCGAGCTGGCGGGCGACCGGCAGCGGGTGACGCAGCGCCAGCAGGTACACGCTGATCATCACGTGCATTGTCGGGTGGGTCTGCGACAGCGCGGCGATCTCCACGACGCCGTCGGTGCCGGACCCGTCCCGAAAGGAGACATGGTCGGCAATGAAGACCTGGTCGACGCCGCCGTCGGCGAGCCGACGCATCATGGCCTGCTTGTCGTCGAAGCTCGCCGTCCAGAAGTCGGTTGGTGTTGCGCAGCCGACCCGCAGCGTCATGCGTGCGTCTCGAGGTCTTCGAGTGGAGCCCAGGTGGAATGCGTGCCGCTCGAGATTCGTTCGGGCAGCCGGATCCGGGCGACGGGGCCATCGGCCGGTGCTGCAGCATCGAGGACGACGCACTCCGAGACGTCGTTGACGAGGTCGCTCGTGAACGTGACGAGGTAGCCGTCGTCTTCGGCCGTGGACCCGGCGCGCGGTGCCATGACCGTCTCTGAGACGAATGTGCCTTCGGCAAACTCGACGAGTTCCTCGGTTCCGGCATCCACGTCACGTTTGACCAGCGCATCGAAGGCGAAGAGGCCATGGGTGCATCGCGCCTCGTAGGAGTAGCGGTGGCGTCGACCGGCGTGGCGGCCGTTGATCATCGGAAACTCGAGACACCGGTCCGACAGTGACTCCTCCCGGCATTCCCCGGTGGCCAGGTTGAACCGCCACCGATGCGGGCGAGCCTCGAGCACGTTCATGTCGAGTGTTTCGAAGCCCTTGTGCTGGCCAGCGAACCGATCTGCCCCACGGGCGGTCGGGTTGTGTTGGAAGAAGCCGTCGAGTACGACTTCGTCGCCGTCCTCGTAGGCGTTGGTCCAGTGCAGAACGAATGTGGGGTCGGCCTCGAACCAGCGAATGTCGGCCGTGGTGCCATGGCGCGGGATGAGTGCGAAGCGGCTCGGCAGGTCGCGGTTGAAGGTGTTGGAGTAGTAGCCGTCGGCGAGCGCCTGCGGCTCCCAATAAAGCGGCAGGTCGTTGAGGATCGACCAGTTCTCGGTGAACGCCATGTCGTGGGGGAGGCGTGGGCCGGGGAGCGGAATGTCCTCGTAGGTCACGAGCTCGCCGGAGGCGTCGACGACGCCGTAGTGCATGTGGGGGGCCTCTGCCGAGTAGTTGAAGAAGAGGAGGTCGCCCGTGTGCTCGTCGATCTTCGGGTGGGCAGAGATCCCTTCGCTCGGGAATCCCCGGCCCCACTCCGGCCGAACGGCCGGCCCGGTCCAGTCGGTGCGTCCCTGGGGGTCGAGGGATCGGGGGTCCATGGCCCAGAACTCACCGCATTGGTAGAAGCTGGCCAACGCCTGCCCACGATGAACGATCACGTCGGTGCTGCCGTTGTCCTTCATCATCGTGCGGGCGCCGGACCCCTGCTCGGCGATTGCGTTCGAGGGGTGTTCGGTGATGCCCGCCCACAGGCTGCGGGCTGCTTCCTGCTCGGCGAGGAAACCGTCGGTTCGCACGAACCGGCTCGTGTAGCGGGCGGTTCCGGATTCGAACGACATGGCGTGCATGAGCGCATCGCCGTCGAACGGGTGGTACCGCTTGATGGGTTCGAAGAGGGCCGTCTCCGTGTTTCGAAGGTAGACGCCGTTGAGATCGGACGGGATCTCGCCTTCGACCACGTCGAGGTCCCATGCGTCGTACTCGTTGACCTGCGGGCGCCAGACGCCCGTGCGGTAGGGATGATCGTCGTCCGGCGGAAGGGCGGAGTCCGCCGTGCCGAGGATCTGGACCTGCATTTGGCCTCCCGGGTCTCGTGCGTTGCGCTCGGCAACATTTGCAAGTGCTACTCTACAAACATGCAGGTCGATCTGTCGACGACTGCGACGGACACCGCCCCGCCCGGCGACCCGATCGACCGCCACGACGGCCCTCGCACGTCGGTCGACGACCTGCTCGGCTCCGCACGAACCGGAACGGCACGCACCGAACGCAGCCGCCGCACGCGCGCCGCCCTCGTAGCGGGCGTGCGCGAGGAGCTTCGGCAAACCGGCGCCTTCACCGCCGACACCGTCGCGGAACGGGCCGCGTGCTCACCCGCCACCTTCTACGGGCACTTCGCCACGAAGGACGACGCACTCGCCTCCGCATTCGAACTGGTCCTCGTCGAACTTGCGACCGTTCCCGAGCAGACCCTCACCGTCGAGGCGCTTCAACGCAACGGACTCGACCACACCATCGATGCCTGGGTGAACCGCCAGGTCGCGTTCTTCCGAGATGAGAGCCTCGTCTTCCGGGCCGCCCTTGCTCGCCTTCCCTTCCACCGGGGCATCCGCCACGCCTACCGAGAGGCCGAGCGCGTCGCGCTCCACCAACTGGTCGGATTCGTCGCCGGCGGTCAGTCGCTCGGGCTGATTCGGACGGAGGATCCGGACCAGCTCGCCGAAGCGTTTCTCGTCCTTTCGCAGGGGCTCAACAACCCACATGCGTTGCGGCCCGAAGCGGCGCACGTGCGCACACACCTCGGCCGCGCCCTCGTCGCCAGCCTCGAGCCCCGCAAGGAGCATCGATCATGACCGGACTCGACAGTTGGCTGTCGGCGGCGATCGCCGCTCGGCCTGACGAACCGGCGCTGGTCGATGCGCCCAACCGATCCACGTTCTCGACCGGCGACGCACGGTCTCTCACCTGGCGGGAGGTCGATCGGTCCGTCAATTCGCTGGCCGCCGGATTGCAGGCCAACGGTGTCGGCGTGGGCGATGCGGTCGCCATGCAACTGCCGAACGTGGTCGAACTCCCGCTCGTCATCCTCGCCTGCATTCGTATCGGCGCCGTCGCCGTGCCGTTTCCTGTGCAGCACCGCGAGTATGAGCTGCGCCACGGGTTCGGTGCCGCGAACGTCCGAGCGTTCGTGACGTCACCTCGCGACGATCGGCCCGACTGGGTCAACGTCACTGCGCAGATCTGTGCGGAACACGCCGCCCGGCAGTTGCTCCTCGGCGACGAGACGAGCGACGGTCACGTCACGATTGCCGATGAGGGAGTCAGCCCGGTCGCGCATGCGGCGAAATCGACCGACGTCGCAACGGTCTGTTGGACCTCCGGCACGACGGGCACGCCGAAAGGGGTGCCGCGCACGCACGCCATGTGGCAGGCAACATCGGGCTTCCAGGTGGATGAGCTCGGCCTTGGTCCGGACGAACGAATCCTCTGTCCGTTCCCGCTCGTGAACATGGGTGGCATCGGCGGCATGCTCGTTCCCTGGCTCGAGACCGGGTCGATGCTCGTGCTGCACCACCCGATCGACCTACCGGTCTTCCTCGGTCAGCTCGGATCGCACGCGATCACCTACACCGTTGCACCGCCGCCATTGCTCAACATGCTGCTCCGCAACGATGCGCTCCTCGAGGGCGTGGACATGAGCAGCATCCGGGCGATCACGTCCGGCTCGGCGCCGTTGGATCCCTGGATGGTGGCCGGTTGGGATGAGCGCGGCATCGAGATCGTGAACGCCTTCGGCTCGAACGAAGGAGCATCGCTCCTGTCGACGAAGGCCACCGTCCCGAATCCCGAGGAGCGTGCTCGCTACTTCCCCATGCCCCAACGTGACGGCGTCGCCGTGCGTCTCGTGGACCTCGACTCCGACGAGGAGATCGATACGACCGGTCAACCAGGCGAGCTGCGATTCCGCGGGCCCAACGTCTTCACCGGCTACCTCGGTTCCGACGGTTCCGAGTTCGACGCCGACGGCTGGTACCGGACCGGAGACGTCTTCGAGTACGGCGCGTCGGTCGACGGCGACCGGCTCCTGCGGTTCATCGATCGAGCGAAGGACATCATCATCCGCGGCGGCATGAACGTGTCCGCCGCCGAGGTGGAAGCGTTGCTGTCCACCCACGACGCCGTCACCGAATGCGCCGTCGTCGGCTACCCCGACCCGGACCTCGGCGAGCGGGTCGGCGTCTTCGTCGTTCCGGCCGAGTCCGCGTCGCCAACGGTTGACGACCTCACCGCACACCTGCGCACGCTGGGAGTCGCCAGCTACAAACACCCCGAGCTCGTCGAGCTGATCGACCCGTTGCCACGCAACCCCGTCGGCAAGGTCGTGAAGCCCGAATTGCGAGCACGGTTGACCGAACAGATCGAGAACCCGACCCGAACAGACAGGACCTGAAGCCATGAGCACCAGCGCTGTCCGCATCCTTGGCGGCCACCAGACCGACTTCGCCAACAACCTCGCCAAATCCGGTGGTGGCGTGGAGTCCCTTGTCGAAGAGACGGTCACGGCAGCCGCCGCCGATGCGTCGATCGACCTCGGTGACATCGAGTCCATCCATGTGGGCAACGCCTTCGGCCAGCTCTACACGGGCCAGGGCCATCTCGGTGCCATGCCCGCCACCGTGCTCCCCGAACTCTGGGGCGTACCGTCCATGCGTCATGAAGCTGCCTGCGCCTCGTCGTCCATGGCGACGCTCTCGGCGATGGCCGAGATCGAGAGTGGTCGCTACGACTGCGTTCTCGTGCTCGGCGTCGAGCAGGAGAAGACGATGCCCGGTGCCGAGGCGGCGGCCGTGCAGGAAGCTGCCGCCTGGATCGGCCACGACACCGAGGGCGTCACCTTCATCTGGCCGGAGACCTTCGACCGGATCGCCGACGAGTACGACGCCCGCTTCGGCATCGACGACGTGCACCTCCGCGCCATCGGCGAACTGAATCTGCGCAACGCGAAAGACAACCCGAACGCCCAGACCCGGGGATGGGAGCTGAGCTCCGACACGTGCAGCGCCGACGATCGGGTCAACCCGATCATCACCGGCCGGCTTCGCCGCAACGACGTCACCCAGATCACCGACGGTGCCGCGGCGATCATTCTCGTGTCGGATCGTTGGTTGGCCGAGCGCGGCCGCACCGGGCGGTCCACGATCGCCGGCTGGGGGCACCGCACCGTGGGCCTCGGCCTGCAATCCAAGTTCGACCGCTACGACGGCGAGACGTATGTGATGCCCCATGTGCGCGACGCAATCACCGATGCGTTGGGCCGGGCCGGCGTGGCTGACGTCGACGGTCTCGATGCGATCGAAACGCACGACTGCATGACGCCGTCGGAGTATTTGGCCATCGACCACTTCGGCATCACGGCGCCGGGCGAGAGCTGGAAGGCTGTCGAAGACGGCTCGCTCGAACGCGACGGCCGCATCCCGATGAACCCCAGCGGCGGCCTGATCGGCGGCGGTCACCCAGTCGGCGCCACCGGCGCCCGCATGCTGCTCGACGCCACCAAGCAGGTGTCGGGCACCGCCGGCGACTATCAGGTCGACGGTGCCCGGCGTGCCGCCACCCTGAACATCGGCGGTTCGATGGCGACGACGGCGTGCTTCGTCGTCGAGTCGGCCTGAACCGACCATGACCGGGGTCCACATCTTCGACGCGGTTCGCTCGCCGCGGACGAAGGGTCGGCCCGGCGGTGCCCTGGCCACGGTCCGGCCACACGAGCTCGTGGGACAGCTGGTCGACGCACTGCGGGATCGCACCTCCTCCGACGCTGTCGATGCAGCCGACGGCCTGCACCTCAGCTGTGTCGGTCAGGTCGGCGCGCAGGGAGGAAACCTGGCGCTGGTGGCGAAGTTGGAAGGGGGCCTTCCTGACGCTTGCGCCACTCGAACCATCAACAACTATTGCGTCGGTGGCATCACCGCAATCGCGTCCGGTGTCGGCGCCATCGCATCCGGTCAGGCCGAGCTTGTCCTCGCCGGCGGTGTCGAGATGATGTCGCAGGTTGCCTTTCTCGCCGACGACGCCAGCCTCTACACCGACCCCGAGGTCGCTGCGAAGTTCCGATGGGCGCCGGTCGGTGTGTCCGCCGACCATCTCGCCGTCGCCGACGGCATCGAGCGCGCCGAGCTCGATCGTCTTGCGCTCGAGTCGCATCGGCGTGCTGCCGAGGCCTGGGACGCCGGTCGCTACGACCGGCAGGTCGTGCCCATCACCACGCCCGACGGCACCGTCGTCGATCGCGATGAGACCGTGAAGGCCGGCTTCACCGCCGAGAAGCTGGAGTCGCTCGACCCGGTGTTCGAGGCGATGGGTCGAGCGCAGTACGACGAAGTGCTCTCCGGTTCAGCCGAACCCATCGACCATCGGCACACCATCGCGCACTGCCCGCCGATTGCCGACGGCGCGTCGCTCCTCCTGCTCGGCTCGGCTGCTGCGGGCGAACGATTCGGCCTGACGCCGCTGGCGCACATCGACGCCGTTGCCGAGGCGGGTGGTGATGCGGTCGTGCAGCTCGATGCAGGGGAGCGGGCGATGCGGTCGGTGCTCGAGCGGTGCAACGCCTCGCTCGACGAGATGGACGTCATCGAGTTCATGGAGTCGTTCGCCGCCGTACCCGCGCGCTTCCACCGCACGCATCGGGTCGCTGCCGACAAGGTGAACCCGAACGGTGGACACCTCGCCATGGGGCACCCGATGGGCGCCACCGGGGCGATTCTCGCCACGGCGCTCACGCACGAGCTCATTCGGATCGACGGCGCACGCGGCATCGCCGTCGCCACCGGCGGGTCCGGCACCGGGGCGGCGTTGATCGTCTCGCGCTGAGCCGACTACAGGGGTGCCCGCAGATGGTGCTGCGGGTTGGCCGCCTCCATCGCCGACGCAATCTCGAGCAACTGGCGTTCGTGACCGCGCCGGGCGACGAGCTGGAGGCCGACGGGTCGCCCGTCGCCGGTGAAGCCCGCGGGAATCGAGATGGCCGGGCAGTCGGTCGGTGTAATCATGCAGACGGCCATCATCCACCCGAGATAGTCCCGCATCTCCACGCCGTTCACGTGGGTCGGATACTCGGTCTCCACCGGGAACGCGGCAACGGCAGCCACCGGCAGTGCCAGAACGTCGTACCGGTCAAAGAACGCCGTCATGCGCCGATGCAGCTCCGCCTTGTGGGCCTCGGCCGCCAACACGTCGGGCAACGTCAGCGTCTGGCCATAGGCGATGTTCTCGCGGACGGTCGCCTTGATCAGATCATGCTGTTCCTCCGGAATCTGCCACCCGGCACCCGCGTACCCCATGCCCCGCAGCACCCGGAAGACGAGCTCGGCGTGCTCCATCTCGGGGTGGTCCTCGGCAAACGTGCCGCCGGCTGCCGTCACGGTCTGTGCCGCCGTGCGACAGATCGCCAGGAGCTCCGGATCGCACTCGAACAGGCCGCCGAGCGTGCCACCCCAGGCGACGGAGGCGTCGGTCGTGGTCGGTAGCGGCGGTGCGAACGCAGCGCCCGGCTCCGGTAGCGAGCGTGGGTCTCGGGGATCCGGTCCGGCGAGCGCCGTCATCAGCAGCGCCGTGTCGGCAACCGTGCGCCCCATCGGCCCGCTCACACCGAGTCGAAGATGCGTGGTCAGAGCGTCGGGAACGGCGACCCGCCCGACGCTCGGTCGCAGCCCGACCACGTTGCACATGTGCGCGGGGTTGCGGAGCGATCCGCCCAGGTCGCTCCCGTCGGCGATCGGCAACATGTGGGCGGCCAGTGCCGCCGCCGCTCCGCCGCTGCTGCCACCGGCAGTGCGCCCGAGGTCCCACGGGTTGCGAGTCACGCCGAAGACCTCGTTGAACGTGTGGGAGCCGGTACCGAACTCCGGCGTGTTGGTCTTGCCCACGATGATCGCACCCGCGGCCCGCAGCTTCGCCGCCACGTGGCCGTCGTGCTCCACCGGTCGGTCGCTCGTCGTGAGCGAACCGGCGCGGGTCGGGAGACCGGCCACGTCCTCCAGATCCTTCACGGCGATCGGCAGGCCGTGCAGCGGACCGACCGGCTCCATGGCGTCGGCGGCTGCGGCGTCAGCCAGGACGTCGGCGCGGTCACGTCGCAGGATGATCGCGTTGACGTCGCCGTTGACTGCATCGATCCGATCGAGGAACGCGGTGACCACATCGACGGACGTCAACTCGCGGTTGCGGATCGCCGCAGCCAGGTCGACGGCGGATCGGTAGATCAACTCATCCATCGCCAGAGTGTAGAGACCGCGGCGACCCCCACCCGAAGGCAGCGAAGGGCCCGAATTTCGGCGGCCGGCAAGGAAAGCTCCGGAGATCTGCAACACAACACGTCATCTCTGCGCCGTAGGCAATGATGGAGAACGTGCTGAGAAACCAGCTTCGCAGAAGGGGTACCAGCACGCTCGACGCGCTGTTCCGAGCGGAATACGCACCGATGGTCCGGCTGGCGTACACGCTCGTCGGAAACAACGCGGAGGCCGAGGAGCTCGTGCAGGACAGCTTCGCCGAGGTGCATCGCCGCCTGGGTGAGATTCGCGAGCCAGGGGCGTACCTGAGGACCTGCGTCGTGAGCCGTTGCCGGTCGCTTCTTCGACGGCGGCGAGTGATGCAGCAACACCCACCGGAACCACCGGACGACCTGCCTGGTGGCGCCGGCGAGCTCTGGGACGTTCTCTCTGAGTTGCCGGAGGACCAGCGGGTGGCCGTTGTACTCCGGTATTACGGCCAATACCGGGCATCCGAGATCGCACAGATCATGGACATGCCCGGGGCAACGGTTCGATCACACATCAAGCGCGGGCTGGCGACTCTTCGAAGGGAGCTCAACGCATGACGAAATTCGATGATCGGCTCCGCGTAGACCTCGAGCACGTCGCAGAACGAGCAACTCCATCACCAATCACAGCGTGGGACGCAATCCAAGCCCGGATCGCGGATCAGGCGGACCAACCACAGATGGAGATCACCATGTTGCAGCCAGACATCAGAGACGACCGACCCGTGAACGCAAAGCTGCTCGCAGCCGTGGCGGCAGCGGTCGTTCTTCTCGCCGGACTCAGCTTCATGCTGTTCGCCGGCGGCGATTCGAACTCACTCGACGTGACAGACACCGATGTCACCACGACGGTGCCTGCGCCGACCACGACGCTCGTCGTGTCGACCACGGAGGTACCGGCGGAAGCCACCGGCGACGCGGCTGCCGTGCAGGTCGCCTTCGACTTCCTGGGCGCACGCTCCATCTATGACGGCGAAGCGGCCGGAGCACTGATCGCGCCGGATGCGCAGATCTTCGACAGGCAGCTCGTTGGCGAGGAAGGCGAGACCGACTTCTTGTCCGTCGATGAGATCGACTTTGTTGCCAATGCCGACTTCGAGCGGGTGACCGGCGTCGAATTCGGCGACGTCCAATGCGAGGCCACAGAACCCGGCCGAGTGACGTGCACCTTCGGCTGGGAGAACGACGTAAGTCGATCGACCGGCGACGGGCAGTACACGGACATCGTCATGCGCTTCGAAGTGGGTGATGGGCTCATCACAAGGATCGATCACAGCTTCGTCGCACTACCGGTTCGAAGCCCCGGTGCTGACGTGGTCCACGTCTACTGGACGTGGTCGGACTGGCTGATTGCCAATCACGCGGACGATGTCGCTGAGATGATGAATGCGAACATCGTGCCGCTTCGCACGGCGGAAACCATCGATCGGTGGGAGCAGTACACGGCCGAGTTTGTCACCGAGGCTCTGGTGCCGATGGCGGTCACCAACGCGGAGGAGGACGGCGAACTCGTCGCCTTCTCCGAACCTGGCAGCTCGGGCGAGCGGGTGCGTTCCATCTTGCCGTTCTCCATGGATCTGGCTGTCGTTCCAGGACCTGGACAGGAGGCCGACGGTTCGACATGGATGCAGGTGCTTTCTGCCGATGCCCGCGACCTGAATGGATGGGTGAACACAGCGTCATTGATCGCGGTCGAGGGTGAGATCGAACAACCGAGGCCGCTCTTCGAAATGGCGTCATCCGTTCGGAACGCGCTGCTCCAGCCCATGCCGGCCAACCGGCTCGCGGACCGGACCAACGAACTTCGGGTGTCGATCGATGGCCCTCTCGATGCGAGTGACCCCGTCTACCAGGCCCAGGACCTCAGCACGTCGGCCGTCGTTGCTGCGGTCATCGAGGAGTTCGGGGCCACGAACGCGCTGTCGGCGACCGATCGCATCTCGATCAACACACCGATCAGAACGACAGAGAACCAGGACACGATTGCCGCGCTGTTTCCCGAGGCGACAGTCGTCGAGCTTCACTACAGCGGAGACGCAGGCGACGAAGACGCGACATGGGAAAGCGTGCTCATGATCCTCGTGCCAAACCTGAACGTCGGGACCACCGCGACGGACATCGTGGAGGACAGCACCCAGTTCAAGATCGCTGCGCTTGCCCTCTTCACTGCCACATCGTGAGCGCGTCGGGCGGGCCGCTGACCGTTCGAGCATTCCGTTCGCGATGTCGAACGGTTGCAGTTCCGGGTTGGGATCCTTCAAGTCGATGCTGCGAGACTCGGCCCCATGGCCGACCTCTCCGCAGTTGAGTTCTCCACCGCATTGCTGGTGTTTCGAGTGATCTTCGGCTTTGTCTTTGCGCTGCACGGCTGGGGCAAGGTCAAGGGCGGGATCGCCGGAACCGCAGGATGGTTCGATTCGATGGGCATGAAGCCTGGCAAACTGCACGCCTGGGCGGCGGCCATCACCGAGATGGGAACCGGCGTGATGATCATGCTTGGGCTTCTCACGCCGTTCGCGGCCGCAGGCATGGTTGGCGTGATGGTGGTGGCGGGCTGGACGGTGCACCGCAACAACGGCTTCATGATCGTCAAGGACGGCTGGGAGTACACGTTCATCGTGGCGACGACGGCGATCTTCATCGCCTGGCTTGGCCCAGGCGAATACTCGCTTGACCATGCCTTCGGCATCGCCGAGTCGCTGAACGGCTGGACCGGGCTGTTGATCGCCGACCTGTTGGGCGGGGCCGCAGGAATCGCAACTCTTGCGATCTTCTACCGGCCTCCGGCGGCCGAGAGCTGACGATGACGACGCCGTCCACCACCCCGACGGCTGTTCTCGAATTTCTGCACGACACGTCGTTCGACGACTTGCCCGCCGAAGCGGTCGCCGCGGCGCACCGGTGGTTGCTCGACCTGCTCGGCGTGGCGGCCGCCGGCACGACGACCGATCTCTCGGCCATCATCCGATCGCACGTCGTCGAACACTTTGCGGCCGGGGGCCGATCAGCTTCGCTGCTGTTCGATGGCCGACCCGTGAGCCCTGCCGGTGCCGCGCTTGCGAACGGTATGACCATCGACTCGATCGATGCGCACGACGGCCACAACCTCACCAAGGGCCACACGGGATGTCACCAGCTGCCCGCGCTCCTGGCCCTTGCGCAGGCCGAGGGCGAGATGGACACGAAGTCGTTCGTTGCCGCGCTCGTGGTCGGCTACGAGTTCGCCACCCGTGCTGGGATCGCGCTGCATGCGTCCGCGTGCGACTACCACACGTCGGGCGCATGGGGAGCGGTGGGCTGTGCCGGCCTGGGTGCCCGGGTACTCGGGCTGGATCACGAGCGGACGTTCGAGGCACTCGGCATCGCCGAATACCACGGCCCTCGCAGTCAGATGATGCGGGTGATCGACCATCCGACGATGCTGAAGGACGGCAGCGGTTGGGGTGCGATGGCCGGAGTGTCCGCCGCGTACTTGGCCGCCGACGGCTTCACCGGGGCACCGGCGGTCACCGTCAACGATCCGGCGCTGGACCACCTCTGGTCCGACCTCGGGTCGCACTGGATCATCGGCGATCAGTACTACAAGCCCCATCCGGTCTGCCGGTGGGCCCAGCCGGCGGTGGAGGCAGCGTTGACGTTGCGACGGACGCACGACATCACAGGTTCCGATGTGGAGCGGGTCGAGGTGGCCACCTTCCACGAGGCAGCCCGGCTGGCGACTGCGCTCCCGGCAACGACGGAGCATGCGCAGTACAGCCTTCCGTTTCCTGTGGCCGCTGCCCTCGTTCGTGGTCGGCTCGGCTCGGAGGAGATCACCACTGGCTTGCTGGATGACGACATTCGATCATTGTCGACCCGGGTCGTGATCACCGAGGACGAGGTCCACAACGACGAGTTTCCGGCACGTCGGTTCGCCCGAGTCACGCTGCAGTTGCGTGATGGTCGGCGGCTGACGTCGGAAGACACGGAGCCGCGCGGTGATCCCCGTGGCGAGCTGGCGGTCGGTGACGACGAGGTCCGCATGAAGTTCCGCGAACTCGCCGGGCCCGTGCTGGGTTCAGATCGTGCCGCCGAAATCGAAGGCGCCGTCGACACGCTCCTCGACACCGGCCTTCAACCGCTCCTCGCCCAGATCCTCCCGACCCCCTGAAGGTGCCTGGCACCTTCGGTCGTTACGTTGCCGACCAGCTGAAGATGCCGAGGGATTCGCCTTTCGTCGGCACGACCTCGAGACGTTCCACGGACAACCCGCTGAGCTCAGCAAGCCGATCGCCTTCCTCCGCAGGCCAGCCGATCAGGGCACGGTTCGCATAGGTGGACACCTGCCGTCCGAACCGTTCGACCATGTCGGGAGACGACAGCGTGAGGTCGTCCGATGCATCCACCTCGTAGGGCGGATTCATGACGATCAGATCGAACCACTCGCCCCAAACCGGATCGAACAGGTCGCCGGCCCGAACCTCGACGTCGAGTCCCTTGAGATTCTTCGTTGCGTCCTTCACCGCCCGCTCGCTGATGTCGGTCGCCACGACCATGCGAGCGACGCGGGTCAGCGCTGCGGCAAGCACCCCGGTGCCCGTACCGAGATCGAGCACCTTCGCCCGCTCGGGCAACATCGGTTGGGCGATGTCGGGAAGCGCGTCGGCGAACGCGAGCCCCGACAGGTGCTTCTTGGGATCGAACACGCCTCGATGGACGACGAACGTTCGCCCCTGGCTCCGGAACGTGCGTTTGCGGAGCAGGTTCAGTCCTCGTCGGTGAAGCTGACGAGGATCGCCGCGTTGGCGATCACCATCAGATCCACACCGTTCGGCGCCGGCACGTCCAGACCGCCCGCCATCGGTGTGACCGTGACCGTGCCGTACGGGACCTCTGCGGCGATTGCGTCCACGTCGACTTCGTCCGGCTTCTGGACGGCGACACGAACCTCGATCTGCATCTGCTCTCTGGTCTTGCCTGCGGCTTGGAAGAAGTTGAGGCTGCTGTGGCGCAACGCATCGAAGACGGCACGGCGCCCAGCCTTCGTGTAGTCGCCGCCATGGACGTCGACGCCCATACCCATTTCCGTGAGCCAACGTGTGGAGGTCATGGCAGTCACGGTAGCGGCGCGACAGCGCCTAGTCGGACTCGGCGGGTGGGTTGAGCAACTCTTCCAATCGCGCCGAGATGGTCTCGTAGCTCTCGGGTGATCGTCCGAAACCGGCGTCGATGTGCGCATCGTTTCCCTTGTCCGAGAGATCGGCGATGTACATCACCTTCGTTTCGGTCTGCATCGCATCGTCGCTCATCTTCGGGATGGCATCGTGGGGCGGAATCACGTGACCGCCCCAGAAGGTCCGTGTGCGCAGGTCGGACTTGCGTCGAGTGAAGCGGGCGTCTGGTCGATCGATCCGATGCGTCGTGATCAGGTTCCGCACCTCCACCTCGTTCTCATCCATGAAGACCCCGAGGCGAAGGAGTCGCCACACGGCCGGGACGGCAACCGCAAGCGCGGAAAGCGAGGTGGCGGTGTCCCAGGCAACCAACGAACGAGCGATGATGAGCAGGGCGACACCCACTGCGAGCTTCGCGAGAAGGGGTGGGCCGAGGATCTTGATCTTGGTCATGCCATTCGAAACCTATTGCCTGGACGTCGGCTGCACACGAGCCGTGGCTCGAAGGCGGGGAGTAGGGTCGCAGACATGGACAACGACCCCCACATGATCAGCGATCAAGCCTCGCTCCGAGCGATGTACGGCGAGTCGGCGGTGGAGGCGAAGAAGGTGCCAGCGCTCACGCCTTCCACCGTTGCGGCCCTGGAGCGGGCCCCGTTCTTCGTGCTGTCCACCTCGGATGCGAACGGCCGCTGTGATGCGAGCCCCCGTGGCGGACCACCCGGACTCATCCAGATCCTCGGCGATTCCACGGTTGCCTTCCCCGACCTCCCCGGCAACCGACTCATCGATTCGCTGCAGAACATCGTCGACAACCCACACCTCGGGATGCTCGTGGTCACGCCAGGCAAGGACGACACGATCAGAATCGACGGCCGTGCGCACCTGACGACCGACCCCGAGATCCTGGCTCGTTGGGACGGCGTGGTGCGCAAGGCGAAGCTTGCCGTCGTCGTGTCGATCGACGCCGTGTTCGTCCACTGCGCGCTCGCCTTTCGTCGCAGCGAGCTGTGGGATCCGAGGACGTGGCCGGACTACGAGGCAACTCCCGACCTGATCGAGTTGTTCAGCGAGATGACCGGCCTCGACATGGATGTGAACGACTCGCGCGCGTCACTCGAGAACGAATACGCGCAGACGCTCGCGGAGGAACGCGCCGAGCAATGACGACTGCCGAAGGCGGGACGACGTCGCCGACGCGGCTGTCGCTGGCGGACTTCGCCACCATGTCCATCACCTTCTTCTCGCTCGGCGTGACCTTGCAGGTGGTGCTGATCGACACGGGAACGTCGCCGCTTCGTGCGTTCGTTGCGTCGTCCGTCATCTTCTCGGCCACGTCGCAGTTCGCCTATCTGGCGGTTCGGGACGCCGGCGGTGGCGACTGGGCGGCGATTCTCGCTGGGCTCGTGGTGGCGACTCGGTTCGGCATCCTTGCCGTCAGCCTCAGCCGCAAGCTTCCGGAGGGGGCGATGCGTCGAGCGTTGGCCGCCGTCAATGCGTTCGACCCGAACGTCGCTGTCGCTGTGCAACAGCCGACGGCGGAGACGGCCGAGCGGGAGTTCTGGAGGACCACAGCCGGGATGATGCTCGGCTGGTTCATCGGGATCGCGGTGGGTACGTGGTTGGGGGATGTGCTGGGCGACACGCAGCGGCTCGGTCTGGACGCGGTGTTTCCGGCAGCGCTGCTGGCGATCATCGGCAACCTGCTGCGATCGCCGGACGGCCGCACCGCCGGGCTCGCTGGCGGACTGCTCTGCCTAGTTCTCCTCCCGTTCGTTCCCGCCGGGCTTCCCATCATCCTGAGCCTCTTCGGGGTGCTCATCGCGGTGGTCACCGTGAAGGAGCCGGGTCGATGACCGTTCTCGCCATCGTGGCGCTCACGATCGGGGTCTGGGGCCAACGGCTCGCCGGCGCCTTCATCGTCGGTCCGCTGTTGGATCGCCGACCGGGCTTCGCTCGCGCCGCCGGGCTGATCCCAGCCGCGGTCGTGATGGCGGTGATTGTGCAACTCACCGTTGCCAACGGCCGCGAGCTCGTCGTGGACGCTCGGCTTGCCGGAGTTGCTGCCGCCGCGGTGCTGGTGTGGCGGCGAGCGCCGTTCATCGTCGTGGTGCTCACCGCTGCAGCTGTGACCGCGCTCATTCGGGCGCTCTGATCAGCACCCCCAAGTTCAGGCGATGACGGGGAACGTCCGCCGTACGGACTCGATCCAGGAATCGACCTCGGGCGCCTTTGCGATTTCGGTCTTGCCGAGCCGCACGATCACCAGGTCCCGTTGCGGGTCGACCAGGATGCGCTGTGTCTCGTATCCGGCGGCGTAGAAGACCGACTCATCCGGCGGCCAGATCCACCAGTGTGCGCCGTAGCCGACCCCTTCGTCATTGCGAGCCTGCATCGTCCGGGCATGGTCGACCCATCCTTCGGGAAGCAGCCGTGCGCCATCCCACACACCGTCGCGTAGGTACAACAGGCCGATCTTGGCGAAGTCTCGGGCCGTCGCATGGAGGTAGGACGAGCCGACCCAAGTGCCGCGGTCGTCGAACGTGAGCGCCGCGTCCATGCCGAGCGGCTGGAACAGGCGGCGCTGCGCCCACGATTCGAACGTGTCGCCTCGTCCGACCAGGTCACCGATGATTCCCGTCAGCAGATTCGTGGTGCCGCTCGAGTAGTTGAAGCGCGTCCCGGGTGGGGCTTCAGCCGGAAGTTCGGCGACGTAGGCGGCCATGTCGTGGCGTCCTTCGCCAAAGAGCATTTCGAGGCAATGGCTCGTGGCGTCGTCGACGTAGTCTTCGACGAAGGTCGTGCCGGACACCATGTGCAGCAGCTGCTCGATGGTGATGTCGTGCCGGGGATCGTCGCTGTCCGACCACTCCGGAACCGGGGCGCGGTCGGCCAGGGTCAGGACGCCGTCGGCGACCAGCAGACCGATCATCGTCTGGGTGATGCTCTTTGCCATCGACCACGAGATCAGTGCTTCGTCGATTCCGGCGGTCGGACCGTACCGTTCGTCCACGATCTGGCCGGCTTGGACGGTGACGAAGGCGAGCGATTGCCCGAGTGGTCCGGATTCGTCGAGGTTTCCGTTCGGAGAGAACACGGCGTCCAGCAGTTCCCGGCGCACGGTTGTCTCGCCGATGTCGGAGGCCGTCGTGGGCCATTCTGCGGTGGGCCAGGGCGTTTCGGGCGCCTGCGTCGGCAGCGGCACGGTGGGCGGAACGGGATCGAACACCTGCATGTGTGCCTCCTCAGCGAATCGTTGCGCACCCTAGCAAGGGGTCATGCAGCTCCGGAACGTGGTATTCGGCGTTGGCGCGGCCGCCGATCGTGAGCGGGGTGGGCGGAGTTCCACCCGCCGTTGCGCACGTGGTCGTACGTTCACTCTCAAGGGAGGGACGGTGAGCGACACCTGGGTGGCGCCCGGCTGGTGGCTGGCCAGCGATGGGCGGTGGTACCCGCCGGCTACGGCGGAAGGCGACACGGTCGAGGCCGACACGAACGGCATCGAACGGGGTGTCGACGCGTACGTGGTGCTGGATCTTCGGACGAGCGAACCGACGATCGAACTCGCGGCCAAGCCAGTGATGACGCCTCCGCCCATTCCCGCGCCTGCAGCGCGGCCGGCTTCGGCCCACGACCGTTCGCGGGGCGTCGGCGGCACCCGATGGGGTGGCCATCGACGAATAGCTCCGCCGATCGGCACGAGCCCCGCGGACTGATGGACCGGCGACCTCGGTCGCCGGTTCAGATCACGGGCGACGGAACCGTCCGCGCGTCTTGTCCTTCTTGGCGTAGGAGGCGACGAACCAGTCCGAGCCGTCCTTCGGGGTGAGGCGCTCTTCCTTGGTCGTCTCGCCGATCACGTCGGCAACACGGAGGCCACCGTCGGAGCGCGGTTCCGGCTCGGGTGTCGGAGCGGGCGCCGGAGCCGGCTCCGCGGGCTCGACCCGTTCGCCGGACGAGAACGTGAGCGGTCGGCCACCGGCGGCGCCTTCGAGCTCGGCGATGCGGCCGTTCGCGTCATCGAGCAGGGCTCGAAGCGACTGAATCTCGCGGGTGTTCTGCTCCAGTGCGGCGACCATGTTCGTGACCGAGTCCGACAGCGTGCTTTCCGACGATGCCGTCTCGTCGAGGCGGGCCTCCACGGCCGACAAACGTTGGGCGTCGAGCGGATTTGCCGGCGCGAGGCCGAGTTCGCCGCTGGGCTTCGCCGCCAGCGAAACGATCGTCGTCTCCAGGTGCTCCAGCCGGGCGTCGGTGTTTCCGTTTCCTGCCTCTGCGGCAGTGATGCGTTCGTCGAGGGCAGCGTTGGTGGACTGTTGCTCGTCCGTTGCAGCCATATTGGCCTGCTCGAGTTCGCCGAGCCGCACGGCCTGGCCTTCGAGCTCGACCTGGATCGCCTTGACCAAGTCGGTCTGCAGGACCCGCAGGTTCTCGGAGAAGTGCTGGGATTCGATGGCGATGCTCGTCGCACTGTTTGCCGTCTCGTCCACCGCTTGCAGGCGCTCTTCGAGCGCAGCGAGTGCTTCGGCGGTACTGGTGTCGTCCGCTTGTTCCGTGAGGAGCTGTCGTGCCTCGGCGACCTGCGCCGCCAGTTCTTCCTCGATGGCGCCGACCTGCGTGGCCATGGCCTGCTCGGTTGCCTCGAGTTTCGCAGCGAGTTCGGCCTGCGACTCCTGCTGCTGATCGGCGAGGAGCTCGCGTGCTTCCTTGATGCGCTCGGCCAGACGATTCTCGGATGCGTCGACCCGTTCGTCGATGCGTGCGTCGACGGCGTCGGCATGCTGCTGGACGGTGTCGAGCTGTTCCTGGACGGCGTCCAGTTGACCCAACCGCTCTTCGGTGGCGGCGACCCGGTCGGCCACCTCAGCAGTCGCTTCGGTGGCGCGTTCCTCGACTTCGTCGAGACGAGAGTGGGCGTTGTCGACCCGGGCGTTCATGCCATCGAGCTGGGCGGTGAGTTCATCGGTGTTCGTGGCTGCAGCGACTTCGTCGATGCGGGCGTGAACGTCGTTGACACGACCGTCGATCTCGCTGACACGACCGTCGATCTCGCTGACGCGGCCATCGGTCTCGCTGACGCGGCCATCGGTCTCGCTGATTCGACCGTCGATCTCGTTGACACGACCGTCGATTTCGCTGATTCGACCATCGACCTCGCTGACGCGAGTGTCGACTTCACCGATGCGGCCGTCGGTGTGATCGACGCGACCGGTGAGGTCGCCGATGCGGCCGGCGACGTCGTCGTTGTGACCCGTCAGCTCGTCGATGCGAGCGTGGGTGTCGTTCACTCGGTTGTCGACGTGGTCGATGCGTCCGCTGAGTTCGTCGGTGTTGGCGATGTCGTCGATGCGGCCGTGGACGCCCTGAAGCTGGTCGCTGAGTTCGTCCACCCGACCGGCGACACCATCGACGCGCTGGTCGACGGCTTCGAGGGCATCGGAGGATGCGCCGGAGTCCAGGTCGGCCATGTTGGCCTGCAGGCGTTCCTCAGCCTGCTGAACCTGTGCGGCGAGCTGTTCGCGCGCTTCGGCGACGTCGGCCGCGAGGTTGTTCTCGACCTCGGCGACCTGGCTCTCGAGCACACCGCGGACTTCGCCGACCTGGGCTGCGAGCTGGGACTCGGCGGCGCCGACCTGGGCGCGGAGGCCCTCTTCGTTCTCCACCAGCCGCGAGGACAGTTCGTCGAGCCGGACAAACGCCTGCTCGAGGTAGCTCATCAGCTGGTTGACTTCTTCGCTGTCCCGGACTCGACCGGACTCGACGGCTGCCATCCGCGAGTCCAACGACAGCAGTGTCTCGTTGCTGACGGTGGGTTCGGCGGCGGGTGCGGTCGCCTGCTGTTCCAACCGTGCGCTCGTCTGTCCGATGAGGGAACGAAGGTCGACGACCTCCTGGGCGAGCTGCTCGGTCCGATCGTCGGTCTCTGGAGCGCTGCTGCTCTGACCGGTGGCCAGGCGGGTCTCCACCTCGAGCAGCCGGGCGTTCATCGCCTGGAGCTGAGACGAGAGCTCGAGCACGCGGCCATCGGTGCTTGCTCGTTGCGTATCGAGGGTGATGGAGCGGGCCACCGTGCGAGCAGAGGTGATGTCACTTGACATCTCTGGCCAGAGCGGGGCGGGCTCATCCGTGACTGATTCGTTGTCCATCTATCTCACCGGTCGTCGGAGGGTCTACGCAGATCTGTCGGCTCGGGGGCAGGCGACATTAGGCCGAATGCATCACTGCAGGATTCGGTTGGCAGGGAGGACGGCCCAGACCACCGAGGGTGAGATTTCAGGCGAGTCGTTCGCAGCTGGGTCGTGCGACATCGCTGCCCGGGCCGCCGACGCAGGTGTCCGTGCCGCGGCCGCCGAACATCGTGTCGTTCCCGTCGTCGCCGTAGTGGCGGTCGTTTCCGCCCCCACCCTGGAGAATGTCGTTTCCGCCCTTGCCCGTGAGTGCGTCGCGGCCGGGTCCTCCGATGAGGGTGTCGTCACCACCGCCGCCGACCACGCGGTCACGTTGTGCCCCGCCGTCGAGGTGGTCCTTGCCGTTGCGGCCGAGGAGGCGGTCGCGTCCGTCGTCTCCGAAGATCCGGTCGTGTCCGGTGCCGCCGATGAGTCGATCGTTTCCGTCGCCGCCACAGATGACGTCGTTGCCGCCGAGTCCATCGATGGTGTCGTTGCCTCCGCCGCCGACGATCACGTCCGCGCCGTCGGTTCCGACGAGACGGTCGGGTCCGTTGGTGCCGACGATCGTTGCCCGGCGCCCGTCGCAGGTGCTGAGCGGGTTGGCGTCGTCGAACCGGATCGTCTGGAAGAACGGGTCCTGCGCCAGCTCGCGGGCCGCCTGCAGCGACGTGCCGCTGGTGTCGAGCCACCATTCGCAGTCGGTGCCCTGCACGGTGTCTTCATGGTTGTCGTGGAAGTAGAGGATTGCGGCGAAGCGTTCCCGGAATTCTCCCTGCTTCATCAGTGACCGCACGTCGCGCAGCCATTGGGCTTTCTCGCCCGGGCCACCTTCGGCGGACCCGAACTCGGGCAGCACGAGCTTCTTGTCGGGATGTTGGCGGGACCATTCGAGGAACGGGGTGATCGTGTCTTCGAGCGACTCCCATTGTTCGTTCGGGTTCCCGCGGCATTCGTTCCAGTTGTAGGGATCGGCGCCGAGGAAGTCGACGTAGGCATCGCCCGGATACCAGAGTTCGGCGCGGCGACGATCGGTCGGGTCGATCCGCGCCACCTCGAAGCTCCAGGAGGTCATGGTCCAGATCCACTTGACGTTGGCGCCTTCGGCTTCAAAGACGCCGTGGAGTCGGCGCCATGCGTCGATGAAGTCGTCGTCGGTGCCGAGCGCCTGGTTGAAGGAGGCTTCCGGTTCGTGGCTGAAGACCATCCAGACGTCCCCGTCGAGGCGTTTGGCCGACTGCGCCAGGTCGATCATCTGGTCGTGGATGGTGGATCCGGCGGGTGCGTCGGCGATCTCGCGCCACGTGAGCTTCCGGCCGTCGGCACGGCGGGTGTTGACGCCGGCGACCACGATCCGTCCGCCCTCCGACGCCCATCGGTTGAAGTTGCTGTCGATCGGGGTGTCGAAGCGCTGGAACGACCGGACAATCGGCAGGGTCGTGCCGAGATCCCGTTCGAGGGCTTCGATTGCTGCTTGCGCGTTCTCGTTGCCGCGGGGTTGGGCGTAGGCCCCGAACAGCACGCCCGAGTCGAGTGCCTCGGCCGGCCGAGCGGAGGTCGAGAGCAGCGAGCCGAGGACACCACAGACCAGCAGCGCCATCAGGGCGATGCGGTGCAGCGGGCGGGGGAGCGGGGGAGTGTGCACGGCTGCCGATGATAGATCGTCGTCATCGAATCGTCACATAGGGGGTCGATTCCGCCCACACCGTGTCAGAGTCAGCAGAAAATGACCCGCACGGTGGTTGTGTCCAAGAAATCTTCGAGATGCGGAGATTTCGCAACGAGCACGAACATCGCTGAATGTTGCGATCGATGCGCCGATTCACCGCGGTCGGTGGTCGTCTTGCTGGCGCGCACATCGAGGTGGCGAATGGTCGAGAATCTGGTACCCCAACACCACTCCGCGTGAAATTGAATTGATCAAAGGCGCTGATCCAGCATGCTCGCCATGGTCCCACAACTGGCTCTGGTCGACTGGGTGGCGCTCGTCATTGCCGCCGTCCTCCTCGCCGCAGTCGTCGCCGCGCTCGTGATCGCCTGGATCGCCTCCCGGCACAAGCGCAAGGTCGAGCGACTCGGAACCCCATCACGCACCGGACGGACGACCGTTCGACGGTCCACGCCCGAGCGCGCGAAAATCATCGACATGATGCCGCAGGAGTCAACCGACGACGCCGACGCCGCTGCGAGCCGGCCACCGGTGCCGGAGACCCGGCCGAACAGCCTGCTCGACGCCCCACCCTCGGCCAAGGCTCCCGTGCTTGCCAATGGTGTCGCCGGCCACGGCTTCGCCCTCCGCCAGCCCGGCTTCTTCGAAGACCCGATCGGCCGGCACGAACAGCGGTACTGGGACGGCGCCCGGTGGACCGAGTACGTGAAGGAACAGGGTCAGCGTTTCATCGACCCGCTCTAGGGGCCTGCTGAGCCTGCGCTACGCAGCGTCCAGATGGACCGGCTGCGTCGACGCATCCACAAACGGGTCGTGGACGGCCAGGAGACGCGACGATTGCGCGACCGCGTTCTCGAGTGCATCGGCAACGAGTTCCTGCAGTTCCAGTCCGAGGCTCTTGAACGCAACGCCGATCCGAAGGCGCCCGCCCTCGATCGCCACCGTGTTCCGGACCTCGATGATGCCCGTGTAGTCGTCGATGATCACCCGGAAGCGCTTCTTCTCCCGAATTCGCTCATCCGCCATCATGACCATCGCCGCGCCACCCTGTGACAGGTCGACGAGGACGGCGTCGGTGCGGTCGGGCTGACGGAACAGGCCGTTGCCGAGCTCGATCATCATCGGAATCGCGAACGAGTAGCGGGCCGTCTCTCGGACGGCCTCGGCGGCAGGTGGGGGCATCGGTTCCCGAGACATGCCGTTCAATCGGCGACTCGGGGTGATTTGTTTAATCCGCTGGGCCCGGCCGCCCGTGTACATCGATGGCCTCCGCCCGTTGCGCCGGGGTCGGGTGCGCCATGCCGAGGACGAAGTCCCGGTCGTAGTTCGTGAAGAAGCGGTCGGCCTGCTTGGCGAACTCGCGGATCATCATGAAGTTGACCGAACCGCCCACGGCGGCACCGACGCCGAAGGGCAACAACTTGCCGACGGTTGCGGCGCCGCGGCGGGTGCCCCACTTCTTGAGCACCTGCGTGACGAGCGTGGTGTTGATGCGGCGGAGCGCGTCGATGGTCGCCATCTGGCCCCCGCCACCAACGATCGCGTCGTTGGCGATGTCCAATGCGCGTCCGTCGGACACACGCAACCCCATGTCTCGGGCAAGCGTCGCGAATTCCTCGGCGGCGTCGTCACCGAAGGCGAGGACCGCGAGGACCCAGGCTCGGCGTTCCTCGGGGCCAGCGTCCGTGTGGCCATGGGCTGCGCCGATCGCCATGACGAGATCGGTGGTCTTGAGCGCCACCACGCCGAGTTCGGCCACCAGCGTGCTGACGGCCACACCCGTGCCGACGCCGGGCGCGGCAGCCGTGGCGCCGGCGGCTGCGCCGAGCGCGGTCAGTCGCTTGCGGATCGGAGCGGCGAGCGCCCGGGACTTCGCCTTTGCGTCCCGTCCGGGAGCCGCCTCGGCCTCGGCGATCGCACGATCCCAACGGGTCTCGACCGCGCGGTCGACGCCTTCGATGAGGGCTTTGCCCGCGGCATCGAGGACGGGTGTCGGCACCCGTTCGACCGCCTTCTTTTCCAGATACTTCTTCGCTATGCCCACTACGGCAGTCTCGCAGGTTTCGTGGGCGCATCGGTTCGGCGCCGGGTCCGACCCACCAAACGTCTCAGGATCGTTGATATTCCGCGCCGGCGCCCCGTCGTGTCACGAACGAGCTCCGCGCCTTAGGCTCGGAAGATGGCAGACCAAGCCACTTTTGCTGATGCGGCGATGCCGCTCATGGACCAGCTCTACTCGGCGGCGATGCGCATGACGCGCAACTCGGCCGACGCGGAGGATCTCGTCCAGGAGACGTACCTCAAGGCGTACCGCGCGTACGACCGTTTCGAGGAAGGCACGAACCTGAAGGCGTGGATGTATCGCATCCTCACCAACAGCTACATCAACCGCTACCGGGCCAAGCAGCGTCGCCCGGACGAGTCCGACATCGCCGACGTCGAAGACATGTATCTCTACCGCAGGCTCGGCGGCGAGAACTCCGAACTCGGCTCCAGCGCCGAAGACGCCTTCCTCGAATCGGTCACCGACACGCAGGTCAAGGCGGCGCTCGAGGCGATTCCCGACAACTTCCGGATGGCCGTTCTGCTCGCCGATGTCGAGGGTTTTGCGTACAAGGAGATTGCAGAAATTCTCGACGTGCCGATCGGAACCGTGATGAGTCGCATCCATCGGGGAAGAAAAGCGCTCGAGAAGCAGTTGCACGACTACGCAGGCGAGCGGAATCTCTTGCCTGACGCCGAGGAAGACACAGATTCGAGCACCGACGGGGAGGTCGTTGTGCCATGAGCATGCAACAAGAACCCAGTGAGAACGACATCTTTGCGATGTCCGATCCCTTCTCCGGAGCAGCCGCCCAGGCGTTCTCCGGAGTGGATGCATTTTCGCCCGGAGGGCCGATGCCGGTCTTTGCGACGGCGGCCAATGCACCGATCGAGCTACCGGATGCCGTCCACGCGTCCTGCCTCGACGTGCAGAACAGCATCCCGTTCTTCCTGGACGGCGAACTCACGCCTGTTCAGCAGCAGTCGGTGAAGAACCACGTGGACCTCTGCCCGCCCTGCCAGCGCGCCCAGCTGTTCCAGTCCCAACTCCGCACGGTGGTCGCCGAAAAGGCGATCGACCCGATGCCGGAAGACGTTCGGGCTCGCATCACCCGAGCACTCGGCTTCGACTGACCGGCGGCTACACTTCACACCATGATCGCTGTCGTCTGGCATTTCTGGATCGCCCCCATCCTCGTGATCGGCGCGATTCTCACCATCGGAGCCATCGTGGCCGGCTATCTCGGCACGGTCACGGCCAAGCAGTACCCGCCGCGGAGCCAGCGGAAGAAGAAGTGAGCGAAGCGGGCGCCGTCGACTGGGACCTCGCGCGCACGATCGCCGCAAAGGTCAGTCGTAACGAGCCCGAACTCGAGGGCGAAGAGCTCGCTCGCGTCGAGGCGGACTTCGCTGAATTCACCGCGCTCGCCGAGGAACTCGTCGGCGCCGAGACCGGCCTGCATTCCCTCGCCGGCGCTGCTCGTGGTCGGGTGGCAACCCGGGCCGACTGGGTCGATGCCAACATCCGATCCTTCCAGCGCCTGCTGAAGCCGCTGCTCGAGCAGATGGACGACGGCAAGACCGGGCCCATGGCCTCGGTCGGTCGCAAGGCGGCCGGTGTCGAGGTCGGCGCCATGCTCGGCTGGATGTCGACACGGGTGTTGGGCCAGTACGACCTGCTCGTCATCGAAGACGAGGAGCCGGAGAAGCAGGACATCGTCTACTACGTGGGCGCCAACGTGGCGGCGCTCGAGAAGCGCTTTGCGTTTCCCGAGCGCGACTTCCGTCTGTGGTTGGCGCTGCACGAGGTCACCCATCGGGCCCAGTTCACCGGTGTGCCCTGGATGCGCGACCACTTCCTCAGCCTCGTCAACCTCACGATGGAAGACGTCGACCCGGACCCCAAGCGGTTCATCGACGGTCTCCAGCGGGTGGTCGAAGCGCGCCGAGCCGGCGAGGATCCGCTGGCCGACGGTGGGCTCACCGGCGTGTTCGCCACCGAGAAGCAGCGCGAAGCGCTGGAGAAGATCGGTGGGCTCATGAGCCTGCTCGAGGGCCACGGCGACACCACCATGGATCGGGCCGGCATCGGCTACGTCCACAACGCCGAACGCTTCGGACGCATCCTGCGCCAGCGTCGCCAGAACGCCTCGAAGTTCGTCCTGCTGCTCCAGAAGCTCGCCGGCATCGAGGCCAAGATGAAGCAGTACGCGCAGGGCGAGGCCTTCATCGAGTCGGTCGAAGAACACGGCGGACGCGAGCTCATGGATCGGGTGTGGGAAGGTCCGACGCTGTTGCCGGCCCTCACCGAGATCAAGGAACCGCAACTCTGGATCGATCGGGTGGCAGCACCCGAACCGGTCGTTGCCTGAGCACAGCGCACTCGCCGACCTGCTCGGCGACTTCCTTCCGCTCACGACCTTTCCTGCACCGGGTGCTCGGCTGCGCTGCGGTGTTTCGGGTGGAGCGGACTCACTTGCGCTCCTCGCCCTCGGCGTGGCTGCTGGTTGTGACGTGACCGCCGTGCACGTGGACCACGGTCAGCGGGAGGGATCGGCGGATGAAGCGGCACTCGTCGTCGAGGCAGCCGCGCAGATCGGTGCGGCAATCGAGACCGCCCGCGTCGACGTCGAACCAGGCCCAAACCTCGAAGCCCGGCTGCGCACGGCTCGCTACGCCGTACTCGGCGAGGCGGCGGCGACCGGCCACACCGCCGACGACCAGGCGGAGACGATGCTCATCAACCTGCTGCGAGGCGCCGGGCTCGTCGGGTTGGGGGCGATGCAGCCCGGACCGCGACGACCGATCCTGGCGTTGCGCCGCGAGGACACGCTGGCGGTGTGCGCCCGACTCGGATGGACGCCCTTCGCCGATCCGTCGAACCGGGACCCGGCGTTCGTACGCAATCGGATCCGGCACGAACTCCGACCGCTCCTCGACGACATCGCCGGCCGCGACGTCACCCCACTGCTTGCAAGAACCGCCACCCACATGCGATCGACAGCGGACCTGATCGACCGGCTCGCCGACGATGTCGACCCGACCGACGCACGAGCCATCGCGGCCCAGCCGGAAGCCGTCGCCGTCCGTGCGCTGCAGCGATGGATCCGTGAAGAACTCGAGGAACCGCACCCGATCGACACCGCTGGCCTCCTACGCGTGCTCGCCGTCGCTCGAGGCGAGGTGCAGGCGACCGAGGTGACCGGAGGCATCCGCGTGTATCGCTCCCGGCAACGCCTTCATGCCGAACAGATCGACGCCGGCCCGCCCGCCGACTGACTTGGGGAACGGGTTCTTGCAGCGGCCGACGCAGCGGCTACCCTTCGAGGCGCATGGATCACGACCTGCCCAACGTCCCATCGACCGGCAAGGCCCCCGATGGGGAACTCGGCGGCATCCTCGTGACGGAGGAACAGATCGCCGTCCGAGTCCGTGAGCTCGGTGCACAGATCACCGAGGACTACGCCGGCAAGAACCCCCTGCTCGTGGCCGTCCTGCGGGGCGCCTACGTGTTCATGGCCGATCTGGCCCGGGCGATCGACCTACAGGTCGAGGTCGACTTCATGGCCGTCTCGTCCTACGGAAACTCGACCAACTCGTCCGGTGTGGTTCGGATACTGAAGGACCTCGACGAAGATCTCGAAGGCCGCCACGTCATCGTGGTGGAGGACATCATCGACAGCGGCCTGACCCTGTCCTACCTCCGACGCAATCTGAAGAATCGCAGCGCTGCGTCGGTCGAGGTCTGTGCGCTTCTCGTGCGAGAGGGACGCCAGAAGGTCGACCAGGACCTTGCCTATGTCGGCTTTGAGCTGCCGCCGGACTTCGTGGTCGGCTACGGGCTCGACGTGTCCGGCAAGTACCGCAACCTCCCATTCATCGCGCAGTTCGTCGGATCTGCCTGAACACCTGCGGCGGGCGCTGGTGTCCGTCGCTGAACTGAAGAGTTTCTCGTGAAGAAGTTGTCTCGAAACTGGCTCGTTCTGATCGGTGGTCTGGTGCTGGTCGCCGTCATCATCACCTCGGTGCTCACCGGCGAGCCCGAACCGACGGAACTCACCTTCTCGGAGCTCGAGGACCGGATTGCCGAAGGGGTGATCACCGAGGCCACCATCCTCGACCGGTCGCACGAGGTCGAAGGCCTGCTCCAGAGCGGTGAACGTTTCGTTGCGAGCTTCCCGGCCGAGGCCACCGACGAACTGTTCGCCGAGCTCCGTGCAGCGGAGCCCGAGATCGCGCTCGACACGGATCGGCAGCAGGAGAGCCTCTGGGTTTCGCTGCTGTTCAGCCTTCTCCCGATTCTCCTGCTCGTCGGCATTTTCCTATTCTTCATCAACTCGATGCAGGGTGGCGGCCGGGGTGTCATGCAGTTCGGCAAGGCCAAGGCCCGCAAGATGTCGAAGGACCAGCCGCAGGTCACCTTCGCCGACGTTGCGGGAGTCGACGAGGCGGTCGAAGAGCTGACCGAGATTCGGGACTTCCTGGCGGACCCGGAGCGCTTTCAGAAGATCGGCGCACGAATCCCGAAGGGCGTGCTGCTCTACGGCCCGCCCGGAACCGGGAAGACGCTGCTCGCCCGAGCCGTCGCCGGGGAGGCGGGCGTTCCCTTCTTCACCATCTCCGGGTCGGACTTCGTGGAGATGTTCGTGGGCGTTGGTGCCAGCCGTGTGCGCGATCTCTTCGAGCAGGCCAAGGCGGAGGCGCCCGCCATCATCTTCGTCGATGAGATCGACGCGGTCGGCCGGCATCGTGGCGCCGGCCTCGGGGGCGGACACGACGAGCGCGAGCAGACGCTCAACCAGCTGCTCGTCGAAATGGACGGCTTCGACGTGGCCAGCGGCGTCATCCTCATCGCCGCCACGAACCGTCCCGACATTCTCGACCCGGCCCTGCTGCGGCCCGGCCGCTTCGATCGTCAGATCGTGGTGGATCGCCCCGACCTCGAGGGCCGTCGCCGCATCGCCGAGGTGCATGCCAAGGGCAAGCCGCTCGACGACGATGTGTCTTCCGAAGTCATCGCCCGTCGCACCCCCGGGTTCACGGGCGCCGATCTCTCGAACCTATTAAACGAGGCTGCCCTCCTCGCCGCCCGCCGCGACAAGAGCACCGTCTCGCAGCTCGAGATCGAAGACGCCATCGACCGCGTGATTGCCGGGCCCGAGCGCAAGACACGTGCGATGTCAGAAGACGAGAAGGCGATCATCGCCTACCACGAAGCCGGACACGCCATCGTCGGACACGTCCTCCCGAACACCGACCCGATTCACAAGGTGTCGATCATCGCCCGGGGTCGCGCGCTGGGTTGGACGCTCGCGCTGCCGGAACAGGACAAGTACCTCAAGTCGCAGTCGGAACTCACGGACGAGATGGCGATGCTGCTCGGCGGCCGGACCGCCGAGGAGATCATCTTCGGTGACCCCACCACCGGCGCCGCCAACGACATCGAGCGGGTGGCCGACATCGCTCGGGCGATGGTCACCGAATACGGCATGAGCGACCAGCTCGGTCCGCAGAAGCTCGGCCACAAGGGTGGCGAAGTCTTCCTCGGCAAGGACATGAGCCACGAAGCCAACTACTCGGACGAGATCGCGGCGCTGATCGACCGCGAGGTCCGCGGCCTCGTGGATCGGGCGCACGACGAGGCCCGGGAAATTCTGACCATCCACCGATCGGTGCTCGATCGACTCGCCGAGGCGCTGATCGAGCATGAGACACTCGACGGGAATGAACTGGACGCAATTCTTGCTGGGGCTGGTGGCGGGTCACCCGGCACCGTCGGGACAGCCACGGCTTCCGGGCCGATGCTGGACACGCCACAACCCGCCGAGCAGATGCGTACCGAAGGAATGGACGGACCCACATGAGTGAAGCCGAAGACGTCGAGATGAGCCCGAAGGCAAACGAAGTCGACCACGCGAAGATCGAAGCTGCCGTACGGGACATCCTCGAAGCGATCGGTGAAGATCCGGACCGCGACGGACTGCTCGACACACCCGCTCGGGTCGCCCGTATGTACGCCGAGATCACCGGCGGCCTGCGTGAAGACCCCGTCGAGCACCTCTACAAGGTTTTCGACGTCGACCACGACGAAATGATCATGGTGCGTGACATCCCCATCTACTCGATGTGTGAGCACCACCTCCTCCCGTTCTACGGCACCGCCCACGTCGCGTACATCCCGAAGTCCGGTGGTCGCATCACCGGCCTGTCGAAGATCGCCCGGTTGGTCGATGGCTACGCCCGACGCCCCCAGGTCCAGGAGCGGCTCACCCGTCAGGTTGCCGACGCGGTGCAGGAAGCGCTCGATCCGGCCGGCGTGCTCGTCGTCGTCTCCGCAGAGCACATGTGCATGTCGATGCGTGGTGTCCGCAAGCCGGGCTCGTCGACCGTCACGTCCGCCGTCCACGGCACCTTCCGAGAGAACGTCTCCACGCGTCTGGAGGCGATGCGGTTCCTCGAAGGCCGCTGATGACTCCGGCGCCACGGATTCCCGAGGTGCTCGACTCGCCCGGACCACTGGTCATGGGCATCTTGAACACCACGCCGGACTCGTTCAGCGACGGTGGCAACTGGACCACGGTGGATCGAGCAGTCGCCCACGCGGAACGGATGTTGCTCGAAGGCGCAGACATCATCGATGTTGGCGGAGAGAGCAGCCGACCGGGCGCCGCTCCGGTGAGCCTCAGCGACGAACTCGACCGCGTCATCCCGGTGATCGAACGGCTGGCCGGGCGTTGCGTCCTCTCGATCGACACGGCCAAGCCCGAGGTGGCGGACGCAGCCATCCGAGCGGGCGCCACGATCGTCAACGACATCACGGCCCGCCTCGAGGACGTGGCCGGACACCACGGTGTCGGATGGATTGCCATGCACATGCTCGGCGAGCCCCGAACCATGCAAAATGACCCGACCTACGGCGATGTCGTCGCCGAGATCCGGACGGCGCTTGAAGACGCCGTGGCCCGCGGAAACCGGGCTGGAGTACCCAGAATGTGGGTGGATCCGGGAATTGGGTTCGGAAAGACCACAAAACACAACCTGAACCTGCTCCGGGATGTCGATTCTCTGACTACCATCGGCCACAGGATGGCTGTCGGAGTAAGCAGAAAACGATTCATCGGCGAACTGCATGCAGCGAGCGATGGAGTCGAGGAGGTCGACACGATCGACCGGCTCGAGGGTTCTGTACAAGCTGCGGTCTGGTCGATGCGGGCGGGTGCCCACATCGTCAGAGTCCACGATGTCCGCCCGACCGCCCTGGCTGCACGCCTGATCGCAGCCTGACCACACGATTCGACGAGAGAGACGACAACACATGGCAAGCAGTCAGCGCCTGAAGGGAAAGTGGGCGCTCGGAATCGAGCCCCGGCACTTCACATGGGTGCTCCGTGATCGCCTTGCGGTCTGCGAGCGTCCCGGCGGTTACGGCGACGCGCACCGCCGCGTCCGCCGGCAGGAAGAGATCATCTGGGTACGCGTGAACGGCTTCGACCGCATCGTGTCCCTCATCCCGAACGCCGCGAACCTCCACAACTACGACGAAGAGGACGTGGCCTGGATCCACCGGCCGTTCCGTGGGCCCGAGGACGGCATCAAAAACCTGAGCAGCATCTACGCCGATCTGCACACGCTCACCACCCAGGGCTTCCGTCTCCTCATGCACCGCGAAGAGCTCGGTGACCACGTCGCCGGTCTCGTGGCCGGCTATCTCGTGTGGACCGGCATGGTGCCCGATGAGCCGAAGGCGATCGTCACCGTCGAGCAGCTGCTGTCGCGCCAGATGGGTCCGCTCGCACGTGAGATCGTGGCCGTTGCCGGCAGCGAGCCCCGGAACCGCATCGGCTGACGTGTCCGATCAGATAGAACTTCGTGGCCTGCGGGTCATGGCCTACTGCGGCATCCTCCCCGAGGAGGTCGAGCGGCGCCAGCCATTCGAGATCGACGTGGACGTCGAGTGCGATCTTCGCGCCGCAGGCCAGTCCGACGACCTGAACAACACCATCGATTACGGCGGCCTCGTCGCTGCGATCGAGGCGCTGGCCGTCAACAATCGGTACGGCCTGCTCGAACGATTCGCCTCCGATGTCGCCGCGGCCGTCCTCGTGCCGGATCTGGCGACGGCCGCCACGGTCTCGGTTCGGAAACTCCGACCACCGGTTCCCCAGGATCTCGCCAGCTCCGGCGTCACGATCCGGAGAACGGCATGACGCGTCGGGCATTCCTCGGCCTCGGATCCAACATCGGCGATCGGGAAGGCCACCTTCGGCATGCCATCGACCGGATCCCGGACGTCGTTCGCGTCTCTGCATTCTGGGAGACACTGCCAGTCGGGGGCCCGGAGCAGGACAATTTCCTGAACTGTGTGGTGCAGCTCATGACCGACCGAACCGCTCGTCAGCTGCTGGCGGTGTGCCGGGAGCGCGAGGCCGACGCGGAGCGGATTCGGGTCGAACGTTGGGGCCCGCGGACGCTCGATGTCGATGTGTTGTGGATCGACGGCGAGACCGTCGACGAGCACGACCTCGTCGTGCCGCACCCTCGGATGTTCGAGCGGGCCTTCGTCCTGACACCGCTTCGTGAGCTCGCCCCCGACGTGGTCCCCGACGACTACGTGGATGCGCCGCTGTCGGACGTCTGGCCGTACGCGCCGACGGAGGGATGAGCCCGACCTTTTCGCTGATCGGCCGCGGCCGGGCGGGAGGGTCGATGGCGTTGGCGTTGGAGGCTGCGGGCTGGCGATTGGAGCAGACGTTTGGCCGCGGCGACGACATCTCCGCAGCTGCGGCCGGTGTCGACGTCTGTGTGATCGCCACGCCGGATGCCGCGATTGCCGAGGTCGCTGCGGCCGTGCATCCGAGTGATGGCGTGCTGCTGCATCTGTCGGGCGTGACCGGACTCGATGCGTTGGCCGGACACCGGGCTGCGGCCCTGCATCCGCTGGTGGCGCTGCCCGACGAGGAGGCTGGCGCTGCCGCGCTCGCGAGCGCCTGGTTCGCCGTGGGCGGAGACCCGATCGCGATCGAGATCGCGGAGTTGCTCAGCGGCAACTGGTTCGTGATCGCCGACTCGGATCGCACGCTCTATCACGCGGCCGCGGTGGTGGCGTCGAATCATCTTGTCGCGTTGCTCGGACAGGTCGAGCGGATCGCCGCATCGATCGATGTTCCGAGTGCCGCCTTCCTTCGGCTCGCCGCCGGAGCCCTCGAGGATGTGGAGCGGTTGGGGAGCGCTGCAGCCCTGACCGGTCCGGCTCGACGCGGCGACGAGGCAACGATCGACGCCCATCGCCAGGCGCTCGCCGAGCGTCTGCCCGACGAGCTCGCGGCCTACGACGCACTCCTCGCCGAGGCCCGCCGCCTCCTCCCACCCGACGAACCCACCTGACCCCCCACGCTCCGCGCGCACCCCCTCACAAGTGGGGGCAGCCCCCACTTGTGAGTGCTTGGCCACACAGCGTGAATGGTGCCAGGCTCCGTTCGGGGTTGAAGGTGCCAGGCACCATTGGCGGCGGCAGACTGGCGCGATGGAGATCATTCACACCGTGGCCGAGCTGCGGGAACGGCTCGACGGACACCGGGCCAACGGTGAAACCGTCGGGTTCGCCCCCACGATGGGTGCCCTCCACCACGGCCACCGGAGCCTCATGGCCGCGGCCGCCGAGCACAACGATGTCGGCGTCATGTCCATCTTCGTGAACCCGCTGCAGTTCGCCGCCGATGAAGACCTCGACACCTATCCGCGCATGCTCGAAGCCGACACGGCGATGGCCGAATCCGTCGGCGTCCGCTACGCCTTCGTCCCCTCGGTCAACGAGATGTACCCCGAGGAGAACTGGACGACGGTGTCGCTCCGGGTCGTCACCGAACCGTGGGAAGGCGACAGCCGACCGACCCACTTCGCCGGCGTCGCCACCGTCGTGACCAAGCTCTTCAACATCGTCGGGCCATGCCGGGCCTACTTCGGGGAGAAGGACTACCAACAGCTCGCCATGCTCCGCCGAATGGCCGCCGACCTCAACCAGCCGGTCGACGTGATCGGCATGCCGACCATTCGCGAGGACGACGGCCTCGCCATGTCGAGCCGCAACCTGCGGCTACTGCCAGAACACCGAGCCCAAGCCCACGTCGTGTCGGCGGCCCTTCGAGCAGGGATCGCCGCGATCGACGCAGGCGAACGAAACCCGGATGCCGTCGAGTCCGTCATCCGTGCGCACCTGACCGAAGCCACGCACGCGGAGGACCCCGACTACGTCGCCGCCGTCGACGCATCGTCGCTCCTCGTGCCGGAACAGCTGAGTGGGGACGTGCGAGTCCTCACCGCCGTCCGATTCGGCGACGTCCGACTGATCGACAACATGGGCACCACGATCGCGGGAGAACCCAACACATGAACCAGGACGACGAAGAGATCACGTTCGTCGAACCCGTCTACGCACCGTGGGACGGTCGGCGGGTCCCCGTCGTTTTGTTGAGCGGCTACCTCGGGGCCGGCAAGACCACCATCATCAACGAGATGCTTGGGCGCACCGACGTGCCGATCGCCGTCCTCGTCAACGATGTGGGCGCCATCAACATCGACGCCAAGCTCATCCAGAAGCAGGACGGCGACACCCTCGACCTCACCGGCGGCTGCGTCTGCTGCAGCCTCAAGAACGGATTCCTCGAGGCCTTCGACCAGCTCCGGGCCCGACCGGAGCCGCCCGAGCTCGTCGTGGTCGAGCTCAGCGGGGTCGCCGACCCGCGTTCAGCCGTTTCGATGTGCTCAACGACCGGCTTTCACGCCGACGGCATCATCACCGTGATCGACCTCGAACAGTTCCCCGAGCAGTCCATCGCCGAGAACATCATGGGTGATTCGGTGCGGGCCCAGGCCGTGGCCACCGACCTCTTCATTCTGAACAAACGCGACCTCGTCGACGAGGGGCGTGTCGACCTCGTGGTCTCGCGCCTCGGCGAACTGGCGCCGGGGGTGCCCACCGTGCTCGCCGATTCTGCGTTTTCTGCGGCCGGCCTCATCAACCTCGCAGCCCGGCGCCCGGTTCAGGAACTCGACGCCGGCCTCACGCTGTTCGACCAGCACACCACTCGCATCATTCCGATTCCCGGCGCCATGCGTCTCGCCGAGCTGCAGGAGCTGGTCGACGGACTTGGCCCGGAAGTCGTCCGGGCCAAGGGGATCGTGCAGATCGAGACCGGTCAGATGATGCTTGTCCAGGTCGTCGGCCACCGACGAACGATCGAACCGCTGCCGATGGCCGAGCTGACCGATCCAACCGATCTGGTGGTCATCTCCGTCTGAGGGTTACTGCGAGACGTCGATCGCTTCGGTCGTGTCCTCGAACCAGCTCACCGGCGAAGTCACCAGGGACTTGATTGCCCCGAAGGCCTCACCGATCGGCTCGGTCACTGCCGGAATGACGCCGGACCCATCGTCCTCTTCGACCACGGTGGTCGGTGCTGTCGACGACGAGGTCGGAGCGGTCGAACTGCTCGAGGACGCCGGCATCGATGTGGTCGTGGTGGACGTCGTGGTCGAGCTCGTTGTGGTGGACGACGTGGGAGACGGCGCAGCCTCGCCCTCATCGTCTTCGACCACGACCGGTGCGACCCGGTCCTGCGTTCCCGGCGTCGCCGGACGAATCAGTGGTGCCGGCAGGTTGGGAAGAGCGGCAGCCTCGCCGACCTCGGGTACCCAGGGAAGCGTGATGTCGATTCCATCGTCCTCGGACTCCGGCGTGGCCGGAGCATCGACATCGGCGTCGGTCGTTCCCGCCGTCGAGGTGCCGCCACCGTTCACCGTGACGATCGGGGCCTTGGGACCTTCGTCAGCGTCTTCGGTGGCTTCGGTCGGGAGCTGACCCGTGGCCAAGCCGCGGAGGAGATCGTCGAGAAGCTGTGCCTGGGGTGTCTTCGTGGGCACGGTCACCGTCGTGGAGATGCCGGCGACCTCGGTCGTCGGCTCGTTCTTGCGGACTTCCTTCGCTCCGCCTTCTCCAGGTTCCTCGGTTTCCACGATGAGGGGCGCACCGTTCTCGGCTGCGCCATCGCCGTCGGCGGGGAGTTCGCCGATCTCGGATGGGAGGTCGTCGCTGATCACCGGGCCACGTTCGGCCTGTTCGGTGGCGAAGCGAACGCCAAGCAGCACCAACAGGACCACGACGACTGCTCCGACGACCTGTCGGAGGGTGGCCAGGCCGCGGCGCTGCAGCGCGTTGATTGCCGGCACGGACTTGCCCGTGAGCTCCGCGGTTTCCTTCACCGAGTATCCGTCGATGAAGCGCAGCTCGAGAACTTCCGCCTGCTCTGGCTTGACCTGCGTCAAGAGGTCCGCAGCCATCAGGCCGTCGAACACGACGTTCTCGGCGGAAGGTGCCGCGTTGTTCAGATCGAGATCGATCGGCTCATCGACGAGGTCGATCGTGACGCGGCGTTCGCGGGTGCGGAACTCGTTCTTCGCCTGGTTTCGGGCAATGGCGTAGAGGAAGGCGCGGAAGGCCGGGCCGCTGTCGATTCGGTCGCGGTCGCCCTTGCGGATTGCACGTTCGAGAGCATCGTTGGCGGAGCTCTCCGGATCGTGGGCGCCGCGGCGTTCGAAGAAGGCCGTCAGTGGACCGAAGTAGTCGTCCACCAAGCCCTGGGTGGCGGCTTCGCAGCCCTCCTGGGCATTTGCGAATTTCTGACCGAACTGGTCAAGAGATGGTGCGTGCATTCGTCCCCAAAAGTCATCGCATGTCGTGTGAAAACGAGTGTGGCGCTGCGGTCGTCGCCGTCGGAAGGGTCGTGCGACCCAGATCCCCATAGGGAGGGTGCGAACGTCCCGATGCGTGGGTCCAACGCCCCACCAGAAATGGGTCTCAGGTGCCGTTGCGCAAACACCGAACTTTTGTGGGTGAACGTATTTCGGAGACTTGGAGCGACAGGCGGCGTCGCAGTATTGATCGCGCTGGTGGTTGCCGCCGTCTCCGTGGGGGACCGTTCGGAGGATCCTGGCGCTGCGGCGCAACCGATCGCGCATGGCGCGCTCGTGCCGGACAGCCCGGAGCGAGACCTTCCGATCGTCATCGGTACGAGCAACGATCAGCAGGTTCTCGCCGCCGAACAGGTGGGGCGGGCGATCGTTGTGGGCGGATCGTTCACACAGGTGGAGACCGTCGACGGCATCACGTTGGCCCAGCCGTTCTTCGCTGCGTGGAGCATCGACACCGGCGAGATGATCTGTCCGGGGCTGTTGCAGTTCGACGATGAGGTTCTGGCGATCGAGCCGGGTCCGACCGAAACCCAATTGTGGGTGGGAGGTCGGTTCGACAAGGCCACCGGAGCGGACGGAAAGATCCGTCCACGAAACAAACTGGCGCTGGTCGATCTGTCCGACTGCAGCGTCGACCGCATCTTCGCTGCGACCGGCGCAAACGCAAAGGTCTCCGAGATCGTCTACGTGAATGGCCGACTGTTCGTCGGCGGCGATTTCACGAGCATCGGCGGCGTCGCCCAGTCGGTGCTTGCCGAGGTCGACCCGGTGACGGCGACGGTCAACACGTCGTTCTCCCTGCAGTTCAGCGGCGGCATGGCGTCGTCGAAGGTGCGCGGCATGGGGGCGAACCCCGAAGGAACCCGCCTGATCGTCGGCGGCCGCTTCGGATCGATCAGCGATGGCGTGACCACGGTGGCGAACAGCGCAACGGCAGTGATCGACATCACCGCAGCGTCGCCACGCGTCACGGCCCACTCCTGGACCCAGCCACACGCCGAGTGGGGCAACCGTCAGCTGGGTCAGAGCCTGCAGGATGTCTCCGTGTCCTCGGACGGCACGCTCATCGGGCTTGCGTTCGGTACGGCCACCATTTCCGACTACGTCTACCTCGTGCCGGCGGTGGAAGCGCCGACGAGCCACCGTTGGCAGCACTACATGCGGGACTCGTCGTTCTCGATCGCCGTGTCCGACGCCGCCGTGTACGTCCAGGGTCATTTCTGCAAGATCGACGACGGTCCTGGGGCCACCGAGGTCATGGAGAAGCGTCTCGACTTCCGGTGCACGGGCGATGGATTCGCCGGCGGAGCGTTCCGCACACAGATCGCGGCACTGTCGCTCACCGATGGCACCCCGCTGGCCTGGAACCCCGGTGTCGACGCGTTCAACGGCGGCCGCGTGCTCACCGTGACCGAGCGCGGTCTCCTTGCCGGGTTCGACGGCAACCGGGCCAACGGTGTCCGCACCGGCTCGCTGGCGTTCTTCGACTTCGGTATCGGGGTCGAGGACATGCAGGCTCCGAGCATGGTGGCCGTCGACGGCGTCGAAACGTCGGAGGTCGATCCGGGCCCGGTCGTCGTGCGTGGCTCGGCCACCGACGACCTCGGTGTCGAACGGTTCGACCTTGCGTACCGTCTGGACGGCAGCTGGCTGCAGCCCGACGGTTCCCTGGGAGCCGACTATGTGGAGTTTGCGATCGCCGCGACCGACGGCACGTTCGAGCACGCCACGACACTTCCGGCCGGCGACTGGAAGGTGCAGGTGCGCGCCGTCGACCTGGCCGGTCGCACGTCACCAGATTGGACGGTGTCGGCATTCACGACCGGTATTGCAGCGCCACAACCCGAGTGCTCCCATGTTCGAGTGGGAACGGCCCGAGTCGTCACGTGGACGCCGATCGAGGGCGAGGACGACTTCCATCAGGTCCGCGTCGATGGTTCCTGGGTTGCCGACGTGCCGGTCGGGACCAACACCTGGACGCACGAGACTCCGGGCGAAGACGCGCAGTACGTCATCCGAAGCCGCGAAGCCGGCCTCACGACCGAGGTCGAATGTGAGGACCTCGGTGGCGACCCTGCTCCCGCTCCGCCGGGCTGCCGAGTCGACGTTGCCGCGGACGGGTCCACGACGCTGACGTGGGATGCGGTCCCGGGTGAGGACGACAGCTATCTGATCCGAGTCGACGGTGTCTACCGCGAATCGGTCGGTGTCGATGCCGAACGAACCTGGTCTGCCGACCCGGGTGACGGAGCGACGTTCCTGGTGCGTAGCCGGGAGGGTGGCGTCAACACGGATCTCGTCTGTGCGTGATCCGGCCGCCGGCTGATCAGAGCAGGTCGTCCTCGGGAACGAGGCCGAGGGCCGTCGCAAGCTCGTGCAGCGTCGCGTGCCACTGTGCGAATCGGCGGCGCACGGGACGTATGGCAGTCCTCACGCTGGTCATGGGGGGTGTCCTTCCTGCCGAGTGAACCGGCCGGCGGTGGGTCCGGCCGATTCACTCTGCTGTTATAGGTACACGCGACCCTGGGCGAATGATCCTCGATTGCGAGGATGAGGCGAACGGCCCGGGATCACCAGCGCAGCGTGAACGAGGTCGTCAGCGTCTCGCCGGCGTCCAGGACCTCGGGAGCGCTGTTCACGCCATTCGGAGGGCCGGTCTGGGGCTCCACACAGATGGCGTGGTCCGGCCGGTCGTAGACGACCCAGTGATCGGCGTCGGCCGAGAGCGCGAGGGTGAGGTCGCCCCATCGAAGCACGGGCTCGTGCGAGAGTGCCGTGAAGCAATCGTCCCAGGGGCCTGGGGGCGGGGTGATCAGCTCGCCATCGGGAATCCCGTCCGACCCCAGCCGGTACATCGAGGCGGCCGGCAGTTCGAACTCGAGGGCGCCCGCCGCAGTTTCCCGCTGGAACCAGGGATGCCATCCCACCTGCATGGGCTGACGTTGGTGCGCCAGAACCTCCATGGTGACGGTCAGATGACGCTCGGCCAGTTCGAAACGCTGGATGGCGCGGCCGGTGAACGGCCACGGCTCGGTGAAGTTCCATTCGATGGCGTTGTCGTCCAGACGATGCCATTCGCTCGTGAAGCCGTAGCCGTGAATCGCGTGCGGGCCGAGCGTGCGAGGAAGCGCATGGGTGGCACCGTCGAACCACAGCGATCCGTCCCGCAGTCGTCCGGCGAACGGCACCATCGGGTAGCAGCCCCAGTTGAGCGGATTCGGATCGACGGCTTGGGGAACGATCAGCTCGGCGTCACCGATCGAGAAGGAGCTGATGCGACCGCCGGCGACAAGATCCACGGTGAGGTGGGCGTCGCCGGCGTTCAGGGTGAGGAGGTCGATCACGTCGTTTTCCGGGATGTCGGGCGTCGGTCAGACGCAGGTGCGGTCGGTGGAGGCTCCGCCGCTCCAGGTGCGGATGACCCACGTGGAGCCCGCCGGCTCGTTGGTTCGAGTGAAGGTGGAGATTCCCGCTCCGGGGCTGGCCACCCACCGGTCGTTTCGCCGAATGACGTGTGATCCACCGTTGTCCGCCCAGGTGAGGGTGATCGTCGTGCCGTTCTGCGACAGGGTGCAGCCATCGACGGGCGGGGGTGGGGGCGGCTCGGGATCGCCGTCGGCGACGCAGTTGCGGTCTGTGACGACGCCATTGTTCCGGGTGCGGATCACGTAGGTGGCGCCCGCCGGTGCGTTGTTGTCTGTGTAGGTCGCGACGTCTCGTCCGGGTGTCGCCAACCACGAGCCGTTGCGGCGGACGACGTGGCGGCCGCCGTTGTCGTCCCAGTCGAGCGTGACCGTTGCGCCGGTTCTGGTGGCGATGCATCCGTCGTCGCCCGGAGGCGGCGGTGGTGGTGGTGGCGGAGGCGGCGGAGGTGCCACGTCGCCGGTGTCGAAGAAGGCGAAGCGGCCGATCGTCTGGCCGCCCCACTGATCGCCGTCGCTGCCACCGAGCAGGCCCCGGTCGGTCGTGACCAGCATCCGGACGCCGTTCAGCCCGTTGGCGGTCGGGTCCCAGGCAAGTGCCTTCCCGGTCGCCGGGTCATGAGCCGCGATCTGATCGCGGAAGACGGTCTGCGGAACGAACCGTCCGGCGTTGCGGTCCGTTGCACAGCTGTGGTCCGTGCCGACGGGGCCCGGCCATGGGTCGTCGGCGAGGGGCCCCTCGACCCAACAGAAGTGACCGCCGGTGTAGACGGCGGCATCGCTGACGGCAACGCCATAGACCGAATCGAAGTGGCGAGAGATCCAGAGCGGTTGGACCAGGCCGTTGCCGGCGGTCGGGAGTGCGATGACGGTGTCTCGGCTCGGTGGCACGTCCGCACCGGCATTCGCCAGCACGAAGAAGGATCCGTCGGGCGAGATGTCTGCGTCGTGGAGGACGACCTGGATGTCGCTCGGATAGATGTCGGTTCGCCACCCGCTGAGCGTGCCGCCTCCCGCGGTGAGGTCGACGATGGCGGCGGCCCGACGGACCTGGCCGGCAATGGTGGCAGCTCGGTGCGCCACGATCAGTCGCTGGCCGTTCGGCGTGACCATGAGCTCGCGGACGACCGGTCCGCCGTTGCCGAGGTCACCGTTCAGGTTCATCGTGAAGCCGCTGTTCACGTTGCCGGTGCTCAGGTCGATCTCGGCGAGTCCGACCTTGGCGAGTCCGTCGATGGTGGTGAAGTCGCCACCGACGAACAGCCGGGATCCGGTTCGCGTCAACGCGGTCACTCGCGAGTTCGCGTTCGGGTTCCAACCGTGATCGACCGCGCCGGTCACCACGTTGATTCGAGCGAGTCGACCGTGGAACGTGCCATCCACTTGGGAGAACGCGCCGGCGACGATCGCCCAGTCGCCCCCGGCGGCCTCGATGTCGTACACCGTGCCGGAGATGGACGGCACGGCCGAGCGGAGCGCCCCGGTGGTGGCATCGAAGGCGAGGAGGCCCGACCGGCTCTGATTGACGCCGTTCACGCGGATGGTGGTGAAGGACCCGCCGACGACGATCGTGTTGCCGACCTGGGCTGCGCCGTGCAGGCGGCCGTTGACCACCTGGGGCACGTCGGTCCGCGGCGTTTCGGGGACGGTGCCGCCGTGAACCCCTTCGACCGATGCCGCCGCGATCCCGCCGCCGAGGGTGAGCACCAGCATTGCAACCACCAACATGACCAGGACCCGACCACCGCGCTGCATATCCGCAACCTAGTTGGCAGCTCCATCCGAGGCCGCGATTTCCGCGGACCCGACCCCGGTGGGGGTCGGGTCCACGAGTGCGATCAACCGCAGGGTGTGTCGATGCGTTCCTGTCCGGTGTGGGTGCGAAGCTCGTAGGTCGCACCGTTCGGAGCGTTGCGGTCGACGAAGTTGTCGACCCCACGTCCGAGCGTGGCCAGCCACTTGCCGTTTCGACGGATCACGTGCCGGCCGCCATCATCGGTCCACTCGAGGCGGACCGTGTCGCCGTCGCGTGCCACCACGCAGTCCGGCGTGTTGCCGTCGCCCTCGACGCACGCGCGGGTCGTGACACCACCGCCACGAATGACGTAGGTGGCACCCGCCGGAGCATTCAGGTCGACGTAGCTGGTGGTTCCGTTCGTGAGCGTGGTGAGCCAGGAACCGTTTCGGCGGACTGCCGGGGTCCGTCCGTCGTCGCTCCAACTGAGCGTCACGGTGTCGCCGGTTCGCGTGGCCGTGCAGCCGTCGCCAACCGGGGTGGGCACTGCCGGGGGCGCCGGGTCGGCTCCGCCACCGTCACCGTCGTTGCCACCGCCACCACCGCCAGCGACGATGTCTGCCCGATAGAAGTTGTCGTTGGCGAGGCGGGTCGCCGCACTCAGCGCAGAGCTGCTCGAGTCCAACCACCAGTCGCAGTTGTTGTTGCCGTTCGGGCTGTCGTCGTAGTGGAAGTAGAGGATCGCCGCGAAGCGATCCTTGTACTCGCCAGACTTGAACAGGGCACGGGTCTCGTCGAGCCACTGTGCCTTCTGTCCGTTGTTGCCCTCGGGTGTGCCGAACTCGGCGAGGATCAGCTGCTTGGAGGGATGCTTGCGGGCGAATCGCATGAACGGTTCGAGGCCTTCCTCGAGGGTGTCCCAGCTGTCGTTGTTGTCGCGGCAGGTGGCCCAGTTGTACTCCTGGACCGAGATGTAGTCGACGACGTCGTCGCCCGGGTACCACTTCTCTGCGATGCGACGGTCGTTCGGGTGGATGTCGCCGACCTCGAATGCCCAGGACGTCATGATCCAGGCGAAGCGCACGTTGTCCACGCCCTGCTGTTCGAACACGTCGTGGAGTTTGCGGAATGCGGCCTTGTAGTCGGAGCTCGTGCCGAAGCCCAGGTTCTTCTTGTGTTCGGGTTCGTGATGGAAGCCCAGCACAACGGTGTCGCCGTAGCGCTTCACGCCGCTCGCCAGCGCCAGCATTTCGTTGTGGATCTTCGAACCGGGTTGGGCGTTGGCGATGTCGCTCCAACGGACTTCCTGGCCGTTGCCTCGCTGCGGCTTGATCGATGCCATGAGCTGGCGGTCGCCGTCACGGATCCAGCGATGGAACTTCTTGTCCTCGCCGATCGAATCGTCCCACTTGCTGAAGGTGCGAACCATGGGGAGGGTGGTGCCGAGTTGTCGCTCGAGCCTTTCGATTGCCGTCGTGTTGGTGAGCCCGTCCACCGGGGCGGCGTACGCCCCGAATGCGACTCCGTTGTCGAGTGCTTCCGCTTCGCCGACGAGCCCTGTTGTCAGAGTGCCTGCGACCATCAGGAGTGCGAGCACGCACCCCGTCGTCATTGTTTTCATGTGTGCCTCCCACACCGCGCCGGACCACACACTAGGTGGTCGTAACGAAAATGCAACATCATGTCGAGTGGGTTACAGCGATGTAGTTTGTCAACGATCGCGCCCGCCGTTGCCTCGCCGCGATCAACACCACATTCCGCGGTCACTTCACTACAGGTGGGGGCAGCCCCCGGATGTGAGGGAGTGCGCGCGGAGGGTGCTGATGGCGGAGGGTGTGCAGGCCAGGAAGTAGCGTGGAGGCGTGTCCCGGTACCTTGATCCTCCCTTGCACGAGGTGCGCGACGTCGTCACCCGTGCGCTCGCTGAAGACCTGACGCCGCTGGGCGACCTCACCGCCACGCTCCTGCCCGACGGCGTGACCGCAACGGCGTCCTATGTCGCACGCGACGCCGGAGCCATCGCCGGTGCCGCCTGCGCCAAGGAGACCTTTCGCCAGGTCGACGCCGACCTCGTGGTCGACTGGCGGGTGGCCGACGGCACGGTGGTGGAGCCGATGACCACCATCGCCACGGTGCGTGGATCGCTCGAGTCCATCCTCATCGCCGAGCGGACCTCCCTGAACTTCCTCATGTATCTGAGTGGAATCGCCACCAACACCCGACGGTACGTCGATGCGGCCGACGGTGGCGCCCAGGTGTGGGACACCCGCAAGACGACTCCCGGACTGCGATCCCTCGAGAAGGCGGCGGTGCGATCGGGCGGCGCCCGCAACCATCGCGGCAACCTCAGCGACTGGATCATGCTGAAGGACAATCACCTCATGGGTCTCCCGATCGCCGACGGCGTCGCCCTGTCCCGCGAGCGATGGCCGGGACGGACCGTGCACGTCGAAGCAGACCGGCTCGAACAGGTCGAAGCGGCGGTGGAAGCGGGCGCCGACGCGATCCTGCTCGACAACATGGACGTCGAGACGCTGCGTGCGGCGGTGGCCCGGGTCGATGAACTCGTCGACGGTGGACGCCGCCCCCTGCTCGAAGCCAGCGGCGGCATCGACCTCACCACGATCGGACCGATCAGCCACACGGGCGTCGACATGATCTCGACGTCGAAGCTGTCGTTCGGCGCCCCAACGCTCGACATCGGGCTCGACATCACCCCGGACCAGGTCTCCGCCTGATGGGGGCCAGCTACCTCCTCGCCATCGACGTCGGGAACACCCAGACCACCTTCGGCCTGTTCGACCTCGACGCAGGAGGGGTGACCGCAGACGACGGCCTCGTCGATCACTGGAAGGTCGCCACACAACTCGGGCGCACCGACGACGAGCTCGCAGGACTCGTCGGAAGCTTCTTCCGCCTGGCTCGCGTCGACCTCGACGACCTCGGTGGCGTCGCCGTGTGTTCGGCCGTGCCGCGGTTCCTCACCACCATCACCGGCATGGTCGAACGCTTCACCGATCTCGCCCCGACCGTGATCGGGCCGGGCGTGAAGACCGGCATGCCCATTCGATACGACAACCCACGCGAGGCCGGTGCGGACCGCATCGCCAATGCCGTCGCTGCGTACGAGCTCTTCGGCGGGCCGGCGATCGTCGTGGACCTCGGTACGGCGACCAACTTCGACATCGTGTCGGATCGGGGAGAGTTCCTCGGCGGAGCCATCCAGCCCGGCCTCGAGATCTCGCTCGACGCCCTCACCCGCAGCGCGGCCGCTCTCGCCGACGTCGAACTTCGGGTGCCGAGCAGCGTGATCGGAACCTCGACCGTCGAGGGTCTCCAGTCCGGAGCGATGTACGGCTACGCCGCGTCGATCGACGGCATGGTCGCCCGGTTCCGAGAAGAACTCGGCCAGGACGCAACCGTCGTGGCGACCGGGGGGCTGGCCACACTGATCTCGCCGGTAGCGTCAAGCATCGAGCACGTGGAGCCCCATCTGGCGCTGCACGGACTGCGCATCATCCACTCGAGGAACACCTGAACCCATGACCGAAGAATCGACCGACGCCGCGGAGACCACCGAGGCGCGAACGTTCGACATTCCCTATCGCTTCGAGGTCGACGCGACCGCCGCCGCGCTCCATGCCAAGCACGATGGACTCGAGGACGGCGAAGAAACCGGAACGACCGCCACCGTCGCCGGCCGGCTGATGTTGAAGCGGGATCAGGGCAAGATTGTCTTCGGTGTCGTGCAGGACGGCACCGGCCGCATCCAGATCTTTGCGCCCGCCAAGACGACGCCGGAGTTCGAAGCCTTCACGAAGCTGAGCCTGGGCGACTGGATCGGCGTCACCGGCGAGGTGATCAAGACGCGGCGCGGCGAGCTGTCGATCCGTCCGAGCGCTTGGACGGTGTTGGCACCGACGCGACGTCCTTTCCCGGACAAGTGGCATGGCATCACCGATCCCGACACCCGGTATCGCCAGCGCTATGTGGACCTCTGGGTGTCCGAGGAGTCCAATGCGGCGCTGCGGGCTCGCAGCCGCATCATGTCGTTGACCCGACGCTGGCTCGAGGATCGAGACTTCATGGAGGTCGAAACGCCGATCTTCCACAGCATCGCGAGCGGTGCCATGGCTCGGCCGTTCACCACCCATCACAATGCGCTGGACATCGACCTCTTTCTCCGAATCGCCCCGGAGCTGTATCTCAAGCGTCTGACCGTCGGCGGCTTCGAGCGCGTCTTCGAGATCGGACGGGTGTTCCGCAACGAAGGCATCAGCACCCGGCACAACCCCGAGTTCACGATGCTCGAGCTGTACTGGGCATACGCCGATTATCACGACGTGATGGAGCTCGTCGAGCAGCTCGTCTCGCACCTGGCGATGGAGATCTGCGGCACGACGACCATCGAGTACGACGGGCGCGAGCTCGAGCTCGCGGCACCGTGGAAGCGGGCGTCGATGACGGATCTCATCGCTGAACACACCGGTCTCGATCTGTCGGTGGACATGGACCGCGACGCGCTGGCCGACATCGCCCGTGAACAGGGCGTCGAGGTGAAGGACCACTACGGCCCCGGCAAGCTCATCCTCGAGATCTACGAGAAGACGACCGAGTCGCAGCTGTGGGGTCCGGTGTTCGTCACGGACTATCCGAAGGAGGTCTCGCCGCTGTCGCGTGACCACCGTATCGAGCCGGGGCTGACCGAGCGCTTCGAAGCGATCGTGGCCGGCCGCGAGCTGTGCAACGCCTTCTCCGAACTCATCGATCCGGACGAGCAGCTCGAACGCTTCGAAGGTCAGGAAGCCGACCGTGCTGCCGGTGATGCCGAGGCAATGGGCATGGATCTGGACTACATCCGGGCGCTCGAGTACGGACTTCCGCCGACCGGTGGCCTCGGTATCGGCATGGACCGCTTGGTGATGCTGCTCACGGGCAGCACGACGATCCGGGATGTCGTGTTGTTCCCGACCCTGCGGGCCGAACAGGTGCACAACGCCGACGAGGCGACGCCGGAAGAGGACGATGAAGGATCGCAGACTGCGTGAGCGCTGACCACGAGGTCGCGGCGGCGCTGGCGGGCGAAGCCGCGGAGCGGTTGCTCGAACTGCAGGAGCGCGCGGTGCAGACCCGCACCACCGGATGGCAGCTCGAGTACACGGGCGACGAGGTGGCTCACGATCTGCTGATGGGCCGCCTGGGCCACGAACGTCCCGATGACCCGGTGCTCTCCGAGGAGGGAACGGATCGGCGAAGCGAACGAGTCGATGCGACCCGGGCGTGGATCGTGGATCCGCTCGATGGGTCGGCGGGATTCGGCGCCGGTTCGGTCGAGTGGGCCGTGCATGTTGCGTTGACGACGGATGGCACGCCGACGGCGGCGGCGATCGGGGTGCCGGGGCTTGGTGGCGTCTTCTCGACCGGTGAGGTCGCTGCGCTGACCGAGATGCCGGATCGGCGCCCGATCGTGGTGACGGGCCGGAGCAAGGCCTGGTCCGTCGGTCGGCACCTCGCCGAGGTGCTCGATGCCGATCTCGTCAGCTGTGGTTCGTCGGGGTTCAAGACCGCATTGGTGCTCGCCGGACACGCTGATGTGTACGTGCATCCGTCGCCGTTGTACGAGTGGGACGTGTGTGCTCCCGCCGCGGTTGCGGCCGCCCATGGTTTGGCGGTCTGTGACCCGTTCGGCGCGGACCTGCACTACAACTCGTTCGACCCGGTGGTCCCCGGTTTGATCGTGGCCCGGCCGGAACTTCTGGAGCGGACACTCGCCGCGCTGCGCTGATCCCACGACCTCCGACCGTTGTGGTCTGCCCGGCGGATGCCACGCACCGCAGCCATTGGGTGATTGATCCGGTATCGCCCTCCCGGGGAGCGGTTCGGCGTACACTTCCAGAGCGGTCGGAGTCACGCATTGCGTGATCAGGGGCACTCGTCGGTGGACAGAAAGCCCTTCGCCATGCCCGCACAGCCTCTCAAATTCCCACGCATCGTGACGATGCAGGATTCCATGTTCACGCAGCAAGAGGTCTACACTCAGACCCAAATGGCTGCAGAGCTGCCCACCCGCGCAACCCGGACGCCGCTGGCGCTCGGGGACGCGTTTCTTGCTCTGTTGGTCGTGGTGGCGGGGACTGCGGCGACAGAGGGCACCGCAGGCTTCGACGCGCCCACGATGATGCTCGGAATCGGCGGTGCGATCGCCCTCGTGACGGCGCTGTGGTGGCAGAACGCCTACGTCATCACCCGTTCGATTCGCTGGAATGGCGATGGCTCCCTGCTCGCACGGTCGGTTGCGCTCGTTTCGGTCGGGATGATCGTCGCTGGGTGGCTGTTCGAGCTGACGCACGGTCGGTTGTGGCAGGTTGCGATCACCCTCGGCTGGCTGGTTGCGATGTTCGCGCTTCGATTCGTGCTCTCTCGTCGGGCCGAGCAGCACACGGCTCCGGTCAAGGTCATCATCGCCGGCAACACCCTGGATGCACTTGCGGTTCGGCTCGCCCTGCGCTCCGATCCACGCACGTCGTACGACGTGCAGGGCTTCGTGATGGATCGCCTCGACGACGACGTCCCCCACCTCGTCACCCAGCTTGCGCTCGGTTCGATCGATCACCTGCCGCACGTGGTGCGCAAGACCGGCGCCGAGCTCGTCGTCGTCTGCCTCGGAGCGATGGACGCCGAACGATTCGCCCCGATGGTGCGCGAACTCAACGTCGACGGTGTGGACGTCGCCCTCAGCACCGGCCTCGGCAAGGTCGCGCTGCGCCGCGTCAACCTCGGCCATGTTTCCGGCCGACCGCTGGTCCGCATCACGCCCGCCCCGCTCGGCGGCTGGCACATGGCCACGAAGCGTCTGTTCGACATCGTGGGGTCGGCGCTTCTGATCGCCCTGACGGCACCCATCATGGTGCTGACCGCGGTGGCCATTCGGATCGAAGACGGCGGCAAGGCGATATTTCGTCAAACCCGCGTAGGAAAATCCGGCGTGCCGTTCACGATCTACAAGTTCCGGACGATGGTCGAGAATGCCGAAGACCTGCAGATCGACCTCACCAACGACCACGACGGTCCGGTTTTCAAGATGCGGGGCGATCCACGTATCACGAGGATCGGCCGGCTCCTGCGCAAGACGTCGATGGACGAACTTCCGCAGCTCTTCAACATCTTCAACGGGGACATGAGCCTCGTTGGGCCCCGGCCACTGCCGGTGCACGAGGTGGAGGCGGCTCCCGCGAGCTTCCTCGACCGTCAGGCGGTCAAACCCGGCCTGACCGGCCGTTGGCAGGTGTCGGGTCGTTCCGACACCGGCTTTGCCGAGCTCGACGAGTTGGACCGCTGGTATGTGGACAACTGGTCGCTCGGACAGGATCTCGAGATCCTGGCCCGGACCGTTCCCGCCGTGCTCCTCGCACGCGGCGCGCGCTGACGCAGATTCGGAGCTCACCGTGACTGCACAGCCCACACCTCCCACCTTTTCCGTTCGCCGCCCAGAAACGCCGGGCGAGATCGGGCCCGGCCTTCGCCTCGTTCAGGGCGAAGCCAACCGGCGCCACGCCCGCAACCTTGCTCGAGTGGCCGTTGACGTCGCCTTGATGTTGCTCATCATGGTGCTCACGACCGTCCGTTTCTGGGGCGCCGATCACCTGACGACGAGCGAGGCCTTCCGCCTCGGTCTCGTGGTGTCGCCGTTCGTTCTCGGCCAGATGGGCTGGATCGGTCTCTACGACCGCGTGCAGAGCCGCCGATGGCCGGCCGCCGTGCTCGTCGTCGGCCGCGCAGTGCTGAGCGGCGCTGTCCTGTTCTCGCTTGCGGCGTTCTTCGCCGAGACCGGCGACGGCGCTCGCAACTGGATTCTCATCGTCACGGCCCTGTGGCTGCTGACGCTCTCGCTGCATCACGGACTGCGGGCCTGGAGCCGTACCGGTACCGTTCACAGCCGTGTGATCGTGGCCGGAAGCCCGCGGGAAGCGGTCGCCATGCGGGCCACGCTCCGCGCCGACCGACGCCACGACTACGACGTGGTCGGGTTCGTGATCGACCGGCTCGACGATGACGTCCCGCAGATCGTGGCCGACATGGCGTTGGGCGCCATCGACGACCTCCCACATCTGGTCGACCGGTACGAGGTCGACCAGGTCATGTTCTGCATGGGCGGCTTGAACGGCACGAAGTTTGCCCCGATCGCCCGCGCGGTGAACGCCAAGGGCATCGCCGTGTCGCTCACCGGCCTCGGCAACGTCGCCGTCCGCCGCGTCGGGTTGACCCACGTGCAGGGCCAGCCGGTGGTTTCCATTGCGCCCGCCGTCCGGGTCGGTTGGCGGATGTGGATCAAGCGTGGGGTCGACATCGCCGTGTCTGCGCTCCTGCTCACGCTCCTGTCGCCGCTGCTGCTGACTGTCGCTGCGGCGATTCGAATCGTCGACGGGCACTCGCCGATCTTCAAGCAACAGCGACTGGGCAAGGGCGGCGTCCCGTTCGGTATCTACAAGTTCCGGAGCATGGTCGTCGGCGCCGAGAAACTCACGGTCGACCTGACCAACGACCACGACGGCCCGGTCTTCAAGATGAAGGGCGATCCTCGGATCACGAAGATCGGTGGCTTCATCCGCAAGACGTCGATCGACGAGCTCCCACAGTTGTGGAATGTGCTTCGCGGGGAGATGAGCCTCGTTGGCCCACGGCCGCTGCTCCAGCATGAGGTGGAGGCGGCTCCGGCCAGCTTCCGTGACCGTGAGGCCGTCATGCCGGGCATGACGGGCCAGTGGCAGGTCTCCGGCCGCTCGGACACGGACTTCGATCAGCTCGACGAACTCGACCGGTGGTACGTGGACAACTGGTCGCTCAGCAACGACCTCGGCATCCTCGCAAGGACGGTTCCGGCCGTGCTGCTCCAGCGCGGCGCCCGCTGACGTTCGAGCGGGCGAGGTTCAACCGATTCCTGCAACCAGCGTGCCGACGCGCTGGCGTCGACCGTCTGCATCCAGCGCATTGATCGTGAACACCGCCCGGAGGGGATCGCCGTGCTCGCTGAGGTCGATGGGTCCGGATCGGCCGTCGTAGTCGATGTCCACTCCGTCGCGGATGAGATCCCGACAGTCGACGAAGGTGGTGCATTTCGTGCCACCTGCCGTGATCTCCTGGAGCCATCCGCCGATGTCGGTCCCGGTGTCGGAGCCAGCGGCTTCCGCTGCCAGTGCCACGACGATTGTGGTGTCGTAGGCAGTCAGCGCCTGACCCCAGAAGCGCAGCAGTGGCTCTTCGGCCTTGAGCAGGGCCACGAAGTCCGGGTCGTCGACCTCAGGTTCGTAGCCGCTGAAGGCGCCCTTCAGTCCCGCCAGCGAGCCTTCGTCCTCGAAGCGGCGGGCAAGGAGGTTTGTGACGCTGCTGACGTCTGCGTAGTAGGCGGTCGTGTCCATCGTCATTCCCGCGGCGAACAGGTCGCGGAGGATGGCTTCGACCTGATCGTCGAAGCCGAACACTGCGACTGCGTCGGGCCTGGCCGCGATCACGTCGCTGAGCAGGTTGGCGCGGAGTTGCTCGTCGAGAACCCGGTTGATGTCGTAGTCGACCCGGGCGACTGCCGTTCCGCCGAGCTCCTCGAACGTCGTCGCAGTCTGATCGAGCATCTCGTCGCGGAAGATGGCGCTGTCGGAGATCACTGCTGCTGTGCGGTGTCCGTCGTCGAACATCAGCTGGCCGATCGCCGCACCCTCCAACACGTTGTGGCTCGCGAACCCGAACCACCAGTCGGAGTCCCAGGAGGCATGTTCGTGTGGAGCCGTCGGCTGGATCGAAAGCAGGGGCACCGACGTCAGTTCGGCCAGTTGGATGATCTCGAGGGACTCGCCGGACACCGACATGATGACGTCGGCGCCTTCACCGCGGAGGTCCTGGAATCGGCCGAACAGCCCTTCGCGCTCGCTCTTTGTGTCGGCTTCCTCGTATTCGACGGGTTCGCCCAGGACACCGCCGGCTGCGTTGATCTCGTCCACCGCGACACGTATCGCGGTCGCTGGCGCGGGACCGGTGAATTCGGATGTTCCGGTGAAGGGAAGGGCGGCGCCGATTCGGAGGATGCCATCGGGGGGAGCAGGGTCGGCCCCGCCAGCGAGGGCCGCGGGCGCCACGGTCGTGCCCGGCGCGGCAGTGGTTGGTGGAGTCGTGGTGGTCGTTTCGGCAACGGTGGTCGTGGTCGACGGTGTGGTCGTGGTCTCGGCGACATCGTCTGCTGCGCCGGCACTGTCGTCGGTGGTCGTGTCGTCGGCCACGGCCAGAACCTCGGTCGTGGGTTCGTCGTCGCTGCCTGATCCGAGCGTGAATGCCAGACCGCCGAGAAGCACCACGGAAGCTGCCACGGCGATCGCGATGATTCCGCGTCGTTTCGTTGGTGTCGCCTGCGGCGCCGTGATGATGTCCGATGGCTTCGAGGCTGTCGGACGCTGCGAAGGTGGGAGGCGGTCGGTGGTGGGCCCGCCCGGTTCGTTCGCTCGGCGGAGTTCCTCACTCATGACGTCGGGACGAGCGACGGTCGAGTCGGGGTCGGCGACAACCGCGTGCAATTGCTCGACGAACGCGGGTGCGCTTGGCGTGCGTTCGCCCGGTTCCTTCGCCATGGATTCTTCGATCGCCGCGACGGTCGCCGGCGGTGTCCCGTCGGGAAGGTCGGCGACCGGTACGGGGTCGGTCAGGATTCGGCGCATGGTCGACATGGCACCACCGGCGCCGTCTCGGCTGAACGGTGCCCGGCCGCTCAACATTGCCAGCAGGGTGGCCCCCAGCGCGTAGACGTCGGCCCCCTCACCGGGTTCCGTGTCCTCGAACCGCTCCGGGGCGGAGAAGCTCGGGGTCAGCATCGTCGCCGAGAACTCGGCGGTGCTCTCCATGAACTCCGCAATGCCGAAGTCGGCCAGAAACGGCGTGCCCGCCTCGTCGAGCAGGATGTTCGCGGGTTTGATGTCGAGATGGAGCACGCCGTGCGAGTGGGCAGCTGCGACCGCGGCAGCAACCGTGGAGATGACCACGACTGCCTCGTCGTGATCCCACTGCGCTCCCTGGTCCAAACGGTCCTGCACCGAACCTGCGTAGAGCGGCATGACGAGGAACGGTTCATCGGCAGCGGTGACTCCGCTGGCGTGGATTGTGGCGATGTTGTCGATACCGATGAGCCGTTCCATCGCACGTCGCTCACGCTCAAATCTTCGGACGACGGCCTCGCCGCCGATGCGAAGCACCTTCACGGCCACCGCCACGCCATCGGCGTCGACACCTCGATACACGTGCGCGTTTGCCGCCGCTGCCAGAAGTTCGAGGTTCGTGACCCCGAAGATCTGCGGCGTCACGAACGAACCCCTCTTCCCGCTGCTCCCACCATGGCCGGATGGTAGTCAGGGATCCCCTTCGGCGCCACCGGCCCATGATCCGGTGACGCCGCAGGGGTGAATCACACGGCGGCGAATCCCGCTTCGAGGTCGGCGATGATGTCGTCGATCGTCTCGAGGCCGACGGACAGCCGGACGAGCCCGGGGCGCACACCGCTGGCCGCCTGCTCTGCCTCGGTCAGCTGGCTGTGCGTGGTGCTGGCCGGGTGGATGACGAGGCTGCGCACGTCGCCGATGTTCGCGACGTGGCTGTGCAGGTCGAGTGCGCCCACGAACGTCTGGCCGGCTTCGACGCCGCCGACGATGTCGAAGGCGACGATCGAGCCGTGGCCGCGTCCGCCGCCCAACTCGGTTGCGCGATCGTGCCACTTCGACGAAGGCAGGCCGGCGAAGTGCACGGCTTCGACCTTCGGGTGGCCCTCGAGGAAGTCGGCGACGGCCTGGGCGTTCGAGAAGTGCCGTTCCATGCGAAGGCTCAGGGTTTCGACGCCCTGGAGGAACTGGAAGGCGTTGAACGGCGACACGGCCGGCCCGAGGTCGCGCAGGAGCTGCACGCGTGCCTTGATGATGTAGCTGCCGGGGCCGAGCGCTGACCAGTACGGCAGGCCGTGGTAGCTGGGGTCGGGCTCGGTGAGGCTCGGGTGCTTGCCGCTGGCGCCGAAGTCGAAGGTGCCGCCGTCGAGGATGACGCCGCCGATGGACGTGCCGTGACCGCCGATGAACTTCGTTGCCGAGTGCACGATGATGTCGGCGCCGTGTTCGAACGGGCGGATCAGGTAGGGCGTCGCCACGGTGTTGTCGACGATCAGGGGAACGTTGTTCGCATGCGCCACATCGGACACACCCTTGATGTCGAGGACGTTGGCCTTCGGGTTACCGATGGTCTCGGCGTAGAACGCCTTGGTGTTCGGCTGGACCGCTGCGGCCCACGCATCGAGGTCGTCCGGATCGTCGACGAACGTCGTGGTGATGCCCATCTTCGGAAGGGTGTGGTGCAGCAGGTTGTACGAGCCGCCGTAGAGCGCCGAAGCGGAAACGATGTGGTCACCGGCCTCGGCGAGGTTGAGGATCGCAAGCGTCTCGGCGGCCTGACCGCTCGACACGACGAGAGCACCGGGGAGGCCGACGGCCGTCGTGACGGCGCCTTCGAGTGCGGCGAGGCGTGCCTCGAGCACACCCTGCGTCGGGTTCATGATGCGGGTGTAGATGTTGCCGATCTCGGCCAGTGCAAACAGGTTCTGGGCATGTTCTGCGCTGTTGAAGACGAACGACGTCGTCTGGTGGATGGGAACGGCGCGGGATCCGCTGCCGGGATCCGGTTCCTGTCCGGCGTGAATCTGCTGTGTTTCGAAGCCCCACTCGGCCATGGTCATCTCACCTTCTTGTCGTCAGGACGTCTGACTGGAGATCGACACTAGGAACGCAACGACGAGGCCACCAGACAACTCGTGCGATTGGTCTGGCTTTTTGGTCCGGTCAAACGGACGTAAATGTCCGGCTACCCGGCCGGGCAGCCCCAGAGGTCGGTCGCCACGCCGGGCACCCAGCCGATACTGCGGTAGAGGTGGCCTGATGCGGGGTTGTCCGGTTCATACCCGATCGACACCCGCTCGGCGCCGAGCTCGGCGACACGCTCGAGACCCGTTGTCAGCAGGTGGCGGGACAGACCGCGGCCCTGATGTGCGTCGAGGGTACGGACCGGCTCGACGACACCGATCGATGTCGTCGGATCGAACCAGAACATCGCGTGCGCAGCCTGATCGCCGCCGGAATCGATCACGAGGAGGTCGAGATCGGCCCGGTAGAGCGACCCCTGCTGCAGGCGTTCTTCGAACGCAGCCCCGGTCGAATGGGCCATGTGGTGCTCGCCATCCATCTCGGCACGCGACCGCAGCGCATAGCCCTCGGCCAGCTCGGTCACCGGTTGGCGGTCATCGATGTCCAGCCAGGCTTCGATGACCGCGGGTTCCTGCAATGCTCCACCGCGACCCGTCAGCCACTGCTGCAACACGACATCGTCGGACGCAACCTCGAGTTCGACGGCGCCGAACCCCAGGCTTGCCGCATGTGCCAACGCCCGCTCGGCCACGGAGTGCACGATCTCGGCTGAGGCATCGGGCAGCGTGAACAGGCAGAGCATCGGCTCGCTGTAGACCAGTGAACCGTTCTCCGAAAAGTCGTTCAGCACAGCGGCGGCGACAGGTCGGTCATCGTCGTCGAACCAGAAGAGTTGGTCGAGATCGTCGGTCGATCGGGGGCGCGCCCACCAGAACTGCAACTCGGCCGCCTGGTAGATGCCGTAGGTGGGGTGGGCCTGCCGCTGCCGCTGCAGCAGCTCGGTCACCGCATGCAAATAGTCGATTCCGGATCGCGTTTCTTCCTTCATGGCTCCCCCTGCGGCAATGGGACGAATCTAGTGATCGGCCCTGCTGCGGTGGCATCGTGTCCGACTTGGTAGACGCCGCCACGGCGACGGTTCGAGGTTGTGCCAGCTTGTCTCTTCCGTTGCGGACCGTCATCGCCGCGAACGTCGCGCGGCATGAAACAGGAGTCGAAGAACGGCAAACGCCGCGAGTGGGATTCCAAAAAGAACGAGGAATCCACCACCGATGTTGGCGCCGTCCGAGTCGTCGTGAGTGGCGAACGAAAGCCACGCCGTTGCGAGCGTGATGAACGCAGTCAGAGCGATTGCGATGTCCAAGCTGATCGAGCGTACGACCCAATCTCGGGCCGGGCGGATCGCATAGACGACGGTTGCCACGATCGTCGGCGAGAGGAGAACGAGCAGACCCAGCCCAGTCGGACCCGCGGGAGTCTCGAGTCGGTCCTCGCCGAAAGCAGCCGACGCGAGAGCCCACGGGATGATGCCGAGCGGAGGCATCACCGTGACGATCAAGACTGTGCCGAAGAACAGAAGATGCGGACCGACCACTCGAGCAACGTCGACCGGCGACCTCATGGGCCCCTACAGGACGAGGCGTTCCACGCGCTCGACGAGGTGGTCGGCTGCGGCCTTGAGAGCGGAGCCACCGGCGGAGTCGGCCATGGGGAGGAGGGCGTCGGTGGCCTGGTTGGCGTGGCGACGGGCGTCGGCGTGGGCGCTCTGCAGTGCGCCGCTCTGGCGGACGAGCTCTCGGGCTTCGTCCCGAGCGGTCGTGTCGATGGGGCGGCCGAGCAGTCGGCGCAGGTCGGAGCCGACTTCGCCGTGGGCCATCGCCCGGATGACGGGGAGGGTGTAGACGCCCTCGATCATGTCGTTGCCGGCCGGCTTGCCGAGTTCTTCGTCCGTGGCGGTGAGGTCGAGGATGTCGTCGACGATCTGGAAGGCGAGGCCATAGCTGCGGCCGAACACGGTGAGGGCGTCGATGCGATCCCGGTCCAGCCCGCCGACGATGCCGCCGATTCGGGTGGCCGCCGCGAGCAACGATGCGGTCTTGCCGTCGATCGACTTGAGATACGACTCCTCGGTGCGGTCGACGTTGTAGACGTATTCGAGTTCACGGATCTGGCCGTCGCAGAGCTGGCTGATCGTGCTGGCCAGCAGGCCGGCAACCTCGGTTCCGAGCGAGGCGGCGATTTCGGATGCTCGTCCCAACAGGAAGTCCCCGGCCAGGATCGCCTGTTGGTTGCCCCACTTCGAGTTCACGCTCTCGACGGTGCGACGGGTCTCGGCCGAATCCATGACGTCGTCGTGGTAGAGCGACCCCTGATGGACGAGCTCGACGGCGATGGCGCCCATGATCACGTCGTGTTCAGCGGGGGCGAAGTCGGTCGATGCCGCTGCGGCGGCCGTGATGCAGAACCCGGGGCGAACCCGCTTTCCGCCGGCCGAAATCAGGTGTGCGGCAATCTGTTCGAGCAGCTTGTTGTCGGTCTCTACCGCACGAAGCAGTTCGCCTTCGACCCGATCGAGGTCGGCGGCGAGGCTCGGCACATGCTCGAGGGGATTGGTGGTGGCCACGACTCCAATGTACGGAACGGTCGTTGCCGACGGCGAACCGATCCGGCCGAACTTGTCGGAATCTTCACCTCGACCCGGCCGCCGGATTCCTGCCGCTTTTGTGGGTCCAACGGCTCACCGGACGGGTTTTCCTGCCGAAGGGAATTACCGAGCACGTACGGCGTTGTTTCCAGTCTGTCCTGAACAATTTGGGGCCACACGACCGGAAACATCCGTCCGAACGTGTGCTGTCGGGCCTGCTGGCTAGACTCGGCACAACAAGGTCGCAGACTCGAGAGACAAGTCGCAGAGGAGAATTCGTTGTTCGAGAGATTCACCGATCGAGCTCGCAGAGTCGTGGTGCTGGCGCAGGAAGAAGCTCGCCTGCTCAACCACAACTACATCGGCACGGAGCACATCCTGCTCGGCCTCATCCATGAGGGTGAGGGTGTCGCTGCCAAGGCGCTCGAATCCCTGGGAATCTCGCTGGAGGCGGTCCGGAGCCAGGTCGAGGAGATCATCGGCCAGGGCGGTTCGTCCCCAAGCGGGCACATTCCCTTCACCCCCCGGGCCAAGAAGGTCCTCGAGCTGTCATTGCGCGAAGCGCTCCAGCTCGGCCACAACTACATCGGCACGGAGCACATCCTGCTCGGCCTCATCCGCGAGGGTGAAGGTGTCGCCGCTCAGGTGCTCGTGAAGCTCGGCGCAGATCTGTCCCGGGTTCGCCAGCAGGTCATCCAGCTGCTCTCCGGCTACTCGGGCCCCGGCGGCGCATCGTCGTCCGGTTCTGCCCCGTCGGGCGAGAAGGCCGGCGCCACCTCCGGTGGCAGCGGTGGCGAGAGCGGCTCCGGTTCGCTCGTGCTCGACCAGTTCGGTCGCAACCTCACGCAGGTCGCTCGCGACAAGGGTCTCGACCCCGTCGTCGGCCGGTCCAAGGAGACCGAGCGCGTCATGCAGGTGCTGAGCCGCCGTTCGAAGAACAACCCGGTGCTCATCGGCGAGCCCGGTGTTGGCAAGACCGCCATCGTCGAGGGCCTCGCTCAGGCGATCGCGTCGGACAACGTGCCGGACACGATTCGAAACAAGCAGCTCTACACGTTGGATCTCGGCGCACTCGTCGCCGGTTCCCGCTACCGCGGCGATTTCGAGGAACGACTCAAGAAGGTCCTCAAGGAGATCAAGACCCGCGGCGACATCATCCTCTTCATCGACGAGATCCACACCCTCGTCGGTGCCGGTGCTGCCGAAGGCGCCATCGATGCGGCCTCCATCCTCAAGCCCATGCTGGCCCGAGGCGAGTTGCAGACCATCGGCGCCACGACGCTCGACGAGTACCGCAAGCACCTGGAGAAGGACGCCGCGCTCGAGCGCCGTTTCCAGCCGGTGAAGGTCGAAGAGCCGTCGGTTGCCCACACGATTGAGATCCTCAAGGGTCTGCGTGAGCGCTACGAGGAGCATCACCGGGTCACCATCACCGACCAGGCGCTCGTCGCTGCGGCCAACCTGGCCGACCGCTACATCTCGGACCGGTTCCTTCCGGACAAGGCGATCGACCTCATCGATGAGGCTGGTTCCCGTCTGCGCATCAAGCGCATGGACACGCCGCCGGAGTACAAGGAGATCGAAGCCGAGATCGCCGACGTCGTTCGTCAGAAGAAGACGGCCGTCGAAGAGCAGCAGTTCGAAGAAGCCGGTCGCCTCCGCGATCGGGAGAAGGAACTGCTCGCCAAGCGCGAAGAGGTCGAAGCCGAGATCAAGGCATCGGGCACCGACCTGTTCGACGAGGTCGATGAAGAGGCCATTGCCGAGGTGCTCTCGCTGTGGACCGGCATTCCCGTCTACAAGCTCACCGAGGAAGAGACGCAGAAGCTCCTCCGCATGGAAGACGAGCTGCACAAGCGGGTCATCGGTCAGGAAGACGCCATCAAGGCCGTCAGCCAGGCGATCCGTCGTACCCGTGCCGGCCTCAAGGACCCGAAGCGTCCGTCTGGCTCGTTCATCTTCCTGGGCCCGTCGGGCGTCGGTAAGACCGAGCTCGCCAAGACCCTCGCCGAGTTCCTATTCGGCGACGAGGATGCCCTCATCAGCCTCGACATGTCCGAGTACATGGAGAAGCACACGGTCAGCCGTCTCGTCGGCTCGCCTCCCGGTTACGTCGGTTACGACGAGGGTGGCCAGCTCACCGAGGCCGTTCGCCGCAAGCCGTTCTCCGTCGTGCTCTTCGACGAGATCGAAAAGGGCCACCCGGACGTCTTCAACACGCTCCTGCAGATCCTCGAAGAGGGTCGTCTCACCGACTCGCAGGGCCGCTCGGTCGACTTCCGCAACACCGTCCTCATCATGACCTCCAACCTCGGAACCCGTGATCTCCGCAAGGCGAACACGGGCTTCATGAAGGCCGACGAGGCCATCTCCTACGAACGTATGAAGGAGAAGGTCAACGACGCCCTCAAGGAGCACTTCCGTCCGGAGTTCCTGAACCGCATCGACGACACCATCGTCTTCCACGAGCTGAGCCAGCCCGAGGTGCGCCAGATCGTCGACCTGATGATCAAGCGTGTCGCCACGCAGATGGCCGCTCAGGGAATGGGCCTCGAGCTCACCGATGCTGCAAAGGATTTCGTCTCGGTCAAGGGCTACGACCCGACACTGGGTGCCCGTCCGCTGCGTCGTGCGCTCCAGCGCCTCGTCGAGGATCCGCTTTCCGAGAAGCTCCTCTACAAGGAGTTCCGTGCCGGCGAGATCATCATCGTCGACATCGAGGACGACCCGGAGAACCCCGGCGAACAGCAGATCGTGTTCCGGGCCATCGAGGGCTTCGAGCCCCCGCCGGTCGAGGAACTCGAAGACAGCGAAAAAGCCCAGGTGTGATCGGGCAGTTCCGGCCGAAGGCCGGAACTGTGGAAGCGAACGGAGTGAGCGGCGCTCGCTCACTACTCAAGTTCGGCTTCGCCGAACTTGGGCCGTTGGCGGCAATCTGAAGCGATGCCCCACCGCCCACGGCGGTGGGGCATTCGTCGTTTTGGCGTTGCGATGGTGTGACGTCGGGGCGCTCAGTTTCCCCTCTGTTCGGGTAGCGCGTAGCTTTGGGCGCTGTGAGGTTGCGCCCAGTCCTTCTCGCGCTCTTTGCGCTGTTCTTGACGGCATGCCAGGTGGACGCCGCAGTGGACGTCGTCGTCACCGAGGATGGCTCCGGAACCGTCACCGTCACGCTCGCCTTCGACGACGAGGTCATCGACGCTGCGCCCGAACTTCTCGACGGGCTTCGCACCAGCGACCTCGCTGCCGCCGGCTGGAGCATCGAAGGGCCGACGCCCAGCGAGTCCGGCCAATCGGTCACCGTCATCGCCGCCAAGGGCTTCACGTCGCCCGATCACCTTGCCGGTGTGCTGGAAGAGATCGCCGGCGACACCGGTGTGTTCAATGACTTTGCGGTGGCCCGAGAGCGATCCTTCGCTCGCACCACCTACACGCTGACCGGCCAGATCGATGCGAGCATCAACATCGAACGCTTCAGCGACGACGGCATCACCGGTCTGCTCGGCTCGCCGATCGGACGCTCGGTCGATGAGCTCGAGGCGTTGGCCGGACGTCCGCTCGAACAAACCGTGACGCTGCGCTTCACCGTCACGCTGCCGGACACGGCCGAGTCCGTTGGAGGACAGGTCGATGGCAACACCGCCACCTGGGCGATTCTCCCGGTGGATCCGCTGCCCACGGACGTCGACGTCACCTCGAGCGTGGAGGACCGCCTGCCCCGCATTTACGCGGCCATCGCCCTCATCGCCATCGCGTTGCTGGTGACCCTGCTCGTGTTTCGGGTGCTGGCCCGCCTGGGTGGACGACGCGCCGAGAGCCGGGCGTCCGACGACGCAGTGCAGATGCGGCGACCCGATCGGCCATCGGCCTCCGATCCGCAAACGGCAACAACACCGCGTTCACGACCGCCCCGGCTCGAGTTGGTCGTGCTCGACGCTCGAGGCGTGCTGTACGACGAAGCCAACGACATCGGCGCCCGGCTGGTGCCGTTCGTCCGTGAGCGGGGCAGCCGTGCGTCGCTGCAGGAGATCAACGATGTCACCCGCGCCGCCAGCCTCGGGCGGCTGTCGACGGCTGAACTGTGGACGAACCTCGGGGTCGAGGGCGACTACTTCGACCTGGATGCGGAATACACGAGCGAGTTCACGCTGCGCGAGGGTGTGCTCGAGTTCATCGACCGGTTGCACGATCGCGGTCTGCGAGTCGCCGTGATCACCAACAATGTGTTGGGTTGGTCGACGGCGCTTCGACGCCGGTTCCAGCTGGATGCCCACGTCGACACCTGGGTCATCTCGGGAGAGATCGGTTCCCGCAAGCCCGACGCTGCGTTCTTCGAAGCCCTTCGACGGATGACCGGCGTGGAGTTCGCCGACAGTCTCCTGATCGACGATCAGATCGACGACCTGGACATGGCCCGTTCACTCGGCATGTCCACGGCGATGTTCGTGCCCGCCGGCGCACAGCTCCCCGCCTCGTCCCCGCATCCCATCGTGCACGGGTTCGAGAGCTTCTTCGGTCGACGTTCCGCCGAGTGACCCCGGCGCAGGCTCAGGCCTGATCGACGGAGGCGTCCTGCAGTTCTGGGAGACGGCCCTTGCGGAAGAGCTGCCAGAGCGGTGCAGACACCTTCGGCTCGATGTCGAACCAGAGCGAGTTGCTGTATCGGCCGGCCTGATTGTCTTCTGCGGTCGACAGCAGGCCGACGTAGGTGGCCAGACCCGGCTGGCGGTCCGACTCGACGAAGAGATGAATCGCACGGTCGCCCGTGGCATCGACCGAGCGGGCCTCGAGCATCGTCTGCAAGCCCGTGGTGGCGTCCCAGCGGTACCGCCCGGGATTTTCGAACGGTGACGGCTGACGGCGTCGCTCTGGAAGCTTGTCGACCAACACGAGGTGGCCGGGAACGCCGAACATCTCGTCGCTGATGGACTCGAGCTGGTCGTCGTTCGGATCGAACATCAGCGGCAGGCTGCCGATCTCGTAGGTCCGACCGGGGATGAAGGTTGCGCCAGCGGCTTCGTGGCCGTTGGTGCGCTGGGAGCCGGGCGTGACGTCGGCCGATTCCATTTCGGCGAGGTCCAGGTCGCCGGCTTCCCGGTCACCGGTGAGATCGACGACGGTGTCGGCGGCGCCGGTGTCGGCGGCGTCGAGGTCCGGTATGGGCGTGAAGGCAATCGTCTCCGGCGCAGCGATCTCGGTGACGTCGACTTCGGAGGTGTCGGGCGCCGGTGTCTCTGCGCTCGGCTCCGGGATCTCGGGGATGTCCGGAATCTCGACTGGTTCGTCGACAGCGGTGGTGGGCGGCACCACGACGGTGTTGCGCGTGCCGGGCGTTTCGGGGGCGTCCTCGGCATCGAGGCGAGGGGGATGCAAGGTCCCGTCGTTGGCGGCGGACCAGCGAATGATCGGATCGTCGACCATGTCGGAGGTGAAGACGTCGAGGTGGACGAACTCGACTTCGGCATCCGAGAGCTCGCCGGCGATCGCATTGAGCTCGGCGGTGTCGGTCTCGGCGGTCACGACGACGTACCGCCGGGTTTCCTGCAAGGCGATGGTCGCGTTCGGGCTCATGTCCCACAGGCCCTCGTAGAAGGCGCCGGGGTCGGTGAAGAGTTGGCTGAGGTCTCGAAGCTGCATGGGCGCGAGCCAGGCGTGGATCGCTGCGATGCGCTCGGCGACGGGCTGGGCGTCTTCCTCCATGCGGGCCACCACGACCGACACGACGGTGCCGGAGTCGGTGAAGCTCATCACGGCCGGTCGATCCCGCTGCACCGTCTGGTCCCAGCTGCCGATGGTGAGGCCGGGGGCGGCAACGAAGGAACTGAGGTTCGCGGCGATGGCGGCACCGATGCCCCGAGGAACGATCGGTCCCTGCGTGAGTGCCACGAGCTGACCACCGTGGATGGTGTAGAGGGTTACTGCGTCCATGCCTTGTCCGGCTCCCTGTGCTTGTGATGCGGTATCCACCGAAGGCCCGTCCACCCGAAGGTAGCGCGGTCCGTTCACGCGATCCACGTCGAGATCACCACGCTGGGTCGGCAAAGGTTGGGTGATTGTTCGCCGTGTGTCACCGAATCGGTCCGTGCGGTGTTGCCTACGATGGGCCGCCAAAACGAAGAAATCGCTTCGGGACTCCCGAAGCGATGCAACGATCACGAAGATAGCACAGCGGCATTTTCGATGTCGGGTTTTGCCGCCGAAACCTTCTCGAAGTTTGCGAACCGATGACGACTGTGGCGAAATTCCGGGAGATCGGGCCCCAGCTGCCCACCCAACGTCGCCGTGTGCCTATGCTCACGCACGTTGGGTGATCGACGGGCGGTTGAACGTCACGACGACCGTCCACGTTTCTGTCAGGGGGGCGAGTCAGAATGGGGTCGATGGGTTCACCGCGTTACACCGAGACACTCGAGGCCGTCGACGCCATTCGAGAGCGTTGCTGCCAACGGGAGATGACACCGGAGCAGTTCACGGCCGAGGTCACGGACGTCTTCTACGACTATCTGGTCGACGAGGATCCCCGCGACGATGTGGTCGGTCTGGTCGACTACTGCGTTCAGGTCGCCCGCGAGGTGTGTGAGCTCACGCTGTTCGCCGATCGCGTGCTGCCCCACCGTCTCGATCACCAGCTTCGTTGGATCCTGGATCAACAGGGCGACGCCGAAACACTCGGGCAGGTCGTGCGGCGCCTGCGGGTGCGGTTGGAACAGAACGACGAACTCGCAAAGATCGACCTCGTCGAGCTCTGCCAGCACGGCTACGAAACGCACCAGGGCCTCTTCTCGGCCGTGGACACCGAACGCGAGATCATCGATCTGGCCCACGAGTTCCGGGTGGTTCCGGCACTCGATGCCGCCGTACGCCCCACGTCGAGCGGGCGGCTCGCCAACGAGGAGAAGAGCCGCGGCAAGGCGCTTCCCCGCACGCTCGACCTGCTCGCACACATCGCGAACGATCCGCGTCATCCATCCGGAACCCTCGCTCGTGACTCACTCGTTGGCCTGTGTGCCTACGGCGAGACCGCCGGGCTGGCCGCGCTTCGGCTGCCCGTCCACCTGCTCTCAGACGATCAGCGCGACCGTCTCCACGAGATCTACGTGTCGCACGAAGACGCCATCGGCCCGGAGGTCGTGCGCATCTTCATTTCCGAGCAACAACTCCGCGATCGCGAGATCCTTCGGAGCGCGCTGTGGCAGGCCAACGACTCTCGTCACCTGTCTTCCCCAGAAGCGACGGTGTAAGCCCTCCTCCCTGAGAGGGAGGAACGAACCGGCACCGAGTGGGATGACCGGCCGGTCACCGGTCCGTACGCTGGACGACATGTTGTGGCGACGGTGTTTTCTGATGCTCCTCCTGGCGGGGGCGCTCGTCGCGTGTGGTGACGACACCGAGTCTGCGGACGTGGCGACCACGCCGAGCACCTCCACCACCTCCACGGCGGCCCCCGAGCCCGAGCGCTATCTCGCGCTCGAACCCGGGGATCATCCGGTCGACGTCGGCCCCGGCTCTGTGCTCACCACGCTGCTCAACGAGATGCCCGATCAGGACGAGGTGGTCGCGCTCGGTTTCGTTCCGATCCCGACGCAGCTCGAGTCGCTTCCGCTGCTCGAGAACTGTCCGGCCGAACTCCCCGTGGCTCGGGTCGAGCGGATGGCCGGCCAACTCTCGGACGACGGCCAGATCTTCGAGGTGCTCGTCCAGGCCGGTGCGACGATGTGGCCGAGCCCCGAAGCCGCTCAAGCGGCCGCCGATTTCTACGGAACCCCCGAAGGCGTCGAGTGCGAAAAGCGGGAGGTTGAGCGGGGGTTCTCCTATGCGAACCAGCCCGGTGACCCCACGTTGGTCGACTACGAACCCACCCACGTGATGGATCCGATCCACGATGGCATCGATGGCCTTCGTTCGTTCTCGAAGGGCGTGACGAGCGAACAGTTCGGGACGCCGTTCGAGCAGACGATCGAGAGCTCCATCGTCGTCCGGGGTGCCGTCATCTGGGTGTTCTCGGTCGCAACATTGCCGGACATCGAGGCCTCGCAACAGGTGGTGGACCTTGGTGGCGCATGGCTGCGGGACCGGACACCGATCGACGTGCCGACGCCGCAGCCGGTGATCGATGCGGCGAGCAAGCGGGTGCTGGCGGCACTCGAGGCGCCGGTGGAACGGCCCAATTGGTTCGAAGAGGTCAGCCAGGTGCAGCTGGCTGCCACCCGTCTCGACGATCAGTGTTCGTCGTTCCTGGCTGAGCCGATCGTGGCGGCAAATGGCAAGAGGCACGTTGCCGTCTCGCAGGTGGCGGCGAGCTCGCTCAGCGAGCATGTTGCCACATTCGAAACGAGCGAAGCCGCGATCGACGAGGTCCTCAATTATGAGTCGACCATCCTCGACTGCATCCGTTCGGAGACGCAGTCGCTCCTGTCCGTCGGATTCCGCCGCAACGACGAATCGACCGAACGGCTGACCGTGGATGGTGTCGAGGTCGTCGTGACCACGGTCGATCTGATCCAGGTCGTCGGTGAGCAGGAGTTCGACGTTCGGATCCAAACCGCACTCGGCGCGTCCGGGGTCGATGCCGTGCACGTCAGCTTCGAAGGCCTGCGCGATGATGAGCCGGATCTCGCCGACCTCGTGGTCCGTCGCCTTTCGCTTCTGGCCGAGGCACAGTGATGGCGGCTCGGCCGCAGCGTTGGCTGCTCGAAGGGGCGCTCGTCGGGATGCTCGCGGCCATCTGGCTTGCCGAGTACCTGCTGTTGCGGGACGAATTGAACCAGCTCGGCCCGGGTTCACGATTGATCACGCTCGGTCTTTGGAAGACCAATGAAGTGATCGTGGTCGGCCTCGTCATTGCGTTGCTGGGTGTCGTGGCCCTGTTGCTGCGCAATCGACGTCCGTTGGTGGCGTTGGTGATCGTCGCCGTGAGCATGCTCGCGGTGTCCTGGTTCTGGCCGCTGTTGTACAGCGAGTTCGCCGGAGCGCTCATGCTCGCGACGGCAAGCTTCGTCGCCGTCTGGAAGCGGGCGGACTGGAAGGTCCCGGCTGCCGCCTCGCTGGTTGCGTTTGCCGCTGTGACGGCTCGGACCTACCAGACATCGGAGAGTCTCGAGGAGATCACGGCGACGGCGTCGTCGGAGTTCTTCTCCATCACGACCACCGCTCGTTCGTTGCTGGTCGGTGTGTTCGCCGTTGCCGCCGGCTTGCTCGCTCGCCGCCTCGATCGACAGGCGGCCGAGCTGGCCGACCGCAATGCGAGACTCGAACGTCAACGGGAGGTCACCCGGGAGCGGGCCATCCTGGATGAGCGGGTGCGCATCGCCCGCGAGCTCCACGATGTGGTCGCACATCACGTTGCGACGATGACCGTGCACGCGGGTGTTGCCCGCCAGCTCGGGGGCGCCGACTCACCGGCGACCCCGGCGTTGTCGCAGATCGAATCGTCCGGTCGAGCCGCAATCGACGACCTCCAACGACTGCTCGGCTACCTCCGTGGAGACGAGACCGCAGATCCCGAGGACCGGTCGCCGACACCTTCGCTGCGTTCGCTCGACCATCTCGTGTCGAGCATCCCCGAACTCGAGGTCGTCACAACGACGGAGGGCGAGCTCGGCGATCTACCCGGCGCTGTCGATCTGTCTGCCTATCGAATCATCCAGGAATCGCTGACCAACGCGATGAAGCACAGCCATTCGAAGAAGGTCGACGTTCGCGTGGCGAGGGTGAACGGGCACGTCGAGGTCGAGGTTCGGAACGAGGGCGCCGGTGGGACGCCCGGCGACGGCACCGGACATGGCATTCTCGGAATGCACGAACGCGCAGCGTTGCTCGGCGGCACGTTGGAGGCCGGGCCCGGCAAGGATGGTCGGTGGAAGGTCAGCGCACTGCTGCCGATCACTGCACCGAAGGGGACGACACCATGATTCGCATCGCTCTGGCCGACGACCAGGCCATGTTGCGGGCCGGGTTCCGGCTGCTGCTCGAGTCGCACGACGACATGGAGATCGTGGGCGAGGCCGAAACCGGGGCGGAGGCGGTCCAACTCGTGCAGCAGGTGCAACCGGATCTGATCCTCATGGACGTCCAGATGCCCGACATGGACGGCATCGCAGCCACCCAGGAGCTGTTGTCCGACCCGGCGTGCACCACCCGGGTGCTCGTGCTGACCACGTTTCAGCGCGACGACTATCTCTTCGATGCCTTGCGGGCCGGTGCAAGCGGATTTCTCCTGAAGACGGCGCCGCCAGAGGATCTCGTTGCTGCGGTCCGCACCGTGGCCGACGGCAACTCGCTGCTCGACCCGGCCGTCACCGGCAGCGTCATCGAACGCTTCGCTTCGGCCGGCCCGGGCGTCGCTCGCTCCGACCGGCTCGACGAGCTGACCGAACGGGAGCGGGAGGTGCTCGAGGAGGTCGCTCGGGGCCGTTCCAATGCGGAGATCGCCGAGAACCTGTTCGTCGGCGAGTCCACCGTCAAGACCCACGTCTCCAGCGTGCTGTCGAAACTCGCCCTGCGCGACCGGGTCCAGGCGGTGGTGTTCGCCTACGAGCACGGACTGATTCGTCCAGGACAGTGACCGGTTGAGCGGCGGCTCCGGCCACCGCTGGTACGATCCTCCAGCGGTGAGGAGTTCTCGTGCCTGATGCATCGAATCTGAGCAACGAAGGGTTCATGGCCCTGTTGCCCGACGGCTACGAGCCTCCGAGTGAGAAGACGTTCATCGTCGTCGGCCTTGCCCGGGGCGGAACCACGATGGTGGCCCGGCTGCTCGAGTCCTTCGGCGTGTTCATGGGCGACGAGGCGGACAACCCGGTCGTCGAAGATCGGCGCATCGCCGGCGCAATCGAAGGGGGCGACGCCGCAGCGGTGCAGACGGTGGTTGCCGACTACGACGCCGCCCACGCTGTCTGGGGCTTCAAGCGGCCCAACGTGTTCCGGTCGTTGGATGCCAACGATCTCCCGTTCAGAAACCCGCACTTCGTCGTGGTCCTCCGCGACGCACTGGCCATTGCGAACCGCAACCAGATCTCGATGTTCAAAGACCCGATCGTCGACATGGCCGACAGCGTCGAGCTCATGGCCGATCTCGTACGGTTCGTCGAGCAGCAACGCGACCATCCCATGTTCCTGCTCTCCTTCGACAAGAGCCTCATGAACGTCCGCTCCCTCGTGGGCGAGATGGCCGACTTCGTCGGTGTGGAACTCACCCAGCCGATGCGGCGTCGGGCGTTGAAGTCCATCGAAGTCGACAACGCGAACTACCTCGAGCTGTCTCGGGCCGACTCGTTCATGGGCCGCATCACCGAGGTGAGCGAGCGCACGGTCTCGGGCTTCTTCCGGTATCACCACCGTGAAGACAACCCGCCGCTCGATGTGTACATCGACGACGAACCGGTGAACGCGGAGATGCGCTGGTTCGATACGCACATCGACCGTCCGAACGGCAAGCGGTTCAGCGGTCGTTACGGGTTTGAGCTGACCCTCGAACCTGGTGTGCAGCTGCGTCCCGGACAGCAGATCAGTGTGCTGGTGGACGACGAGCGTCGGCAGGAACTTCGCAACTCGCCGTACCGGGTGAAGTGATCGACATGCAACCGTGGATGATCCTTGCGCTGCTCCTCGGAGCCGGAGTCGTTGTCCTGCTCATCGCTCCGACGCTGCACCGTCGATCCGTTGCGAACTCTCGCGCCGGGCTCGCGGCCTCCCGCGACCGTCGTGTCGCTGAACTGCGCGCCAGCGCGGACGGCATCGAGTACCCGATGGAGGCCCGTGCCGCGCTCCGCGTCCGAGATGCCCTGCTGCTGCGAGGCGTCCGGACCGAGGTCGTGACCGAGGATGATGCCGGGGCCACGCTGGTCGGTCGGCAGGAGGACCGAGCGACGATCGAAGCAGCGATCGAGGAGCTGTCGAGCTAGCGGCCGACCGCTCGAGCGATCGCCGAGATCGCATGATCGAACACCGGCCAGGCGTCGGTGGCCTCCACGACCATCGACGGTGCCTCCCGAAGTTGGAGCGGTTCGAACGACGGGAACGACAGCGCATGCACATCGGTGCCCGAGAAGAACGGGTCGCTGTCCGTCGGGGCTTCAGCCGATACGACGACCGCCACCGCTGATCGTCCGAGGAAACCATCGAGCAGCCGCGCATCGGCCTCGACCTCTTCGGCGAAGGTCAGGATGGTGGCGAGCGCGTGCTTGCACGTGGTGAGCCCATCCGGGCACGTGCACACACTGCTCAGCTGTTCCGGATCCGGAAGCGATGCGGCGCCGAGGTGATCATCGGCCAGGAGGATCTTCACCGAGTACGGGTCGGGCTGCGAGCCGTACACGAGCGTGCTGAGCTCTCCGGCCTCGACGGCGATCTCGCCGACCGAACCCGCTCGGTGCAGTTTGCGGGCGCGGGCCATGCGGCCGGGGTCGCCGAGCTCGATGGCGAGGTTGGAGAGTGCGCGGGCGGTGTCGCTGCGAAGTGGTCGTCTCACCAGATGCTCGCTTCCGGTTCCTGGCCGGACGTGGCCGAGAGGTCGAGTTGCAACAGGTCCCGGAGCTCATCCGTGGAGAGTTCGGTGAGCCAGCTCTCGTCCGAACCCACCACCGACTCTGCCAGCCGGCGCTTCTCGGTGAGCAACACGTCGATGCGTTCCTCGAGCGTTCCCCGGCAGACGAGTTTGTGCACGAACACGGTCTGCGTCTGGCCGATTCGCCATGAGCGGTCCGTTGCCTGATCCTCGACGGCAGGATTCCACCAGCGGTCGTAGTGGATCACGCGGCTTGCGGCGGTGAGGTTGAGCCCGGTACCGCCGGCGCGCAGCGAGATGAGCTGCACCGGTGGGCCGTCGCCGCTCTGGAACTCTGCCACCATCCGATCGCGCTGCGCCCGCGTGGTGCCGCCATGGAGGAACGGCGCGTCGACCGAGTGTCGGTCGTTGATGTGTGCCGAGAGCAGCTTGCCCATCTCGCGGTACTGGGTGAAGACGATGACCTGCTCCTCGGACTCGAGGATCGTGTCGAGGAGCTCGTCGAACCGTTCGAGCTTGCCGGAGCGACGGCTCTCTCCGACGGAGGGTTCGGCGAGGTAGTGGGCGGGGTGGTTGCACAGCTGCTTGAGGCGGGTGAGCGTCGCCAACACGAGCCCTCGACGTTCCATGCCGGTCGACGTGGCGACGGTCTTGAGGAAGTCGTCGACGATCGCCTGATACAAGCCCGCCTGCTCCGGTGTGAGGCTCGCCCATTCCACCTGCTCGACCTTGTCGGGAAGATCGGGCACGAGGCTGCGGTCGGCCTTGCTGCGCCGCAGCACGAACGGCGCCGTCAGCCGGCGGAGTGCGAGCGTGGCGTTCTCGTCGTTGGCCGTTTCGATCGGGACTGCGAACGTCTCCCGGAACCAGGTGATGCCGCCGAGCATGCCCGGGTTGATGGCATCGAGGATGGCCCAGAGTTCGGTGAGCCGGTTCTCGACCGGCGTTCCCGTCAGGCCGACGCGCTGGAGCGATCGGAAGCTCCGGACGGTGCGAGCCGCGTTGGTCTGATGGTTCTTGATCGCCTGCGCCTCGTCGCACACCACGACGTCCCAATCGATGGCGGCGAATTCGTCGGCCACGCGGGAGGCGGTGCCGTAGGTGGTGATGACGACGTCGTGCTTTCCGGCCTGCTCGACGAGGTCGGCGCCGCGGGGTCGATCGGGGCCGTGAGCGATGAAGACCGACAGCTCCGGCGCGAAGCGAGCAGCCTCGGCCTCCCAGTTGGCGACGACCGAGAGCGGGCAGATGACGAGGTGGGGAAGCGACGAGTGGTTGTTGTGGAGGCGATCGAGCGTGCGTTGCAGCAGGTGGGCGAGTGCCGTCGGCGTCTTGCCGAGACCCATGTCGTCGGCCAGGCAGCCACCGAGGCCGAGGCGTCCGAGGAACTGGAGCCAGCTCAGGGCGCGGCGCTGGTACGGCCGCAGCTCGCCGACGAACCCGGATGGTTCGCGGGCTTCCTTCAATTCATCGTCGGGTAGCCCGGCGAGCAGCTCGGCAACCCAACCGTCAGCGGACAGGTCCTCGTCGCCGTTGGAATGATCGAGGGCCTCGACCGACTGCCTCAGGAGTTCGGCTGGGCTCAGCTCGCTCGCGTGCTCCTGCTGATGATCCAGCCGGCGGAGCACCCGGTTGATTTCGCGGCGATCGATCTGGACCCATTCGCCGCGCAGGGCGACCACGTCGGCGGCAGAGTTCGCGAGCGCCTCGAGTTCCTCGGGGGTGAGCGAGAGGTCGCCGAGGGCAACGCCCCAGTCCACCTCGACCATTGCTGAACCGATTCCGACGGCGGGGGAGGAAAAGGTGGGGGCCGATGCCTTTGCCGTGAGGCGGGCGGAGCGTTGGATCATGTCCGTCGGTGTGACGATCGGAAGACCGGCGCGGCGGCACAGGGCGAGCGAGTCTGTCAGCAGGTCGGAGACGTCGGAGACCGGGAGTTCCAGTTCGCTCGGTTCGAGTTCGTCGGCGAGGGGGACGAACATTCCGAGCTGGGCGACGAGTCGATCGATCAGCTGGGTCATGCGAATCCGCAGCGGAATCAGGGACGCACCGTCGGCGAAGGCGAGAGCGGCGTCGTTCCCGGACCACACATCGGCGAACCCGACGCTGGCACCGTCGGAGCCGACCACGTCGAGTTGCAGGAGCCACGGCGCGAAGGGCTCGTCCATCTCGGGAGGAAGCAGGCGGCCGCGGAAGGTGACCTCTGGGGCGCCCTCGATGACACTCTCCACCTCGCTCAGCGCAGTCGACCATTCCGCAAAGGCGGTTTCGTGTGCGGGGGTGTCGCCGATGAACACCCGGTCCCGGCCCGAGAGCGCAGTGGTGACGCGGCGCAACGCGACGACGGCGGAGGAGCGGGCTCGAGGGAGAGGCGGTCGCCAGTCGATCTCGGACAGCGTGCTTCGGCACAGGCCGTCGACGAGGACGGTGACGAGTTCCGACGTCTGGGTGAGCGCCGGGCGGTCGTCGAGTGCCCAGATCGCAGGAGGAGCCGCATCGGCGAGCTGTTGAAGTGCAACACCGACCGGGTCGTCGGTCAGCACACTCCAGCGCGCCTCCCACCGCAGGCCCGACGTGCTGAGCGCCGGCAGCATCCGCCGAGAGGCGACGATCTCACCGGCGAGGCGAACGGCATGGTGAAGCCAGATGAGTGATGCGGACCAGGTGTCGGTCGGCGAGCGGTGGAGCAGGACGTTGGCGAGGCCGTCGGCGTCGATCTCGAGGGCCGTGATCTGCTGTTGGCCGATCGCAGCCGCAGCATCGTCCGGCAGGGTGTGGCCCACGGCCCGATCGGAGACGAACGGGCGAATCGTGGAGCCGAGCGTGCGCTCACACAGCGTCATCACGTCGCCGTACGCCGCGTTGGGATTGCGACTCCACGCGCCGAATCCCGGGCCGAGCCAGGTGACGACGAGGTCGTGAAGCGGGGGAGACGACTGGACCACCCATCCACGATAGCGATGCGCCCGACAAACGAATCGGCCGCCGCCGCTTTATGGGGCGAGCTTCTCGGAATCCAACCAGGCTCGGATGGACCGCAATCCGCTCGCATAGTGGTGCGTCATCTGCTCTGGCCCGTACTGAAGGTCGCTGGCGACGGGGCATGCCGAGCGGGAGAAGCACTGGAACTCGCATGCGGAATCGACGGGCGCCCGATGCTCGGCGCACGCCCGAAGGTTGAACCTGTCCGCAAGGGAAACGGCCTCGACCGGGCAGGCGGAGACACAGGGCGTGTCCACGCAAGATGCGCAGGGGTGCAGCCCCGGCTCGGGCGCCGTGCTGAGGTCGAGGTCGCAGACGAATGCGATGCGGTGGGCGATCCACAGGCCGTGGGTCGGATGGATCGTGATGCCGAGCGGCGAGGGATCCCCCCAGCCGACGGCCGTTGCGAGCTGCCCCAGCGGCAGTCGGACCGAGCCGGGGTACACGATCGTCCACTCGGCGTTCGGAGCGTGGGTGGCGAACCAGTCGGTCACGAGTGCTTGGACCGTGTCGTCGAAGGGATCGTCGGCGTCGAGGTTGTGGCGCACACTCCGCTCCCAGAGGGTGCGGCCCCGCTGGCCGAGCAGGACCAGCGAACGATGGCCGTCCAGATCGACGCCGTCGTCGATGAGTGCCTGGTGCGCGGCGTCTCCCAGTTCTGCGAGCGGGATGGCCGCCTGCAGCGCGAGGCCGGCTTCGGCGAGTTCAGGAAACAGCATCGCTTGTGGGTCGGGCCGCAGCTCGGAGCGCCCGTTGAAGAAGACGCTGGTCGCCCAGGCGTCGACGGAGTTCGTTCTCGAGTCCCTTGATCGGATACAGGTTCTGCGGGGCCCGGTTCTCCTTGTGGGGTTCGCTCGCGAAGCGGGGGAGTGCCGCGGTGACGGTGTCGGCCAGCAACGTTGCCGCTTCGACCGTGCCGTCGCCAGCGCTCTCCAGCCGGATGATGCCGGCCCAACCGTGCGTCCGCGGACCCGGTAGGCGTACGTACCAACTCCATCGGGCGAATCCGGTCGAACCGATCAGGAACATGGGGGTCCGCTGGCCGGCGTCGAGCGCGCCGACGACCCGCTGCAACCGATCTTCCAGATACTGCACGTGCTGGGTCTTGATCAGCCCGACCGCCCTCGCCGTGCGCCGGCCTCGGAGCGGCCCGTCGAAGACGATGAGGTCGTCGGCGTCGACCTCGGGAACGATTGTCGTCTCCAGGTCGGTCATCAGGTCATGGATGCCGAGATAGAGATCTTCGGGTGACCCGGTCGACACCTCGTGATGTTCGTACACGCCGAGGTCGGTGACGATGTCGCCCACGGAATCGGCCGGTGGGGTGAACACGGCCCGTCGTACCTGCGCTCCGACGACTTCCGCCCGTCCGGGCGTGCAGACGACGGCGCCGGCTGCGACGGTCGCGCACGATCCGGGCAGCACCAGGCCGTCGTCGGTGACCCAGATGCGGGCGTCGATTCGGCGAACGCCGTCCACGAACCACATCGTCGGCGGATCGGACAATGGTGTTGGTGTGATCGGTGCCCACTCGTCAATCGGGATCTCGACCCCGGGCTCGACGACGTCGGTCGACGCATCGAGCGCTTCGGCATCTCCTCCCGTGCCATAGTCCGGGTCCCAGGACTCGACCGCGAACTCCATCAGTTCCTGTCCACGGCGGGCAGCCCATCGATCGACGTCGTGTTCTTCTTGGCCCAATAGGCCTCGATCTCTTGGTCGTCCTTGCCGTCCCAATGGTTGGAGAGCGTCGGGCGCTCCTCGACGAAGTCCATGAACGGCACCGAGAAGCCGCAGGAGTTCGAGGTTCGGTCGATGTCGGCCACGATGACGGAGCGGGTGCCGGGCGCAGGATCGAAGTGGGCGATGAGCTCGTCGAAGTCGTCGTCGCCGGGACGCACAGCGCGGCCGGAACCGTACAACCGACAGATGTTCGGCTTGCCCTTGAACGCGCAGAACATGAAGGTGATCCGGCCGTTGTCCCGGAGATGGGCGATCGTTTCGGCCCCGCTGCCGGTCAGGTCGAGGTACGCGACCCGATGATCGTCGAGGATGCGGAACGCGTCGTAGCCCTTCGGCGACACGTTGACCCGACCGCCGTCGCTCGGGGCCGTCGCCACGAAGAACATGTGCTGCTCGGCGATGAACGCTCGCATGGCCGGCGTGATCGAGTCGAACGCCCGACCCATCAGTCGGCCATCCAGTCGACCATCGTCTGCGCGATGAGTGGGCCGCAATCCTCCTGCAGGAAGTGGCCTCCGCCTTCGATGATCACGTGGGGCTGGCCCTCCGCGCCCGGAACCTCCCGCTCGAAGATGCGGTGCCCGCCGCCGGTCACCGGATCCTGATCGCTGAACGTCGTGAGCAGCGGCTTCGTCCAGCCGCGCAGCACCTCCCATGCGGCGAGGTTCGCCGGGACGGCCGGATCATCGGGTTCCACGGGAACGAGCGCAGGCCAGATCCGGGCGCCCGCCTTGTAGGACTCATCCGGGTATGGGGCTTCGTATGCCGCCACGACGCCATCGCTCAGCTCGGTGCTGGTGGCGCCCTGAAGAATCATCCCGATCGGCAGGATGTCGACCGTCTGGGAGAACGTCCGCCACTGGTCGAACGCCTCCGACATGCCGTGACCGGTCGGCAGTCCGGTGTTGCCGACGACAATCCGAGCGAACCGGTCAGGGTGTTCACCGACGAGGCGCAGGCCGACAAGCCCGCCCCAGTCCTGGCCGAAGAAGATCACGTTCTGCAGGTCGAGATGCTCGAAGAGCAGCTGGCGCATCCATTCCACGTGTCGGGCGTAGGTGTAGTCGTCGGTCGCCGTCGGCTTGTCGGACTTCCCGAAACCGACCTGATCCGGTGCGATGCAGCGGTAACCGGCGTCGACGAGGACGGGAATCATCGTGCGGTAGAGGTAGCTCCAACTGGGCTCTCCGTGGAGCAACAGGACCGGCGGACCGTCGGCGGGCCCTTCGTCGAGGTAGTGCACCCGGATCGCGGGTGCGGTCGGGTCGTCCGGAGTGGACACCTCGGCCCAGTGCGGAGCGAAGGGATAGTCGGGAAGCGACTCGAAGCGATCATCGGGCGTGCGCAGCAGTTCCATCAGCCGATGGTAGTCCGGGTGACCGTCGAGCCTGTCGGCGTTCTTCCCACCTCGAATCGGACCGGGATCCGGTCTGCGAGCTCGCGGATGTGCGTGACGACACCGATCATCCTGCCCTCGGCGCCGAGGTCCTCGATTGCGGCAGCGACGACGTCGAGGGTCTCCGGGTCGAGCGTGCCGAAGCCTTCGTCGAGGAACATCGATTCGATGCGGGCGGCGCCCTCTGGCGCGAGATCGGCGATGTTGTCGGCCAGCGCCAGTGCCAGCGAGAGCGACGCAAGAAACGTCTCCCCTCCGGAGAGGGTCCGTGCACCGCGAACCTCGTCGGCGTTGCGGTGGTCGCGGATCGAGAAGTCGGTTCCGTCCGTCAGGAGCGAATAGGCACCACCCGACAATCCGAAGAGTCGATCGGTGGCCCGTTCGGCCAGCGCGTGCATCACGTCGGCCATGAGCCACTGCTCGAATCCCCGTGCGTTGAGCAGGCGGCCGAGCTCGGAGGCGACGGCATGGCTCGTGGACAACGCAGCGATCCGCTCATTGGTCCGGGCCTGTGCCGCCTGCTCCGCTTCGAGTGCAGCGAGGCCGGCTTGTGCCCGCCCGATCTCGGCCGCGATCCAGGCGACCGGATCGGCCGGCGTGGATCCGCCGTCGTGCGGACGACAGAGATCGGCAATCACCTTCCGATGTTTCTCGGCCTGCTTCGTTGCAGCCCGGGCGGCCGCCGACACGGTCTTGCGCCGAGCCTTCGCCTCGGTGAGTTGCTCCTTCGACCAGGCGATCAGCTCCTGCCAGTCGTCGGCGATCGACGCCTCGCCCGGCCGGGGCGGTTCGAGCTCGGCGAGTTGGTCTCGGGCATCGGTGAGCTGGCGTCGGAGGTTTGCGGCTTCGTCTTCGAGCTCGTTGAGGCCGGCTTCCGCCGTCTGGAGCGCAGCCAGTGCGGCCTCGGCCCGGTTGCGGGCCTTGTCCAATGCCGTCCCTGCCTTGCGGGCCGCTCGCAACGCAGCGTTCGTGGACTTCAGGTCGGGAGCATCCTCGAGCAGGCCGTCGAGTTCGTGCTGGCGCAGGGTCAGTGTCTCGACGGTTGCGTCGGCCCGGGCCCACCTGTCATCGGCGTCGGCCTGGGCTGCTGCGGCCACGTCCGCTTCGGCCTTCCGTTCGTCCACCACGGCACCGAGCGCCTCGAGCTCGGCGGACACGTCGTGGTCGGGCAGCGCCGCCACCGTTTGTTCGCACACCGGGCAAGGCTCGCCGATCTCGAGCTGCTCGCGCAGTCCGGCGGCGCCGGCCCGAACCCGGGCGTCGTCGCGGGCTTCGACCGCCTCGGCCAACGCCGCCTGGTTCGCCAGGTTCGCCGCTTCGGCGACGCTGCGCTCCTTCGCGGCGGCGTCGCGGGTCGTCGTTGCCTCGGCGATCTGTGTCCCGACATCTGCCCGTTCGGCGTGGAGCTCCAGCCACCGTTCCAGGTCACCGATCGATTCGTGTTCCTCGGCAGCCTGGTGCGCCTCGGCGAGTTCGCTCGCCGCCGCCTCGGCCCCGATCCGTGCGGTGTCACGGGCCTCCACCAACTTGCGGTGCGACGCCTCGAACGTCTTTGCCTCCGGCGGCGCCTTCAACGCGTCGAGGTGATCGACCTGCTCGCCGACCTGTTCGACGAGCTCGTTCTGTTCCCGTTCCAGGAGCTCGGCGGCCGACAGCGACCCGACTTCTTCCGCAATCACGTCCTGCAACGCGGCGAGGCTCGTGACGTTCGCGGAAGCCTCGGCGACCATTGCGTCGGTGACGGTGTCCCGATCGTCCTGCTGCTCGACGAGCGCCTGTCGCTTGGTGTCGGCGGTGCGCGCTCGTTCACGAGCGGTTGCACCCATCGATCGGTACATCTCCATCCCGAGGAGTCGGCGGAGCAGACTCTGGCGAGCTTCGGGGGTCTCGGTGAGGAAGCGGGCGAACTCGCCCTGTGGCAGCACGACGGTCTTCGTGAACTGATCGAAGTCCAGACCGAGGAGCGCTTCGATCGCCTCGTCGAGCTCTCGGGCGTTGCCGGCGACGACGTCGCCGCTCGATTCGAGACGCGCCTCCTTCGTCGTGGCTCCCTTGGCGGTGCGGCGGACGATGCGGACCGCAGTGTGGGTCGAGTCGCCGACCGCGAAGTCGAGCCGTACCCGCGCCTCGGTCGAGAGCTGGTTGATCACGGGAGCCACGAGGTTGCTGGACTTGTAGCGAACCACGCTTCCGTAGAGCGCAAAGATGATGCCGTCGATGATGGTGGACTTTCCTGCACCCGTCGGGCCGACGAATGCCAGCAGGTCCAGGTCGGTGAAGTCGACGATGGTCTCTTCGCGGAAGGTGGAGAAGCCCTTGAGCTCCAGGCGGATCGGGCGCATCAGGTCGACCGTCCCAGCTCGTCCTCGAGCAGCTCCCGGAAGAGCGACTCCACCCGCTCGTCCTCGACCCCGAGTTCGGCGAGGTAGTCGGTGAACAGCTCCATCGGATCTCGGCCGGTTCGTCGCGGCCGGTCTTCGTCGGCGCGGTCCGGCGGCTGCGCGATCTGGACGTCGACGACCCGGTCGCCCAGCAGGTTGCGGACGTCGTCTGCGAGGTCGGGCCGGCGGGCCTCGTCCACTCGAACCCGCAACCAGGCGTCGTCGTCGGCAACCTCCGATCGGAGCGCATCGAGGGTGCCGCTGACCGTTCGCAACGACCTCCCCGAAGTGAGCGGCAGGGCGTCCACCGCGGCCGGTGCCCCGGGTTCGACGTCGACCAGGTTCACCTGCTTTCGCTGCGACCCCTCGCTGAAATCCAGTTGGAGGGGTGAGCCGCAGTAGTGGATCGGAGCGGGGCCGGCCAGCCGCTGTGGTCGATGGAGGTGGCCGAGCGCAACGTAGGACGCGGCGGCCGGAAAGCTCTGGCCGGTCACGGCGTACTCCTCGACCAGGTGGGCGAGGCGTTCCCCGCCGCCGATCTCCCCGCCGATGACGAACGCGTGCGCCATGAGGACGTTGACGGCATCGGGCTCGAATGGCTCGGCAAGAAGTTCGAGCAGGGTCCGCATGCGATCGGCGTAGGCGTTGGCGTGCTCGAAGGCGGCCTTGTCCATCAGGTCTGCGGCTCGGATGATGCCGCGTTGCGAAACGAAGGGGAGAAGGCCGAGGTTGCAACGCGTGCCGTCGATGTCGAGCGACAGGACACCGCCGTCGTCGGGCCGGGCCGGCTCCGCGAGAAGGTGAATGTTCCCGAGCGAGAGAAGTGGAGTGACCGCAGCGAGGCGGCGCGCGTTGTCGTGGTTCCCGGCGATGACCGCCACGTGGGCACCCGTTTGGGCGAAGGCGAGGAGTGTCCGGTACACGAGGTCTTCGGCTTCGGGGGAGGGGGATGCGGTCTCGAACAGGTCGCCGGCGACGAGCACGAGGTCGACGGCATGCTCTTCGGTCAGTCCGACGATCTCAGCGAGGACGGCCTCATGTTCGTCGTGCCGGGAGTGTCCTCGGATCTTCTTGCCGACGTGCCAGTCGGAGGTGTGCAGCAGCCGCATCGGTCTCGACGCTACCGATCGGCGACCTGCTCCGAGACACCGTCAATTTGTTCAAAGGGGTCAGACCCCTTTGAACAAATTGCGCAATGAGTTGCGGTCAGATTGTGCAATCTGCTCGTAGGGGTCTGACCCCTCGGCGCGATTTGCTGGATCAGAGGCCGTCGAACGGATCGCTCGATGCGTCGCTCGACGGTGGCGCGCCGGCCTCAGCGGCCCTGGTGGCCCACGCCGGGAACGGAAACTCGATCAGCAACGGAATCGGCAGGCGTGGCTGGCTGAGGTACATCGTGCCCGGCTTCAGGATGGTGGCTCGCTGGCGTTGGACGCCGGGTAGGAACCCGTACTGGTCCCGCCCCGCCTCCGCCGTGTCGAGCCGGCCGACCACTCGCACCGCGCTGTTGGCGACGACCCGGCGCTCGACCTCGCTCGCCGTCTGCTGCGCGCCGATCAGGATGATGCCGAGCGAGCGGCCGCGCTCGGCCACGTCCAGGAGGATCTCCTTGATCGGGCTCGACGAATCCCGGGGGGCGTACTTGTTCAGCTCGTCCAACACGATGAACTGGAGCGGCCGGGCCACGCCGGACGCCTCCTTCGCATCGAACGCCTGGCGCAGGACCACGCCCACCACGAATCGCTTCGCCCGATCGTGCAGCTGGTGGATGTCGACCACGGTGAGCTGGTTCCGGTCCAGGTCGAGCGCGAAGTCGGGCGCATCGTCGATGTCGGCGCGGATGAGATGCTCGATGTGCCGCACCGACGAGCTCAGCCGCCGCACGAACGCGTTGATGCTGCCTCCGGACACGGCCCGCCCGGTCCACTTCTGGTCCACCGTTGCCTCGGGATCGTCGGGGATGAGCTTCCGTTCGATGAAGTCCACGAGCTGGCGGAACGTGCGAATGGTGACGCCGTCGATGCGCACCGCTCCGTCCGAGGACGGCGCCCCCCGGGTCGCCGCCACCAGCTGGGCGGTCACCGACTGGACCACGATCGTGTACTGCTGCCGTTCGTCCTCTGCGTCGGCGAACAGGAACGGCAACAGCCCGTCGCGGCAGAACGTGTCGAGCGTCCAGAAGAACGGGCTGACGCCGACGGTGCGGGCGCCGGTGGCCGGCGTGGCGTTGGGGTCTCCCTTGCGGGGCGGCGCCACGATGCCGACGCTGCGGAACGGTGCGGGCTCCAGCCCGACGTGGGCGTAGCGGTCGGCCTGGTCGCGGGTGAGGTGGCCGTTGGGGGCATCGAGGAAGAGCAGATCCTCGCCCTTCACGTTGAAGATCAGCCCCTTCGTGTTCGCCGCCTCGGCGCCGAGCACGCCGGACGTGAAGAGCGAATACAACAGGAACGTGGCGTAGCTCGTCTTCGTGGCCACACCGGAGATACCGCTGATGTTGATGTGGGCGCCCTTCGTGCCGTCGACGAAGTCAAGGTCGAGGAAGATCGGCTCGTTCTCCCGGCTCAGTCCGGCGGGAAGGCGACGATCGACACTGTCGAAGTCGAGTGCCGCGTCACGTTCGTCGTCGGTCGCTCGTCGCACCTGGGATCCGGGCAGCGGCGGGACGAACGTCTCCGGCACGATGCGGGTGACCTGCACCAGCGCGGCTTCCGCCACCTCGGCCGGAAGGACCCCGTCGGCGATCAGGAAGACGTCGCTGTCGAACGTGGCTCCCTCGTGGCGCGCCCGCACCTGGTTGACGATCCCGTAGATCGAGATGCGCTCGCCGGTCGGCAGCACGCGGTCGAGCGCGACGACGTCGTCGAGCTGCAGGTGCGCGCCCTCGCCCACGGCGACCCAGAACTGCAGCGGGGTCGCTTCGTCGGTGCCGAGAACCCGGCCGACGACGGTGGGTTGAAGCGGAAGGGCCGTGTCATCCATCGCGGACCGCACTCTACTTCGACCCCCCGGAACCGCCCGCTCCGGCAGGCTTCGAACGCCTGTCCTGTGGATAACTTGCGGATCGGCTACACTGGACGGACCAGAAAGAAGTGTTGCCATGGCGAAGTCGAAAGCCAAGCCCACAACCGAAGCCCGGAAGACCCGCTACGAGTTCCGCGTCTGGGGCGAGCACAAGAAGGCGTGCCGCAAGCTCTCGAAGCTCGCCACCGCAGAGACGTCGGAGGAGTTCGACGACTGCTACTTCCTCTCGGACGACCCGTCGTACAACGCAAAGGTCCGGGACTGCTCGCTGAAGGTCAAGGAACTCGTGGACACCCGCAAGGGATTCGAGTGCTGGGAGTCGACGTGGCACGAGACCGCCGACGATGCCCCGTCACCGTTCGACGATCTCTTCGACGACCTGCGGTTGGACAAGCCGGCTCGCGGTAAGCGGTATGACTTCCCCAAAGCCGTCAGGAAGCTCGACGACGATGCCCCCACCCCGGTCTTCGTGACCAAGCGACGCCGCCGCTATCGCGTCGGTGGCATTCGGGCCGAGAGCACGGAGATCCGAATCAAGGGCACGCCTGAACGGTTGCACACCCTGGCGATCGAAGGCGACGACCTCGAGAGCCTCGTCGCGCTGCGCAAGGAACTCGGCCTGAAGAAGGGCGAGAACCTGCCCGTCCACCGGGCCATCGAAGCCGAACTCTGATCTGACGCAAGGACCCCGAGCCGGGGTCAATCTTCGTTGTCGTCGCCGCCGTCGAGCGCGGGCAACGGTTCCGCCGACGTGCGCACCACACCGAGCAGGTTCGCAACGATTCGACGCAGGTACCGGTAGTAGATGGCCAGCGGCACGACCTCGTAGCCGGGTCGCTCCGACGTCATGAAGCCGTCGATCCGCTCCTGGTAGGTGGCGGCCCGCTCGTTGACGCGGACGGCGTAGGCCTCGATGTCCGCCTCGTTCACCTGCGGGTCGGCGAGGAGATCGCCCGCCTGTTGGAACAGCTCGGACACGGCTTGGCGGCCCTCGAGCAGGCTCTCGATCTCGGGATGCTCGGTGAGCGACACACCGTTCTCGGCGAGGTCGAGGATGTTCTTGGCTTGATCGCCGATCCGTTCGATCTTCTTCAGCAGGAGGTTGAAGCCCAGGACCGAGCCGATGTCGGCGTTGCCCTGCACGCTCACGTGCACGACGAGTTCGGAGCGGAGGTCGTGTTCGACCTGGTTGATTCGCCGATCGGTCTCGCGGATGTCGTCGGCGACCGCAGCCGGGTCGGTGTCGGTCAGTACTGCGAGCGTCGCAAGATCGAACGAGTGGCGGGCATCGCCGAGCATCGACACGGACTTGGCGATGACATGGTCCAGGCTGCCTTCGCCTGAACTGCCACGGAAGAACGCGAGGACCATGTTGGACTGCCTTTCAGCGGAGGAGTGCGACGCCGAGTAGTGGAAGGATGATGAACATCCCGACGGTGTACGCCAACGCCAGACTACGTCGTTCGACGGCAACGGATGCCAGACGTTCCGCTCCATGGATCGGCCAGTCGCGTGCGATGGGGATGACGTAGAGCAGCAGGATGCCGGCCACATTGAATGTCGTATGGGCAAGTGCGACGGTCAGCGACTCGGGGCTGGACGCGGCCAGGGACGCCAGCAGCGCGGTGATCGTCGTGCCGACGTTTGCGCCCAGGGTCACGGGATAGGCGTTCCGGAGACTCAGCACGCCCGCGCCGGCCAGCGGGATCAGAATCGACGTCGTGATGCTGGACGACTGCACCGAGATCGTGATGACGAGGCCGAGCAGAAGGGCGACGGCACCGCCGCCGCGGCTCAGGAGTGCGTTCACCGAGCGTTCGACCCGGTCGGCCACGAGCGCCCGCATGTTGCGCGTGATCAATGCGAGGGCGATCAGGATGATCACGAGGCCGGTGAGCACCATCAGGATGCCCTGGAGATTGCCGCTGGCGCCCACGGTGTCCCAGAAGGACTTGAGCCAGGAGACGGGCTCCTTCACCCAGGCCTTCACCGGGCTCTTCCACTCGCTGCCCGCCGAACCGACCAATCGGCTGCTGATCCCCTCGGCGATCGAACTGATGGCCCCGGTCAACAACTCGACCGGGAGCAGTACGGCGACGGCGAGCACGTTGAAGAAATCGTGGACGGTGGCGGCGGCGAACGCCCGGCGGAACTCGTTGCTCTGTCGAATGTGACCGAGTGACACGAGCGTGTTCGTTACGGTCGTGCCGATGTTGGCTCCCATCACCATGGGGACTGCGTCGTCGACCCCGAGGGCGCCAGAGGCAACCAACCCGACGATGACGGACGTCGACGCCGACGAGCTCTGCACCAGGACGGTGCCGAGGATTCCGATGGACAGCGCAGCGATCGGATTCGACGCTGCGGAGAAGAGCCGCTCCTGGGTGTCCTCACCCATGATCTTGATGCCCGCCTCGAGCGAGGAGACGCCGACGAGGAAGAAGTAGATGAGGCTGACGACGATTGCCGAGCGCAGGAGCGTTGGGATGTCTCGTGGTTCAGTTGTGGTCTCGGTCACAAGGGCGAGATGCTAACAACGTTCGGTGAAACATGCCTTTTCGGGAGAGGTGGCACCTTCGCGCTGAGCGGGTGGCCTACCGTTTCCTCGGTGAACGACGGCATTCTCTCCGAACCGCTCGACGTCAACGCGTCCCGTCACTCCCGGCCCACGTACCCGAACGTGCCGGCGACGATGGGCACGGTGGTCGAGTACCGGGCCACCGGTGTCGTGGGAGCGATCGTCTCGTTCAAACCGCAACGGGTCGTCATCCGAGACCGCCACGGGCGGGACCACTCGATCACGCCAAGAGACGGCGCCTTCATGATCGATGGCACGCCGGTGGCGTTGCGTCAGCCGGCGCCCACCGCGACGGCGGCCACGATCTCCTTCACCGCGTCGGGCTCGGTCGACGTCGGCTCGGTGCCCGCCCGCATCGCCCGCCCGAGTCGGATCTGGGTCGAGGGATTGCACGATGCGGAGCTCATCGAGAAGGTCTGGGGGGAGGACCTGCGCATCGAAGGCGTCGTCGTCGAGCAGCTCGATGGCATGGACGACCTGGCCGATCGGGTCGCTCGGTTCCAGCCGCGGCCCGGTCGCCGGCTCGGAATTCTCCTCGACCATCTGGTCGAGGGATCGAAGGAGAGCCGTGAGGCAGCAGCGATCAACCATCCAGATGTGTTGATCACCGGCCATCCGTATGTGGATGTCTGGCAGGCGATCACGCCGAAGGCGGTTGGGATCGAGGCGTGGCCGACGATTCCGATGGGGACGGACTGGAAGGCGGGGATCATGGCGTCCTTCAACTTTCATGGTCATCCCGGAGCGTTCTGGAAGCAGCTGCTCGGCCGGGCCAACTCGTACCGCGATCTGGAGCAGCCGATGGTTGGCGCCGTCGAGCGACTGATCGACTTCGTCACCGTCGACGCTCCCGGTTGAGCGCAGACGATCATTGGGCGAGAAATTTCGAAAATTGGCGAATAGCGGGCCCCGGTACCGGGTTACCGGGCACATGACGTTCTTTCGCCTGCGCCGGGGTCATCTCGCTGCGCCTGCCTTCGCCCTCCTGCTCGCCGCCTGCGGTGGAGGGTCCGAGACCGCCACCGCCGTCGACGGCTCCGCTGCCTCTTCGGAACCCAGTGTGCAGCAGATTGGCGAAGCCAACCAGGAACTCCTGCAGCCGTCCGACGACGCACGGGACGTCGAAATCCTCTCCGTGGCCGACGGCAGCATCACCTCGCTGCGCGAAGCGGTCGTGGGGGATCGCCCCGTACTGCTCTGGTTCTGGTCACCACATTGACCGACCTGCCGGCGTGAAGGGCCGGACGTCGAGCAGTTTGCTCGAGAGAACGCAGACAAGGTCCAGGTGATCGGACTGGGAACGCAGGACGACTTCGCACTCGCCCGTGACTTCCTCGATCGCACGGGAGTCGAGACGCCGACCATGCTCTGGGACCCGGGATTCTCCATCTGGCAGGCCTTCGGCGTGCAGGCGAATTCGCAGATGATGGTCGTCTCCGCCGACCTTCAGCAGGGAACGGGGCTCACCTACGGCTTCGACGACGATCGCCGAGCTGCGATCCTCGAGGCTCTCGACGAGCTCTGACCGAACGCCGTTCACCGGGCGCGAATGTTTCATTTGCATGACGGAGTGCTACCGTCGTTGGCCATGTCCTCCCCCCGTCGAATCCGTCTGGCTGCATTCTCGTTCGTGGCCCTGCTTTCGCCTGTCCTCGCCCTTGCCCCTGCTGCAGCGCAGGACGGCATCATCTGCATGGGCATGGACCCAGCCACCGCAGAGGCCGAGGGCTTCCGGGTGCAGATCGGCACCGACGGCACCGACGTCCTCACCGGTGGCAACACCACCCGGGACTACATCGTCGGCCTCGGCGGTGACGACGCGCTCTCCGGCGCCGGCGCCGGCGACATCATCTGCGGAGGCGACGGCAACGACATCATCAGCTCCGGTACCGGTGACGACGCGGTGGACGGCGGCGCGGGAGACGACGAGATCAACCTGAGCAGCGGCGACGACGTCGGCCTCGGTGGTGATGGTCGCGACCACATCATCGGCGGATCAGGAAACGACGAGCTCGACGGTGGCATCGGCGCCGACCGCATCTCCGGCGAGGACGGCGATGACACCATCTACGGACGCGGCGGCAAGGACACGATCTTCGGTGGGCGCGGCCGGGACTTCATCCGCGGTGGTGGCGCCGGCGACAAGCTTGCGGGCGGCCCGGGCGGCGACAACATTCGAGGCGAGCGCGGCGCCGACATCATCAGCGGCGACGACGGACGGGACAAGCTCCGCGGCGGTGCCGGCAACGACGTGCTCAGCGGCGACACGAACATCGACCTCGTCATCGGCGGCAGCGGCACGGATCGCTGCAATGCGGGTTCCGACCGACTCCGCACCTGCGAGCAGGACCTCACAGGCGAGCCGCTCACGCCGCCGGAACCGGTGACCCCGGAACCCGAGACGCCCGTCGATCCGCAGCCTCCGGCCGGCGACCCGGTTCCCGCCGATCAGGCGCCACAGGGCACGAACCAGTTCGGATGGCCGCTGCTCACCGACGTCGGTCTCGAAGCGCTGGCGATCTGTGAGTCCGGTGGACGCTACGACATCAACACAGGGAACGGGTTCTACGGCGCCGTGCAGTGGCTGCCGGCAACCTGGGAATCTGCCGCCCGTCAGTCGGGCTTCGAGGAACACAAGGACACGCTTCCGCATCTTGTCGCACCCGAGGTGCAGGATGCGGTCGCGAAGTGGTGGTGGGGGGCAACGCGCCCGAACACGCAGTGGCCGCATTGTCACGTTCTGGCCATGGAGGCCATGAACGTCCTTCCGCCTGCCTGATCCTCAGGTCAGGAGCGTTGCCGGCAGGAAGATCGTGTCGAGCTCGTTGGCGAGCTTGCTGATGTCATCACGTGGCGGGAGCGAGGCGTGCACTCGGGCGAGTTCCTCGATGGTTCCCTGCGTGCTGCCGATCGATGTGGTTCCGAAGAGCTTCGGCTCTGACCGGTGATCCATCAGGCAGAGTGCGCCGTGGACTTCGCAGGCGCCGCCGATCATATGACGGACGGTGTCGACGCGGGCGATCAGTCCGTTCATCACGACGGTGACGTTGTTGCCGCCCACCATGACTTGCGTCTTCTTCGCCCGAATCCGGCCCTTGAAGGGCGCGGCCCGGACGATGATGATGCCCTGGTTGCCGACGATGAAGTGTTCGATGTTGCCGTCGGTTCCGGGGATCGATCGATCATGCAGCACGGCCATGCCGTTCTGCTCCAACATCTGGAGGGCCGCACCGACCTTGCGCGATTCCTCCGCCCACTTCCGAAGCCGGCGGCTTCGACGCGGGGTCGGGGCGACGTTTGCGAACGCCGCTCCGGCCACGGGAACGGTTTCTCGCAATTGTGCGGCCCGGGCCTCTTCGATCCGTTGCGCTTGCAACAGCCGAGACCCACCTGGCTCAGACTCAGACATTTCCACCATGAACGCTGGATCGGTGTGTTCCGCGACCGACTTGAGTGATTTGTTGCGGTCAGATGTCGTTCTCTTGAAGAGTCGCAACGTGAACGACCGCGTCACCCCGATTCACGAGGGGGTACAAGGTGTGCGCGATGACCATGCCGTTGCTCTTGCTGCGGATCGAGCTGAGCTTCTTGCCGAACGCATCCTCGATGGTTCCGAGCACCTGTCCCTCGGCCACCATGTCGCCCGAACGGACGCGAAGGTGGGCGATGCCGCTCTTGCTCGCCCGGATCCAGCGGCTCGACTCGCTGGTTGCCGTCGGTGACGCCGGAGTGCCCTCCCATGCGGCGACTCCGAGGTGATCGAGCACCCGGCGGATGCCGGCAACGCCGACCTCGATCGCATCGTCGTTGAACCGCCACGGCTCGCCGGCCTCGTAGAGAAGAACGGTGGCGCCGGTCTTGGCCGCAGCCTTGCGGACCGATCCGGTTCGCGTGCGAGAGTGCATGGAGAGTGGCGCCCCGAAGACGAGGGCGAGTTCGCGTGTGCGCTCATCCTCCATGTCGCCCCGGATCTGCGGAAGATTCGTGCGGTGATCGGAGGCCGTGTGCAGGTCGATGCCCACGTCGCTTCGTTCCACGATTTCCGTCATGAAAAGGTGGGCCACTCG
>JAHDEJ010000004.1:206202-238702 GCA_020628865.1 Acidimicrobiales bacterium
CCCGCCTCGACGGTCACGTCGCCGATCGTGAGCGGCTCGCGTTGTGTCATTGCTTCGTTCTCATCTTGAGTATCCGCCGACCGATCGACACACTGTTCGAGCGACGATCGCCGACGCGTGGACGAAAGGAGGAGTGTAGTGAGGCTTGCCATCCTTTCGCGAGAGCCCCGCAGCTACTCCACCCAACGTCTGAAGCAGGCGGCGATCGAGGCGGATCACCAGGTCCGCATCCTCGACACGCTGCGATTCGCGATCGACCTGAGCGGCTCCGAGCCGGACCTCCACTACTCCGGTCGCCAGCTCTCCGACTACGACGCCGTCCTGCCTCGCGTCGGGTCGTCCATCACGTATTTCGGCACGGCGGTCGTCCGCCAGTTCGAGCAGATGGACGTGTACACGCCCAACACCTCGGCGGGGATCCGCAACAGCCGGGACAAGCTCGCTGCGCATCAGATCCTCGCCCGCCACAACATCGGCATGCCGGCCACGACGTTCGTGCGGGATCGGGCGGACGTGATGCCGGCCATCGAGCGCGTCGGTGGCGCACCGGTGATCGTGAAACTGCTCGAGGGGACCCAAGGGGTCGGCGTTGTGCTGGCGCCGGACATTCCGGTGGCCAAGGCGATGATCGAGACGCTGCTCGCGACCCGGCAGAACGTGTTGGTGCAGGAGTTCGTGGAGGAGTCGCGCGGGAGCGACGTTCGTGCCTTCGTCGTCGGGGACCAGGTGATCGGGGCGATGCGGCGCACGGCATCGGGTGGCGACTTTCGGTCCAACCTGCACCAGGGTGGCGGATCCGAGGCGATCGAGCTGCCGCGCGAGTATCAGGAGACCGCCGTGCGATCGGCCCAGATCCTCGGACTTCGGATCGCCGGTGTGGACATGTTGGAGAGTGACCGAGGGCCGCTGGTGCTCGAGGTGAACTCCTCGCCCGGGCTGCAGGGCATCGAGCGGGCCACGGGGCGCAACATCGCCGCCGACATCGTGTCCTACGTCGACGATCAGGTGGCCTTCCCGGAGCTCGACGTTCGACAGCGGCTGTCCGTCAGTACCGGTTACGGCGTCGCCGAACTCCTGGTGCGTGAGGACGGTTCCTTTGTCGGATCGTCGATCGCCGACAGCGACATTCACGACCGGGACATCACGGTGCTGACCGTGCAACGGGGTACCACCGTCATCCCGAATCCGCGCGCGAGCTTCGTCTTGAAGGCGAACGACCGGCTGTTGTGCTTCGGAAGCCTCGAGGAGATGCGATCGATGCTGCCGCGGCGCCGTCGTCGTCGTCTCCAGATTCCGCCGCCTCCGAACGAGTCGGTGCCCGAGTAGCTCTACTCGGCTGGGGGAGTGGCGAGCGTTTCGAGAAGCGCGGCGAGATCTTCGCGCTGTCCCGGTGGGATTCGATCGATGAGCACCCGGCGCACTTCGGCCAGATGCTGGGGCGCGGCATTGCTGATTGCCGACCATCCCTCGTCGGTGAGCACCGCCCACGTTCCCCGGGCGTCGTCGTCGCACTTCTCCCGAGCGACCAGGCCGCGGCGTTCCATGCGGTCGATCCGTTGGGTGAGTCGGCTGCGGCTGTGCAGTAGCCGTTCCGAGAGCTCGCTCATGCGGAGCCGTCGCTCGGGTTCCTCGCTGAGGTGCACCAGGACCTCGTAGTCGTCCAGCGTCAGGGTTGCGACGGCTTTGAGGTCGGCGTCGATGGGCTGGAGCACGGCGTTCGTGGCGGCGAGGAATCCGCGCCAGATGCGCATCTCGGTTTCGTCGAGCCACTTCGGTTCCGGCATTGGGCGAGTCTACCGGACGGAACGGTTGCAATAGTTCAAAGTTGAACTATAGTGATCAACCAGATAGTTCAACATTGAACTTACCCCCTTCCACGTCGCCGCCCCGGCGGCCCGAACGAAAGCAACAGACATGGCAGACCTCACCCCCGGCAACTGGACCATCGAACCCGCACACTCCTCGGTCGGATTCACCGTCCGTCACCTCGGCCTCTCCAAGGTCCGCGGTCAGTTCAACGACTTCACCGGCGACATCGCCATCGGTGACGATCAGCTCGCCAGCTCCGTCAACGCAACCATCGAGCTGTCCTCGGTCGACACCAACAACGCCGACCGCGACGGCCACCTCCAGAGCACCGACTTCTTCGGCGCCGAGGCCAACCCGCAGATGACCTTCACCTCCACCGGCGTCACCCAGGGCTCGCTTTCCGGCGACCTCAGCATCAACGGCCAGACCAAGCCGGTTGTGCTCGAACTCGAGTTCCACGGCGTCACCGTCGACGGCTACGGCGTCACCCGCGCCGGGTTCAGCGCCGAGGGCAGCATCAAGCGCTCCGACTTCGGCATCGAGTTCAACATGCCGGTCGGCCTCGACGGCATGCTCATCAGCGACAAGGTCGACATCGAACTCGAGATCCAGGCCGTCCCCGCCTGAACGCACGCACACCGATCGATCCGAGCCACGTCCGGGAACGAACCAACGCTCCCGGCCGCCACATGAAAGGCTGAAGCCATGACAGAACACGGAGATGACGTCGACCGCAGCGACGAGTGGGAGCAGATGCGACAGACGTACATGCTGCCCACCGACCAGCGGCCGCCCTCGACCGCACGCGGTGTGCACCACGTGGCCCTTCTGTCCTCGGACGTGGCCCGGACGATCGACTTCTACCAAGGCCTCCTGGAGTTCCCGCTGACCGAACTCTTCGAGAACCGGGACTACACGGGGTCGACCCACTTCTTCTTCGACATCGGCAATGGCAACCAGCTGGCCTTTTTCGACTTCCCCGGCCTCGACCTTGGCGACTACGCCGAAGTCCTGGGGAGCCTGCACCACCTCGCCATCTCCGTCGAGCCCGAAACCCACGCTCGCCTCAAGCAGAAGATCCTCGACGCCGGCATGACGCTCGACTTCGAACACAAGACGTCGATCTACTTCACCGGCCCCGATGGCGAACGCATCGAGCTGATCGCCGACGGCCTCGGCGAGATGTACGGCACCATCATCGGCTGACACCGCCCGCGGCGGGCGCCGTGTCGCTGATCAGAACCGCATCGGGAGCGACCGCGGGCCACGAACCTGGCCGCCCGCCCACGTCACGGCATTCGGATCTGCAAGCTCGAACTCGGGGATCCGCTCGAACCAGGCGCGCAGTGCCACATCCATCTCCAGACGGGCGAGGTTCGATCCGGCGCAGCGGTGGATGCCCGACCCGAACGCAATGTGCCGATTCCGCTGCCGGTCGATCTGGATCTCCTCGGGGTTCTCGAACACCTCGGGGTCGTGGTTTGCGGCCGGGAAGTTCATCAACACCTTGTCGCCCTCGCGGATGACGACATCGCCGTAGGTCACGTCCTCCTGCGCAACACGGCCCATCGTCACCGGCGAGTAGTACCGGAGCATCTCCTCGGTCGCCGTCGGGAACAAGGAGTGGTCGGCCGCCAGCCGTCGACGATCCTCCGAGTGGCTGCCGAAGTGGAACAGCGCCGAACCGATCGAGCTCCACGTGGTGTCGATGCCCGCGATGAGCAGCAGGTTCGCGATACCGAGAACGACGTGGACCTCCTGACCCTTCATCTCTGGAACATCCAACTGCAACAGCTCAGACAGCTTGTCGTCCCGCGGGTTCTCGAATCGGTCGGACACCTCGGCATGGAGGAAACCGATGATCTTCTCCCGATAGTGATTGCGCACCGGCGGGTTGTTGAGTCCCAGCTCGAGCACGCCGCGCACCCACTCGGTGAACTCGTCGGCTCGGGCCGGATCCAACCCGAGCAGATGGGCGATCACACGCGGCGGGATCTGTTGGGCGTAGTCGGCCGCCGCATCACACTCGCCCGCTTCGATGAAGCCATCGATCAGCTGATGACACAGTTGTTCGGTGTACGGCTGATACGCCTGCACGGCCTTCGGGGCGAAGGTCGGCAGGATCATCTTGCGCGTCCACGTCGCCTCCGGCGGGTCGGCCGAGATCGGAGGCGCATTCAGCCCATCGGAGTTGTCGACCGCAGAGTCGTCCTGATCGATGACGAGCGGCGCCTTCGACGACAGCTCCGGCACCATCTTCGCCATCGCCTGCACGTCGGCGTGACGCGTCGGCATCCACGAGCCACCCCAACGATCGGTGTGCGCCACCGGGCACTGTTCGCGCATCTCCTGCCACATGGGGACCGGATCGACAACGTACTCGGGGTCGAAGATGTCGTAGTCCGTCGCCCAGTCCTCGACCGGCGTTGCCTTGTGGACCGGTGTGTCCGTCATGTGCTGCGTTCCCCCTTGCGTTGCGAGGAACCCGTACCTCGCCCGTTCATGGTCGCACATCTCTTCGAGCCATTGAAGTGCCGGGCCCGATTGGAGTTCGCGATATCAGCCCCCTTCGACCCCATTTCCGGTCCGGATGGGGGATCGCAGAACTAGATTGAGCGGGACGACCCACGACAGGGAAAGACCATGAACGAACAGCAGCTCGACAAGTTCCGCACCGAATCCGGCTTCATCGCCGCCCTCGACCAGAGCGGTGGCTCGACCCCGAAGGCACTGCTCGCCTACGGCGTCGAAGAGTCCGAGTACTCCGGTGAAGAGGAGATGTTCGACAAGGTCCACGAGATGCGCAGCCGCATCATGACCAGCCCGGCCTTCACCGGCGAGCGCGTCATGGGCGCGATCCTCTTCGAGATGACCATGGATCGCCAGGTGCTCGGTCAGGACACCGGCGACTACTTGTGGAACGAGAAGGGTGTCGTCCCGTTCATCAAGGTCGACAAGGGCCTTGCGGACGAGGAGAACGGCGCGCAGATCATGAAGCCGATCCCCGGCCTCGACGACCTCCTGAGCCGCTCGGTCGAAAAGAACATGTTCGGCACGAAGATGCGTTCCGTCGTGAAGATGGCCAACCAGGCCGGCGTCGATGCCGTCGTCGCCCAGCAGTTCGAGGTCGGTCAGCAGATCATCGGTCATGGCCTCGTCCCGATCATCGAGCCCGAGGTGGACATCAACTCGCCCGAGAAGGCGGCCGCCGAAGCGATGCTGCGAGCCTCGATCCTCGAGCACCTCGAACAGCTCCCGTCCGACCAGCTCGTCATGCTCAAGCTGACCATCCCCGAGGAAGCGAACTTCTACGCCGATCTCATTGCGCACCCGCAGGTGGTCAAGGTCGTTGCCCTTTCGGGTGGCTACAGCCGCGACGTCGCCAACGAGCGACTCGCCCAGAACAACGGAATGATCGCAAGCTTCTCCCGTGCACTCGCCGAAGGCCTGTCCGCCAAGCAGAGCGACGACGACTTCAACGCAACGCTCGACGCCACCGTCCAGGCCATCTACGACGCCAGCGCCACCTGATCAGGCGGTCGCGTCGAGGAATGCTCCAAGCCAGCGATCGTTTTCCTCGGGCGTCGAGACGGTGATGCGAAGGCCGACGCCGGGGAAGGGTCGTGTGACGACCCCGGCCTTTTCCATCGAGAGGTAGATCTCGTCGGTCCGGTCGCCGGTCGGGATCCAGACGAAGTTCGCGTGCGCCGGCGGCAGCTCCCAGCCGGCAGCCGCGACGGCTGCATGACACCGGTCGCGCTCAGCCGCGAGCTCCGCCACCTTCTCGAGCGCAGCATCGCGGTGCTCGATCGCCGCAAGGGTCGCCGCTTGCGCAACGTTGTTGACCGAGAAGGCGAGGCGGACCTTGTCGAGCTCGGCGACGACCGCCGGGTCGGCGATCGCATAGCCGGTACGCAATCCCGCGAGTCCGTAGGCCTTGGAGAACGTGCGGGTCACGACAACGTTTCGATGGCCGGCCTTCAGCAAGTCCACCGGGTCGCCGAACGTCGGATCGTTGAACTCCCGATATGCCTCGTCGATCACGACGAGCGTGTCGTCCGAGACGGTCGCCAGCAGTTCGGCCACCGCGTCCATCGACGTCGAGGTGCCGGTCGGGTTGTTCGGGGTCGCAAGGAAGATGAGTTTCGTCGACTCGGTGACGGCGTCGGCCACGGCCGCCATGTCGAACGCATGGTCCACCAGGGGCACCGTGATCGCGTTGGCGTCGAACAGCGTCGAGAACACCGGATAGATCTCGAACGACGGCCACGGGAACACGACGTCGTCCCCGGCGTCGACGTAGGCGAAGAACAGCTGTTGGAGGATGCCGCTGGAGCCGCAACCCACGGTGAGGTGATCCGCACCGATGCCGATCCACTCGCCGAGCGCCGTGCGAATGTCGGTCGCGTTGTTGTCGCCGTAGCGGTTCACGCCGGCCAAGGCGTCTGCCATGGCCTGGGCCACCGCTGGAACCGGCGAGTGCGGGTTCTCGTTGGAGGCCAACTTGATGGCGTTGTCGATGCCGTGCTCCTCCTCCGCCTGGCTCGCGGCCTTGCCGGGCCGATAGCCGGCCAGTCGGAGAACTGCTTCACGTGGACGTCCGGGGGTCATGCCCGGAGTGTAGGTCCTCAGAGGTGGCGCAGTCGGCGCCGTGCCCACGGCTCGGCCCAGAGTTTCAGCAGGGCGAAACACGCCAGGTTCGCGATCACGAAACTGGCTGCCAGAAGCGCCCAGAACGTGATGGTGAGCGTCGTGCTCGGTGCGCCGAGAAGGACACCGATGCTGAACGCTCCTGCCTGCGCGGCGAGTAGGCCGGAGCCGACGATCAGGAGGGAGATCAGAATGCGTTTCCGGCGGCCCATGCCCAAGTGTTGCGCGCTCTGGATGGCGTGCGCATGGGCCCAGCGAACCGTCACACGATCGGACCGCGTCCGCCGAAGCCGGATCGGCGTTCAAGCCTTCGGCGCCGTGCCGCAGCAGGAGTCACACCGCCGGGCCTTCACGTGCCCGATCGCACGTCGTAGCGTTGCGCCCGATGCTGATCTTCGTCGACTACGAACATGCCGAGATGTACGAGAAGCCCGACATGGAGTGGCTGCTCGCGGCTCGGGCGAGGATCACCTACCGGCTCGAAGACCTCTCGGGAATGCCGTGCATGCTCGTGCGCTACAACCGGATCGGTGTCGATCTGCTCGAGCGGCTCGACGTGAAGGCGATCTTCATCAGCGGGCAAGGCACGGACCCGGACCGATACGACCCGACGGAGACCGCCGCGTTCGAGGACATCGTGCGAACGTCGGAGCTGCCGATCTTCGGGTTCTGCGGAGGCTGGCAATTCGCGGCGACCGCCTTGGGCGCACGGCTCGAAGCGATCGACGTGCCGTCCGCGCACGCGGCGGACGAGATCATCACGGAGTGGCCGGGTGGTCGTTTGGCCGAGTTCGGCTATCACCCGGTGCAGCACGTGGCCGACCATCCGTTGCTCGATGGTCTCGGTTCAACGTCGACGCATCGGCACGCGCACGCCCTGCACATCCCGGCGCTACCCGAGGGCTTCACGACATTGGCCTCGACGCCGGTGACGCCCGTGCAGTTGGCGGTGAACGACGACCGACGGATCGTGGGAACCCAGTTCCACCCCGAGTATTGGACCGACGAACACCCCGACGGCCGGCAACTCATCGCCAACTTCCTCCGCTGGGCCAACGTCCTCTGAAGCGTCCACTTCCGCTTAGGTGCCTGGCACCTGAGGGGTGCTTAGGTGCCAGGTACCTTTCCACAGGGCGCGGCTCGAATCACTGAGAAATCAGCAGTTTCGTTCTTGAGTTGTGCACAGGCGGCCGCCAATGGTGCCAGGCACCTGGGTGACGGGCCTAGCCGCGGAGTTGGGCGTTTTCGGGGTCGAAGGCGGGGCCGTCGAGCACGACTGCGGGCTTCTTCTCGCCGAGGATCATGACCTCGAGCTCGGTGCCCGGCGCCGCATGATCGGCGGTGACATAGGCAAACGCCAGGCTCTTGCCCACCGTGAACCCGTAGCCACCGCTGGTCGTGAGACCGATCGCTTCGTCGCCGGCAAACACGCCCTCGCCGCCGCCACAGTCCGCTGCACCCTCGACGTCGAGGCCTCCGGCGTCGACATCGAGGTAGACGAGTTTCCACGGGTTGCCCGACGGCGGGCGATCCAACGCGTCCCGGCCGACGAAGTCGCCCTTGTCCCGCTTCACGAAGAAGTCGACGCCGGCCTGGATCGGGCCGATGTCGTGCGTGAGCTCGTTGCGGGTGAGGTACATCTTCTCGATGCGCAGCGAGTTCAGGGCGTGGCTGCCGAAGTCTGCGATGCCGTGTGCTTCACCCGCCGCCCAGAGGGCGTCGTAGACGGCTTCCATCTCGTTGACGTCCATGTGGAGTTCCCAACCGCGTGCGCCGGTGAAGCCGACACGCAGTGCGTACACCATCACGCCGGCGATGCTCATGGGCGTTGCCGACAGGAACGGAGCGGCCTCGTTGGACACGTCGGCGTCGGTGCAGGCGGACAGCACGTCGCGGGCGTGGGGGCCCACGAGCACGAGCACGCCGCGGGTCGTCGAGTGGTCGGTGATCGTGACGTCCTCGCCGTCGGCGACCGACTGGTTGAACCAGTCGAAGTCCCTGCTCTCGCCCATGGCTCCGGACACGATGTAGAACGCGTCGTCGCCCGCTCGGGTCACGGTGATCTCGGTCTCGACGCGAGCCTGCTCGTTGAGCACGTAGTTGAGGGCGATGCGTCCGAGCTTCGGGATGCGACCGGTGGTGATGCGGTTGAGGAAGGTCTCGGCGTCGGGGCCGGTGACCTCGTACTTGGAGAACGCGGTGAGGTCCATCATGGCAACGCGCTCACGGACGGCCTTGCACTCCTCGGCGACCGCCGGGTACCAGGCCGGGCGACGCCAGCCGTGGGCATCCTCGAGCGGCATGTCTTCGGGCACGAACCACTTCGGCTGTTCCCAACCGTAGAACTCGGTGAACATGGCGCGCTTGTTCTTGAGCTTGTCGTAGAGGCCCGAGGTGCGGACCGGGCGATGTGCAAGACGCTCCTCGCCGGGCGGGTGGACCCGGAACATCCACTCGTAGTCCTCGACGGCCTTCGGGTCGATGTAGTCGTGGTCGGCGAAGCCGAACCGACGCGGGTCGTAGTGGCGGAGGCTCAGCTCGGTTTCCCCGTGGACGATCCATCGGGCGAGCTCGCGGCCGGCGCCGGGGCCCCAGGCAAGGCCGATGGAGGAGCCGGTGTTCAGCCAGTAGTTCTTCAGGCCGGGTGCAGGGCCGAGGAGCATGTGGCCGTCGGTCGTGTGCGTGATTGCACCGTGGACCCAACGCTTGATGCCGACCTCGCCCATGGCGGGTGCGCGGTGGAAGGCTTCCGCCAGCCACGGGGCGATCTTGTCGATGTCTTCCGGGAAGAGGGGATTCTCGGCTTCCCAGGGGACGCCGTCCTTCCAGCACTGCTCGGCGCCCGTGTGCTCGTAGATGCCGATCAGGCCGGCCGTCTGTTCCTGCCGGATGTAGCCGGCGGCCCGGTTGTCGCGCATGACCGGGAACTCCCAGTCGGGACGTTCCGCGAACTCCGGGAGCTCTTCGGTCACGAGGTAGTGGTGGAGCACGTTGGCCTGCGGGACGATGAATCCGCTGAGCGCGGCGACCTGGTCGCCGTAGCAGCCGGCGGCATCGACGACGTGTTCGCAGGTGACCGTGCCCTTCTCGGTGACGACGGACCATTCGCCGTTCGGCAGCTGGTTGACCTCGACGACACGGTTGCGGCGGCTGATGGTCGCACCTGCAGCGCGAGCGCCGTTCGCGAACGCCATGGTCACGCCGGACGGATCGACGTGGCCTTCGCCCTCGGTCCAGATGCCGGCGATGACGTCGTCGAAGTTGTAGAAGGGATTGATCTCGGCGAGCGCGTCCGGACCGAGAAGCTCGATCGGGTAGCCGATGTACTCACCGACGCCGAGGTGCGTCTTCAACCCATCGAGCTCGTCCTCCGTGTAGGCGACTCGGATTCCGCCGGGCGTGTGGAGCGACACGTCCTGTCCCGTCATGTCGGGCAGCTCGTGATACAGCTCGAGCGCATAGTGGTGGAAGGCGGCCGTGGTGTAGTCGCCGACCGAGCGGGTGATCTGGCCGGCGGCATGCCAGGTGGATCCCGAGGTCAGTTCTGCCTTCTCGATGAGGAGGACGTCGGTCCATCCTTCCTGTGTGAGATGCCAGAGAAGTGATGCGCCGTGCACACCACCACCGATGATGACGACGCGTGCCGTTTCCTGCATGTCGAGTGCCTTCCCCTCGGCCAGACTTTGAAGCTCTAACGGAATGGTAAGACCTTCTCACTTGATTTCACCATCCCGGACCGTGGCCGATGGGGACCGTGAGGTCGGCGGACTTCACGGAAGAAACAACTTCTGAACTCCTTCACACCATGAAACATCGGCGGAGCGAAGGGTGGTTTCGTTGGTGTGCAAGGAGAGACGAACATGACTGAGCGCATTGCTGTGGAAAAGCATCGGCGCGGGAACCGCTGGATGCACTGGCTCAATTTCCCGTTGCTGACCGTGATGATCTGGAGTGGCCTTCGGATCTACTGGGCGGATCTCCGAGATCCGAATGTCCTGGGAATCGGCAGTTGGGAGGTCTTCACCTTCTTCCCCGACTTCATCAACGAACCGCTCGGACTCGAACGACGGCTCGCTCGCGGCATGGCCTTCCACTTCAGCTTCGGCTGGCTGTTCCTCATCAACGGCCTCTTCTTCGCGATCTATCTGAGTCGGACGAAGGGGTGGCGCAACTTCGTGCCGAACCGTTCGGACTTCCGAAACATCGGCCCGCTGCTCCTCCACGAGATCGGACTGCGCAAGGAAGCCCCGCCGCAGGGCAAGTACAACGTGATGCAGCAGCTCAGCTACGCCGGTGTGCTCTTCATGGGATTCCTGGCGATCGTCAGCGGCTTCGCCATCTACAAGCCGACGCAGCTCAGCCTGCTCACGACCCTGATGGGCGGGTACGAGTCCGCCCGCTTCATCCACTGGCTGGTCACGATCGGCTTCCTCGCATTCTTCGTGATCCATCTGCTGCAGGTCGCCCGAGCCGGGTTCGGCAACTTCTGGTCGATGGTCACCGGCTACGAACTCATCGAGGTCGAAGCGATCGGCTCGACCCCGACCACCGACGACGGGTCCACACCGGCCGAACCCCCCACGGTCGACGAGAACGAGGAGGTCCTCGCATGAACGACGCCCCGAACCTCAACCCGCACGCCGCGGCGGACAGCACCGGCCGCACCCTGACCGAGGCCGAGTTCAAGGCCCGTTCCCGACGATCCTTCCTGACCGGCCTCGGCGGTGTCGCCGCCGCTGGCCTCGGCTGGCGCTGGGTCCAGGGACGACCGGAAGCGGACAACATCCCCGACGTGCTCCGCTCCGCCCACGAGCTGAACGAAGAAATCTGGCGAGGCCTCTTCCGGGACGGAGCGATGGCGCCCACGTTCGACTTCAACGAGTCCTCCATGATGCGGGTCAACGGCCGTCACGGCATCCGCGAAGAGCTCGACATGGACACCTGGCAACTCGTCGTTCTCGATGACGATGGCAGCGCACTCGGCGTGCACACGCTCGAGGATCTGCGAGGGCTCCCGCAGGAGGAGACCATCGTCGAACACAAGTGTGTCGAGGGATGGTCGCACGTGGTCACGTGGGGCGGACCGACCTTCGCCTCGTTCGTGAACGCCTGGTACCCCGAGCAGGCGAACCGGGCGTTCGTCGGGCTGTCGACCCCGGATCGCGAGTACAACGTCGGGCTCGAAATGCCGGCGATGCTGCACGCGCAGACGCTGCTGGCCCTCGATCTGCAGCGAGCACCCCTCACCGAGGAACACGGTGCGCCGGTTCGGCTCTCGACACCGCTCAAGTACGGCATCAAGCAGATCAAGCGCATCGGCACCATTCAGTTCAGCGACACGCAGCCGGAGAACGACTACTGGACCGTGCGCGGCTACGACTGGTACGCCGCCCTGTGATCGTGTGGTGATCCCGGTCGATCAGCCGCAGTTGATCGACTGGCGATCGCCGTTGAGCCGATAGCGGATCTCCCACGTGTCGCCGGCGGCGCCGTCGGCGTCGAGGTAGGAGGTCTGGTTCGTGGTCGCGACCCACGAGCCGTTTCGGCGCACCTGCCAGCTGTCGACTCCCGCGACGGCGTCCCAGCTGAGCTGGCGGCCGCCGGCCGCAGCAGCGACGGAGCAGTCGGGTCCGTTGCCCGCGTCGATCACGACGGGATCCGGTGTGCAGGTGACGTCGGTGTTGACGCCGTCGATCTTCACCCGCACCAGGTAGGTGTGCTGTGCCGCTGCGGGAGCATCGTCGTACGACGTTGTGGTCACCGTCGCCCGCCAGGATCCGTCCCGGCGCACGATGTAGCGGTTCGCTCCGATGTCGTTCCATTCGACTCGGACGTTGCCGTTGCCGAGGACCGTGGCGGTGCAGGTCAGCGGATCGTTGCCCGGTCCGTCATCGATGACGATCGGGTCCGGCTGACACGTGGTCTCCACGACGGCGCCGGCGAGCCGGTGCCGGATCGAGTACGTGTGGGCACCGGCGTCCGGCTGGTCGTCGACGTGGGTGGTGTCGTCCTGCACGGTGGCCAGCCACGAGCCGTTCTTGCGGACGGACCAACTGCCCACCCCGGGCAGGTCGTTCCAGCTGAGTTCGACATTGCCGTCGCCGCGAAGGCTCGCGGTGCACGAAGGCGTCGGATCGACCGGCGGTTCGAATGGTGGGGTCACGCCGCCGAAATCGAGGAAGGCGTGGCGTCCGGTGCGGATGTCGTTGATTCGGTCCCGGTCCATTCCGAGGAGGAGGCCCCGATCGATGAGTTCGATGTCGAAGGTCGCCTCCTGTGCGTTCGTCTTCGGGTTCCAGTCCAGGGCTGCGCCGGTCTGCGGATCGAGTGCCGCGATCTGGTGACGGGCGTCGAACTCTCCGACGGACGTGTTGCCGCCGCTCACGCAGCCGGTCGGCTTGTTGAACCAGAAGTTCTGATTGACCGCCTGAGCGTCGACCGGGCCATAGTCCCGGATGAAGCAGAAGTGACCGCCGATGTACACGGCGGCATCGGAGATGCCGACCGAGTAGACCGAGTCGTGCGCAGAGGTGACCCATTTCGGGTCGTTGCCGGCGCCGTCGTCCGCCGTGTTGAAGGCGACCGCCTTGTCGCAGCGGAAGCCGCCCTTCTCCACGGCGACGAAGAACGAGCCGTCCGGTGAGAACTCGGCGTCCTGGATCTGGAGTGCGCCAAGCGAACACCACTGCTTGACCAGGCGGAACCAGTCGGTGCGCCATGGGGTGACCGAGTTGTCGCGGACATCGATGATCGCCAGGCCGGTGTGCGCGACCGCATGGGGGCCATCGGGTCCGACGAGGTCGTCGCCGTTGTGGGCGACCAGGAGACGGTTCCCATCAGGGTGGAGGTCGAGCGCCCGAACGGTGTTGGAGCCGGCCTTGCCGGCCACGCCCTCCACGTTGATGGCGAAGGTGTCGTCCACCCGGCCGGTCGTGGCGTCCACGGCGCCGATGCGAGCGTGGCGGACACCGTCGAGCGTTTCGAAGTTGCCGCCGAGCCACAGCGTGTTCGGGCCGAGTTCGAGGCTGCGCACGCTGGCGTCGGCCGCGACGTCGAACACGGGGTCGACGGCGCCGTTCCAGTCGAGCTTTGCGACACGCAGTCGAGTCGTTCCGTCGATGGTCTTGAACTTGCCGCCGATGAAGATGTCGCCGGTGTCCTCATCGCCGATCACCGCGCGAACTTCGCCGTCGAGAACCGGGTTGTAGTCCTCGATCAGGGCGCCGGAGTTGATGTCGTACGCAAAGATGTGGGTCCGTCCGACCGTCGTGCCATTGCGTCGCTCCACGGTGGTGAAGTTGCCGGCAACGATGACCCGATCGTGCATCTGGATCGTGGCGTAGACCTTCCCGTCGGCGACGATTGGCGTGTCGCGGCGAGGAGTCTCGGGCACGACCGTGCCGTGGTTGACGTCGGCGGCGCTGGCCGAGCGAAGATTCCACGTGGTGATCGCGAGTGCGATCGCACACAGCAACAGGAGGCTGTTTCGGGCAACACGTGGTGTGAAATGAAAGGACGTCATGACGTGGTGTCTCCACTCTTGGTGCGATTCAGGCCAGCGTAGGTTGCGCAGGGTCGCCGTTCCATGGTTCGTTGTGCTCGCCGGCAATGGGTGAGCGGACGCCCGACTGCCGCCGCAACGCGGGATGTATGGGCTTTCCCGGCGCCATGTAAACGGTTACATTCGCGTCGAGTTGCGGTACGAGGAGATGACGGCATGGAGCCTGTCCAACGCTGGTGGGAACACGCCGTCGGCTACGAGATCTACATTCGCTCGTTCGCTGACGGCACCGGCGATGGGATCGGTGACTTCCCCGGGATGCTCGATCGTCTCGAGCATCTTGCATGGCTGGGCGTCGACATCATCTGGGTGACGCCGTTCTATGCGTCACCGATGCGCGACTGGGGATACGACGTTGCCGACTACACCGCAATCGATCCCACCTACGGTTCGCTCGACGACTTCGACGCCGTCGTCGCCCGGGCGCACGAGCTCGGGATGCGGGTGCTGATCGACATCGTTCCGAACCACACGAGCGACCAACATCAGTGGTTCCGTGAAGCCCTGAAGGGCCCGGACAATCCGTACCGCGACCACTACATCTGGCGGGACGCTCCCGCCGATGGGTCCCTGCCGAACAACTGGGTCGGCTACTTCGGCGGACCGACGTGGACGCTCGACGAAGCGAGCGGCCAGTACTACCTCCACCTCTTCCTTCCCGAACAGCCCGACCTCAACTGGCGGAACCCGGCTGTCCTCGATGCCTTCGACGACATCCTCCGCTTCTGGTTGGACCGCGGCGTCGACGGGTTCCGCGTCGACGTTGCCCAGGCGATGGTCAAGGACGCCGAGCTTCGTTCGAACCCGCAGATCGCTCCGAGCGACGAGTCGATGTTCCGGTGGGACCAATGGAACGCATTCGAGCACCGGCACGACATCCTGCAGCCGGAGAGCGTCGACATCTTTCGACGCTGGAACCGGATCGCCGAGGAGTACGACGCACTGCTGCTCGGCGAGACCTACGACCTGGTGCAGATGGACAAGCTGGATCGACTGGTCAGTGGCGGCGACGCCATCCACGTCGGGTTCTGGTTCGGGGCCATGCACATGGAGTGGAACGCCGAGCAGATTCGAGCGGCGTTCGATCTGCCCCTCACCAACATCAGTGCGGGGCTCGGCTGGGCCCAGGACAGCCACGACGAGCATCGATCCGTCACGCGTTTCGGCGGAGGCGACCTCGGCCGTCAGCGGGCGCTGTCGTTGACGGTTCTGCTGATGGGCCTGCCCGGCCTGCCCTTCCTGTACCAGGGTCAGGAGCTCGGGCTGGAGTCTGGGGTCATTCCGCCCGAGGCCAAGCTCGACCCGGTCGGCGACGACGACCCCAACAGCGGTCGCGACGGCACGCGTACCCCGATCCCCTGGGAACCCGGTCCCGGGATGGGGTTCACCGACGCGGCCTCCACCTGGCTGCCGTTCGGCGGTCGAACGGACGCCGACACCGTGCTCGTTCAGCGCGAGCTTCCCTCGTCCTCCCTGCATGTCCATCGTGAACTCCTCGCAGTGCGGAAGGGACTCGGCGAGATCGCGACGGAACCGCTCAAGTGGATTGCCGACGTCGCCGGCGACCTGGTCGCCTTCCGTCGTGGCGCCATCGCCTTCGTGGCGAACGTCGGCGACGAACCGACCGAACTCCCGGTTGACGGAACCGTGTTGTTCCGTTCGGGGGATGGTTCAGGCGCCACCCTTGCAGCCGACGAGGCCGCGATCGTGCGGATCGGCTGATGCGGGCGCGCGGTCCCTCCATCGAAGACGTTGCGCTGGAAGCCGGCGTCTCGGTCGCCACGGTGTCCCGTGCGCTCCGGGGTCTGCCCAACGTGGCGGAAGCGACCCGGGCCCGCGTGGAGGAGGTCGCCGCTCGGTTGGACTACCGGGCAGATCCGAGTGCGGCCCGGTTGGCGACCGGTCGCACCCAACTGGTCGAGATCGCCACGCCGACCGTCGACGGCTGGTACTTCTCCCGCTTTCTCGCCGGTGCCATCGACCAACTGATGAGTTCGGGCTACGAGACCATCGCCCGCCCGGTGGAGAGCCCGGAGGAGCGCGAAGAGTTCCTCGCCGACCCGACCCAGCTGAAGAAGCGCGTCGACGGCGTGATCCTCGTGGATCTGAACATTCCCGAAGACGTTGCGACCCAACTCCACGGCGCCGGCGTGAACACGGTGACCGCCGGCTTCTCGACCCAGCGGTTCCCCTCGGTGCTGATCGACGATGTTCGGGTCGGGCACCTGGCCACGTCACATCTGATCGAACTCGGTCATCGTCGGATCGGACTGATTTCCGGCGAGCCGAACCATCCGCTCGCCTTCTCGGTGCCGGGGCTGCGGCTGGCCGGATACAGCGCCGCGATGGGGGAGCACGGCCTCATGATCGACCCGCTGCTCGAGCAGTCGGGTCGGTTCACGGCCCAGGGCGGACGGATCGCCATGGAACGCCTCCTTGCGCTGCCCGACCCGCCCACCGCCGTCTTCGCCATGTCGGATGAGATGGCCTTCGGCGCCTGGCGTGCCATCAACGATGCCGGGCTGCGTTGGCCGGACGACGTGGCCGTCGTCGGCGTCGACGACCACGAACTCGCAGAGATGGTGGATCTCACCACGGTCCGGCTGTCGCCGCGTGCGCTCGGCGCCGCCGCAGCCCAACGATTGCTCGATCTCATCGATGGCGAATCCGTGGCCACAACCGGCCTTGCCGCCCGGCTCGACGTGGTCGAATTGGTGCCGCGCGCGTCGACGATCGGTTCTGGCTGAGCCCAAGTTGGCTCGCGCGGTGTGACAACCGGCATTCTCCGGGCTATCCTCGCCTCTGCAAACGTTTACATCGGCGTTCCAACGTGGAATGACCGGTATCCCAACCAGGAGGGGACCCCTGAGATGACAAGCAAGTGGATGAAGCTTTTTGCTTCGTTGTTTGCCATTGCACTCGTGGCTGCTGCATGCAGCTCCGACGGTGGCACTGAAACCTCGACCGCCGACAGCGATGCCGCTGACGCCGCGGCCGCAAGCCTCGAAGAGGCACAGGCCCGCGCTGAGGCCGCCGAGGCTGAGGCCGCCGACGCCGAAGCTCGTGCAGAAGCTGCTGAAGCAGCCGCTGCCGAAGCTGGCGAAGGTGAAGCCATGGCAGAAGCCCGTGAGTTCGAGGGCCAGGTTGTCCGCATCACCGGCCCGGAGCGCTCCGCTGAAGAGTGGAACGCCATCGAAGCCGCAATGGTTCCCTTCGAGGAAGAGACCGGTATGGAGGTCATCTACACCGGTTCCGCCGACTGGGAAGCAGAGATCAACGTGCAGATTGCCGCTGGCAACCCGCCGGACATCTCGATCTTCCCGCAGCCCGGCAAGCTCGCCGACTTCGCCCGTGACGGCTTCGTCAACGAGCTCCCCGGCGACGTGTTCGACTCGGTGTCGGCCAACTGGTCCGACTCCAACATGGGCTTCGGCCTCGTCGACGGCGCCTTCTACGGCGTGCCGGTCAAGCAGGACCTCAAGTCCATCGTGTGGCACAAGCCCACGGTCTTCGCCGACAACGGCTACGACATCCCGCAGACCTGGGACGAGCTCAAGGAGCTCACCAACACGATGATCGCCGACGGCATCACCCCGTGGTGCGTGGGTATCGAGTCCGGCCAGGCAACCGGCTGGGTCTTCACCGACTGGACCGAGGACCTCATGCTCCGCTTCTACGGCGGCGAGGCCTACGACGAGTGGGTCGCCAACGAGCTGAAGTTCTCGGATGAGCGTGTGACCACCATCTTCCAGGAGATCCTCGATCTCTGGAACACCCCCGGCGCAGTCTTCGCCGGTGGTGGCACCATCTCCTCGACCCACTTCGCCAACGAGCCGGCTGAGGGCCTGATCAACGACGACTGCGCCATGGTGCGTCAGGCTTCGTTCTTCGCCAACTTCCTGCCCGAGGGCTCTTCGGACCAGGTCGACGTGTTCTACTTCCCGTCGATCACCGCCGAGGATCGTCCGGTCATGGGTGGCGGCAACCTCACCGGTGCGTTCAACACGAACGACGCCACGTGGGCCGTCATGACGTACATGGGCTCGCCCGAGTACGCCAACGCTCGCCAGATCGCACAGCGTGAGGCCAAGGGCGGCGGCATCTCCGGCTTCAACACCGCAAACATCAACGCCGACAGCAGCCTCTGGTCGCCGCTCGGTCAGGGCTTCGTGACCTTCCTGCAGGAGGCCGAGACCTTCCGCTTCGACGGTTCCGACCTCATGCCCGCCGATGTTGGCGCCGGCGAGTTCTGGACCCAGGCCACCAACATGGTGAACGGCGATGCCGACGTTGCGACCGCAGCGGCTGCCATCGACGCTGCTTGGCCGTCCGAGTGATCCAACCGCTCGCCGGGACGCCGGTGAGCTGATGTAGTACCGAGTCCGGGGGCAGGCGAACTGCCTGCCCCCGGATTTGTTTTTCAACTGAGTCGCAAGCGTGGGGGGAGATGACGACATGGGTCGTCTGGGGACGTCGATTCCAGCCATCGGAGGGCTGATCGCAGCCGTCATATTCGTCGTGGTGCGTCGGGGAGAACCCGGCTCGCTCGATCTGCTCGAGTCCGTTCAGTGGCTCGCAACAGGAGGAATTCTGTGGGGAGCGGGCCTGATGGTCCTGACCCGCGGCTCCGGGTTCCTGCGTGTGTTCTTCGGGCTCGTCCTGTTGATCGCCACATTCTTCATCTTCCGAAGTCCCGGTTCCTTCGACCGGCTGGCGTCGACACTGCTCGTGGTGCTCATCGCCGTCGGGCTGATCGGCGGCACCTGGATCGCTGCGAACCTCATCATGAACCTGGCTCCGAAGAACTGGAGCCTCTTCACCGCCCTGACCGGGGGCACCGTCGCCGCACTGTTCTTCGGCATCCTGCGCGGCAACCGGTCGATTCTTCCGATCGTGTCGACCGGCGACCCGATCGCCTTCAACGCCGGCGGCGGGTTCCTCGGCCACATCGAGTGGCCGTTGTTCGGTGCGGTCGTCTGGGGTGGCGGCCTGTTCGTCATGCGGATGCTGCCCAGGGTTCCCCGGCTCGCCCTCGGCGTGGGCATGGGCGTCCTGACCGGGTTCATGATCGGCCAGAACGTGCAGGCCTGGCATCGAGGCTCGATCGGCCTCGTCGAGGTGATCGTGGCCACCGCAATCGGCATCGCCGTGGGCGCCGGCCTGCGGGTCATGCGCGGCTCCGATCCCATTCCGGGCGCACTGCTCGGTGCGGCTGTCGGTTGGACCATCGGGTCCTGGTTCCTGTCGCCGTTCGCCGGCAACGCCACCGATGCAACCATTGCGGCGATCGTGCCGCTGGTCCTGCTCGGGTTGCGGCTTGCCTGGAACGAGAACCCCTCCGATCGACAGCTTGCGGCATTCGACAACCGTGCACGCGCCGTCATCTTCCTCGGCCCGGCGATCCTCTTCCTCTTCTCTGCGCTGGTCGTGCCGGCGATTCGAACGATCGTCTTGTCGCTTCGCAACCGTGACTCGAGCGAGTTCGTCGGTTTCGACAACTACGTCGAGCTTTGGAACGACAGCGACTCGTTCGACTTCTCGAACTGGACGAACATGTTCACGTCGCAGCTGTTCTGGGTCGGCGCCGTGCTGCTCATCTCGGGCGTCGTCATCGGTGTGGTGTCCGGTGTCCGTCGCAACGGTGAGGCCGGCTTCGAGCGCACCGGTTCCTCGGTCGGGCCGATCCTCGTCGGCCTGTTCCTCTTCGCCTTCGCGGCATTGAGCGTCCTGCGTGGCACGTTCTTCAACAACGTGTGGTGGGTGCTCACCGTGACCACCGTGTCGGTCGGCCTCGGTCTCACGATCGCCGTGCTGGCCGAGCGGGCCGGTCGCGCCGAGGCGTTTGCCAAGTCGCTGATCTTCATGCCGATGGCGGTTTCGTTCGTCGGTGCATCGATCGTCTGGCGGCTGCAGTATCAGCCCCGCCCGGCCAACCGCACCCAGACCGGCGTGCTCAACACGGTCTGGGTCGAGCTCGGCAAACTCAGCCATTCCGGAGCGCCTCGCATCATCGTGCTCGTGGTCCTCGCCGCCATCCTGGCTTCGCTCGGCTACGGGCTCTACAAGAAGGCGATCGTCCGAGCACCGTTCACGATCAACACGATCGGCATCATCGTCTTCGGCTACCTGTTCATCGAGCTCGCTCGCCGCAGCCTCGGTGGCTTCATCCTCGGTGCCAACGGCGAGATCGAGCCGGACATCGTGATCTTCCTGCAGGAACCGCCGTTCAACAACGTGTTCATGATGATCGTGCTCATCTGGATCCAGACCGGCTTCGCCATGGTGATCCTGTCAGCCGCGATCAAGGCGGTGCCACAGGAGTTCATCGAGGCAGCCAAGGTCGACGGCGCGACCGAGTCTCAGACCTTCTTCCAGGTGATCTTCCCGCAGATCCTCCCGACGGTCGGCGTGGTGACCACCACGCTCATCGTGCTCGTCACCAAGGTGTTCGACATCGTCAAGGTGACGACGGGCGGCAACTTCGGCACGAACGTGCTCGCCAACGACATGTTCGAGGTGTCGTTCAGCTTTGCGAACTTCGGCCTCGGGTCGGCGATCGCCGTGTTCATCCTGGTGTCCGTGCTGCCGGTGATGTTCATCAATGTCAGACGAATGCAGCAGGAGAGGGTGGTGAACCGATGACGGCCGCAAACGTGAGTGCCGACGAGACACTCGGCCAACGCATCTACCGAATGCTCACCAGCGTCCCGATGTGGGCGTTGTGGGGTCTCGTCCTGCTGTGGACGCTGCCGAGCTTCAGCCTGTTCGTGAACTCGTTCCGGGGTCGTTCCGACCAGCGCAACTCCGGCTTCTGGACCACGCTCGGCGACCCGGACCAGTTCACGCTCGAGAACTACCGCACCGTGCTCATCGAAGGCGGCGCAACCGACATCTCGGACTCGCTGATCAGCTCGTTCGCCATCGCGATCCCGGCGACGATCATTCCGATCGCGTTCGCGGCGTTTGCGGCGTACGGGTTCGCGTGGATCGACTTCAAGGGGCGGGAGTGGCTGTTCATCGCCACGGTGTCGTTGCTGGCCGTGCCGCTGCAGGTGGCGCTCATCCCGCTGCTGCAGACCTACGTCGGCGGTGCGCACTTCACCGTGTGGGGGACCGAGCGAACGATCACCCTGATCCCGGATCTGGACCTCAACACCCGAGGTGGCATCTCGGTGTGGCTCACCCACACCGGGTTCGCCATGCCGTTCTCCATCTTCCTGCTGCACAACTACATCTCGGAGCTTCCGAAGGAGGTGTTCGAGTCCGCCCGGATCGATGGTGCCAGCCACTTCACGATCTTCTGGCGTCTCGTCCTGCCGCTTTCGGTTCCGGCGCTGGCTGCGTTCGCGATCTTTCAGTTCCTGTGGACCTGGAACGACTTCCTGATCGCGGTGACGATGCTGTCGGGCGGCAACCCGGCCGACCTTCCGACCACAGTGCTCATCGCCAACCTTGCCGGCGACTTCGGCCGGACCGAGCATCTGCTCACGGCCGGGGCGTTCGTGCAATCGTTCGTGCCGCTCGTGGTCTTCTTCAGTCTGCAGCGGTACTTCGTGCGAGGCCTGCTCGCCGGCTCCGTCAAGGGCTGACGCGGCGTTGATCGATCCAACGGCTGCGGCGACGGCGCTCGAAGGCGTCGTTCGTCGCACGCCGGTGGCGTCAGTCGCTCGGGAGGACCTCGGCCTTGCGCCGGGCCGTCCGATCGAGTTCAAGCTCGAATCGCTCCAGTACTCCGGCACGTTCAAGGCCCGCGGCGCCAGCCACTTCATGGTCCGAAACGAGATCGGCCCCGCCGGCGTTGTGGCTGCCTCGGGCGGCAACCACGGAGCGGCAGTGGCCTGGGCGGCGAAGGTTCGTGGGCACGACGCCAACATCTTCGTCCCCACCATCTCCTCACCGGCCAAGGTCGCCCGACTGCGTTCGTACGGCGCAACCGTGCACCAGATCGGCGCCGTCTACAGCGAGTCGCTCGTGGCCAGCCAGGCGTTTCAGGCGGACTCCGGCGCGACCAGCATTCATGCCTACGACCACCCGGACGTGATCGCAGGAGCCGGCACGGCGAGTCTCGAGTTCGTGCAGCAGACCGACGGCTTGGACACGATGTTGCTTGCCTGTGGTGGCGGCGGATTGAGCGGCGGTGCTGCGGTTGCGGTCGGCGGCGACGTGAAGATCGTCGTGTGCGAAGGCCAGACGACCAATGCGTTTTCTGCGGCGCTGGAAGCCGGCGAACCCGTGGACGTTGAGGTCAGCGGGGTGACGGCTGATGCGCTTGGGGCCACCCGAATCGGGGGTCTTGCATGGGCGGCGTTGAAGGCCGCCGGCGCGGTGTCCGCGCTGGTCGGCGATGCCGAGGTGATGGCGGCTCGCCAGCTCCTCTGGGATGCGCTTCGCGTCGTCGTCGAGCCGGCAGTCGCCACGACGGTCGCAGCGCTCACAGCCGGCGTCTACGTGCCCGCCCCCGACGAGCGGGTCGGCGTCGTGCTGTGCGGAGCGAACACGAGAACGGACGACCTTTCGTGACATCGATCGGGGCAATGATCCGCCGGGAGGTCGCTCCCGAAGATGAAGTTGCACACGCGCAGATGCTGGCCGAGCGCTTCGACGAGATCTGGATCGTCGAGGACCTTCCGTATGCCGGCGGAATCAGCCAGATGGCTGCCGTGCTCGCCGGCACCGAGGACGTCATCGTCGGGCACGGGATCGCCCCGGCGCCGTTTCGAAACCCGGCAGCTCTCGCGATGGAATGGGCCACGCTCGCTCGACTCCACCCGGGTCGCGTGCGTTGCGGCCTGGGTCACGGCGTCCAGTCCTGGATGCGGGCGATCGGCGAGGGCGTCGATTCGCCACTGACGTTGATCGAAGAGACGTACCACATCGCACACGAGCTCCTGCAGGGACGAACGCCGGAGTTCGAGGGCCGATACCGGCGGATGTCCGGCTGGTCGCTCGAGTTTCCGCCGGCGGTCGTGCCACCGATCAGCCTTGGTGTGGTCGGCCCGAAGTCGTTGGAGCTTTCCGGTCGAATCGCAGACGGCACGGTGCTCGGCGAGGGGCACGATGCCGATGGGGTCCGTCGGGCGATCGCCCACATCGATGCCGGTCGTGGCGCCGCAGGACGAACCGACCCGCATCATCTGACGGTGTTCGTCAGCTTCTTCTGTGGAGACCCGGCCGACGCTCCGGTTCCGCCACCGGAAACCCCGCAGGGCGGCGAGCTGATCGGCTCGGTCGATGTCATCGAAGCGGGTGTGGCGGCGTTGGGCGCGGCCGGTGCCGACTCGGTGATTCTGGTTCCCCTCGGTCCCAACCCTGAAGGCCAGATCCAAGCCATCCGCCCCTGAGACGGCCGGCGGGCCCGGTCAGTCGGTCTCGACGTCGTCGGGAAGGGATCCGGAGGCGAGCTCGGCGAGCCAGTCGATGAACAGCACGCCGTCGACCTCCTCGGTGTAGACCCGCGGGCTCATCAGGATCGTGTGTTGATCGCCAGCGGTACGGAAGCTGGCGATCGGCCGGCTGGCTTCCTCGATCTGGTCTTCGTTGCCGTCCATCAGACCGGGAAGGTCCGAATTGTCGACTCCGGTCAGCGCAAGGAAGGTCGTCTGGACGTTGTCGTATGCGTCGTCGAAGCGCCCGATGACAATGTCGGGATTGTGGTTCGCCGTCCGGAACACGAGGCCGGGAAGGCTGTAGTCGGCGGCGGTCACGCCGTCGTACTCGGGCCAGTCCGGCGCCATTCCCGGCGCACCCCAGGTGCCGCCGAGCTGTTCGTTGAGGTCGGGGATGTCCGGGTACGCGCCGGAAGCGTCACCGAAGGACACGACACTCGCGTTGGGCATGGCGTCGGCGAGCACGCCGGCGTAGAGCGGTGCGGGGATGGAACCGGCGCTCATGCCGGTGACGAAGAGTTCGCTCGTGTCGCCGAGGTTCTCGACGACCCAGTCCATGGCGGCGCCAGCGTTGACTGCGCCCCGGTGCTGGATCACGACGTCCTCGCCGTAGGTGACCTCGGCGTTGCCGAGGTGGACGTCTCCGGTGCAGTAGGGGACGAACACGATCGTGTGGTCGGCGAACGGGTTGTCCGGATTCGAGCGGTCGAAGATGCCGCCGATTGCCCCGAGGTCGAGGGCGTCGTAGCCCTCACGAGTGTCGGACACGGTCTGTTTGTACGGGGCCAGCGCGCCATTGGGGTCGCAGGTCAGCTCGTTCCAGCAGGCGCCACCACCCTCGAAGAGCACCATCGTCTTCTCGCTGGACGCCCGACTCACGTAGAAGTTCCATGGGCTGCCGTCGGAGCATTGACACTCGTCCTCGCCCGGCCCGGCGATGTGGTCGACCTTGGTCCATCCCTCGCCGAGTTCGGTCTCGGCATAGCCGGCCTCAGGTGCATCCGCCTCGTCGGGGGCTTCGGTCGTGGTCGTCGTTTCGGGCTCCGCCTCGGTGGAGGCGGTGGTCGTCTCTGCCACCGTGGTTGCGGGTGCAGCCGTGGTGGTGTCGGCTGTGTCGTCGGTCGTTGTCGACGTGCTGGAGCATGCTCCGGCGACCAGCAGCAGAGCAGTGGACAGGGAAACGAGACGGCCGTGAAGCGAGCGCATCCACCGACCCTAGTGCCCACCGTCAGCGCGGATCCCGTCACAATGGGGTCTGACCCCATTGTGAGCATGCACGCGCGGACGGTGGTTTTCGTACCTGGTACCGATGTGGGGGAGTGCGCGCGGAGGGTGGCTAGTTGGGGAGGAGTTCGTCGAGGCGGACCGGGCGGTTTTCGGCGATGGAGCGGTGCGCGGCCTCGCCGATTGCGACCGCCAGCCGGCCGTCCTGCAGAGTCACGCCGGCTTCCGAGCCGCTGCGAATGGCCTGCGCGAAGTCGACGTGCTCCAGGTAGCTCGAGCCGTGGTGGAGGCCCTCGTAGCGGATCTCGTCGTTGACGATGTGACGCGTCTCCACCTTGCCGATGTCGGGCAGGCCCTCGCCGCTGCGGATGCCCACGTGCAGTTCGCTCGACGGCACGCGGGCATCGAGCTTCCCGAGCTCGCCCACAACGGACAGCTCCTCCTGGTCCTTCGTGGCCTCGGCGAACATGCAGAGGTCGAGCATGGCGCGGGCGCCACCCTCGTACTCCACGACGACGAATGCGTTGTCGAGAATGTCGGACTGCTCGCCGTCGTAGACCTCGTCCAGGTGATTCACGTCCTGGTTGCCGGAGGCGTAGACCTGAACCGGCTTGCGCTGGATGATCAGGTTCATCAGATCGAAGTAGTGGCACGTCTTCTCGACGAGGGTGCCGCCGGTGTTCCGGGTGAACCGGTTCCAGTCGCCGACCTTCACCAGGAACGGGAACCGATGCTCGCGGATCGCCACCATCTTCACCTCGCCGACGGTGCCCTTGTGGACCTCGTCGATGAGCGCCTGGACGGCAGGCATGTAGCGGTATTCGAGGCCGACCCAGACCACGCCGGGGTAGCCCTCTGCGAGCTCGATCAGCGTGGTGCACTCTTCGGTGGTGATGCACAACGGCTTCTCGCACAGCACGTGCTTGCCGCTGGCGAGCACGTCCTTCATGACATCGATGTGGGTGAAGTTCGGGGTGACGACGACGACCGCGTCGACGTCGTCATCGGCGAGGAGGTCCCGATAGTCGGTGTAGACGGCGGTGCCGGGTCCTGCGGCCGCAAGACCCTGGTCCCGTGAGGTGGGGTCCGTGTCGGCGATGGCGGTGACGCTGGTGTCGTCGAGGGCGAGAATGTTGCCGATGTGCTCGATGCCCATCATGCCGGTGCCGATCACGCCGTAGCGAAGGTGGGTGCTCATTCAGATCATCCTAGTGGAGACAGAGTTGTTGATTTAACTTGAATGTAAACGCTTGCAATGTGGTCGTCCAACCGCGCTACTGTGGTCGTTCATGACCACGAATCTCGTCTCCTCCTCTCCCCGTCGGCTGGGAACGGACGGTCCTGAAGTTGGCGCCCTCGGCTACGGCACCTGGCGCATGACTTCAACGGACGTCAGTACGAACCAGCGCCTGATCGAGACCGCCCTCGACAGCGGCATCAATCTGATCGACACCGCAGACGTCTACGGCCTCGATCACGGTGGCACCGGCTTCGGTGAGAACGAGGAGCGACTGGGCCAGGTTCTGGCCGCTGCGCCCTCGCTGCGCGACCGGATGGTGCTCGCCACCAAGGGCGGCATCATGCCGCCGCTGCCGTACGACAGCAGCCCCGACTACCTGCGATCGGCCGTCGACGCATCGCTCACCCGCCTCGGCGTCGAGCACATCGACCTCTGGCAGATCCATCGCCCCGACATGTTCACCCACCCGGCCGATGTTGCGGCGACGCTCGGCGAGCTGCACGCCGCCGGCAAGATCGGCATGGTCGGCATCTCCAACTTCACCGTCGACCAGTACGACGCCCTGGCCCATCACCTCACGCTGCCGATCGTCGCCACGCAGCCGGAGTACTCCGTTGGCCAGCTCGCCCCGCTGCGCGACGGCATGTTCGACCGGGCCATGCGCGACGGCATGGTGCCGCTTGCCTGGAGCCCGTTGGCCGGCGGTCGCCTGCTCAGCGGCGAGGGAATGCGGAACGAGCTGCTCGACACGGTCGATCGACTGGCCGAGCGGGAAGGAACGGACCGGGCCACGATCGCCATCGCGTTCGTGCTCGCCCATCCGTCTCAGCCAGTGGCGCTGCTCGGCACGCAGACCCCCGAGCGCCTCGTCGCTTCGCTCAAGGCGTTCGACGTGACGCTCGATCGAAACGACGTGTACGACATCGTCGCCGCCAGCGAGGGACAGCCGCTTCCGTAGCGGCCGTTCACCACTCAGAGGAAAGGACCTCTCCATGACTGCTGTCGATTCGCAGGAAACCTCGCCGGGCCCGGTCGAGATCTCCTGGTTCGGTGCCCTGTGCGACGACGATTACGAGTTTCTCGGTGTTCCAGAGGATCACCTGAAGAGCTCGTGGCCGCACTGCTCGAACATCGTGAAGACGGCCGACCGGCTCGGCTACGACAACGTGCTCCTGCCGTCGGGCTACGACCTCGGCATGGACTCGACCTCGTTCGCCGCCGCCATCGCCACCTGCACCGAACAGATCCAGCTGCTGCTCGCCGTTCGGATGGGCGAGATGTGGCTGCCCCAGCTGGCCCGCCAGCTCGCCACCATCGACCAGATGGCGAACGGGCGTCTCACCATCAACATCATCTCGAGCGACATCCCGGGCGCACCGCTGGAGAGCGAGCCCCGCTACCAGCGCACCCGGGAATGGATGACCGTGCTGCGGGCACTGCTCAACGGCGAGTCCATCGACTTCCATGGTGAGTTCGTCGATCTGGTCGTCGATCCGCCTCGGATGCGCACGGTGTCCGGCCACTGCCCGCCGTTCTACTTCGGTGGCTTCAGCCCGGCGGCGAAGGACACCGCGGCAGAACATGCTGACGTGTTTCTGACCTGGCCCGACAAGGTCGCATCGGTCGGCGAGACCGTGCAGGAGATGGCTGCGATGGCGGCCGGCTACGACCGGACGCTCAAGTACGGGCTGCGAGCCCACGTCATCGTCCGCGAGACCGAAGCCGAGGCCCGGGCAGCGGCAACCCGTCTGCTCTCGAAGCTCGATGACGATCAGGGAGAGAAGATCCGTCAGAAGAGCCTCGACACCGCCTCGGCCGGCGTCGCCCGTCAGAACGCCCTGCGTGAAGCGGCCGAGGACGACGGCTTCGTCGAGGAGAACCTCTGGACCGGTGTCGGCCGGGCGCGCAGCGGCGCGGGTGCTGCAATCGTTGGCGACCCCGATCAAGTCCTCGCCAAGCTTCAGGCCTATCGTGCCGTTGGCGTCGGTGCGTTCATTCTCTCCGGCTACACCCATGCGGCCGAGGCGGACCTGTTCGCCAAGCACGTGCTGCCCAACATCGAACACGGTCCGCTCTACGAGGGCTCCACCACCGTTCCCGGCTGACGAGGACATCAATGACCGACACCATCGACTTCGGATCGGACTTCTTCTTCGGTTCGGCCACGTCTTCGTTCCAGATCGAGGGACGGTCGGACGCGATTCCGCAGGGTGAATCCATCTGGGACACCTTTTGCGCCGAGCCCGGGCGGATCGCCGACGGTTCGAACGGACTCGTTGCCTGCGACCACGTGCATCGTTGGGCGGAGGACGTGCAGCTCATGTCCGACCTCAACCTGGACAAGTACCGATTCTCCGTCGCCTGGCCCAAGGTGATCCCGACCGGCACTGGTGCCGCGAGCGCTCCGGGTCTCGACTTCTACGATCGACTGGTCGACGAGCTGCTGGGCAAGGGCATCGAGCCGATGCTCACGCTGTACCACTGGGATCTTCCCCAGGCGCTCGACGACGTCGGCGGCTGGCTGAACCGAGACACGGCGTATGCCTTCGCCGACTACGCGCAGGTGGTCCTCGATCGCCTCGGCGATCGGGTGTCGACGTGGACGACCTTCAACGAGCCGTACGTTTCGGCGGGCCTCGGCTACGTGACCGGCGAACATGCCCCCGGCCATCGGAACCTGCGCGAAGGCCTCACCGCAGCGCATCACATCCTCTTGGCGCACGGCTTGGGCATGGAGCGGATTCGGGCCACCGTTCCGGACTCCGATGCGGGCATCGTGCTCAACTTCACGCCGGTCGAGCCGGCCTCGGACGCTCCCGCAGATGTCGCGGTGGCTGCGGCGCGGCAGGGGTGGGAGAACGAGTGGTATGCCGGCCCGATCTTTCACGGCGCCTACCCGGAAGCGACGGTCGAAGCGCTGGGCTGGGACCAGTCCGAGGTGCAGGACGGGGATCTGGCGCTCATCTCGGCACCGGTCGACGTGCTCGGCGTCAACTTCTACACGCGGTCGGTCGTTTCGAGTGTGGGTCAGCAGATTCCGTTCGGCACGCCACGAACCGAGATGGGTTGGGAGATCCATGCGCCGTCGCTCAAGCGCCTGTTGCTCTGGCTGCACGAGACCTACACCCCCGCCAAGATCGTGATCACCGAGAACGGCTGTGCGATGCCCGACACCGAACGGGTCGACGGGGTCGTGGACGATCAGGATCGCATCGACTACCTGCGCAACCATCTGACGATGGTCCACGAGGCTCGGGAGGCCGGAGCGCCGATCGCCGGCTACATGGTGTGGTCGCTCATGGACAATTTCGAGTGGGCGCTCGGCTACGAGAAGCGATTCGGCATCGTCGAAATCGAGGCCGACACCCTCCGCCGGATCCCGAAGGCCAGCGCTCGATGGTTCGCCGAGCTTGCGAAAACCGGGGTGCTTCCGGGCTGACCGGTTTGATTGCAGTCTGGTGACATCGGTTCAACCGCCCCCCGGGGTCCTGCCGATGAGAAAGCCATGGCGGGTGGTGAACGACGCGGCGAGACCGAGGTTGCCCTGGCGGGGATCCTCGAGTGGCGTTCTGCGTCGCGCCTGAGATTCCGGGCACGTCATTCGGCCGACGTGATCATCGAGAGTCTGTCGCTCTACGGCACCCGACTTCGGATCCTGAATCACCTGGGGCCGTTCGCCGTCGACCACCGGGTGCGTGTGTGGGTCGATGGGGTCATGTCGAAGGCGCGTGTGATCTGGACCGATGGCGATCAGATCCGGGTGACATTCATCAACCCGTCGGAAGAGTTTCTCGATGCGCTTCGGGCGATTCTCAAGATTGGCAATCCGGGCTGGGGAGCGTGGACAAGACCGGCGGCGTGACGGTCGAAGGCGGAGCGGGCGGCGGCGATGGAACGGCTCTTCAAGCGAGTCAATGTGCGGGTGGCGGGAGGTCTCACGGTCGAGTCGCGTTCGCTCATGGGCAAGAAGCTGAAGCGCATCGAGGTGCAAACGGAAGATCTTTCGATCGAGGGCGCTCGGGTCACGCTGCCCGGTTCGCATTCGTTCAAGCCGGGCCTGCCGGTTGCCCTGGACCTCAACGGCGAGGGGAACACGTTGGCGATCGTCGTGGGATCCGAAAAGGGAAAGGCCTGGACGACGGTTCGACTTCGGTTCGTCGATCCGGGTCAGACGTTTCTGTCGCAGCTCGTGCCGATCATGAAGTCTCCGGGAGTCTCGGATCAGGACGTGACGGAGTGGTCCGGCCTCTGAGCGTCACAGGGTCGACGTAACGTCGGGTTCAGCACTTCCCCCGCTGATCGAAGAGACAACTGAGGAAACACGATGAACGTCGTGGTCGTGCAAGGCGTGCTTTCACGCGAACCACAGGAATGGACCCAGCCGGACGGGGTGCTGTCGCTGGACTGGCAGGTCACCACCGGCGAGGTTGGCGACCGACGAACGGTGCCGGTGCGGTGGATTGATCCGCCGGCCGCAGTCCGGGGCTGCGAGGAGGGAGCGGACGTTCTCTTGTTCGGTTCCGTACACACCCGCTGGTTTCGGACCGGAGGCGTCAGCGTCTCGCGGGTGGAGGTCGTCGCCGATGCCTATGCGAACCCGAAGCGCGCCGCGTCCGTGGCCCGTTTGCATGCGAAGGCGGAAGCCGCCATGCAACGCTGAGTTCTGACGGCTGGTCGCCGCCGGGTACGGTCGTGAGACGGACGACGGCCCGGTGGCGGCGTCGCCGTCGGAACGACACGAGGTGCCTGCCTGATGCGCTTGACGAACCGGACGCTTCGGCAGATGGACTCGCCGATTGGGGCGAACAACCATCTCATCGACCGTATCCCTGCGGCGACACCGCTGCTGAACCTGTCTCAGGGTGCGCCGGGCTTTCCCCCCGCCCCGGAGGTCAGCGATCGTCTGGTCGAGGTCGCGTCAGAGGAGGATGGTGCCCGCTATGCACCACTCTTCGGCCTGCCGGAGCTCCGGGAGGCGTTCGCCGCCGAGATTCGGTCGGTCTATGGCGGGGATGTTTCTGCCGACGACGTCTGCATCACGTCCGGGTGCAACCAGGCGTTCTGCATGGTGACGTCGGCGTTGGCCGAGCCGGGCGATGCGGTGATGCTCACGCTTCCGTACTACTTCAACCACGACATGTGGCTCGGGCTCGACGGTGTTGCCGCGCAGCATCTGGTGCCGGGCGATGGGTTGGAACCAACCGTCGCCGAGGCGGACGCGCTTCTGACGCCGCAGACGCGGGCCTTGGTGCTGGTCACACCGGGGAATCCGACCGGGCACACGATGGCGGGCGATCGGCTCGAGGCGTTCGCCGAGTTTGCGGCCGATCGCGGCATCGTCCTAATCGTCGACGAAACGTACCGCTCGTTCGTTCCCGGGGGTGGCGCGCCGCACGCGCTCTTCGAGCGTCCCGAGTGGCGGGAGCACGTGGTGAGCCTGCACTCGTTCTCCAAGGACCTGGCCATCCCGGGGCATCGGGTTGGTGGTGTGGTCGGCCATCCCGATCTGTTGCGCGAGGTGGCGAAGCTGATCGACTGCGTGACGATCTGCGCGCCTCGCGTCGGACAGGAGGCAGCCCTGGCCGGGCTCACGCGGGCACACGAGTGGCGGACGTCCAAGGTGGCGGAGATCGCGGCGAAGCAGGAGCGGTTCGAGGCCGTGATGGCCGACCGCCCCGGAGGATTCGAACTGCTTTCCGCCGGCGCGTACTACGGCTGGGTGCGCCATCCGTTCGCCGAGGAGTCGACCGATCAGCTCGTGCAGCGGATGGTGCTCGAGCAGGGCGTGCTCGTCATCCCGGGTACCGCGTTCATGCCGACGGATGAACGGCTGCTTCGATTCAGTTTTGCGAACGTCGAGGTCGACCGCATCGACGAGCTCGGGGTTCGCCTTCGGGCACTCTGAGGTTCAGCGGGTGCCGACGAGCGGGGTTGCCTCGGGGACTTCCCAGCCTTCGGGCATGCGGGAGAAGTCGAAGAACGGCGCGGTGTCGCCTTCGTCGACGGCGTCGGCAACCTGGTCGTAGAAGCCCTTTCCGGTTTCCTCGGCGAACGTGATGGACACGTCGTCTGCGGTGTCGGCGTTGGGGCGCTCGACGTATTCGGGGAAGGTTGCTTCGTCGGCCGAGCCTTCTTCGTAGCCGCGGGCGAACATCTGCTTGAGGACACCGAAGCCGTCGTTGCGCACGAGGGTTTCGCCGCGGGGCGTGCCGCCCATCGCCTTCATGTGTGCCTGGAACCGTTCGAGGTCGTGGGTGTCGTAGGCGACGTGCTGGACGGAGTGGTCGCCGTGTCGGTCGACGAATGCGGTGACCTGAGACTTCTTCGCCCGGTCGATGCCTTCGATGAGGGCGACGCCGAACTCACCGAAGTCGATGCACCAGATCTTCATGGAGTCGTCCGGGTCGTCCGGGCGAACGTCGTCGATGCGGTTGATGAGGCGTCCGCCCTCGACCTCGATGTGGAACCAGGCCCACTTCTCGATGGTGCCGGCGGCGCAGGCGTAGGTGATGTGATCGACGCGCTTGAGGTGGGACATCGGGTTCTCCGTTCGACAGATTGACGTAATCGCTCCCTCCAGAGAAACAAATCGTTCAACATTTGCAAGATCATTGAGCAATCTGTTCAATG
>JAHDEJ010000054.1:0-11535 GCA_020628865.1 Acidimicrobiales bacterium
TCGAAGTCGGGGCTCTGGGCGGCCTCGGCCCGCATGTCGTCGAGCTCGAGCCGCCCGATCATGTACGACAGTGCCTGGCCGGGCATGCCGATGTATCGGTCGATCTCACCCTCCACCAGGCGCAGGCTCAGCGGCGAGTTGGCGAGCATGTAGTCGATCGCCTCCTGGCGGCTCCATCCGAGCGCGTGCATGCCGGTGTCGACCACGAGCCGGCAGGCGCGCATCGAATCGGCCGACAACATTCCCACTCGGGCGAGCTCGCTGCTGTACAAGCCCATCTCGTCGGCGAGCCGTTCGGTGTAGAGGCCCCAGCCTTCGAGGTAGGCGGTGATACCGAGGCGGCGCTGCGCCGGGTGCAGGTGCTCGGTCTCGGCATGGATGGCGAGCTGGAGGTGATGGCCCGGGATGGACTCGTGGAACGTCACCGCCTCGAGCTGGTAGGTGGACCATGCCGACGGTTCCGACGTGTTGAAGAAGAATCGGCCCGGTTTGCCGGTGTCGGGGTCCGGCGTCGAATAGAAGGCCAGCGGGCCCTGCGGAATCTCGTTGGCCGTGCACTCGGCCTCGGGCAGCGCGTTGAACCAGTCGGGAGCGACCTCGGCGGCACGATCAAGGGCGACCGTGGCATCTCGGACGATGTCCTCGCCCGACTGGTACTTCATCGACGGTTCGTCTCGGAGGTGGGTGAGGATGTCGTCGACGTTGTTCAACTCGAAGATCGGCCCGGCGATCGCCACGTACTCCTCGGCCAGCTTCGCCACCTGATCGAGACCGATCTGGTGGATCTGCTGAGGCGTGAGGTCGAGCGTGGTGTGCGACCACACGAGCTCGTCGTAGAGCTCCACTCCCCCGTTGGTGTGCATGATGCCAGCCGCGTCGTCGGAGCGACCCTGGCCCGCAAGCTCCCGCAGCACCGCAGCGTGTGCGGCCAGAGCGGGCCGGACCTCGTCGGCGACGATCAGGTCGCGTTCGGCCATCCACGCCGCAGCTGCGGCCTCGTCGAGCTCGGTCGGCGCTGGCTGGGCGCAGAGCGGATCGTCCGGGCCGGTCGGCGAGGCAAGGCGGTTCTCGATCGTCGATGCGCTCGCGTTGAGGTGCCGTTCGAGCGCCACCCGTCCGTCGGCCGCCGACGTGCGGAGTTCAATGGCCATCGCCTCGAACAGGGCAGGCAGGTTGCGGAGCTTGTCGAGATACGCGGCGCCGTGCTCGGCGGTGCCGAGGGCGAATCGGCCGATGAAGGTGAGGAGCGTGTTGTGGAACCCGAAGGCCGGGTTCACGAGCGCCTGCTCGGTCCGCTGCTGCAGTTGGATCGCACCGGACCGGGCCGTGAACACGATCGAATCCAATAGGACCCGGTCCGCCAGGTCGATGTCGGTGCCGCCCTGAAGCATGACTTCGGCCTCGTCGGCGAACTCCCGCAGCCGGTCCTGTCGCTCAGCCAACGATGCGCTCGAAACGTCTTCCCAACGATCGAGATTGTCGACCTGCCCGAAGGAGAACAGCCGGAAGAGGTCGGTCGATTGGCGGTAATCGAAGTAGGCGTCGGCGAGAGCATGGGCGTCGGTCATTCGAGCACGCTACCCGTAGCACTCCGAACGGTTCCGCGGAACCGCCTACCAACTTCAGAACAACGTGCTCACCAGGATCAGCACGAGCATGACGACGATCGCTGCGGCCGCGAGCTGGAAGAGGATCGGCGTGGACTTCGGGATGTCCTCGATCCGCCCCTCCCACTCGATGTAGTCCTTCCAGTGCCCGCCCTCGGCGAGCTCGGCAACCGCTTCGCGTTCGTGCGGTAGCACCAGGAGACGGTGCGGGGCGAGCGCCGTGAGCCCGGGTGACAGCCCGTTGCTGTCCATCAACAGCAGCTCGACCTTGTAGCCACGGGCCTTTGCCTCGTTCGTGATTGCCATCGCCTCGAACCGGTCATAGCCGAGCTCGATCTCCACCGGTTGCACCGACATGTCGCCCTTGTCCACCTGATTCCGCCACTTCGACGACGCCATCTTGACGCGTTGCGTGGCCTTCTGTCCATGCGGTCGCCACTCGGTGTCGATCTCGGATGGTCCGGGCGACTCATGACAGGACGGGACGCCACGTACCAGTCTCAAGGGCAGGCGTAGGGAGGAACATGATGGAGGCGGATCGCGGTGCGGGCACCAGCGACTTCGACCGGGCACTCACCGATTTCACGGACACGACACGTCGTCGCGCCGCGGCGACCGAACGGCTGCAGGCGGCCGATCATGCGATGGTCGCCGGACTCTCGGGATCGTGGTGCGGGACGCTCGTGGAGCTCGCCGAGTCCGGCCGGCCCGTGCTCGCCATCACCCGCTCCGGAGCGCACCATCGTGGCGCCATTCTCGCCGTCGGCCCGAACCTCGTCGTCCTCGCTCCCACGCTCGACGGCCCCCGAACTCTGCTCCGCCTCGCTGCGTTGGAGGCCGTGCGCGAATCCGGTGATGGCCGCGTGCGCGACGCCGACCCGCCGGCGACAGGACCGGATCTGGGCAGCCTGCTCGACGAAGCCAGCGAGGATCGGGCCCGGGTGTCCATCGTGACCGCCGGAGGCAATCGCTTCGCCGGCCGCATCCTGCGCGTGGGGATCGATCAGGTCACGCTGCGCCTCGACGGCCAGCACGACGCACTCACGATTCCCCTCGGCCGAATCGACGAAGCGGTGATCGACCGATGACCGCCGCGGCGTTGCGGCGGGGACGCTCAGGCGTCGACGGGCTTGTCGGTCGTTTCGGGGTAGAGGTGCTCGAGCGTGCCCGGCTCGATTCGGGAGGACGCCACGAATGCGTCGACCTCGCTCTGCTTCAACCGAATGACCCGACCGAACCGGTACGCGGGCAACTGCCCCTCGTCGATCAGCCGGTAGAGCGTGCGCGGGGTGAGACCCAGCGCTGCCGCTGCGTCCTTCGTGGAGAGCCAGTCACCATCTGCCTGCGTCATGCAGGTCAACTTAGCAACATTTCAAGCACTTTGGAATCCTTCCATGTCTGACAAGAACCCCGTCATCCGCTCCGGCCGTCGCCTGCCTTCGGGCCGCGCCGTCCTCGGCGGCCTCCTGATCACCCTTGCGGTGCTCGCCGTACTGATGGCGACGCGCCTCGGAGAGGACGCAACGTTCCAGGACGTCGTCGTCGCCCGGCGAGACCTCGCGCCCGGAACCGTGCTCGAAGCCGACGACATCGCCGAGGTGCGCATCCGCCTCGACGAGAGCGTGGACTTCGTCGCCACCTCCTCGACCGACGTGGTCGGCTCGGTCCTGCTCGGCCCGCTCTCCCGCCTCGAATTCGTGCAGACGTCGAACCTCGCAGCAGGACCGCCCTCCGGCGTGCCGGCCGGTCTGGCCGAGGTGTCCATCCCGATCGAACCGCAGCGGGCCCCCGAACGCCTCTCCCCCGGCGAGCTCGTCTCCGTTCTCGCCACCTACGACGACGACCCCACCACCACGGTGCTGATCGCCGACCGGGTCGTCGTGCTCTCGTATCGCACCGACGCCTCCGAATTCGCCCGGGAGGGCGTGCTCCGGCTCGGCATCGAGGACGGCCGGGTCGCCGCCCGAATCGTGAACGCCGTCGACGACGGCCAGCTGCACGTGATCGGCATCACCAGTGCTCCCGAGGTCGACCTCCCCGACGAAGTCACCCTGGCATCCACGCGGGAGGCGGCCGCCGAATGAGCTCCGCCCGCTACGTGGTCCTCGGCCTCGCCCCCGTGCGAAGCGAGTGGTTCCGCTCGGTCGCGCGCTGGGCGAACGAAGCCGCGATCCCGGTCGAGTTCATCAAGTGCATCTCGGCGACCGAAGTCCGCGCGCGACTCGACGAAGGCCGACCGTTCTCCGCTCTGCTCGTCGACGCGTCGGTCCCCGGCGCCGACCGCGACCTCTTCGACGCCGCCCGAACGAATGGCTGCGCGTCGGTGATCGTCGACAACGGGCTCGTGGATCGAGACTGGGGCACGCTCGGCGTGGCCGGCGTCCTCTCCGACCCCTTCGGCTCGGCCGACCTGCTCACGGCGTTGGAACGCGTCGGCCAGCGGGTCGACCATGCGACGCAGCTACGCGACCGGCCGACCAGCGCCGAGACGACGCCACTCGGCGGACGCACCGTCGTGGTGACCGGCACCGGCGGCATCGGCACGTCGACCGTGGCGATGGCCATCGCCCAGGGGCTCGCCCGCGAGCCCGACCGCACCCGGCTGCTCCTCGCCGACATGGCGCTGCGAACCAGCCAGGCCATGATGCACGACGCCCGCGACGTGGTGCCGGGCCTCGTCGAACTGGTCGACAGCCATCGCCTCGGCACTCCGGACGACGACGACGTTGCCCGCACGATCTACAACCTCCCCGACCGCGGCTACCACCTGCTGCTCGGCCTCCGCCACGAACGGGATTGGCACGCCGTGTCTGCCCGGTCGCTCCAGGCGAGCTGGGCCACCTTGGACCGGCTCTACACGACCACCGTGGCCGACGTGACGGGCGAGTTCGAAGGCACCGACGAGACCGGCGCCAACGACCTGGAAGACCGAAACCGACTCGCCCGAACCGCCGCGTTGCGAGCCGACCTCGTCGTCGCCGTCGGCGCGCCCGGGGCCTGGGGCGTGCATCGCCTCGTGCAGACGATCCTCTCCGTCCTCGAGCTCGGCGTTCCGGGCGAACGCATCCTCCCCTGCATCAACCGGGCGCCCCGGCAGGCGCGCGGCCGCGCCGGAATCACGGCCGCCGTCGGCGACCTGGTGTCAAGCCGGGCGCCGGACGCCACCGCACTTGCCTCACCGGTGTACGTCCCGGAACGCAAGCAACTCGAGGCCACGCTTCGCGACGGCGACCTGCTCCCCTCGCAGATGGTCGAACCCGTCACCTCTGCCGTCCACGCCCTGCTGTCCCGCTCGACGGTCACCGCTCCCCTCGCGAACGAGCCTGTGCCGATGCCGGTCGCGCCTGGCTCGCTCGGCGCCTGGGGCGACGATCTGGACGATGACGGAGCGGCCGGATGAGCGACATCGCACCACTGGGCGAGATCGAGCGTCTTGCGCTCGACGCGGCAAACAACGCCAACCTGAACGTCGCCCAGGAAGAGACCGAGGGCGCGCTACGCACGATCGTCCACGGACTGATTTCGGACTGGCGGGCCGATCACCGCCGTGGCCTGCGCCCCATCGACATCACGGAACCCGAGTCGGTGGCCGAACGGGCCATGCGCAACCTGATCGGCTACGGGCCACTCACCACGCTCCTCGATGACGACGACGTCTGGGAGATCATGATCAACGCCCCCGACGCCATCTTCGTGAAGCGGCACCGTGGAACCAGCGGCTACCACCACGAGAGTTTCCACGACGACGACCACGTGCTGCGCACGATCACCCGCATCGTCGACCGATCGAGCGGAGCCCATCGAGCGCTCGACCCGACGAGCGGCCTGCAGGATGCGCAGCTCGACAACGGCGCCCGCCTCCACATCGTGCACAACGACATCGCCCGCGGCGGGCACATGATCGTGAACATCCGGAAGTTCACCGGCGTGGCCTTCCACACGCTCCGAGAGCTCGTCGCATCCGACACGCTCTCGGCCGACGCAGCGGAGTTCCTCCGTGCATGCGTGCGCTCCAAACTCTCCATCATCTTCGCCGGCGTCCCCGGCGCAGGAAAGACGACCCTGTTGTCCTGCTGCGCCGCCGAGCTCGACCCGACGCTGCGCGTCGTCATCGCCGAGGAAGTGTTCGAGGCCGACGTTCCGCTTCCGAACGTCGCGAGCATGCAGACCCGTGGCGCCCGCCCGGACCGGCCGTCCGTCGACCTTCGCAGCCTCGTCGGCGGCTTCCTGCGGATGGCGCCCGACGTGGCCATCGTCGGCGAGGTTCGGGACCGTGAAGCCCTCCCGCTGATGATGACGCTGTCGTCCGGCGTCACCGGGTTCACGACGATCCATGCGGGATCGGCCCGCCAGGCACTGACCCGGCTCCGCTTCGTCTGCCAGCTCGCCGACAGCTCGAGCGACATCCCGATGGCGGCGCTCAACGACCTCGTGAGCCAGGCCGTGGACGTGGTCGTGCACACCGTGCGAACGCCGGATGGCCCACGAGTCAACCAGATCGCCTGCGTCGAAGACCTCACGTCCGGCGAGTCCAGCACCCAGTTCACGCTCACCGAAGTGTTCCGACGCGACCCCCACCGAGACGTCCTCACGTGGACCGGGCAGATTCCCGTTCGTGCCGCCGAGGACATGACGACGGCCGGCTACGACATCCGTTCCGTGCTCCCGATCGAGATGCCACCGCCAACGCGCATCGTGCCGGGAGACCAGCGATGATCTTCCTCCTCATCGCCGTCATCGCCGGGTACGGCGTGCACCTGCTGTATTCGTCGTGGGCGTTCGGCTGGTCCGGCCCCCGCCCCGGGCCACAGCGAGAGCGCGAGTCGACGGATCGACTCACCGAACTCCTCGACAACGCCGGCCTCGGTGACCTGGATCAGCGAGCCGTGCTCGGCGCCACGCTCGTGTTCGCCATCGTCGGCTTCGCGTTCGGCACCCTGCTCTTCGCCGGCCCGCTAGCCGGGCTCATCCTCGCCCTCTTCGCTGCCACCACACCATTCGGTGCGGCACGCCTGCGCCACGAGCGACTGCGCAACCAGGCCCACCAGGCATGGCCCAGCCTGATCGAGGAGATCCGACTGCTCACCGGCACCCTCGGCCGATCCATCCCGCAAGCCACATTCGAAGTCGGCGGTCGCGCTCCGGAATCGCTGCGCGTGGCGTTCGCTGAAGCCGAGCGGGAGTGGCTCATCTCGACCGACTTCGCTCGTGCGCTCGACGTGCTCAAGACCCAGCTCAGCCACAACACCGCCGACGTGGTCGCCGAAACGTTGCTGACCGCCCACGAACTCGGCGGCGGCGAGGTCGGCCGGCGGCTGCAAGCACTCGCCGAGGACCGGCTGACCGACCAGCAGCATCGACGCGACGCAGCCGCCCGCCAGGCCGGCGTGCGCTTCGCCCGCTGGTTCGTGCTCATCGTGCCGCTCGGCATGGCGTTGGCCGGATTGTCGATCGGCAACGGTCGGGACGCCTACGCCACCGGCAGCGGCCAGCTCCTCGTCGTCATGGCGCTCGTGCTGATCATCTCGTGCTGGGTGTGGGCGGGGCGCATCATGCGGCTCCCCGTCGAAGAGCGGGTGTTCGGATGATCCGCCTCCTCGCACTTGCCTCCCTACTCTGTTTCGCCGGCGCAACCCTCCTGCTGAGCGAGCTCCGGTGGTTCCGCCATCGCTCCCTCGCGACCCGTATCTCGCCGTACCTTCCGGGCGGGAAGCTGACCGGCCGGGGCGAACTCCTCTCGGTGGAGAGCTTCGGGGCGTTGTTGCGGCCGCTCGCCGAAGCCGGCGGCGCCCTCGCCGCCCGGCTGTTCGGCGTCAGCGAAGAACTGCCCCGCCGTCTCCGTCGGGTGCACTGGGAACTCGACGCACCCGGCTTCCGCATGCGACAGATGGGGTGGGCGCTCGCCAGCATCGTCGCCGTCGTCATCTTCGCCGTACTGCTCTCCCTTCCGGCTGCGCTCACCCTCATGGCGCTCGTCATCGCTCCCCTCCTCGCCTTTCTCGTCATCGAACAACAGCTGGCCAACGCCTCCGACCGCTGGAAGGAGCGCGTGTTCCACGAGCTCCCCGTGGTCGCCGAACAGATCGCCATGCTCCTCGGGTCCGGCTATTCGCTCGGCGCCGCGCTGACCCGGGTCGCCGACCGCGGCACCGGCGCGATCGCCGCGGACCTGCGCCGAGTCGTCGGTCGCGTTCGGCAGGGCTCGTCCGAGATCGAGGCATTGCGCGAGTGGGCCGAGCTGGTCGACGTGGACGCCGTGCGCCGGCTCGTGTCGGTGCTTGCGCTCAACCGGGAGGCGGGCGACCTCGGTGGGATGGTTGCCGCCGAAGCCAGAACGAGCCGGGCCGAAGCGCATCGGGCCCTGATCGAATCGATCGAGCGGAAGAACCAGCAGGTGTGGATTCCGGTCACCGTCGCCACGCTCGTCCCGGGCGTGATTCTGATGGCGGTGCCCTTTTTCGACGCGCTGCGTGACTTCGGAACGTGACCATCACGTCATTTTCCGCATTTGTGACCTCTGTGATACAAACGAACACCAAGGGAGAAAGAAGGGCGACATGCAGTTCCTCACCACGGCGGGCCAGCACTTGGCGGTGCACGGCCACACCCTGCAGACCACGATTCTCGATGCGGCGGCCGAACGCCGGCACGATGAACGGGGCGAAGGCGTCATCTCGATGGCGATCGCCGTCCTCATCGTTGCCTTCCTCGGCGTCGCCCTCTGGCTTGCTTTCAAGGGCTTCGCGGACGACACCGAACGCACGCTGGACGAGCAGGTCGACCAGATCGGTTCCTGAACGGTCGTCGGGTGCAACCATGACCCCGACGCCCCCACCGCCCCGCGAGCGCGGCGCCGGCCTCCTTTCGATGGTGGTCGGCGTGCTCATGTTTTTTGTGCTGCTCACCTTCACGGTGCAGGTGATGTTCAACCTGTACACGACCTCGGTCGTGACCGGGCTTGCGCTCGATGCGGCCCGAGACGTCGCCGAACAGGACGGCCTCAGCCCGGCCGAAGCGGAAGCCGAGTTCAACGCGCTGGTGGACGGGTCGGTCCGCTTCGACATCACGGTGGTCGGCGACGTCGTCGTGGCCGACCTCGAGTGGGAAACGAAGAAGCTGTTCCCCGCCTTCTCCGACTCGCGAGCGTTCGGCGTGCTCAACCGGACGTTCGAGGTTCGGGTCGAGGAGCAACAACCGTGAGCGCAGCACTGCGGGCCAGGCTCCGCGACGAACGGGGCGCCGTGGGTGGGATGGAGATACTCCCGCTCGGCTTCCTCGTCTTCGTCGTCGGCACGATCATGATCCTCAACGCGTGGACAGTGGTCGACTCGTGGATGGCGGTGTCCACGGCGGCCCGCGAGGGTGCGCGTGTGTACGTCGAGTCCGATCCCGCCACCGCCTGGCCGGACGCGGAGGCACGCATTCTCGAGGTGATGGACGACTACGGCCGGGGCGAGCGCACGATCGCTCCCACTCCCCCGGCGATCGGTGCGTACGAACGCTGCGAGGTGGTCACCATCACGGCGAGCTACGACCTTGCGTTCATCAACCTGCCGTTCCTCGGCGGATTCGGATCCCTCGACACGATCGAGGCCCGACACTCCGAACGCATCGACCCCTATCGGGCCGGAGACTTCGAGGGCGGCTGCTGATGCGACGCCCATCGCCGACGCGCCGCGGGCCGGGAAGCGAGCGAGGTCAGAGCCTGCTCCTCCTGCCGGCCGGTTTCCTCATCCTGCTGCTCCTCGGCTCGCTCGTCCTCGAGGCGGCCGCCCTCCACCTGCATCAGCGGCAACTCGATGACCTCGCCGACTCCATCGCCTCGGATGCGAGCGCCGTGGGCTTCGACATCGAGACCTTCCGGACGACCGGCGAGGTGGAGATCGACCCGGTCGTCGCGAACTCGGTGCTCCAGCCGGCCGTCGACATCTCGCTGTTGGACGACGCAACCGGGTCGGTTCGGGTTCTCCCGGGCGACCCGCCTTCCGTTGAAGTCGAGCTCGCCGTGGAGCACGAGTACATCATCGGCCGTTCGCTCCTCGGCGGCGTCTCCAAGACGCTCACCGCAGTCGGCACGGCCGAGCTCGTTCTGGGTGGACCATGAGCCGGCCGTCCTGGACTCGCCTCGCCGCAGCGCTGGTGGCGCTCACCGCGCTCGTCGTCGTGCTGCATTGGCTCGGCCGGTTCGACCTACGAGGCCCAACCGGGTTGAGCCGCGACGAGCTCTCGACATGGGCCGACGACACCGCGCTCGTGGTCGCAACCGCGTGTCGGTGGCTCGCACTCGCCGCTGCCTGGTACCTGCTGGCCGTGACCGCGGCCGTTGGGCTGCTCGGCGTTCCGGCCGCCGACAGCGGATGGCGCCGGCTCATCCCCACGCCCGTCGTCGGCGCGGTGGCCGCCCTCCTCGGCGTGATGGCGGTTGCCGCACCAACCGCCACCCACATGGCCCGAACCGCTCCCATCGACGTTCCGGCCTCCCCAACGTCTGCCCTTCGAATGGAGAACATCACGCCACTCCGCCTCACGCCCGAAACCACGATCGACGCCGGCGTGGACGAGGCTGACACTGCCGTGCCGCAATCCGCCCACCCGCTCGGAGAGCACCGGACAGCACCGAGCGCAGACGCGGCGGTGGAGCGCGTGGGCGCAGAAACCACAGAGGTCCGGCCGGGAGACTCGTTCTGGTCCCTGGCCGAGGAACACCTGGAAGACGTGTGGGGGCGCCGCAACCTGACCGACGCCGAGATCGTTCCCTACTGGAAGACGCTCATCGACGCGAACCGGGCCGAGCTCACCGACCCCGGCAATCCGGATCTCCTGCTCCCGGGTCAGTGGCTCACGGTCCCGGAGGCACCACCAGATCCAGGGCGCTAGCTGCAGAGCGGACGGCGCTCGGGTTCACGCCGGTCTCGCGCCGGAAGGCCCGGCTGAATGCGGCTTCCGAGCTGTAGCCGAGCGCAAAGCCGATTTGGGCAACCGTCTGGTCGCCCTGACGCAACAGGTCCTGCGCCATCTGCATGCGCCACGTGGTGATGTACTGCTTGGGCGCAACGCCCACCAGCTCCGAGAAGCGGGCGGAGAAGTTCGACCGGCTCGCCCCGACCTCCTGTGCCAGCGTGGCCACGGTCCAATCACGGGCCGGGTCTCCGTGCACGAGATTGATCGCCCGGCCGATCACCGGGTCTCGCAGCGCCTGCAACCATCCGGTCTGGGCGGCCGGATCCGTGTCGATCCACGCCCGGATCGCCTGCACCACGAGCACGTCGCTCAAACGCGTGATCACGGTTTCACCGCCGGGGCGCATCGTGCTCGCCTCGGCACCGATCAGTGCCATCAGGCTCGGCAGCCAGCCCCAGTGCTCCCGGCCGTATGCCTCGTCGACGAGGATGAGCTCCGGAAGTGCGTCGATGAGCATCTGCGCGGCCGGATGCCCGAGGTGGACCAGCCCGCAGACGACGGTGCACGAAGATCCTCCGCCACCATGGTCGAGCGTGGCGTAGCTGCGGCTGATGTAGTGGTGCGGAACGTCGAAGACGACCGGCATCGGGCTGCTCAGATCGTCGGCAGCGATGTGACCCGCCCCATGCGGGAGAACGGCCACCTCGCCGGCGCGAAGGTGGCGGACCGAACCATCGCCCAGTTGCAATGTGCATTCACCCGCGGTGACCACGTGGAACCACAAGCAGTCGGGCATGGCCGGCATCGTGAGGCCCCAGGGCGCCGACAGCTCGGACAGGCAGTAGAAGACCCCGTCCATGCGGAGGTGGTGGAGTGCCACGGCCAGCGGGTCGACGTTCGTGAGACCGTCGTTGCCGTTCTGCGCGCTGAGCCGATCCAGCGTCGACGAGATGGCATCTCCGTTCGAACCCGCCATGCGCATCAGCCCTCCTCGCTCGACACCAATGGTGCAGCAGCAGCGATGACG
>JAHDEJ010000054.1:11635-16019 GCA_020628865.1 Acidimicrobiales bacterium
TGGTCGTCCACTCGCCGGGTGCCCGGGATCACGGACACCTGCCAACCGAAGAAGGTGCCCGAGGCCAACGCTGTGGACACGAGCGCAGCGACCAACACGACGTGTTCGGCGGTCATCGGAACGAACCTCCTTCAAACCGGAAGCTGCGGGCACCGCTCCCCAGCGGGTCGCGAATCAGGTCGAGGGTTCGCGCGCCGGGGCCGAAGCTGTTGATCGTGCCCTTGGGTGTCATCTGGACGAAGCAGCCGTCCGCCATTTCGAGTTCGCCATGGCCGGTGATCGAGCCGAGGTGACCGGCTTCGATGAGCGCCCGTACCTCCGGCGCATCCATCTCGACGATGCGCGCGTTCGCCTGGAACTGGATGGTGAACGGCGGCCCGGCGGGCAGCCGCCGATACGGGATGCACACGCCGACTCGACCGTCGGCGGCAATGTTGCGGGCCTTGCGACTCGATCGGAGCGTGTGGCTCCAGAGCGACCCGTCGACGGCTTCGTAGATGACGCCGGCCGAGTGGCCATGGCCGATCGGAGATGCGGTGCCGATCGTGCAGAACGACTTCCTGGCAATGGTGCGCAGGATCTTCTTCTGCAAGGCCGCATCCGCCTGGACGGCGGTACCGGGAACTGGGGTTGGTTGGGTGCGTGTGTCGGTGGAGTTGTTCATGTCTCCACGATGACGACGCTCAGTCGGACGCTGAATCCCCGATTGTCTCCGGAACTTGATCAGACGTCCGAAAGTTGGAGGCATTGCCGAAAAACGTCGAGGGCCGGGCAGCGACCATGTCGCTGCCCGGCCCTCTCGTTTTTCCCCGGAGAGAACTACAGCTTCTGCGGGACGAAGCTGAGGCCGAGGGCGTCGAGGCGAGGCGCAGCCCCGTCGATGCCGGTGCCCAGAATCGCAGCAAGCGCCTGCAGATCGTCACGGCGGATGGTGAGCACCCGGCCGTTGAAGTCCTGACGCTGCACCTGAATCATCGTCAGGTAGCGGGACAGCATGTCGGCCTCGGGGCCGGACAGCTTCTCAAGCTTGGTGAGGTCGATCGTGATCGCCGCGCCAGGTGCCCGCGTCGGGCGCTCCCGCAGGTCGATCGTCTCGTCCACCTCAACACCGAAGTCCGGCGCACCCTCGATCGGCAGAAGCTGATCCACGGGCACGCTGTAGAAGGCGGCCAGCTTGCGGAGGCGGGGAACCGAAATGGCCCGCTCCCCCCGCTCGTAAGCGCCCAGCACCGATGCCTTGAACTCCTGCGCCGAGTTTGCCTCGACCTCCTGCAGGGAGAGTCGCTTCTGACGGCGGATGGCACGAAGCCGTTCGCCCACCTTGCGGCTGTAGCCGTCCGGGGTGTTCTCGTTGTCGTCCATCACTACCTCACCGAGTTGTCCTGAGTTCCGAGTTGGGTCGAAACCCGTGTGCGTATTTCGCAGTGTGCAGCCGGTTCGCCGCGCACAGTGAACCTCGTTGGCGACACACTAGGCACAAACCTGAGGAACGTCCAAAATGAAACGGGCCACAAATTCGGCCGGTTCTTCACACAGGGTCGGAGCTTCCCATGACAGTCGTCGCGGAGAGCAGCGTTCCGGCCGCAATCGCCGCGGTCTCGGCTCGCAGCACCGTGGCGCCGAGGGTCACTGTCCGCGCTCCAACCACGGCCACCTCGGCCGGACTCCAACCACCCTCCGGGCCGATGGCGATCGACCGATGCTCGGCCGTGATCGGCGAGCCGCCGAAGTGGGCGGCGGCAACCTCCGGGCGCGCCAGATGCTCGGCGGCGGGAACGAGCGCATCGATCGTCGGCAGGCGAACCCGATGGCTCTGCATGGAGGCTTCCCGCATGATCCGTCGGAAGCGGTCGAGGTGGCTGGCCACCTTCTTGTCGTCCCACCGGACGACGCTGCGCTCGGCGTCGAGCACCACCAGGTGGTCCACGCCGAGCTCGGTGAGCTTCTGAACGACGAGCTCCGGCTTCTGGCCCTTCACCAGCGAGAACGCCACCGTCGTCGACGCGGACGGCGCCGGCACGTGCACGGGCGCAGCCGTCAGCGGCAAGGGGCCGGAGTCGGCGTATTCGGCCGGCGCCCAACTCCCCCGCCCGTCGGAAACGGTGAGCGCATCGCCGGCACGCATGCGCAATGCACGGGACAGATGGTGATGATCGTCGTCGTCGACGATCGGATGGTCGAGCGACTCGACGAAGACGTGCGGCCCCGGCGAGCCCGCCAGCTCCATCTACTTGAACGCCGACTTCACCTTGGAGAAGAAGCCGGGATCCGCCGGAGCGACCTCTTCTCCTCGAAGTTCGGCGAACTGACGCAACAGCGCGTCCTGCTCGTCGGTGAGATCGGACGGCGTGGCCACCACGAGTTCGACCAGAAGGTCGCCGCGGCCCCGACCGTTGATCATCGGGACGCCGTGGCCGCGGAGCCGGAAGCGGCGTCCGCTGTGGGTTCCGGCGGGCACCAGGAGCGTCTCGGGGTCTTCCAGCGTCTCGATGAGCAGCTCGGCGCCCAACGCCGCCTGGGCGAAGCCGATCGGCTGACGCAGCAGGAGATCGTGGCCGTCTCGCAGGAAGTTCTCGTCCTCTTCCACGTTGATGTGGACGTAGAGGTCGCCGGTGGCACCGCCACGTGGCCCAACGGCACCTCGGCCGGTGAGACGCAGCGTCGAACCGGAATCGACGCCGGCGGGCACGTCGACCGTGTACGACACGGTTTCGATCTTGCGGCCCTCGCCCTTGCAGACCTTGCAGACGTGGTCGATCGTCTCGCCACGGCCCGAACACGTCGGACACTGCGAGGCGCTGACCATCTGGCCGAGAATCGACTGACGGACACGCTGGACCTGCCCGGAACCACCGCACTCGCCGCATCGGCTCGTGCCGCTGCCCGGCTCGGCCCCCGTCGCCTCGCACGGGTCACAGGCGATCGCCGTGCGAACGTTGACCATCTGCTCGCCGCCGAACACGGCGTCGCGCAGGTCGATGTTGAGGGCAGTCTCGAGATCCTCACCCCGGGGTGGGCCGCTCGGGCCGGACGGCCCGCCAAACGGGTTGCCGCCGCCGAAGAACGTCTCGAAGATGTCGCCAAGGCCACCGGCACCAAACGGATTGCCCTGCTGGCCGCCGGAACCGCCGAGCCCGTCGTCGCCGAAGCGGTCGTAGCGGGCGCGGCGTTCGGAATCGCCCAACACCTCGTAGGCGTTGGCGATCTCCTTGAACCGGGCCTCTGCCTCGGCGTCACCGGGATTGGCGTCAGGGTGAAACTCGCGGGCGAGCTTTCGGTACGCCTTCTTGATCTCTGCCTCGGTTGCCTGCCGGGACACGCCCAGGATGTCGTAGTGCTCTGCCAACGGAATCAGCCTTCGCTCAGGCGCTTGCCCAATGATTGGGACACGACGGCAACTGCCGCCATGGCGTGGGGGTAATTCATGCGGGTGGGGCCCAGCAGCCCGATCGACCCGACCTGCTCGCCGTCGACCGCATACGGGGCCACGACGAGGGAACACTCAGCCAACGGATCGACCCCGGTCTCGTTGCCAATGGCAACGGACATGCCGCGATCCAGAACGTCTCGGAGCAGGGTCACGACGACCAACTGCTTCTCGAGCAGGGCCAGGACTTCGCGGACCGTTTCGATCTGCTCGAAGGAACCGGCCACGCTGGCGCGCCCGCCGACGTAGATCTCGCCGGGCTCTGCGGGAGTGGTGAGTACTGCACGTGCGGCTTCAACAAGGCGGTCGGCGGCCGCATTCCCCGACGGGGAAGGTTGTGCTGCATCGGCCACGGCCCGTCCAACCATGGATGCGGACAGGTGGCCGCTCGCCACGGCCAGGCTGACCTCGTCCAGGTCGTCGACGAGGTCGATCGTGCCCTTCTCGACCGTGCCGTCGGACAGGACCATCACGGCCATGGCGACCGTCGGAGCGAGCTCGACCAGTTGCACGGACCGAACGACGGCCGCTTCACGGTCGGGAGCCACCACAAGGGAGGTGACGCCGGTGAGGTCGGTGAGCATGCGCGAGGTGCGGTCGAGCATCTGCTCGATCTCGCCGGTTGCATGATCGAAGAAGTCGCTGACCTGCTGCGATTCGTTGCGCTCCAGGTTCAGGTTCGGGCGGTCCAAGGTGTCAACGAACACCCGGTAGCCCTTGTCGGTGGGGATGCGCCCGGCACTCGTGTGGGGCTGTTCGAGGTAGCCGGCCTCGTCGAGCTGCTTCAGCTCGTTGCGGATCGTGGCGGGCGAAACGCCGAGGTCGGTGGACGCGGAGATGTGACCGGAGCCGACCGGCTCAGCAGTCTCGATGTAGCTCTCGACAACCGCCCGAAGGATGGCCGTCTTTCGTTCGTCCAACACGGGTGTCAAGGATATCGGCCCGCCCCACCGCCTT
>JAHDEJ010000055.1 GCA_020628865.1 Acidimicrobiales bacterium
CCTAGCGGCCTCCTCACTTCCGACCTTTCGGCCCTGGGGGGCCGAAACGTCCTGCCCACTTTGGGCCTTCAACGAACACACTTGAATTGTGAATTGGGCTCTGACCCCTGGAGCGCTCTAGGGGTCAGAGCCCCTTTTCGTTTTGTAGGGGTCAGAGCCCTCTTCGTTTTGCGACCTTCAGTTGCGGACGGTTGTGTTGACGATGACTTGGAGTCGCTCGACTGCGGTATCGAAGGTTGCGGGGCTTCGGCCGACGCTGGAGGCGATCGAGACCTCGCGGTCTGGCCGGCGGCGATCGACGAGGCGCAACAGACGCGCTTCCCGCACCGTGTTGTCGTCCGCCATCGTCGGCGCGTGCCGGCTCGTCACACCCCATCGGCTCGACGTCCGGGCGTCGTCACGGGTCGCCAGCACCATCGCATGCTCCACCGGGATCCGCTCCGTCCGCATCACATTGCGGATCACCAACTCGTCATCCACATGCGACATGGACGTCGTCGCGATCCGCCATCCGGCGACCAGGAGAAGGGCTGTCGGAATCGCAGCAGCGATGACATTGATCGGCTCCGACTGCAACAGCTCGGCTCCGAGGGTCAAACCGAACAGGGCGGTCAACACACCGCCGATTCGAACCATCGGGTTTGGCTTGAAGATCGTTTCCGCCGCTTCCATGACGAAATTGTAGTTCGCCCTGCAGGACTGTGAACCGGCGATGGGCGACGGCTACAGCCAGGTGAACTCGCCCGGCACGAGTTCCCGAAGCCGAGCGTTGCTCTCCTCGAACACATGGCCGTAGCGCTCTCGCAATTCGGGACTCACCGGGTCGCGATCTCGCTGGTTGTACAGCGGATAGTCCACACCCGACATCGGCTTCAGCCCGAGAAAGTCCGTCGCCCGACGCACGGTCTCTTCAGGATGCGACTTCAACTTCGCCGAATCCATGACGAGCACCTGGTCACGGCCGAACAGGTTGAAGTACCGCTCGACCTGATCGGCGTACTGGCCGCGCTCCAAATACGCATGATGAATGTGCGGCTTGGAGATGTAGTTGGGATCGGCCTGCATCTTCTCGACCTCACCAGCCAACCGGCCTGGCTCTGCGTCGAACGCGTCGGTCATCGAGAGCGTCTCGAAGCCGCGCTTCACTTCGTGGTTGTGATGCGACATCGCCCGATCGAGCGGCTCGCGCAACACCATGAGCACCCGACACTCGGGCATCAGATCGTGGATCCGACCCGGAATCAACGGGTTGAACATGTAGTACGGGGCGCCTTCGCCAACGGCGGGCGTCGTACCCGACTCCCGTGCCATCTGGTCGATGGTCGACTGCAACGGGAAGTTCGAGCGGTACCAGGCGTCCGACTCATGCCAGTTGGTGTCGAAGTAGTGGACACCCTTGGCGCGGCGAGGCCCGAGCACCTGCTCGTGGGCGAGGAGGTAGATGAAGAGCGACGTCGTGCCACCCCGCTGGGTTCCTGCGACGACGAAGTTCGGGAGCACCCGCGGTCGCGGATCGATCCGGCCGATGTTCCGATTCGCCCAGACGTACACATTGCGTACGGGTTGGGGCAACGCACTCTTCTTGCCGAGTGCCTTTCTCCCGATCATGTCGCTCCTTCAGCACGTGCCACGGTGCCTTTCCGACCTTCGGCATCTTCGCGAAGGAGTTGAAGCACGGTCTGATGACGATCCGACTGCAACGATCCCGATTCTGCGTGCCGCGCGGCGAGTTCCAACAGGTAGAGGCGCCGAAGCAGCGGAAGGTGAGACGGGTCGATTCCGAGCCGCTCGACGACCGAATCGGCCGCTTCCAGACCCGAACCGTACTGATGATGGAGGTGCAGCTGATCGAACCCGATGGGGACGCCGAGCGTCGTGCGCTCCCAGTCCCAGATGCACCATTGCCCGTCGGTCGAGCGACCGACATTCCACGGCGACCAATCGCCATGCCATGCGCTCGTCTCGATTTTGCCGGCCGCCGAGTCGGCGTGGGCGCGATCGATGGCATCGCTCACGACGGGATCGCCGAGCGAGCCGAGTCGGGTCTGCAGCGCCGTCCACCACGATGATGCGCCCAGACCCTGGTCGGCCGAATGGTGACGATCGACGAAGATCGCAAGCCGATCGGCCGGCACCTGGTCGAACGGAACGCCGGCGTCGCTGACAAGCGGCAGCACCGACATGACGAGCAGTTCGCTGTCCCCGTAGCGGCCGTGGTGCAGCGGCTCCGGCGTGCGGACGCCATCGATCGGCTCGTCGGCCAGGCGTTGCAGCCATCCGGCTTCATTGCGGACCATCGCCTCGGTGTGCGGATCGGGTCCGAGCTTGGCCACGGCGATCAGCTCGCCTCCGACCCAACACCGGATGACCGGTTTGCGGTTTGGCCGGGGCGGCCCGACGGCGATCGACAGACGCACCTCCCGTCCGAGCGCCTCGGACAGGTGCTCGCGCAGCGACAACCGGCCGGGTTCCATGGTCAACGCCCATCCGGGCGCGGTCTTTGCGGCGATGGGGGCCAGCCGACCGACGGTCGATCCGATGACGCCGGGAAGCGAGCGGGCGGCGGCGAAGCGACGGAGCGCCTCCGCCACAGCTGGGGTGGAGTCGGCGTCGACGACGACACGCGGATCGCCCGGCGTCGGGAGCAGAACATACCGCTCCGCGCCATGAGCACGGCGAGCGGTGTCGAGCCGTCCGGCGTCGGCCACGAGCACGCGGCGCCACCAGCTCGAGCTGGAGCTCACGATGCGACGGCGGACGCCGCCAGCGCCTCGCGACGGAGCGCGTCCGTGTGCCGGCGGTCGCGCAGGATCGTGGCGGCGGCGATCATCATGAGTGGGAGCGCCGCCGGGAGATGGTCGTACCAGAACATGGTCGGTATTGCCGATGCGACCGCCAGGTGCAACCAGAGCTGTTCCTGGTTGCGGAGGTTTCGACCCGTTCTCACCGTCATCCCGATCCAGAAGCCGAGATGCATCACGGCGCCCGGGATGCCTTGGGAGAACAGTGCGGTCCAGAACATGCCGTGGGTACCGATGGCGGGACGGTTCGGGTTGGGGTTCGCCACCGGCGCTCCGAAACCGAGGATCGGCGAGTCCGGAATTCGTTCGAGGACATCGCTGTAGATGTCTCCACGGGCGTTGATCGAGTGCTCGCTCGTGGCCCGGCCGCCAACGACCTCGCCGAGCGGGGACACCAGAACGATGGCGGTACAGAAGGTCAACACGACGATGAGACGGATGGCCATGAGCAGCTGGCCGGCGCTGGCCCGTCGGAGCGTCACGTAGACGACGCCGAGGATGAGCGAGACCCACATGCCGCGGTTGGCGGAGATGACCATGGGCACGACGCTGACGAAGGCGATGAGCGGCAGCACGCGCCGAAGCCGGGTCGCCCGTCCTGCATAGGCGATCGCCATGAACGTGGCGGGGACGAGTGTGGCACCCCAGTCGTTCGTGAACGAGAACGGCATCGCCGGACGGTTGATCGGGAACCCGAGGAAGTCCTGCGTCTGCGCGAATGGCGGATTGACGATGTTCTTCACGAACGAGTTCGAAAGCAGACCGCGTGGCAGGCCCAACGAGAGCAGGGTCGGGAACCGAGTCTCGCCCAGGAGCAGACCGAGGTAGCCACCGATCAGCGCCGTGAAGATGAAGATGCCGGCACCGATCTGGAGAATCCGACCCGTCGACAGGTACTTCTTCGGCAGGTTGTAGATGTAGAGGAAGATGATCGTGGAGGCGAGATAGAGGCTCGCGCGGATGCCGAACGAGAGGTATCGGGTGACCACCGGTTCCAGCGTGAGCGCCGAGATCAGCATCCACGCCATGTACATGAGCCACAGCCCGTATCCCTTGGGCACACGAAGCGGCCGGATCATCAACAGCTGCAAGGCCATGGGAACGGCGGCGATGGCGAACGTGAAGTAGCCGAGCCCGAGCATCCAGTACAGGGGGAACCCGGCAATGGCATAGAACGGGAGCGCGGGATTGAGCCAGCCCGTGAGGCTGGCCTCGTACCTGCGTTCCGCGGCCGGGATGCGTCCGGGGACGCTGGCGACGGCCATCAGATCGAATTGCCCCGCTTCTGCAGCAACGACACGACCTTCGGCGAGGGAACGCCGGCCGCAACGAGCATGGCCAGCACGGCCCGCCCTTCCGCCTTGTTCAGCTTGAGCGTCTCTGCGGCAAGCTTCAGCGCGCCCTTTCGGTCCCCGAGGGAGGCCTTGGCGTACGCCATCTGCCCCTTGATTCGGGCGAGGCCGACCGGTTCGCTCGAGAACTCGGGGTAGCGATCCAGGATGTACTGGAGTCCGTCGATCCGCATCTGCCAGCGTTCGGCGTAGAACGAGGCGGTGTGCCAGCGAACCATGACGAGCGCCGCGGGCACCAACAGCATGTCGGTGATGCGGGTGGCCCGCAGGAGCCATTCGTAGTCTTCGCCGTAGCCGCCGGGAACGTCTTCGTCGACGAGGCCGATCTGATCGACCAGTTCGGCCCGACGCATGAGGAAGGTCGACGGGTGGGCTTCGAACACGCGGGACCGAAGCAGGTCCGTGAACGTGACCCGGGAGTCGTCGCGGATTCGCTCGACGTTTTCACCCTCGTAGGCGACGGTGACGCCGGACCCGACGAAGTGCACGTCGGGGTTGGAGTTGAGGACGTCCACCTGGCGGCGGATCTTGGTCGGCTCCCAGACGTCGTCATCGTCGCAGAAGGCGATGAGGTCGCCGTCGGTGCCGAGGATGCCGGTGTTGCGGGCGCCCTGCAGACCGGGTTTGCGATCGTTCTTGACGACGACGACCTTGCGGTTCCCGTCGCTCACTTCGAGGTCGAGGTCGGGATCGGTCTGATCGAAGACGACGATGGTGGTGATCTCGCCCTCGTAGTCCTGGGCGTCGATCGCGGCAAGGGTCTCGCGAAGGAGTTCCGGCCGGTCTCGGGTGGCGACGATGGTGCTCACGGTGGGAGACATCACGGCTCCTTCGGGTACTGGTATCGGGAGAGCATCGGTCGGGTGATCCGGCCGACGAGTTGCTTCATCTTGGGGTCGAGGTTCGTGCGCCAGCCTTCGTCGGCGCGGATCTCGACGGGCTTGCGTTCGAGGCGGCGGGGGTTTCCGGCGACCGAATGGCCTTCGCCGAGCATCACCGGTTCGGTGCCGCCGAGGATCTCTTCACCCATGGGGTCGACGTCGGCGAAGTCGAAGATCTGATCGAGGGTGGCGATCGGTTCGGCAACGAAGTCTTCGTAGCGAACGGTCGCCACCGGGACGCCGACGCGATCCATGTTGGAGAACGCCCAGTTGAACCAGAGCCAACGCAGGCCGATCCGGCCGGGATGGAGCTTGTCCATCTCGCGGTTCTCGCCCTGAACTTCCGGCCGCTTCACGGACTTCGACCACGAGTTGGCCACTCCGCGAGGATCCCGAATCAGATGCAGGACCCGCAGATCGATGTCGGGCAACTGTCGGAGCAGCAGCGCGGTCGAGACGTGCTTCGACGTGTCGACGACGACGGGTGAGCCGCTGACCTCGAGTGCGGCCCGCAGGATTCGGGTGACCACGGCCCCGTACTGCACGATGCTGGTGGCCATCGACCGGGAGAATCGCGGCATGAGCAGCGCGGGGATGTAGCGGGTGCGATCGGCCCGACGCTGCAGCGTGTGCATGCGTTCGCCACTGATGTGGCCCCAACCGCCGAAGGCGATCTCGCCGACCTTGCTCCAGAATTCGCATTCGGAGAAGGTCTGGCCGCAGCCACACAGGTTGTTCTCGATGAGGCCGCGTTCCCACATGTGGACGAGCTCACCGATGTTGACCATGTGCGGGTGTTCGTTGAGCAGGTCGGAAACGATGGTGCTGCCGGAACGAGGCACGGAACCGACGAACAGCACGGGCACCTTGTTGACGGCGCTCGAGATCGGGACGACCTCGGCCAGCTCGAGGGGCAGTGTGCGGGCACGAGGGCCAAGCAGTTCGACCATCTCTTCTTCGAAGTTGGCCAGCGACTCGGCCGAATGGCCGTCGTCGACGGCGACGATCGGTGCGCCGCGCTGAACGGCCAGATCCAACAGCCGGAAGAACTCGTCCTTCGTGCGAGCCAGCTGGATTTCGCCATGGGTGGCGAGTCGTTCGCAGAAGTCGACCTGGTGGTCGTTGACGTGCTCGTCGAATCGTTCCTCGCGGGGAACGACGATCGGCACGATGCCGTTCGAACGACACTCGAGGATGGTGGCCGGACCGCCATGGCAAACCACGGCGGAGGCGTTCTGAAATTCTTCGACGAGCTGCGAGCGCTGGAGATATTCGACGCTCTCGGCCCGTTCGGACTCGGCGGAGGTACCGCGCTGCACGATGACGGAACCGACCTTGGGTTCGCCAGCCAGCCATTCATCGAGCCACCAGACCATGCGGTCGAAGCGGTGATAGTCGGTGCCGACGGTGACGAACAGCCGGTTGATGCCGGGCGCGTCGCCGTCGACGGGGAGATCGGATGCGGTCACATCAGCCTCCCGATCAGTTCGGCTCGCGGGTGGAAGACGAGCTGGTCTTCCCACTGCACGAGGAAACTGTTGGAGAGCGGGGCGCACAGTCGAGCGGTGAGCGACGCGTGATCGATTCGGTCGTAGACCTCGATGAACACGGTTTTCACGCCCATCATGCGGCCGAGAAGAAAGAACGGGAAGGCAACAGCCGCGCCGGTCGAGATCAGCACGTCGGGCCGTTCGCGTCGCAGCACGCTCCAGGCGAGCTTGAAGTTGCGAAGCAGGTTGGGGATGTTCCGAGTGGTCGGATAGTGGGCCCAGTCGCATCGCTCGGATTCGAGGAGGTCGTGGCTGTCCGGCATGTCGAAGGTGACCCAGAAGCGGTCGTGGTTCTCCCACCACGGCTTCAGGATCAACAGATGGGCCAGATGCCCACCGGAAGAACCGACGAGGCCGACGACGAGCCGGTCATCGGCCCCCATCACCTCGTCGGGTGTTTCCTTTTTTCTCACAGGGTCTCTCCTGACCCGCCATCGAGGTCGTCGCCTTCGTCGGCCACGAGTGCGACCGGGGAAGCCTGAGGGGGGCCGGCTGCGGGGGCCCGCAGCGTGGTCGGCACATCACCGTTGTTCGTCATCTGATGCAGCGATTCGAGGGGACGCTCGGTCTCGAGCGGAGCTCCTGCGTTCCGTCGCTTCGCATTTCCGGGCACACCGGTCGGAACCCGAATCGAACCGGGACCGATCTCGCCCGCACCGGAGGGAAGGAGCGACAGGCGGCTGCTGTGGTTGATGATCGCGCCGGCAAGGTCGGCCTGCACGTTGAGCAACTGCACGCGGAGCTCGTTGAGCTCGCTGCGGCGGGTCCGGCCGAGCGCCGAAACGATGTAGACCGCGTCCACGATCGAGGCGAGCTGGAGACCGTCGGCGTGGGTGAGCGCCGGCGGCGAGTCGAACACGACCATCATGTTCTGCTCGTGCGCCGCGGCAAGCAGCGCGGCGAGGCCACCGCTCGAGAGCGGAGGCGGCGAGCCGGTGCCGATGGGCACGACACGAATGCCGAGCCGCTCCTCGGACTGGGCCAGCATCTGCCGGGCGGCGTCGAGGTCGGCCGGCGAGCGGAGGAAGTCGTTGAGTCCCGGGTTGTTGGTGAGCCCGAAGAGGCGATCGATCGTGTTGTTGCGACGATCGCCCGCGACGAGCAGCACCTGGCGACCGGACTGCGCAAGCGCCAGGGCCATGTTGACGGCAGCAGTGGTGCGGCCCTCTTTGTCGTTGGCGCCGGTGACGGTGATCGAGTCGACGACGTAGCCGTTGCGGGGTGCGAGTGCCGCAGCCGCGAGGCGGCGGAACGCTTCTGCTCCCGGAGTGTGCGAGCTGACGGCGGTGACGAGTGCCGGGCTGTCCTCGGTGATTCGTGGGATGTTGCCGAGGACGGGGACGCCGAGGTCCTGTTCGATTTCGGCTGCGTTGGACAGTCGACGGTCGAGGCGATCGGACATGGTGGCGGCGAACGCACCGAGCACGAGGCCGATGAGCGCACCGGCGGCAAGAGCGAAGGGCCGCGGGATGCCCGAGGAGTCGGCGATGGGGGTGGAGGCGTCACCGAGGAGCTCACCGACGTCGGTGCGCACACTCTCGATGGCAGTGAGCTGACTGCGGACGTCGAACGCTTCGTTCTCGAGGCGGCGCAGACGGAGTTCGGCGAGTTGCTGGTCGACCGACCCTTCCTCGGCCGCAGCGAATTCCTGGGTCTCTCGATCAATGCGAAGATCCAGATCGGCCAGCGCCGTCGTCAGGTCGTCGATCTGCGTCTGCACGATCAGCGCTTCTCGGTCGATGCGGAAGTCGAGGTAGGTCTGCGCAGACAGCGACACGATCCCGGCAGCAGCTTCTGGGGAGTCCGCCCGATAGGAGAACTCGAGGAACTGGCTGTTGCAGTCGGTCGTCACGATGAGGGCGCCCGTGTCCAGGCATGCGCTCACCAGCAGGTTCTCGCTCCAGGTGTCGAGCGGGGGATCCTCAATCGGCCACTCGCTGTCGGCAACGACGCGCTCGCCGATGGTGGACGATGTTGCGATCAGCGCCTCGGTCTCTTCGTTGAGCGGATCGTTGAACGTGCCGACGTCGGCCTGACCGGGCCGCAGGAGGACGGAGATGTTCGACTGATAGAAGTCGCGGGGTGCCGGCAGGAAGAACCAGGCCAGCAGCACGCAGGCGACAGCCGCAAGCGCGATCATCCACCAGCTACGGCGGAAGATCCGGCCGTAGTGGCCGAGTTCGATCTCTTCATTGTCCATGGGAATCCCTGTCGTGGTTACGAGACATGTCTGCCGGTGCCAATCGGCCCCGGAGCAGCGCTGTTTAGAAGCTGTTGGAAGCCGTCGCCTGCTGATTCCCACCGAAACGCAGCGTGCAAGTCTTGCCCACCGAGATGTCCCGTTGGGTGACACTTGGAGTGACGCCTGACGCAGCCGGTTAGTTGCAACCGGTCGCAGGAATCTTGCTGGTTGTCGAAGAGGTGTCGCAGCATGTCAGGGCAGTCTGTGAGCTCTGATCGATGATCGGATCGGTGCGCCGCCGGCTGAAGCTGCATCTCTCACGCTGTTCCCGGACGAACCGATGGAGACAGGGCGGCGATCTCACCCACCCGAGGTCCGCGCACCCCGGTTGCCTTCTACGCTGTCGCCTTGACCCAATCTGGAGCCCAGAACACATCATGTGGGAATTTGCCTTCACCCGGTTGACGCTGCGTCGACCCTATCTCGCGAGCGCCCGGCGCGGGACGCGGACATTCCTGGCGACTGCCATGTGCGTTGTGGTGGCCGCGTGTGGTGGTGGATCGACTCCGGACTCGCCTCCTGCGGCCACGGAGACGGCTGCCCCGACCACCACGGCGCCGACCGACGACGTATCGACTGCGGCCGAGACCACATCGTCCACCGCGGCGCCGACCGAAGACCCACTCGCACTGACGGACCCCGACGACCCCTGGTCCTTCGAGATTCCCGGCCCGGACTTCGACGGTGCCCTCCTCGGCTTCTCCACCGGTTTGAGCAATGCGGAGCGTGCACCAAGATTTCGCCAGATCGTGGAGGATTCCGGCCGCGATTACGACATCGGCCACGTGTTTCACCGCTGGGACCTGCCCATTCCGACCGCCGACGACCTCATGCACATCGAGGATGGCCGGCTCCTGATGATCTCCTGGAACGGCACGGACACCCGACAGATCGCTGCCGGGGCTCACGACGACTGGATTCGTACCCAGGCGGAAGCCGTCCGCGATCTCGACCGTCGAGTGCTCCTGCGCTGGCTGTGGGAGATGGACGGCAACCGCCGACGCGAGTGGGTCTACTCGGGTCCGGACTACGTCGCTGCGTGGAACCACATTCGTGCGATCTTCACCGAGGTCGGCGCCACCAACGCCGAGTTCGTGTGGTGCCCGAATGAGTTCCTGTTCTGGGACGACGGAGACCCCGAACCCTGGTACCCGGGTGACGACAATGTCGATTGGCTCTGCGCCGACGGTTACAACTGGCCGAACACCACCGCTTCTCCGGAATGGGTCGATTTCGTCGAGATCTTCGGCGACTTCTACGCGTGGGCCGAACCGAAGGGCCTGCCGATCATGATCGGCGAAACCGGCGTGGGCGAGGCCGAGCCCGGGGCGAAGGCGGAGTGGATCCGCTCCATCCCCCGACTGCTCGAGGAAGAGATGCCGGAAATCGATGCCGTGGTGTGGTTCGACAAGGACTTCACCTCGTTTGGTCACAATGACTGGCGGGTGGACACCTCTCCCGAGACGTACGACGCCTGGATCGAGATCAGCAACGACCCGTGGTTGAATCCGCTGGGGCGCTGACGTTCACCGACGCCCACGGACCGCACCACGACCGCCACTGTGCGCCGTACGGGACATCAAATCGACACGATATTGCATTTACGTGACGACCGCCTAGGCTCTTCTCCGGGTTGGAGGACGAGGAGTCACGGCCATGGCAGAAATGATCACGCAGGGCGGCATGACACGGAAACGGGTGGGGGCTGCGCTTGTCGCAATCCTGCTCGCCACCATCACCATCTTCTGGTGGTCGGCTCGGGCTGAGGCGTTGGGCAACGGTGTGGCCTTCGGCGCCTATGCCGCACCCGTCAACGGGCTCACCAACCAGACCGCCTTCGAGAAGCTCGAGCGGCAGCTCGGGTCGAAACTCCCGATGGTGCGAACCTTCAGCGACTGGGATGACGGCATCGGCCAGGACAAGGGGCTGCATCGATGGGCGCGCGACGGCGACCGTCAGCTCATGGCCTCGGTGAAGCCCAAGCGCAACAACGGCCAGGAAGTCCGCTGGCGCGACATCGCCAACGCCCAACCCGGCTCGAAGATCCACGACGAGATGCTGGCCCTCGCGAGCGGGGTGAAGCGCTACGGCGACACGATGATCCTCGGCTTCCATCACGAGCCCGAGCACGCCAAGAACCAGAGCTTCGGTACGAGCGACGACTTCAAGGCCGCGTTCCGCAAGCTGCACGACGTCTTCGAACAGGAAGGCGTTCGCAACGTTCGCTTCGCCTGGATCATGACGGCCTGGTCCTTCGAGGTCGGCGACATCCACCCGAACGACCGCCGCATCGCAGAGAAGTGGTACCCGGGCGACGACGTCGTCGACTACATCTCGGTCCAGGAGTACAACTGGGCCACCTGCCGAGACAACAACGACCAGTGGGAATCGCTCGAGGCCGGTCTCGAACCCTTCATGCGGTTCGCCCGCAAGCACCCTTCGAAGCAGCTGATCCTCGCCGAGTTCGGCACGCCGGAGGGCAACCCCGGACAGAAGGCCGAGTGGCTCGACGGGGCCCGAGCCCTCTTCAAGAAGAGCGAGTATAAGGACCGGTTCGCCGCTGCCCTCTACTTCCACTTCGACGATGCGCCCAACGGCAACAACGACTGCGACTGGTGGCTGGACTCGAGCACATCGTCGTTGCAGGCCGCGGCCCGTCTCGCCAACGACAGCTTCTTCCGGGCGAACGTGCTCGGTGGTGCCGCGCCTCCTCCCGGCGTGCCGACCCCCGAGCCAGAACCCGAGCCGGAACCGCCGGCACTAGAGCCGGAGCCAGAACCGGAACCCCCGGCGCCCGAGCCGGAACCGGAACCGCAGCCCGAGCCGGATCCAGAACCGGAACCCGAGCCGCAGCCGGACCCTGAGCCGACCCCCGAGCCGGAACCGGAACCCGAGCCGACGCCCCAACCCGAACCTGCGGCACCAGCCCAGCCGGTGATCCCGGAGGTCGGCGGAGCGGTCGAAGAGGCCGTGTTCTGCAACGGCCGCCGGGCCACCATCGTCGGCACCGACGGCGACGACATCCTGATCGGAACCGACGGCGACGACGTGATCGTCGGCCTCGGCGGCTTCGACCAGATCTGGGGCCTCGATGGCAACGACACCATCTGCGGTGGCGACAACCGAGACAAGATCCATGGGGGCGACGGGCGAGACACGATCTTCGGCGAGAACGGCCGCGACGTGCTGCTGGGTGAGCGTGGCCGAGACACCATCTTCGGCGGCGGCAGCCGCGACCGCATCAAGGGTGGCCCGGGTGCCGACATGATCGCCGGCCAGGGCGGACCCGACCGGCTCGCCGGCAACACGGGCACCGACACGGTGAAGGGCAATCGCGGCAACGACCTGATCGACGGTGGCTTCGGTGCCGACAGTTGCATCGGCGGCGAGGGCTTGGACCGGCTCACGGTCACATGCGAGACGCTCCGTCGCTAGGACGCCTGCCTGCAGGGACTCGCGCTGCTCCCCCGCCTCAACCCATCAGGACCAACGACGTCACGCCACCGACCACGAGGAGCGACAGCGGCACACCGAGGCGCAGATAGTCCGTGAACCGGTAGCCGCCGGGGCCGTAGACCATGGTGTTCGTCTGGTATCCGATCGGTGTCAGGAACGAGGCCGATCCGGCCACCGCGACACCGATCATGAGGAGACGGGGATCGAGATCGGTCTGGTCGGCGACGCCGAGCGCGATCGGGAACACGAGCGCAACGGCGGCCGCGTTCGTGATCAGCTCCGTCAACACCATCGTGGCGACGATCACGCCGACAACGGTGCCTGCCGTTCCCGCCCAACCCAGCCCATCGAAGATCCCATCCGCAATGCGGTCCGCCAGGCCGGATACGCGGACCGCCTCGCCGAGCCCGAACGCACCACCGATCATCAGCACGACATTCACGTCGACGGCGTCCCGGGCCTCTCGGGGACGAAGCACGCCGACCAGGACCAGACAGATGGCGGCAAAGATCGTGGCCCGAGTCACCGACAGCACCCCGAACATCGGAAGCAGCACGACGGCCGCAAGGGCCGCACCCGCCCATGGCGCCTGTGAGGTGGTTGCCGGCAGTGGCGCATCCAAGCGGGACACCAGCAGGAAATCACCGGCGTCACGCCATCGGACGCGGAAGTCCTTGCCCGCCACGACCAACAGCGTGTCGCCCACCCGCAAACGGGCCGAGCCGATCTTCTCCTTCACCGGCGCACCACTTCGATGGACGGCGAGCACGGCGGCCTGATACCGGGCCCGGAAGTCCATCTCGGCGACCGTGCGGCCGACCAGCGGCGAGCTGGAACCGAGCACGACCTCGAAGAAGGCGGTGTCGCGTTGCGCGCCGAGCACCTCGCTCGCGTCGGTCTCCGTGGGCTTGAGGCCCTTCGTTCCCTGAAGATCGACGATGTTGTCGACCTGCCCGGCGAAGACGAGGCGATCGCCGCCGCGCAGCGTCTGCTCCGGGCGGACCGGTGCGATCGCCTTGCCCGCTCGATCGATCTCGGCGAGGAAAACACCCGAGAGGTTTCGTAGCCCGGCATCGGCCACGCTGACGCCGTCCACGGCCCCGGCCGGCATCACCGTCATGGACACGGTGAAGTCCCGGCCGGCATTCGTGGCCCGCGGTCGCCGCCGTTCCGGCAGCAGCACCGGAGCCAGGACGACGATGAGTACGAGGCCGACGACGGCGATCGGCAAGCCGATTCGGGCGAGCTCGAACAGGCCCAGCGGCTCGGCGCCGGAGTCTTCCAGCAGTCCCGAAACGACGAGGTTCGTCGACGTACCGATGACCGTGAGCGCGCCACCGAGGATCGTGCCGTACGACAGCGGAATCAGATAGGTGGACGCAGACCGCCCGGTCTCGTCGGACCAGCGCGTGACTGCGGGCGCGAGCATCGCAACGATCGGCGTGTTGGCGAGAAAGGCGCTCGATGCCGCCGACGGCCAGACGAGGCGAGCGAGGTTGCTTCGCTCGGAACTGGATTGGCCCAACAGCGCCCTCGCCACCGGTTGAATCGCGCCGGTCTTCTCGATGGCGCCGGCGATGACATAGAGACCGGCGACCGTGATCGGTGCCGTGTTCGCAAAGCCCGAGAAGGCCTGGTCTGCGGTGGTCACTCCGGCGACGTACAGCACGGCGGTACCACCGATGACACCGACCGGAGGCGAGACGCGACCGGTCACGAGCGCGGCAATCATGGCGGCCAACACGGCCACGGTGATCCAGGCTTCGAAGGTCATCGGCGTTCCATCGGCGAAAGTTGCGCCCGCTCAACGCCTCGCACTGGGCAGAAACGAACGAACCCGGCTGCCGAAGCAGCCGGGTTCGAATGCACGTCTTGGGTCAGGAGGACCGAATCGAGGTCCTACTCGCCGACGAGGCCCACCGCATCGCTGCGGTTGGCGAGCCAGTCGGCCAGGTCCTGATCGTCGGCTTCCTCACCGCTGGAGAAGAACTCCATCGGCGTGTAGTCCGGCGCATGCGGCTCGACCTTGCGGTACTCGCCGATACCCGTACCAGCCGGGATGAGCTTGCCGATGATGATGTTCTCCTTGAGACCGAGCAGGCCGTCGCTCTTGGATTCGATCGCAGCCTCGGTGAGGACACGGGTCGTTTCCTGGAACGATGCGGCGGACAGCCAGGATTCGGTGGCCAGCGACGCCTTGGTGATACCCATCAGCTGCGGGCGTCCCTCGGCCGGGCGCTTGCCTTCCTGCACGAGCTGGCGGTTGGCGTCGGAGTAGATCTTCGAATCGACGCTCTCGCCGGGCAGGAACTCGGAATCACCGGGTTCGGACACGGCGATACGGCGGGTCATCTGACGGACGATCAGCTCGATGTGCTTGTCGTGGATCGACACACCCTGGTCGCGGTAGACCTTCTGGACTTCCTCGACGAGGTAGCGCTGGGTCTCACGGACACCCTTGATGTCCATGAGCTCCTTGGGATCACGGGGACCCTCCACGATGGCGTCGCCGGCGGTGATCTCGTCACCGTCGTTGATCTCGAGACGAGCGAGTGAGGGAACCGTGTAGACGTCCTCGGTGCCGTCGTCGCCGACGATGAGGATCGTGCGACCCTTGCCGTCGTCCTCGCCGACACGCACGATGCCGCTGGTGGCAGCCAGGGTGGCCTTGCCCTTCGGCGAACGAGCCTCGAAGAGCTCGACCACTCGGGGGAGACCGCCGGCGATATCGCCGCCGCCGGCCACACCACCGGTGTGGAAGGTACGCATGGTGAGCTGCGTTCCCGGCTCGCCGATCGACTGTGCAGCGATGACGCCCACGGCTTCACCGGGCTCGATCGTGATGCCGGTGGCCAGCGAGGTGCCGTAGCACGCCGCCGACACGCCCTGCTCGGACTCGTCGGTGAGCGGCGAGAGCACGCGGACCCGGTCGATCGTGGTGTCGTCCCGAAGGGCGACCATGATCTCTTCGGTGACCTCGGTACCGGCGGCGTAGGTCGTGCCGTCGGCCAGCTCGATGTCGTCCGCAAGCGAACGGCTGAGGAGGCGGGTCTCGAGGTAGGTGCGCTTGCCGGCAGAATCCGGGTTCACGTCCTCGAGCCAGATGCCACGAACCGTGCCGCCAGCGGCGAACGGATCCTCGCTGTTGACGATGAGCTCCTGGGCCACGTCCACGAGACGACGGGTGAGGTACCCGGAGTCAGCGGTACGGAGCGCCGTATCCACGAGGCCCTTTCGAGCACCCGGGGTTGCGATGAAGTACTCGAGCATGGCGAGGCCTTCACGGAAGTTGCTCTTGATCGGACGAGGAATCATGTCACCACGAGGGTTGGCCACAAGACCACGCATGCCCGCAATCTGGCGAACCTGCATCATGTTTCCTCGAGCACCCGAGGTGACCATCATGTCGATCGGGTTGAAGTGCTCGGCCTTCAGGCCGGCCTCCATCT
>JAHDEJ010000056.1 GCA_020628865.1 Acidimicrobiales bacterium
TTCACGAGGTCACCGGCGCCGCTGTTGGCAGCCGTCATCGTGATCGTGATGTCCTCGGAGGCACCGCTGGCCAGGGGGCCGACGTCGCGGGACGCCGTGCCATCGGCGTTGTCGTTCCACGCGCCATCGTTCAGTACGAACCCGGCCGGGAAGTGGTCGGTGACGGTAGCCGTCGTCATCGGCTGCCTGCCCTGGTTGGTGACCGTGATCGTGAAGGTCACGTCGTCGCCCAGTTCCATGACGCCATCGGTGGCGTTTCCATCGCCGCTGGTGTCGGAGGTGTAGACCTTGGTGAGCGCAAGGTCGTAGGTCTGCACGGTGATGCCGGCGGGGTCGTGGTCGTCCTCATCCGGATCGCCGGCGCCGTCGACCGAGTTGTCGGTCACGTCATCCGTCGGATCACCGGGCGCTGCCGGCTGATTGTCATCCCCGACATCCAGATTCGGCGTCGAATCCACATCATTGCCGTCATCGGCCGAGATCTCGGCCCAGTTCACGTGGGCACCATCGGTTGCGCTGTCCGCGGTGAGGGTGATGGTCAGGTCGACCGAGTCCCCGGCCGCCAACGGCCCAGCCGTGCGGCTCGCCGTGCCGTCGGCGTTGTCGCCCCAGGCACCATCATTCAGTACGAACCCGGCCGGAAGGTGGTCGGTCACCGTGAAGGTGGTGGCATCGACCAGACCCTGGTTGGCCACGGTGATCGTGAAGGTCACGTCGGCGCCGTTCTCGACCACGGCGTCGCCGGCCGCACCGAAGGTGTCCGAGGTGAAGGTCTTGGTCAGTGCAAGGTCGAACGGAAGGGTGTAGCCGGCGTCGTACGTGTGGTTGTTCTCGCCCGGACCACCAGTGGTGATCGCAATGCGATTCGCCACGACGTCGGAGTCGTTCGCGTCAGGGGCGGCGCTGGCGCCCTCCCCTGCGTCGGCCAACGTCTCGATGAGGTCGGCGTTGGTGATGCCCGCAGGCAGAGCCGTCGTGTTCGTGCTGACGTCGAACTCGAGCAGATAGTTGCTGAGCGTGTCGAGGCCGTCTGCGGTCCCGAACAAGTACTGGCCACCAGCGTCGGTCGTCGTCGTCGCGATCACGGTGGTCCCGTCTGCGCTGAGCAGGCGAACGGTCACATCGGCCAGGGCCGGTTCGTCCGGGTCCTGGATGCCGTCCCCATCGACGTCGAACCAGACGTAGTCGCCGACCTGGATGTCGGACGGCGTGCAGATCGCCAGGTTGAGGATCTCGACGTCGCCGGCGATTCCCTTCGGATCGTTGGTCGTGCCGTAGTCGATGGCGCCGACGGCGGCGATCGGCGATCCGGTCGCGTCTTCACCGTTGAAGACGGCGAGGCCGTGCGGGCCCGCCTCGCTCACGATGTCGGCCGACGTCACGGCGTAGTCGACGGAACCGTCGGGGTGGTTGTAGTAACCGACGCCGCCGTAGTTGTCGTCGAGACCCGCATCGCCCGTGGCGCTCACGTCGAGTGCACCCAGATCGTTGACGAAGAACCCGGACCCGTCCGCGGACACGCGGTGCGTCTGGCCCTTGTGGTTGTAGGCGGAGTGCGGGCTGTCGTTGCAACCCACGCGCATGCCGGCGAGCATCTCGCCATTGGGCAGCAGTTCGAGGTCGGAAACGTAGAAGTGCGGGTCGGCGTTCAGCCAGGTCGGGGCGGGCTCGCCGCCGGTCGTGGTGAGCGTCACGTTGCTCTGCTCGCTCGGGGCGTTCTCGTGAACGGTCGTGCCGCCGATCACCGAGGACCCGCCGGTGAAGGCACCATCGTTCAGGTCGACGGACCAGATCTCCTGCGAGAACACGGTGCCGAAGAACAGGCGGCTCGAGTCGGCGCTGAGTTCGAGACCGAACGGCACGATGCCATTGGCCATGCCGGGCGTGCCGTCGTCGGTCGCACCGGGGTCGTAGGCGTCGAGAACCGTGCCCGCCATGTCGAGGCGGTAGATGTAGCCGTCTTCCCAACTGGAGACGAAGAGCTGGTCGTTCACCTCGTCGTAGAGCACGTTGCCGAGGCCCACACCAGAGGTGCGGTCCGTTGTGCCGTTCCGCTCACACTCGACATGCGTGAAGGTCGTGGACTGCTGCGGGAGCTGGGCGAAGACGCTGGGCGCGCCTGTCACTGCGTCGAGACGGTAGACGGTTCCGGCTGCGCCGAGATCGTTCGCGCCACCGCCGATGAGGCCGTACTGCACGATCGACGGACGGGTTCCGCCGGTGTTGGTGTAGAACTCGTGGCTCCAGTTGGAGGAGGCGGCGGTGAAGAGGTCGCCACGACGGTTGTCGATCGCAACGCCGAACACGTTTCCGAGCTGGTCGATGTGCCAGTCCGCATGGTGGAACATTGGGGTGTCGCCCGTGGTGTCAGAGATGCCAGACGCCGGAATCGAGTTGTCGATGTCGAGAAGACCGAATGAGTCCTTCGGGAACGCCGGATCCACGACCGCGGAGCAGGTGACTGCTGCCGCGTAGGTGTGCAGCAGGGCGTTGGATGGCGGGGTCTGGCAGACCGTGGGCTCGAGCACGCCGAAGTCGACGCCGGACGTGTCCGGAGCGACGAACACCACGGACGAACCATTGTCGGCACCGATCGGTCCGGACTCGTAGCCGGCCGGAAGACTGCTGAACTCCACCCGATACGTGGCGGCGTCGTTCAGGCCGGTCAGCGCATACGACCCGTCAGCGATCGTGGTCGCCGACGCGGCCAAGGCCCCGTCGGACGCCCAGGCCTGGACGACCACACCGGCCATGCCGGGCTCGGTGTCGTCCGCACCGTTGCCGTTCACGTCATCGAAGACGCGTCCGTCGATCTGGCCGCTCGCGGCGTTCAACGATGGCAGTGGCAGCCAGCCGTCGAGAATTGGGACGGGAAGCGCGCTGCTGGCGAGCAGAAGGGCGCAGGCCACGATGACCTTCGTGGACCGGGGGACGCGCCGGCGGCGCGGTCCGAAATGAGCTGACATTGTTCGGTCGAATCCTCAGGTGGGCAGACAGGTGTTCCCGCCTGTCCTGAGTCGGCCGAACCATGACAAACCACAGTCGTTCTGTCACAATTCCGTAACAAATGAGTTGAATTGCCCATACGGTTCAGCCACGACACTCCGTGGTCAGCGTGGTGTCAGATACCGCAGGCAGCGAGCCCGCGGCCCGGACCGACCAACGAAACCGTCGCCGGAGCCCCGTACACGGCCCGAATCACGGCGTTCACGTCGTCCACCGTCACCTCGGCGAGTGCGGCGAGGAAGTCATCGATCGGGAGCACCGTGTTCCGCAGCGCCATCCCGGTGGCAATGCGGCTCATCCGGGAGCCCGAGTCCTCCAGACCGAGGATCACCGACCCTTCGAAGCCGCTACGCGCCAGATCGAGCTCGCGTTGGGTGACCCCATCGTTCAGCAACCCATCGATCTCCGCGTCGAGTGCGCCGAGCAGCTCGGCGCCCCGGTCGATCGACGTTGCGGCGTAGACGCTGGCCGAGCCGGTGTCTGCGTAGCCAGAGGTGGACGAATAGACCGTGTACGCCAGCGCCTGCTCCTCACGGATGCTCTGGAAGAGACGCGAGGACGGCGAGCCGCCGAGAATCTGGTTGGCGATCGCCAACGCGTAGCGCCGCGGATCGTCGTGCGACAGGCTCCGCCACCCGATGGCGGCGTGGATCTGTTCGACCGGCAGTTCCGTCCCGACCCGCTCCCCTACGTCGGGGGCCACCGGTGTGCGTTCGGGGCGTTGGCCCGTCGTCAGATCGCCGAAGTGTTGTTCGACCGTCGCGACCAGCTCGCCATGGTCGATGTTGCCCGCCGCCGCGATGACCATGTTGACCGGCCGATACCAGCGGGAGTGGAAGTCGGCGATGTCGTCCGGGCCCATCGCCCGGATGGTCTCGGGTTCGCCCAGGACCTCACGGCCGAGCGCATGGCCGGCGAAGAGCGTCTCGTACAGGACGATGTGCACCAGATCGTCGGGGGTGTCGAGGGCAGCCACGAGTTCCTCGTTGATGACCTGACGCTCGGCGTCCACATCGCTCCCCCGAAGCGCCGGACGCCGCAACACGTCGAACAGCAGGTCGGTCGCCATCGACGCAGAGGTGTCGGGAACCCGGGCGTAGAACGCCGTGTACTCGCGAGCGGTGAAGGCATTCATGTCTCCACCGACCCCGTCGATGGCCTCGGCCACCGCCCGGGCGGAGCGCTCCTCGGTTCCCTTGAAGAGCAGGTGTTCGAGAAAGTGCGAGGCCCCGGATCGCTCCGGGGCCTCGTCTCTCGAACCCACCGCGAACCACGCACCGATCGATGCGGAACGTGATCCGGGAAGGTGCTCGGAAACGACCCGAAGGCCGTTTCCGAGCGTCGTTGTGATCAGGGCCTCGTTCACCACGGGTGGGTCACTCAGCCCCAGCGTCGATCAGCGTCGACGGCCGCGGCCACGGCCGCCACGGCTGGACTTCGGTGCGGGACCGAGATCGCCGAGCTCGTCGGCGAGTTCCGCGTCGAAGCTCTCCTCGAAGGAGGCAACCTCGCGGTCGCCACCGCCGTCGGAGCTGGCCTCGGCGTCGTCGCCACCGCGGTCACGGTTGCGGCCACCACGGTCACGGTTGCGGCCACCACGATCGGAGCGCTCTTCACGCCCACCATCGTCGGAACCACCATCGTCATCGCCACCGCCATCAGCGGTGGGACGCAGCGAGATCTTGCCGTTGGGATCGATGTCCTCGACCTTGACCTCGATGTCGTCACCGAGGGACAGCACGTCTTCGACCTTGTCGATGCGCTTGCCGCCACCCAGCTTCGAGATGTGGACCAGGCCGTCACGACCGGGAAGGATGTTCACGAACGCACCGAACTTGGTGATGTTCACGACCTTGCCCTGGTACACCTCGCCGACCTCGGCGGTGGGCGGGTCGAGGATCAGACGGATCTGACGCTCGGCCTCGATGACCTTGTCGCGGTCCGGCGATGCGACGGCAACGATGCCGACCATGCCGTCGTCGTCGACGGAGATGTCGGCGCCGGTCTCGGACTGGATCGTGTTGATGACCTTGCCCTTCGGACCGATGACCTCGCCGATCTTGTCGATCGGGATCTCGAACGAGACGATCTTCGGAGCGGTGGGACCAACGTCTTCACGCGGAGCCGCGATGGCGTCCTTCATGACCTCGAGGATCTTCATGCGTGCGTCCTTGGCCTGCGTGAGCGCAGCGGAGAGCACGTCGGCCGGGATGCCGTCGATCTTCGTGTCGAGCTGCAGCGCGGTCACGAACTCGGAGGTACCGGTGATCTTGAAGTCCATGTCGCCCATGGCATCTTCCGCACCGAGGATGTCGGTGAGGGTGATGTACTTGTCGTCCATCTTGACGAGGCCCATGGCGATGCCGGCAACCGGTGCCTTGATCGGCACGCCGGCGTCCATCAGCGAGAGGGTCGACGAGCACACCGATGCCATCGAGGACGAACCGTTCGACGCGAGCACCTCGGAGACGAGGCGCAGCGTGTAGGGGAACTCCTCCATGGGAGGCACGACCGGGAACACGGCGCGCTCGGCGAGCGCACCATGGCCGATCTCACGGCGCTTCGGGCCACGCATGAAGCCCGGCTCACCGGTGCTGAATGGCGGGAAGTTGTAGTGGTGCATGTAGCGCTTGCGATCGATCGGGTCGATGCCGTCGATCATCTGGTCCATGCGTCCCATGCCCAGGGTCGTGATGTTCATGACCTGCGTGTCGCCACGCTGGAAGAGACCAGAACCGTGGGCGGTCGGGATGAGGTCGACCTCGGAGGAGACCGGACGCAGTTCGTCGGTCTTGCGACCGTCGATGCGAAGGCCCTCTTCGACGATGCGCTTGCGCACCGCAGCCTTCTTGACCGACTGGAAGGCCTGGCCAATGGCTCCGGCCTCGTCGGCGAACTGCTCGGCGAGTGCCTCCTTGACCTCGTCCTTGAGGGCGTTCTCGGCGCCCTGACGCTCCATCTTGTCCTTGATGGTCTGCGTCGCGGCGATCTGGTCGCCGAAGCCGCTTTCCACGGCGGCGAGCAGCTCAGCGGAGTAGTCGCCCAGGACCGGGAAGTCCATCTTCTCGGGAGCGCCGACCTTCTCGAGGAGGGCTTCCTGCAGCTCGATGGCCTGACGGATCCACTTCTTGGAAGCGTCGAGACCTTCGGCCAGCGTTCCTTCGTCGACCGTGGGGCCACCTTCATCGAAGGTCTTCCAGGTCTTGTCGGTGCCACCGGCTTCGACCATCATCACGGCGACGTCGTCGTCGTCGAGGAGGCGGCCGGCAACGACCATCTCGAAGGTGGACTCTGCGCTCTCCTGGTAGGTCGGGTGGGGAATCCACTCGCCCTCGGTGGTGTACGCAATGCGAACGGCGCCAACCGGGCACTCGAACGGGATGCGGGAGATGATCAGCGCAGCGGACGCAGCGTTGATGGCCAGGACGTCGTACGGGTTCTCCATGTCGGCGCCGAAGATGGTGCCCACGATGTGCACGTCGTTGCGGAACCCGTCGGGGAAGTTCGGACGAAGCGGACGGTCGGTGAGACGGTCCACGAGGATGGCGGCTTCACTGGCACGGCCTTCACGACGGAAGAAGGATCCGGGGATCTTTCCGGCGGCGTAGCTGCGCTCTTCCATGTCGACGGTCAGCGGGAAGAAGCTGGCGCCGTCACGGGGCTTGTCGCTTGCAGTTGCGGTCACGAGGACCATCGTGTTGCCCAACTGGGCGAGCACGGCGCCGTCTGCGAGGCCGGCAAGCTGACCGGTCTCGAACGACATGATTTTGTCTGGTGCGCCCATGACGGCGTCACTGACGTTGTGTTTCTCAGCCATGAATGGCTTCTCCTTTTACCCGGCACCCGCCGGATAGTTGGCCCGGCACCTTGCCGGACTGAGCCGCACTTCGGCTCATGTTCTTCTGTATTGGTCCTGATTTCCGAAGAAGTCCCGGAACGCGCAACGAGCGGCCGTTGGGCCGCTCGTTCCGTACCACCTACCGGCGAATGCCGAGATGGGCGATCAGTTCTCGATACCGCTCGACGTCGTTGTCTTTGACGTAGTCGAGCAGGCGCCGGCGCTGACCCACCAGCATGAGGAGGCCTCGACGACTGTGATGGTCCTTCTTGTGGACCTTCAGGTGCTCCGTCAGGTGCTTGATGCGTGCACTGAGCAGTGCGATCTGCACCTCGGGAGAACCGGTGTCGTTCTCGGAGAGATTGAACGCCTCGCGGACGCTCTTCATCGTCTCGTCTTTTGCTGGGAGTACGGATTCCATGGATTTCCTCGGGTTTCGGACCCAGCCCCACGCGCCGATCTCCCACACAGTGTTGCGAGGGGGACGAACGCCGGAGCGGCATTGTCTGAATCGGCCGACGAATTCGACCGAGACGCCCACGGATGTGGACCTGTTCAGGTTAGCAGCGGTCCCATCGGTTCCCGCCGATCCCCAATGAGTGGTTTGTGGCCGACGACGCGGCCGTCAGCCCCGTCGAGCCGCCCGGGCGTGACGGAGCGTGACCGACAGCAGGAACCATCCGGCTTTGAGCGACCCCACAACGGTGCCGCCCACCTTCGACTCCCCCGACGCTCGCCGGTCCCAACTCGCCGGGACCTCGACGATCCGGTGCCCGCGGGCGGCGGTCTTGACCATCATCTCGGTTGGCCATCCGAAGGTCATCTCCGACATCTGGAGGTCGGTGATCAGTTCGCTGCGGATGGCTCGATATGGGCCGAGGTCCGTGACCTCGATGCGGTACAACCAACGCATCAGTGCAGACGTGACCCGGTTCCCGAACCGCTGGTGTGGCGGCATCGCGCCCGGTTCGATCTCGCCGAGCATGCGGGAGCCGAGGACGAGATCCGCCTCGTCATCGAGAAGGGGCTGCACGATCCGATCGATCTCGCTCGGCCGCGAGCTGCGGTCCCCGTCGATGTAGACGATGACCGTGCAGCCGTCGCTGATCGCTGCCGCGGTGCCGGCGGCACAGGCCCGGCCGTACCCCCGGATCGGCTCGCTGACGACCATCGCTCCGGCGGCGTGGGCCAACGCGGCGGTGTCGTCGGTGGAACCGTTGTCGACGACGACGACCCGGTCGACGCCGTTCGCCAGCAGATCGTGGACGACCGCCTCGATGTTCCCGGCCTCGTCGAGTGCCGGGACGACGGCCCCGATTCGCTTCCCGAGGAGACGGTGGGTCCGGGGCAGGAGTTCCGCATCGATCGAGCTCGACAGCCGTTCGAGGTCGGCGCCGTCATCGACGTCGTACCAGGCCGGCCCGAGGGCGACAGTGGCGCCAATGGTTCCCGCGACCGCAAGGGTGTCCTCGACAACGGTCGGCGTGGACATCGTCACGTCGCGAACGATCGGACCGAGCGGCCTGGTCCAACCGATCGCCCAATAGCCGCCATCCTCGGTCGGTCCGAGCACGGCGTCTGCGTCGCCGGCATCGAGTTCTGCGAAGAGCTCCGTCAGGTGACTTGCTGGCAGGTCCGGGCTGTCGCTGCTGATCGCGTACGCCTGATCGGCCAATGAGAGTCCGTGGGTGAGGACGGTGTCGAGCCGCTCCCCCAGCGTTGTGCCCACCTGCACGGTCAGCGGGACATCGGGGAATGTGCGCGCGAACCAGTCGATGGACGATGGCTCGTCGACCGCAATGTGCACGGCGACGTCATCGCGTGCGGTGAGACGCTCCACGATGTCGAGCAGCATCGCTTCGTAGAGCTCGCTTGCAGCGGCAGGCGAAAGCGGCGGGACGAGCCGGGTCTTGGTGCGGCCCGGCGACGGACGCTTCGCCATCACGAAGATGACGCGGCTCATCCGGCCGTGGTCTCGTCTCGGGTCGGTGCGTCGTGCAGCCAGCGTTCCGTTTCCGCCTCGACGGACGCCCGTCGCTTCTCGCGTCCGCGATGCACGGCGATGGCGTGCGCGAAGGTCGCTCCCGACATCAACAGCAACCCCGATCCGAACACGACGGCATACAGGAGGATGCCCCAGTTCCGCTCGCTGTACGCAAACCCGGCGGTCGCAAACGCGTACGCACCCAGACCGAGCTCGGCCCAGGCGATCCGGTCGACGCCGAGCTGATACCGGCGGCGCGTCCACTCCCCCGCCGAGGCAACCTGGCCGAACTTCGCCGTCCGTTCGAACTCGGGGTCGGGGCGGGTGAAGATCTGCAGCGCGGCGCGGGCGGTGTTGAGCATCAGCCCGGAGCCGAACACGGTGACGAAGGCGATGCGCGGAACCTCACGCAGCCAGGAACGACCGGCCTGGCGCTGACCGGCGATGAAGAAGATGCCGGGCGCAAGCGACGTCAGCGCAAACAGGTAGGCAATACCGAACAGCGTGGAGAACGAGGCGTGGCGGGTGCCCGCGACCACGACCAACGGGTAGATCAGCAGGAGCAGCAGCAGAAGCAGGTGGATGCCGTACGCCAACAGATGCACGGTGGCCTGGAAGCGCGTGCCGAGGGAGACCGGGGCGCGCCAGACGGCGGGCAGCAGCCGGCGGGCGCACTCCATCGATCCGCGGGCCCATCGATGTTGCTGCCGCCGGAAGCTGAGGACCTGTGCGGGCAGTTCTGCGGGCACGACAAGGTCTTCGAGGTAGCGAGCCGTCCATCCCCGCAGGTGTGCCCGATAGGACAGGTCGAGGTCCTCGGTGAGGGTGGCCGCCTGCCAGCCACCGGCGTCCTCGATGGCGGTGGCCCTCCAGATCCCGGCGGTTCCGTTGAAGTTGAACCACCAGCCCCGGTCGCCCCGACCGGACTGTTCCACCAGGAAGTGCCCATCGATGGCGAGCGCCTGGACTCGGGTGAGCCACGAGTAGTTGCGGTTCAGGTGGCCCCAACGGGCCTGCACGAACGCCACGGAGGAGTCGGCGAAGTGCGGAACGGTCCGTCGGAGGAAGTCGGCGGGTGGCACGAAGTCCGCATCGAAGATCGCCACGAAATCGCCGGTCGCCGTCGTCATTCCATCGGCGAGCGCCCCGGCCTTGTAGCCGGTCCGATCGGCACGACGGTGATGGACGATGTCGACGCCTTCGCCTTGCGCTGCGGTGACCAGCTGCTCGATGAGGACGGACGTCTCGTCGGTCGAGTCGTCCAGGACCTGGATCTGGAGGAGGTTCGCCGGCCAGTCCAGCGCACAGGCCGCTCGGATGATCCGCTCGCTCACGTACAGCTCGTTGTAGATCGGGAGCTGCACCGTGACTCTCGGAAGGCCGTCCCCGGTTGCCGCCGGCAGCACAGCGGTGGTGCGGCGTCCGCGCCGCGTCACACGGACGGCGAAGGTGGTGAGGTTGGCTCCGAAGACGAAGAGCAGGAACGAGATCAGCGCATACAGCGCTGCGGTCCCGAGGGTCAGGGCGGAAACGGACACCCCTACCAGAGCATCCGAAGCGAGGATGGTCCACGAACGGCGAGGACCTGGTCGACGCCGAGCGTGCGTCCGGCCCGTCCGAGGAACACGGCGAGGGCACCGGCCATGAGGATGACGTACGTCCAGATCCACTCCTCACCACCGAAGTAGGTGAGGAACAGTCCGCCGAAGAACAGCAGCGCGAGGAACCCGAAGAACCGGGTGAACACGCCGAAGAGCAGTCCCAGCCCGATCAGCAGCTCCATCACGGTCTGCAGGAACCCGAAGAGCCCCGGAGCCTGGAGCACGGTGCCGTCGATGATGGACTCGACGATGCCGAGCGAGCTCCCGTTGCCCCCTTCCTCGGCCGGGGTGAACGCCCAGTCGAAGAAGCCGCGGAGACCGTCGGCCGAGTAGAAGTCGTCGCCGACATTGCCCCACCACGTGGCGAGGACCGTCACACCGAGTGCGATGCGGAGGATGGCAAGCCCGAGCCCGCTGGCGGCGTCGTTGGTCGGTTGGGAGTTGCTGGTCATGGTGTGTCCTTCGGGCCGGTCGGCCCCGCAGTGGATGCATTGGAAACCGTCGAGGTCGAACGATCCTTCCGCCAGCCGTCGACGCCCCAGAGGAGCCCGGCGCCGGACACGAGGAGTGTGCCGTGCCACATCGCCATCATGGCGTAGGACCACGGCCACTCGCCCGGAACCTCGAGGAGACCGATGCCGAGGTTGATCGACATCAGCAGGCCGACGACCGCGGCGACTTCCGTCCAGGCCCCGACGAGCAGGGCGATCCCGACGCCCAGCTCGCTGAGGAACACGAGCCAGGCGAAGAGTGTGAAATTCGGGAGCACGACCGACTCGATCAGCTCGCCGTAGACGGAGAGAAACGGATGCTCGACTTCGAGTTCGAGCCACGTTCGCAGGCTCGTCTCGCCATTTCCGTCAAAGTCAGGTGGGAGTTTCCAGCGGAGCGATCCGAGCCAGAGCAGACCCATGGCCATCCGGGCGAGGGCCAGGGGCCATCGCGGCGGATGCATGGGTCGGAGGCTCGGAAGGTTCATCCCCAGATCTCCATCTCGCCGCCGAGGGGCAGGTCGATGATCTTGTCCGGACCGACGAACCAGCGGTCGTAGAGCTCGGCGTAGCTGCCGTCCTTCCAGACCTCCTGGAGTGCGAGGTTGACGGCGTCTCGCCATTCGGAGTCGTTCTCCGGCACGCCGACGCCGAACTGCACGGGGTTGTGACCTCCCGGAAGGAGGGTGAGGGCGGGGTCGCCCTCGGCCAGGGCGAGCAGCGTGATGTTGTCTTCGCTGTACCCCTCGACCGCTCCGTCGCGCAGCGCCTGCATTGCGGCGAGCTTGTCGTCGAACTCGACGATCTCCGACGGATCGCCGCCGGCGTCGGCCACGTAGCTGTTCCAGGAGTCGATCACCGAGCTGCCGGCGTTTGCCGCAACCCGCTGACCGAAGAGCTCGTCGATGTTCTCGTAGGTGCCGGTGCGCACCAGGAAGGACTGGTTGTCCCAGAAGTAGGTGATGCTGAAGTCGATCGCCTCGTCGCGCGATCGGGTGTGGTTCATCGAGGCGACGGACATGTCGACCTGGCCCGATTCGAGGAAGCTGATCCGTGTCGTGCCGTCGACGGGAACGAGTTCGAGTTCCACGCCCATCTCGGCGGCGAGCGCTTCGGCGAGCTGCAGGTCGAAGCCGACCCACTCACCGTCCTCGTCGATGAAGCTCATGGGCGGGTTGTCGTTGCGTACGCCGACTCGCACGACGCCGGCCTCGGTCACGTGGTCGAGGACGGAGCCTCCGTCCGCCATGGCGGAGTCTTCCATCGCGTCGTCCTCCATGGCGTCTTCTTCCATGGCCTCTTCGGCGGCGGGGGTGGCGGTGGTCGTGTCATCGCCACAGGCAGCAGCGATGAAGGTGAACAGCAGGAGGAAGGCCAGGCGGCGAACAAGCGTGAGCACGTCGGTCTCTTTCGTTGAGATGGAAGTTCCCGAAACCCGGCGGCGCCCGCCGGCATTTCGCAGTTCTGACGCTAGTGACCAACCGTCGATTGGTCCGGACTGTTTATCACCGTTCCGAAGTTGTTCAGTTCGTCGTCGCCGAGCCGCTCGACGAGCAGCGCGGCGGTCCGGGCGACCATGAAATAGAGCCCGCCCACCAAGAGATAGGTGCCCACCCAGAAGGGCGTGTTGTCGACGTCGGCGGCCAGCGCAATGCGGGCATTCGTGGTCAGGTCGGCCACACCGAGTACGACCACGACAGACGAATCCTTGAACACGGTGATCGCCTGGGTCAGTAGCGCCGGCCGCATGGTCCGGAGCGCCTTCGGTGCCACGATCGTGCGGTTGATGTGGAGACGGCGGGTGCCGAGCAGCAATGCATGGTCGATCCAGGTCGTCGGGACAGATCGGATGCCGGCCGCAACGACGTCCGCCTGGTACGCCGCGCTGTAGATCGTCAGGGTGAGGAAGGCCGACTGCAGCGCGCTCGTGGACACGCCGCCGATTCGGCCGGCTCCGACGAACGTGTGGATGAGCACCAGCAGGACGAGCAGCGGCACGCCCCGCACCACCTGCACGATGCTCCGACTCGGGGCACGAATCGCCCAGAGCCGGGACTCCTGACCGAATCCGAGAACGACGCCGAGGGTCGTTCCAACCGCCAACGAAGCGAGGGTCAACAGGATGCTCAGCAGCAACCCGCCCGGCCGCCGGCCGGGAAACCCGACCAGCAGATCGGGAAGGATGCCGACGAGAAACTCGAGTTGTTCACCCATGGCCGACCCCGTGGGTGGCGGCGGCACCGAGGCGGCGGCCGACGAGATCGAGCCCTGCGGTCATCGCCGTCGACAGCACCAGGTAGAACAGGGCGGCGAGCACGAGCAGCTCGCTCGCTTGGAACGTGCGGGTGATCGCTCCTTGAAAGGCGTTGAAGAGCTCTGGGACGGCCACGAACGATGCGAGCGACGTGTTCTTCATGTTGTGCACGAGCCGATTCGAGATCGCGGGGAACGCCACTCGAACGGCCGCCGGGAGCACGACGTTTCGCAGCGACGCATCGTGATCGAGGCCGAGCGACCGACTGGCGTCGAGGCGACTCGTGGGGACGGCAGCAATGCCCGATCGCAGGATCTCGGCCAGATGACCGCCCGTGTTGAACGCCAGCGCCAGCATCGCGGCGAATGCGTACCAGGGCAGGATGAGCCCGGTGACCGTGGACAGGGCGTCGGTGAGCACGTTGTCGAAGAAGAGCGTCTTGCGGAGGTCCACGGGGACGAGATTCGGCACCGCGAACGCAAAGAAGATCACGAGGATCAGCGCCGGTACGTTGCGGAAGACCTCGACGTAGAGGCGGGCGATGCGTCGACGACCGGGTCGACTGCCGAGCCGGGCCAGCGCCGCCCATCGACCGAACGCCAGCGCCAGTACCGACGAAACGATGGTCAGGCCGATCGTGACCATTGCACCGGCGATCAGATCGCTCCAGAGTTCGCCCGTCAGCCAGCCGGGCATTGCGCCACCAGCGTCTGAAAGGTCGGCGGTGGCGGTACCAGCGCCGAATCAAGGTGTTCGACCACGTCGAACCCTGCCGCCGTCACGCGAGTGTGCAGCTCGGCCCGGGTGAACGTGACGTAGCCGAGGTCGAAGGTCTGCGTCGGTCCGACGAACCGTTCTCGGACTCGTCCCGTGGTCGTGTCGAGGCGTCGTTCGACCTGCACGGGGCCGAGCTGTTCGGATTCGATGAGCATGGCTTCGAGCCGATGCCGGTCCGGCACCTCGATGACGAGCGTGCCGCCCGGGCGAAGCGCTCGCCGCAGCCGGTGAAGCGTCTCGTCCACGATCTGCAGCGGGTCGGCGCCCGTCAGCGGGTCCTGACCAAGCGTTGTGAACAGCAGCAACGCGAGGTCGTATCGGGCCGGCCCATCGAGCTCCTCGGCCCGACCCTGTTGCACCGTCAACTCGACGTCGGCTTCCGCCGCTCGACGACGCGCCTCCTCGACCATGGCAGCGCTCGGATCGATCGACTCCACGCGTCGCCCTCGCCGCGCCAGTTCGATGCTGTGGCGGCCGAAACCGCAGCCCACATCCAGCACGTCGACCGCATCGGGGCACCAGCCGAGCACCCGATCGATCTCCGCCTCGGCCCGCTCCGTTGTCAGCAGCGGATGCGTGAACCAGGGGGAACCCTCGTCGAAGAAGTTGTTCACCGGTCCGACTCGGCCGGTGGCGCATGCAAGTCCCCGCTCACGGTGGGGAGGAACACGTTCCGCTTTTGTCAAAGGCTGTCTCGCACATCGAGCAGCGGCAGGTCCTGCCGTTCCAGGTCGTTCAGCGCTTCGAAGGGAATCGTGGCGTCCTTCGCTTCGACCTCGCTCGCCCATTGCTCGAACCACGTTCGGTCGATGCCATCGACGTCGTCCACGAAGCGGAGGCGGGCGATGTCGAACGTCGCCTTCAGGCTGGCCATCTCGGAGGCGACGCTCTCGGGCGACCGCTGCCGGAAGCCATCACCGTGCACGGAATCGGTGCACCAGTCGCAGTTGTACGGGCAACCGCGTGTGGTGGAGATCGTCATCGACGAGTACCCGTTCTGGTCCTCCCAGAGATCGAGATAGCGGTCCATGTCGATCAGGTCGCGGGCCGGAAGCGGGAGTTCGTCGAGGTTCTCGATCGGCGGCCGCGGCTCGTTCACCACGGCTCGTCCGTTCTGTCGCCAGGCCACACCGGGTTCGAGCGCCAGCGTGTCGCCGTCCAACCGGCCGGCGTCCACGAGTTGCAGGAGCCGTTCGATCGTCTGCTCCCCCTCGTGATGGACGACCACATCGACCGCCTCGTCGGCGAGGTAGGCGGCCGGGTCCGCGGTCGGGTCGGGTCCGCCGAGGACGACGACGGCTCCGTGAGCGGCGGCTTTCGCCGCCAGATCGAGCGCCGCCGACCGGGTCGGGAGCAGCGCGGAGACCCCGACCACATCCGGCTGGTGCCGGTCGAGGGCGGCGACGAAGGCATCGGGGCCGGACTCGAACGTGCCGTCGAAGATCGCCACATCGTGGCCGGCATCGCGAACCCACGCAGCCAGATAGAGCAGTCCCAGCGGGAAGTAGGGGCTCGACGCGGCCTGCTCGTCCGGGCTCAGCGCCAGGAAGAGCGGGTGCGCAAGCAGAAGTGAGGCCACGAGCGCAGCGTAGTTGGACCCGATCGAGTGGAACGGACGTCAGCTGGTGGAGTTTCGCAGGCGTTT
>JAHDEJ010000086.1 GCA_020628865.1 Acidimicrobiales bacterium
GACCTTCTAAAATTTACTCAGTTTTTAGATAGGAAATTTCCAGATTGGCGATGGTTCAATGTCTTTGATAAAAAGACAAAAAACCAGATCGCCAACTTTACTAAAAATAATAGACCTTATTCAAAGTGGGTTAATTTATGATGAATGGTGCATATTGGGAAACCTACAAATTAACTACTTTACCATAGGTTTGATGTTGGTTAAATATTTCATATTCTGAAAGATGAGAATAACGATTTTTATTTGTTCTTGCAACTCCGTTTAATATTTCAATTTCAATATCTGTATTGTGCATAAACTCTGATGTACCTCTATACCTTCCATCTTTTGTAGCTTGTAATATTGCTATTATTGATGTTTCAGGACATTTAACCTTTAAGGCTTCCAGGTCTTCATTTGATATTCTTGAAGCGTTCAAACTATCTATAAATAAGTATTTAAAAGCCTTTGCTGACCTTTCTAAAGCTTTTAAGCTAGTAAATTCCTGAATCTCTACATGCGGAGTTTGTAACTTATTACGCTTCACTATTTGTTGAACATTCTTACTAATAGCTTCTTCTGCCGAAACGTATAAAACTCTTCCTAGATTTCTTGATATTTCAGAAGCAAATATTAGGCTAAATGTTGATTTTCCCTGACCTGCTGAACCCCAAATTATTGAGTAAAACGGCTCACCTAAATCATAGCCTAAAAGTTGAGATAATTTGCTATAACTAAAGTCAATAGTAGGAAATTGATATTCTGCAATTTCCTTTAGGCTCATAGATTTAGGCTTTGATTTTACAACTGCTTTTTTTGAGTTTACCAAACCTAATTTTTCAAATTTCAAAATAGTATTTTTTGCTTGAATAATAGCTTTTTCTTTTGCGTGAATTTTAGCTGACAGTTCAATTAAATAAGCCTTTTTATCAAATGAAGATCTAGAGTTTTTATTAATTTCTTCACCTAATTTATAACCTAAATATCCAAGTCCTAAAGCTCCTATTAGCTTATCCATTCCAGAGAGTTCAGAGTTTAAAGGAATAGAAGCACCTCCAACAGCTCCAGCTATCGCCCAGAATGAAACATCACCATTATTTACGTTGTGTCGCTCCTGATATAACAGGTTTAATTCGCTTTGCAACTTGTTTATGTAAGCGTGTCCGCTATCAATTTTATTTGATGGTATTACATAATTATTTATAGCTCCTAATTTTGAAATTGACCTGTTCTTTTTACTCTTCAGAAAATCAGGTTCATCAATTCCGTTTCTTTTTCTATATGCTTCTTGTCTGCAACCATTAGAGCAATACTTAGCCTTTTTATGCTTCGATTCAATAGACTTACCACAATTCTTACAATATCTCATATCACAATTATAACAAATATACCGTAACGTAACAAAAAAATCGTAACGTTACGTAAAAATAAATACTGTAACGTTATGTAACGTTACAGTATTGTATTATATTTGTACTTCTGCGACAGAGCAATAAGTTGGTAAGAACTACCTCCATAGTAGTGGAGTTAAAAAAAACCGTTCAGAAATGGGCGGTTTTTTTGTTTAAAAACTCCCAATATGCACCATTCATCAAAAGAGTAGTGAAGTAATCTAAAGATATTATTAAGAATAGAAGAGAAGAAGAGTATAGCATAAAATATTGTTAATCAATACTTTACGTCATATAATTGTCATCATATAGTAGTATAATAGTCATCATATAGTAGTATAATAGTCATCATATAGCAGTATAATAGTCATGTTATTTAGATGACAATTTAAAATTTTATGCTATATTTGTTGTCATGTGATTTAGATGACAATTTAAAATAATATTTAATGAAAGGAAAGAAACATTTGATTTATGCGGAAAATACTGTTGATTTTGAAACAGGAGAGTTAAAAGAGACCAAAGAACGATTTAAAGTACCAAGAGAGCCAGACTTTGTGAAACTTTATTTAGATGATTTGATGCACTTAAATGACCTCCCAAAATGGGTTTCTTCTATATTCTATGAATTGATGAAACAAATAAATTACTCAAATGAAATAGTATTAAACAGTACAATAAAAAAAAGAATTGCAGAACAAAAGGATATAAATCCAAGAACTATTGATAATGCTTTGACTCAATTTATAAAGAAAGAATTACTTATAAGAAATGGAAGAGGGGTTTATTTAGTGAATCCCTATATAGTTGCAAGAGGCACTTGGTATGATATTATGAAGATGAGAGATAACTGGAATGATTTAAAAATCACAACAAAAGTTACTTACAGTAAAAAAGGAAAAAAAGTATCTTCTGAAATGGAATTAAAAATAAATGATGAAGCAGTTAAAGAAATACAGAGTAATAGCTAAGGTAGAGAATGAAAGATTTGTAAAATATAATTGCAATGACCTTCTAAAATTTACTCAGTTTTTAGATAGGAAATTTCCAGATTGGCGATGGT
>JAHDEJ010000030.1:0-11680 GCA_020628865.1 Acidimicrobiales bacterium
GAGCGGAGCTCAACCGGGCAAGTTCGACGGAGTCGAACTTGGAGCAACTCGGAGAGTTGCCGTGGAGCGGAGCTCAACCGGGGGAGAGCTGGTGGAAGGGGTCACGTGGTCGCGGCAGTTTCAGTAGGTCATTTTCCGACGATCGGCGAGCAGATCGTCTCGGTTGGTGGTCGGCTTCATCAGGCGCAGTACGAGATCGTGACGCTCGCTGCGGCCATGCACGAGTCCGACGAGTGGTTGCTCGAGGCGAACACTGCCGCGCACTGGATTGCGGATGCGCTCGACATCGCCGTCTCCACTGCACGCGAGTGGGTTCGCATCGGCCGGGCGCTCAGCGACCTCCAGGAGCTCGACGATGCCTTTCGGACGGGACGACTGAGCTACTCGAAGGTCCGAGCCGTGTCGAGGGTGGCGACGCCAGAGAACGAGCTCGACCTCATCGAGCTGGCGGAGCGCACACCTGCAAGCCGGTTGGGTATCGAACTGGCCGCCTACCTCAAGACGAACGAACCCGACGACGTCCGTGATGCCCGGTTGCACGAAGCCAGATCGCTGACCTTCCGCACCGACGCCGACGGCATGGTGCACGGCACCTTCCGCCTGCCCCCGCTCCTTGCCGCGATCCTCTTGGCCATACTGGATGCCCTCGTCATGCAGCGGTCACGCAGAACGGCGAGACCCGTCACGGAGCGTGCGCAAGACGCGTCCGCGGACGCGCCCGATGACGAAGTCTGGCCATCGCTCGCTCAGCAGCGGGTGGACGCACTCATCGAGCTGGCGCAGCGAGTCGAGGCGGCCGGAACCGGAACCAACACCAGCCCCATGAACGCCGAGGTCGTCGTTCACGTGCGAGGAGACGGCGCGACGCTGGACGATGGAACGCCGCTCACGGACGCTGCGGTCGAGCGAATTGCTCCGCGGGCGTTCATTCGGGCGCTGATCCACGACGCCGAGGGCAAGCCGATCAACGCATCAGGCCGACAACGCCATCCGACGGCGCGGCAACGGCGCGTGGTGAAGGAACGAGACCGATGCTGTGTCGACTGCGGCTCGAGCGACGTCCTCGAATTCGATCACGTCCCGGACTACGCCATTTCCGGCCGGACAGTCGTCGAAGAGCTCGTGCTCCGCTGCGCCCCCTGCCATCGCCGCCGACACCGCTCCGGCTGACGCCCTACGCGGTGGCGATGGTGGCGGCGATGCGGCCGATCTCGTCGCTGGACTTTGCCGCGGCGCCGCACCCGCCGAACGCGACCGTGATCGAGTCGGACATCCGCTCGAGGTGGGGTACGCCGCTCGGCGTGTAGGAGACCGTGCACGGCTTGTGGCGGACCCGGGTGATCTGCCGTTCGGGCAGCAGGGTCTCCATCAGTTCGAACAGTGCCGTCGCCTCCTCCTCGGACCCACCCTGCCGGAACCACCGGGTGATGTCGTCCCCCGAGTCCGCCAGATGAACGGGAAGGCTGTCGCCGCCGATCTTGAGGAGCATCCGGCCGTCGGGGAACTCGACTGGTGGCACCCAGTAGGCCTCGTCGAGTGCCGGATGGGGAGGATTGTCGATGATGAGCGTTGGGAGGTCGGGCCCGGGGCCCAGTTCGGCCAGCGCGATGGTCCGAAGCCGTCGTTCGAGCGGCAGGTCGAGGCCCGGAACCATGTCGGCGCCGTGCGGTCCGGTGGCGAGGACCACCTGCTCGGCCCGAATCGTCGCACCTGACCGGAGGTGGATCGTGGCGGCGGGGCCGTCCACGACCGACTCGACCGCATCGTCGATCAGCCGCACACCCGATTGCTCGGCGCAGATGGCCTGCGCCTGCACGAGCGCTCGAGGGTTGATGAGCCCCGCGGGCGCACCCTCGAAGATGATCGTGTGCGACGACACCGAGCTCCGGATTCCGGTGCGCTCGAACAACTCGTCGGCGGTGAGCTGCTCGACGTCCGCGCCGAGCGCTTGTGCGGTCGCCATCGTTGCCGCAGCGTCGTCGGCCAGCACGACGAGCCCGACCGGGTCGTGGAAGGTGATGCCGCTCGCTGCTTCGATCTCGGCGTAGCGGTCGATCGAAGCGCGGGCCCACGCACCCCACGGTTCGGAGAAGGCGGTGATCCGGGTGACGCGACCCTGATCCCAATGGCTGGCCCAGGGGCCCTCGCCGTCGTGGGTGTCGGGTTCGACCGGTCCGATGAGCGCCGTCGAATGCCCGGCGAGGCCCAGGTGCCGGGCTGCCGCCGATCCGACCATTCCCCGGCCGATGACCGCAACATCGAACCCGGTCTCGGTCATTGGCTCAGTAGTACCAGGGGAACGCAGACCAGTCGGCGTCCCGTTTCTCGAGGAAGCTGTCCCGACCCTCGGTGGCTTCATCGGTCATGTAGGCGAGGCGGGTGGCCTCGCCGGCGAACACCTGCTGGCCGACGAGTCCATCGTCGATCAGGTTGAAGGCGTACTTGCTCATCCGCTGGCCGGTCGGGCTCTTGCTGCAGATCTCTCGAGCCCACTGCAGCGCCTCTGCCTCGAGCTCGGCGTGCGGGACGACAGCGTTGACGACGCCCTGGGCCTTCGCCTCGTCGGCGGTGTAGGTCCGTCCGAGGAAGAAGATCTCGCGGGCGATTTTCTGTCCGACCTGGCGGGCCAGATAGGCCGAGCCGAAGCCACCGTCGAAGCTGGCCACGTCGGTGTCGGTCTGCTTGAACCGGGCGTGCTCCTGGCTGGCGAGTGTGAGGTCCGAGACGACGTGGAGGCTGTGGCCGCCGCCGGCCGCCCATCCGGGAACGACTGCAATGACGACCTTGGGCATGAAGCGGATCAGTCGCTGCACTTCGAGGATGTGGAGCCGGCCGCTGCGAGCCGGGTCGATGGCGGCGGCAGATTCGGCGTTGTCTTCCGTGTAGCGGTAGCCGTCCTTGCCCCGGATGCGCTGGTCGCCGCCCGAGCAGAAGGCCCAGCCGCCGTCCTTCTCCGACGGTCCGTTGCCGGTGAGGAGCACGCAGCCGACATCGCTCGTCATGCGAGCGTGGTCGAGGGCCCGATAGAGCTCGTCGACCGTGTGCGGGCGGAAGGCGTTGCGCACCTCCGGCCGGTCGAAGGCGACGCGGACGGCGCCGACGTCCTTGGCCCGGTGATAGGTGATGTCGGTGAAGTCGAAACCGGGAACGGGGTCCCAGGCGTCGGCGTCGAAGATCTCGGAGACCGTGTCCATGGGGCCATCATCGGCCACCCGCCGCCGACGTGGCCAACCCACCGGCGCGGCGGACTGGATCAGTGCGATGCCACGTCCCCGCGTGCCGGGAGTCGGAGCGCGGCCGCCGTCCCGGTGAGGGCAAACGCAGCGGACAACATGAAGACCACCGTGAACGAGCCGGTGAGATCGGCGAGCAGGCCACCGATCTGTGGGGAGAGCATCTGGGCGATTCCGAACGCAAGGGTCGCTGCTGCGAAGCTCGGTCCGAAGTCCTCGACCGACGTGTTCTCGACGACATAGAGGGTGATCAGCCCGGGGATCCCGGCGAAGAGCAGGCCGAGTCCGACGGAGGCTGCAAGCGTCGTGCTGATCCAACCGGGCAACACGGCGAGGGTGAGCATGCTCCACAACGTGAACGACAACGCAAGCGCCGACCGTGGGCCGAAACGCTTGGCGAGCGTGATGATGAGCGGGCCGCCGAACACGACGGCGATGCCGAGCAGTGTGAAGGCCAGGGAGGCCCGGGCGCCGGTCCAGCCGCTGTCGTCCTCGAGGCGCGACGTGAGGAAGGCGACAACCAGCAGATACATGAGGCCGAAGGCGGCGTACGCCAACGTCAGTGCACCCCAGCCGCGCATCCGCCGGAGTACGGCGAATCCTCCGAGGCCGGCGCGCTGGCCCGACGGTTGCGCCTGGGCATGTCCCACGAACAGCAAGGTGGCGATCAGCACGATCACGGCGATGGCGCCTTCGACGGCGTAGACGGTTCGCCACGAGTCGTCGCCGAGGTTCGATCGCACCCAGGCGCTGAGCTGGCTGGTGAACACGATGCCCAGGCCGATGCCGGACCCCATCAGACCGACAGCCAGCCCACGGCGCTCGGGAGCGAGAGCGCTCGAGGCGATGACCGGTGCCGGGATCCAGATGAGGGCGCCACCAAGCCCGCTCGAGAACATCGCCACGCCGAGCACCCACGGGCCGGGGGCCACGGCGGCGAGCACGAGGCCGGCCGTGGCGAAGAGGAAGCCGCCGCGCATCACGTCGAGCAGGCGGACGCGGCTGGTCACCGCCGCAACTGCGATCGTGCCGAGCAAGTACGCGCCCACGTTGATCGTCCCGAGCAGGCCGGCGACCGTGTTCGAGATGCCGAGGTCGTCGCGGACGGCGGGGAGCAGCACGCCGAAGGTGAAGCGGCCGAAGGCCTGGGCGACTGCTGCTCCGGCGGCAACGAGCGCAACCGCAGTGAACCCGCTGGCGATCCGTTTCGGGGTGGGGTCGGTCACCTCGTGCCTTGTGGAGCGAGCGCCCATCGCTCGGATCGGCGGGCGTGAACGATTCGCTGCAGCGCGACAAGGCCGAGCACCACCCCGATGACTGCGGTCCACAGGAACACGTCCTGCCCTCGGGCGCCGTAGACGACCGGGCCGATGCCGGCGCCGAGGGCGGCACTCGACAGACCCGCGGTTTCGAGGAGCGCCGAGCCGACAGCTGCACGTTCCGCACCGGTCACTTCGAGCACGAGCACCTGCGCACTCACGCTGACGAAGGATTCGCCAATCCCGTGGAACACACCGGCGATGGTTGCGGTGACGATTGCGCCGGCCCAGCCGTAGCCGGCCATCACGGGAAGGAGGATGAGGAGCGACGGAAGCATCACGTTGGCTGCACCGTTCGCCTCGGCCAGCGAGCCGGCGACCCGAGGCAGGATGAGCATCGGCGCGCCGACACAGACGATGACCACGGCAACCATCGACGTCGAGGCGCCGAGGTCGGTGAGGAAGCGATCGAGCGTCGCGTCGAACACGCCGATGTACATCCACACGATGGACTGGCAGAGCATCGCTGCCTGAATGCGGGGTCGACGCAGGAGCCGGCCGAGTTCGCTGTGATCGACGACCGTCGCTGCGATCTCGGTGCGGGCGATCGCAATCGTCGCCGGCACGCCGGTGAGGGCGATTCCGATGCTCACGGCGATGAACGGCGCCGCGAAGCCGAGCGGCTCGAACGCCGCGCCGATCAGCGGACCGGAGATGAAGCCGGCGACTGCAGTGGACAGGAGGATTCCGAGTTTGGCGCCGCCGCCCGTGGCATCCAGCCCGAGGAGCGCCTTGCGGGCGAGCAGGCCGAACAGGCCGAGGCCGATACCGGTGAGTCCCCGGCTGACGGCCAGAACGCCGACCGAGGTTCCGAAGGCGAACCCGATCGGCCCGAGCACCCCAGCGACGAGTGCCACGACCGAGAGCGGGGCGGTGATCCCGCGGTCGGCCAGCGGGCTGAGGAGCAAATGCGCGAACAGGGCGGCGCCGAATCCGGTCCCGGCGATGAGGCCGATGTCCAGATCACTCAGGCCGAGGTCGACCTGGACGTCCTCGAGAAAGATGAAGACCACGCCGAGTGCAGCGGTGAGAAGGAAGTTGGTGACGTAGATCAGCCCGCTGCGCATCGGCCCACGCTACGGCGCCCGCCGGGCAAAGCGGGATGAGTCGCCTCGCGGCCGGGAACGAGTCTGGTCCTTTCGACTCATCTTCCTTCCCTGGAGTCATGGGGTCCGCTGGTGCACCGATGGAGAGGCGTGAAGTATTCCCGCCAGGTACTCGCAGGACTCGTCCTCGTACCCACCCTGCTGTTCGAGCGTGCCCGTTGGCGGCGCACGCTCGCCGCAAAGGACCGCGCGGAACGTCTTGCGTTCTCCGACTCGCTCACGACGATCGCAAACCGCCGGAAGTTCGACCACGATCTCGATGAGACGCTCTCGGCCAAGGTCGATGTCGGAGTCGTCGCCGTGGCGATGTTCGACGTTGACCACTTCAAGGAATACAACGACGCCAATGGCCACATCGCTGGAGATGAGGCGCTGCGCAACATCGCCCAGCTGATTTCGAGCAACGTTCGCTCGGACGATGTCGTCTACCGCTACGGCGGCGAGGAGTTTGCCGCCCTGCTCATCGGGGCGACCGAAGCCGAGGCCGTTCGGGTTGCCGAACGGGTTCGGGCTGCGATCGCGAACCACGTGTTCCCCGGAGCGGAAAGCCAGCCGGGCGGTCGCATCACGGTGAGCGCCGGTGTGGCGATGACGCCGCCCGAACAGGCAGCCGACATGATGCGTGCAGCCGACGAGGCGCTCTACTCGGCCAAGGCCGCCGGCCGGAACCAGGTCTCCATCGCCCACTGAGTCAGCCGACCGCCGCAGCTGGTCTTCGGTGCACCGAGCAGCCGTCCGGCCCGACATCGGTCAGACTGAACGCATGTTCTCGCGTTGCGTTCGTGTTCTCGTTGCCGTCCTGGCCGCCACCCTCGTGGCGTGCGGGGGTGAAGACCTCGGTGGCGAGAAGCTTCCCACCGACGCCGCGGGTCTCGGCGCGGCTGCGGCCGAGGCGATGGGCTCGGTCGAGAGCGTTCGGTTCATGCTGGAGCGGACGGGGGCCGCCGTGTACATCGATGCCGCAGAGAGCATGAGCCTCGACACCCTGGAGGGCCGCTTCTCGGCTCCCGGTTCGGCCGACGCGATCCTCCAGATCACCGTGAACGACTCGCTCGGTACGCAAATCGGCGCGGTGGCGATCGACGACGAAGTCTGGCTCTCCAACCCCGTGACCGGGGAATTCGAGACGCTGCCGCCCGGCTTCGACATCGATCCCAGCCTCTTCTTCGACCCCGAGGACGGGTGGCATCCGCTGCTGGCCGGCCTCACCGACGTGACGTTCGTCGGCGAGGAGGACCGGAACGGCACCAGGTACCACCTCACCGGGACGGCACCGGCCGCAGAGATGCAGTCGATCACGGCCGGGCTTGTACGAGGCCAGGATGTCGAACTCTCGATGTGGCTCCACCCGGTGTCGGCACTCGTGACCGCCATCGAGTTCGAGACGGAGTTCGACGGGGCCCGGTCGTCGTGGGTCCTCGAGCTCGACCAGTACGGCGAGGAGTTCACGATCACGGACCCCACGCTCTGAGATTTGGTGGTTCGCGAGGGTCGCGGCAAGGCTGGAGCCAAGACGACGATTGGGGCGTGGCGTGAACGAGAACGTGGCTCGACTGGCAGATCGGCGGAGGGCGGCCACCAACCGTCTCGTCGTGCTCGACATCGACAGCATCGGACACTTCTGGTCCGACATCGTCGACCCGGAGGACCTCGTCGCTCGATCCGTGCTCATCCGCTCGCTGCTCGAAGCCCGCCGCGAAGGCGACACCTTTCTCATCGGCTGCGATCCGACGATGGGCTGGGCGATGACCGAGGTGTTTCCCGGCGCCGTGCTCTTCCTCGGCGACGGCACCGTCACCGATCGCCGACCGCTGACCGCCGAATTCGTCCGGCACTACCGCACGGGTCGGTTCGAGGAGGTCTGTGTGGTGACCGGAGACGAGACGCTGGCGCAGGTTGCACAGGCTGCCGTGGGCACCGAGCGTCCGCTTCGGCTGCTCGCCACTCGTGAAGAATGCGCCGAACTGCTCGCCGGAGTCGCCAGCAGCGTCGTGGTCCGCCCGGACTTCCGTCTCGGGGAAGCCATCGCCTGACCCGGCTGTGAGCGGTGCGTTCGGTCCCCTAGGGTCCGGGAATGCGCCCGACACGCCGTGCCTCCCCGGCGACCATCCTTGCGGTGGTCGGGTATGCCGTGTTCGTGGCGGCCGACGACCTCACGGTCGTCACCACCATGCTTCGGCCGATCATCAACGATCTCGGCCTCACCCTTCCGGACGGTCTCGATGATGCGGCGTGGATCGTCAACGTCTATCTGATCGCCTTCGTGGCCGTCATGCCGTTGGCGGGAAGGCTGAGCGACGTCGTGGGTCGCCGCCGACTGTTCCTCGGCGCATACGGCATCTTCCTGATCGGGACGATCCTGATCCCGCTGACGTCCTCGTTCGGTCCGTTCCTCGTCGGTCGGGTGCTCACCGCAATCGGGGGTGGGGCGATGGTTCCGGTGGCCCTCGCCGTCGTCGGCGACGTCTTCGACGAGGACCGGCGAGCTCGGGCGCTCGGGACGCTCGGTGCGATCGAGACGCTCGGCTGGGTCTGGGGGCCGCTGTACGGAGCGATGCTGGTTCGGTTCCTCGACTGGCGCTGGCAGTTCTGGCTCAACATCCCGCTGGCGGTTGTGGGGATGGTGCTCGTGTGGTGGGCGCTCGAGGGCATCGAGGAGCACGAGCGGCCCGAACGGGTGGACTGGGTCGGGGCGGTGGCGCTCGCGGCCACGCTGATCGCGCTCAACCTTGCGCTGCTCGGAAACGCGGAGATCCAGAGCGTCTCGGGGCTCGACGAGTTGCAGGGCGGTTCTGGATTCGACTTTCGACTGCTATTCCCGGTGGCCGTCCTTCTCGGCGCATTCTTCGTCTGGCACCAGCGGCGAGTCGCCGACCCACTCGTCGACCCGAGCTTCTTCCGGGGAACCACGCTCCGGGTGGCGCTGCTCGTGAACTTCCTGGTCGGTGCTGCTCTGGTGATCGCCATGGTCGACGTGCCGATCTTCGTGAACGCGATCGAGCTCGACCTCGAACGTTCCGCGGTGATCGCCGGCTGGATCCTCGCCGCGCTGACCTCGGCCATGGCCGTCGCGTCGTGGGTCGGTGGTCGTCTCACCGAGCGGGTCTCCTATCGCCGGCCGATCGTCCTCGGGCTCATCGCTGCTGTCGCAGGATTGCTGGCCATGGGCCTGACCTGGGACCCCGACATCAGCAACTGGACGGCTGCGGGCCAGCTCGCAGTCCTGGGCGCTGGGCTCGGGCTCGTGTTCGCCCCGACCACTGCGGCGGTCGTCGATGCGTCGCCCCCGCATCAGCGCGGCGGTGCCGCATCCATCGTGATGGTCGTGCGCCTGATCGGGTTGAGCGTCGGTCTCGCCGCGCTCACCGCATGGGGCCTCGCTCGCTTCAACACGTTGCGGAGCCAACTGGAGCTTCCACCGATCACCGACCCCGGTTTCGAGGCGGCGATCATCGAGGCGTCCGGCCGGCTCACCGCCGAAGCGATCTCCGAAACCTTCCTCGCAGCCGCATTTATCACCGCGCTCGGCCTGGTGGCCGCCGCGTTCATTCACTCCGACCCGACAGGAGCCCCAATGTCTTCCACCGAGGCCACAGAGCCACCAGTGTCGTCATCGACGCAACGCACCGCGCTCATCGTCATGGCGGTGGTGCTCCTCGGCCTCGTTATCGGCATGGGCTTCCTCGTGATGTCCCTGCGCGACACCCGGGCCGAGCTGGAACAGACACAGGCCGACCTCGAACGCGTCGAACAGGGCGCCGCCGGCTCCGCCATCGTCGCCACCCAGGTCCTGGAACTCACCCGGCAGCTGGCCGAGATCGAACCCCAGATCTCGGACGGTCTGAATCAGGCGATCACGGAGCTGGACGAGTTCGGTGAGTCGACGCTCGAGTTCAACGTCGCCGTGGACGAGACCGTGGTCATCGAGACCGACATCGTCATCGACCGCGAGTTCAGCTTCCCGATCGACGAGACCATCCCGATCGACCAGACGGTGGACACGACCATCGAGATCGACACCGGTCTCGGCTTCACGGTGCCCGTCGATGTGACCGTGCCGGTTCAGGTCGACGTGCCGATCGATCTCGATGTGGCGATCCCGATCAACGAAACCGTGCCCATCGAAGCGGAGGTGCCGGTCCAGCTCGATGTGCCGATCACGGTCGACCTCGCCGAGACGGAACTTCGGACGTTGGCCGAACAACTGGCCCAGGGCCTGCGTCAGGTCCAGGAGCTGCTCGGCGAACTCAGCGGCTGACGCACACCGCTGAGGAGCGCATCAAACGCCTGCCGGTACCTTCCAGGCGGCGGCCGTTCGTTCCAGACCCTCGATGCGGTCGTCGATGTTTCCCGCCGGGATGGTGATCATGAGTTCGGAGGCGCCCATCTTCTCGGCGAGGGCGTCCAGCCCCGCTGCCACCTGCTCGCCGGTTCCGGCGATCGAGTTGCTCGGCTGTTCCATCGCCTGTTCGAACTCGGGATGGGCTTGCGCCTCTTCGGGCGTCATGAGCTCGAACATCCGCCCGGTACGCATGCCGTACTTCCGCAGGCGATGCGGATACAGAAGCCGGGCCGCCTCGGTTTCACTCTCTGCCGCCATCGCGACCGCGGTGACGATGAGGTATGGCTCCGAAAGCACGGGTGATGGCGTGAAGTTCTCCCGGTAGATCTCTGCCGCTTGCGCCGTGCCGCCCATGTCGAAGTGGTGGGCGAAGCCGAACGGAAGCCCGAGGATGCCGGCCAGCCGTGCACTGAAGCCGCTCGAGCCGAGCAGCGCAACGGCAGGGGAGGACGTGGCGACCGGCGTGGCCACGAAGTGGTCGAAGAGGCCGGACTCGGTGCGAACGTCGCCGAGCAGTCCCATCACGTCGAGCAGGTGGCTCGGGAACTGGTCGTCCTCCGAACCGTCGGAACCCCGACGGAGTGCAGCTGCGGTCCGACGGTCACTGCCAGGAGCGCGGCCGATGCCGAGGTCGATCCGGTCTGGGTGTAGGGCTTCGAGCATGGCGAACTGTTCTGCGACGACGAGCGGCGCATGGTTCGGCAGCATGACGCCTCCCGACCCGACGCGGATGCGCGACGTGCTGGCGGCCAGGTGCGCGATCAGGACAGCGGGTTCCGTGCTTGCGACGGTCGCCATGTTGTGGTGTTCGGCGACCCAGAAGCGCATGTAGCCGAGCTCGTCGGCCCGCTGAGCGAGCCGGGTGGTGGCGCGGAGCGCGTCACTCGACGAGTGGCCCTTCGTGACCATCGCGAGGTCGAGTACGGAGAGGGGAAGGCGCGTCATGAAGCCACGGTAGCCGCGCCCCGCTCAGGCGTTCGGGGCGGGTCAGCCGTCGATCTCGAACGGGGTGAGCGTGACGCTCTCCGCCCGGTGGCCGACGATCATTTCCGGTTCGTCGGGATCGTTCACGTACGAGAACGTCACATCGACGCGGTTGGTGTCGGCGTCGCCGATCGTGACAGCGCTGAGGGCGAACGTGAAGGCCCCGCCATCCGCGTTCCGAACCACATCGCCGATCATTTCGGCTTGGCCCCCGTAGGCGAGGGTCAGCTCACGCATCAGGTGCTGTGCGGTCACACCAATCATCCCGACGTGGGTGTCGTCGGGCGTCGACGTGCCGAGCTCGACTGCGGCTGCGTCTTCGGCGGGTTCCGTTTCGGCCGAGGCATCGGAAGTCGGGGAGCCGGCAAGCAGCGCGGCCGCCTCGGACTCGCTGAGCGGCCGGTCCGGTGTGACATCCGGTGCCGGTTCGTCGTCGTCTTCGTAGAGCTCCTCGTCGGAGATTTCGCTGCCATCTTCGGAGAGGTCGACCAGTTCCGAATCGTCTTCGCTGGCAAAGGGGAGTGAATCGACTGTTGCGGCGTCGTCCGCCGCATCGTCGGTCGCGGCGTCTCCGCCACAGGCCGAAAAGAGGAGAACGAGGGCAACGGCAGGGGAGATCAGGGTCGTTGTGCAACGCATCCGAATCCATCGGCACATCCCGTCGATGGCGTGAGCGATCCATTTCGCCCAGGGTGA
>JAHDEJ010000030.1:11780-67056 GCA_020628865.1 Acidimicrobiales bacterium
GCGCTCCGCATCCATCTCCAGCGATGACGCAATCGATTTTTGTGGCGAGCTGACACATCGTGACGGAGACATGCGACACTGGGCGCCAGCGGCGGGACTCACCCGCGCCAGAGTGTTGAGGAGTGCCGATGCGTGCAGCAGTGTGTCGGGAATTTGGCCAACCCCTGAGCGTGGAGGAGGTGGCGCTTCGATCGCTCGGACCCACCGACGTTCACGTCGATGTTGCGGCGTGCGCAGTGTGTCATTCCGACATCCACTACGCCGAGGGTGCGTGGGGCGGCTACCTCCCTGCCGTGTACGGGCATGAGGCTGCGGGCGTGGTCAAGGCGGTCGGCGCCGATGTCACGCACGCCGCCGTCGGCGACCATGTCGTCGTCACACTGATTCGGTCGTGCGGCGACTGCTCCCAGTGCTCCCGGGGCAACGAGGTGTTCTGCTCGACGTCGTTCGCTTCGGACGAGCGCCAACGCCTCGAAGGCGCAGACGGAAGCGACATGCAAGCGGCGATGAACTGTGGTGCATTCGCCGACGAGGTCATCATCGACGAGTCCCAGGTCGTCGCGATCCCCTCGGATCTCGGTTGGGAGCAGGCATCCCTGCTCGCCTGCGGCGTGATCACGGGCGTCGGAGCCGTGATGAACACGTCCACGATCGACGACCGGTCGACCGTCGTGGTGGTCGGTGTCGGCGGCGTGGGCCTCAACGCGGTTCAGGGTGCATCCATCGCTGGTGCGCCAGTCGTCATCGCCGTTGACCTCGAGGACGAGAAGCTCGAGACCGCCCGCGCCTTCGGCGCCACCCACGTCGCCAACCCCAAGACCGGCGATGTGCACGCAGCGATCGCCGAGGCGACGGGAAGCGCCGGCGTCAGCCACGTACTCGTCACCGTCGGTTCCGCACCTGCCATCTCCTCCGCACTCGGCTACCTCGAGCCGGGTGGCGAGCTGGTGATCGTCGGCATGCCGGCGAACGACAATGAGATCGAAATCGACCCGGCCACCGTTGCCGCCGTTGGGCATCGCATCGTCGGCTCGAAGATGGGCACATCTCGAATTCGCGAAGACATCCCGCAGCTGATCGAGTGGTACCGAGAGGGGAAGCTCAAGCTCGATGAACTCATCTCGGGCACCTATCCGCTCGACGACATCAACGACGCAATCGCCGCCGTCGGCGACGGATCCGTCATCCGCAACGTGATCGTGATGGACACGCCATGAAGTTCACCGATGTCGAGACGTTCGTCGTTCGGAACCCGCCGCCCGGTTACGGCGGCAAGTACTTCGCCTTCGTCAAGCTGAGCACCGACACCGGCGCCACCGGTTGGGGAGAGGTCTACTCGCCACCGTTCGAACCGGCCACCGTCTCGGCGATCGTGGCGGACCTCTTCGACCGGCACGTCAAGGGCACGGACCCGTTCCGGATCGAGGAACGCAGCCGCCTCCTCTACGGCCTGGGTTTCACCCAGCGCCCAGACGTCACGATCGGCGGCGTGTTGAGTGCGTTCGACATGGCGTCGTGGGACATCGTCGGCAAGGAGACGGGACGCAACGTCACCGATCTCCTCGGCGGGAAGGTTCGGGATCGGGTGCGGTCCTACACCTACCTGTATCCGGCCGATGACGACGATGGGGAAGCGGTGTACGAGGACGCCGTGCTCGCCGCCGAGCGAGCCGTCGCCTACGTCGACGCCGGGCACACGGCCATCAAGTTCGATCCGGCGGGCCCCTATCGAGCGGTCGGGCCCCGTCAGCCGAGCATGAACGAGCTCACCCGTTCCGAAGCGTTCGTCCGAGAGATCCGCAAGGCCGTTGGCAACCGGGCGGACCTGCTGTTCGGCACCCATGGCCAATTCACCCCGTCTGGAGCGATTCGGCTCGCGCAAGTGCTCGAGCCGTACGCCCCCCTCTGGTTCGAGGAGCCGTGCCCGCCGGACATTCCTGAGGCGATGGCCGAGGTGGCACGCCACACCTCGATTCCGATCGCCACGGGAGAGCGACTCACCAGCGTTTCCGAGTTCACCCGACTGCTCACCCTCGGGGCCGCGTCCATCCTGCAACCGAACCTCTCCCGGGCCGGCGGTATCACTGCCGGGAAGAAGATCGCCGCCGTGGCCGAGGGCTTCGGCGCCCAGGTCGCGCCACATCTCTACTGCGGTCCGATCACGGGTGCGGCGAACCTCGCCGTGGCCTGCACGATCCCGAACTTCCTCGTGCTCGAAGGGATCCAGGAGTGGGGCGGGTTCCACGCCGAGATCCTGACCCGACCGGTGCAGTGGGAGGCCGGCCACGTCGTGCCGTTCACCGAACCGGGTCTTGGTACCGAGGTGAATGAGGATGTCGCCCGGGCCAACGCCTGGGAAGGTGGGGGACTGCACCTCGCAATGACCACCGACACGGCGGACTGGCCCGGCTGAGCCGGGTCGACAACAACGCCGCCGTCCACCATGTCCGTCGCCCGACTGCTGATCGACATCATGGGGCCGGTCGTCCTCATCGTCGGCGCCGGCTGGTTCGCCGGCCGCCGACTGTCGTTCGACGTCGGAACGCTGTCACGGCTTGCGTTCTGGGTGCTCGGACCCGCCTTCGTCTTCGACGTGTTCTCGGATGCGGATCTCGAGCGGGACGTGGCGCTCCGGCTGATGGTTGCCGCGCTCGCTGGGATGCTGGCCGCCGGCGTGCTGGGGAGGCTGCTCGGTCGGTCGCTCGGCCTCGAAGGTGCCCGACGCGACGGACTCACGTTGACGAGCGCCTACGGGAACGTGGGCAACGCCGGTCTTGCGATCAGCGTGTTTGCGTTCGGCGAGCCGGCGGTCCCGGCCGCCGCGCTGCTGATGGTCGTGATCAACATCTCGGGCATTCTCCTCGGCGTTGCGCTGGCTTCGGCGCGGACCGAAGGGCTGGGGCCGGCGATCCGACGGAGCCTGAGCGCGCCGATGACCATCGCGGCGGCGATCGCCCTCGCCGTCAACGCCTTCGACACTGCCGTTCCCCTCGTTGCCGAGCGGGCGATCGGGCTCGGCGCGGGGGCCCTCATCCCGGTCATGTTGTTGACGCTCGGGATGCAGCTGGCGCAGAACGGGGCGCCCGGGCTGTCGGCCGACATCGGCCTCGTCGGCGTGACGAAGCTGTTGGTCGCACCGGTGATGGCCGGAATCGTCGGCTGGCTGCTCGGCCTCGAGGGCGACACCTTCGGGGTGCTGATCCTGCAGTCGGCGATGCCGCCGGCCGTCTTCTGTGCCGTCGTTGCGCTCGAGTACGACATGGACCCCGACCGCGTGTCGGCGACCGTTGTGGGAAGCACGCTGCTGGCATTGGCCACGCTTCCGATCGCCCTCGTCATCGTCACCTGAGTCTCGAAACGCCCATCGAGCGTTGACGACCATCTAGCGTTTGGGCATGGAACTCACTTCGAACCGGGCGGCGGCCACCATCGATCTCGAGGGCGGTCGACTGTCCTCGCTCGTCGTCGACGGCATGGAGTTGCTGGTCACCGAGGCCGAAAAGCCCACCCGGTGGGGGTCGTTCCCCATGGTCCCATGGGCGGGTCGACTTCCCTTCGGGCTGCTTCGATTCGATGGTGAAACCCACGAGTTCCCCATCACGTCGCCACCCCACGCCAACCACGGCACGGCGATGCGATCGACGTGGGTGGAGACCGCCCCCGGGCGCATCGAAACGGAACTCGGTGCGCCCTGGCCGTTCGGCGGTCGGGTCACCCAGCACTTCGAGCTCACCGACGACGCCTTCACCGTGACGATGGAGATCTTCGCCGATGATCGGCCGATGCCCGCCCAGATGGGTTGGCACCCGTGGTACCGCCGCCAACTGGACCGGGGCGGTCCGGTCGAGCTCACGTTCGCGGCGGGGCAGATCTACGAGACGGACGACGATCAGATTCCGACCGGCACGCTGGTGCCGGTTCCGGAAGGCCCATGGGACGAGACGTTCGTGGACGTCAGCCAGACCCCGATCCTGCACTGGCCCGATGCGCTCACGGTGGCGCTGACGTCCAACTTCGATCATTGGGTCGTCTTCACGAAACCGGACCACGCCTATGCGATCGAGCCGCAGTCCGGCGCGCCGAACGATCTCAACCGGGCCCCGCACGTGATCGCTCCGGGCGGCTCGCTCGCTGGTTGGATGAAACTCGACTGGGGCTGAGCGTCAGGTGTCGAGGCGGGCGGCAAGCAGGTCGACGACCTCGATGCCGGGGCCGCCGGCTGACGCCGCCTCCGGCCGGATGTCCTCGCCGAGAAGCGCGCCGATGCTCGCGGCGGTGGAGGCCCCGAGCGCATCGAGGTCGTAGCCACCTTCGAGGAAGGCGATCACGCGGCCGGAGGGAACCATCGTTCGCAACCGTGCCGTGAGGTCGGCGTGATCGGCCGAGGTCAGACCGAGGTTGGTGAGCGGGTCGGCCCGGTGGGCATCGAACCCGGCGGAGATGAGCAGCCAGTCGGGATCGAAGGCCTCAATGGCCGGCTCGATCACCCGGTCGAACGCCTGGAGGTACACATCGCCGGTGGCCCCGGACGGCATCGGCACGTTCAGGGTGTACCCCACACCCGCCCCGGCTCCGGTCTCGTCGACGGCACCGGTACCCGGGTATTGCGGATACTCGTGCAAGGAGACGAAGAGGACGTCGTCACGCTCGTAGAACACGTCCTGTGTGCCGTTTCCGTGATGCGCGTCGTAGTCGACGATGGCGACACGCTGACCCTTCTGAGTCAGCGCATGGGCGGTCACGGCAATGTTGTTGAACAGGCAGAAGCCCATGGACCGGGTTGGCGTGGCGTGATGGCCGGGCGGCCGCACGAGGCAGAACGCCGAGTCGACCGTGCCGGCTTCCAGGAGCCCGACCGCATCGAGGCCAGCACCCGCCGCCAGCCGAGCGGCGTGCAGCGATCCGCTGCTCATGTGGGTGTCCGGATCCAGTCGAACACGGTCCTGTCCGCCCAACGCCTCGATCGTGTCCACGAGGTCCGTGCTGTGCACGCCGAAGAGGGCTTCCGTCGGGACCGGGGTCGGGGTGTGCCAGGAAACGGCGTCCGCCAGCCCGTGGGCGGCGATGCCCGACAGGGCGGCGTCGTAGCGCTCCGGCCGTTCGGGGTGCCCGGCCGGCGGCCGGTGATCGAGAACGTGTTCGTCGGCGATGATGGCGATGCTCATGGTGGTGGATTCCCCGAATGCGGCTGTGTTGCAGTCTTCCATCGACCGTCGCGTACTGCTCAACTCACCCTTCCCGGATGTCGATGTCACCCGAAACAGTGTTCAAGCGCGGCGGCTGAAGAATCGCCCGGAGAAGTGAGGAAACGAACATGAAGGGTGTGGTCTTCAACGCGGCCCAGGAAGCGGTCATCGAGTTGTTCGACGAGGACACGTGGGATGACCTGCTCGACGCAGCGGACGTCGACGGCGTGTACAGCTCGGTCGGTTCGTACCCCGATGAGGAGCTCGTTGCGATCGTCGTGGCGGCATCCGAGGCGACGGGCCTCTCGGTCGAGGACGTGCTCGTGGCGGTTGGACGCAAGGCGCTGCAGCACCTCGCTTCACGAGTTCCGACGCTGATCGGCGGTTGCACGAACGCCTTCGAGATGCTCGGAATGATCCACGATGTGATCCACGTCGAGGTGCTCAAGCTCTACCCGGACTCCCGTCCGCCAGAGTTCACCTACGAAGACCTTCCCGACGGTGGTCTCCGCATGGGCTATCGCTCGCCGCGGTGTCTCGATGCGCTCGCCGAGGGGCTCATCCTCGGCGTGGGCGACCGATTCGACACCGAACTGCGCGTCGAGCGTCACCCGATCTCCGGGAGCGGCGAGGTGTACCTCGACGTGTGGGAGGTCGCAGCCGAACAGACACAGGCTGCATGAACCCGTCCCCGCCGAGCGAAGTCAAGGAAGGCGACACCCCCACCGTCGCCGACCTGGAGAAGCGCGTCCACCGACTGGAGCGACGGCTCGCACGCGAGCGTGCGGCCCGGGCGACCGCCGAGCAGACGACGGAAGACCGCCTCCGGGAGACCTACATCGCCAAGCGGGAAGCTGAACGGCACGCCGAGATCGCCGAACGATCGAGCCAGGCGAAGTCGGAGTTCCTGGCCAACATGAGCCACGAACTCCGGACGCCGATGAACGGCGTGATCGGAATGACCAGCCTGTTGCTCGACACGGAACTGGATGCCGAGCAACAGGAGTACATGCGAACGATCCGATCGAGCGGTGAAACGTTGCTCGCCGTGATCAACGACATCCTCGACTTCTCGAAGATCGAGGCCGGGAAGCTCGAGCTCGAAACGTTCCCGTTCGAGATACGCACGGTCGTGGCCGAGGCGCTCGACCTGACGGTGGTCACCATCGGCGACCGTCCGATCGAGTTGGCGTACGAGGTCGGCGAGAGCGTGCCCCGCATGCTGCTCGGTGACGTGATTCGGCTGCGGCAGATCCTCAACAACCTGTTGAGCAATGCGGCGAAGTTCACGAAGTCGGGCGAGATCGTCGTGACGGTGAGCTCGACGGAGGTCGATGTGGATCGCCATCGCGTGCGCATCTCCGTGCGTGACACCGGCATCGGCATCCCGCCCGATCGTCTGTCCGTGCTTTTCGATTCGTTCGAGCAGGCCGACACGTCGACGACGCGCCAGTTCGGTGGAACCGGACTCGGTCTCTCCATCAGCCTGCAGCTGGCCAAACTGATGGAGGGCACCATCACGGTCACGAGCGAACTCGGTACCGGGTCCACCTTCACGGCCGAACTCGAACTCGATTCCGTCGATGACGGTCGTTGGTCCACGCCGGCCGAACAGCTGGACGCCCTTCGCGGCCGCAACGTGCTCATCGTCGACGACAACGGAACCAACCTTCGAATTCTCGAACGGCAGCTGGCCAAGTGGGAGATCCACGTCACGTCGTGCGCGAGTGGGTCCGAGGCGTTGGCGTCCCTTGCAAACGGCCACGAGTTCGACGCGGCCATCTTCGACATGCAGATGCCGGAGATGGATGGCCTGGAGCTCACCCAACGGGTGCGCGCACGAAGCGGTCGGCGCTTCCCGATCGTCCTGCTCACGTCACTCGGTCGTCGTGAAGACGGCGATGACCTGTTTGCGGCGCAGATGTCGAAGCCGGCCAAACCCGACGCACTCCGAGACGTGCTCGTCGGTGTTCTCCAGACGAAGCCGGTCGAGGACGATGCGGAGCCGGCGAAGCCGGCGTTCGACGGCGACCTCGGATCCTCCCATCCGTTGCGCATTCTTCTCGCCGAAGACAACCCGGTGAACCAGAAGGTGGCCGCAGCGCTGCTCTCCCGCATGGGGTATGAGGTGGACATCGCGAACAATGGCCAGGAGGCCCTCCAGGCGGTGATGGCCCACACCTATGACCTCGTCCTGATGGACGTCCAAATGCCGGAGATGGATGGCCTCGCCGCCACTCGCGCCATTCGGACGATGCTTCCCGAGGACCAGCAGCCACACATCGTTGCGCTCACGGCCAACGCGCTCAAGGGCGACCGCGAGGCCTGCCTCGACGCCGGAATGCACGAGTACGTCACGAAACCGATTCGGTCCGACGAGCTCACCGATGTGCTTCGTCGTGCGCCGAGGCGTGCGGACTGAACGGGTCGAGCCGCAATCTGTCGGCCGTCCGAGTCCGGTCGATCACGGCTGGATCGGGTGTGCCATGATCGGACGATGAAAGCCGGGTTCTCGCACTTTCCGACCGCGTACTCGATCCCACCGGACGAACTCGGTCCGGTGCTCGAGCGTCATGGTGTCGAGTCGATCTGGGTTGCCGAGCATTCGCACATTCCGCTTTCGCGGAAGTCGCCGGCGCCGGCCGGGGGTGAACTGGCGCGCCAGTACTACGACACCTATGACCCGTTCGTGTGGTTGACGATGCTCGCCGCGCACACGTCGACGCTGAAGCTGGCCACGGGAATCTGCCTGGTGATCCAGCGCGATCCGATCCACACCGCCAAAGCCGTGTCCAGCCTCGATCGTCTGAGCGGTGGGCGTTTCCTGTTCGGCGTTGGCGCCGGGTGGAACGAGGACGAGATGAACAACCACGGCACCGCCCTCGAGGGCCGGTTCAAGCTGATGCGGGAACGGGTGGCGGCGATGAAGGCGATCTGGACGATGGACGAGGCGGAGTTCCACGGCGACCTGGTCGATTTCGACCCCATGGTGAGCGAGCCCAAGCCTGTCACCAAGCCGTACCCGCCGATCCATGTTGGCGGCGTGTTTCCCGGCGGTGCCCGCCGAGCCGTGGAGTGGGCGGACGGATGGATCCCGGTGGGTGGACGCGGGGGCGCCGCGCTCGGACCGTCGATCCGTGAGATGCGGGAGATGGCCACCGCCGCCGGGCGAGCTCCATCGGAGATCGAGGTCTCGGTGTACAACGCCCCGGCAACGGCGGAGGCGTTGGAGGAGTTCGCAGAAGCCGGGGTCGATCGGGTGGCGTTCACGCTTCCGTCGGTCGGGACCGCCCAGGCGATCGAGTCGATTGAGGCCGCCATGGCCGTGTTCGAGGCATCCGGCCTCAAGGAAGGATCTGCATGAGCAACCGAATCCAGGAGCTGTTCGGGGTTGCCGGGCGCACCGCCGTCGTCACGGGTGGCTCGCGGGGCATCGGCGAGATGATCGCCGAGGGGTTTGTCGATGCGGGAGCATCGGTCATCATCACCGCCCGCAAGGCGGAGGAGTTGCAGGCCACGGCCGATCGCCTCTCCGAGAAGTTGGCCGACGGTGCGACGGTCACCGCCGTGCCGGGAGATCTGTCGACCGTGGAGGGTGTCACGGCCTTTGCCGAGGCGGTTCGGGCGATCACACCGACCGTGGACATCCTGGTGAACAACGCCGGAGCGACCTGGGGCGCACCGCTGGACGACTACCCGGAGTCCGGCTGGAACAAGCTGATGGACGTGAACCTGCGCGGGGTGTTCTTCCTCACGCAGTCGTTGCTTCCGGAGCTTCGGGCGGCCGCGACGGCCGAACATCCTGCCCGGGTGATCAACATCGGCTCGGTCGACGGTCTCCGGGTGCCCGGGATGGAGGTGTACGCCTATTCGGCGTCGAAGGCGGCCGTGCATCAGCTGACTCGGCACCTCGCCGCCCGGCTCGCCCCGGAGCATGTGCTCGTCAACGCAATCGCACCGGGTCCGTTCGAGTCGAAGATGATGGCGTTTGCGCTCGAAGACGAGCAGATGCGTGCCGCAGTGGCCGCCGATGTTCCCCTCGGTCGAATCGGAACGCCCGACGACATGGCGGGCACGGCGCTCTTCCTCGCGAGTCGAGCTGGCGCGTATGTGACCGGCGCGGTGCTGCCCGTGGGCGGCGGGATCTGGTCGGCGCAATGAGCCTGACGCTGCCGGCGAGCGACGAATCGGTCCGATGCGCGGTCTTCGCAGAGGAACACCGAATCGACCCCGGCGGCACCGGGTTGGCGCCCGACGTCATCGTGCTCGTGGAGGTTGCGGAGCCGTGGCCGAAACCGGCCGGGAAACACCCGGACCTGGTGGACTTCGTGTCGGCTGCGGCGGTGAATCCATCACAGATCCGTCTGTTGGCCGCAATCCCGCACGACCCGTCCAACCCGCGCGTTCTCAGCTTCCGGCCGGCCGACGGCGGCATGCTTCGGACGGCTGTTGCGCTGGAGGGAGATGCGGTGAGCAACCTGCAGGAGGCGCTCGACGCCGAACCCGACTTCGTCGCTTCAGGACCCGGCGCACCCCGGACACTGCTGGTGTGCACGCAGGGGTCGCACGACATCTGCTGCGGGGATCAGGGCGTCGCGTTCGCCGACGCGGTCGAGGCGGGCCGGTCGGACGTGGAGCTCTTCCGGGTCAGCCACACCGGAGGCCACCGATTCGCGCCGACCGCAATGACACTTCCGGACGGCCGGATGTGGGCGTGGCTCACACCAGCGTCACTCGACTCGATCCTCGATCGATCGATGGAACCGGCTGCTGCGGCAGCGGCCTGCCGAGGATGGTGGGGGACACCGACCGGGCCACGGCAGGTGGCGGAGCGGGCGGTGTTCGCCGAGCGCGGCTTCGTCGTCGACGATGTCGCTCGCACCGTTCACACGGAGGAGATCGAGGGCGGCCATCGAGTGACCGTTGAGCTGGCAGGAGAGCCGGCACAGGTGGTCGTCGTCCGCCCCGGCCGCGAAGTTGCGACGATCGCATGCGAGGCGCCCGGTGGTCTGCCGGTCAAGCCCGGCCGCGAGTGGATCGTCGAGCGCGCCTGAACCCCGCACCGTCAGCCGGTGCATCGTAGGGTTGACCCAATGGAGCGAACGAAGATCGCCGTCGAACCTGCGACGCGACCGGCGATGAAAACCGCGTTGGAGCACGCCGTCGAATCGGCCGGCGGCGAAGTGGTCCCTCCCGGCGAGGCGAGCGCTCTGGTCTGGGCGGATCCCGCCGCTGCAGCCGCGTTCCCCGGAGTCGTCGCCGCTGCGCCCGAACTCGAGTGGATTCAGCTGCCCTACGCCGGCATCGAGAACTTCGCCGAGAACCTCGACCCCGCCCGAACGTGGACGTGCGCAAAGGGCGTGTACGCCGACCCGGTCGCCGAACACATCATCACCCTGACACTCGCCGGCTTCCGGCACCTGCACACGTCGATCGCCGCACGAAGCTGGCCGGCCCAGGAGGGACGGAACCTGCTCGGCGCACGAGTGACCGTGCTCGGCGGTGGCGGGATCACCGAGTCGCTCGCTCGTCTGCTCGAACCGTGGAACACCACACTCACCGTCGTCCGGCGAAGCGACACGCCCTTTCCCGGTGCTGCCCGAACCCTCCCGCTCGCACGGGTGCACGAGGCGGTCAGCGATGCCGACGTGGTCGTGTTGGCCCTGGCCCTCACCGAAGAGACCCGTGGGCTGGTGGACGCCGCGTTCTTCACAGCGATGCAGGAACATGCCTGGCTGGTCAACGTGGCCAGGGGCGGTCACGTCGTCACCGACGACCTGGTCGACGCGCTTCGATCCGGGGCGATCGGTGGCGCGGGGATCGACGTCACGGAACCGGAGCCGCTGCCGGACGGCCACCCGTTGTGGGACCTTCCGAACTGCATCATCACCCCGCACGTCGGCAACACGCCGGAGATGGGTCTGCCGCTTCTGGCTACCCGGGTGGAAGAGAACGTGGGCCGTTGGATCCGCGGCGAAGAACTGATTGGACCAGTCGACGTGAGAGCAGGGTACTGACATGGGAGATTTTCATCAGAGCGGGCCGATCGGCACGCTCCATCGCCTGTCGGCACGACCGGTCGAAGAGCTGGAAGCCGACCTCGTCGAGTGGTCGGCGGAGCGGCCGATGGCCCTCGTCATCCCGGCCCTGTTCAGTGAGCTCGAGGGCGACGCGCTGGGACACATCGTCGACGAGTTGTCGCAGGTGCCGTATCTCGCCGAGATCATCATCGGAATCGACCGGGCGGATGCCGACCAGTTCGCACACGCCAAGGAGTTCTTCTCCCGCCTGCCGCAGCGGCACCGCCTGCTGTGGAACGACGGGCCGGCGCTGCGAGGGATCGACGCCGAGCTGCAGGAACTCGGCATCGCTCCGGATCAGCCGGGCAAGGGCCGCAACGTCTGGTACTGCCTCGGCTACTACCTGGCGAGCCGACGAGCGAGCGCCGTTGCCCTCCACGACGCCGACATCCTCACCTACGACCGCTCGATGCTCGCTCGGTTGCTGTACCCGGTCACCCATCCGACGTTCGGCTATGCGTTCGCGAAGGGCTACTACTTCCGGTCCGATGGCGAGCGGCTGAACGGCCGGGTGAGCCGTCTGCTGGTCGCCCCGTTGCTGCAGTCGCTGCGGGTCACCTTGGATCACAGCGATGCGTATCTCGAGTTCCTCCAGAGCTTCCGCTATCCGTTGGCCGGAGAGTTCGCGATGCACCAGAACGTGGTCCGGAACCTTCGAATCCCGAGCGACTGGGGTCTGGAGATCGGTGTGATGTCCGAGCTGTATCGCCGCTACACGCCCGAGCGGATCTGCCAGGTCGACATCGCCGGCGCCTACGACCACAAGCACCAGATCGTGTCGCCCGAAGACAAGCACAACGGTCTCCACAAGATGTCCATTGACATCGCAAAGGCGCTGTTCCGCAAGGTCGCAATCGATGGAGAGATCCTGACCCCGGAGACCTTCCGGACGATCAAGGCGTCGTACTACCGCACCGCCCTCGACCACGTCGACCGCTACCGGAACGACGCATGGATCAACGGCTTCTCGTTCGATCAGCACGCCGAGGAGGAGATGGTCGAGCTCTTCGCCCAGGCGATCATGGAGGCCGGCGACACCTTTCTCAACAATCCGATGGAAACACCCTTCATCGCGAGTTGGGCCCGGGTGCAGAGTGCGATGCCGGATGTGTTGCACCGCATCGCCGACGCCGTGGAAGCGGACAACTGACGATGGACACCGGCGTTCCGATGTTCGGGTTCGAGCCGTTGCACGAGGCACCCGACCGCGCCCGGGGTGAGCACCGGGTGGTGTTGGTGCACGACGGCCGAATTCTGCTGGATCCGAACGCCGGCGATCGGCTGCCGCTCCTCGCTGAGGTCGAACATCGGGTGGCGCCTTCCCATCCGCTCACCCCGATCGGCCGGATCGGTGACCGACATTGGTGGACGGCGGTACACGCGCCGGACACAGACCTCGACGACGGCGAGTTCGCCGACCTCCGTTCGCTGCATGCGCGGGTGGATGCGACCGAGTGGAACGCCGCCGGGCGTGGCACCCAGCTGTTGGACTGGCTCCGGGATCATGCGTTCTGCGGTCGTTGCGGCACGCCGACCGAGCTCACGCCGGGGGAGCGGGCCCTGCGATGCCCGGTGGACGGCCACACCGCCTACCCCCGACTGTCGCCGGCCGTGATCGTTCTCGTCGAGCGCGAGGACGGGCGGGCGCTCCTGGCCCGAAGCGGACGCTGGAACGTGCCGATGTTCAGCACGCTCGCCGGGTTCGTCGAGCCGGGCGAGTCGTTGGAGGACACGGTCCACCGCGAAATCCGCGAAGAGGTCGGTGTCGAAGTCAGCGACATTCGGTACGTCTCGAGCCAGCCCTGGCCCTTCCCCAACAGCCTCATGCTCGGGTTCACGGCTTCGTGGGCGGGAGGCGACATCGTGGTCGACGGCGACGAGATCGCCGAGGCGGACTGGTACACACCCGACGAGCTCCCGATGTTGCCGCCGCCGATGTCGATCGCGCGCCGTCTGATCGACGGCTGGCTGGCTCGACAGGGTTGAGGTTCGGCGTCAGGCGACCAGCCAGGCGCAGTCGTAGGCGTCCAGTTCGATGCGGTCGACGCCGGATCGGCTGTGCAGCAGATCTCGCCAAGCGCCGGGGACGTCGGCGGTGATGGGCGTGTCGCCGAGGTTGCAGAGCACGGTGATCGACTCGCCGTCGGACCCCCGTCGAATGCAGAGGAGCGCGCCGTCGGCCTCCACCGACTGCGGCGCGTCCGGGTGGAAGGCCGGCTGTCGGCGGCGCTTCTGTGCGAGATCGAGCATCGATTGCATGAGGACCGCCTGCCAACCCTCGCCGGCACGGACGGGAACGTCGGTGAGCTCGACGGATGAGCGGTTGATGGACCGGCGAACGCCGTCGGCTTCGACGGCGGCATGGTCGTTCTGCGTACCGAGCAGGCTGTTGATGTAGATGGCCGGGACGCCGGCAAGCGAAAGCACGACCGTGTGCGCCAGCAGAACCCGGGCGGGCATGTGCGGATCGTCTGGCCCGCCGAAGAGGTCGGGCAACGAGATGTTCAGCTCGTAGGGGTACGGGACGCCGGCGCGATGGTAGGTTCCGTGGAGCCCGCCGCGGGCGTGGGCGAATTCGACGAGTTCGCCGATCTCATCGTCGGTGAGGAAGCCCTCGGCGGGGCGGACGCCGATCCCATCGTGCGATGCGAGGAAGTTGAAGAGCGTCGTTCCGGCCGGCGGAGCGGGTGCGTTCGTCAACCAGTCGGCGAGACGTTCGGCGCGCCCCTGCAGCACGCCGTCGACCAGCAGCGGAGGCAACGTGAAGTTGTAGATCAGGTGGGCTTCGTCCCCGTTGCCGAAGTACGACCGGTTCTCCGCGTCGGGAACGTTGGTCTCGGTCAGGATGGCCACGTGGGGCGCCCGGACGGCGAGAAGGGTTCGGAGCAGCTTGACGAACTCGTGGGTCTGCGGAAGATGCACGCTGGTGGTGCCTGCTTCCTTCCACAGGAAGGCAATCGCGTCGAGTCGAAGGAACCGGGCCCCATTGCGGATGTAGAGGTCGACGATCTGCAGCATCTCGCAGACGAGGTTGGGGTTGGACCAGTCGAGGTCGGCCTGGTCGTCACTGAAGGTCGTCCAGACGTGTTTCGGTCCGTCGGCGGTCTCGAACGGCGTCAGCAGCGGAAGCGATCGGGGACGGACGACGGCGGACAGGTCGTCGTCCGGGTCGGCGGTGAAGATGAAGTCGCGGCCGGGCTCCTCGTGCGCCAGGAACTGCTGGAACCAGTCGGACTTCGTCGAGATGTGGTTGGCCACCAGGTCGAACATCAGGTCCACGTCTCGTTCGAGCCGGGCGACATCGGTCCAGCTGCCGAGCGCCGGGTCGACGGCGCGGTAGTCGATCACGGCGAAGCCGCGGTCGGAGCTGTACGGAGCGAAGGGGAGGATGTGGACGATGCCGAACGATTCGGCCAACCGGTCGTGGACGAGGGTGGCCAAGGCGGCAAGTGGGGTCCCGTTTCCCCGGATGCTGTCGCCGTAGGTGATGAGCGCGATGTCGCTCTCGGTCCAACGTTCGACGGGGGCGCCGACGTCGTTTGGTCGGCCGATGCCGACGGAGGAGATGAGCGCATCGGACAGGCCGGGGTTCGTCGAACCCCAAATCGCTTCGACGTGCTGGTCCACCCGTTGGGCAAGGGCGCCCCGATCGGCTGCAGCCATCGGAAAACCCTAGGACACGGTCGTCGCGGCTGCGGCGACCAGCGGGCAGGATTGTCGGGTGAGTCCGTCGTTGCCCAACACCTTCCTGCCGATCGAGGACGTCGTCGACGATGTGCACGGCGCGTTGGGCGATACGGGCGTCGCTGTGCTGACGGCCGAGCCGGGTGCCGGAAAGACGACCGTGGTGCCGCTCCGGTTGTTGGATGCCGACTGGTTGGGTGATCAGACGATCCTGGTGCTGGAGCCCCGGCGGGTCGCCGCTCGGGCGGTCGCCCGTCGGATGGCGTCGTTGCTGGGCGAGTCGGTTGGCGACACGGTCGGCTGGCGAACGCGGGACGACACCCGAATCGGCCCCAACACCCGGATCGAAGTGATCACGGAAGGCATCCTCACGCGGCGGTTGCAGCGGGATCCCACCCTCCCGGGCGTGGGCGTCGTGATCTTCGATGAGTTCCATGAGCGGAGCGTGCACGCGGACCTCGGTTTGGCGCTGACGCTCGAGGTTCGAGAGGAGATCCGTCCGGAGCTGCGTCTGTTGGTGATGTCGGCGACGATCGACGCGGCAGCGGTCGCCGACCTTCTTGGGAGCGAGGCTCCCGCTCCGGTCATCGAGTGTGCCGGGCGAACGCATCCGGTCGATGTGATCTGGCGGCCGAGGGGCAAACGAGACAAGCTCGAACCGGCGGTCGTCGCGGCGGTCCGGGAGGCGTTGGAGCACCCCGGCGATGTGCTCGTCTTTCTCCCCGGCGTCGGCGAGATCACGCGGACGGTCCGGGAGCTGCAGGGGCGCATCGACGCCGAGGTCCGGCCGTTGTACGGCGCGCTCTCATCGAGTGAGCAGGACGAGGCGTTGCAGACGATTCCCGGCCGCCGTCGGGTGGTGGTGTCGACCGATGTCGCCGAGACCTCGTTGACCGTGGACGGCATCGGATCGGTGGTGGACAGCGGCCTCGCCCGGCGACCGTCGTACGATCCGGCCACCGGTCTCTCGAAGCTCGTGACGATCGATCATTCGCAGGCGTCGGCCGCCCAGCGTGCCGGTCGTGCCGGTCGCCTCGGCCCCGGCGTCGCCATTCGGCTCTGGTCGAAGATGGAACACGCGGCCCGTCGCAAGCACGATGCGCCGGAGATCGCCCAGATCGACATGGCGTCCGTGTTGTTGGAGGCGCTTGCGTGGGGTGTCGACGGCCCGTCCGGACTCCGGCTGTTGGACCAGCCATCGGCCAAGGCGGTCGAGGAGGCGACCGACGTGCTCCGCATGCTCGGAGCCGTCGACGAGGACGGTCGCATCACATCGGATGGTCGGGCGATGCTTGCGCTGCCGCTTCACCCGCGCCTCGCCGCCATGGTGGCTGCGGTCGGTGATGGCCCCCTGGCGTGGCCGGCGTGTGTGCTTGCGACGTTGATGACCGAACGGGATGTGCTTCGTGGCCGGCCGAGCGAACGTCCGGTGGATCTGTGGAGCCGGGTGCAATTGGTGGTCGACGGCCACGCACCCGGAGTCGAGGAGGACCGTGCCGCGGTTCGGATGGTGCGGTCCCGGGCCAAGGATCTGCTGCGACGCGTGGGCGGGTCGGAGGGGAACATCGCTCCGGACGATCTGGGTCGGTCGCTCTCGCTGGCCTATCCGGACCGGATCGCGCAGAAGCGGGCCGGCCAGGGTGGCCGGTTTCGGATGCGCAACGGGATGGGGGCGTCCGTGGATCGGTCCGACCCGCTTGCCCACGAAGAGATGCTCGTGATCGCCGAGGTGACGGGCGACAAGCGCAACGTCGCCATCCGGCGCGCCGCTGGCATCGATCGACTCGACGTGGAACTCGGATGGGCGGCCGACATGGAGGAGCGACAGTTCTTCGGTTGGGACGAGGAGCGCGACGACCTGTTGGAACGGGTCGAGCGACGACTGGGCGCGCTGGACTTCGGAACCCACGAGCGTCGGCCTGAGCCGTCTGAACGAACGACGGAAGCGCTCGTCGAACGCATCGTGGACACGAAGCTCGAGGTGCTCCGGTGGAGCGAGGCGGCCCGCATGCTGCAGGCGCGGGCTGCGCTCGTGAGCGCCCACGATCCGACGTTGCTCGAGGTCGGCCTGTCCGACGACGCACTGATCGAGGCGGCGGGCGAGGTGTTCGGGAGCCGGCTGCACGACGCCACCTCGCGGGCGGACGTGAAGGCCCTGGACCTCGTGGAGATCTTCCGGACGCGGCTGGGTTGGGATGCGGCGCAACGACTGGACTCGTTGGCCCCCGTCTCGCTCACGCTTCCCCGCGGTCGAACCGTGCGGATCGACTACCTGGGAGAGGCGCCCAAAGTGTCGGTTCGGGCGCAAGATGCGTACGGGTTGGACGTGACGCCGACGGTCGTCAACGGAACCGTCCCCATCGCGTTCGAGTTGTTGTCTCCGGCGAGTCGGCCGATCCAGATCACGTCGGATCTGGCCGCGTTCTGGGCGGGCAGTTGGGCGGAGGTCCGCAAGGAGATGGCGGGGCGATATCCCAAGCACGACTGGCCCCACGACCCGTCGACCGCCTGACGGTGCCGATCTTCGTGACGGCGGTTCGGGTCTGTTAAAACCTTGGGCATGAACGTTGCCGTCGTATACGAATCCAGAACGGGAACCACGCAGCAGGCCGCTCGCCTTGTCGCCGGCGGCCTCAAGAGCGCCGGTGCCGACGTGTCGCTCGCGCCCATCGACGACCTCGACTTCGCCGAGCTCGCGCAGGCCGATCTGATCGTCGTCGGCACGTGGACGGACGGTCTGTTCTTCTTCGGCCAGCGTCCCGGCGGAGCCGGCAAGATCGCCGGCAACCTGCCCGACATCTGGGACAAGCGCACCTGGTCGTTCGTGACCTATGCGAAGAACCCGGGTCGGAGCCACGAGAAGCTCGGAGAGATTCTGGAGGCGAAGGGCGCTCGCTCGATCGGCGCCGCCGCCATGCATCGGCATCGTCTGCAGGAGGATGCCACCTCCCTGGTCGACGACATCATCGACCACTTCGCCGCCGCCTGAGCCGCCTCGGTTCAGTTCACGACGATCGACCGGGCGAAGCGCTCTTCGCCGTCGTCGATGTCGATGAGGCGGTAGGTTCGGCCGCGGGTCTTTCGCGTGTCGGAGTCGATTTCGAGCGGGCCGGACGGGGCCGGGAACTCGACGTCGAGCAGCGCGTCGTTGAGCCGCTGGGAACCGACGGAGCCGGTGGCGTCGGCCGCGAGGGTCAGCGTCGCAACCGTGTCGAGCACGATGGCGTCGTCGGACGCCCCATCGCCGACGAACGCATCCACGAGTTGGTCCGGGTCGTCACCATGTCGGCTCGCGGTGGCCACGAGGTGCACGTCATCCAGCTCACCCCAGTCCTCGTCGTCGGCGAACCACGGGACCACGATCGGCTGATCCAGCCCGCTGGCCCGGAGTTCGCTGATCAGCGGGCCGATCGTCCCGGGGAGGGCGCACACGGCGAGGACGTCGGCGTCGGTGGCCGGAGCGGAGACCTCGGTCGACACGTCGGCGACCGGATCGAGGATGCCGGTGAACGTCGTCGAGGAGATGATGGATCCACCGCGGCGGACGAACGATTCCTCGAAGTCGCCACAGACCTCGGCGACGTCTCGAAGCAGGTCCGACGAGACCGTTGCCGCAGCGGAGAAGTCTTCTTGCCGGGCCCATGTCGACATCGCCTCGTGCACGTGGTCGAGGTTGGCCAGGTCGGCGAAGAGCGGTGAGCGGGGGACGTCGGGGTGGGGGAGGGTGGCGCACCCGGTCACGGTCAGCAGGGAGCGTTCGGCCGACGCCTCGGCGATGAGCGGCACGGATGCGGTGTCACAGGTGGTCAACAGCACGGTCACGCCGAGCTCGGTCAGCAGGTCGAGGGCGCCGGGAATGTCGTCGGCTTCGTCGATCGTGGCGACCTCCAGTTGGAGATCGTGGCCGCCGTCGATGAGGGACGCGGCTTCTCGGACACGATCCAGCAGGCGGGTGTCCCGCTCGATGCTTGGGCTGTTCTGGTCGATGACCGCGCCGACCCGGAGCACGGGCTGACCGGCCCGGCCGGAGTCGACGGCGGATTCGACCGCGATGGGGTCGCCGATCGACTCGGGGTCTTCGGTGCAGGCGGTGAGTGCCACCGCGGCGGCAAGGACCGCCGCGGTGCGGCTCAGCACGTTGCGGGTCCCCCGTCGGCGGGTGCAGGCCGGTGGAGCACGGCGTCGGAGATCGTGATGCGGAGCGTGTCGTCGACGAGGGAGCCCGTGCCGTCGGCGATGAGGCTGAAGTCCTCGGCAGCGGCTGCCGGCCACAGGAGTGACAGGGGACCGTCGGCTTCGACGTGGGAGATGACGCCCCGGCCGAAGCCGGTGCAGATCGCCGTCGTTCCGGTCGGGGAGGTCTCGATCACCGTGTGCACGTGGTTGACCCGTGCCGATCCGTTGCGGCCGGCGTAGAGCAGGTACGGCCGGTCTCCCCGGGGGGTCGCCTCGGTGGCGAGATCGGCGGGGTCGACGCGGTGGCTCATGAGATCCATTTTGCCTGACGTGGGCGCGATGCGGGAGGGCGGATCGCGAGGAAAGCGCCGGATCTGACGCGAAGTGACTGTTGTCTCACGTTCGGTGCCGTTTTCACGTTTCGTTCGGAATCATGCCAGAATTCCCACGCCTTGTGATCGGGAGAAATTCCCTGTTTGAAATTCGACCGATCACGGTGAAATACTGACGGAGAAATTCAACGCAGGCAGGGCGTTGAAGGACTCTGAATGGCAATCGGCGGATCAGGTCAGTGAGCAACAGGTGAGATTTGAGGGCGAACTGCCCCGGGGCAACAACCGTAGAGGTGGCCCCGGCTGGTGGATGGACAACGCAGGGTGTTGGAGGGCTCCGGAGGAATGGCCGGAGGATGACCCTCCCCTTCCCGGATGGCGTCGCGACGCCTCGGGCCGCTGGTCGGCGCCGGACGGCGACGCCCCGGCGTCGGCACACGAAACCCGTTGGGATCGCCACGAAGCCGCCACGACGTCGACGGCCGTTGCGGTCGTCGATCCACCCGATGCCCGCACGTCGCGTCGTTCGCGCCAGGCGCGGGCGGATCGCCGCGCCATGTTCCTGGTCGCCGGAGCGATCGGTGCTGCACTGCTTCTGCTCGCCGGAGCGCTCATTCTCATCACCCAGGCCGGGGCAAGCCCGGATCCCGATACCACCGAGGTGGCCGGCCCATCGGTGATCTACGCGGCCGAGACCGAGGCAGACTTCCTGGCGATGCGCGAAGAGGCCGCAGCGAAGCGTCCGGAGCAGGCCACCGCACGACTCGCTGCCCTGCAGCCGATCCCCGAATCTCCCGACCCGGCCCCCGTCTTCGACGCGGCCGAGTGGACGGCGCCCGACACGGGCTGCCTGAGCCAGACCGAGCTGGTGCTCCTCGAGCGTTCCGCCATCGAGGTGCAATTCGCAGACACGCTCGACTGCGTGCCCGCGTCCGGCAGCTGGACCGATCCGTATCTCGGTCGCACGATCCGCCGGACCATCGACGCCGAGGTCGTGCTGCACGTCAGCGCCGAATTGGCGTGGGCGGCAGGCGGGTTCGCCTGGACGCCCGAGACGCGCACGGCCTACGTGACCGACACGGCGCACCCCGCCGTCTACCAGGTCGTCTCGGCCGGAGCCGGCCACAACCCTCGGGCGCAGGGTCCGGCCGCGTGGCGTCCCGCAAATGAGTCCACCTGGTGTGCCTACGCGGTGGACTGGGTCGATGTGCTGCATCGCTGGAACCTCGGCGTGAGCGAAGCCGACCGCGCGGCGCTGGGCGAGATGCTCGCCACCTGCGACTCGGCCACGAGCAACGGTGCGAACCCGCAGACCTCGAGCTTGCAGGAACCCGCACCGCCCGCCATCGCGCTGCGCACCGAGTAGCCGGCCGATTCCCCAGCGGGTTGCATCAGCCCTGCCGCACCGCCGATTAGGTTGGAGCCAATGACCACCACCGAGCGTCGTCGACTTGCCGACGACCACCAAGCCTGGACCGCGTGGGGGCCGTATCTCGCCGAGCGGGCGTGGGGCACCGTCCGCGAGGACTACAGCGCCAACGGCGATGCGTGGAACGCCTTCCCCTACGAACACTCGCACCTCCGCGCCTATCGCTGGAATGAGGATGGGCTCGCCGGCTTCTCCGACCGGGACCAGCGGTGGTGTCTCTCGTTGTCGCTCTGGAACGGCCGGGACGACCACCTGAAGGAACGGCTCTACGGCCTCAACGGCCATCAGGGCAATCACGCAGAAGACCCGAAGGAGGAGTGGTGGTATCTCGATGCCACGCCCAGCCACTCCTGGGGGCGAATCGCCTATGCCTATCCCCAGCAGGCCTTTCCGTACGGCGCCCTCATCGCCGAGAACGCCCGCCGCGGCTACGCCGACCGCGAATACGAACTGCTCGACACCGGCATCTTCGACCACGGCTGGTGGGACGTGCAGGTCGATCATGCAAAGGCGGACGCCGACGATCTGTGCGTCCGCGTCACCGTCACGAACCGGGGACCCGAGCGCGACACCGTCCATTTGGTGCCGACCTTCTGGTTTCGTAATCGCTGGTCCTGGGGGCGCGAGACGGACCCGAAACCCGAGGTTCGTGCAGCCGCCGATCACGATGGGCTGATCGTCGAGGAAGTCCGGACGGGCACGCTGCACCTCAACTGCAGCCCCGGTGCTGAACGGCTGTTCTGCGAGAACGAGACCAACCACGCCGCCCTCGATGGGTCGCAGCCCACCGGTCCGTATCCGAAGAACGGCATCGGCAGCCACATCGTCGACGGCGAGGCCACGGTCAACCCGGAGGGCCACGGAACGAAGAGCGGTCTCTGGTACCGGTTCGAACTCGATCCGGGCGAGTCGGCCGAGGTCCGTCTGCGACTGGCTCCGTCGGCGCAGCCCCTCGACGAGGACTTCGCCGAGACGATGGCTGCGCGTGAGCGCGACGCCGACGAGTTCTACGACGACCTGCTGCCCGACGGGCTGGATCCGAGCCGCGCGCTGATGGCCCGCCGTGCCCTCGCCGGCATGCTCTTTTCGAAGCAGTGGTACCACTTCGATGTCGAACAGTGGCTGGAGGGTGACCCGGCGGCACCGGCACCTCCGCCGGCCTCCCGGTGGAACGGCCGGAACACCAACTGGCGCCATCTGAACAACGCCGACGTGATCCCGATGCCGGACACGTGGGAGTACCCCTGGTACGCCGCGTGGGACACCGCCTTCCACTGCCTGCCGCTGTCGCTGTTGGACCCGGCTTTTGCGAAGGCGCAGCTCCACCTGCTCGGCCGCGAGTGGTACCAGCATCCGAACGGCCAGCTCCCGGCGTACGAGTGGAGCTTCAGTGACGTCAACCCGCCGGTGCACGCCTGGGCGGCGCTGCGGGTGTTCGAACTGGACGGCGGCTGGGACACGCACTTCCTCGAGCGGGTGCTGCACAAGCTGCTGTTGAACTTCACCTGGTGGGTGAACCGTCGGGACCTCGACGGCAACAACCTCTTCGACGGTGGCTTTCTCGGCCTGGACAACATCGGTCCGTTCAACCGGTCCGAAGGGCTCGGCAAGGGACGGCTCGAACAGTCGGACGCCACAGCGTGGATGGCCATGTACAGCCTCGACCTCCTCGACATGTCCCTGCGCCTCACCTCGGAACGGCCGGCCTACGAGGACCTCGCCACGAAATTCGTGGAGCACTTCGCCTACATCTCCACGGCGATGCACGAGAGCGAACTGTGGCACGAGGACGACGGCTTCTACTACGACGTGCTCACCATCGGCGATCGTCGGATCCCGGTGGAGGTGCGGTCGATGGTGGGGCTCATCCCGATCTTCGCCACCCGCGTGCTGTCGTCGTCGCTGCGAGCACAGATGCCGAACTTCACCGAGCACCTCGAGTGGTTCCGGAACAACAAGACCGAGCTCAGCCGGCACATGCACGAGAACGACGCCGGGGACATCATGTTCTCCCTGGTCAGCCCGGAACGGCTGTGCCGACTCTTGGAACGCGTCCTGGACGAGGACGAGTTCCTCTCGCCTCACGGTGTGCGGGGGCTGTCCAAGGTTCATGCGGAGGAGCCGTACGTCCTCAATGTGGACGGAGCCGAGTTCTCTGTCGGCTACGAACCGGGCGAATCCATGACCGGCCTGTTCGGTGGCAATTCCAACTGGCGCGGTCCGGTGTGGTTCCCGCTCAATTATCTCCTCATCGAGTCGTTGCGCCGCTTCCACTTCTGGTCCGGCGGATCGCTCACCGTCGAGTTTCCCAAGGGCAGCGGCGAGCAGATTCCCATCGGCGCCGTGGCCGACCTCCTGGCCGAGCGCCTCACGACGCTGTTCGTTCCCGGGCCGGACGGGCTGCGCCCGGCGATGCCGGAGCATCCGCTCTACGGCCCCGGGGGAGAATGGGAAGACCGGCTCCTGTTCCACGAGTACTTTGATGGCGATACCGGCCGGGGGTTGGGGGCATCCCACCAGACCGGCTGGACGGCGCTCGTTGCCTCGCTCGCAACGGGTTCCGCAGTTCCCTATGGGCGAAGGAGACACCGGCGATGACCCCCGATGACCGACGATTCCTCGATGCGGCGATCGACGAAGCCCGGGCCGGACTCGACGCCGGTGGCATCCCGATCGGCTCCGTGCTGGTGGTCGATGGTGAGATCGTCGGCCGTGGCCACAATCAGCGGGTGCAGAAGGGCTCACCGATCCTGCATGCCGAGATGGACTGCTTCGAGAACGCCGGCCGGCTTCCCGCCAGTTCCTACGCCCGGGCCACGCTGTACAGCACGTTGTCCCCGTGCGACATGTGCTCGGGAACGTCCCTTCTGTACGGCATTCCGCGGATCGTCATCGGCGAGAACGACACGTTTCAGGGGCCGGAGGACTACGTCCGTTCCCGCGGCGTGGAGCTCGTGATGGCCGACGACGCCACGTGCAAAGACCTCATGGCCAGCTTCATCGCCGAGCGTCCGGAACTCTGGAATGAGGACATTGGCGAAGAAATCTGATCATTTCGGGAACCAGATCAGCCGACGGAACGTGTAACGATCATGGGGACCGGCTGTGCAGGCGGTACCGCACGGTCACAACGAAAGGATTGCAGATGAGTGGTGGACAGGATTCTGTGGACGAGACGCCAGAGATTGACGTGGTGCCGGCGGCACCCGCGGCGCCTCGAACAGGGTTGATGCTTGGGGGCGCGATTGCCGTTCTCGTCGTTGCGGTGGTTGGGGCATTCTTCGCTGCCAACGCGCAGGACGAGCCGACCGAGGTGGACGTGGCTGCGCCCGACGCCGAAGTCGTCGAAGAGACAACCGAGGCCGAGGAATCGGAGGACGACGCCGGCGAGGCGACCGAAGCTCCGGCCGACGAGGAAACCGACGCCGTCGAGGCCGAGGAAGAAGCGATGGAAGACGAGGCGATGGTGACGGAGTTCGCTGCCGACTCCGCCATCGGCTTTGGCGGACCGAACAACATCATCCACACCGCTGACGGCTTCGTGTCGATCGGTTGGGGCCCCGACGGCATGGCCATCTCCCGTTCGGAGGATGGCACCGAGTGGGCGTCGACGCCGATCGTCGGTCTCCCGCAGGACGCCAACCTGGTGGGTCTGTCCGAGTACTCGGGCGGCTACGTGGCCGTGCTCGAGGTCTGGCCTGTGTACGACGAGGCTGACGAAGAAGCCATGTTCTTCGGTCACCAGGAGTCGCCGACCCGCCAGCTCGCGACGTCCGCAGATCTGGAGAACTGGGATCTTGCCGACCTTCCGGATGTTGCCGTCGAGGAAGGCGGATTCAGCCACATTGCGGGTATGGCCACCAGCGGCGACACGGTCGCAATCCTCGTGCAGGTCGAACCGGCCTACATCGACGAGACGCAGGTGCTGTTCGAGGCCGGTCTGCTCACCCCAGCGGACATGGAGAACTACTGCGGCGCCCGCGTCGACGGTCCGAACGATCCCATCATCGTGATGAGCTGCGACTGGGAGGCACAGGAGGCCTTCTACATGGAGTTCGAAGCGAAGATGGAGGCCGCAGAGACGGACGAAGAGCGCATGGCGCTCGAGGAGGAGTACTTCGGTGACGGGTTCGATGTCGAGCCTGGCTCGGAGGAGCTGTTCCGCCTCGAGCCCGGCGATCCGATCCACGCCGCCATCCTCGATGGCTACAGCCAGGAGCCAGAACCGGTCGCCCCGGTGGTGCTGAGCGGCCCGGTGACGGGCGCCCTCACCCAGACGGCGCTTCCCGTCGAAGGTTGGGCCTCCTCCATCGCCGGTACAGACGCCGGGTTCATGACCATCGTCAATGACTGGACCAGCGGATCGACCATCTCGCTGGCATCGACCGACGGTGCCGCCTGGAGCGAGACCACCTCGTTGGGCTCCGAGCTCGACGTGCAGGGTCTGGCGAGCTCCGGTGATCTGATCATCGCCACCGGCAGCCACTGGGATCAGGCGAACGCCTCCGTCGTGGTCTGGACGACCAGCGATCTTGGCGCCACCTGGAACGAAGCGAGCATCGGCACGGAGCTGTTCGGCGCCTACGGCATGCCGCTTGCCGGTCCGGCCGGCGTTGCCGTGTCGCTCGATGGCAGCACGGAGCCGTATCCGGATGAGTTCTTCGGGCCGGAGGTGCTGCTCGTCGAATCCGACGGCTACCAGCTGGAGATCGTGTTCGAGGACGACGTGATGATCCTGACCGCGCCGGATGGTTCGGTCGTGCACGAGGTGCCCGGCATTGTGAACGAGCCGCCCGAGGGTGGCGTGATCGACGGGGTCGTGCGATTCGACGAGTCCTCGTTCGACACCGTCGTGACCTTCCTGGACCCGGCCACCGGCGACGACCTCGTCGCCTTCGGCAACGAGAACTTCGAGGCCGCCTACGAGTCGAGCTTCGAACCCGACTTCAGCACCGACTGGGAAGAGCCGCCGCGACGCACCGAGCTGTGGTTCAGTGCCGACGGCGTTTCGTGGGAGCTGCTCGAGGCCTACGACACGGACTGGGAGAGCAACTCGTGGACGAGCATCGCTGCCGTCGGCGACGATGAAGTCCTCGTTCGGACCGAGACCTGGACCGAGCCGCCCGCCGAGCTTTGGGCGTTCGAAGAGGAAGGCCGCGACCCGACCGACGAAGAGATGGCTGCGCTCGAGTCGTGGGAGATGGAGAACTACGCCAACAACGTCGAGTGGCGCCGGATCCCCGTCGGCTGAAAACAACCGACAGGTTCGTAGCGAAGCCCGGGCCGCTGGCCCGGGCTTCGCCCGTTTTGCGGGTCAGTCGGGGACCGGGGTGTGGTTGAAGCGAAAGGCGTTGCGGAGCCCGTCGATGCCGCCGTGGGCCTCGATGAGCGCCTCCTGCGAGGCGAACGCCCGCTGGTTGGCGGCCTCCGGATCGACGATGGACCGGAGCGCCTCTTCGGCGCGGTCCCGTTCGGTGCTGGCCTTCGCCGAGGTTCCGAGGTCGACCAGTTCGTCGGGGTCGTCGGCCACGTTGTAGAGCTCTGGTGCGTGGTCGACGTGATGGACGTACTTCCATTCGCCGGTCCGGACCGCGAACGATCCGGTGACCGACCCGCCGTCGTGGTATTCGCTGAAGGCGGGCCGATCGACGTCGTCGGGTTCGGTCGCCAGTTGCTGGAGCGGCCGCCCGGGCAGGGTGTGGTCGATGCCGGCGGTGTGGAGGATGGTTGGCGCAACATCGATCAGGTTGACGGCGGTGTCGACCACCCGACCGGCGGGAACGTCCGGCCCGTTGAGGATCATCGGCACGGCCACCGAGTCCTCGTACATGAACGACTTGGCCCACAGCCCCCGGTTGCCGAGGAGTTCGCCGTGGTCAGAGGTGTAGACGACGAGCGTGTCGTCGCGTTGGCCTGAAGCGTCGAGTGCGGCGAGCACGCGGCCCACGTTGTGGTCCATCCATGCGCAGAGGGCGAAGTAGGCGCGGCGGGCTTCTCGCGTTCGCTCCTCGTCGAAACCGGCCCAGTAGCGGAAGTACTGCCGCATCGCCTCGACCGCAGGGTTCGACGCCTCGACCAGAGGAATCTCGGGCGGCGGGACCTCGGCGAGGGGGATCCGGTCGGTGAATTCGTCCGGTGCGGAGAGCGGGTAGTGGGGAGCGACCAGCGAGACGAAGGCGACCCACGGGGGACTGTCGTCGCTTCGGGCGGAGAGCCAGTCGACGGCTGCGTCGGTGATTCGACGGTCGTAGCGGGTGTAGGTCGTCTCTCCGGATCCCACCTCGTCGGCCAACTCCGCCGCTTCGGGATACGGCAGTGGGTCCCGACGGGGGAGTCCCTGGAGCCATCCGACTCCGCCGGCGATGAACATGGGTTGGATGCGGTCGGTGAAGCCGTCGTCGTCGGCCGCGGATCGGTGGTGCAGCTTTCCGAACGACATCACCTGGTGGCCTGCGTTGCGCATGGCGTGCGTCCAACCGGCTGGTTCGCCGGTCCACGCCTGGACGGAATCCCAGGCGCCGATGTCGTGGACCCAGCGGCCCGTGCCGAACGCGGCGCGTGCCGGGACGCAGATGGGTGACGGCGTCCAGCACCGATCGAACCGGGTTCCGCCGGCGGCGAGGGCGTCCAGGTGCGGGGTCTGGACGAGCGGGTGCCCGGCGCAGCCGAGAGCTCGTGCCTGGTGCTCGTCGCTCATGACGACGAGGACGTTTCGAGTCACGCAGACGGACCGTACTGGAACAGCTCGCGGATCGGGATGTGCTCGTTTGCCCCCAGCCGGATCTCGACGGCGGCCGGATCCACGAGCGTCGGATGGGCGGCGCCCATCGCGTTGGACAGACGGATCAGTTCATGGCGGAGCCCGGCGATGTAGTTGGCGACCCGAGCGGCCTTGTCGGTCGGATCGAGGCCGCGGATGAACCACTTCTGCTGGGTGGCGACGCCGGTGGGGCAGTGACCGGTGTGGCACTTCTGCGCCTGAATGCAGCCGACGGCCAACATGGCTTCGCGGGCGACGGCGATGCCGTCTGCGCCGAGCGCAAAGGCCACCATCGCCTCGGTCGGGAGGCCGAGGCGGCCGGCACCGATGAACGTGATCTTGTCGTTGAGGCCGACCCCGGCGAAGGTGCGGTACACCTCGGCGAATCCTTGGCGGAACGGCAGCGCCACGTGGTCGGAGAACGGCAGCGGTGCGGCGCCGGTTCCGCCTTCGCCGCCGTCGATGGCGATGAAGTCCGGGCCCCGCCCGGAGGCTGCCATCTCGTCCGACAGTTCCCGCCAGAACTGCATCTGACCGACGGCCGACTTGATGCCCACGGGCAGACCTGAGGCATCGGCGATCCGCTCGACCGTGTCGATGAGGCCTTTCACGTCGTCGAACGAGCGGTGTCGGGCCGGCGAGTTCACGGTGACGCCGACTTCGACGCCGCGGGCGGCCGCGATTTCGGGTGTGACCTTGCTGCCGGGCAGCACGCCACCGAGGCCGGGCTTCGCGCCTTGGCTCAGCTTGAGTTCGATCGCCTCGACCTTGGCGCCTTCCATCGACTCGAGCATCCGGTCGATGCTCAGGCTGCCATCCGGGTTTCGGGCGCCGAAGTATCCGGTGCCGAGCTGGAAGATCAGTGAGCCACCGTGGCGATGATGGGCCGAGATCCCGCCTTCGCCGGTGTTGTGGGCGCAGTTGGCCATCGCCGCGCCGCGGTTCATCGCTTCGACGGCGGCTCCGGAGAGGGAGCCGAAACTCATCGCCGAGATGTTGACCACCGAGGTCGGTGCGTGGGCGTGGGTGCGACCCCGCCATTCGCCCATCACTTTGCGCATGGGAAGGTCGTCGGGGTGCTCGGGCTCGGGGTGGGGGAAGGCGTGATGGCGGAGCAGCACGTAGCCGGGCTTCGTGATGTCGTTGTCGGTACCGAAGCCGAAGTACGAGTTCTGCTGCTTTGCTGTCGCATACACGAAGCGTCGCTCGTCGCGGGAGAACGGCCGTTCCTCGTCGTTGTCGGCAACGATGTACTGACGAAGTTCCGGGCCGGCCTTCTCCAGCAGGTAGCGAAGGTGGCCGACGATCGGGAAGTTGCGAAGGATCGCATGCTTCTTCTGTGTCACGTCGTGGATGAACACGCCGATGAGGAAGACACCGACGACGACAAGGATCCACAACCACCATGACATGTCTGGAGATCGTAGGCTGGCGGCGATGACCACGTTGCTCCAGATTGCGGAAAAAGTCGTGAACACTGCCCAGCCGGGCGAGCAGCTGGAGGCCTACGTCTCCCGAGGCAGCTCGACCGAAGTGAAGGCGTACGGTGGCGAGGTCGAATCGTTCACGTCGGCATCGTCGGCGGGCATCGGCATCCGCGTGATCGTGGACGGCCGGGTCGGGTTCGCCCATGCCGGCACGCTTGACGAGGACGTCATCGCCGAAACGCTGCAGGAGGCGCGGGACAACCTCACGTTCTCCGAGGCGGACGAGTGGGTTGCGCTCGCCGAACCCGATGGCGGCACGCCGATCGTGCACGACCATTGGAACGAATCGGTTGCCACGATGCCGACCGAGCAGAAGGTCCAGATGGCAATCGACCTCGAGGCCCGCACGCTCGGGATCGACCCACGGGTCACCGGCATTCGAACCTCCACCTACAGCGACAGCTCGGGGGAGATGGCGCTGGCCACCTCGACCGGCGTCCGGGCAACCGACCGTGGCACGGGGGCGCACGTCTCCGTTTCGGCGCTCGCCATGGACGGCGACGAAACGCAGATCGCCGGCGGCTACGACGTGAACTTCGGCCCGGAACTCCTCGACATCGAGGTTGCCGCGCAGGACGCCGTCGAGCGGGCCACGCGCCTGCTCGGTGCCACCCAGCCGAACTCGCAGCGCCTCACCATCGTGCTGGAGCCGCGGATGGCCGCCAGCATCATCGGGATCACGGTGGGCATGCTCAACGGTGAGCGAATGCTGAAGGGCCGGACACCCTTCCTCGACCGTGTGGGCGAACAGATCGCGTCGCCGCTGCTCACCGTCACCGACGACCCGACCGATGCCCGTTCGTTCGGCGCCACGTCCGTGGACTCGGAGGGGCAGACCTGTCGTCCCATCGAGCTCATCTCGGCCGGCGTGCTGGGCGGATTCCAGCACAACACGTACACGGGTCGACGGTCCGGAGAGGGCACGACGGCAAACGCCGTGCGTGGCTATCGGTCGTCACCCGGTGTCGGCGCCCACGCCATCGTCATGACGCCCGGGTCGGGTTCTCTGGCCGACGTGATTGCGTCGGTCGACAACGGATTGTTGGTCACGTCGATGAGTGGTCTGCACTCGGGCGTCAACGGCATTTCTGGCGACTTCTCGGTCGGGGCCGAAGGCTTGATGATTCGCAACGGCTCTCTGGCGGAGCCCGTGCGCGAGGCCACCATCGCCTCGACGCTCCAGAAGATGCTGACCGACATCGTTGCCGTCGGCGATGAAGTCGAGTGGCAGCCGGGCGGCTCCGGTGCCGTCCCGATCGCCATCGGCGATGTGTCGCTCAGCGGCGCCTGACCTTTACGTCCTCGTTCGGAAGCCGAAGGAACACTGTGAACATGCTCTCTCAGCCCTCGACGCGTCGCGCCTGGCCGGCTGCGGTCGTTGCGATGATCGTCACCGTCCTGTGGGCCACCCCCGCCGGCGCCGCCTTCCAGGACTCCTCCGGTTCGGAGCTGTCTGTTCTCGAGGCGGTCATCCTCGGTCTGGTCGAAGGACTCACCGAGTATCTGCCGGTCTCGTCGACCGGTCATCTGCTCGTCACCAACACGCTCCTCGGCCTCGACGAATCCCCAGCCGTCGAAGAAGCGATCGAGACCTACGCCATCTGCATTCAGCTCGGCGCGATCATCGCCGTCGTGTTCCTCTACTGGGGTCGACTTCGTCAGATGCTCGACGGGTTGCTCGGCCGTGACGCCGACGGCCGCCGCATTCTGATCGCCGTCATCATCTCGTTCGCCATCACGGTGGCCATCGCCCTGCCGGCCGAGGACACCATCAAGGCTCGGCTGTTCGGCGTCGGGCCGATCGCCGCTGCGTGGATCGCCGGCGGCATCGTGATTCTCGTGCTCTCACGGCGAGGCTGGTTCGACAAGGTCGGCGAAGAGTTGGCGACGATCACCACTCGTCAGGCCGCCATCATCGGTGTGATGCAGGCGATCGCCATGTGGCCGGGCGTCAGCCGTTCGATGATCACGATCATCGCCGCCGTGCTGGTCGGACTGTCACTTCGAGCCGCCGTGGAGTACAGCTTCCTGCTCGGTCTGATCACGCTATCGGCCGCCACGGCGTATGAAGGCCTGCAGGGCGGCGATCAGCTGATCGACACCTTCGGCTGGACGACGCCGCTCATCGGACTGTTTGTCGCCTTCGTCTCGGCGATGGCCGCAGTCAAGTGGATGGTGACCTGGCTGAACGAGAAGGGCTTCGAGATCTTCGGCTGGTACCGCGTGGCCGTGGGCGTGCTTGCGTTCGTCCTGCTCGCCGTCGGCGCGATCTGATCGATCGCTCGGCTCAGGTGAGCCGGAGAACCAGAAGCGAGAACAGCACGAGGACGGCGACCGCCCACAGGATGGCGTGGTTGTTGGCCATCCTCGCCGTGGTGTTCGGCATCTTGAACTCGCGAGCCGGCGTGGTCCGCTCGAGCATCACCTGCGGCGTGCGATCTGCGGTCGTGATGGAGTCGACCAGCCGTTGTTCATCGATCCAGTCGATCAGTCGGTGGGCGCCCTCGTGGTTGGACTGAATGGCGATCGCACGGTGCGCTTCGGCCCGTGCCGCCTTCCACGTACGATCCCGGAAGTGCGTGTGCTCTCGACTGGCCCGCTGAATCAGCAATTGCGCCAACTCGACTCGCATGGAGGGGTCGAGCGGTGCGAGCTCGGCGGCCTGCCGCATGGATTCGACGGCGCTGTCGACGTCGTTCTTGGCAAGGAGCAACCGAGCCCACTGACGGTGCGCGTTCGCGTCGTTCGGGTTCATGGCGAACATCGTGGCGATCATGTCGGCCGCGCTGGCATGATCGCCTCGCTCGATGGCTGCCGCAGTCAGCTGTCGGAGGTCGTACGTCGTGGAGGAGTCCATGTCCCGAGGGTGCCACTCGTGCGCCCGGTCGGGGAGAGCTTTTCGACCCATTCCGACAACCGCTGAATGTATTCGACGGATGAGAAGTGGCCACATACAGTGGTTTCATGGCACTGCGGCGGTTGTTCGGTGAACGGGAATCCTGGTCCGGTGATGCTCGATCCTGGACCGAGTACCAGCCCGATGATGCGTGGGAACTTCGCGACAGAAACCGCTCCCAGGCGTATTTCCTCAACCTGATCGCAGTCGAGGCCGAGTCACGTGTCCGGTTGAGCGGCCTCGTCGGCCCCGGGAAGCACGCCACCCGTCAGGCCCCGCAGGTGCAGGTGCATGTCTGGAAGTCCGAACTTCGCTCGTTCTTCGCCCGCTATTCGTTGGGGGAACCCGTTCGGCTCCTGGCGCCGGCCTTCTCCGCCCTGGTGCGCGGGCGCGCCGCGCTGCTCACCCACGGTTTCGACAAGCCCGCGGAAGAGGCCATCCAGCTGTGTGCGCTGGCGGCCCTCTTCCAAGACGTCGAGGCGGCGACCGTGCTCGGCTTCCTTCGTGAACGCGACGGGTTGGACGACATGGTCGCCGACCTCTGCCTTGCACGCCTCGCCCCGAGCTCCAACCGATCACGGACACTCCAATTGCCGGAGTGGCACGGCGGTCTGTTCGAGATCATCGAGCATGCGATCGGCGGTCGTCCCGGGGCCGCACGAGATCGACTCGTCCGCTACATCGAAGACGAGTGGTACGAGGCCCACGGCGGCGAGCGTCGGGCCTGGTGGTACGACACGCACATCGCAGGCACCGACTACGTCGGGTACTGGGCATGGGAGGCGGCGGCGATCGCCCGTGTGTTCGAGGTCGACGATTCCGACCTCTACGGCCACCCGAACTATCCCGGCGACCTCGCCGAGTACGCACGCTGAACGACCGGCACCCGGCACCCGACGCACCACGCTTTGCCGGTGACTAGGATCTTCTGAACACTTCCCCCGTGTCGCGTCACCCGAAGGTCACGCATCATGCGTTCTGTACGAAGTGGTTCCCGTCGATCCGGATCGCCCCGGCGTCGGCGAAGCGGACGGTTGATCGTGCCGTTTCCGATCCGTCTCCGTGTCGCCCGGCTACGGGCAGTCGCCGTACGTCACCGCCTGCTCCGGCGCGTCGTCGGCGCGGGTCTCATCCTCGCCGTTGCGGTGGTTCTCACTTCGGAGCAGCAGGAGGCCCGTCTTGCGCTGGAACGGTGGGGGCAGACGGTCGACGTGGTCGTCGTGGCGGAAGCGGCTGCGGCCGGGGATCGGGTTGGCGATCTCGAGCTGACCGTTCAGGCGATGCCAACAGCGGCCGTTCCCGACGACGCGCTGCGGCAGGTTCCGGCGGACGACGAGCTCGTCGTCGTTCCCCTGTACCCGGGGGAGGTGCTGGTGTCCCGCCACGTCGCCTCGATGCGGGCGGGCAGGCTCGAGGTTCCGGCCGACACCCGTGCGATCGGGATCCCGGTGGACGCAACCACGCCCATCGTTCACATCGGCGATCTGGTCGACGTGATCCTGGTGGCCGACCCCTTCGACCCGGAAGGCCGATCGGTTGCGCTACGGCCCGCCGCCGTGGTCGTCGATGCCAACGACGAAACCATCACACTTGCGGTTGCACAGGATGTGGTGGCGAACGTGGTGACGGCTCGGTCAGCCGGGCGTGTGTCGCTGGCCGTCAGATGAGCGAGTCAGTCGGAGCTCGAGGAGCTCTTCGAGCTCGAATCCTTCTTCGACCCCGCATCTTTCGTCGAGCTGGAGTCGGACGAGCCCGAGTCGGACGAGGAACTCGACGAGGAGGATCCCGAGGAACTGCCCTTCTTGCCGTGGTCGTTCTTGTAGAAGCCGTCGCCCTTGAAGCTGATGCCAACGGCGCTGAAGATCTTGGAGATGTTCTTCTTCGAGCGGGTGCCGCAACCCGGGCACTTCGGGGTCGAGTCGTCGGAGAATGATTGGACCTTCTCGAATTCCTCACCGCAGTTGCTGCATCGGTACTGATAGGTAGGCATGTCTGGTCTGTCCCTGTGTGCTTCGTGTGGGTCCGATCCGTCCGGCGGAGCCACCAAAGCAGTATCGAACCGAAGCTGTGCAACAACAACCCGGGCGACCGTGTTCCCGCCGGGACGTGTCGTTCCGACAGTTCGGCGGCTTCGGCGTAACATGATGCGGTGTCCGAACCCCTCATAGGTCTGCTCCTGATCGTCGCGGGGTACTTCGCGGGCAGCTTTCCGACCGCACGCATCATCGGGATGCTCTCGGGGCACGATCATTCGAAGGAGGGTTCCGGCAACCCCGGGGCCTCCAACGTGTACCGGACCTCCGGGGCCGCCTACGGCCTGCTCACGTTCTTCGTCGACGCGGCGAAGGGGTTCATCCCCGTGTTCCTCACCCTTCTGGTGTTGGACCGACGGTGGGCCGCCGTGGTCTGGGTGGCGGCCACCGCTGGCCACATCCTCCCGTTCGCCCGCTTTCTCCGCGGCGGCAAGGGTGTGGCGACGGGTGCGGGCGGGTCCTTCCCGCTGTTCCCCTGGATCGGCTTGCCGCTGGTCGCACTGTTCCTCGTGCTGGTTCGTCAGACCCGAACCGCATCGGTCGGTTCGCTGGTCATCACCGTCCTGATGCCGCTCCTGGTGATCTTCCGATACCAACACTGGATCGAGCTCATCGCCACATTCGTGGTCAGTGGTCTGATCCTGTTGCGCCATCGTGCGAACATCAAGAGGCTCGTGAGCGGGAGCGAGAACACCGTTCGCTGACAGGCAACGAATCCTTCAGGATTCCGCGAATGCGCCGATGGTTCTCTGTTCGTTTCTCTCGGAGGTCTCCCCGAAATGCCAGCTCCAGTTCGCAAAGCCGTCATCCCGGCAGCCGGTTTGGGTACCCGCTTCCTGCCCGCGACCAAGTCGCAGCCCAAGGAAATGCTGACCATCGTCGACAAGCCGGCGATCCAGTACGTGGTGGAGGAGGCCGTCGAGGCTGGCATCGAGGATGTGCTCATCATCACGGGCACGGCCAAGAAGGCGCTCGAGGATCACTTCGATCGCAACTTCGAGCTGGAAACCCTGTTGGAGCGCAAGGGCAAGACCGGACCGCTGCAGGAGATCATCGACATCACCAACATGGCGAAGTTCCACTTCACCCGTCAGGGTGAGCCGCTGGGACTGGGTCATGCGGTGCTCCAGGCCGAGCAGCACATCGGCGACGAGCCGTTCGTGGTGCTCCTGCCGGACGAGATCATGTGCAACGGCGGCCAGACCGTGCAGGCCATGGTCGACGCCTACCAGGAGACCGGCAGCTCGGTCGTGGCCCTCCGCGAGGTTCCGATGGAGGAGATCTCCAGCTACGGATGCGCGGCTGCCGAGCCGGTGTCTGAGGGCGTCGTGAAGATCCCCCACATCGTCGAGAAGCCGGCGGCCGACGTGGCACCGTCGAACCTGGCCGTGATGGGTCGCTATCTGTTCACCGCCGACATCTTCGAGCACCTCCATCAGGTGACGCCGGGTGTGGGCAACGAGATCCAGCTCACCGACGCCATGGCGATGATCGCCGGCGACGGTGGCAGCGGCCTCTACGGCACGGTCGGCGACACCGGCAGTTGGGATGCCGGACAGAAGCTCGACTTCCTTCGGGCGCAGGTCGAGATCGGTCTCGACCATCCCGAGCTCGGCGGCCCGTTCGCCGACATGCTCCGCGACCTCATGAAGCGCCGCGAAATCTGACGCAAGACCTCGCTCGCGACGCAACCGGCGAACCGAGCGCGAACAGGAAACAGAAGCCCGCCCATGACAGGCCGTGACGCCGGCCTGGCGTGACCGATCGCGTTGGAAAGTGAAGCCCGCCCATGACTGGCCGTGACGCCGGCCTGGCGTGACCGATCGCGTTGGAAAGTGAAGCCCGCCCATGACAGGCCGTGACGCCGGCCTGGCGTGACCGATCGCGTTGGGAGTTAGGGCAGTCGTCCGACGTGGGCGAGGGCCCGACGCACGAGCTTCTCGTGTCCCGGTGAGAGCTCGGCGGCAACGGTCGGGCTGACGACCTCATCTGGACGGAGCCAGACCAGATCGAGCGCGTCCTGGCTCGGTTCGCAGTCGCCCTCGACCGGGACGACGTAGGCGAGGCTCACCGCGTGCTGTCGCGGATCGTGGAAGCCGGTGATGTCCGGGTTGGGGAAGTACTCGGCGACCGTGAACGGCTGGGGCGACGGCGGGATGCGCGGCAGGGCCAGCGGGCCGAGGTCCTTCTCCAAGTGGCGAAGGAGGGCATCGCGCACGCGCTCGCCGTAGAGGATGCGTCCGGCGACGATTTCGCGGTTGACCGACCCATCGGCGCCGAGCCGCAGCAGCAGCCCGATGTGCGTGACGATGCCAAGATCGTCCGTCAGGACCGGGATCGCGTTGATGTAGATGACGGGCATCTTGCCCCGCATCGTGGCCAGTTCGTCCTCGGACAGCCAGTTGCTCTGGGTGTCGGTGATGTCGCTCATGGCGGGCTCCGTCGGGTGGGCGGCGGAACTGACGATAGACGAGCACGCACGGTGGCCTGAGCATGCCGACGTGAATCTGCGAGACGGTCCCCGGCGACGTCGCATGCCCCGGCAAAGATGTGGAGACGCAACTGCGGGAAGGAGCGCCGTGACCCTGACTGACGCCTGTGGTGAGGAGCCGAGGCTCGTCTGCGAACAGGTCTTCGAATGGACCGGCAACGAGACCTTCACCCGAGTGGTGGACTGGACGCTCGATGCGCCGCTGCGCATCCTGGTCATCCTCGTGCTTGCGTGGTTCGCATCGCGGATCGGCCGCCAGATCGTCGAACGATTTGCCGAGGAGGTCGCCGAGCGTGGCATCCGGGCGAAGGACGAGGAGTCCAGTCCGGTCTGGGGAAGCGTGCGTCGGCTTGCGATGCTCGACGAGCAGGAGAAGCGGTCGAAGCAGCGGGCGTTGACCCTCGGCGACGTCCTCGGAAGCGTCGTGTCCATCGTGGTGTGGACGGTGGCCACGTTCCTCGTGTTGGGGGAGCTGTCGATCAACCTGGCGCCGCTGATTGCGAGCGCCGGTGTGGCCGGCATCGCCATCGGCTTCGGTGCGCAGTCCGTCGTACGGGACTTCCTCGCCGGGATCTTCGTGATCGTCGAGGATCACTACGGCGTCGGGGATGTCGTTGACCTGGGCGAAGCTGTCGGCACCGTCGAGGAAGTCAGTCTGCGGACGACCCGCCTGCGGGACGTGGGTGGCGTGATGTGGGTCGTGCCCAACGGCGAGATCCAGCGGGTCGGCAACTTCTCGCAGCTGTATTCGAAGTCGCGGATGGAGTTCGAGGTTGCCTACGACACCGACGTCGACAAGGCATCGCTGGTGATCAAGCGGGTGCTCGACGAGATCTGGCAGGAGAATCGGCAGGAGGCGACGATCACCGAGGAGCCAGAGGTGCTGGGGGTCGAGGCGTTCCGCGAGAGCGCGGTCGTCATCAGTGCGACGGTGCGGACCGAGCCGGCGGAACAATGGGCGGTGGCCCGGCTGATTCGGGCCCGCATCAAGAAGGCGTTCGACGAGGAAGGAATCGAGATTCCGTTCCCGCAGCGCACGGTGTGGGTGCGCAACGACGAACCGGTGCAGTAAGCCGGTCGACGCTTGGGCGGCCCGTCCCGGCCCGGCCTCGCGCCGGCGGTAGCGTAGCCTGATGCGCGAGTTCATCGATCGTCTGACCGCTGTCGACGTCCATGCCGAGGGCGAACCCGGCCGGGTGATCACCGCCGGGGTGCCGGATCTTCCGGGCGACACGATGCTCGAGAAGATGCAGTGGATGGAGGCGAACGCCGACGACATCCGGCTGCGCATGCTCCGTGAGCCGAACGGGTATCCCGGCCTGTGCTGCAACGTGATCGTTCCGCCGACCGACCCGGCCGCCGATGCCGGGTTCATCATCATGGAGCAGACCGAGTATCCGCCGATGTCGGGCAGCAACACGATCTGTGTGACGACGGCGTTGCTCGAGACGGGCATCGTGCCGATGGTCGAACCGGTCACCGAGCTCGTGCTGGAGTCCCCGGCCGGACTGATTGGCGTACGTGCGGACTGCGCCGACGGGAAGGTCACGCGGGTCAACTTCCGGAACGTCCCGGCGTTCGTATTGCACCTCGACGTGCCGGTGCAGGTGCCGACACTCGGGGAGGTCATGGTCGACATCGCCTGGGGCGGGATGTTCTATGCGATCGCCGATGCCGATGCGCTCGGCGTGTCGTTGGATGCCGACAACGGCGCGGAGATCGCGCGAGTGAGCGAGATGATCCGTGTCGCAACCCACGAGCAGGTTCCGGTGGCGCATCCGATCCATCCGGAGCTGACCGGGCCCACCATCTCGCAGCTGTCCGGCGCTCCGAGCGTCGCTGGAGCGCATCGACGAAACGCCGTGACGGTGGCGACCGGCGAGCTCGATTGGGACCGGCCCGAGACCTGGGGCGGCGCGCTCGATCGCTGCCCGTGCGGAACCGGGACGTCGGCGAAGATGGCGGTCCTCCATGCACGTGGGGAGCTGGGCGTGGGTGAGGAGTTCGTGCACGAGGGCCCGCTCGGCACCACGTTCACCGGGCGGATCCAGGAGGAGACGACGGTGGCCGGCATCCCGGCCGTGGTTCCGGAGATCGGCGGGCAGGGATGGATCACCGGCTTCGCCGAGTACGTCCTCGACCCCACAGATCCGTTCCCGGCCGGCTACACCATCGGCGACATCTGGCCCTGAGCTGCTGAGCCGCTGGGCGGCTGCGAGGCGCTCGCGGTACGGTTTGCAGCAAGGGGACAACCGAGGGGGACGCATGGCGTTGGCACACGACCACGGGAGCACCGATGTGGTGCTCATCGACGACACGATCGGCAACGTGCTCGATGCGACCGTCGAGCGGTTCCCTGATCGAGAGGCGCTCGTCGTTCCTCACCAGGGCATCCGTCAGACCTGGACGGAGTTCCGTTCCACCGTCGACGAGGTCGCCCGTGGGCTCATGGGGCTCGGCATCGAGGCCGGCGATCGTGTCGGCATGTGGAGCCCGAACTACGCCGAGTGGATCTACATCCAGTTCGCGACCGCCCGCATCGGCGCCGTGCAGGTCAACGTCAACCCGTCGTACCGGACGAACGAGCTCGAGTATGCGCTGACGCAGTCGGGGGCGCGGCTGCTCGTCACCCGCACCGCCTACCTCACCTCCGAGTACAAGGCGATGGTGGACGAAGTGGCGCCACGGGTGCCGACGCTTGAGCGCACGATCTGCTTCGACACCGGCGACTGGGCCGACCTGCTCGCCGCCGGCAGCGACGTGAGCGACGAACAGCTCGCCGCCCGCGCGGCGTCGCTGCAACCGAACGACCCGATCAACATCCAGTACACGTCGGGCACGACGGGCTTCCCCAAGGGCGCCACGCTCAGCCACAACAACATCCTGAACAACGCCAACTTCCTCGGCCTGCAGTGCGACTACGACGAGACGGATCGCGTCTGCATTCCGGTGCCCTTCTACCACTGCTTTGGAATGGTCATGGGCAACCTGGCATGTGCCGTGTACGGGTCGACCATGGTGATTCCGTGCCCCACGTTCGACCCGGCGGCGGTGCTCGAGACGGTTGGCGCAGAACGCTGCACGTCGCTTTACGGCGTGCCCACCATGTTCATCGCGCAGCTGGGTCACGATTCCCTTGCCTCGACCGATCTGTCGTCGCTGCGGACCGGGATCATGGCGGGCTCTCCGTGCCCGATCGAAGTCATGAAGCGGGTGATCGACGAAATGAACATGTCGGAGGTGACGATCGCTTACGGCCAGACCGAGACCAGCCCGGTGTCGACCCAGACCAGCACGACCGACTCGGTGGAGCTGCGGGTCTCGACGGTCGGTCGGGTGCTTCCGCATGTCGAGTCGAAGATCATCGACCCCGAGACGGGGGAGACGGTGGCCCGAGGCGAGAGTGGCGAGTACTGCACCCGTGGTCCGCACGTGATGCTCGGCTACTGGAACGACGACGAGAAGACGGCCGAGTCGATCGATGCCGACGGCTGGATGCACTCGGGCGACCTGGCCACGATGGACGACGCCGGCTACGTGAACATCGTCGGCCGGATCAAGGACATGATCATTCGCGGTGGCGAGAACATCTACCCCCGCGAGATTGAAGAGTTCCTCTACACGCATCCCTCGATCGCTGATGCACAGGTCATCGGGGTGCCGGACCTGAAGTACGGCGAGGAGATCGCGGCCTGGGTGCAGCTCGAGACGGGCGAGTCGCTCGAGGCCGAGGAGCTGCAGGAGTGGTGTCGTGGCCAGATCGCCCACTTCAAGATCCCGCACCACATCATGTTCGTCGACTCGTTCCCCATGACGGTGACGGGCAAGGTCCGCAAGGTCGAGATGCGGGAGAAGTCGATCGCCGACCTCGGTCTCCACGAGGCGGCCCGCACCGAGATGGCTTAGACCGGGGTCCGCTCGGGGAGTGGGCAGGCGGCCAGCTGATAGGTCTGCAGACGGGTGCGCAGCGCCCACCGCACGAGGCCGATGGCGAGCGCTCCGACGAACGGCTGCACCGGGGCCCACCAGCTGAGCGCACCGGATGTGCCGAGCAGTGCCACGACGGCCTGGTTGCAGACCGGGCAGCCGACGGCCATGAAGGAGAACCAGCCGCCCCACATGGTTCGGGTTTCGTTGCGTTCGCTCGCGTCGACGACGTCCTCCGAGGCGTCGGCGGGCATCCGGATTGCGAACACCAGCCCGATCAGCGCCGACGTGATGGTGAGAATGACGTAGTCGATCGGTCGGGTGTCGACCGGCCGGCCGAAGATCGGATTCTCGATCAGGTCGGACGGGATGCCGATCAGCAGCGCCGCAAGCAGCGCAATCGGAATCGCCCGAATCCACGTGACAGGCGGAAGCGCCCGGAGCTCATCGATCACAGGAGACACCTTCGCATATCGCCGCCTCCATCGATAGCCGCACAACGGTGCCAGTCACCATCGGATCGGATTGTGGGAGGATCGCAGAAGGGCAATGCGAGTGAGGGGGCGACACTGTTCACACCTCCCGAGGAGCCGCCGGGGCCGGCCGTGGCGGTCAGCAGGCGTCCTTCGTTCGGCTCCGTCGTTCGTTGATGCCGATGGCGATAAATGCCCCGCCGAAAGGCAGCAGTATCGACGCGCCGAAGAGACTCCCGTCGCGGAGCTTTGCCATGCCCGCCGCATCGATGACCACGCTGACGTGTTCGCCGCGGCGGCTGGGCCCAGTTGCCGTTCGGTGGTCGGCGACGAATGTCTCGGCCTGACCCGTGTCGGGATCGGTGTAGGCGATCACGAGCTGGGGTGGGAACCTGTTGCCGAACGATCGCTGGCTTCCGGCGACCTCTCCCGGAACCACGCGTTCTGAACCGATGATGAGCCAGTCGTTCAGGCTGTGCGCGCCGAAAAGCACCAGGCAGGCGCCGATGAGGAGCGCGAGGTTTCGTTGTACCCAGCGCTGCGTTCTGCTCTGGTCCGCGCGTACCGTCATGGTTCTCACGTCGGATCAGCAGTTCCAATGTTGACGAAGTTCGCCGTGGAACGGTGCCAGGCGCCTCGTGAATCAGTGCGCCGTGATTTCGCGTTCGGGGGCGCCGAGGCCGGGGTAGCCGGCGTAGGCGGGGAGCGCGGTCTGGCCGCCGAGATGGGCGTAGAGCACCTTGGAGCCGGCGGGGATTTCGCCGGAGCGGATCATGCCGATGAGGCCGGCCATGGACTTTCCTTCGTAGACCGGGTCGGTGAGCATGCCTTCCTGGCGGGCGGCCATGTGGATGGCTTCGACGGTGCCCGCGTCCGGGAGGCCGTAGGCGGGGCCCTCGTAGCCGGGGATGACGGTGATTTCGTCGTCTCGTAGCGTGCGGCCGACGCCGATCTGGTCGGCGGTGTTCTGTGCGATGCGGGTGACCTGATCGATGGCCTGGTCGAGTGTGCCGCTGGCGTCGATGCCCACGACCCGTCGGTCGTCGCGGTCCTCGAGGGCGAAGCCGGCGATCATTCCGGCGTGGGTCGAGCCGGTGACGGTGCAGACGATGATGTGGTCGAAGAAGATGTCGCGCTCGGCTTCCTGCTGGCCGACCTCGACCGCCCAGTTGGCGAAGCCCATGCCGCCGAGTGGGTGGTCGGATGCTCCCGCTGGGATGGCGTAGGGGGTGCCGCCGTCGGCGATCACCGAGTCGAGGGCCCGCTGCCAGCTGTCCCGGAAGCCGATGTCGAAGCCGGCCGGGTCGACCCGTGGGTCGCCTCCCATGATTCGGGTGAGCTGGATGTTGCCGACCTTGTCGTACGCAAGGTCGTGGTAGTCCACCCAACCCTCCTGCACCGTCACGGCCTTCATGCCGAGGTGGCAGGCCACGCCGGTGACCTGGCGGGTGTGATTGGACTGGATTCCGCCGATCGAGACGAGCGTGTCGCAGCCGGTGGCGATGGCGTCGGCGGCCAGGTATTCGAGCTTGCGGACCTTGTTGCCGCCGAAGGCGATGCCGCTGTTGCAGTCTTCGCGTTTGGCCCAGATCTCGACCTCGCCGCCGAGCGCTTCGGAGAGGCGGGGGAGCGGATGGATGGGAGATGGTCCGAACAGCAGCGGGACCCGGTCGAAGTCGGCAAGTGTCGTCATGAACCGCACCGTAGCGGATTCCATAATCGTATACAATCGCGAAATGACGCAGAAGAAGACTCGCTGATGTCGACCGTCGACGAGGTCCAACAGGCCGTGATGGAGCGGATGCTGCGCGGCGAGCTGGCGCCCGGCACCTGGCTGCGGCAGGACGACCTGGCCGCACAGCTGGGCGTGAGCAAGATCCCGGTTCGAGAAGCCCTGCACCGGCTGGCGGCGAGCGATCTGCTTCGATTCGAGAACAACCGCGGTGTCGTCGTGCCGATGCTGACTGCGGAGGACGCCGCCGAGACGTACGGGCTCCGGTTGGCGATCGAGCCGGAGCTGCTTCGCCGAGCGGTGCCCAAGCTGACGATCGTGCACCTTGCCGAAGCCGAGATGGCACTTGCCGCGAGCGACGTGCAGGGGGCGAGCGTGCCCGAGGCGAACTGGGCCTTCCACGCTGCGCTGTACGGGGCGGCCGGATGGCGGCGCGGCATGGCCATGGTGCAGTCGCTCCACGCAGCCGTTGCCCCGTACGTTGCCCTCTACACTCAGGACCTCGGCGGTGCCGCCACGTCCGACGAAGAGCATCAGCGCATCCTCCAGGCCTGTCGTGATGGTGATGCCGAGCGAGCGTGTTCGCTCCTCGAGGTGCATCTGCGCGAAGCTGCGGCAGCACTCGATCACGTCTTCACGGAGGACACCGATGCCGGAACACGGTAAGTCTGCCGAGCTGAGCGCCACCGATCTCGACGTCCTGCATCAGGTCGAGCAGCGAGTCCTGTGGCTGGCCATGCGCATCGTCGACGCGGCCAATCGTCGCGATGGGGGCGAGGTCAAGGTCGGTGGCCACCAGGCGTCCAGTGCGTCGATGGTGTCGATCATGACGGCCCTCTGGTTCGCCCACCTCAACGGCGAGGACAAGGTGGCCGTGAAGCCGCACGCCTCACCCGTCTACCACGCCATCAAATACCTGACCGGCGAGCTCGACCGCAGCTACCTCACGACGCTGCGCCAGCGCGGCGGACTGCAGGCGTATCCGTCGCGTACGAAAGATCCTGACGTCTCGGACTTCTCGACCGGATCGGTCGGGCTCGGTGCGGTGGCGCCGTTGTTCTCTGCGCTCACCCGCCGCTATCTCGACAACCATTTCGGTGATCAGCCGAAGGCTCGCTTCTATGCGCTGGTCGGCGACGCCGAGCTCGATGAGGGCAACATCTGGGAGGCCATCGCCGATCCCGCAACGCAGGGTCTCGGCAACTTCACGATGGTGGTCGACCTGAATCGGCAGAGTCTCGACCGGGTGATTCCGGACATCGCCGCCATCCGGTTGCAGCGGTTCTTCGAAGACGCCGGCTGGCATGTCGCCGAAGCCAAATACGGGGCCCTGTTGCAACGGGCGTTTGCCGCGCCCGGCGGCACGGCGCTCAAGCGTCAGATCGATGCGCTCACCAACGAGGCCTACCAGGAGCTGTTCGCGCTGCACGGCGCGGCCTTCCGGGAGAAGTTCCTCGTGGGCGCAGACCCGGAGGCGAAGGAGTTCATCTCCCAATTCACCGACGACCAGGTGCGCATGTTGGTCACCGACCTCGGCGGCCACGACATTCCCGAGTTGCTGCGCGCCTACCGCGACTGCGATGCGGTCACGGATCGCCCGAGCGTGCTGTTCGCCTACACGATCAAGGGCTGGAACCTGCCGTTGGCCGGCGACCCAATGAACCATGCGGCGTTGCTCTCCCCGGAGCAGATCGACGAGCTTCGCAATCGATCCGGCCTGACACCGGAGACGGAGTGGGATCGCCTCGACCCGGCCACGGCTGCCGGCCAGTTGTGTGAAGCGGTGGGCGGCGACATCAACAATGCGAAGCCCACGCCCCGTCCGCACCTGCCGATCCCGGCGTCGACCCGGTCGCCCGTCACCAACGGGTCATCGTCGTCCCAGGCCGCCTTCGGGCGGGTGCTGACGAGCCTCGGCGACATCGAGGGTGTTGCGGAACGGATCGTGACGACGGCGCCGGACGTGTCGATCTCGACCAACCTCGGCGGGTGGATCAACAAGACCGGCGTGTACTCGCCCGAGGAGCGCGACGACCACGGTGGCGCCGAGCGCCTTCTGAAGTGGGCGCCGTCGCCGACCGGTCAACACATCGAACTCGGCATCTCCGAGATGAACCTCTTCATGCTGCTGGGCCAGCTTGGACTGAGCCACGATCACCACGGCGAGCACCTCCTGCCAATCGGCGCGGTCTACGACCCGTTCGTCCTGCGCGGCCTCGATGCGTTCATCTACGGCACCTACAACGCGGGCCGCTTCATCGTGGCGGGCACGCCGTCCGGAGTGAACCTCGCGCCGGAAGGCGGCGCACATCAGTCCACGATCACGGCGTCCGTCGGCGCAGAACTTCCCGGCGTTCACTACTGCGAGCCGGCGTACGCAACCGAGGTGGATTGGCTGTTGTGCGACGCACTCAAGCAGCTGGGATCGGAGGACGGCGAGAGCACCTATCTGCGGTTGTCCACGCGCCCGCTGGACCAGACGCCGTTCGCCGCAGCGGTCGAGCGCTTCGGCGAAGACACGCTGCGCACGCTCGTGCTCGCCGGCGGCTTCCGCTTGCACGACGGCCCGCCGGACGGTCGCCCCGGAGTCACGATCGTCACCACTGGTGCCATGGCGCCCGAGGCGCTCCTCGCCGCGGCCGAGCTGGATGAGGAGGGGGTGCAGGCCACCGTCGTACATCTGAGCAGCCCGGACCGGACCTACCGCAGCTGGCAGCGAACCTTCGCCGCCTCGGCGCAATCGGCCGCGGTGGTGCGTCGCCCGAGCCATCTGCATCGCCTCGTCCCGCAGGCCGAACGGCGACGCCCGGTCGTCAGCGTGCACGACGCATCGAGCCACAGCCTGGCGTGGATCGGTTCCGCGCTCGGGACCCGTCAGTACAACCTCGGCGTGGACCGGTTCGGGGAGTCGGGAACGATCGCCGACCTGCACGACATCGTGGGGATCTCGGCCGGGAGCATCGTGAACGCTGCGCTCATCGCCGTCTACGAAGACGAAACGCCCGAAGAGCTCGACGACTGAGCTAGTCCCAGACGGGACGGAGGCGCTCGCTGCGTCCCCGACGATGGTCGTCGAGGGCCTGGCGGCCGGCTTTGAGCAGCGGGCTCATCGTGAGGACGAAGAACACGGTGGCAGGGCCGAGATCGCCGCCGAGGGCCACGCCGAGTGCGACGATGCCGATCTCGAGCCAGCGCCGCACCACGAACGGATCCCGGCCGCGATCCTCCGCAGCATTCATGAGGAGCTCGATGGCGCCGCCGGTGAGCCCGGCGTGCACGACGAGGGCGACCCCGGAGGCGATGGAGATCGTTCCGAGCAGCACGAAGACCATGCGGACACCGAGCTGGTTGGGGTCCCGGATCAACGCCATGAAGACGTCGACGGACACGCCATTGGCGAACACCCACAGCAGGCCGCTCAGGCGAGGCCGGCGGCCGAGCGCGGTGGCGATGAGCATGAGGATGCCGGTGAAGAGCCATGCCGCCTGTCCAAGGGAGATGCCAAGATGATCTCGGATGGCGGTCAACATGACGTCGTAGGCGGGTACGCCGAGCCGTCCGTGCACGAAGAGGGCCACGCCCAGTCCGATGAGCGTCGATCCCATGAGCAGGCTGGCGGTTTGGCGGGCCGTGGTGCGGGTCGAGCGCTTCTGGGCGAACCGTTCCGCGGCGACGACACCGTGGCGCGAGATGCCGCTGAACCAGCGCGCGGAGTGGCTTGCCGCTGTACGGCCGGACACTGCAGCATGACGCATCGGATTGCGAACTCTCATGTCCTCAGTAACGTCCGAATTCGGTCAGAAATGTCGTCAGGAAGGGTGTGCAGGCGTCACATCGGCGTGGTCGGATGTCACGCTTCGCCGCATGACAGTTCCATGACGAAAACGACTGTCATTCAGTACGGATGGCCATGGGCCGATCGACCCATATGGACTCCTCGACCGACGGGCTCGACGACGCGCATCTGCGTGCGCTCGTTGACGCGCTGCCGGTCGTGGTTTTCGCCAAGGATGCCGACGGCAAGTTCATCTATGGCAACCGAGCGAGCCTTGCGAGCCTCGGCCTCGAAACAATCGATCAGTTGCTGGGCCGCACGGACGCCGACTTCTTCACTGCGGAAGAGGTGGAGGGGTACCGGCTCGATGATGCCCGTGTGCTCAACGGCACGACGCAGTGGAGCAAACCCGAACGGCAACAGCGAGCTCGCCTCGGCGCTGACCTGCTTCGGACGACGAAGATGCCGATGCGGGACGCCTCGGGCCGTGTGGTGGGCATCGCCGGGTTCAGTGTCGACGAGACGGAACCGGCGCGGATGGCCGATGAGTTGTTGCGTAGTGAGGAGCGCTATCGGCTGGCGCTCCAGGCGTCGCGCGACGGCGTTTGGGACTTCGACCTCCGTACAGGAAACGTGGAGCTCAGTGCGCAGGCACTGCGAATGCTCGGCCTTCCGCTCGACACGCCGCAGGTTCCGGCGGAGCAGTTGCGCACGCTGATTGGCACGCAGGACGACCGTCGGTTCGAAGCAGCCGCGGAGCAACTGCTTCGCCAGCCCGGGCGAGCGGTCACCCTCCGCCACGACTTCGAGCACGAGGGAGCGACGTACGTCTACGAGACGAGGATGGCTGCGCTCGCCGAACGGGGAGAGCCGGTCCGAATCGTCGGCGTGGTCGCCGACGTGACCTCGGCGGTCAACCATGAACGGGAACTGCAGCGACAGGCCACGCATGACGACCTCACCGGGTTGCTCAACCGCCGCGGCTTTCGAGCCGCGACCGAGTCGTTGGCTACGGACAACCGGTGGTTCACCGTTCTCTATCTCGATCTGGACGACTTCAAACTGATCAACGATTCGCTCGGTCACCATGTCGGCGATGACCTGCTCGTGGCCGTGAGTGAGCAGTTCCGCAGCCTGGAAAACGCCCCGGACGAACTCGCCCGTTTGGGCGGCGACGAGTTCGCCCTGCTCTTCTGCTCTGGGGACGACGGCGCACGAGCCGCAGCGGCGGCGAAGGAGATACATCGGGTCCTGACCCAACCGATCTCGCTCGGTGACTACGAGGTGTACACGAACGCGAGCATTGGCATGGCGCGGAGCGACGGCCAACAGACGCTCTCCGACACCTCGATCATTCGCAGCGCGGACATGGCCATGTACGCGGCGAAGGCGGCCGGAAAGGGTCGGACGCGTGTGTTCGAGGACGGGATGCGCCGCCGGGCTCACGAGGGTCTGGAACTGCACAACCGCATCCGTCGAGCGGTGGACAACCAGGAGTTCTCGCTGCACTACCAACCGATCTGGCACGGCAACGGCACGGACATTCGTGGGGTCGAGGCCCTGTTGCGCTGGGAGGCGCCCGGCCAGATGATCTCGTCGCCGGGGGTGTTCCTGCCGTACCTCGAGGAGACAGGTCTGATCGTCGAGGTCGGGCGTTGGGTCTTCGACGAGGCCTGCCGGCAGCTCGCCGAGTGGCGCCGCGAACATCCCCAGCTCGCGGAGCTCGTTATGAGCGTGAACCTCTCCCGGGTGCAGCTCGCCGACCGCGACCTCGTCCCGGCGATCACCGACTCGCTGGCTCGCCACGACATCCCGGTCGATCGGGTGGAGCTCGAGGTGACGGAGACAGCGATGGCGACCGAGGCTCGGGTCTCGGACCGGCTCGAAACGCTCCGCACGGCAGGCGTTTCGATTGCGATCGACGACTTCGGCGTGGGGCAGTCCTCACTGAGTGCGCTGCAGGAGCTTCCCTTCGACGTCCTGAAGATCGACCGCGCCTTCGTCTCCAAGATCACGGCCTCGGGCCGAAACCCGCTGCTGGACGCCGCCTTCGGAATCGCCCGGTCGTTCGGCTCCGACATCGTCGCCGAGGGAGTGGAGACGACGGAACAGCTGCAATGGCTGCGTGACCGGGGCTGCGACCTGTTGCAAGGCTTTCTGCTCGGCCGTCCCGCCCGTCCCGAGGTTCTGATTGCCTCGATCACGGATGGTGATCACGCCGAGCGCGCCGCCTGACGAGACGGCCGGTCAGCCGGTCAGCCGGTCAGTCGTCGTGGCGGGGACGCTGCCGCAGACGCTTCGTCTGTGAGTCTCGCCGCTTTCCCTCCACCCGGCGCCGTTGCGAACTGCGGCTCGGGCGGGTTGCACGCCGCGGCTTCGCGACGACGAGGGCTTCACGAATCTTCTGGGCGAGTCGCTGTTGGGCGATCTCGCGGTTGCGCGCCTGCGACCGCTTGTCGTCGGCCACGATGCGCACCGTCGGCCCGAGCGCCCGCAGGAGCAGGCGGCGATCGGCGTCGGTCAGCACGACGCTCGACTCGACGTCCCACGTGAGTTCGACTCGTGTACTCGCCTTGTTCGCATGCTGGCCGCCCGGCCCACCGGACGCGCTGAACCGTTCGACGAGCTCGGCGTCGGGGATCACGATGCGGGAGTTGACGGTCAGGTCCACCCGTCGATGTTCGCAGAAGCAGCTGCCCGGCGTGGTGCGCGCCGCTACTCTTCGGTCATGTCGATGCAGAACATCTGGGCCCTGCAGACCGAGGCGCAGAACACGGCGCCGCTCGAGACATCGCTCGATGTGCAGCCGGTGTCGGGTGCGCTCGGGGCGTATGTCCGTGGTCTCGACATCGCCTCGATCGACGACGCCGGCCTGGGCGAGCTCCGGTCGTTGCTGCACCGGCACAAGACGGTGATGTTGCGCGGGCAGTCGCCCGAGCTGACCCACGCCGCCTATGCGGCGTTCGGCCGCCGGTTGGGCGAGCTCGCCATCGATCCCTACGTGGAGCCACCGATCCCCGAGCACCCGGAGATCATGGGGTTGGTCCGTGAGGCGGACGCCACGCACTACAACTTCGGTGGCGACTGGCACTCCGACGGTTCCTACCTCGCCCAGCCGGGCGGGCTCACCGTGCTCTGGGGGAAGGACATCCCGCCGTATGGAGGCGACACGATCTTCTCCAACATGGAGCTGGCGTGGGAGATGCTGTCGCCGGCTTTCCGGGAGATGCTGGACGGCCGCCGCTGCCTGCACTCCGCCACGGGTCTCGGCACGAAGAAGCCCATCGCTCGCAAGGGCGACTACGCGGCGATCAACTTCGGGCACGAGCTCGAGGTGATCGAACACTTCCATCCGATTCGGCGAACGCACCCGGAGACCGGTGCGCACTCGCTGTACGTGAACCAGGCGTACAGCGTCCAGATCGAAGGGTGCACGGAGGACGAGAGCGCCGGCATTCTCAAGTTCCTGTTCGACTGGGCGGCGTCGCCGGCGTTGACGTGCCGCATGGTGTGGGAACCGAACACGATCCTGATCTGGGACAATCGAAACACGGTGCACTACGCGGTCGGCGACTACGGCGGCTTTCGCCGGGAGATGTACCGTCTGGCGGTGACCGGGGAGGAGCCACGATGACGGCCGAACAGAAGCTGTGGAACGCGCCGCAGACGGAGCGGGATGCTCGCGTCGAACTGGCGGCCGCCTACCGGATGGCCCACGATCTCGGTTGGACCGACCTCGGGGCCACCCATTTCAGCCTTGCCGTTCCCGGCGAAGACGCATACCTGATGCTCGAGTTCGGCCTGTTCTTCAACGAGGTGACGGCCAGCAACCTCGTGAAGATCGGTGTGGACGGCGAGATTCGCTCCGGTCGGCCGGGGGCGATGGTGAACCGGGCCGGGGTCACGATCCATTCGGCGATCCATGAGCGCCGTCCGGACGTGCGGGCAGCCCTGCACACGCACACGCCGGCGGGCGTGGCGGTGACCAATCATCCTGACGGGATGCTGCCGCTCTCCCAGCACGCGCAGCGGTTCTACGAAGGCCACGGGGTCCATGAGTACGAGGGTGTTGCGCTCGACGAGAACGAGGGCCCGCGGCTGGCGGAGGACATCGGCGATCACGAACTGCTGTTGCTGCGGAACCACGGTCTGCTCGCCGTCGGGCCGGACATGCCGCAGGCGTTCAGCGCGCTGTACTACGCCGAGATGGCGGCGGCGATGCAGGTGGCCACGCTGTCGACGACCACGGACCCGGTACTCCCTCCCCACGAGGTGAGCGCCCACACGCGCAAGCAGTTCGATGCGAGCGCCGGCTACACCTATCGGGACTGGATGGGCGTGGTTCGTCAGGTGGAACGCAACCACCCGGGCTTCGACGACTGACCGTCGGCGGAGCTCAGCGCAGGGCGGTTCGCGCTGCTCGCGCGATCTGACGGATCGAACGCCCGCCGGCATCGGTGTACGGGCCGAGTTGGAAGAAGACGTGGACCTGGCCGTCGTAGTTGGTGAGTTCGACCGGAACGCCGGCGGCCCGGAGGCGGTCGGCGTAGGCCTTGCCCTGGTCGCGGAGCGGGTCGAATTCGGCGGTGATGATCGTTGCCGGAGCGAGGCCCTCATGGGAGTCGGCCCGGAGCGGTGACGCTCGCCAGTCCTCGCCGTCGGGGGCGTAGTGGGCGATGAACCAGTCGATGTTCTCGCGGGTGAGGATGTAGCCGGAGGCGTTCTCGGTGAGGGATGGCGAATCGTCGAGCATGTCGACGCTCGGGTAGATCAGGAGTTGGGCGGCGATGTCCACGCCTGCATCGCGGGCCATCAGCGCGAGTACAGCGGCAAAGTTGCCGCCGGCCGAGTCGCCGGCGACGGCGATCCGGGTGTCGGGTCCGTAGGCGTCACGGTTCTGGTCGAGCCATTCGATGACGGCCCAACTGTCGTCGATACCGGCAGGGAAGGGGTGTTCGGGGGCGAGGCGGTAGTGCACGGAGATGACCGTGGCGCCGCTCTCGAGTGCGAGGTGGCGGCAGGCGAGGTCGTGGGTGTCGAGGTCACCCTGGACCCAGCCGCCACCGTGGAAGAAGACGAGCACGCCTTCGGGGTCGGGTTCGGCGTAGCTCCGCACGGGCACACCGGCGATGGTTCCATCCTCGACCACGGCGACCTCCGGCCCCGGCCCGGTGAGGACGGCGAGCGCAAGGTAGGCATCCCGCCGTTGCGTCGGGGTCTGTTCGCTGAGCGGCGGGGCACCGGCCGCCGTGGCGTTGACGAGGTCGACGAGCGGCTGAATCTGCGGATCGATCGGCATCGGGCGACCTTACCTGTCGTTGGCGCCGAGAGCTTCAGAGCAGCAGGGCGCCGGTGGTGCCGAGGGCGAGGAACACACAGAGCGGCGTGAAGAATCGGTCGTCGGCTTCGGCGAACGTGGTTCCTCGGACGGTCTTGGTGAACCCGGCGACCTTCGTGTCGCCGATGGCCCGGATGGCGAAGATCGCAGCAGCCGAGATGGCCATCCAGCGAACGAGCGTCGGCGCACCGGCCATCACCCACCCGACGACTCCGGCACCGATCACGAGCAGGCCGGCGACGAGCAGCGTCAGCGCCGGGCCGGGGGAGAACTCGCTGGTGCTGTCGGGGTCCACGGGGAGTGCGGCGTCGAGTCCCCACGTGCCTCCGAACGCCCACCACACGTGGAGGATTGCGGCGGCGGCCAGTGCGAGGACGGCGACGGCGGCTCCCGCTTGCAGGAGCGGGCCGGGCAGGGGTGTGTGCGCGTGGAACGCGGCCAGCCCGCCGACGAGGAAGATCGGCCAGGCGAGGTGGCCGCGCAGCATCACGAAGATGATGGCCGCCGAGACGAGCATCATGGCGCCGATGACCGGGAGCGCTGGTACGTCGAGGGCGATGAGCGCGAGGGCCACCCACGTGACCGAGGTGAGGTGCCATGCGAAGCGGAGAATTCGCTCGGTCGCCCAGCGGGGCGTGGTGGTGATGGTCCACTCTGCCGAGAACAGCGGCTTGAGGATGTCGGCCTCGCCGAGGGCGCTGTGGGCGGCGGCGAGGATGAGGAAGGCTCCTGCGGTGAGGAGTTCGGCGATGGACATGACCTGCTCCGTTTCTCGAAACCATACGGTTCCGTATGGTCGTACCATAACGTACGGTACCGTATGGTGTGAAGGGGTTTGGGACGGATGTCACGGAGTGGTTGTGATGGCGCAACGCAGAACGAAGAGCGAGTGGGTCGATGGAGCGTTGGCCGCGTTGTGTGCCGCCGGCATCGATGGCGTGCGGGTCGAACCGCTCGCACGCTCGCTCGGGGTCACGAAGGGCAGCTTCTACCACCACTTCGACAATCGCCGAGCGCTCCACCTGGAGATGCTCTCGGAATGGGAGCGGTTGGGTACGTCGATGATCATCGACGTCGTGGATGAGGCGGCCGACGACCCGGAAGCGCGCCTGCGGTTGCTGATGATGAACACCTACGGCGCCGACGACGTGGCGGATGCCATCGAGGCCGCGATTCGGGCGTGGGCGGCCGGTGACGAGGTGGCGTCCGAGGCGGTACGGCGAGTCGACGACCGGCGGGTTGGGTACGTGGCGAAGCTGCTCTCCGAGGCGGGCATGACACCGGCCCAGGCGACCCGTCGAGCCCGGCTGATGTATCGCCATCTGATCGGCGAGTTCATCTGGCGCACGAGTGGTGGCCCGGCGTCCACGAGGCGCGAGCTCAATGAGATGGCGGACCTGCTCCTCGTGCGATGATGAGTCGATGGCCGACCCCCATGACCTGATCGACGTCGACCGGCTCGTGGCCCGGACGGTCGAGCTCGTGCAGATTCCGAGCGTCAACCCGTTCGACGAACCGATGGGAGAGGGCGAGGGCGAAGACGCTGCAGCGGCGTGGCTTCATGGTCATCTCGAGCGCCTCGGTCACGACATCGCCACCGAGGCGATCGCCGACGGCCGTCCGAACGTGATCGGCGTCGGCCCTGGCGGCGATGGTGATGTGGTCTGTCTCGCCGGGCACCTCGACACCGTCGGCGTCGTCGGTTACGACAACCCGTTCAGCGGCGAGGTGCGGAACGGTCGGGTGTATGGCCGGGGAACCTGCGACATGAAGGGTGCGCTCGCTGCGTTCGTGGAAGTTGCCGACGTGCTCGCCGCCTCTGGCACCAGCCTCGACGGCCGCCTGATGATCGCCGGGATCGCCGACGAGGAACATGGGATGGTGGGCTCTGCGCTCGCCGGCGCCACGGGCCCGATCGCCGATCACCTCATCGTCGGCGAGCCGACGAGTCTCGCTGTGTGCCCCGCGCACAAGGGTCAGTACGCCTTCCCGATTCGCACGGAAGGTCGGGCCGTGCATTCGAGCATCAAGCACGAGGGCGTCAACGCAATCGAGCACATGATGGAGATCATGCGGATGCTCGGCGACTACGAGGCCGAGCTTCGCTCGAACGAACCCCACGACCTGCTCGGCCTGGCATCCGTGAACCTGGGCGTGATTCGAGGCGGCGACATGGTCTCGATCGTTCCCGATGCCTGCGAATTGCACGTGGACCGCAGGCTCGTTCCGGGGGAGACGTCTGCCGACGTGCGGGCTGAGCTCGAGCGCCGAATCGCGGCCATCTCGGATGATCGGGGCGGGTTCGGCTGGAGTATCGGCGATCCGATGGTCGACGCCCGCCCGCTCGACACCGAACGCGATGCTCCGGTCGTGGTCGCCGCGCAGCAGGCGATGCGGGGTCGGGGCCTTTCGGATCGGTTGGAAGCCTGCACCGGTTCGACCGACGCTCCGAACCTCGGTGGTCCGGCGATCATCTGGGGGCCCGGCTCACTCAGCCAGGCGCACACGATCGACGAATGGCTCGACATCGGCGAGCTCGAAGCCGCCGCCCACCTCTACCTGGACGCGGTGCTGGCGTTGGCGGGCGGAGTGCGCTGACGGACCCGACCCACGGAGGAGGATCGAGCCCGTCAGCAGTTCCTGATTCAGCGAGCGGCTCGAACGCCCATGCGGGCGTCGCTGAGGCGCTGGTGCGAGCGGAAGAGCTCGGGAATCGACGCATCGCTCCGGCGGAGGTCGTCGTGGGCTCGCCAAGTGCGGAGAAGCTGGTCGATCGAGGCGTGTTGTGCGTTTGACAGGGGCATGGCGAGGTCCTTTCTGTTCGCTCTACAGAGATCATCGCCGGTTTTCGGCCGTGCATGGCCCTGTTCTCTGCCCTCTCGTGCACCTTGTACAGTGGAAACCACTGTGATCGATGATTTGGACAGAGAAATACTCGGGGCGCTGCAATCGAACGGCCGATTGACGCAACGCGAGCTGGGTCGGAAGGTCGGATTGAGCCCGAACGCGGCCGGGGCGCGAGTGCAGCGGCTGGTGGATCGCGGCATCATCCGGGGGTTCCAGGCGCGGGTCGATCATGCCGCCCTCGGTCGCCCGATGGAGGCATCGATCGACGTGTGGCAGAAGGACGACCACGATCGCACGGCGTTCATCGACCTCGTGGCGGACGACGACCGCATCGTCGAGTGCTTTCACCTCACCGGGCCGCTCGACTTTCGCATCCGAGCGCGGGTCGCCTCGACCGAAGATCTCAACGACCTGCTCGGCCGGATGCATCGAGAGGGAGGCGTCCGCACCACCGACAGCCGGCTGGTACTCGAACAGATTCCGGTCACCCGCTGATTGCGTCGGGAATACCAGAGGTTGCTGGCTGTTGAAGGCAGCTGTACAGTTCTACTTTCCACCGCGGGGTGGAGCAGCTTGGTAGCTCGTCGGGCTCATAACCCGAAGGTCGCAGGTTCAAATCCTGCCCCCGCC
>JAHDEJ010000087.1 GCA_020628865.1 Acidimicrobiales bacterium
GCTGTGAGAGCTCAGCGGATGCCGCGATCTGTGCTCAGCGAAAGTCGCGGTGGTGTCGGGGGTGTTGGCCTGGCGGGGTGAGGTTAGCGGGTTCTCCTTTCGCCGGGGTCGGTGGTGGCGATTTGGAGGCTGTCGTGTTCGCGTAGGCGCCAGGAGGGGCCGCGGATGTTGAACACGATGGCGTTGTGCATGAGCCGGTCCAAGATGGCGGCGGCGACGACGGTGTCGCCGAAGATCTCGCCCCAGTCGGGTAGCCCGCGGTTGGTGGTGACGATGGTGGGGTGGCCTTTTTCGTAGCGGGTGTTGACGATCTCGAAGAACCAGGCGGCCTCGGCTGGGGTCTTGAGTCGGATGAGGCCGACGTCGTCGATCACCAGGACGGTGGGCGCTGTGTAGGTCTTGATCTTGGTGGCCGCGGTGCCGTCATGGTCGGCGCGGACCATGGTTTTGACCATGGCGTCGCCGGTGGTGAAGTAGCCGCGGTAGCCGGCTTCGACCGCGACGATGGCGAGAGCGACGGCGAGGTGGGTCTTTCCGCAGCCCGGTTGTCCGAGGAACAGGATCGGTCGTTGTTCGTCGATGAACCGCAGGGTGGCCAAGTCGTCGACGAGTTTGGGGTCGATGCTGGGTTGGAAGTCGAAGTCGAAGTCCTCGATGCGGCGGTGGAACGGGAAGCGGGCGTAGCGCATCCGTGCGGCCAGTCTGCGGTCTCGATCTGCGGTTGCTTGGATGGCAACGAGGCGGGCGAGGTAGTCGATGTGGGTCCAGTCCTCGTAGCTGGCCTGCTCGGCGAGGTTGGCGAACGCGCCGGCGGCGGCGTCGAGTTTGAGATAGCCCAGGTCGGACTTGATCTGCTCGTAGAGACTCATGCTTGGGCCTCCCCGTGCTCGTCAACGTGAAGCGGGTAACGCTCAGCGAGGTCGACGGTGTCGACATCGAACCCGTCGCCAACGTCGAGACGCTTCGAAGGCTCCGGGCCAGAAGTGACCAGCCGCAGCACTGGCTGCTGGGGCCGATCTGTCATTGCCGTGGTCTCGGCCGCGTGGCGATGCGCAGGGTCCCACACCTCGACATGACGGCTGGCGACAAGGGTGTGGGTGGCGATCAGGCGCCCGGCCCAACGCACCTCGACGACATTGGAGTCGACAGCTCGGCGGATCTCGACTCGTTGGCCCAGGGTCTCGGGCGGGACCGAGTAGCGGGCCCCGTCGATGGAGACGAACGGCACGATGTTGTGAACACGACGCGTCTCGACGTAGTCGGTGTCGAAACGGTCGGTCGGCAACGCCGACAGGAACGGCAACTCGATCACGGCCCGGTCAGCCGGGCGGGCCCCGGTCGTGCGGGACTCGACCGCGTGCACGTTCGCTCCCAGCCACACAGCGGCCCGATGATTGAGCTCATCGATGCTGGCGGGGATCCCTTGGGCTTCGATCTCGGGCAAAAACGTGCCCTGGAGCTGGCGGAACGGCCGCTCGACCTTGCCCTTGCGTTTCGCATCGCCCGCCTTGCACGGCGTGATCTTGGTGCCGTGATGCGCTGCGAACTCGAGCGTGGGTGGGTGCAACACGAACCGGCGGCCCTGTGCCGAGCCCAGCGCTCCCATCCGATCGGTCCGGCACGCCGCCGATCGTTTCGAAGAACCGGATCATACCCTCGAAGGTGTGCTCACGATCCTCCGAAGTGGTGAACCACCAGATCCGCTCCCGGGACCAGCACATGATCATCCCGAAACACCGCAGCGGCACCTGCCAGCCCCAACGAGCCGCCCAATCATCGAGATGACAGAAATCGAACTGAGCTTCCTCCCCGGGGTCGGTATGGATCGGAACCGACACCCGATCCGCCGCCCGAAACCGAGGACCCCGGACCCGGCGCAGCTCCCTCGTCACCGTCGAATAGCCGCCGGTGAACCCCTCGGCCTGCAAGCAGCGGAACACGCTGATCCCCAACAGCCGCGGATGGTCGCTGATCAACGTGGCGACCCTTTCAGCCCAGCGCGCATTCATCACCTTCGCCTCATCGGGCGCTTCCCGCTTCACTGGCGGCGGCCCCTGCTTCAGGTGCCTCGAGATCGTCGCCGGATGAAACCCCGTCTCCTCCGCGATCTCATCGAGTGTCCAACCCTGCTCGCGCAGGTCTTTGATGTGCACGTACGTCTCCTGGTTCATCATGGAGAACGACTCCTCCGGCCTGTCGTGGCTTGGTCGCTCGACACGCTGGAGGAGTCACCGCTCCCCAAGGTGGATGGTGATGCCAGGCCAGAAGACCCCCGACACCACCGCGCATTTCAGTGAGCGCAGAACGCGACTACCGGCGGGCGCTCACA
>JAHDEJ010000088.1 GCA_020628865.1 Acidimicrobiales bacterium
TCGAGGGCGATGATGTTGCCGTAGAACTTCGAGATGTTGTCGAGTTCGAGCAGGTGTTGTTCTGACATGGTTGGTCTCCTCTGCTCAGCGGCGGGCCGCGTCGGCCTTGTCACGGATGAATCGGTTGGCGATCACCGCAAGCAGCAGGATCACGCCGAGGAACACGAAGCGCCAGTCGGTGTTCCAGCGGGCGGCCTGGATGCCCACGAGCGACATCGCCATGATCGCTGCGCCGAACGACGCACCGAGGGCCGTGCCGTAGCCGCCGGTCAGCATCGTGCCGCCGACCACGGCCGCAATGATGTACTCGAATTCCTCACCATCGCCGGCGCCGGCCTGCAGGCTGTTGAGCCGGAAGGCGAGCAACATGCCGACGAGCCAGGCGGCACCCGAGACGATCATGAAGAGCTGCGTCTTCGTGCGTGCGGCGGGAACACCGATCTGGCGGGACGCTTCCTTGTTGCCGCCGACAGCGAACGTCCATGAACCGAAGCGGGTCTTGGCGAGGATCCACGCCATCACTCCGGTGAAGGCGAAGAACCACAGCATGCGGACCGAGAACTTGGCCGGGTTCACGCCGGCGTCGAGTTCGTCCTGGGTCACGAACAGATGGCGGAGGATGACGGCGAGCAGCATCAGGCCGACACCGATCATCAGCCACTGCATGCCGGTCTTGTCGGCCGCAGCGTCGACACGACGCCGTTCAGCGAAGCGGGTGCCAAGGATCGACCAGACGAAGAGTGCGAGTGCGGCAAGCAGCATCGCCGAGAACATCTCCGTGCGGAACTTCGCCGCCTCGGCCGAGGCCCGGACGACGAAGGCGAATCCGACGATCGCCGCGGCGGTGATCGTGGACACGGCCAGCTTGGTCGTCGGGTTGACGCGCAGTGCCCGGTTGGCGGCGATCATCAGGAAGGTCAGACCGGCGCCGGCGAAGACCATCATCAACACCGCCCGCAGGCCCTGCACCGTGAATGGGAAGAAGAGCGTCTCGGCGTTGTCGGAATCGATGACGAACGAGAACACGCAGGCGGCGGCGACGCTGGCGAGGCCGGCGGCCAGTGGCGTCGTGATTGTGCCGCTCAGCGACAGACCACCATCGGCATCAACCGGGGCGTAGCGCCACATGCCGAAGCCGACGAGGCCGACGAGCGCTCCGACGGCAAGGACGGCTGCGGCGATCGCATTCGCTCCGATGCCGTCGGTCGTGTGCATGAGCACGATTGCCGCAACCACGCCTGCAGCACCGGCGGCAAAGACCGGCAGCCCGGCCGGCGACTTTGTCTCGCGGCGGACGAAGTGCATCTCGCAGACGGCGAGGGTGATGATGGCGGCGCCGAAGAGCAGGCCGCCCAAATAGAAGACATCTCTGCCATTCCAGATGTGTTCGTTGCGCTGCCATTCGCCGGCGAAGATCGGGCGGAAGAAGTCGTAGCCGTGAGCGTCGTTGGTGAACGTCACCGAGATCTGGCCGGTGAGCAGCTTGGCGAGGCCGAGTTTGAGGCCTCGCAATATGAAGAAGGTCGCCAGGGTGACGATGAAGCTTGGGAGCGCTGTGCGCTCGACCATCCATCCGTTGAAGTAGCCGATGCCCATGGCCGCGGCGAAGGAGAGTGGGACGGCGATCCAGATCGACAGCCCCAGGCCGCCGAGGTCACCGGTCTCTTTGATGATCAGGATGAACAGGATGCCCATGGCGCCGGTGTTGGCGCCGGAGGAAAGGTCGAACTCTCCACCGATCATGAGCACCGAGACCGCAACGGCCATGATGCCGAGCGTGGAGGCGGTGTCGAGCCAGTTCTGGGTCTGGCCGGCGGTGCCGAAGTTGAGCGACACGGCCCAGAAGAACGTCCAGACGCCAATCACCCCGATGATGGCGCCAATTTCCGGCTGGATGAACAGCCGTTGAAAGATGCTGCGGTAGGCGAGGCGTTCATCGTCGCCTCCGCCTTGTGGACTGGCGGCGTCCACAGTGGTCGTGTCGGTCATTCCCCCCGTACTTTCTCTTCGATGTGCGACCGCACGATCGCGATTCGTGTGCGATGGCCCCGTCGGGCCCTGTGTGAATTTCGAAACGGGCGGCCGCCCGGGAGACTGGCTCCCGGGCGACCATCCGACGTTTCAATCACCGATCCGTCAATGACGGATCAGCGGGATCAGCGGGTGCCGGCCTCAGAGAGGGCGAGCACGTCCGCTGCGTTGTCTGCCGTGACGAAGCCCGGTCCGGTGAGGATCGGGAGACCGCCACCAATGACGTTGGCGTTGGTCTGGTTGAGGTACATCGTCAGGATCGGCAGGTAGCCCTGCAGGTACTGCTGCT
>JAHDEJ010000089.1 GCA_020628865.1 Acidimicrobiales bacterium
GAAAACGCAAGAACGCCGGCCCGGGGGCCGACGTTCTCCAATGTTCTGTTGCCGGGGCCGCGGCCCCGGAGTCACCGTTGGCTCAGGAAGCGGCTTCCTGAAGCGAGCGGACCTGCTTGGTGAGGCGGCTCTTGGTGCGGGCGGCAGCGTTCTTGTGGATGGTTCCACGGGCGGCAGCCTTGTCGATGCGCTTGATGGCAAGACGGAGCTTGTCGTCGGTGTCCTCGGCGCCGGCCTCGGCTGCCTCGAGCACGGTGCGAGTGCGGGTGCGCAGCTCGGCGCGGATCTGACGGTTGCGGGCGTTGCGCTTTTCGGTCTGGCGGTTGCGCTTGATCTGGCTCTTGATGTTGGCCACGGAAGATTCGACCTCGGTGTCGTTGCAGTCCGTCCCTCGGACCAGTTGCACAGGTTACCGGTGCCACGCCATTTCCCAAACTGTCGAGGCTGCGCAGAAAAGCGGCGAAGTCCAGCGGTTCCCCGGTACCGTCCAAGGGGTCTATGGACCAGTCGCTCATTCGCAACACCTCGATCATCGCTCACATCGATCACGGCAAGTCGACCCTGGCCGATCGCATGTTGGAGCTCACCGGCGCCGTCGAGGCCCGGGACATGAAGGCGCAGTACCTCGATTCGATGGATCTCGAGCGTGAGCGTGGCATCACGATCAAGCTCCAGTCGGTCCGGCTCGACTGGAAGGGGAACGTCATCAACCTGATCGACACACCCGGTCACGTGGACTTCGGATACGAGGTCTCCCGGTCGCTGGCCGCATGCGAAGGCGTGATTCTGGTCGTCGACGCAGCGCAGGGCATCGAAGCTCAGACGCTCGCCAACTGTTACCTGGCGCTGGAGAACGATCTGGAGATCGTGGCGGCGCTGAACAAGATCGACCTGCCCGCTGCCGAGCCCGACCGCTACGCCGAGGAGATCGAGAACGTGCTCGGCATCCCGGCCGAGGACATCCTTCGCATCAGCGCGAAGACAGGCGAGGGCGTCGACGAACTGATCGACGCCGTGGTCGAGCGCACGCCCGCTCCGGCCGGCGATCCCGACGGTGATACGAAGGCCCTGATCTTCGACAGCCACTTCGACCCGTACCGAGGCGTGATCTCGTCCATCCGCGTGGTCGACGGAACGCTCAAGTCGCGGAGCAAGGCCCTGTTCATGCAGGCGAACGGCACGCATGACATCGAAGAGATCGGCGTGCGGTCGCCCGACAACACCCCGGTCAAGGAGCTCGGCGCCGGCGAGGTGGGCTACCTCATCGCCGGCATCAAGGATGTCGGTGAAGCCCGTTCGGGTGAGACCGTGACCACGGCGATCCATCCGGCCGCCGAGCCGCTCGACGGCTACGAAGAGCCCCTGCCGATGGTGTTCAGCGGCCTGTATCCGATCGACGGCGACGAATACCCGGCATTGCGCGAGGCGCTCGAGAAGCTCCGCCTCAACGACTCGTCCTACACATTCGAGCCCGAGACCTCCGGTGCGCTCGGCTTCGGTTTCCGTTGCGGGTTCCTCGGTCTCCTGCACATGGAGATCGTCCGTGAACGGTTGGAGCGCGAGTTCGGCCTCTCCCTGATCTCCACGGCGCCGTCGGTGAAGTACAACGTGCACAAGGCCGACGGTACGGAGATGCTGATCCACAACCCGTCGGAGCTTCCCGATGGTGCATCAGTGGACTTCATCGAAGAGCCCATGCTCAAGGTCTCCGTCATCGCCCCATCTGAGTACACGGGCACGATGATGGATCTGTGCCAGTCCCGCCGGGGCGAGATGATCAAGATGGAGTACCTCTCGCCGGAGCGCGTCGAGCTCAGCTACCGAATTCCCCTCGCCGAGGTCGTCACCGACTTCTTCGACCAGATGAAGAGCCGGTCGCAGGGTTACGCCAGCCTCGACTACGAGGCCGACGGCATGATGCGGTCGAAGCTCGTCAAGGTGGACATCCTGCTGTCGGGCGACCCGGTCGACGCGTTCTCGACGATCGTGCACGACGACCGTTCCTATGAGTACGGCAAGCGCATGACGGAGAAGCTCAAGGAGCTCATCCCGCGTCAGCAGTTCGACGTGCCGATCCAGGCTGCCATCGGCGGCCGGTTCATCGCCCGCCAGACGGTCAAGGCGTACCGCAAGGACGTGACGGCCAAGCTCTACGGCGGTGACATCACCCGGAAGAACAAGCTGCTGAACAAGCAGAAGGAAGGCAAGAAGCGGATGAAGTCGATCGGCCGCGTCGACATCCCGCAAGAAGCCTTCGTCTCCGCCCTCAA
>JAHDEJ010000031.1:0-2281 GCA_020628865.1 Acidimicrobiales bacterium
CCGGCAACAGAACATTGGAGAACGTCGGCCCCCGGGCCGGCGTTCTTGCGTTTTCGGATCACTCCGGGCGGAGACCCGTCCAGCGTTGTTCACCTGGTTCGATGTGGGTGGGGGCTTCGATCGAATGACCGATCACGTGGCCCCAGAATCCTCGAGGGGCGTCGAGTGAATCGATGAGGAACTCGAGCTGGGCATCGTACGTCCGTCGGATGGCCTGGCTCCGTTCGAACGCCTCGTCGAACGGGACCATCGAGAACCCGTGCTCCTCCATCGCCTCGTACAACTGCCGGAAGACGGCGGGATCGCCCGAGTACCCCTCGTCGAGCTGCCGTCGATAGGCCGAGAGATCGGCACCGTCGCACAACATCTGCATCAGCCGGGCCGACCGGCGGTACGCCCAGTAGGCGGGGCCGCCCTGCTGCCCTTCGACCATCTCCATGTGGAGAGCGGCATCCGTGACGACGCCGAGAGCGGTGACCCAGCTCTGACCCGGATGCTGCGACCGGAAGAGCGTGAGCATGGGGAAGGTGGTGTGGGTCTCCATCACCTGGGCGATCCACAGCTCCCACTCGGCGAAGAACGGGTCCATCCGTTCGGCGTTGCCGTCGTGGCAGCGCGACAGCACCAGGTTCGTCGGGGTGATCCGTTCCTCCGTGCCATCGTCCAGCGTGAGGAGCTTCTGTTCCCGCTCGGAGTAGGCCGCGTAGAGGGCCGGGAGGTAGCCGATGACCAACGCGGTCGTGAGCACACCGGTGAACGCTTCGATCAGCGCACCGAATCGCGGCACCTGATCGGCGGGCACGACCTCGCCGAACCCGACCGTGAAGAACACCACGCCGGAGTAGTAGATGGCGTCCCACAGGCTCTGCACCCCGTCGACGCCGCCGATTCCCCACCAGATCAGTCCGAAGCCGATGATCTGCTGGGTCACCCACGCGAACAGCATGCCGAGCACGGTGAGCGGGGCGTAGATCGAGAAGAAGCGTTCCCGCCGGCGTTCATCGGTGATCCGGTGCCCCACGGCCCGGGTGATGGCCCATGTCCGTTGGTAGAGGATGCGCGTCATCCACCAGCGCCACTGGGAGGTGGTCGTGGTGACCAGCGTGTTCACGAGGTCGGCGATGACCGAGAGCACGATGGCGACGCCCACGATGATGGCGAGGATCGACATTGCCGGAGTCTATGAACGGATCGGTGTGGCTAGCGAAGCGCGGCGAGGCGAGCGACGAGCACTTCCATCACGAGTTCCGGCGGCCAGCCGGATTCGCCCCGCAGACCGCGGTCGGCTTCGGACAGCAGCCCGATCGCCCGCTTCACTCCCCCATTGCCCAACCGCTTGGTTTGGGTGAGGGCCTTCTTCGCCGGAAAGGTGCTGCCCTTCATGCCGAGCAGCTGTGCGGCCTGTTTCTCGCCGGCGACCGGTGCGCCGTCGAGCCGGGCCATGCGCAGATAGTGGGTCTGGAGGCTGGCCATGACCTGCAACGGATGCCGGCCGCCGGAGTCGACCATGCGGTGGAGCTTGTCGAGCGCCACGTCGATCTTGCCGGAGTCGATGGCGTCGGTGAGTTCCCACGGGGGAACGTCGCCCGTCTCGCCGAGAAACGGCTCGACCTCTTCGGCCCCGAGCTTGGTGTCTGGCCCGTAGACGGCCTCGAGCGTGTTGAGCAGGTTGACGACGCGGCTGCGTTGTTCACCGAGGTGTTCCGCGATCATGTTCGCCGCCCGGGCATCGATCCGGACGGCCGACTGTTTCAGCTGACGCTCCAACCAGGCGCCGGCGTTCTTTCCGCCCGGCACACCGGTCTCGACCACTTCGGCGCCCGCTGCCGACAATGCTTCGCTGAGCGACTTGGGGATCGCGGAGAGGCGGTCCTGCCGTGGGCTGACCCCCTTCTCCCAGACGAGCACCAGATCGGTACTCGGCAGCGGCGAGCCGAGCCACTGCACCAACGCCTCGACATCGGCCGCCTTCGAGAACCGACCGAGGTGGCGGCCAACGACGACGCGACGTTCGGTGAGGAACGGCGGCGTCTGCGCGGCGTCGACCAGCCGGGTGATGGCAAACGTGTCGTCCTCCATGCGGTAATGCTCTTCGGAGAGCTCCTCGACCATCAGTGAGGAATCGCCGGAGCCGACGAGCTCCTTGACCTTGTCGGACACCGCCTGGCTGAGCAGCGTGTCGTCGTTGCCCTTCAGGACCACAACGGTCATGGTGCGACCCGATCTTCGCCCGCAAGGTTGATTGCGTCCTGCATGCCGAACAGCCGATGGGCCGACTTCA
>JAHDEJ010000031.1:2381-20016 GCA_020628865.1 Acidimicrobiales bacterium
TCGCCCGCAAGGTTGATTGCGTCCTGCATGCCGAACAGCCGATGGGCCGACTTCACGTTGGCCGTCTCGAGTGCACCGACGCCCCAGGCCACGAGCAGCGAGGCGGTGGCCACCCACAGGTCGTCGTCGATCTCACCGTCGATCATGGCCGCCGGGTCCGGGCAGCCGAGCAGTTCGGCGGCGTTCTCCGCAGCACGAACGATGTCGAGGAGGCCGGTGGGCGAGGATGCCTTGACGCGAACCCACTGCGCTGGTTCTTCGGCCCATGGGGCCACGACGACTTCGACGGAAGCTGCTTCGGCGGACATCGGACTCGACACTATCCGGCGGGTGTGGCACTCGAACCACCGGCGAGCACCGTCACCGTCGGATCCCCGTCCCGGGGCCACGCCACCATCAGTTCACCGACCAGTCCCCGTTCGGGATGGATGCGGGCGCCCGGCACCTGATGGCCGGATGGCGCCCAAATGTCGACCACGTCGTGGCGACTCGTCAGCACATGAACCAGCCTCCCGGCGGAACGACTGGGACTGGTGACGAGCAGAAGATCGATTCGGTCCGGGTGCACCTCGCGGAGCACCTCGAGGACCTGCTCGGCACCCGTCGTCCGGTCGAGCACCAACACGTCGTGGCCGCGGTCGGAGCGGTACAGCACCACGCCGTCCATCAGCGTGTGCCTGCCTTCGCCCACCTCCGGCGGGGCGAGCAGCGGGAGCAACAACGCAAGCACCATCAGCGCGCCGCCCGCAGCGCGGAACACCGGGTGACGTCGGGACAGCGAGACGAGACCCGCGAGCAGCGCGGCGAGATGCCACCCACCGAATCGGCCGACGGGGATGTCGGCAGCGGTCGACGCCACGAGCGTGATCCAGTCGATGGCCAATCGCGTCGGCACGTGCAGCAGCGCGGAAACACTCGCTGGAGCGATGGACGCGACGGAACCGGCGGTGAGGCCCCACATCATCGCGAACGCGGCAGCGGGTCCGGCGAGCAGGTTTGCCGGCAGCGCCAACAGCGAGACCGAACCGAACGTGACGAGCAGCAGGGGCGACACCGCCAGCTGGGCCGCCGCCGTGGCCGCGAGTGGAGCCGCCACGACGCGCGGTGCAGGAAGGTGCGACTCGATGCGGGTGGACAGCAGCACCAGGCCGGATGTCGCCGCCACAGACAGCTGGAACGCCAGCGACCAGGCCATCAGCGGAAACAGCAACAGCAGGCCGACCACGGCAGGCGAGAGGACGCGGGATGCGGCCGAAGGGCTGCCACGCGTCGAGGCCACGGCGGCCAACCCGGCCATCACGAGCGCCCGGGTGACCGACGGTTCGAAGCGGGTGAGGAATCCGAAGAGGGCGAGGATCAGCGTGGTGGTGGCGAGGCGAAGCCACACGTTGCGCACCCGGCTCAGCATGGGCGCGGCGACGAGCAGCACGAAGACGACGTTCTGGCCCGACACCGCAAGCAGGTGTCCGAGCCCGGCGGCTCGAAAGTTGTCCGCATCGACCGGCCGCTGCTCACGATCGTCGCCGTAGACGAGCCCGGCGAACAGGGCACGATCGCCGGTCGGGATCGACCTTGCCCCCTCCAACAGGCGGCGCCGGAATGCGGTGGCCAGGCCGCGGATGCCACCGTCGGGGTCGACCCGGTGCACGTCGGTCAGGTCGATCCGGCCGACCAACGCTCGGCTCACCTCCCAGTCGCTCCTCGGCGTGAAGCCGCGTTGGGTGCCCGAGACGGTCAGCCGATCGCCCGCCGCGAGGCCGGAGAGGGCGGCGGCAACCGGGCCACGCCCCTCGACCATGACCCGCCCCTCCTCCGCGTCGGCCACCGCCCACCACGAAACATCCGACGGCGACGGATCGGTCACGAGCCGAATCTCGACCGAAGCGACCGGCCGAGTCGAGACCGCCTGCAGCCCGGACACCGCCGCATCGGCCCGCAGGCCGACGGCGAGCAGCAACGCCACCACGACCAGCCACGGCCGCACGAGGAGCAGACCCACGCCAGCCACGAGCCCGGCCAACCACCACGGCACCTCGGGCGAGAGCCGGGCGGCGAGGAAGGCACCGGGGACCAGAAGGAGCAGCGCCCGTTCCTCTGCAGTGATGGCACCGATCATCCGACCACCGCGTGCTCCCGAAGTGCCTCCACGGTCGCCGGGCCGATCCCGCGGACCGCCACGAGCGCGTCCACCGACCCGAACGGGCCGTGGGCATCCCGGTGAGCGACGATCGCTTCGGCCGTCACCGGGCCCACCCCCGGCAGTCGCTCGAGGTCGCCGGGCGTCGCTGCGTTGAGATTGACCGGTTCACGATCGACCGCAGAGGTTCCCGATGCACCTGAGGGCCGAGCGCCCGTGACCACGGTCGGCGGCTCTTCGTCGGTACGCGGAACGAAGAGCCGCTCGCCATCGACGATCGGCGCCGCCAGGTTCACGCGGTCCAGGTCGGCGCCGGGGCTGGTGCCGCCGGCCGCAGCGATGGCATCGGCCACCCGCCAACCCGGTGAGCCGGCCACGAGGCCCGGCGACTGCACCGCGCCGGCGACATGCACGACGACCACGGCCGGCTCCTCTGCCGGCGCCTGCCCGGTGGCAAGGTCCACCTCCTCCTCCGGGACCGGCGCGGTGGTGCTCGCTGCGGGAACGGCGAGCGGAATGCTGTCTTCGATGGGTGGGTCCCCGGCTCGGAGTAACCGGGGCGCAACAACAGCGGAGACCGCCACTACTGCGAGCACGGCCAGCACCCGTGGGTCGAGACGGCGGTCGGCCCACCAGGCGCGGGAACGATCCCGCCACTGTTCGATCAGCGGGCGGGCATCGCTGGACCGGAGCGCGGTGAGCGGATCGGGAGCCGATACGGATGATCGGTCGGGTGCCTCAGGCACGGCACGACTTCCTCGTTCACAGATTCGACGGGGGAAGTCGTGACCAAAAAGTTAGCAGGTGCCCCGGGACCACGCCCGGGCGACGAACCCGCTAGAAGAGCGCCGTGGCGAGGCGACGCCGGAAGGTGTTGGTTGCCGGATGCTCCGGACCCAGCTGTTCGAGCAGCGCCAGGTAGCGCTCACGCGCTTCGTCGTCACCCTTGACCCGCGTGAGGATGTCTTCGAGCTCCGCTTCGATCGCTGCGGTGTCTGCCGGCGGTGCCGCCGGGGCGGGTGCCTCGGCGGCTGCCGGGGCATCCATCGGTTGCGGCTCGGAGATCGTCGGCTCGCCGGAAGCATCGTCCTCCCCCGCTGCTTCCTCGGCATCGACCGGCCCGGCAGACGAACCGTCGAGCAGGCGTTGCACGAGGGCAACGACCTCGGATTCGGGCTGCGCGCCCATGAACCCATCGACGACCTGACCGTCCTTCATTGCGTACACGGCGGGAATCGACTGCACCTGGAAGGCCTGCGAGATCTGTGGATTCTCGTCGACGTTCACCTTCGCCAACTCGACGAGGCCCTGCGCCTCGCCGACGACCTTCTCCAGAATCGGGGTGAGGGTGGTGCACGGCCCGCACCACGGGGCCCAGAGGTCGATGATGACGGGAACGGTCTTGGACCGCTCCAACACGTCGGTGCCGAAGGTTTCGTCGGTTACGTCTGCCATGGCGCCCAGACTACGGCGGTCGGCGACGCTCCGGTGCGCTCAGGCGTCGTTCGGTGGATTGGCCGGTGGACGGCGCACGATCAGGTCGGCGACGAGGCCGGTCCAGCCGGTCTGGTGGGAGGCGCCGAGGCCGCGGCCGGTGTCGCCGTCGAAGTACTCGTAGAAGAGGACCCGGTCGTCCACGATCCGCTGGTCGGTGTCGGCCGGGCGCACGCCGTCGGGGTTGCGCCGGAACAGGTCGATCATCCGATCGCGGAGGGCGTCGGTGATCTGCGAGAGCGGAAGGAGCGTGCCCGAGCCGGTCGGGAACTCGATCTTCACGTTGTCGCCGCCGTAGTCGGCGAAGGTCTGCAGGCTTTCGATCAGCAGGTGGTTCACCGGGAACCAGATGGGGCCTCGCCAGTTCGAGTTGCCGCCGAACATCGGCGTGTCCGACTCTCCGGGCACGTAGCCGACCGTGGCCTTCACCCCGGGCACGTCAAGCGTGAACGGCTCGTCCCGATGCGCCGCCGACAGCGAGCGGATGCCGTACGGAGAGAGCATTTCGTTCTCGTCGAAGAGCCGCTCGCAGATGCGCTCGAGGCGCTCGATGCCCGCGATGGAGAAGAGGAGCGTCGGATAGGTCATGTCCGGGTTGGACCGCAGCACGGTTCGGGCATAGGCGCCGCGTTCGGTGATGAACCACATGAAGTGATCCGCGAACGGCGTCGGCGTGGTGATGGTCGTCGTCGGCACCGCCGACACAGCGAACAGTGGAATCAGGCCGACCATGGAACGGAGCTCGAACGGAACGGAGTGTTCGGGGCCCTGGAGCACGTCGTAGTAGAAGCCGTCCTGCTCGTTCCACAGGCCCTGCTCGTGGATCGCCTTGGCGATCGCGGCGAAGTGGTCGAAGAACTTCTGGGGCAGCTCGGCGTAGATGTCGTCGGTCTCCCGGAGGAGCAGGGCCATCTCCAACATGCGAAGGGCAAAGGTGGCCATCCACGCGGTGGAGTCGGACTGCTCGAGCCGGTAACCGGCCGGCACACCCTCCGACCGGTCGATCGGGCTGATGTTGTCCAGGCCGAGAAAGCCCCCGTCGAACACGTTGCGGCCGTCTTCATCCCGCCGGTTGACCCACCAGCTGAAGTTGAGGAGGAGCTTGTTGAAGATCGCTGCGAGGAACTTGAGGTCGCGGCAGCCGTCGATCTGGAAGACGGTCATCGCCGCGGAAGCGTGCACCGGAGGGTTCACATCGCTGAACGCCCACTCGTAGGCCGGAAGCTGGCCGTTGGGATGGATGAAGTGATTGCGCATCAGGAGCAGCAGCTGGTCTTTCGCGAACTGCGGGTCGATGTGCGCCATCGGGATGCAGTGGAAGGCCAGATCCCAGGCCGCGAACCACGGGTACTCCCACGGGTCGGGCATGGAGATGATGTCGGCGCAGTTGAGGTGCTGCCACTCGTCGTTGCGGGGCGGCCGATACGGCGACTCGGACGCGGCGCTTCCGTCGCCTTCGAGCCAATCCAGCACATCGAAGTTGTAGAACTGCTTGCCCCACATCATCCCGGCGAAGGCCTGACGGGCGATGCGCCGGTCCTCGTCATTGGTGTCTGCCGGAATCACGGTGTCGTAGAACTCGTCTGCTTCACGGCGGCGAACGTCGATCACCCGCTCCGCGGAATCCGCTGGGGCGTCGAGTGGCGCGTTGCTGAGCCGGACGGTGAAGGTGGTGCTCTCCCCCGCGGCGACCTCGCGCTGGAACCAGAACGAGGCCTTCGTCCCGGTCTCCTCGGGGTTCACGGTGTCGTCGCCGTTCACGACATGGTCGTTGATGCCGTCCTTGGGGTACTCGGAGTGCGCTTTTCCGCCGCAGCGCTCGGCGTTGGTCTCGTTGTCGCAGAAGAGCGCAGTCGGGCTGGGCTCCGTCGTGGTGAGCCGCATGGTGGGCCCCGACCCCGACGCAATCAGGGCGTCGCCGTACCGAGTGATCTGCGGAGGCGAGTGTTGGCCCCGCCACGTGTTGCGGAACCAGAGCGTCGGCAGAACGTGGATTGTGTCGGCCTCAGCGCCGGTGTTGGTGACGGTCACGCGGGCGACGATGTCGTCCGTGTCGGCCTTGGCGTAGTCGATGACGATGTCCCAGAAGCCCGAATCGAGCGCGCCCGTGTCAGCCAGTTCGTATTCGCGTTCGCCGCGACCCCGCTTGGCGTTCGTCGTGACGAGCTCGTCGTACGGAAACTCCGTCTGGGGATAGGCGTAGGCCCAGGTCATCCAGGAATGGCTCGGCGTGGAGTCGAGGTACCACCAGTATTCCTTCGCGTCCTCGCCGTGGTTGCCCTCATCTCCGGTCAGCCCGAAGACGCGTTCTTTCAGGATCGGATCTCGTCCGTTCCAGAACGAGAATGCAAGACACAGGCGCTGCCGGTCGTCGCAGATCCCGCCCAGGCCGTCCTCGTTCCAGCGGAACGCACGGGACCGGGCATGGTCGTGGGGAAAGTGGCCCCACACGTTCGCGTCGGAGCTGTAGTCCTCCCGCACCGTGGCCCACGCCCGTTCGGAGAGATAGGGCCCCCAACGGAGCCAGTCCCCACGGGCGTCGCCTAGTCTGACGTGCTCAGAGGTTGTTTTCGCCGCCATGGTCCTTCCGATCGGCAATTTTGCCGCGAAAGATGAGGCGGAGAGGGAAGGAACGAACGTGGCAGACGAGGCAACGGAGCCGATGGCCCCACCCGGTATCGATGTCGAACCGGTCACCGCCTGGATCGCCGAACGGCTCAGCGACCAGGGTCGCAGCCTCGCTCCCCCGCTGACGTTCAACCAGATTGCGGGCGGGCGTTCCAACCTCACGTTCCACGTGGCCGACCAGGCCGGGACCGAGCTGGCGCTCCGCCGTCCACCGACGGGGCACGTGCTGGCGACCGCCCACGACATGGCCCGCGAACACCGAGTGATGGCAGCACTGGCCGACACGCAGGTGCCGGTGCCGACGATGGTCGGCCTCTGCCAGGACGACAGCATCACGGGAGCCGACTTCTACGTCATGGATTGGGTGCAGGGCACCGTCGTTCGAAGCAAGCGCATCGCCGAGGACTTCAGCCTCGACCTCCGCCGGCAGATGGGCATCTCGGTGGTGGAGAACCTGGCGAAGATCCATCAGGTCGACATCGACGAGGTCGGCCTTGGGGACTTCGCGAAGCGCGAGGGCTACGTGGTCCGGCAGGTGAAGCGTTGGATGCGCCAGGTCGACGCAACCGAAAGCGACAACGACCCCACGATCGTCGAGGGCTACGACCTGCTCATGGCCAAGGTCCCCGAACAGGGCCCCGCCCGCCTCGTCCACGGCGACTACCGGTTGGACAACACCATCGTCGATGCCGCCGGCAACGTGGCCGCCGTGCTCGACTGGGAGCTCACCACACTCGGCGACCCACTCGCCGACCTCGGCGCCATGCTCGCCTACTGGTCACGGCCCGGCGACCTGCAGGTCGCGCTGAGCAGCCCGCCGACGCTGGCCGAAGGCTTCCTCGACCGGGATGAGGTCGTCTCCGTCTACGAAGACACCATCGGAGCGAAGGTCAGCGGCATCGGCTACTACCAGGCATTCGCCACGTGGCGACTGGCCTGCATCCTCGACGGCGTGGTCGACCGCTACCGCGCCGGTGCGATGGGCCGCGACGACGACTTCGACCTCGAAGGCTTCGCCGGCCAGGTCGCCTCGCTCGCCGCCGCTGCGGTGGCGATGCTCAAGGGCGACACCGACGGCATCGCCTGACGTTCAGGCGCTGAGCACAATCACGTTCAGGCGCTGAGCGCAATCACATTCAGGCGCTGAGCGCCTGTTCAATCGCCTCGATCTGGATCGTGGCCAAGCGCTGCTGCTCGCCGGCGCGGTGAAGGTTCTGATCCGGCTCGTTGGCGCCGTAGTACTTGTCGCCCGACAGATGATCGGCGAGGAATCGCACCGCGTTTTCGGTGGTGAGCAACGGACCGGCCAGCAACATGCCCGCCTGTTCTGCTTCGGTGAGCGAGTTGCGGTAGCCGGCGAGGAACCCGCGGTTGACCGCTTCGATCTGGGACATGATCACGGTCAACGGCTGCTCCGCGAGCGCACGGGTCGATGAGCGAACGAGCTCACCGACGTCGGCAAGCAGGAGCCCGGGCATGGTCGTGTCCAGGTCGATGATGGTGCGAGCGCCGTTTGCCGCTCGAACGCAGTTCGGGCCCTTGGCGTCGTTGTGGACGTTGCGTGTCGGCATGTCGGACCATGCGGCGTACGACGGTGCGAGGCGGACACGATCGATCGTGTTCAGCACGGCTTCGACCACGGCGACGCTGCTGCCGACCCGGCCGGCCTCGTCGGCGTCGATGGCCCGCTCGAGCTCGGCGACGCGGCCGTCGAAGTCGTGATAGCCGGGCAGGTGCTCGGCCAGCGTGAGCGAGTCGATGGCGGCGGCGTAGCGGCCGTAGGCGCGCGCCGTTGCCTGGGCGTCTTCGGGCGTCTTCAGCGCCGGAAGCGTGGTGCCGTCGACGTAGCGGTAGCAGCGCCACGGCACGCCGTCGATGGCGGAGAGCAGCTCACCAGTCCTGCTCGGGAGAAACTCGAGTGCCGGAAGGTTGTGGGCGCGCATCTGGTCCGTGATGGACATGGCGTTCGCCATGAGCGCCGCCGGGTCCGGGAAGACCGTGTGGTTGAGCTCCTGGAGAACGAAGTCGCCCGCTCCGGTGCGGACCACGGCGCTTCGGTTGATGTTGCCCGCTGCGATGACGCGAAGGGGCTCGGACGGCTCCAAGCCGTAGGCATCGCGCGCCATCTGCTCAAGCTGCATTTCGTTCACACCAGATCCACCGAGTTGCACTGTCCTCAGTCTACGACCCGTTCCCATCGGCACTCTGACGCAATTCCTGACCACCGAATCTGACGCGTTGAGGTTCTCGCTGCGGGATCCTCCTGCTACGCTGCTCATTCGCTTCGGGGCTTTAGCTCAGTTGGTAGAGCGCTTCCATGGCATGGAAGAGGTCAGGGGTTCAATTCCCCTAAGCTCCACTCCGAACGGCCTCCCTCCGGGAGGTCGTTTCCGGTTTTCAGCCCTCGTGCAGCGCATGTGCGGCGACGAGCCACACGTCGGGGTCGATGCCGAGGCCCAGATGGGTTGAGGAAACCTCCACGGTGGTGACGTCGAGCGAGGACGTGTCGATGCAGGCGCGCCAGTCCACGGCGCCGTCGTTACGGGTGAACACCGCCGTGATCGGCACGCGAATCGGATCGGTTGCGTCCAGGTGCTCCTGAAGCTCGGTGATGCGCTCGCACTCCTTCCGCCCGATCGCCCCGGCACCGACGGTGTGGGTGGGCCCGCCGAGGACCGGGCTGCCGTAGGTGAGGACGTGGTGGACGTCGTCGGGTCGGCTTCGGGCGATCTCCCGAGCGATCACGCCGCCCAAGCTCCAACCGACGAGGTTGAGGGCCTGGCCCGACTCCTCGGCAAGGCCGGCGATCCGTTCGATCATGAGGTCGCGGGTTTCCTCGACGTCGCCGTCGTTCGTGCCGAGCCCCCACGGTTGGGGTCGATGCCCGAGCAACCGCAGGTACGACCCGATGGGTGCCATCGCGACTTCGGGGGCACGCCATCCGGGAATGAGGACGGCGATGCGGCGGGCGCCTCGAGGCGCCTGAAGCAACTTCGGGGTTCGCAGCGCAAGCCGGAACGGTTCGACCGCAGACCCCACCTCTCGCACGAGGCCGCCGCGGGCCGGAGGTCCTTCGGGTGGGGAGAAGGACTCGAGCTGGTTTGGCGTGAGGGTGGTTGCAGCCATCGGGCACCTCGTTGCGTTGAACATGACCACATCAGGCATGACGCTGTCATGAATGGTTCGAATCCCATCCAACATGACAGTGTCATGCATTGCAACCCGTACCGCATACAATGTCGCCGTGGCGCCTCCGAAACGGCTGACGGCCGACGACGTGATCGACTGCGCGGAAGCGCTCATCCGGGCCGACGGCCTCGCTGCGCTTTCCACTCGCCGGCTCGCAGCTGCACTCGGCGTCTCCCGGCAGGTCGTCTACACCCACTTCGATGGCATGCACGGCGTCCTCGAAGGGCTCCACCTGCGATCGGGCCGCTACCTCGCGGAAACGGTGCAACACCTGGGCGAGATGGAGGACGCCGACCGGCGCCTCGAGGCTGCCGCCCGCGCCTACGTCACCTACTCCCGCGGCCGGTCGGCCCTCTTCGAGCTCACCTTCGGCGCACCCGTTCCCGACTACTCCCCCAGCCCGGAGACCACCGCTGCTCTCCAGGACGTCTTTCGGGTGGAGATCGCCGGGCTCGTGGGTGGCTGGCACGCCGACAATCGAATCGAGGTGGACGAGCGCCTCCTCCTCGACCGCACGCGGGTCTACTGGTCGTCGATCCACGGCCTCGTCACCCTCGAGCGCGCTGGGCACGCAGCACACGACGAAACCGACCGGCTCGTCGACGAACTCACCCGTACGCTGCTGAGCGGGTGGCGGGCGGCGTAGCCAAACACCGAACGGTCCAGCTCAGGCAGGCTCGTCGCACGTCTCGGTCTGGCGCAAGCCAGACTGATTCAGCCCTTCCGCAGCGCCTCGAGCTCGTCCTCGAGCTCCAGGATGCGGGCTTCCATCTGGGCGATGCCGCCGCGGATCTGCGGCTCGGTGAAGCGGGGCGTGATGTATTTCGGGCAGTTCCAGGCGGTCGCCAGGATCTCGATGGTGATCGCCCCGTCGGTGCGAAGATCTTCGGCTCCGAGCGAGCGGAGGAGTTCCTCGCTCGGCTCGGGGTGATGGGTGGCCTGCCCGTAGATCTTGAGACGGGACCGGGTCGGGTAGTCCACGAAGATGGCCGAGACCCGGCCGTTGTCCGCAATGTTGCCGGTGCCGATGTACTGGCGGTTGCCGTTTCGCTCCGCCCAGCCGATCGTGTGCGAGTCGAGCACCTTCAGGAAGCCGATGTCGCCACCCCGATGCTGCACGTAGGGCCAGCCGGTCTCTCCCACGCTGGCGAGGTAGAAGCTGTCGCGGGTGCGGAGGAAGTCGATCTCGTCGCCCGTGAGCTCATGAGCGTCACCGGGACCCGAACCCGGCTCGGTCACGTAGATGCCCAACGAACCCTTCCGTTCCTGAAGCTCGAGCACGGACGGGGTCACGGCGATGTCGAAGAAGTCGGTCATTGTTCGGTTCCTTGCGTGAGGAGGGCGGCGGCGGCTCGTCGGGCCTGGTCGATCGGATCGGTGTTCTGGAACATGGAGGACTGGATGATGGCGCCGTCGACGAGCACGGCGATCGCCGCACCCTCGCCGGTGACGCCGTCGAGCCATTCGCCCAGATGGTGTTTGTGGTGCTGGATGATGCGGCGGTGGTCGTCGGTGAGCACAGCGTGCTCGGCATGGGTGTTGATGAACCCGCAGCCGCGGAAGTCGGTGGCGACCATCCACGCCTCGATCGCGTCGAAGACGGCGTCGACCGGTGAGCGGCCGGCGGCACGGAGCTCGGCGACGGTCGCGGTGAACTGGCTCGTCCAGAGGTCGTGACGATGCTCGAGCCAGAGGGTGACGAGGTCGTCCTTCGAGGGGCAGAGTTCGTAGATGCGACGCAACGACACTCCGGACGCGTCCCGGACTGCGGCGACGGTCACGCCGGCCACGCCGTTGTCGTAGAAGAGCGAGTCGGCGGCGTGGCGCAGCGCGTCGAGGGCGTCTGCGCGGTCGAGCGTTGCTGCTGGGCTCATCGCAGCGGGATCCCGGTGCTGTCGCCGTCCTCGCGAGGGCCGAACAGCCGCTTCTCGCTCTCGTCGATGGCGACGTCGTTGATGGACGCCTCCCGTCGGCGCATCAGGCCGTGCTCGTCGAACTCCCAGTTCTCGTTGCCGTAGGAGCGCCACCATTGGCCGTTCTCGTCCAGCGATTCGTACTGGAAGCGCACGGCGATGCGGTTGCCGTGGAACGCCCACAGGTCCTTGCGCAACGCGTAGTCCTGCTCACGGGCCCACTTCTGTGTCAGGAAGTCCTGGATCTCCTGGCGGCCCTTGAGGAAGGTGTCGCGGTTCCGCCACTCGCTGTCGATCGAGTAGGCGCCGGCGACCTTCTCCGGATCACGGGTGTTCCACGCGGCCTCTGCACCGAGCACCTTCTTCCAGGCGCCCGCTTCATCGAATGGCGGGAATGGGGGTCGTTCGTCCGTCACGGCGTTCCTTCCACGTGAGAATGGTCATTCTCATCGGGTCGGAAACTCGCCCGGGACGACGACTATTCCGTTCGCTCTACTCTTCTTCGGATGCGTCGCCGGCTGCGGCGCCGAGGTCGGCCGACCGTTCGCGAGGTGCGTTCGGATCGCGCCATTCGATACGGGGACGATCACCCCAGAGTCGTTCGAGCTCGTAGTACGCCCGATGGTCCTCATCGAAGATGTGGCAGATGAAACCGCCGAAGTCCATCAGCACCCACTCGAAGGTGTCGTTGCCCTCGGTGCGGAGCGCCTTCGGGCCACCAGCCTTGACGACTTCGGCCTCGATGTTGTTCGCGATCGCCCGAACCATCCGCGGGTTCGACCCTGCGGTGATGAGGAAGACATCGGTGATCGAAACGATCTCGGCGACGTCGAGCACCATCGTGTTCATGGCCAGCTTGTCGTCCGCTGCGCGCGCCGCGATGATCGCCCACTGGGCGATCTCGTCACTCGCTGGATGCGATTCGGCGGGCTGAACTTCGGCTTCCATGCGTGATCGAGGCTACGAGGCCGGAACCCGGTCTGCTCCCACGATCACCGTGATCGACACTGTGGCGTCCGTCAACGGCGACTCGATCGGCGCGCCCACACCCAAACGCTCGGCAATTTCGGCGGCCACGTCGGCGGCCTCGGGAGCGTGCACGAGCACCTCGGTCGCCTCCACATCGAAGCGCTCGGCATTGCCGAGAATGGCCACCTGGCCGCCGGCGCGAACGACGGTCGACAAGACCGGAAGCTGCTCGTACACCCCGCCGGTGCCATCGAGCAGCATCACCGACGGACGGTCGCCGGGTTCGGCCTGGGTGGGGAACGGAACGATCTGTGCGATGAGATCGAGCACCTGGTCCGGGTCGGCGACATACGTGGTGTCGGCGGGGCTGTCTCCGGCGGATGCTGCCGCAGCGATGCTGCGATAGGACACCTCACCGTTGGCGAGGTCGCCGATCAGGTCCACGAAGCCCTCATCGAGCGTGAAAATGCCCGGCCGTTCCGCCGACGCCGCCGTTTGCGACACCCACGCCCGCCAGATCGACTGCTGACGGTTCGCCAGCAGCAGGGAGGGTTCGTCCGGGTTGCGATGCGAGGCGATGAGCTCCACCTCGCTGAGGTCGAACGGCCTGGTGGCTGCGGCAAGGATCGTGCGGCGCTGCGTCTCCGACACGTTCTCGACGAGGTCGGTGGAGAGCGTGAACTCGAGCGGAAGGTCGACGGTCATCAAGGACGTCCACGAGCGAGCGTCGAGCACGACGACCTCGGAGAAGCCGATGCCGAGAGCCGACTCCATCTCCCGGACGACGGCGAGGAAACCGACCTCGGTGAACAGCTCGTCCAGTGGCACGTTCTCCCCCGCGAGGTGCACGAGCGTGGACGGGATCGACACGACCGTTCCACCCTGACTGCCGTCCGCGCTCGCCATGAAGGTCACGCCCGTGAGCTCCGGTTGGCCGTTCTCGATCGCCGTGTGGAGCACCAGGCCTGTCGGCGTGGGTTCGGTGAACGCCCGGAAGTTGACGGCGTTCGGGTCGAGGGCCACGTCGCTGATCGAACCGCTCTGCGACTCGAGGACGGCCTGCTGGGCTTCCAGCGCCACATTCCACGCAGCGAAGCCGACGCCGATCAGCATCAGGGCGAAGACCGGCGTGATCCAACGGTTGCGGTGTTCGGACGGTACGGCGCGCCTCACGGTTCGAGGAAGAGCCCTTCTGCGTCCACGATCGCCCGAACGAGCGGCGGAACCAGACCGTCGATCGGTTCACCGGCCGCCGTGCGCCGCCGGATGTCCGTACTCGAGACCTCGAGACCCGGCAGCTCCAGCAGCGACCACGCAAAGCCCTCAGGCGGCTCGCCTTCCTGCCCACGACGGGGAAACACGGCGATGTTCGCCAGCCGAGCAACATCCTGCGGCCGATGCCAGGTGTCCAGACCCGCGGCCGTGTCGCTCCCCAACAACAGATGCAGTTCGATACCGGGCCCGGACAACGCCTCGAGCGTGTCCACCGTGTACGTGTCCCCCTCCCGACGCACCTCCATGTCCGACACGACGACCCGATCAACCGGGTCGAACGCAGCCGCACACATACGAAGCCGGGCATCCCCCGACGAGATTCGTCGGGACCCAACCTTCTGCCACGGAACGCCGGCCGGCATGACGATCAGCTCATCAAGGTCCAGCTGATGCACAGCGGCCGCAGCGAGCACCACGTGGGCGATGTGGGGCGGGTCGAACGTGCCACCGAAAACCCCTACACGTCGATGTTCACCGGTCACTCGGCCACACTAGATGTCAGATCCGGAGAAGGTGTCGAACAACACAGCAAAATCACTGGCCATTGCTGGTAGCGCGTGTATTGTCGTCCCTTGGGCCATTGAGGGGACCAGCCGAGGCTATCGGTTGGAAATCAGGTCCAGACAGAAATTCTCGCCGAATCTTTTTCACATTTAGTCCTAAAGACCCAGTGTCATGCGCCGATTGGCCTACCCGTAAGGCGGGTCATGGCGGCGCTCAAGGCGTTTGGGAAAAGAGGCGGCGTGACCGAATTCATAGAGTGCAGTTTGGGTCCACCAGTCCGGGCTGTACTTGAATACCCCTCGGTTCATCTGGGAAATCAACACATTCCCCCCAAGAAAAGGGAATCGCTGAGGAGCGAATCCCGTTAAGTGAAGCATCATGAGTGATTCAGTAGGTCAGTACCTCAACGAAATCGGACTCGTGCCCCTCCTGACTGCTCAGGAAGAGCGCGACCTCTCGAAGATCATCGAGCGTGGTGCAGAGGCACGCGCCAAGAAGGAAGAGGGCGAGACCGGACGCGACCTCGATCGTGCAATCCGCGAAGCGGCCGTGGCGAAGGACCGGTTCATCCGGGCAAACCTCCGCCTCGTCGTGAGCGTCGCTCGCCGCTACCCCCTGCCCCCCGGCATGGAACTCCTCGACCTCATCCAGGAAGGCAACCTCGGCCTGGAGCACGCCGTCGACAAGTTCGACTGGCGCAAGGGATTCAAGTTCTCCACCTACGCCACCTTCTGGATTCGTCAGGCCATCGGCCGGGCGCTCGACCAGAAGGCCAGCCTGGTTCGCCTCCCCGGCGATCGTTCGGCCAGCCTCCGTGCTGCGCTGCGCCAGGTTTCCGGCGACGGTGACGAGCTCGACGAGGAGCACGCACGCCTGCACCGGCTCACCACCCCCACCTCTCTCGACCGCACCATCGGCGACGACGACTCCAACGAGCTCGTCGATCTCCTGCCCGACGCAAAGCCGGGTCCGGAGGCCGAGGTCATGGCTCGTGCTGAGGAAGAGATGGTCACCGGTCTTCTCGACATCCTCGACAACCGGGCTCGCTACGCAGTCGAGCAGCGCTTCGGCCTGCACGACGGCCGCAAGCGCAGCTACCGCGAGGTTGGCGAAGAGCTGGGTGTTACCGCCGAGGCCGCTCGCCGTCTGGTGAAGCGTGCCGTGAGCTCCGTGCGTGAGCACGCAGCCGAGAAGGCAGCCTCGCCCGCCGCATAAGGCACCGTTCGATACAGAACATCCGAGAACCCGGGTCGCTTCGGCGGCCCGGGTTCTCACGTTTTCGTGAAGCTTCGCGGCGGGCCCGGAGTACAGATCACGGTCCAGCAATAGGGTTCTTTCATGAACATCACCTCGGTATTTCGTCGCTTTCGTCGTTCCGACCGGGGAACGGCGGTATCCACTTCCAAGCTCAGCGCAGCAGCAGACGCAGTTGCGGAGAGCCGTCAGGGCACGATCGTGCACGGCGACTCCGTTCCGGAGTCTCCCGATGCGATCGCCAACCTCGTTGCGGCCGCAAACGATGCACTCTTCATCGACCGCAGCAACGAGGACCGGGTGCTGGCCAACAGCGCCGCCGGATATCGGCGGTCGAAGTGATCGGCATCTGGAGGGCGATCGGACGACTGTTCCGCCCGGAGAAGATGGAGCTCGCACCCGGGCCGTTGTCGGACGCAGCCGACGCGCTCGACGAGGTTCGAGGTGACAACGTCTCCCCCGCCTCGGGCGGCGACCACGGGACCGACCCCATGCAGAACATCGCCAACGCCGGCCGGGACGCCGGCATGTACAACATGCTCGACGGCACTGACATCGTCGGCAAGAGCGCTGACGGTTACCGCAACTCGAAGTAGCCGGAAGGGCAGCGGTACCGTCGGGGTTTCGGCGGCCTGTCACCCAAACGGATGGCTCGTGCGTCGTACCTGGTGAATGAACACACGAGCGGAGATCGAACAGGCGGTGGCGGGAGCCAGCCGTACGGCCGCGCCAGTCGCCCCGCCGCCGGCGACGCTCGAGCAGACCTACCGTCGACTCGCTGACGGACTGACCCGCTTCGCTGCCGGGATGGTCGGGGCCGACGACGCACCTGACGTGGTCGCGTCCGCCGTCGCTCGATGCTTGAGGAGCGACTGGTCGACCATCGAGAACGGCGACGCCTACCTGTATCGAGCCGTGTACAACGAAGCAACCGGACTTCGCCGTCGATTCGCTCGGCGAGCGGGACTGGCGCATCGGGTGCATCGCTCCCCCGCCGCAGTCGAAGATGCGGAGCATGTCGTCGACGACCAGCTCGACGTCGGAGCGGCGCTCGCCACACTCTCGCCGCAACAGCGGGCGGTGATCGTCCTCACCTACTGGAACGCTCTGCCCGTCTCTGCCGTGGCGGATCACCTCGACCTCGGCGAGGGCACCGTGAAGAAGCAGCTGGCCCGGGGCCGAGCAAAGCTCAGAGAGGCACTGTCATGACCCTCACCGACGAGCAGCTGACCGAAGCGGTCGCCTCGAGTACCTTCGAGCCGGCGGCACCGCCTGCCTGGGCGGAAGTCGTCGACGTCGGTCGCCGGCAACGCCGGGCAAGGTTCGGCACGACAGCGGCAGTCCTCGTCGCCATCGGCTCGATGGCCGCTGCCGCGCTCTTCTGGAACCGAGAGAGCGCTCCGCTTGAGACCGCAGCACCCGACCACGAGATCGTGCTCGGAACCGAAGGTCCGACTGATCGGCCCGTCGATCCGGCGGAACTCAACGGGACCGAGTGGAGGATCGCCGGCGACTGGAACGGCGACGGAGAGTCGCTCGGCGCCATCATCAGATTCGTGGATGTCGACGGCCCGAGTCAGCGCCTCGTGGTCGAGCTCAACTGCAACCCCACGATCTACGAGCTCGAATGGGACGGCTGGGCCTTCACGTCCAGCGCAGTACGCCAAGAGGGAGCACTGCTCTGTTTCGACCCCGATCGAGACATTGACAGGTACTGGCGGAGTTCCTCGACCTTCGTCGCACGTTTCTCCGGCAACATCCTCATCATCGAACGAGACGAAGAAGAACTGCGACTCGTGCAAACGGCGTTCAGCCGACCGAACCGGCCACGCGCCGCAGTGACAACCGATTCACTCCTCGATCCCGAGCTCATCTTCGGTGACTGGCGGATCATCGATCTCGGTCCGGGTGGCGGCCTGATCGATCAGACCGGACGAGCCGACGACATTCGCATCAGCCTGACCGCCGACGAGGTCGTCGTACAGCATGCGTGCAGCGCCTTCACGTTCGATGCCGAATGGATGGCCGGGTCACTCTGGACCCGAAGCCGAGCGGAGGATCCCACCCTGCTGATCGGGTGTCGGAGCCACCCGGGGTTGGTCAGGCTCGTGGAGTTCCTGGATCGCTCGGGGTGGATCGCAACATCTCTCGTCGATGGACAGCTGGAACTGGCCCGCAGCCCCGGCACCGAACGCATTCGCGCCATGAGCGTCGGTGCACGCTGACGCAGCAGCGAACGATCCGAAGAAGAAGAAGAAGAAGAAGAAGAAGA
>JAHDEJ010000031.1:20116-64840 GCA_020628865.1 Acidimicrobiales bacterium
GAAGAAGAAGAAGAAGAAGAAGAAGAAGACTGAACTCGACTTGCTGATCGAACGTTTGTTCGATAGATTGACTCTATGGCTCTCGGCGGAGTTCGCTCCACAACTTCAGGTGATACGGCGGTTGCCCTGGCGCAGCGTGCGCTCGGCGATGTGCTCGCCACACCGCTGAGCTGCCTTTCCCGCGCTGAGCTGGGCGAGCGTCTGCTCGATCTCCAGACGCTGCGCAATCAGCTCGACGCCGCGCTGTGCGATGCGGCGCTCGCGGCCGATGAACAGGCGGTCAATCTGCTCGAACCCGGTGTTCGAACGACGGCCCAGTTCGCCGCAGCGAATCGCCCGGTCGACCCGGCACTGATTCGGGCCGATTCGCGCCTCGCCCACTGGCTTCGCGACTTCCCGGTGCTGGCAGAGGCGTTCGCATCGGGCCGCATCAGCCGGGCGCACCTCACGAATCTGCGGCTGGCGCATCGCAACCGGTTCCACGAGCTCATGGTTCGAGACCAGCACCTCTTCGTCGAACATGCCGAAACGCTCGACTTCAAAGGCTGCGGTCGGGCGCTCGCCTACTGGCTGCTGCACGCCGACCCTGATGGCGAACTCGCCAAGGAGCAGCTGCAGAAGACCGGTGTGACGATTCGAGAACATCCCGATGGTTCGCTTCGTATCTCCGGCTGGCTCGACCCACTCTCGGCGGCGGCGTTCAAGGCCGCCCACGGCCACGAAGCCCAGAAGGTGTTCGAGGCCGACCAGGAACGCGGCTGGCACCGCAACCAGCGGCAGCAGAACGCCGAAGCACTCCTGAACCTCCTCGCTCGGGGCTTCGCTCGCCCGGACGGTTCCTTCCCCGCTCCCCTCTTCGACATCGTGATGTCCCAACGGGTGGCCGAGGACACGCTCCTGCGGCTCCAAGAACCGTCGAACGAACCGCTCCCGCTCGACCACGACGACGTCGATGGCCGCTGCGAGCTGATCGACGGCACGCCGATCCATCCATGGCTCGCCTCCCAGGTCATGCACCTCGGCCGGTTCCGACGCCACATCTTCAAACCCGACGGAATCAAGCTCGATTCGACCACGTCCAACAGCCACCGATTCCCGAAATGGATGGGGCATCTCCTCCGCATCGAGGGCCGGGGTCGATGCCTGACGCCGGGGTGCGATTCCCCCTTCCACTGGCTGCACAACGACCACGTCCACCCCCGCTCGCGGGGTGGGGCCACCGCCACGGGGAACGGCGGCAACCGCTGCCGCCCCGACAACCTGTGGAAGGGCGATGACCCACTGCGTGCGGGATGACACAGGCGATGGGCGTTCACCGATCGCGGCCCATAGACTTCGCAGTGTGAACACATCATGGAGCCCCCAGTCATGGAGACACCGGACCGCGCTGCAACAGCCGGCCTGGCCCGATCCTGCTGCGCTCGACCAGACGCTGAAGATTCTGGGCGATCAGCCTCCGCTCGTTTTTGCGGGCGAGGCACGTGATCTCCAGGATCGTCTGGCCGCCGCATCACGCGGCGAAGCCTTTCTGCTTCAGGCCGGCGACTGCGCCGAGTCCTTTGAAAGCTCGGCCGATTCCATCCGCGACCGGCTGAAGGTCATCCTGCAGATGGCCGTGGTGCTCACCTACGCCGGCGGCATGCCGGTGGTGAAGGTCGGCCGAATCGCCGGCCAGTTCGCCAAGCCCCGGTCGTCCGACACCGAGACGCAGGGCGACGTCGAACTCCCCTCCTTCCGCGGCCACATCGTGAACGACATCGGCTTCAGCCCGTCCGAACGGCGCGCCGAGCCCAACCGTCTCCTCATGGCATACAACCGGGCTGCGGCCACGTTGAACCTCGTCCGGGCCTTCACCCGTGGCGGCTTCGCCGACCTCAGCCGGGTGCATCAGTGGAACCAGGAATTCGTCGCCGACAGCCCGCAGGGCGCGCAGTACGAGGCGCTGGCGAACGAAATCGATCGATCGCTGCAGTTCATGAAGGCCTGCGGCGTCGACCTGGACCGCGAAAGCTCGCTGAACGAGGTCGAGTTCTACACCTCGCACGAGGCGCTGATCCTCGACTACGAGGAAGCGCTCACCCGTGAGGACTCCCTCACCGGCGACTGGTACGACTGCTCCGCCCACATGTTGTGGATCGGTGAACGCACCCGCCAGCTCGACGGCGCCCACATCGAATTCCTGCGTGGCGTGAAGAACCCCCTGGGCTGCAAGATCGGACCGACCGCAACCGTCGACGACGTCGTCGGCATCTGTGAGCTGCTGAACCCGGAGAAGATCCCTGGTCGCATCACACTCATCACCCGCATGGGTGCGGAGAACATCCGTGAGAAGCTGCCGCCGCTGCTCGAAGCCGTCAAGGAGACCGGTCATCCGGTGCTCTGGATCACCGATCCGATGCACGGCAACACCTACACGGCGCCGGACGGGCACAAGACCCGCCACTTCGATGCGATCGTCGACGAGATCGCCGGCTTCTTCGAGTCCCACGAGAAGGCCGGCACCGTCGCTGGCGGCGTGCACCTCGAGCTCACCGGCGATGCCGTGACCGAATGCCTCGGTGGCGGCGACGGCCTCGGTGACGACGATCTGGCCCGCGCCTACGAGACGATGTGCGACCCACGGCTCAACGGCCGTCAGGGCCTCGACGTGGCCTTCAAGGTCGCCGGCCTCCTCTCCAACCGGTAGTCGGCTCCACGGTGACGCCAGCCACGCTCGGGCTGGTCCTGCTCGCCGCGCTCCTGCACGCAGGCTGGAACCTGCTGGTGAAGTCCAGCGGCGACCGGTTGGTCGCCGTTTGGGGTGTTGTGAGCGTTGCGACCGCCTGCAGCGTCGTCGTCCTGGCGGTGGCCGGACTGCCGCCGCAGGCGACCTGGCCGTACGTGGTGGCCAGCGCCGTCATCCACGTCGGCTACAACATCGCGCTGGCGCTCGCCTACGACCGGGCCGACCTGTCGGTCTCCTACCCCATCGCCCGAGGCTCCGCCCCGATGCTGGCGACCATCGGCGGAATGCTGTTCCTCGGCGACGAACCTGGCTGGGGCGGCGCCATCGGCGTGCTACTCGTCTGCATCGGCATCATCTCGCTGGCGCGGTCCCGGGGGCCGGCCAACGGACTCGGCTGGGCCATCATCACCGGCCTGTGCATCTCGTCGTACACACTCGTGGATGCGGCCGGCGTGCGGGCCGGGGGCGAGAGCATCCGATTCCTCGCCATCACCTTCGTCCTCCAGTGGTTCGGGCTGTCGGCCTGGGTGTTCGCCCAGCGGGGCGTGCAGACAGTGATCGCCGAGGCGAGGCGCGGTGGCCGCAACCTGCTGCTCGCCGGAATCGGGAGTCCGCTGGCGTATCTGCTCGTGCTGATCGCCGCCCGCACCGCGCCGATCGGCCTCGTGTCCGGCCTGCGAGAGACGTCCGTGCTCATCGCCGTGGTGCTCGGCCGCGCGCTGCTGAACGAACAGGTCGAACGCCGCCACATCTACGCGGCCACCATCATCGTGACCGGCGCAGTCGCCATCGCTGCCGCCTGAGCGAAGGCTCAGGTGTTCATCGCGCGCTGGTAGGCGGCAGACGTGTAGGAAAGCCGCTCGGCGATTCGTTTGCTCAGCTCCGCCTGAACCTGCAACGCCAGCCGCGCATCCTCCTCGACAAGCCGCTCGTACGCGTCGACGCTGAGCCGAAGCACCGCCGCGTTCCCGTCGGCGGTCACCGTTGCTGTTCGAACACCACCAGCCACGAACGCAACCTCACCGATCACCGAGCCGGCACCGACGCGGCGGAACCGCGTTCGCCGTTCGTCAGCGCCCACGCCCCAGGCGGTGAGGGTCCCGGACTTCACGAGGAACATCTCCTCGCACGGCGCGCCCACCTCGATCAGGTTCTCGCCGGGCTCGAGCAGAACCGTCTCACACCGATCGTCGAGCAGCTCCAGCAGGATGAGATCGCCCATCTCGGGGATCAGCTCGTCCGACCCATCGTTCTCGGCCGCCCACCGCAACACCGCAACACCGCATCTTCGACGTACTCGAAGGCATGATCGAGATCGTCGTGCCGCTGTTCGCTGAGGTCGGCACCACCGCGACGAAGCTCGCCGGCGAAGTCGTCCGTGAGGCCGCTCCAGATCATCTCCACACCCGCATCGGAGGTGCGTCGCTGGATCGCCTGCAGCCCAGACACCACCGAGGCGTCGAGGCCACGGACCGCCGAGAAGTCCAGGACCAGGTATCGGAGCTCTCCGGAGGCCACGAGCGGGCTGATGAGGTCGGTCACCTTGCGGATCGAACCGAAGAACAGATAGCCAACGAGTTCGAAGGCGAACATCGTGTCGCCGTGCCGGTCGAGCACGAGCCGGTCGGCCCGCGGCCGGTCGACGACGCTGCGAGATGTCCCAAGCCGGTGCACACGCCGAACCGGCTCGACGCGGCTGTAGCTGAACACGAACCCGACGACTGCAGCCAGCAGGCCAACGGCGATGCCGGTCAGCACGCCGAATGCGATGATGGAGCCGAAGATCACGGCCGACAGGGCGCCCTCGAACGGATTGAGCTGCAGTCGGACCTGCCGCACCCAGCCCCGCAGCATCGACGCACCCACGGTTAGCAGCACGCCGCCAGCGACTGCCCGTGGGAGCAGGGCGATCAGCCCGGCACCGAAGATGCCGACGCCCAGGCACATCGAGAGCACGACACCGGCGGCAACCGGTGTCCGGCTCCCCAACTGGCGGGCCATGATCGTGCCGCCCAACTGGTGGAACCCCGGCAATCCCGACAGCAGGGAAACGACGGTCGCCGATGCGCCGGCGACGATGGCCTCGTCCTCCATCGGAACGTCCTCGCCGGTCTCCATCTCGACACCGGCCACGTTGAGGACCATGACGACGACGCCCACGCCAATCAGCCCGATCGCCGGGATCGCCTGACCGACGATGGCACCCCAATCTGCATCGGCGACTTCGCCCGGCGTCAGCGGGCGCCAGCCTTCCGTGTCGGGGAACGGCCCGAGGAGCCAGCCCCCGTCGCGCAGGCCGTCCAACGACGACACGATCGCAGCAACAAGATGCACGCCCATGGTCAGAACGACGATGCCAATCGGGAACATGAGTCCGGTCCGATCGAACCGATCCCCGAACACCACCGCCAGCGCAAGCACCAGACCGGGGAGCCAAAACTTGAGCAGATCCCAGCCGAAGAGATCGACGATTGTTCCCCACTCCAGACCCTGGTCGACCATGACCTCGATGCCGGCGCGGGCGAGCAGCCAGCCGGTTCCGGCGAGGAATCCGCTCACGACGGTGAACGGCAGCGAACGAGCAGCAGTGGTGATGCGGAACCGGCCGACCAGCATCAACACGATGCCCATGAGCACGCCGACCACGACGACGAACGTCAGTGCCGTCGCCTCGGCCTGCGCTGGATCGACCTCGGCCACGAGTGCCGCCACGACGGCGGCGATGACGACCGCCGGCGCGTCCTGGAGACCGCCGATCAGCCCCTTCACCTTCGTGAAGGGGGAGATCAGGGCTGCGATGAGTCCGGCACCCACGATGATCGGCCCGACGACCCGCGGAATCGACTCGGACAGCGGCGCAAAGATCAGGAAGGCGAACGACGCCGCGACGCTGATCTCGAGCGCACCGACGGCGAGGCCGGCAATCAGCTCTCGACCAAGACTGGTCGGTGAATCAGAACCCGCAACCACGGCCGGTGACACTAGCCATTGGGGCCTTCATGGCCCCCATTGGCGTCAGTCCCGGACCATGCGGCGGTAAGCGGCCGACGTGTAGGCAAGCCGTTCTGCGATGCGACCGGCGAGCTCGCTCTGCACATCGAAAACGAGGCTTGGGTTCTGTTCGCGGAGTTCCTGCCACGTTTCCGCAGACAGATGCAGAACTACACAATTGCTGCCCTCCGCGGAAACCGTTGCGCTCCGTACGCCGCCGGTCAGGAACCCGACCTCGCCGATCACCCCACCGCGACCAACCCGTCGGAAACGTACTCGCTCGTCGGCGTCGGTGATCCCCCAGGCGGTCAGCCAGCCCGACTCGACGATGTACAGGTCGCCGCCGGCCTCGCCCGCGTCCATCAGTACCTCGCCCGGGCTCAGGACCCGACGTTCGCAGTACTGTTCGAGACGGCCGAACAACGCCATGTCCTCGACGAACGCACCGGATTCGGTGAACTCCACAAGCACCCGGTCCTCGATCTCCTCGAGCGCATGATCGAGGTCGGCATGGCGGTGGTCCAGCCGGAGGCCGCCGCGCTGGAGTTCACGAATCCACGGCTCGGTCAGCCCGGACCAGTGGAGGAGCACCCCGCTCTGATCGGTCCGTCGTTGAATGTTGTGCAGCCCCTGCACGACGGACGCGTCCACACCCCGCACGGCCGTCAGATCGAGCACCAGATGGTCGAGCTCGCCGCGTTCGAGCATGGGCGAAACCAGATCGGTCACCTTGCGAATCGAACCGAAGAACAGGTAGCCGACCAACTCGACGGCCACCATCACCTCGGCGCTCTCCTCGAGCAGCGCTCGCTCCGGCTTCGAACGATCGACGACGCTGCGCGAGCTGCCCAACCGGTGGACGTGACGGACGGGGTCGATGCGGCTGTAGCTGAAGACGAAGCCGAGCACGGCGGCGAGCAGCCCCACGCCGATCCCGGCCAGCACGCCGAACGCAATTATGGACGCAAGGATTGCGGCAGACAGCAGACCGTCGGCAACGCGAAGGCGCGTGCGGAGTTGGCCGACCCAATCGAGCAGCATCGACAAGCCAACCGTCAACAGCACGCCGCCGACGACGGCCCGAGGAATGAGGGCCACCACGTCCATGCCGGCGAACGCGACGCCAATGCAGACGCCGAAGATGGCGAACGCCGCAATGGGCGTTCGGCTGCCGATCGTGCGGGCCATGACGGTGCCGGAGATCAGGTGATAGGCCGGGTAGCCGGAGAGCGCTGCAACGAGCGACGCACTCACCCCAGCGCGCACGGCTTCCTTCTCCACCTCGACGTCCTCGCCCAGCTGCACCTCGAGGCCGGCCACGTTGAGCATCATGCTGATGAGCGCCACACCGACGACGCCGAGCGCCGGCACCACCTGCCCGGCAATCGCTCCCCAATCTGCTCCGGCCAGCTCGGCGGTGCCGACAGGCGACCAACGCTGTGTGTCCGGGAACGGGCCGAGCAACCAGCCGTTGTCCCGAAGCGCATCGCCCGACCAGCCGATTCGACCGATGGCGTGGACGCCGATCGAGAGCGCCACCAGAGCGAACGGGAAGAGCAGACCGTTGCCGATCCGGTCAGCGAGTGCGATCACGACCGCAGCCAGCAGCAGGCCCGGGATCCAGAGCTGCAACCAGCTGCCTCCGAACAGGTCCGGGACGAGGCTCCAATGCAGCTCCTCGCCCACCATGATCTCCATGCCGGCACGGGCGAGGATCCAGCCGGTACCGGCAAGGAAGCCGCTGATCACCGGAAACGGCAGGGAGCGAGCCGCCGTTGCGAGCCGGAAGCGCCCCACGAGGATGAAGGCGAGGCCCACGGCGAGGCTGACGACCATCACGAACGCGAAGATCGTGTCCTCCGCGGTGTCCGGGTCCATCGAGCCGCTCAGGCCGGCAGCAGCGGCAGCGAGCACGACGGCGGGCGTGTCCTGCTGGCTGCTGATGGCACCTGGGATCTTCGTCTGTGCCCCCAGGAAGGCGGCCGCCAGGCCGCCGCCGACGATGGCGAGGCCGATCCCGCGAGGCAGGAACGCCTCGAACGGACCCGTGAACACGATGAACGCCAGCGACACGGAAAGACCGAGCTGCAGGGTCGACGCCGCCACGCCCGCAACGAGCTCTCGAACGAATTGCGCCGGATTCACCGGAAGAATTGTGTCAGGCGAGGTTGTCTGCGAACGATTCGAGCTGCCGCAGATTCCGGACTTCGAAAATGCCGTCGCAGTGCTGGCTGTACTCGCTGATGATCGAGTCGCCCGTGTCCCAGTAGCTCTTCGGCTCCGGGTTCAACCAGAACACGTTGCGGGCCCGCTCGGACAGGTCCTTGATGATCCAGCTGTTCGGAGCGTGATAGTTGTTCCGGGCGTCGCCCAGGATCAGCACCGACGTCTTCGGGCCAACGTCCTTGCCATAGTTGTTCCAGAAGACCTCGAGCGCGTGGCCGTAGTCGGAGTGACCGTCCACCCAGACCACGTCGGCCTCGCTGTTCACCCGATGGATGGCCTCGGTGATGTCGTCGGTCTGCTCGAAGTACTCGGTGACCTCGTCGAGGCCGTCGATGAACACGAACGAACGAACCTGCGTGAACTGGCTCGACAGCGCGTAGACGAGGTGCAGCGTGAAGCGGGCGAACGCCGCCACCGAACCGGAGATGTCGGCGACGACCATGATCTCGGGCTTCTTCGGGCGCGGGTTCTTGAACTTCGGCTCGGCCGGAACACCGCCATAGGAAAGCGATGTGCGGATCGTGTGGCGGAAGTCGAGCGGACCCTTGCGGCCCCGGCGGCGCTTGCGAGCCAGACGCACCGCCAACTTGCGGGTGAGCGGGTAGATGGCCTTGCGAAGGTTCGCCATCTCTTCCCGGCTGGCGTGCATGAAATCCACGTCTTCCGGAAGCGGCTTTCGAAGCGTCTTCGCCATCGCTTCGACGCCACGATCGGCGACGAGACGACGACGGATCTCCGCCTCGATCTCCTTCTTCAACGCGTCGATGCGGTCCTTGTACTCGTCGCGCTGCAGCCGCTGCTCGAACTGGGACAGGTCCTCTTCGGACTCGTCCTGCTGCTGTTGCATCAGCTTCTCGAGCACGCCGTCCAAGTCGAGGTTCCGCAGCGTGCGATACAGGTAGTAGGTGCCGCCAACGGGCCGGCCCGGCTCCATGCCGGCGTAGCGACGCACCGATTCGCGGGCCATCGAACGCATCATGCTGGCGTCGCCGTTCATGAGCGCGTTGTAGAGCATCTCGGCGAGCTCTTCGGGCGTCATCCCCTTGTTGGAGCCGCCCTGGCCCTCGTTGCCTTCGCCGCCCTGACCGCGGTTGGCGCCGTCCTCGTCCTCGTCGTCCTCGAACGGATCGTCGGTCAGTTCCGAATCGAGGACGTACTCCTCACCACGAAGCGAGAAGTAGACGTCGAAGACGATCTCGAACGCCTTCCAATGCGAATTGTTCTTCACCAGGGTGGCCGCAAGCGCGTACTTGAGCGCCACCCGATCCTCGAGCGGAATGTGCTGCACGGCCTCCATCGCGTCGAGGTTCTCCGTGAGGCTGACCGGCAGGCCAGCGTTCCGGAGCTCGACGATGAACCCGGTGAGCAGGTCGAGGAGCGGCGATTCAGCCGCTGTAGGAGTCGGCATTCGCGTTCATGTCCTTCACGGCCTTCTCGATGTCGGTCCGGTACTTCAGGAGGATGTTGACGGTCTCGGTTGCGGTTTCCGCATCGATCTGGTCGATGCCCAACAGCACGAGCGTGCGGGCCCAGTCGATCGTCTCCGACACCGATGGGTGCTTCTTCAGCTCGAGCTGACGGATGGACCGCACGACGCGGGCGACCTGGTTGGCGAGGTGCTCGGTGATCCCGGGCACTCGGGTCAGCACGATCTCCTTCTCGCGATCCATGTCCGGATAGTCGAGGTGGAGGTAGAGGCAGCGGCGCTTGAGCGCTTCCGACAGCTCACGGGTGTTGTTCGACGTGAGGAACACCAGCGGGATCTGCTTGGCGGTGACCGTGCCGAGCTCGGGGATCGACACCTGGTACTCGGAGAGGATCTCGAGGAGCAGTGCCTCGGTCTCGATCTCCACACGATCGACCTCGTCGATGAGCAGCACGACCGGATCGTCGGCACGAATCGCCTCGAGCAGCGGACGGGTGAGGAGGAACTCGTCGGAGAAGATGTCGTCCTCGAGCTCGCTCCAATCCGACTCGCCGCTGCGATCGGCCTGGATACGAAGCAGCTGCTTCTTGTAGTTCCACTCGTACAGCGCCTTGGCCTCGTCCAGTCCTTCGTAACACTGGAGACGAATGAGGCGGGCGCCGCTCATCTCCGCAACGGACTTGGCGAGCTGCGTCTTGCCCGTACCGGCCGGGCCCTCGATGAGAATCGGCTTCTCCAGCCGATCCGCCAGGTGCACGATGCCCGCAATGGCATCGTCGGCCAGATAGTCGACGGACGACAGCTTGTCGCGAACGTCGCCGACACTTTCAAAGCGATGATCCATGGGTGCAGGGTATCGGCTCGATCTACCGCCCAGTAACTTCAGCGGCGCCGATGTACGGGGCTCAGCGCCGCAGGTTGGGGTCTTCCTGGGTCACGCGGGTTCGCACCGTGTACACCGAGTCGCCCGACAGCACGCCGCCTCGCCCGAAGAGCCGACCGAACTCCCAGTTCGACAGGCCGAGCTCGGGCCGGTTGAGCGCGTACTGCCCATCGACCCAGCGAGTGAATCCATCGCCGACGAACGGCGCGTCGACGGTGGCGAAGAACGAGTCGATCTCGGTCGCGGTCTCGGACACGATCGACGCGGTGAAGCGCGGCGACAGGTCGTTGAAGAGCCGCACCGCATGGGCGACGTCGTCGACGATCGCAAGCGTGACCTCGGGTGAGTCCTCCCACTCCCACTCGTCGCCAAGATCGTCCCAGCCGAGCGTGCTCGTGCGCGGCTCGTCGACCACACCTTCCGCCCGACCGATGCCGGCCGTTTCGAACCACTGCTCCGGGATGTGGGCGGTCTGCTCGGCGACCACGTGCAGCTTCGGCTCGGCGTTGCGACGCTCACCGGCGGCGGCGAGGCCATCGAGGAACCGCGGAACGAGCTCGGCTGCGCGGCTCGCCGGGATGCAGCACGTGTTGAGCGTGTTGCAGACCTTCCGGTCGAGGCTGTTCGTGACCACGGCTTCGAAGCGTTCCGGATCTGCTGTTTCGCCGGCGACGATCCAGGCGCCCCCGGTGCCATGCAGGCTCACGGAGAGGCCGGCCTGGCGGGCCACCGCACCCAGCTGAGCGACAGCAGGGCCGCTCCCTCGGGCCACGGCCAACGCCAGGCGCTCGTCGGAGAACATTGCATGCCCGGCAGCCCGCGACGGCGAATCGACGAGGCTGGCCGCACCGTCGGGCAGCCCGGCCTCGGCCAGCGCCGGATCGAGCGCATGCTCGACGATCGCACGAGCCGTACCCAACGCATCGGAACCGATGCGGAACACGACCGTGTTGCCACTTCGCAGCACGCCCGTGGCGTCCGCAAAGACATTCGGACGACCCTCGAAGACGAACCCGACCACGCCGAGCCCGCTGCGGATCTGATCAACCCGCCAACCGTCGTGTTGCTGCGAATCGACGATCTGACCGCGACCGGACGGTTGGTCGGCCCAACCCTCGAGGCCGGCAATCATGTCGGAGCGCATCTTGTCGGTGAGCTCCAGCCGAGTCGTGCTCCGGCCGCGTTCCCGGGCGGCGGCAGTGTCTGCCTCGTTCGCTGCGGCAATTGCGGCGAACGACTCGTCGCTGGCCAGCCGCTGCGCAAACGCCTGGTAGAAGGCCGAGATCGACGCGTCCGACACGCTGCCCATTGCGGAGAACGCGGTCGACGCCCGGGCGACCGCGTCTTGAGCGACCGTCCAGTCCGCCGATGGGATGTGGATGAGGTCTCCCGTGGTCTGCACCACCACCAGATGGTCCCCCGGCGCGAAGGCCGAGGCGAGATCTTCGGAGACGGTGGCGACCCGGTTGCCCCCGTACACGATCGGCATGCCCGCAGTCAGCTCGTTCAGCTCACTCATGGCCATGCACGGTAGTGGGTCCACAACCCAACTAGCGTGGCCGGAATGACAGAAAAGGGGCGGTCCGGTCGCTCTGCCTCGGCGCTTGTCGCGCTCGGCATCATGTTCTCCCGGGTCTCCGGGCTGGTCCGTGAGGCCGTCTTCGGCGCATTTCTGGGTGTCGGTGGCGCTGCAGACGCCTTCACCATGGCCACGCGTGTCCCCAACGTGCTGCAGATGCTGCTGGGCGAGGGCACGCTCTCCGCCTCGTTCATCCCCGTGTACTCGTCCGAACTGGAACGAGACGAGGAGGAGGCCGGCCGCATCGCTGGTGCGGTTGCGGCGCTCCTTGCCCTCGTGGCGGCCACGATCGTCCTTCTCAGCTGGATCTTCGCCCCGCAGATCGCCGGCATCATGGGTCGCGGATTCACCGACGAGGGTCGGGAGCTCACTACCACCCTCATGCGGATCATCTTCCCGTCTGCCGGCATGCTCGTGCTCTCGGCCTGGTGCCTGGGGATCCTCAACAGCCATCGTCAGTTCTTCCTGTCCTACGTCGCCCCCGTGCTCTGGAACATCGCCCAAATCGGGGCCGTGGTCGGTGCGGCGCTCTTCTTCGGGGTCGCCGACGTTGCTGATGGGGTGGACCTCTCCGACCCGGACGCAAATGTCGGGGCGCTCGGCGACATCGCCACGGTTGCGGCGTGGGGCTTCTTCGTCGGCTCGGCGTTGCAGTTCCTCGTGCAGGTGCCCAACGTCCGCAAGCTCACCACGGGGCTCAAGATCCGGCTCGACCTCAAGCGCAAGGGCCTCCGCCAGGTCGTCAGCCGCTTCGGCGGTGCCGTCCTCGGCCGTGGTGTGATTCAGATCTCGGCCTTGATGGACACGTTCCTGGCCGGGTTGCTCGTCACCGGGGCCGTCACGGCGCTGGGCAAAGCCCAGGTGCTCTACATCCTCCCGATCAGCCTCTTCGCAGTGAGCATCGCCGCCGCCGAACTCCCGGTGTTGTCCCGGCTCACCGACCTCGACGAGATCCGCGACCGGGCCCAATCCGGGTTCCAGCGCATCACGTTCTTCGTGGCATTCACGTCGCTGGCCTACATCCTGTTGGGCGACAAGATCGTCGGCACGCTCTATGAGCGAGGCCAGTTCAACAGCGACGACACGCTGCTCATCTGGTTCGCGCTCGGCGCCTACGCCCTCGGCCTGCTGCCTTCTGCGCTCTCGCGGCTCTCGCAGAATGCGCTCTGGTCGCAGGGCGACACCGCCGGACCGGCGCGGGTGGCCCTCGTCCGCGTCGTCATCGCCATCGCCATCGCCGCTGGTGTCATGCGCTGGTTCGATCAGATCGGCACCGCCGACATCCGAGACGCCCTGCCCACCCTGTACGACCGGGGCGAGCTCAACACCGAGCTCCGCATCGGCGCCGCCGGCATCACCTTCGGCTCGGCGGTGGCCGCATGGGTCGAAGCCATCCTCCTCTGGTTCATGGCGCGCGATGCCGTCCCAGGCATCTCACCGCTGCGGCCGCTCAAGCCGCTCCTGCCCTCGATCGCCGCTGCCGCAGTCGTCGCCATCCTCTTCCGGTTCGGCACGGACGACCTCTGGCCACCGCTCGCCGCGCTGCTCTCGGTCGGGTTCGCCGGGCTCGCCTACGTCGGCGTCGCCTGGCTCCGAGGTGTCGAGGAAACGAACCTCGTGCTCGTCGGCCCGCTCAAGCGCTACAGAATCCACTAGGACCACCGAGAAACCACGACACAAGGGCAATTCGGGAACTACGATTCGGACATGATCAATACGCTCCGGAAGTGGTGGAAGTACCTGACAGCTCGTGCGGATGCCGAGTTCGACAAGAACGCCGACCCGAAGATTCAGCTCGAGCAGGCCATCCGCGACGCCAAGGAGCAGCACCAGCGCCTGAAGGAACAGGCCGCCAACGTCATTGCGCACCAGAAGCAGACCGAAATGCGGCTGGACAAGGCCATGGCCGAGATGGAGAAACTCACCTCGAACGCCCGTCAGGCCGTGATGATGGCCGACGAGGCCAACCAGCGGGGCGACGAGACCAAGGCGATCGAGTACACGAATGCGGCGGAAGCCTTCGCGCAGCGCCTCATCGCAGTCGAGACCGAGGTCGAGGACCTGAAGGCGCTCCACCTCCAGGCCACCGAGTCCGCCAACGAGGCGAAGAACGCCGTCAACCAGAACTCCGCTGCGCTGCAGACGAAGCTCGCCGAGCGGCAGAAGCTGCTCAGCCAGCTCGACCAGGCGAAGATGAAGGAGCAGATGAACGACGCGATGAGCTCGCTCGGCGAGACCGTCGGTCGCGACACCCCGTCGCTCGACGAGGTCCGCTCCAAGATCGAAGGTCGCTTGGCCAAGGCACAGGCCGCCGGAGACCTCGCCGACTCCTCCATGGAAGGCCGCATGGCCGAGATCGAGGCAGCATCGCGCAACGTGCAGGCCAAGGCCCGCCTCGAGGAGCTGAAGAGCCAGCTGGGTGTCGGTTCCACCGAGACCGCTGCGCCGACCACAGCCCCCGAGACCGGCGGCACCACCGCCACGGCCGAGGGCTGAACCCACGATGACCCCGGAGCAGGCGAAGGCGCTGCGCGAATCCGCCACCAACATCATCGCCCACGAGAAGAGCCTCGAGAACGACAAGGCGGAGCTCGAGGCCGAACTGGAGAAGGTGTCGCGCAACGCCCGCCAGGCCGTGATGATGGCCGAGGAGGCCACCCAGGCCGGCGAAGCCGACAAGGCTGTTGCGTTCGGGGAGTCTGCAGAGGCGCTCGCCACGCACATCGTGGGCATCGAGCAGCAGATCGCCGCCATCGACATCGAACTCATCGAGGCCCGTCAGGCCTCGGAGGAAGCGAAGTCGATGGCGTCCGACTCTGCGCTGAAGACGGCGCAGATGCAGGCCAAGGGCGCCGAAGTCCGAGCCGAGTTCGAGGCGGCCAAGATGACCGAGGCCAGCCTCGACACCACCGGCACGCCGTCGTACGACGAGGTCAAGGGCAAGATCAACGATCAGCTGGCCCGGGCGGAAGCCGAAGCCGAACTGGCCGAAGCCGACGGGGTGTCCGCCGTGTCATCCGCAACCGCAATGGTCGAGAAGGCTGCCCTCGATGCGAAAGCGGCCGCACGGTTGGCCGAAATCAAGTCCTCCATGGGCATCGCCTCGCCGGAGCCGACGGAGGACGCAATGGACGAGGAGCCCGACGAGTAGTAATACTACGCTCTGTGGTGGAGCGGCCTCATCGAACCTTCGGACGTGCACGTAGCGCATGCATATTCGCGATCGTGTTCCTGTTCGGTGGTTTCTCACCGGCTGCCGCCCAGAACGATGACACCGGCGTCGTCGTCGACGGCAGCCAAGCGCAAGTCACCGTCGTTGCCAGCGGTGAGATCACGCTCGGCCCGCCGGCACCCGGCAGCGTGCCCGACTGGCCGTACGTGTGCGTGTGGGCAGAAGCGTTCGCCGACACCGAGGTGATCCTCGGCCGCACCATCCGACCGATCCCCGGCCACCGATACTGGCTCGGATGCACGCCGACCCGCGACGGCGTTCCCGCCATCGGGCAGTTCGTCGTCTACGACCCACTCGATCCCGTGCCCGGCGTCGATGCGATCACCTCGATCGAACTCGCCGAGGTGGCTCGAGCCGTCCTCGACCCCACTCCCCTGCCCGTGGGCGTGAGCCCGGCCGACCTGCAGATCACCGGCGTCGAGAGCTTCCTGTGGCCCGACGGAGCGACCGAGTCCGTCCAGCAGACGGCGTCGGCCAACGGCCTCGCCGTCACCGTGGAAGCCCGCTGGTCCCACACCGTCTTCGACATGGATGAACCGGGCGTCGAACCGATCGTGTGCGAGGCGAAGGTCGAGTGGACCCCCGGAATCGACGCCTCCCCGTGCAGCCACATCTACCTCTCCGAAGGCGAGGGACGCACGATCACGGCCATGAGCCATTGGGACTTCGTGTGGTGGGACAACGCCGCCCAACCGATTCCCGTGTTCGTCGAAACCGTTGTCCTGGTCGAGGAGCTCGTCGTCGACGTCGTCGACCTCGAAGCCGTGATCACGGCTCGCCGCTGACTCAGGCGAGCACAACCAGATCGTCGACGTGGACCACCACGCCGACATGGTCGGGCAGGTCGGTGCTGCTGACCCGGACGATGCCCTTGGCGAACACCTCGCCGGTCGGGTCGGCCACCTCGATCGGATCCCGCCGGTCGAACTCGCCAACCGCAGCGACCACGCCGGCGGCAAGCAGCGACCGGCCGCCCTGCTCGAGAGCGTTCCGTGCCCCCTCGTCCACCGTGAGCGTGGCGACGGATGGCATGGCAAAACCGATCCACACCTTGCGAGCCGAGAGCCTGGTGGGCCGGGGCACGACCGACGTGCCCACACCCGGGGTTCCGGCAACGGCAGCGGAAATCACGTCGGCGCGGTCCGCCTGAGCGATCACCGTCCGCACCCCACTCCACGCGGCGATCCGAGCGGCGGTGAGCTTCGACGCCATCCCACCCGATCCGCGGACGGTCCCGCTGGCACCGGCAGCATCGAGGAGCTGGCGATCGAACTCGACGATCTCCTCGATGAGCGACGCGCTCGGATCGTGCCGGGGATCGGCCGTGAGGACACCCTCGGTGTCGGTCAGCAGGACGAGAACCTCGGCGGACACCAACGACGCAACCAACGAAGCGATGCGGTCGTTGTCGCCGAAGCGAATCTCCTCATCGGTGACCGCGTCGTTCTCGTTCACGACCGGAACCACGCCCAACTCCAGCAGCCGGCTCAGCGTGGCTCGGGCATGCAGGTACTGGCGACGATCCCCGAAGTTGTGTGGGGCCAACAGAATCTGTCCGCTGCTCAGGCCGTGCCGCTTGAGCGCAGCGGACCAGGTGCGGTGCAGCACCGGATGGCCCACGGACGACGCGGCCTGCAACGTGACGGCGTCGGTGGGCCGATCGGTGGCGTCCATGCCCAGTTCGGGCAGACCGGCGGCAATCGCCCCGGAGGTGACCAGCACGACCCGGTGTCCGGCTGTGCGAAGGTCGGCGACGCCCGCAGCGACGCGTTCGATGGCCGCTTCGTCGATCTGACCGGATGCATCGGTGAGCGACGACGTGCCGACTTTGACCACCGCGGTGGTCACACGCCCTCTTCCTCGTACTCGAAGGCCAGGTCGCCGATGTGCACCAGGTCGCCCTCCTTCGCTCCCGCCTTTCGCAGCGCCTTGTTGACGCCAAGCGATTCGAGCCGCCGATGGGCGTGTTCGAGCGCCGCTGGATCGGTGAGATCCGAGAGACGGACCGCCTTCAGCGCCGGGCGTCCGAGCACCTCGTAGGCGTTCTCGCCGATTCGCTCGACGCTGATGGTCTCGGCCAACGGTCGGTGGATGACGAACTCGGTGGCCGCATCCTCGGCTTCGGCGGCACGAGCGGTGCGCACCGCATCGGCCATCTGACCGACCAGTTCGTTGATGCCCGTGCCGTCGACCGAGGAGATCACCAGACCGTCGTAGGAGACGTCGGGCCCGGCGATGTCGGCCCGTGAGGCCACGACGATGCGGGGACGATCGAGCAGATCGGGCTGGTATTCACCCAGCTCGTGCAGGAGCGCCCGCTCCTGTTCGACCGGATCGACGCCCTCCCACGACGCGAGATCGAGCAGCAGCACCAACACCCGGGCGCGCTCGACGTGACGCAGGAACTGATGCCCAAGCCCCTTGCCGTCGGCCGCACCCTCGATCAGGCCGGGGATGTCGGCAACGACCATCTCGAAGTTCTCTTCCTCGATGCGAACGACACCGAGGTTGGGCACCAACGTGGTGAACGGATAGTTGGCGATCTTCGGCTTGGCCCGCGAGATCCGGCTGATCAGCGTGCTCTTGCCCACGTTGGGGAACCCGACAAGGGCCACGTCGGCCACGAGCTTGAGTTCGAGGCGGAGCCAACGCTCCTCGCCCTCTTCACCCTGCTCGGCGAACGCCGGAGCGCGTCGCTTGTTGGAGAGGAAGCGGGCATTGCCCTTGCCACCCTCACCGCCGGCGGCCGCACGCCACCGGTCGCCGTGGTTCGCCAGATCGGCGAGGAGGTTGCCGTCGAAGTCGTAGACCGAGGTTCCCTCGGGAACCGGCACGATAAGGTCGTCGGCCGACGCTCCGTGCTTCTTCGCTCCGGTGCCGTGCTTGCCGTGGGAGCCCTTGCGGTGCGGGTGATCCCGGAACGAGATCAGCGACGCGGTGTTGTGGTCGGCGACGAGCCAGATGCTCCCGCCGTTGCCACCATCACCGCCGTCGGGGCCGCCCTTCGAGACATGCGCTTCGCGCCGAAAGGAGACGCATCCTGCGCCTCCGTTTCCGCCTTCGACATTCAGATTGCACTCGTCGACGAAATTGCTCATTCGCCGAGCCCGGCTTCGATCAGTCCGTGAGGATGTCGACCAGCTTGCGGCCGTGCCGCGAGCCGAACTTCACGACACCGTCGCTGAGCGCGAAAAGGGTGTCATCGCCACCTCGACCCACGTTGAGGCCGGGATGGAACTTCGTGCCCCGCTGGCGGACGAGGATCGAGCCGGCGGTGACCTGGCCACCGTCGTACACCTTCACGCCGAGGCGCTGTGCGTTTGAATCGCGGCCGTTCCGTGTGGAACCGCCACCCTTGGTCTTCGACATGGTGTCTCCTCTTCCCCGTCAGCTGGCCTTGATCGAGGTGATCTCGATCTTGCTCAGCGCCTGACGATGGCCCCAGCGCTTGCGCTGGTTGGACTTGTTCTTGTAGGTGAACCCGTTGATCTTCTTGCCACGGGTGTCTTCGAGAACCTTGAAACCGACCGAAGCCTTGGAGAGCTGGTCGGGCGTGGCGAGAACGGTCCCACCATCAACGAGCAGGATGGGGGTCAGCGAGTCGTCGGCGCCTTCAGCGAGACGATTGACTTCGAGGACCTGGCCCTGCTCCACGCGGTACTGGCGACCGCCGGTCTTGATCACGGCATACATGTTGCCAACCTTACCGTCAGGAGGTCTGGGTTCCGACCTTGAGTTCCCGGAAGGGCACGCCCTTGTCGGCCGACGGCTCACGCGGGAGCCCGAGCACCCGGTCGCCGATGATGTTTCGCTGCACCTCGTCGGTGCCGCCGGCGATGCCTGCCTGAAAGCTGTTGAGCACGCGGAGGTGCATCGATTCGGCCTGGTCGCCCTCGAGCTCCCACGCGGTCGCCTCGGTGCCCATGATGTTCTGGGCGATTTCCCGGAAGTACCAGAAGATCTGTGAGCCGAACAGCTTGCCGAGCGATCCGCCGGGTCCAGGGGCCTTGCCGGCCTTCATCTCGGCCCGGGCGCGCATGGCGACCATCGCCTTCGTGGTCTCCATCGCATAGAGCTTCATGAGCTGGTCGCGCACGACCGGGTCGCCGATACGACCGTTCTTGACGGCGATCTCCTTCAGCGTGGCGTAGTTCGGCTGGCGGAGACTGCCGCCTCCGAGCGATCCGATGGCCACCCGCTCGTACATGAGCATGGCCGTGGCCTGGTTCCAGCCGTTGTTCAACTCGCCGAGGAGGTTCTCCTTCGGAACCCGCAGGTCGGTGAAGAACACCTCGTTGAAGTGGGTGCCGCCGTCGATCTGATGAATCGGTCGAATCTCGACGCCGGGGGCTCGCATGTCGACGATGAACATCGAGATGCCGGCGTGCTTGACGACGTCGGGGTTGGTTCGGGCGATCAGCACGCCGTAGTCGGACTTGTGGGCGAGCGTGGTCCACACCTTCTGGCCGTTGATGATCCACTCGTCGCCGTCGAGTTCGGCCTTCGTCTGCAGGCTGGCCACATCGGAACCGGCACCGGGCTCGGAGAACATCTGGCACCACATCGTCGTGCCGGAGATGTTGTCCGGCATGTAGGTCCGCTTCTGCTCCTCGGTGCCGAAATCGTTGAGCACCGGCAGGCACATGCCCTGCGAGATGACGAACTCGCTGTCCGGACTGCCGAACTTGGCCTTCTCGGCCCGCCAGATCCGGTCGTGATCGCGGCTCAGACCCGCTCCGCCGTACGCCTCGTCGAACACGATGCCGCCGAAGCCGGCCTCTGCGGCCTGCGCCAGGAACGCCTTCGCTCCCCCGAAGCCGCCGGACGTGTCGGCGGACTCGAGAAACTCCCGACATCGGGCGGCAAACGCCTCTGCATCAGCCTCGGAAAGTGTCGCGCTGTCGCTCATGTGGAACGTGCCCCCGTCGATCGAAAAACTGTATGACTCCATACAGTATGGCGGACAACGGTTGGGTTTGCCGTACCGCACCCGATGACGGATGATTTGGCCGGGTCACGGAGGCTGTTTTGGATTCTGAAACTCAGACACCGGACATCCCCGTCGGGGTCGTCACGGTCATGTTCACCGATGTGGTCGGTTCAACGCGCCTGTGGGCCGCCGACGTGGAGGGCACGTCACGGTCGCTCGTCATCCACGACGACATCGTCCGTGGCGCCATGGAAGGCCACGGCGGCTACGTGTTCGGCACCGCCGGCGACAGCTTCCGCGGCGCCTTCGAGCGCCCTGAGGACGCCGTGAGCGCATCGATCGAGGTCCAACGCCGCCTCGCCGAGGCCGACTGGGCCGACGGACCCCAGCTCACCATCCGCATCGGCCTGCACTCGGGCCGCGTCACCAGCCGCGACGGGGACTACTTCGGCCCCGTTCCCAACACCGCATCACGCATCGAAGCGCTCGGCCACGGCGGCCAGATCCTCATGAGCGACTCCGTGCGTGTCGGCATCGAAACGCCAACCAGCTGGCTCGGCGAACATCGCCTGCGCGACGTGCCCGAACCGATGGCCATCCATCAGGTGGGCACCGACCCGTTCCCGCCACTGCGCGTCATCGACCCCTCGCTGTCCACCCTCCCGAACGCCGGCGCACCGATCATCGGACGCGACCGGGAAATGGCCCAGGTCCGCGGCCTCATCGACAACTCCGCACTCATCACGCTCACCGGCATCGGCGGTTGCGGCAAGACCAAGCTTGCGCTCGAGATCGCGTACCAGGAGCTGCCCAGCCGTCCCGGCGGCTGCTACTTCGCCGATCTCTCCGCCGTCGCCGACGGCGCCGAGCTTCCGGCCGCGCTCGCCCGCGCCGTTCGACTCACCACCAGCGGCGCCGACACCCTCGGCCAGATCGTCGACCACCTCGCCCCCCGATCCGCGCTGCTGATCCTCGACAACTGCGAGCACATCCTCGACGAATGTGCGAGCTTCGCCGAGCAGCTCATGGCCCGCGGCAGCTCCACCGTGCTCCTCGCCACCAGCCGCCAGCGGCTCGACGTGCCGGGTGAACACGCCATCGCCGTGCCACCGCTCGAACAGGACGCCAACGGTGCCGCCGTGCAGCTGTTCCTCGAACGGGCGGCCGAAGCGAACCCGACCGTGGAGCTCGACGGCGCCGACCGATCCGTCATCGCCGAGATCTGCGGCCACCTCGACGGCATGCCGCTCGCCATCGAGCTCGCCGCCGCCCGAGTCGCCATCCTGAACCCGAAGGAAATCCTTTCGCGCATGGAGGACCGCTTCCGGCTGCTGTCCGGCGGACGCGGCCGCAACAAGCGGCGAACCCTCCAAGCCACCCTGGACTGGAGTTACGACCTCCTCGACGACGACGAGAAGGACTTCTTCCGCCGCTGCGGCACGTTCGTCGGAACATTCGACCTGCCCGCCGCCATCGCGATCTCCGGATTCGACGAGTACCTGGCGATGGATCTCCTCCAGTCGCTCGTCAACAAGTCCCTCATCTCCGCCGAGGAGACCGACGGCCAGAGCCGCTTCCGGCTGCTCGAAACCGTCCGCATCTACGCCGGCGAACAACTCGACCGCTCGGGCACTGTGGCGGAAGCACGCGACGAACACCTCGTCCACTATCACCGTCTGGTCACCACCTCCGAGTGGTCCGAGGCGTGCGACCTGGACCGCAGCTACCGGCTCAGCGCCGAATGGTCGAACGTGGCCTCCGCCCTCGAATGGGCGGCCGCCAAGGACGACTGGCACGCCGCCACGGAGATGGCGTTCGGTTGCCAGGGCATGTGGGAAACGCAGATCACGGCGACGGAAGGCCACCGCTGGCTCAGCCAGATCATGCCGAACATCCCGCCGGAGCTCACCGACGCAACCGAAGGCCTCCGCTTCTCGCACGCACAGATCGTGATGCAGCTCGACGACTTCGAACTGGCGCGGCAGATCTTCTCCGAAATCACCGAGATGGAATCGCCGAACCAGCAGGCGCAAGCACTCGGAATCATGGCATTCGTCGTCAACCGGCAGGGCATCGACCAGTCCCAGGCGCTGCTCGCCCGAGCCAACGAGCTCATCGACGGCGGCGACGTGGGCCCCGGCGCCCGGTGCTCCGCACTCTGGACGAGCGGCATCCTCAAGATGTACGCCGCCGACTTCGACGCCGCGCTCCCCGACTACGAAGCGGCTCATGCGGCGGCGCTGCAGATCGGCCGCCGTACCTCGCACGTGATCTTCACCGGCCTCTCGCTGGCCAGCGCCCAGATTCTCACCGGGCGTCCACAGGCCGCCATCGACACGCTCGACAGCAACGACTGGTCGAAGTCCGTCTGGGACTCCTCCCCCATCATCCGGGCCATGGCCCTGATCGACCTCGGACAGGTGAACGAAGCCGCCGAGCTCGTCGTCTCGTACGGCCAGGAGGCCCTGCTCGGCCGACTCAGCCGCATGGCGAACGACGCGTTGCTCGGCCTGGCCGGCCTGGCATTGCACCGCGGCGAACAGGACCATGCGTGGGCGCTGCTCGAACAGGCAACCGTGCCTCGCAGCCCGGCCACGATCGGCCTGGCAGAGGGCCTCGCCGACCGGCTCGGAAAGGGCAAGCGGCTCCGGGACATGCACCGGAATCGCCTTGTGCCGCTCGCCAGCCTCGACGCGTCCGCTGCGCTCCAGCACGAACTCACTCGGCTCTCCAGCGAGCGCGCCGCCTAGTACGGTCGGTCCGCATGGATCCCCGCACCCCGGTCCTCGTCGGCGCGGCGCAGCACACCGCCACGAACACGCCGAACGAGCCCGTCGCCATGATGACGACGGCCGCACGTGCCGCCATCGACGACGCCGACGGCCGTCTGCTCGCCCGGCTGGAAGCCGTCCGGGTGATTCGGGGCATCAACCCGTACAACGACCCCGGTCGCCTCGTCGCCGACGCCCTCGGCCTCGCCGGCGTGAGCACCGGCCTCACCCAGCACGGCGGCCAGGAGGCGTACGACCTCGTCAGCGCCACCGCCCTCGACATCGCGAATGGCCACCTCGACGCCGCGCTCGTGTGCGGCGCAGAAACCATGCGCACGCGCCGCAAGGACAAATCCGCGGGAGTCCGAAGCACGTACCTGCCGGAGCCGGACGATGCCGCCCCGGACACCTCATACGGTTCGACGGCCCCCTACTGGGATGACCTCGATACGGCCGCACGGACCAATGTGGCCGTGAACTTCTACGCGATGGCCGAAACGGCGCGTCGACACCGCAACCAGGAATCCCCTGAGGAACATCGGGCGCGGATCAGCGAGCTGTGGGCGGCAGCTGCCGCGGTCGCTGCCGACAACGAACACGCCGTGCTCCGGTCCGCACCGACCGCAGAGCAGATCGGTACGCCCAGCGATGCGAATCGCATGGTCGCCGACCCGTACCCGAAGCTGATGACGAGCAACGTGAACGTGGACATGGCCGCCGCCGTCGTGCTCTGTACCGCCGAGGCGGCAACCGCCGCCGGCATCCCCGAGGATCGGTGGGTCTTCCCGCTCGCTGCCTCCGGCGCCCACGATCACTGGCAAACCCGGACCCGATGGGACCTCGACCGCTCGCCGGCGATGAGGATCGCCGGCCGCAGCCTGCTGACACACCTCGGCATGGAGATCGACTCGTTCGATCACGTCGACCTCTACTCGTGCTTCCCCATCGCGATCCAAGTGGCGCAGGAGGAGCTCGGCCAAACGGCGGGAGCGCCGTTCACGATCACCGGCGGACTCACGTTCAACGGCGGCCCGTTCAACACGTACTGCCTCCATCCGCTCGTGACCGCCGTACACCGGATCCGCGAAACCGGCGGGAGCGCCTTTCTCAGCGGCAACGGCGGCTTCTTCACGAAGCACGCGTTCCTGGCGCTCGGCCCCGCCCCCTCCGACCGGCAATTCGAAGTGCTTCGGCCCCAGGACGAGGTCGACGCGCTGCCTTCCCGGCCATTGACGACCGAGCCTCCGGCCGCCGGCATCCTCGAGTCGTACACCACCGTGTTCGGCCGAGACGGCAGCCCCGATCACTCCATCGCCGCCGTCCTCGACGCCGACGGGCGCCGGAGTTGGGCCCGGGTGGTCGACCGCGCCGACATCGAACACCTCCGCTCCACGGACGCCGTCTCGCGATCGGTCCGACTCGATCCCACCGACGGACCGATCCCCACCGCCCAGCTCACCTGACAGGAACCACACCCATGGCCGAATCCGAAACCCATTGGCATCCCGGCCACGTCGCCGCCCACACGCCGGACAAGCCGGCCGTGATCATGGCCGAGACGGGCGAGACGATGACCTACGGCGAGCTCGACGACATGGCGAACCGGCTCGCCAACTGGCTTCGTGGCGTGGGTCTCGAACGCGGTGACCATGTTGCCTTCTGCCTGGAGAACCGCATCGAGTTCCTGGCCATCGTGTGGGGCTGCCACTACGCCGGCCTCTACTACACCGCCATCAGCTCCCGACTGAACGACGACGAGCTCGTCTACATCATCAACAACTGCGGCGCCGGCGCCTTCATCACGTCGCCGCACAAGGCGTCCTCGGCGATCAACATCGTCGAACGAACACCCGAGGTTCGGGCACGCCTCAGCGTTGGCGGCGTGTTCGACGGCCACGCCGACTTCGCCGAGGCGATGGCCGAACAGTCTTCCGAGCCCCTCCCCGACCGCCGGGAAGCCAACGACATGCTCTACTCCTCGGGCACGACCGGCCACCCGAAGGGCGTGAAGCACCCGGCCTCCAACGAACCGCTCGGCACCGGCGAGGCCGTGCTCCGGCTCGGCCAAATGCTCTTCGGCTTCCGCGACGACGCCGTCTACCTCTCTCCGGGACCGCTCTATCACGCGGCACCGCTGCGCTTCTGCCGCTCCATGCTGCGCGTCGGCGGCACCGTCGTCGTCATGACGAAGTACGACAGCGCCGGCGCCCTCCGGGCCATCGAGCGGTACAAGGTCACCACGAGCCAGTGGGTGCCGACCATGTTCGTCCGGCTGCTCAAGCTCGACGAGGCCGAACGCAGCGCCCACGACGTCTCCAGCCTCGAGTGCGCCGTGCACGCCGCGGCGCCCTGCCCCATTCCGGTCAAGCAAGCGATGATCGACTGGTGGGGGCCCGTCATCCACGAGTACTACGCCGGAACCGAGGGCAACGGGTTCGTGTACTGCAACAGCGACGACTGGCTGGCCCACCCCGGAACAGTCGGCCGGGCCGTCACCGGCGTGCTCCACATCGTCGACGACGACGGCAACGAACTGCCGACCGGCGAGGAAGGCGGTGTCTACTTCTCCGACGGCTCTACCTTCGAGTACCACGGCGACGACGAGAAGACCGCGTCCTCACGCCTCTCGAACGGTTGGAGCACGCTCGGCGACATCGGCCGCATGGACGAGGACGGCTTCCTCTACCTGACCGACCGCAAGGCGTTCATGATCATCTCCGGTGGCGTGAACATCTACCCCCAGGAAGCCGAGAACGCCCTCACCATGCACCCGGCCGTGTTCGACGTGGCCGTCTTCGGTGTACCCAACGACGAGTTCGGTGAAGAGGTGAAGGCCGTCGTCCAACCCGTCGAGATGCCGACCGACGACGAGGCCACAGCGAAGCTCGAACGCGAACTCATTGCGTTCTGCCGTGAGCAGCTGGCCGACCTCAAGTGTCCGCGCTCGATCGACTTCCGACCCGAGCTCCCCCGCCACCCGACGGGCAAGCTCTACAAGCGGCTCCTCAAGGACGAATACGTCAAGGCCGCCGGTTGATGGACCTCGAACTCGTCGACGCCATCCTGCTGCTCGCCGGCGGAGCGTTCGCGGGCGCGGTCAATGCGATGGCCGGAGGCGGCTCGATGCTGACCGTGCCGCTCCTGGTACTCGCGGGCGTGCCCGGCGTGGCGGCGAACGGTTCGAACCGGGTGGGGATCCTCACCTCCAACATCACGTCCTACCTGAGCTTTCGTCGCGAGGGCGTGACGATCGACATGTCTCGGCTCGCGCCGATCATCCCTCCCGCACTCGTGGGTTCGATGGTGGGCGCCTTCGGCATTTCCGAGCTCACCGACGAGAGCTTCGAACGGGCCTTCGGGCTCCTGATGATCCCGCTGATCATCCTCACGATCCGCAAGCCACGCGTGAACACCGAGGCTTCTCCGTGGCCCATCGCCGTCACGACCGCCGTGTTCTTCGTGATCGGGATCTATGCCGGCGCCGTCCAGGCCGGCGTCGGACTGGTGCTGTTGGCCGCACTCAGCCGATCCGGACTCGACCTCGTGACCGCCAACGTCGTCAAGGTCATCTTCACCCTGTGCGCCACGCTGATCGCGCTTCCGATCTTCATCGCCCAGGGGAATGTCCGTTGGGGGCCGGCCATCGTGCTCGCCATCGGCCTGAGCGTGGGCGGCTGGATCGGCGCAAAATTCGCCGTTCGAGGCGGCGAACGCTGGATCCGGGCCGTCATGATCGTGGCAGCGCTGGCGCTCGCCGGCCGGCTGATCGGACTGTACTGATGCCCACCCCCGACGCCCTCATCGCCGCCGCCCGACCCGCCGTCTTCTGGAGCGACCGGCCGGACGCACCGGTGGCCGCCGAGCCCCTCCGAGGCTCGGTCGCCGCCGATCTGCTCATCATCGGAGCGGGTTTCACCGGGCTGTGGGCGGCGCTGCAGGCCGCCGAGGCCGACCCGGGGCGCCGCATCGTCGTCCTCGAAGCCGAAGTCGCCGGGTTCGGCGCGTCCAGCCGAAACGGCGGATTCTGCGAGGCCTCGCTGACCCACGGACTCTGGAACGGGCTCAACCACTGGCCGGACGAGATCGACACGCTGCTCGAAATGGGTCGAACCAACCTCACCGAGCTGGTCGACAGCCTGAACCGGCTCGGGGTCGACGCCGAGGTGGAGGCGACCGGTCAGCTGCACCTGGCGGTCGCGCCCTGGCAGGTCGATGACCTCCAGGAACTCCATGAGCTCAGCGCCCAACATGGCGAAGCCGGACGGTTCCTCGACCAGGACGCCGTTCGAGCCGAAATCCACTCGCCCACCTACCTCGCCGGCCTGCACGAACCCGACGCGGCCGTGATGGTGCATCCCGCCCGACTTGCCTGGGGGCTTCGCCGTGCATGCATGGACGCCGGCGTCACGTTTCACGACCACAGCCGCGTGGAGCGCATCACCGAGTCCGGGCATCGGCTGCAGGCCGACACCGCCACCGGCCACGTCACCGCCGAGCGAGTTCTCGTCGCCACGAATGCCTGGGCCGAACCGGTGCGATCGATCCGCCGCCACGTCATCCCCATCTACGACCACGTGCTCATGACCGAGCCGCTGTCCGACGAACAGCTGGCATCGATCGGGTGGCAGGGGCGCCAGGGGCTGGCCGACTCCGGCAACCAGTTCCACTACTACCGGCTCACCTCGGACAACCGGATCCTCTGGGGCGGCTGGGACGCCAACTACCACAAGGGCAACGGCATGGGTCCCGCCGTGGAGCGACGCACCGAATCCCACGTATTGCTGGCCGGACACTTCTTCGAGACCTTCCCCCAACTCGACGGCCTCGGCTTCTCGCACCGGTGGGCCGGCCCGATCGGCACCACGTCCAAGTTCACGGCGGCCTTCGGCCAGCGACACGACGGGCGACTCGCCTGGGTCGCCGGCTACACGGGTCTCGGCGTCGGTGCCTCCCGGTGGGGAGCCCGGGTGGGCCTCGACCTCGTCGACGGGCAGACCACCGAGCGCACCGAACTCGCCATGGTGCGCAAGAAGCCGCTCCCCTTCCCGCCCGAACCATTGCGCTACCCGATCGTGCAATTCACCCGCCGGCAGATCGCGAAAGCCGACGAGAACAACGGCGAGCCCGGGCCGTGGCTGCGGCTGCTCGATCGCTTCGGCATCGGCTTCGATTCCTGACGCATTCGGACCGCCGTTTCCGTCCCGGCCAGCCCACACTGGAAGGCATGACCGACGTCGCGTCCGCCCCCCAGGACACACCAGAATTCACCGGCGACCTCGCCCTGGCTGCGTTCAGCGACGCTGGGCCCTGGGAAGTCGTCCCGGAAGAGCTCGAGTGGTGGCGGCGGGTGGACACGATCCGCTCCGTCGTGCAGCGTCAGGTGCCGTCGCTCATCCGCCCGACCCGGATCCCGGGAGGACGGCGCCTCTTCGAAGTGACCCGCGACCTCGGCGGAGCGATCGCCGTCTGGTCCGTCACCGGCAAGCGCAAGGGTGGCACCGAGTCCAAGGCTGACCTGTCCCGTCGCCTGCGCCTCGCGGCCGAACGACTCGGCCCCACCTACATCAAGCTCGGCCAGATCATCTCCAGCGGGCAGGGCATCTTCCCGTCGGAGCTCGTCGAAGAGTTCATCCGCTGCCGGGACCAGGTGCCGGCCGAACCGTTCGACGTCGTCCGCAGCGTCGTCGAAGCCGACCTCGGCGCCACCCTCGAATCGGTGTTCGCCGAGTTCGATCGCGAACCACTGGCAGCGGCATCGATCGCGCAGGTTCACCGTGCGGTGCTCGCCGATCACATCACGCCCGGCGGCGGCCGCGAGGTCGTGGTCAAGGTGCAGCGACCCAGCGTGTCGGAGTTCGTGCACAAGGACCTTCGAGTCATGGCGTGGCTCGCCCCGTTCCTCATCGGCCGCATCCCGGTGGCCGCACTCGCCAACCCGCCCGCACTCGTCGAGGTCTTCGCCGAGACCATCACCGAAGAGCTCGACTTCCGCCTCGAGGCCGACAACATGCTCGACGTGGCGATGTCGCTGCGCCAGCTCGGCCAGACCGCCTACGTGATCCCCCGTCCGCACCCCACACTCGTCACCCGACGGGTGCTCGTCATGGAGCGGCTCTCCGGCTTCTCCTTCGACGACGTTGCGGGCATCAAGGGTGCCGGGGTCAACACCCACGAGATCGTGCGCACGAGCATGATCGGCTTCCTCGAAGGCGCCATGATCCACGGCGTCTTCCACGGTGATCTCCACGGAGGCAACCTCTTCGTGCAACCCGACGGTCGGACGGCCCTGTTCGACTTCGGCATCACCGGCCGCCTCGACGAGGCCAAACGACAGGCCTTTCTCCGACTCCTGATGACCGGGATGATGAGCGATGTGAAGGGCCAGCTCGCCGCCATCCGCGATCTCGGTGCGCTCCCGCCGGACACGGACCTCGACCAGGTTTTCTCGGATCTCGGTCTGGATCAGGCTCCGCTCGACCCGACTCAGCTCACCCCGGAAGAACTCATCGAGGAGCTGCAGAAGTTCGTCAAGCAGCTGCTCGGCTACGGCGCCCGCCTCCCGAAAGAGCTCATGCTCTTCGTCAAGAACATGGTGTTCGTGGACGCCGCGATCGGCGCCCTCGCCCCCGACCTCGACCTCTTCGGTGAAGTGGCCCACATCGCCACGTACTTCGCCACCAATCACGGACATCGCCTCGCCAGCGAGATGGGCGTGCAGCAGTCCGAGATCCAGGTGGACCTCACCTCGTTCAAGGACAGCCTCGGCGTGGATCGGTCGCTCGAGTCGGTCACCTACGAGGATCTGCAGGCCCGGCGCGAGCTGATTCAGCGTCGAATGGCCGACCGCGATCGCCCGGCTGGCGGGGCGAATTCGGTGCGGCGGTTGGGTGCGGCGATCCGCCGTTTCGCCGATCGGACATAACGGGGGCAAGACCGTACACTCGCTTCGGTGCGTCTCGTTGTTGCCCGCTGCACCGTCGACTACGACGGCCGTTTGACCGCCCACCTTCCCGAAGCCGTCCGGCTGATCATGGTGAAGGCCGATGGTTGCGTCGCCGTCCACGCTGACGGTGGCGCCTACAAACCGCTGAACTGGATGAACGCACCGAACCGTCTCGTCGAAGAAGGCTCGGAGTGGCGCGTGACCAGCCCGAAGGGCGAAACGCTCATCATCACGCTGCACGAGGTGCTCTCGGACTCCGCCTGGGAGTTCGGAGTCGATCCCGGGCTCACGAAGGACGGCGTCGAAGCGCATCTCCAGGAACTGTTGGCCGCCGACCCCACCTCCATCGAGGACGGGTTCCGGCTCGTTCGACGGGAGTACCCGACCCAGATCGGGCCGGTCGATCTGCTCTGCCGGGACGAGGACGACGGCGTCATCGCCATCGAGGTCAAGCGTCGCGGGGAGATCGACGGCGTCGAGCAGCTGAGCCGCTATCTCGAGTTCCTCAACCAGGATCCGGTGCTGTCCCCGGTCCGGGGCGTCTTCGTCGCCCAGGAGATCAAGCCGCAGGCGAAGGTGCTTGCGTCCGAACGGGCGATCACCTGTGTCGAGGTCGACTACGACGAACTCCGCGGCATCGAGTCGCCGCAGCTGAGGTTGTTGTGACGCGTCGGTTCTTCCTGCCGCTCGCCCTCCTGCTCTTCTCTCTCCTTCTCGCGAGCTGCGGCCTTTCCGGCGACGGCGACGAGGACGCGTCGCCCGATGGCGAGGACTCCTCGATCGACGCTGATCCGATGGACCGCACCGTTCGCATCACCTTCGGCGAGAAGTGGGTCGAAGCTTCGCGCTCCGAACTCGGGCTCGATACGGCAACCCTCAGCCGCCTGTCGACCGATGCGCTGATCGACCGGTTGGACGACCTGACCGTCGAAGGCTCGGACCCGGTCGATGCCACCGTCGAATTCGACGGCAACCAGTTCGTTGCTGCCGGCGGCGTCGGCGGGCAGGAAGCCGACCTGGGCGCGCTGGCCACCGCCATCGTGGCCGCCTCGGACACCGGTTCGAACGTCGAGGTGCCCTTCTCGCCGGTGTCCCCCGACATCCCGCTCGCGCGGGCGCAGGAGATCGCCGACGAGCTGAACGAGCGAGCCGGCGACGGCATCACCGTGTCGGTCGACTCGGAAGTCGGGGTGCTGCCGATCTCGCTGATCGGCCCGGCGACGTTCGTGACCGTCGGGCTGGACGATTGGAGCCTCGAGGTCCGCTGGGACGACATCGCCGACGGCGTCGCCGAACGCTTCCCCGATGTCGGCCAACCCGGCGGCGAAGCCACATTCACCGTCGAATACGACGAGGAGGATGACGACGACGAAGGGACGGTCGTCATCGTCCCCGGCGCCCCGGCGACCGTGTGTTGCGACCCGGTCTCCGTCAACCGCATCGAGCAGGCTCTCGAGATCGACCTGGCGGTGGCCCGACTCGGCCTGGCCCGAGTCGACGGCGAACGTGGGGTCTCCTGGGCGGAGGAGCAGGGCGTCATCGAGCGGGTCGGCTCCTTCACCACGAGCTACACCCCCGGACAGAACCGGGTGATCAACATCCGCCGGATCGCCGAGCTGACCCAGGGTGTGCTGCTGGAGCCGGGCGAGACCTTCTCGCTCAACGACTTCGTGGGTCGCCGGACGACGGAGAACGGGTTCGTTCCCGCCGGCACGATCGTGAACGGGCACCTGGTCGACAGCGTCGGCGGTGGCATCAGCCAGTTCGCGACGACGATCTTCAACGCCTCGTTCTTCGCCGGTCTCGAGTTCGAGTCGTATCAGAGCCACTCGATCTACTTCAGCCGTTACCCGTATGGCCGGGAGGCGACGATCTCGTGGCCGGCCCCGCACCTCAAGATCCACAATCCGACGCCGCACGCAGTACTGATCTGGCCGACGAGCACCACCAACTCGGTGACGGTCGATCTGTACTCGACGAAGTGGGCCGATGTGGAGCAGACCGGCCAGTGGGAGTCGACGATCCAGGTGGCGTGCACGAGGGTGACGACGGAGCGCACCCGGACGCTGATCGAGGACGGTACCGAGATCGTCGACACCGTCTTCGCCACGTACCGGCCGGAAGGCATCGCCTGCGACGGTACCGAGACCGAGAACCCGGACGAGGAGCAGATCGAGAAGCTCGAAGACGGTGAGGACCCCGGCTTCGACGACAACCCGGGTGATGCCGGAGACGACCCGGTGGACGAAGAAGGCGGCGGCGACGGCGAAGATCCGCCAGCAGAAGATCCGCCAGCAGAGGATCCGCCAGCCGAAGACCCACCCGCAGAGGACCCCCCGGCCGAAGATCCACCCGCAGAAGACCCGCCAGCGGAAGATCCCCCGGCCGAGGACCCACCCGCCGAAGATCCCCCGGCCGAAGACCCACCAGCAGAGGATCCGCCCGCGGAAGATCCCCCGGCCGACGGAGGCTGATCCGCCACACAGGCAGGGTCCCGAACGACGCCATCGGTACGCTGGCGGCAATGCGCAGTACAGACATCGCCGTCGTCGGCGCCGGGCCCGCAGGCAGCGCCGCAGCAGAGCGGCTCGCCCGCTCCGGACGCAACGTTCTCCTCATCGACAAGTCAACGTTTCCGCGCGACAAGTTCTGTGGGGACGGCCTCACCACGCTGGCGCTCCGCCAGCTCGACGAGATGGGATTCGACCCGTCCACGGTGCCCTCCTGGACCCCCGTCGACAACGCCTGGATCCGCTCCCCGAAGGGACGCGATCACCTGATCCCGCTCCCCGAAGGTCCGGGCCTGCACGCCGCCATCGCCCGTCGCAGCGAGCTCGATGCGGCGCTCGTCGACTTCGCCATCGCCGCCGGAGCCGAGACGCAGTTCGGGTCGGCCGTCACGGCGATCGCCCCCGATGCCGACGGCATCACGCTGACACTCGGCGACGAAACGGTCCGGGCCGATGCGCTCATCGCCGCCGATGGCATGTGGTCACCGATTCGGAAGATGCACGGGCTCGATGCCGGCGCGATGGACGGCTATCGCGGTGAGTGGCACGCCTTCCGCCAGTACTTCAAGAACGTCGGCCCACGTGCGGCCAGCGAGCTCTGGGTGTGGTTCGAGGACGACATCCTTCCCGGCTACGCCTGGTCGTTCCCGATCGGCGACGGTCGGGCGAACGTGGGGTTCGGCATCCTGCGTGACGGCAGCATCCCCACCGGCGAGATGAAGCGCATCTGGCCGGACCTGCTCGCGCGCCCACACATCCGCGAAATTCTCGGTCCGGACGCCGAGCCCGAGTCCCGGCACCGGGCGTGGCCGATTCCCGCACGCGTGGACCAGGCTCCACTCACCGCACCACGCACCCTCTTCGTCGGCGATGCGGCCGCCGCGTGCGATGCCCTCACCGGCGAAGGCATCGGCCAGGCGCTCCTGACCGGCCGCCAGGCGGCCGCAGCACTCCTCACCCACCCCACGTCGTTCGACGTTGCCGCGGCGGACTACGAGCACGAGGTGCGGGCAGAGCTCGTCGCCGACCACAAGATGGCGTCGGCGCTCGGAAAGCTCATGGCCAACGAGCGCGTCGCCGAGCTCGCCCTGTCGGCCGTCGGCACGAGCGGGTGGACCCGGCGGAATTTCGGCCGCTGGCTGTTCGAGGACTATCCGCGGGCGCTCATCGCCACGCCGAGGCGATGGCATCGCGGGATGTTCACCGGCCCCGGCGCGTTCGCCGACGCCAGCTGACTACGCGTTCGCCTCGGCTTCGCGTGCGTGCTTGAGGCGCTTGGTTTCACGCGCCCGGGTGGTTCCGTCCAGGTTCACCTTGCGAAGGCGAACGTTGGCCGGCGTGACCTCGACGCACTCGTCGTCGGCGATCGTCTCCAGGGCACCTTCGAGTGACAGCACCTTGGGAGGCGTGATGCGCACGGTGTCGTCGGACGACTGGGTGCGGATGTTGTCGAGCTTCTTCTCTTTGCAGATGTTGACGTCCATGTCCTCGTTGCGAGGGTTCTGCCCGATGATCATGCCTTCGTAGACGTCGACGCCCGGCGGGATGTAGAACGTGCACCGTTCCTGCAGGTTCTGGATGGCGTTGATCGTGCTGCTGCCGGTGCGATCGGCGACGATCGAGCCGTTGTTGCGCATGCGAATCTCGCCCTGCCACGGGATCCAACCTTCGAACACGTGGTTGGCGAGGCCGGTGCCCCTGGTCTCGGTGAGGAAGCCGGTGCGGAACCCGATGAGCGCACGGGCAGGAACGATGTACTCGAGCCGAACCCAGCCGTCGCCGTGGTTCGCCATGTTCTCCATCTTCGCCTTGCGCTCGCCCAGCATCTGCGTGATGCCGCCGACGTGCTCCTCGGGAATGTCGATGGTGAGCCGTTCGGTCGGCTCGTGCAGCGTGCCGTCGATCTCCTTCGTGAGGACGGCCGGCTTTCCGACGGTGAGTTCGAATCCTTCGCGGCGCATCGTCTCGACGAGCACGGCGAGCTGGAGTTCGCCTCGGCCCTGGACCTCGAAGTTGTCGGGCCGGTCGGTGGGCTGCACGCGGATCGAGACGTTGCCGACGAGTTCCTTGTCGAGCCGGTCCTTGATCTGACGGGCGGTGAGCTTGTCGCCGTCCTTGCCGGCGAGCGGCGAGGTGTTCGTACCGATGGTCATCGACAGGGTCGGCTCGTCGACGGTGATGAGCGGCAGCGCCTGCGGATCGGCCGGATCGCCGAGTGTGTCGCCGATCATCACGTTCTCGATGCCGGAGATCTGCACGAGTTCACCGGGGCCAGCCTCGTCGATGTCGACGTTGTCGATGCCTTCGGTAGCGGTGAGGGTCACGACCTTCTGGTTGGTCACGCTGCCGTCTTCGCGCATCCACGCGACCTGCTGACCCTTCTTGATGTTGCCCTGCATAACCCGGCAGATGGCCAGGCGGCCGACGTACGGCGATGCATCGAGGTTGGTGACCCACACCTGCGTCGGCTTGTCCTCGTCGTAGGTGTACGGCGGGACGGTGTCGATCAGGGTTTCGAAGAGCGGCGACATGTCGGTGCCCTGCTCGCCGTCGGGATCCATCTGGGCGTAGCCCTCGCGGGCGCACGTGTAGACGATCGGGAAGTCGATCTGATCGTCGTCGGCGCCGATCTCCATGAAGAGCTCGTAGACCTCGTCGACGACCTCGGCGACGCGCGCGTCGGGGCGGTCGATCTTGTTGATGACGAGCACGACCGGCAGACCCAGCGCCATGGCCTTGCCGAGCACGAAGCGGGTCTGGGGCAGCGGGCCTTCGCTCGAGTCGACGAGCAGCACGACGCCGTCGATCATCGTCAGCGCACGCTCCACCTCGCCGCCGAAGTCGGCGTGACCGGGCGTGTCGACGATGTTGATCTTCGTGTCACCCCACTGCACGGCGGCGTTGTTGGCGAGGATCGTGATCCCCTTTTCCTTCTCCAGGTCGGTGTTGTCCATCACCCGTTCCACGACCTCGCCGTGGTCGGAGAACACGCCGCCCTGGCGCAGCATGGCGTCGACCAGGGTGGTTTTGCCATGATCGACGTGCGCGATCATGGCGATGTTGCGAAGATCGTCTCGAGTGGTCACCCGGGGAACGGTACCGGTCCGCCACCGCGCCCCCGCCCCGCCCGGACGGGTTTCACACCGACGTGGCATCGGTAGGGTGAGGCCGATTCGAGCGAGGTGGACGAATGACGACCATGACTGCGGCCGTGACGCTGGGGAACGGCGGGTTCGAGATGATCGAGATCCGGCAGGTCCCGATTCCCGTCGCCGGGCCCGGCGAGGTTCGCATCAAGGTGCTGGCGGCGGGCATGAACAACACGGAGATCAACACGCGGCTCGGCTGGTACTCGTCGTCGGTCAGCGATTCGACCGATGCCACAGCCGGCGAGGCCGCCAACGCTGACGAGGCCGTGGAGCGGGAGGACGGCGGCTGGAACGCGGCCACGCCGTGGCCACTCATTCAGGGCACCGACTGCTGTGGCATCGTCGATGCGCTCGGCGACGGCGCAGATCCTGCGCTTCTGGGCCGCCGGGTCATCGTCCGGGCGTGCATGCGGTCCGAGGGTTGGGACTCGCTCGAGAACGTGTGGATGGCCTCGGACTTCGACGGTGCGTTCGCCGAATACGTGAAGGTGCCGGCCAGCGAGGTCTTCCCCGTGGACTGTGACTGGACCGACGCCGAGCTCGGCGCGATCCCGTGTGCCTACGCCACTGCCGAGAACATGATCCATCGAGCCGAGGTCGGCCCCGGCCAGCGGGTTCTTGTCACCGGTGCGTCCGGGGGAACCGGTTCCGCCTCGGTGCAGTTGGCGGCCCGGCGTGGCGCCCACGTCGTGGGCATGGCTTCGCCGGCGAAGTTCGACGACGTCCTTGCGCTCGGCGCACATGAGGTGATCGGGCGGGGCGAACCCCTCGATCCGCAGTCGTTCGACGTCGTCGTCGACAACGTGGCCGGCCCCGGCTTCCCCGCCGCGCTCGAGGCCGTGAAACGGGGCGGTCGCCTCGTCACCTCCGGCGCGATCGCCGGGCCGATCGTCGACCTCGACTTCCGCACGATGTACCTGCGAGACATCCAGCTCATCGGCTGCACAGCCTGGGACGAACCCGTCTTCCCCAACCTGATCGGCTACATCCAACGGGGCGAGATCCTGCCGCGGGTCGCCAAGACGTTCCGGCTGACCGAGATCGTGGCCGCACAGCAGGAGTTCCTCGAGAAGACCCACGTGGGCAAGTTCGTCCTCATTCCCTGAGATTTCCGGGAACCAGCCGGCCCGACGGCACGTCAAACCCCTGAACGGCGAACCAAGGGGGACCCCCGTGACCACACGGACGAAACGATCGAACCATCGGAAGCTGCGAGGCTTCTTTCTCGCACTCGTGCTGCTGCTGACAGCCTGCAGCGGACTCTCCAGCAGCGAAGACGCCGCCGACACCGCAACAGACGCCGTCGAGGATGCGGCGGAGGTGGTCGAGACCAGCGAGTCAGACGACTTCGCCATGGAAGAAGAGGCCATGGAAGAAGACGCCATGGAGGACTCGGACGATGGCGCGGACCGTCAGTCGGCGGCAGACGGACTCGGCGCCGGCGGCGCGACCGGTGCCGACCTCACCCCCTCCGACCTCGGGCGAGACATCATCTTCACCGCCGAAATCGGCGTGGAGGTCGACGACGTTGCGGCATCAGGCGCAGCCGCAACCGACATCATCGCCGACCTCGGCGGTTTCGTGTTCGGCCAGAGCACCGTCGGCGGCGCCGAACCCCGCTCGGTGATCACGTTCAAGGTGGCACCCAACCGGTTCAGCGAGGCGCTCGAGGCGCTGGGGACCATCGGGGAACTCCGCAACCAGAGCATCACCACCGACGACGTGACCGAACGGGTGGTCGACCTGACCAGCCGAATCGAGGTGGCCGAACTCGGCGTCGAACGCCTCCGCACGGCCATGGAGAACGCCCCCGACCTCGAACAGTTCGCCGAGCTGGAAGGCCTGCTGCTGGCCCGCGAGAGCGACCTCGAAGTCATGCGCGGCCAGCTCCGTACGATCCGGGATCGGGTCGACCTGGCCACGATCACGTTGACACTCAGCCAGGATCGCATCGACAACAGCGTCCGGCTGGCCGTGACCGTGTATGGCGGACACGACGACGGCGTGGGCTGCCCCGGCAACTCCGAGAACGTGAACGTGCCGGAAGGCGACCCCGTCACCCTGTGCTTCGAGGTGACCAACACCGGCGACCAGACGCTGCGCGACCTGACGATCACCGACACGGTGCTCGAAATCGGCGGAAACGACGACCTCCTTCCCGTGTTCGGTTCGCTCGACGAACTCGCCCCGGGGCAGAGCGCCATGCTGGCGCTCGAGATCGCTCCGGACCGGGCCAGCCAGCCCCGCCTCCGGGTCACTGGCATCCCAACCGATGGGCTGACCGACGAGGCCGTCGGGCCGGCCGTCTCGACGGCAGCGGCGTTCCAGATCCGGGTCTTCGAGGCGGAAACCGACCCCGGCTTCCGAGACGGCTTCGACGCCGCCTGGGACCTCCTGAAAGGCATCTGGGTGACCCTCACGGTGCTCGTCGGGTTCCTGGTGCCGCTGCTGATCTTCGTTCCGATCGCCTGGATCCTGTGGAAGGCCACGCTCCCGGCTCGCCGCCGGCTCCAAGCGAAGCGGGACGAGAAGGCGGAGGAGGGCACCGCCCCTCCTCCGCCCCCGTACGCTGGGTGAGTGGCCGGCCGCATCTCCGTACCCAACACCTTCCAACCCGTCGACGATGCCGTCGACGATGCCTGGGAGGTACTGCGAGGGAACCGGATCGCCGACCGCCTGTTCTACTCGGCGAGTGAGTCCGCCAACTTCTCGATGGTGTGGCACGGCCTCGGCATCGTCCGGGCCGTCGCCACACGAGACGTGCACTCGGCGCTCCGCACCAGCGCAGCGCTCGGGCTCGAGTCCGCCATCATCAACGGACCGGTGAAGTCGCTCTTCGAGCGAGAGCGGCCCGAGGTCGAGTCACGGCCCAGGAACCTCCGCCAGCCGAAGACGTCCAGCTTTCCGAGCGGTCACGCCTCGGCCGCGGTGGTCGCGTCGTCGTTCCTCACCGAAGGCGCGCCCGTTTGGTGGCGCGTCCCGGTTCGAGCGTTCGCCGGCGTGGTCGCCACGAGCCGCATTCATGTGCAGATCCACCACGCGACCGACGTCGCGGCGGGCGCGGCAGCAGGCTGGGCCCTGACGAAGCTGCTTCGGCCGGTGTTGAACCGGGTGTTGCCGAGCTAGTTGACGGCGCCCATGGGCTCAGGCGTCTCGTCTGCAGCGCTTGCGGCGAGCAGCACCCGGACGTCGAGCAGCATGTCGGCGACCTCGCTGGAGCTCATCAGCTCGCGCGTGTGCACAAGACCGAGACCCTGGTCGATCAGCGCAAGGGCCTCTTCCACATTCACGACGTTGACATCCGTGTCGGTCATTTGGCACCTCACTCCGTTGCTTGCGGTACGCACACCGTACCCCCGAAACGGTCACGTCGTGTAGCGGGTTCACGTTCTTTTCACATGGCGATCTACCCTGTCCCCACCGAGCCGAGGAGGAACGCAACGATGTTGGTCAAGGATGCGGTTTGTGTGGTCACCGGCGGAGCCAACGGCATCGGTCGGGCGTTGGCGGAACGATTCGTCGCCGAGGGGGCAGCAGCCGTCGTCATCGCCGACATCGACGCCACGGCGCTCGACGCAACGGCCACCGAGATCGGGGCACACGCCATCGCCACCGATGTTTCGGATGAGGCGTCCATCCAAGCACTCATCGAGGCCACCGAACGTGACCACGGCCCAATCGACCTCTTCGTCGCAAACGCCGGCATCGGCGGCCAGAGCGGTGGTGCCGAGGTACCCGATGAGGACTGGCAGCAGATCTGGGACATCAACGTGATGCACCACATCTGGGCGGCTCGGCACCTCATCCCCCGATGGACCGAACGCGGCTCGGGCTACCTGGTCACGACTGCGTCCGCGGCCGGGCTGCTGTCCAACCTCGGTACGGCGCCGTACACCGTGACCAAACATGCCGCCGTGGGATTCGCCGAATGGCTCTCGATCACCCATCACGACGCCGGCATTCGTGTCTCGACGTTGTGTCCGCAGGCCGTTCGTACGGCGATGACCGCCAGCGACGATCCTGCGGTCGCGAACGTCGTCGCCCATGGAATGATCGAACCGAGTGCCGTGGCCGACACGGTCATCGATGCGCTTGCGGAAGAACGGTTCCTGATTCTCCCCCACCCCGAAGTTGCCGACTACGTGGCCCACAAGAGCACGAACATCGAGTCGTGGCTCGGCTCGATGCGAAAACTGCAGCGGCGCTTCTTCGGCTGATTCAGGCGGCCTGCGCCGGAGCCTGCAGTTCGGCGCAGTAGGCCTCGAGTGCAGCGACGGTGGCCGGATGGATCTCGGCCACCTGCTCCACCTCGGCCGCGACCGAGTCGAGATCGTTGTCGCGGGCTGCAGCCTCGATGCGTCGGCTGAGATCAGACATCTGCAAGGCGCCCATCTGTGCGGCCGAGGACTTGAGCGTGTGCGCCTCGACCTTCACGGTGTCGACGTCCTGGCTGGCCCAGCCGGCGGCCAGGGCCGCCAACCGGTCGATGGCGTCGTCGAGGAACGTCGTGATGAGGTCGACGAGCAGGTCGGTGTCGCCACCGATGGCCTCGGAGAATTCCGCCAGAGGCGCTGGCGAGAAGATCGGTTCTTCTGTGGTCATGAAGGTCTCCACTTCGCTGAGAACTGGTTGGTTCGAGGTTTCTGCGGCGAGCTGCAAGGCGTCGGCGAGGCGACGCGGCTGCACCGGTTTGGATACGTAGTCGTCCATGCCGGCGTCGAGGAACCGTTCCCGGTCCCCCTGCAGTGCGTTGGCGGTCATGGCGATGATGCGGGGCTGGTCGACCGGGTCGAAGTCGGCTCGGATCCGACCGGTCGCCTCCACTCCGTCCATGTCCGGCATCTGGATGTCCATCAAGACGACGTCGTAGCTGCGCTGCCGCAACATCGACAGGACTTCAAGTCCGTTCCCGGCGACGTCGGCGTGATAGCCGAGCCGCTTCAGGAGTCCGAGGGCAACCTTCTGGTTGACCTGGTTGTCCTCGGCCAGGAGGATCCGGAGCGATCCCGGCGGTGGGGTCGAGGTCTCCTCGTCCGCCGGACGGTTCAGGTCCCGTTTGGCGGCGATCTCCATCATTGTGTCGAACAGCACCGACGGTGCGCACGGCGTCGACATGTGCGCACGAACCGACACGTCGCAGATCGGGCGGGCGATGCGACCCATCGGGGCGAGGAGGACGAGGTCGAAGTCCGGTGTGGCCAGCGGGGCGATCGGCTGGCCGGACGCGGCGGCGGCTGTGGCTTCGGCCAGGACCACGTCGTACCGGCCGGACTGCGCCTCGGCGACCAGTGCATCGAGGTCGTCGACCACCTCGACCTGCGGACCCCACGTGTCGAGCTGCGCGACGAGTGGCTCGCGCACCGCGGTCCGGGGCTCGTACACGAGCGCCCGCAAACTGGAGAGTGTTGCATGCGTCTGATCGAAGAACTCGTCCGAAGGGGCTTCCTCCGAGTGGTGAGCGGCCACCGAGAAACTGAACGTCGACCCCGTGCCCACCTCACTCTCGGCCCACGCTGACCCGCCCAGCATCTCGGCCAGACGACGACTGATGGCGAGACCGAGACCGGTACCGCCGAACTTCCGTGCATGCGAGCCGTCAACCTGCGTGAACGGTTGGAACAGTGTGCTGAGCTTCTCCTCCGGCACGCCCATGCCGGTGTCCGTGACGGAGAAGCGAAGGCCGACCGTGTCGGCTGTGTCGTGGATCGGCTCGTGGTCCACGCTCACGACGATGCCGCCGGTCTCGGTGAACTTCACGGCGTTGGAGAGGAAGTTGTTCAGGATCTGCCGGATGCGCGACCCATCGGTCTTCACCCGATGGGGAAGGTCCGGGTCCACGTCGATCGACACGGTCAGGCCCTTGGCCATCGCCGCCGGCGCCACGATGTCGATCGTCTCCTCGACGTGTTGACGAACGTTGACGTCGTACAGTTCGACATCCAGCTTGCGGGCCTCGATCTTCGAGAAGTCGAGAATGTCGTTGATGATGCTGAGCAACGAATCGCCGCTCAAGCGGATCGTGTCGATGTACTCGCGCTGCTCAAGGGTGAGATCCGTCTCCTGGAGCAGGCTCGTCATCCCGATCACGCCGTTCATCGGCGTCCGGAGCTCGTGACTCATGTTGGCCACGAATTCGCTCTTCGCCGCATTCGCCTCGTTCGCCTTCGCATTGGCGACGAGCAGATCCATCTCGCGCTGACCCAACGCCTCGAGGGTGTCGTCCACACGCTGGATCGCCGGGCCGAAGACGAAGCGGCGAATGAACAGCAGCGCCAGGATCAAGACGATGACGCTCCACGTCGTCACCCCGCGCAGTGAGGCAGACTCGCTCATCACCAGCCGCTGGTGCTGCACCAGAATGTTGTCGAGCTCGGTCGAGTACTCGTTCAGCAGCATTCCCGTTCGCTCGGCGAGCGCGATGCGTTCGGACAGCCCAGAGAGATCGATTGGGGCGGCAGACTGTGCGACCAGCTCATCGAGCATCGGCGAGATCGTGTCGTGAAGCGAGACGATCGCCTCCCGCTCGAAGTCGGTGAGCACCTCGTAGTTGCGGAGGAACTCGTGCTGCGTCCTCCACTCCCCTGTCCGATTTCGGAGGTCGTTCACGACGAACGGATCCACGCTGGCGCTGAAGTCGTCGGACACCTGCTCCGTCAGGCCGATCAGCCGCTGGGTCCGCTGTGTCTGCGTGACGGCGGTCTGCACCGTCTCGGAACGGGTTTCCTGAGCGCTCAAGGTCTGGCTGAACGAGATCACACCGCCGAGGACGACCACGGCGATCAGGCTGAGTGCCAACGTCATGCGTCGGTCCAGGCGCGAGAGAAGCGACGTCGTCTCCTCGCTCACCGTCGGCTGCGAGCCGATGTCCGCCGCGCTCATCTCGAAGTTGTCGGATGTTGCGAGGGACCGCTTGAGGCAGCGATTGCGCATCGCAATTCCGACCGGTACCTTCGCCGCTGCGTGGTGAACCAGGGGGAAATGATGGAAGACGAGGGCTCCGACAGCCTGTTGCAGTCGCTCAGCGCGGAACCCGAGACGATCACCTTGGCGGACGGTGAGGTGCTCGTCGAGCAGAACACGGGCGGATCCGACGTGTTCGTCGTCGTCCACGGGCTGCTCGTGGCAACGATCGACACCGGCGACGACATCGGCCCCACCCGGGTCGCCACATTCGAGCAGGGCGACCTTCTCGGCGAATTGACGGCGCTGACGGGCGGCCTCCGAAGCGCAACGATCCGAGCCAACGGAGGCGCCGTCGTTGCCGTCATCCCCCGCACCGAGTTCGTCGCCTGGCTGTCGACGGAACCCGAACGAAGCGAACGAATTGCGGCGGCCGCACGAGATCGCATCGACCGCAATCGGGCATCGGCGCTGCTGGCGCGGGTGTTGGGAACGGACGACCCCGGTGTGCTGGAGCTCGCCATCCATGAGGTCGAGTGGACGACGATCGAAGCCGGCCAGGAGCTCTGCCGCCAGGGTGAGCCCGCAGACGCAGCGCACCTCATTCTGAGCGGGCGAGTCGCCGTGACCACGGAGGAGGCGACGGGCCCCCGGTTGGTTGCCGAGCTCGGCCGAAACCAGATCGTCGGCGAGCTGGGCGTGCTCGACCGACTCCCCCGCACCGCCACGGTCACGGCACTTCGGAGAACCCGCCTCGGCAGTCTCCGTGCTGAAGCCATCGACCAGCTCAACACCGCACGCCCCGAGATCGGCCTCCACCTGTTTCGCCAAGCGCTCGCCCGAGCGGTCAACAAGCACGACCGCAGCGACGTCGCTCACACCGTGTGCATCGTCCCGAGTGCGCCCGATCACGAGGCGCTCGTGGAGCACTGCGCAGAGGAGCTCGCCCGTCACGGAACGGTCACCGTCGCCTCCGCAGCCACCATCGCCGATCGATTCGGGGAAGACACCGTCCATGCGGCGGTCGGGTCGGTTCGGGCGAGCAGGCTGCTCGGACACCTGCACGATCTCGAGAACGCCTACGACTACGTGCTCCTCGTCGGTGATCCAACTGCGACCCCGTGGACCATCCACGCTTCGGAGACCGCCGACCGGGTACTGGCGCTCGTACCGGCGCATCCCGGCGCCGAGGCCGATGCTCGCCTCGGCGATCTGCGGGAGGCATTCGAGTCGATCGGGCTGCAGCCCTGGCTCGGCGTCGTGCACCCGGACGACACCGATCACCCCACCGGCGCACCCGACTCCATCGGTGCCGTCGACCGGCTGCTCCATGTGCGCCAGACCAATGCCGCGGATCATCGACGTCTCATCCGGCTGCTCAGCGGGAACGGCGTCGCGCTCGTGCTCGGAGGCGGCGGGGCGCGCGGGTTCGGGCACATCGGCGCCTACCGGGCCCTGCTCGAACGCGGCGTGGAGCCCGACATCGTCTACGGCTCCTCGATCGGCGCCGTCATCGCGGCAACGATCGCACTCGACCTCAGCGTGGACGAGATCATCGCGGCATGCGAAGACGCCTTCGCCGGACTTCTCGATTGGACGCTGCCGCTGGTTGCGTTCCTGAAGGGCCGTCGGATCACCGACTCGATCCAGAGCGCCTTCGGGCACCTTGCCTGTGAACACCTCTGGCGCCCCTTCGTGTGCACCAGCACGAACCTCACCCAGTCGCGGCTCGATGTCGTCGACAGCGGACCGCTGGACATCGCCGTCCGCACCAGCGTGTCGATCCCGGGAATCCTGCCGCCGATGTCGAAGGACGGCGACGTACTGGTCGACGGCGGCGTCCTCAACAACCTTCCCGCCGACCTCGCCCACGCCGATCCGGTGATCCGCACGATCTGGGCGATCGACGTGTCGCCGCCGTTCGGCCCCCGGGCCAAAGGCCCGATCGAGCCCGCCGTGTCCGGATTCCGACTTTTGGCGCGACGCCTGGTGCGCAAGCGCGACGCCTACCCGGCCGCGGCCGGCGTGGTCATGCAGACGATGGTGGCCGCCGCGAGCCGCGATCGGTGGGAGATGGCCGTCGACGGGACCATCGACGTCTACCTTCCGTTGGAGATCAGAGACAGCGGGCTCCTGGACTTCGAGAACATCCGGCCCACGGTCGAAGCGGGCTACCGCTCAGCCGTGGACCGGATTCCCGAACTGTTGGCTCAGAGCACCGGCACGCCGGCCATGGCTGCCGAGATCGCATCGTCGGACAGGTCGTAGTCGACCATTTCGCCGGCGAGGAACGACTCGTACGACGCAAGGTCGAGGTGGCCGTGACCGCAGAGTGCCGTCAGGATCACCTTCTCCTCGCCGGACTCCTTGCACTTGTTCGCTTCGCGGATCGCGGCAGCGATGGCGTGCGTCGGTTCCGGCGCCGGCACGATGCCTTCCGTGCGTGCGAACTGCAGCGC
>JAHDEJ010000090.1 GCA_020628865.1 Acidimicrobiales bacterium
TAGAGCACTACACTGATAATGTAGGGGTCGGCGGTTCAAGTCCGCCCGAGACTACCAAGTTGAGTGGTGCTAAGCTGTGATTTGACTTATAGAGTTGTGGTGAAGCGCAATAATGTAGGGGGGATTAGCTCAGCTGGCTAGAGCACTTGATTTGCATTCAAGAGGTCATCGGTTCGACTCCGATATCCTCCACTAACTAAGAGATTATACTGTACAAAAGTTGTATAGTTAAAAATTAACTACCGAAATATTAATGATGATCGATGGCGGGATTGAAGTCGTTGACAAAATAATAGATTAGGTAAAATGATCATTGACAAGGATGGGATAAAGAATTGTAACGAGTAAGATTCTAGTTTGTAATTAATTATTTAATTATAAGTTAAGAATAGAAAGCGAATAAGAGCGTATGGCGGATGCCTTGGCTCTCGAAGACGACGAAGGACGTGGTAAGCTGCGAAAAGCTATGGGGAGGTGCAAACAACCTTTGATCCATAGATGTCCGAATGGGGCAACCCAATACTGTGAAGCAGTATTGCCGAAAGGCGGTAACTCAGGGAACTGAAACATCTAAGTACCTGAAGGAGAAGAAAACAATAGTGATTCCGTAAGTAGTGGCGAGCGAACACGGATTAGCCCTAAAGTTATATTAAAGTGAGTAGAATATGTTTGGAAAACATAACCATAGAAGGTGAAAGTCCTGTAGACGAAGCGATAGTATAATTAATCGAGTATGGCGGAGCCGGTGAAACTCTGTCTGAATATAGCAGCACCATCTGCTAAGGCTAAATACTCTCGAGAGACCGATAGCGAACGAGTACTGTAAAGGAAAGGTGAAAAGAACCCCAAGAAGGGGAGTGAAAAGAACCTGAAACCATACGCTTACAAGCGGTTGGAGTCCATTTATTGGATGACAGCGTGCCTTTTGCATAATGAGCCTACGAGTTACTCCTTACTAGCGAGTTTAAGTAGTTAAGCTACGAATGCGAAGCGAAAGCGAGTCTGAATAGGGCGAATAGCTAGTAGGGGTAGACGCGAAACCGAGTGATCTACCCATGAGCAGGTTGAAGTTCCGATAGTCTCGGAATGGAGGACCGAACCAGTACATGTTGAAAAATGTTTGGATGACTTGTGGGTAGGGGTGAAAGGCCAATCAAACTCGGAGATAGCTCGTACTCCCCGAAATGCATTTAGGTGCAGCGTTGGAATAAGAGTGTCATGGAGGTAGAGCTACCGATAGGGCTAGGGGGCTTCACCGCCTACCAACCCCTGACGAACTCCGAATGCCATGACATTGCACCAGCAGTGAGGCTATGGGTGCTAAGGTCCATAGCCAAGAGGGAAAGAACCCAGACCATCAGCTAAGGTCCCAAAATTTTTACTAAGTTGAATGAACGAGGTGGGAATGCTAAGACAGCTAGGATGTTGGCTTGGAAGCAGCCATTCATTTAAAGAGTGCGTAACAGCTCACTAGTCGAGCGTATTTGCGCGGAAAATAATCGGGCATCAAGTTATATACCGAAGCTATGGGATCGAAAGATCGGTAGGGGAGCATTCTATAGACATTGAAGTTGTCAGGTAACTGGTGGTGGAGTGTATAGAAAAGAAAATGTAGGCATGAGTAACGATAAAATAGGTGAGAAACCTATTCGCCGTAAGACTAAGGATTCCTAGATCTATGTTAATCAGATCAGGGTTAGTCGGGACCTAAGGTGTACCCGAAGGGGGAAGCCGATGGCAAACGGGTTAATATTCCCGTACCTGCTATACGATGAAAGTGACGGAGGAGTGTAGACGTTGCGTACTGACGGAATAGTACGTTGAACCACGAGTGATTGTGGGATAGTACACGGAAGCTTAGGCTGAAGTGATAATGCGTTGAATCTACTTCCAAGAAATAGCGAGTATAGCGGCCCGTACCGTAAACCGACACAGGTAGTCGAGGAGAGTATCCTCAGGCGCTCGAGTGATTCGTGGCTAAGGAACTAGGCAAAATCGCCCCGTAACTTCGGGAGAAGGGGCGCTCTATTTAACTATGGAGCCGCAGTGAAAAGGCCCAGGCGACTGTTTAGCAAAAACACAGGACTCTGCGAACTCGAAAGATGAAGTATAGGGTCTGACACCTGCCCGGTGCTGGAAGGTTAAGGAAGGGGGTTATCTTCGGAGAAGCTCTTGACTGAAGCCCCAGTAAACGGCGGCCGTAACTATAACGGTCCTAAGGTAGCGA
>JAHDEJ010000057.1:0-4343 GCA_020628865.1 Acidimicrobiales bacterium
GTCTGGTTGAGGTACATCGTCAGGATCGGCAGGTAGCCCTGCAGGTACTGCTGCTGGTCGACGGTGAAGAGCACGTCGCCGGCTTCGATGGCGCCGAGGAGCTCCGGCGTGAGGTCGAAGCCACCAACGGTGACGTCACGGCCGAGGTCGCCGGCAGCGCGGACGCCCGACATGGTGATGACCGGACCGACGCCGAGGAAGCCGTCGATCGAGTCGTCGGCAGCCATGGCGGCGTTGATCGCAGCCTGCTGGGCGGCGGTGTCGGCGTCGAGGTCCATGAAGTCGGTGGTCACGGTGCCGCCGAAGGTGTCTTCAAGACCAGCGCAACGCTCGGTCAGACCGATGTTGTTCTGCTCCTGCTGACCACACAGCACGTGGGTCGCACCAGCGTCGTTGAAGCGGTTGCCCGCAGCCTGACCCGCGATGAACTCGGTCTGGCCGACGTGGGTCAGTGCGCCGATGTTCTGGTAGTCGTTCGCACCCGAGTTGAGGGTCACGACCGGGATGCCTTCAGCAACGGCAGCCTGGAGCGCGGGAACGAGCGCAGCCGGGTCGGGCAGCGATGCGGCAATGCCGTCCGTGCCTTCGCCGATGGCGCCTTCGATGCCCTGCACCATGACGTTGGCGTCGTTGTTGCCCGGTACCCAGACACAGGTCACGCCGAGGTCGGCGCAAGCGGCGTCCATGCCACGGTTCACGACGGACCAGAACGGGCCATCGTCGGAGTGCGTGATCATGTGGAAGGTCAGGTCGCCGGACTGCGCGACATCGACTTCCTCGGTCTCACCGGAATCGGTGGTCTCTTCGGTTTCGGCGTCTCCGCCGTCAGCCTCTTCTGTGGTCGAGTCACTACCGCAAGCGGCCGCAACCATGACGAGAGCCAGCAGCATGGCCAGCCAACGCATCTTCTTCATGTGGTTTCCCCTCCTAATGGGTATTTCTGGTTTTTCTGGTGCGATGAACGCTCGTCGTGCCGCTAGGCGGCCAGACGACCCTCCAAGGCCTTCAGATAGTCGACGCTCTCGCGAACGCCTTCGATCGGACCGGATCCAGCGACTGGTTCGTCGCCGGTGATGGCAACGTCCTGTTCCAGGACGTACCAACCGCTGTACCCGCTCTTCTCGAGCGAGCCTATTACGGAATCGATGTCGAGGTCGCCGCGCCCGACGGACGGGAAGATCCCGGCCTGCACGGCTTCCATCAAGGTGAGTTCGCCGTCATTCAGCTTTGCCGCAACGCCCAGGTCGCAGTCCTTGATGTGGACGAGGCCCACACGTTCCGGGTGGGCGGACGCGAAGTCGACCGGGTCGTAGCCGCCCACGGCGAAGTGGGCCGTGTCGAGGACGAAGCGGATGGCCGAGTTGTCGACGACGCGCTGGATCTCTTCCTTGGTCTCGACGATCGTGCCGTAGTGCTCGTGGAGCACCTGGATGAGGCCGTGGGCTTCGGTGATCTCTTCGATCCGGGCGAACATCTCCCACGAGTGATCCCATTCCGCCGCCGTGAGTTCGCGGCGGGGCGCCCAGTCCCAGGTGGTGACCGGGGCGGTGTTGAAGTACGTGGCCCCCGTGGCCTGGAGCAGTTCGGCCATCTCGGTCATGCGCCGCAGCGTTTCGTCGGCCTCGGCCGGGTCGTGCACGACGGCGGGAACGAACGCCGCCAGGAGATCGAGGTCGTGTTGCCCCAGCACCGAGCGCAGCTCCTCGGGGTCGGAAGGGAGGTACCCATCGGAGCCGAGCTCGGTGGAGGGGAAGCCCATCTCCGACATCTCGGAGAGGACCCGTTCGACGGGAAGCTGAATCCCCCACCCCGGCACCTCGCAGATGCCCCAGGAAATAGGCGCGGTGGCCATTCGCTGCATGAAACCCATTGGTGCGGTGCTCAACCTCGTTGCGTCGGACTTGTGTGTGCTTTCGCCACTCTGGCGGACTGATGTAGAGCGCTCTACTGAGTGACGACGGCCACAACGTAGTGAAGATGGCCCATGACGTCAACCCAGACAGGTCGGAAAATCAAGGGCACCCGGCCACATCCCTGCAACGGCGGGACTCTTGATCTGAGAAAATGTAGAGCGCTCTATACATGCGGCAACTCGCCCTGTATGGTTCTCGCCGATGGGACAGCCGACCATGGACGATGTCGCGGCACACGCTGGCGTGTCACGGGCGCTCGTATCGCTCGTGATGCGGGATTCGCCCCGCGTCTCCGACCACAGCCGCAAAAAGGTGCTCGCGTCGGCCAACGAACTCGGGTACCGACCCAACGCCTGGGCACGCAATCTCGCCTCCGGTCAGACCAACACCATCGGCGTGATGCTCAACGACCTCCACAACCCGTACTTCACCGAGCTGGCCGAGGGTGTCGCCGCCACCGCGGCCGAGAACGGCATGGAAGTCCTCATCACGTCGGGATGGCAACGGGAGTCCGGCGAACACGCCGCCATCGACACGCTGCTCAACCTTCGGACCGACGGCATCGTCATCGGCGCCGCCCGCTTCTCTGGCGAGGTCTTCGACGAGGTCGCCCAGCAACTGCCGGCCGTCGCCGTCGCAAACTTCGACCGACCAGACTCCATGGACACCGTCTGCAACGACGAGGCCCACGGCGCTGAACTCGTCGTCGAGCACCTGACCTCGCTCGGCCACGACCGCATCGCACACATCGACGCCGGCAATGCCCCGGGCGCACCCGAACGTCGCCGCGGCTTCATGTCGGCCATGTCGGACCGCGGCCTCGCCCCCATCGTGTTCGAGGGCGACTTCAACGAACACGCCGGCCGCGACGCGGCCGAACAGCTCATGCGACTCAAGCAGCCGCCCACCGCGATCTTCGCCGCCAACGATCTCTCCGCCACCGGCGTGCTCGCACACCTGCGCAGCATCGGCGCCCGCGTCCCGGAGGACGTCGCCGTCGTCGGCTACGACGACACGCTGCTTGCCGGCCTCGGTGCCCTGTCGCTCACCACCGTGCACCAGCCCCGCCAACTCTTCGGCCAGCGGGCCACCGAGCTGCTGATCGAACGGATCAAGGGCCGCACTGCGGCGAAGCACGAGCTCATCCAGCCGCGCCTCGTCGTCCGGTCGTCGACCGGCCCCGCCCCGACCTGACTCGAACACCACCAACCAAGGACATCCCATGACCGACTTCTTCACCGACGTCACCGAACCCATCGCGTACGAAGGTCCGGAATCCGACAACCCCTTCGCGTTCCGCTGGTACGACAAGGACCGCGTCGTCATGGGCAAGTCCATGGAAGAGCAGCTCCGCATGGCCGTCTGCTACTGGCACAGTTTTGCGTGGGTCGGCGCCGACATCTTCGGCACTGGCACCTTCGACCGCCCGTGGTTCGACCCGTCGCTCGACCCCATGGTCGCCGCCCACATGAAGATGGACGCCGCCTTCGAGTTCTTCGCCAAGCTCGGCGTTCCCTTCTACAGCTTCCACGACCGCGACATCGCGCCCGAGGGCGCCACCTTCGCCGAGAGCTGCGCCAACTTCGACACGATGGTCGACTACGCCGAAGCGAAGATGGCCGAGACGAACACGAAGCTGCTGTGGGGCACCGCGCAAGCATTCGTGCACCCCCGCTATGCGGCCGGCGCCTCCACCAACCCCAACCCCGACGTCTTCGCCCACGCCGCGGCGCAGGTGAAGCACTGCATCGACGCCACCCACCGCCTCGGCGGCGCCAACTACGTGTTGTGGGGCGGCCGCGAGGGCTACGAGATGCTCCTCAACACCAACATGGCCCAGGAGTTCGATCAGCTCGGTCGCTTCCTGCAAATGGTGGTGGACTACAAGAACGAGATCGGGTTCGAGGGCACGATCCTGATCGAGCCGAAGCCGCAGGAACCCACCAAGCACCAGTACGACTACGACTCGGCCACCGTCTACGGGTTCCTCCAGAACTACGGACTCGAGAACGACATCAAGGTCAACATCGAGGTCAACCATGCGACGCTCGGCGGCCACGACTTCAACCACGAGGTCAAGCAGGCCGTCACCAACGGCATCTTCGGATCCGTCGACGCCAACCGGGGCGACGACCGTCTCGGATGGGACACGGACCAGTTCCCCAACTCGGTCGAGCAGATGAGCCTCGGCGTCTACGAGATCCTCCTCGGCGGTGGATTCACCACTGGCGGCTTCATGTTCGACACCAAGCTCCGCCGTCAGAGCATGCACCCGAACGACCTCTTCCACGGGCACATCGGAGCGATGGACACCATGGCCCGCAGCCTCCTTGTCGCCGCTGCGCTCATCGAGGACGGCGAGCTCGCCGCTCTCGTCGAGGAGCGGTATGCCGGCTGGGGCACCGATCGCGGCCAGCGCATCCTCGCCGG
>JAHDEJ010000057.1:4443-14006 GCA_020628865.1 Acidimicrobiales bacterium
GCACTCGCCGACGCAGCCGACATCGACGCCGTCGTCGCATCGTCCAAGGCGGCGTTCGAAAGCTGGGGCGAGATGTCGATCTCGCGGCGCACGAACATCATGTTCCGGTACCGCGAACTGCTCGACGCCCATCGGATGGAACTCGCCGAGATGATCTCGGCCGAGCACGGCAAGGTCCGCGCCGACGCGTTGGGCGAGGTCGGCCGCGGTCTCGAGGTCGTCGAGTACGCCTGTGGCATCGGTCAGATCCTCCAGGCCCCACACTCCGAGGACGTCTCCACCGCAGTCGACAGCTACACGGTCCGCCAGCCGGTCGGCGTCGTCGCCGGCATCACGCCGTTCAATTTCCCGGCCATGGTGCCCATGTGGATGTACCCGGTGGCCATCGCCTGCGGGAACACGTTCATCCTGAAGCCGAGCGAGAAGGACCCGACCGTCAGCCTCCGCATGGCCGAGCTCTTCACCGAGGCCGGCCTGCCCGACGGCGTGTTCAACGTGTTGCAGGGCGACGCCGTCGCCGTGAACGGTCTGCTCGAGCACCCCGATGTGAAGGCCGTCAGCTTTGTCGGCTCCACCCCGATCGCCAAGTACATCCACTCCACCGCCTCCGCGAACGGCAAGCGGGTCCAGGCGCTTGGCGGCGCAAAGAACCACATGATCGTGCTCCCCGACGCCGACATGGGCCAGGCCGCCGACGCCGCCGTCTCCGCCGGGTACGGTTCCGCCGGAGAGCGCTGCATGGCGATCTCCGTGGTCGTGGCCGTCGGCGACGTGGGCGATCGTCTGATCCCCGAGATCACCAGCCGCATCGACGACCTGAAGATCGGCCCGGGCCTCAGCGACGAGGCCATGGACATGGGCGCCCTCGTCACCCGGGACCACCGAGACCGCGTGGCCGGATACATCGACATGGGCGAGAGCGAGGGCGCCACGTTGGCGGCCGACGGCCGCGGCCTCACCGTCGACGGTCATGAAGACGGGTTCTTCCTCGGCGCCACCCTGTTCGACAACGTCACGCCGGACATGAAGATCTACGAGGACGAGATCTTCGGACCGGTCCTGTGCGTCGTGCGCACCGAGACCTACGACGAGGCGCTCGAGCTGATCAACTCATCACCGTTCGGCAACGGCACCGCCATCTTCACCAACGACGGTGGCGCCGCCCGCCACTTCCGCCGCCACGTGCATGCCGGCATGGTCGGCGTCAACGTGCCGATCCCGGTCCCGATGGCGTACCACTCGTTCGGCGGCTGGAAGGACTCCCTCTTCGGCGACACGCACGTGCACGGCGCCGAGGGCGTCAAGTTCTACACCCGCAACAAGGTCATCACCGAGCGCTGGCCCGACCCGCACGAGCGGGGCGTCAACCTCGGGTTCCCGACGATGGATTGATCCCCATGCTCACCGTCGACGTCGCCAACCTGGACACCCAGCTCCCCGACATCATCGAGGAGTTCATCGCCGGTACGGGGGCCGTCCTCATCAAGGACGCATTCACGCCGGACCAGGTGGCAGACGCTCGACGGCTGATCATGGAGTACTCGGCCGAAGAGGACAAGGAAACCCACTTCCAGGGCGCCAACCAGGACCGCATGCATCTGCAGCGGCGGGTCTGGAACCTGCTCGACAAGGGCGAGATCTTCGAGGCGATGGTGCAGCACCCCGACGTCGTGAAGATCGCCTCGGCGATCCTCGGCGACAAGTTCATCCTCGGCTCGATTGCGGCGAACCGCCTGCTGCCGGGTGGCCCCGGCCAGGAACCCCACATCGACTACCCCTACTGGGACATGTACGAGCGCGAGGGCTTCCCGGCACGGATCAACTCGAGCTATCCGCTCAACATGCAGATCACGATCCCGCTCGACCCGTTCACGGCCGAGTCCGGGGCCAGCGCCTTCCTCCCTCACTCCCAGGGCGAGCTGCTCTATCCCCGGACCAAGGATCGGGACCGCTTCTATGCGAACTGCGACCGCATGCTGGCCGATCCCGGCGACGCGATCATCTTCAACGGCATGGTGTGGCACTGCGCCATGCCGAACGAGTCCGACCACAACCGCTCAGCGATCCTGATCGAGTACCTGGCCAAGTTCGTGACCCCGCTCGAGGACCAGAAGGCCGGGGTGCGCCAGGAGGTGATCGATCGGGGAACCCCGATCCTCCACCAACTGATGTCGCTCACGTACCCCTACCCCAAGCTCTTCGACGACGCCGCCGCAGAAAACACGATCGGTCGAGACGGCTGACGCGGATCTCCGCCGGAAGTGCGGAGCGAGATACAGATCGGTCGAGACGGCTAGCCGCCCAGCGAGCCGAGGAGGCCTCCACCGCCGCCGTCGCCGCCGATGTAGCGCGGGCCCTCGGAGGGCTGGACGAGCACGAAACCCTGGCCGCTGAAGGCCATCTGCACGGTCTCGCCGCTGCCGCCGCGAACCATCGACTTGAGGCCACCGGTCGTGTCCTTCTTGAGCTGCATCTGCACGCCGCCCGACCACATGACGACCGCCTGGGCGTCGCCGAAGGTCGGTGCGCTTCCGACATCGAGCATCACGGGCGGGCCGTCCGTCGTGACGGCCACGTATCCGGTGCCCGAGAGCGTCGTGTTGTAGAGACCGCCGGCGAGCGCGCCGGCCATTCCACCACCGATGCGCTGGATGTCGTGCTGGATCGAGTCGCTGAACGCAAGGACGTTCTTGCCGTTCACGGAGATCCGGTCGTTCTCGAGATACAGGATGTGGATGTCGTGCGCCTCGTCGGCGAGGAACAGTTCGCCGGTCCCCTGCGCGTACATCAGGTCCACGCCTTCGCCCGTGGTCGCCTTCTTGACCAGCTTGCCGAGGCCACCGGAGCCCTTGTTCTCGAAGCTCACGTCGCCCTGATACGCAACCATCGAACCGCGGAGCGCCTGGACGCCTCCGGCAGCCAGCTCGATCTTCAGCATCTTGGAGTTCTGCCGGGTGAACTGCTCGCCGGTCTCGTTCTCTGCGTACTGCCCGAGTTCAGCTCGAATCGCCATGACATCTCCCACTCTCTGGTCCCTGGTCCAGGACGGCTTGCGGACCATTGTTGTCGAGCAGAAGCGGGTCGTGCTTGAGGATCACTCCTCTTCGCCGGCGGCCTCCGTGGCGTCCGGCTCTTCGGAGGCGTCGATCTCGCGCAGTTCGTCGTCGGGCTCGTCGCCTTCGGCCGCCGCCTCGGTCTCGATTTCGTTGCCGTCGATCTCGTCGTCCTCGTCCGGTTCCGGGAAGACGGGCGTCATGTCGTCGAGTCCACCGGCATGGCCGAGGAGCTGCGCCATCTGGGCCGCACGGTCGTACATGAGCGTGAAGTAGTGCTCGGATGCCGTTCCCGGGATCGGTGCCCGGCCAAGCGAGCGCACGATGGCGAGCGTGTCCGGCGTCTCCGTCTCGAAGTACTCGGGATCGGGAAGCTTCTCGGGATCACCCCAGTAGACGGTTGGATCCTGACGCTTGGAGCGGCTGCGCTTCTTCTTGCGTCCGGAGCCCTGGCCGCCGCCCTGGTTGTTGTTGCCCCGGTTGTTGTTCTGATTGTTCTGGTTGTTGCCGCGGTTGCGGTTGCGTCCGCTCATGCGATCGCTCCTGCGAGCTCGGTTTCTTCGCGGGTCAACAGCAGCTCGGGATCGATGCCGAGCGCCTGTTGCAGCTGACCGGCGTCGAGGTCGGCGATCGAGCTGGACTTCGGCAGCACCATGTTGGCGATCTGTCGCTTGCCCGCCACGACTTCCTCGACGCGCTCGTCGACGGTGCCCGGGCAGACGAGGCGGTGGGCGATGACGGTCTTGGTCTGGCCGATTCGCCACACACGGTCTCTGGCCTGGTCCTCGACCGCCGGGTTCCACCAGCGGTCATAGAGCACGACGTGGTTGGCGGCGGTCAGGTTCAGGCCGGTTCCTCCCGCCTTCAGCGAGAGCACGAGGGCGCCGGCACCCGGCCGGTTCTGGAAGTCGTCGACCATCCGGTCGCGGGCGCCACGGGCGAGACCGCCGTGGTAGCACTGGATCGGCATGTCGTACCGCTCCGCCAGATAGTCGGCGAGGCGTTCGCCCCAGGTCGCGAAGTGGGTGAAGATCAGCATCTTCTCGTCCGCAGCGAAGACCGATTCCATGATCTCGTTCAGACGGGCCAGCTTGCCGGATCGACCGTCGAGCGGTTCGTCGTCGGCCTGGTAGTTCACCGGGTGGTTGCAGATCTGCTTCAGCGCCGTGATGGCGGCCAGCACCGCGCCCTTGCGCTCGGGTGATCCGTCCTCGGTCTGCTCGGTGTCGACCACGAGGCTGTCGACGACGGCCTGATACAGACCGATCTGTTCGGGTGTCATCGCACAGTGATCGAGCTCGTCGATGCGGTCCGGGAGTTCGGCGGCGATGTCCGGCTCGGCCTTCGTGCGTCGGTACACGAGCACACCGTTGAGCGCCTTGAGCGCTTCCTCACCGGTGCCGCGCGGACCCCGGTTCTTGGCATCCGGGGTGAGTTGGGCGATGAACGGTGCCCGAGCGCCGATGAGGCCGGGGTTCGCCCAATCCATGATCGACCAGAGATCGCCGAGCCCGTTCTCGATCGGCGTACCGGTGAGGGCAATGCGGGTGCGAGCGTCGAGGCGCCGGAGCTGAATCGATGTCTCGGCGTTGTGGTTCTTGATCGCCTGGGCTTCGTCGATGGCGACCTTGCCCCAGCTCACCTTGCAGAGTTCGTCCATGTCTCGCACTGCGGTGCCGTACGTCGTGATGGTGACGTCGGTGTTCTCGAGCTTGCGTTGCAGCGTTGCACCCTTCAGCCGGCTCGGCCCGTGATGGACGTGGATCGACACGTCTGGCACGAACTTCCGGGCTTCGTGCGCCCAGTTGCCGACGACGGCCGGCGGAGCGATGACGAGGCCGGGGCCGTGCTCGGTGGCGGCAGCGAACGCCGCCAACGTCGTCGGCGTCTTGCCGAGACCCATGTCGAGCGCCAGGCAACCACCGAGTCCGGCATCGTCGAGAAAGTTGAGCCAGCTGAGCGCATCGGCCTGGTACGAGCGCAGCTCGCCCTCGAAGCCCTCCGGCTGCGTCTCCGGATGTTCCGGGAGGTCCTCGATGCCCTTGAAGAGGTTCGCGGCCCAGCCATCGCCGGCGATGTTGATGCCGACTTCGAACGGATTGCCCTCGAGACCGAGCGCATGGCGAAGCATGTCGGCACCGGTCATCTGGGTCTTGTCGGCGCGCTCGGCGAGGGCAGCCGCGGCCGCTTCCAGGTCGACCTGATCGACCTCGATCCATTGGCCGTGCGAGCGCACCAGCGGCCGTGCCTCTGCTGCGAGCTTCGCGATGTCGGCGGCCGTCAGCTCGACGTCGTCGAACACGACGGACCAGCGGACATTGGCGAGCTGTTGGGCACCGACAACCGTGTCCTGCGCCTCCTCGGAGGTGAGGCGCAGCGACGGCTTCGCCTTCTTCCGGGCCAGCTTCGGAACCCGTAGATCAAAGCCGGCGATGCGAAGCAGGTCGCCGTCCTCGGCCATCAGCCGCCACGCCTCGTCCTGACTGAGGACGACCTCGCCCCGGCGGCGACCGCCCGGACGAAGCAGTTCGGGGAACATGCGCTCGAGCCGGGCGAGCTGTTCCTTCAGCATCCGGGCCCGGCTCTTCGATGCGCCCGTCTCTGCGAGTTCGATCGGCTCGACGCCACCGCGGTCGGTCGGCGCGAGCACCTGGGCGAACCAGCCGTTGCTCTCGTCGGGCGGATCGAGCTGCACGATGAGGCGAGTCGTGAGCGTGCCGCGGACGGGGTTGGACCAGTCCTTCAGCTTGCGGGAGATCTCCGACGCCGGGCCCTTCGGGGCGCGGAACTCGGTGCCGCTGAGGTGGCCGAGCACCGCTTCGCCGACGTCGTTGCGGGTGCGCGGATTCGGTGGTGGTGCGGGAACCTCGACCTGGGCTGCGGACATGGCCACCACGGTGTGCACGATGTCGCCGAGCACCGTGCTGGTGAAGGCCCGCCGGTCCTGCTTGTTCTGGCCGGCCATCACCGCGGTCGGCAGCGAGTTGACGAGCCCTTCGAGCGCGTCGGCCTTCACCAAGGCTGGAGTCCAGCGAACCTCGAACGCGTTGGCGTCCTTGCCGCGGCCACTGCGGGTTGCAGCCATCAGCGGAACGTAGCGACCCTGCGCCACATGCTCCACGGCGTGTGCGGTCACGAGCCCCATCCACCGGACGCTCGCTCCCAAACGGGGATCGTTGTGTTCGCGTGCCTGCGCCGCGAGCCAGCCGAGTGCGGCCGGGATCGGGGCCGACACCGTCTCTGCCGTACCGGCGCCGGGCACCTCGATCGGGTCGGCGGGTTCCCAGGCAATGGTCGCCGCGCCCTGCACGCCGAGCCGCTCGACGATCTGGTGTTGGGATTCGAGCACGGCGTCGTGCCCGCCGGCCCATGCCACCACGTGGCCGTTTCGCCAGGACAACTGGAGCTGCGGGGTGCCGGTCTTCTCGGGCTCGGGCGGCTTGGGCGGCGCCAGCTCTTCGGGGGTCGGTTCGCCGACGAGTGCCGTGATGGCATCGTCGATCCGGTAGCACTCGTCGTCCAGGTCGTTCAGGACGTTCGCACGTTCATGGCCGCGCACGTTGTGACGTGCTCGTTCGAGCCGGGCCTCGGCCCGGTCGAGCAGGCGCCACAGGCCGGCGACCCAGGCGTCCTGGTCGGCCTGCAGCAGGGCAAGTTGTTCCTTGGTCTCGAGGCCATCGATCTGCGCCTGAGCGGCAGCATCGATCAGTTCCTCGCTCACGTTGGTAGCGACGGCATTCTCCCGAAGTTCGTTCGCCCGAGCGGGCGGACTTCTCTGCGTCCGCAAACACAGAACTTTGGCGGAGGTGGACGGGAATCGAACCCGCCGTACGGGGATCGCCCGTACCGCCCGCTTTGAAGGCGGGGGAGCCCACCAGGTACTCAGACACCTCCTGGCGGAGATCTCAGCTTACCGGCTCACCAGAACAAGCCAAATTCGGGGTGTGTTGTTCTAAACGGCCAGGAGGTCGCGGGCGCCGGTGTCGCTGGACGGGTGGCGCAGCTTGGACATGGCGCGGGCTTCGATCTGACGGATCCGCTCACGGGTCAGGTTGAAGTGCTCGCCCACCTCTTCGAGGGTGCGGGGTTCGCCGCGGTCGAGACCGAAGCGGAGCTTGAGGATCTCCCGCTCGCGCTCGTCGAGCGGAGACAGGAGACGGCTGATCTCTTCGGGAAGCAGCGCGGTGGCGGCAACCTCGAAAGGTGAATCGGCGGAACGGTCCTCGACCACATCGCCGAGTTCGGCGTCGCCGTCTTCGCGCAGTGGCTCGGACAGCGAGAGCGGTTCGGCGGCGAAGCGGAGCGCTTCGGTGACCTTGTCTTCCGGCAGCTCGACCTCGGCCGAGAGTTCGGCGAGGGTGGCGGGGCGACCCAGCTTCAGCTCCAGGCGGGAGCGGGCCTTCTGCAGACGGGTGAGTGTGTCGCCGGCGTGCACTGGCAGACGGATGGTCCGGCCGGTGTTGGCGATGCCACGGGTGATCGCCTGACGGATCCACCAGGTGGCGTACGTCGAGAACTTGAAACCCTTGCGCCAGTCGAACTTCTCGACGGCATGCATGAGGCCGAGGTTGCCCTCCTGAATGAGATCCAGCAGCGGCAGACCGGAGGCCTGGTACTTCTTGGCGATCGACACCACGAGCCGGAGGTTGGACTGCACAAAGGTGCGTTCCGCCTCTTCGCCGCGGCGAAGGTCCCGGTTGTACTCACGACGTTTGGCCGGCGTCAGTTCGGTGCCGGGATCATCAAGCGCCGCACGGGCTTCCGCACCCTTTTCGATGGCCTGCGCCAGGCGAACTTCGTCGTCCTTGGTGAGCAGGGGGTACTGACCGATGTCGGTCAGGTACAAACGAACAAGGTCTTCTTCGTCCCGCTCGACTCGCTCTTTCGCCAAGAGGCACCCCAATCTCGATCTTCACCGTGCCGGGTTCGACACCGTGCCATTCATGAAACGCTCGTCACGCAATCCTGCGTTCCGATCGATGTTTCGACTTCTTTACAACCGACCTGAAGGAAAACCATATCCACGGAACCGGGGTCGACCACCGCGCGAAGAATCGAATTTGTGACGCTTCTTCGGCTTCTCTCACCCTTCATCGCAGCCCGTCACGACCATCCGCAGGATCGAGGTGCTCGTGACACCGTCGTCCGTGGTGAGCTGATAGCCGGTCTCCGTGACGCCGCAGACCTGAGCAATTCCGGCGAGACGGCCGTTCGAGGCGAGCAGGAATCCGCTGGGGAGCAGCGCGTCCGGGGTGAGCGTGACGGTGGCGGAGCGGCCGCCGAGGGAATCGTTGTCGAGGACGTTGACGTCCAACGGGTCACCGACGACGAGCTCGTACTCGTCCCACGCGCTCTTGAGGATGGGCACGATCTCGAGCCCACCGGCCTCCTCCTCCGGCTCAGCGATCACTTCTTGTTCGCCAAGAACTTCGACTTCGGTTTCGGCCGCCTCATCCGTGTCAGCCCCGGCGAGGGCCGAGACGAAGGCCGCAGACGCGCTGGTGCCGGCATCGACGATGGCGGACTCGTCCGGTTCGGGCGCCGTTGCTTCGGCATCGACCGGCGCCGATTCGGCGACCCGGGGCGCATCCGCAACCGGCTCGATGACCACGCTGGTCGGGACGCCCTCGCCGCCGGCCTCGGGCACGGGTCGGATCACGGGACGAGCCAGATCGATCGTGATGTCGTCGCCGCCGGCAAGCTTGGCCACGACGGCACCGGTGAAGAGCACGCCGAAGAACAGGGCGACTGCGAGACCTCCCGCAATCCAGTTGATGCCCGAGCCGGACGAGGTGCTGGGCGTGGTCGCAGCTCCCGCGCCGACGAGCGCCGGCTCGTCCTCGGGGACCGGCTCGTCCATCACGCGGGAGACGTTCGAACCGGCGGCGAGTTTCCGAGTCACGCGAGCGAATTCGGCGGCCGTGACGGTTCGGTGCTCCGGGTTCTTTCGCAGGGCGTTCTCGAGCAGCATCGTCAGCGCCGTCGGGGCACCGGGGATGTCGAGATCGGGAACATCGTGGAGGATTCGGGCGATGGCCGCTTGGGCCGTGGAGTTCTGTGCGCGGAAGGGATGACGGCCGCTGAGGAGCGCAAGAAGGATCGCCCCGAGCGAGTAGACGTCGCACCGGCGGTCCGGCTCGGCATCGACCAGAATCTCGGGTGCCGTGTAGTGGAGCGTGGTGGCCGACGCGACAACCTCGGACCGCTCGAGGATCCCGTCGTAGGCGCCGGTTTCGTCAAGGACGATCGCCGCAGGCGCCAAGGCAAGATGGGTGAGGCCGCGTCCGTGGCCGTCCGCCACCTCGGCGGCAACCTCGGAGATCAGCGAGCAGGCGCTCTCCCACGATCGAGGTCCTTCGGCCAGCAGTTCCTGGACGTTGCCCGGGCGAGAGACCATTGGTTTGATGGACATCGACCCTCCTCGCCGCGTCGTCATCCCTTCTACGGAGGGAAGGGTACAGATGGATGCGCGAGAGTTTCGAGTCGAAATGCCACTCGAGGTGGGCTAGC
>JAHDEJ010000091.1 GCA_020628865.1 Acidimicrobiales bacterium
ATCGAGTAGGGTAAAGTTAGAGAAATTTCTCTCTAACTTTATCCCTCTCACAGAACCGTGCGTACGGACCTCGTACACGGCTCCTGCTAAACCTTATTCGTAATATTGATGCAAGATGTTTGTTTTCACTCGTTCCATGTCATACAATCCTCGTTCTGTAAACCATTCGTTGGGTAGGGCTTTGTGAATTAAATGACAACCTGCATTTCGCCAACGACGCATTGAGATTTTCTCAAAGTTGCCCTTGTATCCCATCCGTCGTAGTTGCTTATGCAAGGCTTTCCATCCTTTCCACTCTACCATCTTATTCATTCGTAAGCGTCGTCTTATCCAACTCATCAGTTCGATGAATAGGCTTTTGACTTGCGCTATCCGAAAATAGTTGGCAAAGCCTCTCAATAGTTGGTTTAAGCGCAGTATTTGTGCTTCAACGTTTAAGCTGTTTCTCCGTCGGGTTAACTGACGTACTTTTTCCTTAAACTTTGTCTTGCTCTTTGGGTTTATCCGTACCCCTCTTTTGGCAATTATAAAACCCAAATACGCTATACCTTTACTAGTATCGGTCAAAGCTGTCTTGGTTTCATTTACCTGTAAGTGTAATTCCTTTTCCAAATAGTCCTTTGCTATTGCTCTATTTTTACCTGCTTCGCTTTTCGTCCGACTTAGTATCAATATGTCATCTGCATATCTTACTATTCGGATGCCCAATACTTTCATGTATTGGTCAAAGCTGTTTAAATAGATATTCATTAGCAAAGGCGATATTACTCCGCCCTGTGGACTGCCTACTTCTGTTGGCTTGTATTGCCCTGCTTCTTCTATTCCACTTTTCAGCATCTTGTTTATCAAGTCCAACACGCTCCCATCAGCTACCAATCTATTTACGCCTTTTAGTATCAATTGGTGGTCTAATGTGTCAAAGCATTTCGATAAGTCCATGTCTACTACATGCGCTAAGCCATAGTGATTGACAAATCGTTCTGCTTTCGCTACTGCCTTTGCCGCTGAACGCTTCGGACGATAACCATAACTGGATGGATGAAAACTTGGCTCGAAGATAGGTTGGAGTATATTCAACAGACTTTGCTGTACTACTCGATCTCGGACACTTGGGATGCCCAATGGGCGTTTACTCCCATCTGGCTTCGGGATATATACCCGTTTTACTGCTTGTGGTTTGTATCGCTTTTCTGCGAGTTCGTTTTGTAATTGGTACAATTCTTCCGACTTATTCTCACCAAAGGCTTTTATACTTTGACCGTCTATTCCTGGCGCACCTCCCTTGTGTTTTACTTGCGTAAAACTCTTTTCTAGGTTTGCCATCGAATACACTTTGTCGTATAGACTGTACCATTTCTTGTGCATAAAAAAAAAAAACATCTTTGCAGTACATTCATTGCAAGGTAATTCCATTAAGCATTCTCTTTGTTCATGTAGTTGACGGAGCGTTTCTAGCACAAGGCAATCTACTCCTTCTTTTTTTTTCTTTCCTACACTACTGAGATTCGTGCGGATTCATCGCTTAGCTAGGCTCGTCACCACCATACGATAAATTCCTCGTCCTTTTCCATAGACGATTGTCTTCACTTGTACTCAATTCATTGTCCTCATAATTTATACTTTGGTTTAACTTTACCCCTTCGCACATTGTAATACCTTTTGGGCATTACAAGTCAATTTGACTTGGCTCTGCACTTGTGTTTCCACAATGCCTTTGCAAATTGTCTTTCGAGTTTTCTCCTCCACATTGTTACCAAGTTTCTTAGGCTCGAAATTTATAACTACTACGGGTTCATCTGCCACCTGCTGATGTAGCTTTTCCGCCTTGTCTTTCGACTTGTTGGAAATTTGACTTCTTTTTCTAAAAAAAAACATCGCATCAACAGGCTTCCCCAGTTAAGAGCAGCTCCCTGTATGCAATCCCATCCGTTCTAACACAATAGGTTATCCAGATTTTGGGCGTTCCCACTTTTAGCAAGGTTACCCACCTATCATGCCAATTTCGGTTCACTTGCGTTATGTACCGCATACTTGCTAAGGCTTCCTTCAGACCTTGCCGTTGCCAGCAACGCCCTTGCCTTCGCATTGACTTCCCTCTGGTTAGGTGTCAGGACTTCTTTCAGTCCTTCGGGAGTTTACCCATGCTGGGCAAAC
>JAHDEJ010000058.1 GCA_020628865.1 Acidimicrobiales bacterium
GTCAGGATCTCCGCCAGCGCCTGCTGATATTCGGCGTTGTCCCGCTCGCGGGAGAGCGCATGGCTGGCCGACGCACGGATCACCGCAAGCGGAGTGCGCAGTTCGTGGGCCGCGTCGGCGATGAAGTCGCGCTGACGACCCATGGCTGCCCGGGCCGGCCGCAGCGACCGCCCGGCCACGAACCAGGCCGCCAATGTGGTGGCGATGGTCGCCCCGATGGCGGCGAGGATGACGCGAAGCCGGAAGGCGTCCTGATCCTCCTGGAACGCAAAGAGCTCGACTGCGGTGATGAGCACCGATTCCTCGCTGCCCGAGTCCCCGGGGTCGGCGTAGGCAAGCCACGGTCCGTTCTGTTGGAACTCCTCGAACATCGGCGCCCCGACCGACCGTGCGTTCTCGGCGATCGTGAACAGCGGCGGCTCCACCCAGGTGTCGCCGTACGAGTCCTGCCACTCCCCCTCCGGGTTGACCTGCCACGTGTTGAATGGCTCCCCGTCCTCGCTGCCCTGGAAGCCGTTGAGGGCCAGACGCCGGAGCACGCCCTCGGCTTCGCGTTCAGCCGAATCGAGGATCCGCTCGTTGCCGGCGCTGATGGCGATCCAGGCAAGCAATGCGACGGAGACCGCCGCCAGCAGCGCAAACAACACGGTGAGCTGCACGCGGATGGTGCGCAGGTTCATGCATCCTCCAACGGCGCGAGTCGGTAGCCGACACCGCGAACGGTTTCGATCGGATCCCCAAGACCCGGGAGCTCCAGCTTGCGGCGCAGATTCGCGATGTGCACATCGACCACGTTGGAGAGACCGTCGTAGTTCGCATCCCACACGCGTTCGAGCAGGTCGGTGCGATGGTGGGTGGCGTCCGGCGCACGGAGCAGCACCTCGAGAAGCGCGAACTCACGCGCGGTCAGTGGGATGGTGATCGACGATCGGGAGACCCGCCGGGAGGCCGGGTCCATCTCGAGCGAACCGTGGGAGAGGATGGGCGACTGCGCCTCCGCGGGCCGCCGCAGCAGCGCGCGGATCCGGGCGGTGAGCTCCGGGTAGTCGAAGGGCTTGGTGAGGTAGTCGTCCGCTCCGGCATCGAGACCCTCCACCTTGTCGCCCAGACCATCCCGAGCCGTCAGCATCAGGACCGGCGTGAAGTCGCTGGCGGCCCGCATGTCGGCGCACAGGGTCCGACCGTCGCCATCGGGCAGGCCTCGATCAAGAACGAGCAGGTCGTAGTCGTTGACCGTGACCGCGTGCTGGGCGTCGGAGAGTTTGCCCACGACGTCGGTGGCATAGCCATCCTCCGTGAGCCCTCGACGAAGGACCTCGGCCAGCGGCGCGTCGTCCTCGACGATCAGCACTCTCATCCCACCATTCTTGCGGATCGGATCATGAAGAGAAGATGAAGGTGGGCTTCATCTTCGATTCATGCGCACGTGCGTACAACCTCGATATGGACACCACCGGCACACAGCTCGCCCACATCCTGCGCCGCACCTCGTTCGGCATCCGTCCCGGTCAAGTTGAACGACTCCGGGGAACCGACCCCTCGACGCTCGTCGATGAACTCGTCGACGACGAGGGCTGGGCTCTGTCCGCCGACGAGGCGGCCGAGCGGAACTTCGACCAGGAGAACGACGAGTGGGACGCGCTGCCCATGGAATGGCTCGATCGAATGATCCGGCCGGACGCCGGCTTCCACGAGCGAATGGTCTGGTATTGGCACGGCCACTTCACGACCAACCGGGGCGAGACCAGCAACATGTTGATGTGGCGTCAGCATCAGCTCGTGCGGCGCCACGCCCTTGGGAACTTCCGGGACTTCTGCTTCGACATCCTCCACGACGGAGCGATGCTGCACTTCCTCGACGGAGCCGGTTCCGACGGCGACAATCCCAACGAGAACCTGAGCCGGGAATTCCTGGAGCTCTTCACGCTTGGCCGCAACGCCGGTTACGGCGAGGAGGACATTCGGGCGGGCGCCCGAATCCTGTCCGGATTCTGGGTCGATTGGGAGACGGGCGACGTTCATCGTGAACCCGACAACACCTATGACCGACCGGTCCGTTTCCTCGGCGAACGGAAGCGGTGGACCATGGCGGAGTACGTCGACACGGTGCTGGCGATGCCGGCAGCCGCCGAACACGTCGTCACCGGTCTGCACGACCACTTCGTCTCCACCGAGCTCAGCGACGATCGGCGCCGAGAGCTCGCCGACGTGTTGCGCAGCAACGACTGGGAAATCCGGCCGCTGATGCGGGCGATGCTGCAGCATCCGGACTTTCTGGAGGCTCGGGGCGTTCGAACCCGCCAGCCGGTCGAATGGCTCACCGCCGCAGCGCTCGCCTACGGCTGGTCCAGCTTCGGCGACTCGGACTTCGAGTACTGGCAGCTGTACGCCACGGGACAGGCGCCGTTCGAACCGCCGAACGTTGCGGGCTGGCCCGACGACGACCGGTGGAGCTCGGCGACGCAGGTCGTGGCCCGTGCCAACGCGGTCATCCATTGGGAGCTCCCCGAGGAGCTGCTGAACCTCGAGCCGACGCCAGAGGTCGTCCTGGCCCATTGCGGTATCCACAACCCGAGCGAGGCGACCCAGCGGGCGCTCGATCAGGCGATCGCCAACCAGCCCGAATACGACCGCGGCCTGGACCTCCTCCTGGCACTCGCACTCGTTTCGCCCGAATTCGCCACCTGCTAGGAGCCTGCGATGACCGACACCCCTCACTCCCCCGAACCCACCCGCTGGGACCACGGTCCCGACGCGCCCGATGACGAGACCGGAATCAACCCCGAGCCGATGCATGCCGCGCCGAGTCGATCTCGGCGACGGTTCCTCGGCTTCGCCGCCGCCGGCGCAGTGACCGCGGGTGGCGCGGCCATTGCGCTCGGCCGCGGCGAGGCCGCGATCGCCGGCATGAGCCCGACGGCCGACGCCGCCACTTCGCTCGCCCCGACCACGACCACCACGCCGGTCGTGGCCAGCGCCGATGTGGCGGGCCGCACCCTCGTGGTCGTCGAATTGCAGGGCGGCAACGACGGCCTGGCCACGCTGGTCCCGCGCAACGCCGGTGTGCTGTACGACCGCCGACCCAACCTCCACATTCCCGATGAAGAGCTGGTGGACTTCAGTGAGGACTTCGGGCTCAACCCGAACCTGGCCGCAGTGGCCCCACACGGCCTGGCCGCACTCGTCGGCGTGGGAACGGTCAACGATCCCGACGGCTCCCACTTCGAAATGGAGCGCCGTTGGTGGGCCGGCAAATCGTCGGGCGCAAGCCTGCCCGCCACCGGGTTCCTCGGCCGCCTGTGCGATCAGCTGGACGAAGGCCAACCGGTCACCGGAGTTTCGCTGGGCTCGGGGGCAACGCCCGCGCTGCTGACGGACAAGGCGACGACCCTCGGCCTGACCGACCCGGACGCATCCTGGTTCCTCCGCCACAACGAAGACCCCTGGTTCGCGTCACTGCGCACCGGCCTGTCGGACATGGCCGCCCCCGGCGGATCCGACGCAGCCGCCCACCTGGCAGCTCGCGGTGGTCTGTCGGACACGCTCGCCTTCGCCGAATCGCTGAACGCAATCGAGATGCAGAACGTGTGGGACAACTATCCCGGCTCGAACATCGGTCGCCAGTTCGGTCTGGCCGCCGAGCTGATCCAGCAGGAAGCCGGCGTGCGGGTCATCCATCTGTCGATGGGCGGCTTCGACACCCACTCCGATCAGCGGGGCGATCACGACTACATGATGATGGAACTGAGCGAGGCGATGGCCATGTTCCTGTCCGACATCGGCGAACGGGGTCTGGCCGAGAAGACGCTGGTCTGCACGACGAGCGAGTTCGGCCGGCGGCTGCCGGCGAACGACGGTGGCACGGACCACGGCGCGGCGTCGATGGCGTTTCTCGCCGGTCCCGTGAACGCCGGTGTCCACGGCGAAGCGCCGTCGCTGACCAACCTCGACGACGGCAATCTGGTCGCCACGGTGGACTTCGAGAACTACTACGCCACGCTCGCCGAGCAGTGGTTCGGCATTCCGTCCTCGGAGGTGCTCGAGAGCGCCGCCCCGGCAATCGGCGGGTTGATCACCACCTGAGTCTTCGGGGCACCAAACTGGTGGGATGCGCGCTGCCCGGCCCAAACAGCTGACGACAATTCTGGTCGCTGCACTGATGGTCGTTGCGTCCTGCGCATCCGACGTCGGCGACCCGGACGCGGCAGACAACTCGTCGACAACGACGAGCCCGTCCACGACGGCTGCGGGCACCTCGGACGCCGCGGAGTCGAGCACGACCACCGGGGCTCCGACCACGACCGCTGACGCCGATGCTCCAACCGGTGAAGCGGTCGAGGGTGGCGAGACCGTTGAAGACCCGTACTACCCGACCATCGGCAACACCGGCTACGACGTCGTCAACTACGAGCTGGCCCTGCAGGTTCAGGTCGAAGGCAACGACGTCATGAACGCAACCGCCACGATCGACCTGACTCCGCTGGAGAACCTGAGCCGCCTGAGCTTCGACCTCGTCGGGATGACGGTGGATGCCGTGACCGTCGACGGTGCGGAAGCTGCCTTCGAACAGACGGCCGAGAAGCTCCGCATCTTCCCGAAGAGTCCGCTGCAGTCCGGAACGCCGACGGTGGTCGTGGTCGACTACTCCGGCAATCCCGACACCATCGAGTCCGGCACACGAATCGGCCCGATCGGCTGGTACGACGCCGTCCGGGCCAGCGTGGCGGTGGGCGAGCCGATGGGCGCCCGCACCTGGTTCCCGGTCAACGACCACCCCACGGACAAGGCGACGTACCGGTTCGTGCTCAACGTCCCGACCGGTTTCGTCGGCGTCGCCAACGGTGAACTGGTGGAGACAGTCGAACTCGACGACGGCACCATCTCGGTGTGGGAGATGCGCCAGCCGATGGCCTCCTACCTGGCGACCGTGGCGATCGGGGCCTTCACCCTGCTCGACTCGGAGGACGGTGCCGGCGTCGACGTCTACGACGCGGTCGCCACCAACGAGCTCGACGGGTTCGAAGGCGACTTCGGCCAGACGGCCGCGATGCTCGAAGTGTTCACCGACCTGTTCGGCCCCTACCCCTTCGACGAATACGGCGCGCTCGTGGTCGACGCCGAGTTCGGATTCGCGCTCGAGACGCAGGGTCGGTCGCTGTTCAGCGGCCAACTCGTGGATGGGGACGGATCGATCGAGCGCATCGTCGCCCACGAGCTCGCCCACCAGTGGTTCGGCAACCACGTGTCGCCGGCAACCTGGCGAGACATCTGGCTGAACGAAGGCTTCGCCTCCTACGCCGAAGACCTCTGGATCGAGTTCGGTCGCGACGGCTCGCCGGCGCAGCTGGAGCTTCGGCTGCAGACTCGGGCGGTCAACGCCGCATCGCCGGCCCCCGGAGATCCCGGCGGCGCCAACCTGTTCGCCCCGAGCGTCTACCGCCGCGGCGCGGCCACGATGCACGCCTTGCGGCTCACGGTCGGCGACGACGTGTTCTTCCCCTTACTACGCGAGTGGGTGGTGCGGTTCGGCGGCGGCACCGCCAGCACCGAAGACTTCATCGCCCTCAGCGAGGAGCTGAGTGGGATGGAACTCGACGACTTCTTCGCCGAGTGGCTCAGCGACGGACCGATTCCCGAGTTTCGCTGACCGACACCTTCGGCGGGACCACCCGTTGTGCGGCCACCAGCACGACGAGGGCGAACATGATGCCGAGGCTGTTTGCCGACAGATCGTGGGCTTGCGCGTTCCGCCCGTCGATCAACCAACCCTGCACGAACTCGATCGCCAGCGACGCCACGAAAAGGACGACAGCGATTTCGCTCAACGGCCGGGTCGCACGAAACGCCAGCCCGGCGGCAAGTGTGAGTGCACCCCAGCCGAACATGTGGGCAACCTCGTCGGCCGCCCAGGGAATGTCGCTGCGCTGGACGAGATCTCGGTCCACTCGTTGCTCGACCTGCCCGACCACGCTGGTCGCGCCGTCCGCTGCCTCACCGACCACACCCAACCCGTTGGACGACAGGCTGAGCCAGGCGACGAGCACCACAACGCTGGCGGTGAGCAGGACGGTCGACATTCGGCGCATCTGCACGACCATACCGGTGGGATCGACGCTGGTGACCGCAGGCGTTCATGCCGCGGAGGGAAGCCATACCAGGTCGTCCTTGTCGGTGAGTGCGTCGATCTCTGAGACGAGATCATCCCAGACATGGCGTTCGGCAGCAGACGAGAAACGGAAGTCCTCGGCGTCGACGCCGAGCTCGATGGCGTTGGCCATGAGGGTGATGCGGGCGGGGGTCACGATGTCCATGCGCACATCATGCCGAGGGGGTATGACACCGTCGTTCGTCGGCCTGGGGCCTCCTCACTTACGGCCTTTCGGCCCGGGGGGCCGAAACGCCACTCCCTGGTCAGCCTTGGGCCGTTGGGGCACGAAGTACGGTGCTGGGATGGCTGCTTTTTCGAATCGGGTTACTGCTTCTCTTGGGATTGAGGTGCCGATCATTCAGGCGCCGATGGGGTGGATTGCTCGGTCGGCGCTTGCGTCGGCCGTCTCGAATGCTGGCGGGTTGGGCATCATCGAGACTTCGTCGGGAGAGTTGGATGCGATTCGGGAGGAGATCCGCAAGATGCGGGATCTCACCGACAAGCCCTTCGGCGTGAACATCGCGCAGGCGTTCGTCCGAGACCCGGACATCGTGCAGTTCGTGATCGACCAGGGCGTCCGCTTCGTCACCACGTCGGCCGGGAACCCGCAGGCCTACACGGCCACACTCAAAGACGCCGGGCTCACCGTGTACCACGTCGTTCCGACGCTGAAGGGAGCGATGAAGGCGGTCGAGGCCGGAGTCGACGGCCTCGTCGTCGAAGGTGGCGAGGGTGGCGGCTTCAAGAACCCCGACCCGGTGGCGAGCATGGTGCTGCTTCCGCTGATCCGGTCCAAGGTCGACGTGCCGATCGTCGCCGCCGGAGGCATCGTCGACGGGCGCAGCATGGCGGCCGCGTTCTCACTCGGCGCAGAAGCGGTGCAGATGGGAACCCGAATGGTGTCGGCGGCCGAGAGCCCGGTCCACGACAACTGGAAGCAGGCGATCGTCGATGGCGCCGAAACCGACACCCTCTTTCTGAACCAGCGCCATTCCCCGGCGCTGCGGGCCATCCGCACCGATCGCAGCGAGGGGCTTCGCTTCGCCGAGCACAACGTGTTCGGCGACTTCGGCGACCCGCAGGCCCTGTACTTCGGTGGCGACATGAACGCTGCCATCGCGCTGAGCGGCCAGGTGCAGGGCCGGATCGATGCCGTGCGCCCGGTGGCCGACATCATCGGCGACTGTGTCGAGGAATTCCACGCAACGCTGAGCGGGCTGGCCGACGCCTACCTTCGGGGCGGCGCCACCGCCTGAATCTGACGGTGTCCCCGGCGGTCGCTAGTTTGCGGGCATGCAGATCGCGATGCTCGAGACGACGGTCGTCGAGCTGCCGTTGCCGAAGCCGATCGGCACCGCCATCCACCAGATGCGTTCGGTGGGCTGTGTGCTCACGCGGGTACGCACGACGGATGGGGCGACCGGTGAGGGCTTTGCCTTCACCCTGAACGCGGATCGGATTCGTGCATTCGACGAGATGATCCGAGGCCTGGCGCCATATGTGATCGGCGAAGACGGCCGCGACGTGGAGCGGATCAACCAGGCCATCTGGTCGGCGATCAACCCCACCGGCCACAAAGGAGTCACCATCGCTGCGCTGTCGGCGATCGACACGGCGCTCTGGGATGCCTTCGGGCACACGACCGGGCTGCCGCTCGCCAAGCTCTTCGGCGGCATGCGAGACCGGGTCGACACCTACGCCAGCAGCGGTCTGTGGCTGTCGCAGAGCATCGACGAGCTGCAGGCCGAGGCGCAGCAGTTCCTCGATGCGGGGTTCTGGGGAATGAAGCTGCGAATCGGCAGCGACTTCGCAGATGACGACATCGCTCGCATTCGTGCGGTCCGCGAGGTCATCGGTGACGATGTGGACCTCTACGTCGACGCCAATCAGGCCTTCCGGCCGAAGCAGGCGATCCGGCTCGGCCGCCGGATGGAGGAGTTCAACCTCGCGTGGTTCGAGGAGCCGGTGTCGGCGCTCGACCTGGAGGGACACGCCGAAGTCCGAGCCGCCCTGGACACGCCGATCGCTTCGGGCGAGACCGAGTACACCCACCTCGGCATGCAGGCCATGGTCGATGCCCGGTCCTGCGATGTACTCATGCCCGACCTTCAGCGCGTTGGTGGGCTCAGCGAGTTCCGCAAGGCCGCGGCTGCCGCAGCCGCACGCCATGTCGACGTGTCGAGCCACTTCTTCACGGAGTACAGCCTGTGCCTGGCGGGAAGCCTGTCGAACTGTGTTTCGGTCGAGCACATCGATTGGTTCGCCCCGCTCTTCGCGGAGTCAGTCGAGCTCGACGGCGGACAGCTCGTCGTCCCCGATCGGCCCGGAACCGGGTTCACCTTCGACCCGGCCGCCGTCAACGCACACCGAATCTGAGCCGCTCGGGGGCGCCCCCCATTTTCGGCGGCGGTCTCGTGGCCGATACTCAGAACATGGCGTTCTCCACCCGTTTGTCCCTTTCCGTCCTGCTGGCGGTTGCGCTCCTCGCCTCTGCGTGCAGCAGCTCGACCGAATCGACGGCGACCGACGGTGCGACCACCACTGCAGCGCCCGGTACGCAGGTGACCGACCAGCTGTCCCTCGAGCCGGCACCTGAGCCAACCGAGGTCGATGCGTCGAGCGACGGAGCGTCTGACGACGAGCCCGAGGCGGATGGGGGTGCAGCCGAAACAGGCGAGAACGAGAACGAGGATGAGACCTCGCCGCTCGACACCCCCTTGGAGCTCGGGTGCGCCGGCGACCCCGCCGGCCGATGGCAGGTGAACGTGCGGCTGGACGATGCGGACGGTGGCCTGCACCTGCGCACCGGTCCCGGCACCGAGAACGACATCCTCCTTGCGCTTCCCACCGGCACCGAAGTTGCTGCGCTCGGTGGATGCGAGGTTGCCGACACCGGCACTGAGTGGTTCGAGCTGATGGTCGTGACCGATACGGATCTGACCGGTTGGGCGGCCGCCAGCTGGCTCGAGCCGCTCACCCGAACGAGCTGTCCGACCGGTTCGGTCGATGAGTCGGGACTTGTCGGAGTTCGCACCGCCCGTGGCGACTTCGACGGAGACGGCACGACGGACGATCTCACCATCGGCAACCACGAGGAAGGTGAGGTCGCCGTGGTTCAGGTTCGGTTCGCCGATGGCGGGTACGCCCGCGGCGAGTTCGACATCCTCGCCGGCGAGATCCTGCGTCCGTTCCGTCCGATCGGCGCGAGCCGGGACGTTGCGCTCGTGCTCGACCGGCTGACCTCCGGTGCCTCCGCTGCCTCCCACGTCGCCGTCGAAGTCCGCGACTGCGAAGTTCACACCTTCGGGGGCACGTACGAGGGGTCCGGGTTCACGGCCAGCGGCGGATGGTGTCTCGAAGACACATCGGTGGGCGCCCGGCTCTGGCGTTGGCTCTCGCCGAACGCTGACGATCTCTCCGAGCCATCCCCCATCACCTGGGAAGCATCGATGTACCACGACGGTGGGTTCGTGCCGACCCCGGCCCTGACGTTCGACGACCGCTGGTGTGTACCCGCCATCGCCCTCGGAAGCACCCCGGGCGATCCGTTGGCCGAAGCCGGACTGGTCGGCACCGAAGCCAGCGACCCGTGGAATCTCGCCTTCCGCTTCGCCTCGGAGCTGGGGGCCGGAACCGACGCCGACGTGTCCCGGGTCAGCATCACGCCCGGGCCGGACGGCACCGGCTCGGCCGTCTTCGACGTCGTCGGGCTGGAGGGCGACGCGATCGTCGGGTTCCGGCTCGACTTCGACTGGGCGCCGGGCAACGAGGGCATCGCCGCCACCGCCGTCACGTCCACCGCAATGTGCGGTCGCGGTACCAGCGAGAACGGACTCTGCCTGTGACCACCCGACGCTGTGACCACTGTCAATCCAAGAAGAGGGTAAGACGCGCATCCTTCGGGAATGGGTCGTGCGTAGTACCGGTTGTAGATGGCATACACGGACCAATCAGACGAAAGGACGGTCCACCAATGCAGAACGAAATCATCGACCTTCGGACCGACGAGCGAGTGGACAACCTCGCCGCACTTCTCCTGGTCACCGACGAACAGCTTGCCGATCGGGACCGCGTTGCGGAGAGCCTCACCAAGGACTCCCCCGGCGTCTCCGACCTCATGCGACGGGTCTTCGGATCCGACACGCCCTCCGTCGAGAGCTGGCTCGCCGACGACGAAGAGGCGCTGGTCGCCGCCTGAGCAACAGATCTGGGCCCCGGGACTTCCCCTCCTTCCCGGGGCCCACAAAATCCCCCAATCACCGCAGCGGGGCGTCCCCCCTCCCCGCTGGTGAACCCAAACGATGGCTGGCCTCCGGGCCAGCCATCGCACGTTTTCAGCTGCTGCCACCGGGAACCGAGTACACGTATTGCAGTGTGGCGCCCTTGTAGGTGGCGGTGGCCTGCCAGCATCCCGGATCTCTCGGTTCGATGCCGTTGATCATGAACAGCTCGTCCTCGGGCGTGTAGGCGTTCGTTCCCGGCGAGGCGAAGACGACGGCGTCGGCCTCCACATCGAGCCGTTCGAACACGACCGCGATCTCCGGCTGCGACTCGAACGCGGCGCTCGTGAAGTTCGCGCTCCACCAGACGCTCTTGTTCTCCATCGACCGACCGACCTCGAGGACGGTCCACAGGTCGTCGCTCCCGTACCAGACGAACTCGCTCGACGACGGAACGGCCGGCCACGGGTCAGGGGGCACGAAGGGCTCGGCGGGCGGGACGGTCATCGGGCACCCCTCGTCGGCCACCAGTGCCGCTGTAGCAGTGGCGGTCGGCGCCGGCTCTTCAGACGAACAGCCGCCGAGGATCAGGAGCAGCACCGCTCCGACGCGCGCGAGCCGATGAAGCCGGATCGTTCGTTCCAACTCATCGACACTGCGCTGCATGCTCGCCGTTCCTTCCACCGTCGCCGAGTTGTAACCGTTTCGCGATCCAGAGGCCCCCGACCGCTGCCGTAACTGGATGTACAACCTATGCACATTGCTACAGCAGGCGGGTTAGTAGCTGTAGCCATGGCGATGACTCTTTCGTGGGGCGGACCGACGGAAGAGGAGTGCCCTGGCGGATGCACTGAATCGACGGTGAACACGACAACTGAATCGAACGCGCTCGGAAACGCTCCCACACAGGATGTGGCGGCGGCCGCAGTCGTGGCTCAGACCGAGCAGCGTCTCGAACGGGACGCGACTCGCACCCCGATCGCGACCGAAACGAGCTCGACGTCCATCGTCGCAACGACTGTCGCGCCGGCGGCGGATGCAACGCCGGTGGTGGGGCCGACGTGCTCGCTTTCGTTCGCCATCGACCTCGGCTCCATGACCGACGCTGCCGTGGATGCCTTGGGCGACCTCAACCGGGCGACGTCGAACATCGATCTCGTCGTGGACGGTGGTGCCACCGTCGAGATCCGGTTCGGCGGTGAGTGGCCCACCGAGGCGGCGCCGCTGGGATGGACGAGCCCGGACGGCCGGCAGATTCTCATCAACCCGGACCATCCCTACGCAAACGAACCCGCCGTGATTCACGAAATCGTCAGCCACGAGCTGGGCCACGTTCTCATCGGCCCGCAGCACGTCGCCGACGGTTCACTCCTCGATCCGCGGCTCAACGGCCAGGTCATGTTGAACGACAGCGACCGGGCTGCATTGAGCGCCGTCACCTGCGCCGACCTCGGCTACGGGTGACGAACGGACTGATGGCCGGCACCCGCATGCGGGCCATCAGAGCGGGGGTCTCGGAAGGAAATGTCGCCGCCTTTCCATTCCGGGGCCTCCGCGCCGAACTCGGTTGCCTGGCGGCTCAGCCGAACGCCTGACTGGCGAGCGCGAAGTGGCGGGCCAGCCCGGTTGGACTCGGCGACGGGCCACGGGTCATCGCCACGACTTCTCCGACCTGCTCGAGTCCGTGGGACGCCAGGAGTTTGGACAGGCCGGAATCGGACGGCGTGTCGAGCCGGACGAAGCTTCCGGCGTGGCGGCGCAGGAACGGCTCGGCGAGTTGTGCTGCGTCGGTGACGGATCGGGCCACGACGGGTCCGATCACGTGACCACGGCCGAAGGGGCGGCACATCGCCCATCCAACGAGCACACCGTCCTGCTCGAGGCCGAGCACCTCCGCGTCGGCGTGGATCGCCCGGAGCAGGTCGTTGCGGTTTCGGCCGTCGACGGCCGTATCGAGCTGGACCAGGTCGTCCAGGTCCACAGCGTCGGTCAGGGACGAATCGATTTCGCCCTTCGCTGATGGGGACACGACGCCCTGGAACTGGTGGACGAGGCCGTGCGCAACGAATCCGACCCGTTCATACAGACGGAGGCCGTCTGCGGTGCCGCAGAGCGAGACGGCCCGGTCGTCGGCCTGGCGAAGTGTCTCGTCGATGAGCAAGCGACCGATGCCGCGGCGTTGATGGGCCTCGGGAACGATGGCCAGTCCGAGGGTGGCGTGCTTGGGGCCCTGCGGCCACCACAACATCACGCCGACCACCTCGTCGCCATCGGTCGCCACAGTGCCGCGACCGACCTGTAGGGCGACGCTCCAGTCGTTCGCCGTGTGTGGCCATCCGACGGATTGGGACAACCCGATCGCCAGCGGCAGGTCGTCGTTGGTCATCGTTCGGAGCTCCATCCCCGATCACCCTACGCTCCGACTCCCAGCGCTTCCCTCCGCCACTGTGTCGGTGGCCCCCGCTACGGTCGGAACGCGGCCAGACCTCGCATTGCGTGAGGTAGGCTGCGAACGTCTGTTCGCCCCCTGATCGACGCAGGAGCACCCCCATGCCTGAACAACCGGGCCTGTTTTCCAACCAGTTCGCCGCGGAAGTGATCGAAGTACCGGTCGCCGACGAAATGAGCGAGAGTTTCCTCGCCTACTCACTCTCCGTCATCACCGCCCGGGCCATTCCCGACGTCCGTGACGGCCTCAAGCCGGTGCAGCGGCGCATCCTCTATTCGATGCTGCAGCAGGGCATCCGGCCCGACGGCGACTTCCGCAAGTGCGCCGGCGTCGTCGGCGACACGATGGGCAAGTACCACCCGCACGGCGACGGCGCGATCTACGAAACCCTCGTGCGCATGGGGCAGGACTTCACCCGCAACGTCACCTTCATCACCCCGCAGGGCAACTTCGGCAGCCTCGACGACCCGCCGGCCGCCTACCGCTACACCGAGTGCAAGCTGTCCGA
>JAHDEJ010000059.1 GCA_020628865.1 Acidimicrobiales bacterium
GATCGAGGTGAATGCAGCGAGACTGTTTTGTCCTCGAGGCTTCGCCTCGAGCTGAATTGATCCGAGCGATGTTGCTGCCCGAACCGGTTGTCGAAGCTTCGCTTCGAGCTGACTTCACCCGAGCCGACAGGCGACTTGGGCAGAACGTGAACTAGCTGACCGTGATCCCCATCGAGCGGGCGGTGCCCTCGACCTGCAGGCGGGCGCCATCGAGATCGTTGGCGTTGAGATCCGGCATCTTCAGCTCGGCGATCTCGGTGACCTGGGCGGCGGTGATCGAACCGGCGGTCTCGCGACCCGGGTTCTGCGACGCCTTGTCCAGACCGGCAGCCTGACGAATCAGGAAGGCGGTCGGCGGGGTCTTCGTGATGAAGCTGAAGGTGCGATCTTCGAAGATGCTGATCTCGACCGGGATGATCTGACCACGCTTGTCTTCGGTCTGTGCGTTGTACGCCTTGCAGAAGTCCATGATCGCCACGCCGTGCGGACCGAGCGCGGTACCTACAGGCGGAGCCGGCGAGGCCTGGCCTGCAGGGATCTGGATTTTCACGACAGCGGTGACTTGCTTCTTAGCCATTTCGGTTCCTCAAGTGCGATGTGACCGACTGACTAGTCTGCCGGTGCAGCGCCGATGCCACAACCAGTCGATGTGGTTGTGCTATGCGGCATGGATTTGACGTTCGGGTCAGAGACGGGCGACCTGCGAGAACTCGAGCTCGACCGGAGTCTCACGACCGAAGATGTTGACCAACACCTTGACCTTGAGCTGGTCCTCGTTGATCTCGACGATCTCGCCGGAGAAGTCCGCAAACGGACCTTCCTTGACGCGGATGGTTTCGCCCAGTTCGTATTCCAGGCGGGCCTTGCTGCGCTTCGACGGCGTGGCCGGAGCACCCTCTTCCTTGACCTGCAGGAAGTTCTCCACCTCGCGGCGGAGCAACGGGGAAGGCTTGCCGCCGGAGCCGACGAAGTTCACGACGGACGGCGTGTTGCGAATGACGTACCAGGCGTCGTCGTCGAGCTGGGCCCGAACGAGGAGGTAGCCGGGGAACATCTTCTTCTGGACAACGACCTTCTTGCCGTTGCGGAACTCGACGACGTCTTCCATCGGAATGACGGACTCGTAGATCCGCTCACCCATGTTCATCGAGTCGGTACGGGCGGCGAGGTTCTGCTGTGCCTTCTTCTCGTGGCCGCTCTGCGTGTGGACCACGTACCAACGACCGGGACGGTCGTAGGGGCTCTCGACCCGGGGGGCTTCCTCGACCTCGAAGAGCTCATCCTCGTCGGCCACATCGACGAGTGCTTCCGCCTCGTCGTCTTCGGCGGCAGGTTCGGCCGCGGCGGCAACCTCGGCTTCCGCCGGCGCCTCGTCGTCTTCCGCCGGGGCGTCGTCCGCCGCAGGGGCGTCTTCGGCCACTGCTTCATCGGCGACAGCGTCGGCGGCCGCGACGGTGGCTTCCGCCTCCTCGGCCGGAGCCTCGGTGTCGGTCATCACGTCGACCGCTTCGGTCACGTCGTCGGAGGTGTTGTCGAGATCACTCATGCTTTGAACAGTTCGAGAATGGAGACGGAGAAGGCCCAATCGAGGAGGCCGATGAACACCGTAAGCGCCACGACCGTGAAGAACACAACCAGCGAATAGTTGATGACCTCGGGCCGGGTCGGCCACGCCACCTTCTTGAGCTCCGAACGGACCTCACGAATGAACTGCCCGGGGCTCGTCCGTTCCTCGGCGGCCGCCGGCTCACGCCGACGCCGACCGCCGTCGTCGCCACCGCTGCCCTTCTCGGTCACGCGGCTGCCACTGCCCGAACCGCCACCGGCAGTCTTGGTCTTGCGCGGCTTGGTGTCGACCACCTGACCGGCGTCGTTGACCTCTTGGCCCTGCTTCTTCAGCATGCGGCGCTGTTCTCGGTTCATCGGTTGGGACACGTTGGTAAGCCTCCACCTGGCGGGGTGTGGTGTGTGGTCACCGCAATCGCGGTGACGTCGCAGCACTTGCTGAGACATTTGCAGGGCGTGAGGGACTCGAACCCGCAACCCCCGGTTTTGGAGACCGGTGCTCTACCAATTGAGCTAACGCCCTAGATTTCAAGAATGAACGTACTGACGATAGCAGCGTTCTCGCGAGATCCGGCAGTCACGTCCACTGCCGGAACCGCCCGACAGAGCGAAACCTTCCGGGGTTTTGAGAGCGCCGCGAATCTGGCATAGTGAACGGCCGGATGTTCCACATCCGGTCCAGCTCCCTTAGCTCAGTCGGTAGAGCGTCTCCATGGTAAGGAGAAGGTCGACAGTTCAATTCTGTCAGGGAGCTCTGTACCGCCTCCGGGTGGGCGTGGCGACGTAGCTCAGTTGGTCAGAGCGCTCGACTCATAATCGAGAGGTCGACAGTTCAAGTCTGTCCGTCGCTACTACTACACGACTTCGGGGCTGGCGCCCCTCCGATACTTGTCCTCGGTGCTGCGCTCCCCCAGAACGGCTGGCGCCGGTCACATGACTTCGGGGCTGCGCCCCTCCGATACTTGTCCTCGGTGCTGCGCTCCCCCAGAACGGCTGGCGCCGGTCACATGACTTCGGGGCTGCGCCCCTCCGATTCTTGTCCTCGGCGCTGCGCTCCTCCAGAACGGCTGGTCTCGCCCGTTTCCATTACGGTCGTGTGACAGAATCGTTCGACCCATACAGGTGCATTCGCCCTCCGTCGAAACCTCGTCTGTGTGGATTGACCGAGTAATCACAGAACAGCCCGAAGGCCCCGACCTTCTCGAGCTGCACCCCCGACTGACCGTCATCGCGAGCCCCGACCACGAGCGACGCCTGACCGCCTACCGGCGCATACGTGCCGCCGTCGACGGCAACGAAGGCTCACATCTCGAGGTGCGGACCGAGACGGGCGAATCCGTCGTTGCGCTGCGTGCCCTCGGCGACCGGCCCAAGCTCATCGACCCGCTTCGTCAGGCTCCCTTCCACGCCGACGAAATGACGCGGCTCGGTCTGGCCGGCCAACTCAACGACTACGCCGCGGTGGCCCGCCATCTGCAGGTGCTTCATGTCTCCAAGGATCGACTCATCCAGCGCTCGCTGAGTGACGAGGCCTGGCTTGCGCTCGCACGCACGCCGATCGACCAGCTCTGGACCATCGCAAACAGCATCCAGGCCGATCGCGAAACGCTGAGCATGACCGAAGAGCAGGAAAGCGAATTCTCGGCTGCAGCAGCAGAACGAGCCGACCGCGAAGCCGAAGTCGCTGAGATCCTTGCGACCAAGGCCGACAACGATCGCCGGCACCTCGTCGTGAGCGGCATCGCCGGTGTGGTGCTGCTCGCCGCGCTCTACGTGATCCTCACGATGAACCCGATCTTCGGCGCACCGCTGCTCCTGATCGGCGCCGGCCTCGTCGGGTACGCCGCCAAGCTCATCCGCAACAAGGACCTCCTCGAACGACACGCCGAGGTCGAAGAGCAGTTCGGCGGCTCCGAGCTGGGCGTCCAGCTCGGTCGGGTCGACGAGCTCTTCGACAACCATTCGCTCGCCCGTCGCCAGTCCGAGGCCCGAGCCAACCTCGCCCGCTCCCAGAAGATCTGGAGCGAGCTGGCCGGCAACGCCGAACCGAGCGTGCTCATCAGCGAACGGCAACGGCTCGAAGAGCTGGCCGGACATCTCCGCATCATCGACAACGAGGTCGTCGGCAACCGCGACCCGATCGACGAACAGGTCCTGCACGGCTTCGCTTCACTCCTTGCCGAGCTGAGCCGTCGCTTCCCGGTCGAACGCGTCCCCCTCTTCGTCGACGATCTCTTCAGCGAGGTCAGCCCCGAGTACCACGGCGCACTGCGTGAGCTCATCCTTCGGGCATCGCACCGGCGCCAGGTCATTCTCGAGTCCGCCGACTATGAGGCGGCGCAGTGGGCGGCCGCCGAGGCCATCGGCGGCAACGGTCTCCTGATCACGGATCAGAACGTCGCTCCCGTCGCCACCGCGCCGGTTGCCGGAGAGGCCGTGTAACGTCGGCGGGATGCTGGTTCGCCCCGCCGAGCTTTCCGACGCCGAGGCCATTGCGGCCATCTACAACCTCGAGGTCACGGAGTCGACGGCAACGTTCGACCTCGTGCCCCGAACGCTTGAACAGCAGCGCAGCTGGCAGGTCGAGCGATCCGGCGCTCACGCCGTGCTGGTCGCCGTCGACGACGATGGAACCATCGTGGGCTTCGCGTCGCTCTCCCCGTTTCGCACGCGTCCGGCCTACAGCACGACCGTCGAGAACTCCGTCTACGTCCATCGGGAGCATCGCCGCCGCGGCATCGCGCTGCTCCTCATGAACGCGCTGATCGACACGGCTCGCTCCCATGGATTCCACTCCATGATCGCCCGCATCGCCGATGCGCAGCCTCCGTCACTCAAATTGCATGAGTCCGTCGGGTTCGAGCTCGTCGGCGTGGAGCGGGAGGTCGGACGAAAGTTCAACCGCTGGCTCGACGTCGCCGTGCTGCAGTTGCTGTTGCAATGACCAGCACGTCGCCTGCGGCGATCGGCTCCAGCGTTGTGGATCTTCCGGCACTCACCGGCCTTCGGTTCGTGGCGGCCACCTCGGTGTTCGTCCACCACCTCGTCGGCGTCCTCTGGCTCGAAGAAGGGGCGGTCGGTACGGCCAACCTCGGCATGACCGTGTCGCTGTTCTTCGTACTCTCCGGATTCGTTCTCGCCCACGCCTATGCGCATCGGGCGCCATATCGGCAGCCGATCCGATTCGCCACGCAGCGGTTCTTCCGAATCTGGCCCGCCCACGCCGCCGTCTTCGTTTTCAGTCTGTTCCTGTTCTGGCCAGAGGGCACACGATGGTTCCGCGCCAACTTCACGACGCTCGAGTTGTTACAGATCCTTGCGCTCGGTCAGGCATGGTCCGCCGAGGCTCGAATGTTCTGGGGCGTCAACGCCGTCGCCTGGTCGATCTCCGTGGAGTGGTTCTTCTACCTGCTGTTCCCGCTCCTGATCTGGCTCGGCCGCCGGTCCGCCTGGCCGATCGCCGCAGCAGGATTCGCGGCCACGGCAATGTGGCTCCTCATCTCCGATCAAGTCGTCGCACTGGACATGCCATTCGAGGCACTCGGTTGGGGGGCGATTTCCCCGGTGCCTCGGCTCGCCGAGTTCGTCCTCGGCATCCTCGCCTACCGCCTCGCGTTCACCCCGTGGTCCACCGAGTCCTCAACCCGGTCCACCACCCTCGAGCTGACGGCCCTGATCCTGGCATGCGCAGCGATCCAGTGGTCGACGCCGATCGCCGACCGCGTCTTCGAGCCCGACACGATCGTGCATGCATGGTTCCGCGCCGCCGGCAGCGCTCCGATCTTCGCCCTACTCATCGTTGTACTCGCAGCAGGGCAAGGGCCGTTGAGCCGGCTGCTTTCCACACCGATCTTCCAGTGGCTCGGCCGGATCAGCTTCGCCGAGTACCTCGTCCATCAGCGCCTGATCGTCTATTGGCAGCGGAAGGTCGTCCCCCTCGATTGGCCCGTCTGGTTCGAGGTCATCAGCCTCGTCGCAGTCGTGGTCGCCATGTCGGCGCTCATCCACCGCTTCATCGAGCTTCCCGGAGTGCGGTTCGGACGCTGGATCACGGGCCGGAGACAACCAAATTCCAAGGCGCGTGAGCCAGCCCAACAGCGCTGATTGGTAGAGTGTCCCGCACGCACTCAGGAGGTCGTACCATCAACGCAAGCACGGCCTGGGTCCTTGAGCACGACAAGGATTTCGCGGCGATCTGGGAACAGGTTCAGCCTCACACGACGATGTCGCCGCAGCGGGGCCACGCGCTCTGGCAAGCGGTCCGATACCTGTCCGAACGCCCCATTCGCGGGAACATCGTCGAGTCCGGTGTCTCCGGAGGCGGATCGGCAATGCTGATCGCCCTCACGCTCAAATCGATGGACGACACCGACCGGGATCTCTGGTTGTTCGACACCTTCGGAAGCACGCCGGATTCGGGAGCGGCCAATGTCGACCGCACGACGGTCGAGGCCAACATCCGATCGACCGGCTATCCGATGGACCACGTCCATCTGGTCGAGGGCGACGTTCGCGAAACCGGCTCCCGCACGAGAACGGGGGCCCTCAGCCTTCTTCGCCTCGACACCGACCGGTCCGCCAGCACTGCGGCCGAGCTGACGACCTTCTGGCCGCGCCTGAACCAGCATGGCGTCCTCCTCGTCGACGACTACGGCGATTCAGAGGCCGCGAAGACCGCAGTCGACGAGTTCTTCGGCAATGACAGCCAGCCTGCCGTGCTGCTCCAGCCCGTCGACGACAGCGGTCGCCTCATCGTACGAAGCACCATCAACGCAGTCGTCCCATGGACCGCACGGTACGACCACCATCCGACCGAGTTCGACACCCCGAACCTGTTCGACCGGTTCCCGCAGCTCGTCGACACCGATCCTCGTACCTGCCCGGACCCGCGCCTGCGCAAGCAGGTGCCACACATCTGGCGCACCGACACCCGCGAGGCGAACCGGACCACCGGCGTCATCAGCACCGAAGAAGCTGCCGTGCTCCACGCAGCGGCGACCACCCGCCCCGGACGGGTCGGCATCGAGATCGGCTCCCACTTCGGCTGGTCCACCGCGCACATCGCCGCAGCAGGCATTCAACTCGACGCCGTGGACCCGGCCTTCGGGGATCCGAACCGGATGCGGCAGGTCTCGGAGAACCTCGATGAGTGGATCACCACGGGCAGCGTCCGACTCTGGCCCGGCTTCTCCCCCGGCATCCTGGACGCGGTTGCCGCCACCCGGGACGTCCCCTACGGCTTTGCGTTCGTGGACGGCCTCCACAGCGAAGAGGGCCCAAGCCACGATGTGATCGGCTTGGAGCCGCACCTCGCCGACGACGCGCTCGTGCTGTTCCACGACCTGACCTTCCCCGACGTCGCCTCGGCGGTTCGCCTCCTCAAGAGCCGCGGCTGGAACATTCGGCTCTACAACACGATGCAGGTCATGGCCGCAGCATGGCGGGCCGGGACCCCACCACCGCTCTACCGTGGCGACACCGCCCATCCGCACGGACTGCCGGCCGATCTCCGCGATCTCCCAACCTGACCGGGACCGAGGGAGCCGACACACCGTTTCGCGCGACCGCTCGTCGGGTCGACATCGACCGTAGGGCGGACAGGGCAAACAGGGTCGATGGGTTAACCTCAGGTCTTCGTTTGTGACGGCCTGCAACAAGGAGCCCCGTGACCGCCATCTGGGAAGATCAGATCAGCCTTCATTCTCGCGTCGACCCGGTCTTCGACACGGTTGCACCGGCAGCAACGTGGAAGGACAGCGACGCCCACCCGACCAACTGGGACGCGGAACTCGGGGACGTCTCGCTGGAACTCGAACGGGACCAGGCCGTTTTGCCGACGACCCCCGATCGGGAGGGGTACTTCGGGCCCCACCACTTCTCCTACTGGGCAAGTGGGCTTCGGGACCACCGGAACCTCATGGCCGGCGCCGAGCGCCTCGGGGTGAACGTCCAGCGGTACCTCGACATGGGCTGCGCCAGCGGCCGCGTCATCCGCCACTTCGCTGCGCAGACCCCGGAGATCAAGACGCTGGGATGCGACATCAACCGGAAGCACATCGAATGGGTGACGCAGCACCTCGATCCCAGCGTCGTTGCCTTCCAGAACACGTCGATCCCGAATCTACCTCTGGCTGACGGGTCGGTCGATCTCGTGTCGGCCTTCTCTGTCTTCACCCACATCGAAGCGCTCGAGACCACGTGGCTCATGGAACTCGACCGCATCCTGGCGCCGGGCGGTATGGCCTGGATCACGGTGCACACCGAGGAAACCTGGCTGGAAATGGGCCAAGGCTGGCCGCTCTACAACGCCATCAAGAACCACCCGGACTTCACGGACAACGCCTCACCGATGACCTCGGATCGCGTCGTGTTCCGGTGGAAGAACGACCGCTCGTACTCGAGCAACGTCTTCTACACATGGAACTACCTCGAGCGTGTGTGGGGACGAATCTTCGACATCGTCGAGACGCATCGTCGCCTGCCCGTCTTCCAGGATGTGCTGGTCCTTCGCAAGAAGGGCTGAGCTCAGAGCGCAGACTTTCGTTCGAGGAGGCGGAAGAGGACATCGACCTCTTCCTCGAGCGCCTGCAGATCCGTTCGAACGTTGTCCATCGCTCCCATCATCCGCCGAGCGGTCGGACCGGCGACGCCTCCGCCCCCTTGGAGGTGCAGGGCGATCCCGTACTCGACGAGCAGCCGGTCGGTGCCACGAAGCAGCGCCGCCCCATGCATTGCGGCGATCGAGGGTCCTCCGAGCTTGTCGAAGTGTCGATTCTTGATCGAGACCTGAGCGAGGCGATACCAGAAGAGCGGTTCGGGAATGACCGTGACGCCGAGCCCACTCGAGCTCAACTGAGCGAAGAGGGAGTGGTCCTCGCGTCCGACACCCCAGATTTCGTGGAAGCCACCGATCTGGTCGAAGGCGGACCGGCGCACCAGCGCATTCGTGTCGCCGAAGGCGTTCTCGAGGAAGCCGACGGCGCCGACGTCTCCGGCCGGCACGACTCGTTCGAGATTCTCGTGCACCCGATGGTCCGTCCCGTCGACGAACCGGTCGAAGACGCAGGTGTACGCACCGGATCGGCCCTCGTGGTGCGCTGCCCGAAGAAACCCTTCGAGCATGTGCGGCATCGCGATGTTGTCGTCATCCATGAAGAAGACGAACTCCGTGGAGGTCGCTTCGACCGCACGATTTCGAGCCGCGCCCGGATAGAGGTTCGGCTGAAAGTCGACCCGGACCGCTATGTCCCCGACCCGTCCGGCTGCCGCCAGAGAGTCGAGCAGTGCACGGGCGTCCGGCTGGGTCGACCCATTGTCGACGAGGACGATTTCCTTCGGCTGCACCGTCTGCGACGCGAGAGAATCGAGCGCAAGTTGAAGTTCTGCCGCCCGATTGTGATGGACGATGCAGACCGCCACGTCTGCGACCTTCGGCGGTTCCCATGGGTCCGCCGCTTCCACGGGCTCGGGAGCATGCCACGCCGCCCACACCGAATCGATCTGGTCGGCAGGCACCCGCCGCTTCGACAACGTGATCGGTTCGCTGAGCTTCTTCTCGATTGCGTCCGCCAAGAGATCCGGCCGTCCACCGATGACGGTGCCCGGGTGGGATTCCGCGGCGATGAGCTCACCGGTTCCGCCGATGTCCGTGGTGATGAGCGGAATCCCCCAATCGAGGCACTCGGTCACCATCAGCGGCGAGTTGTCCAGGATCGACGGAATGATTGCGAGCAGGCGGTTGTCTCGGAGGAAGGTCAACGCTTCGTCGGAGTTCAGGTCCGTGATGACGTTGGGGGGCGTCAGGCCGGGAATCGCTTCGTGGAGTTGTTCGAGTGCCGTGTCCAGGTCGAACCGCTCGGGCAGTTTGCCGAGCATGTGGATCGGCATGGATCGAACCAGATCGGGGGGAAGCTGCTTCAGGGCTGCAAGGAAGAGGTGCATCCCCTTGCGTGCTTCCAGTCGCCCGGAGAACGCCAGACCTCGAATCGCATCGCCGCCCGCGGCCTGCTCGGGCACCTCGCCCACGGCGTTCGGCCAAACGAACGTGGACTCGGGCACGTCCACGTCGTGGCTCGCCAGCCAGCGAATCATGTGCTGACTGGAGGAAATGACGACGTCCGACCACTCGACCTGACGAGACTCGCGAACGATCCGCAGCAGCTGAGGAAACTCGTTGGGGAGCTGGATGTTGCCTTCGTAGTTCCACCATGCGCCCGAGTGGGTTCCGGTGACGAAGCGGGTTCCCTGATGTGCGAGACCGCAGCGCTTCGCCAGGAGCGAGTAGTAGAGCAGGCCGATGAAATCGGGGGCATGGACGATGTCGAACGCCGGCTGATCGGCGAGCCACAGATGTACCTCATAGGAACGGCGTCCGGCGGCCGTGACCGCCCCGGGGGCGAGCTTCATCGGGGCTGGTGGCATTCCGACGAAGGTGATGTTCCGCTCGGCGTACCAAGCGACCCAATCGCTGAAGTCGCCGTCGTCGCTGCGCTCGCCCTGCGTGAACAGGATGGTGACATCGTGTCCGTGCTCGGCGAGCACGATGGCGAGGTTGCGGTACAACGTGCCGATGCCGCCGTTCTTCACGGGGCCGAAGACATCGGATGACACGATGCAGACCCGCGCACGACCGGGCTGTGGCGCCGGCTGCAACTCCGGCCACGTCTGATAGCGCGGCGCACGATCCTGGCCAACCGTGATCGGCGAGGGTGGGCGGATCATGCCGAGTCCTGAGTGTTGTCCCACAGGCGATGACGGGCTCGGTCGCTCAGGCGCTCGATGGCACGCCGACTCTGCCGAATCGCTTCGTCGATGGAGACCATCTTCGGGAAGCCACGCAGCACCTGACCGTCGCTGGTCGTCACCACCAACTCCTGCTCGCGTTCGTGCAGCATGTCGGGCTCCAGCCTGACCGTGAAGCCGCAGTAGGTGTTGCCGCCGAAGAGCTTGACGACTCCTCGGCGTGGCTCGTCGGCTTCGAACGTTCCGAGCGAGACACCGTCCAGGGTCGCCTCGAGCTCGACCGTGCGGTCGGGGTCGGCGGCATCCTGCACCCAGCCACTGAAGGCCAGCCCTCCCGCAGCCACCAGATGACCGTCGTAGCGACGGGACGTCAGCGCACGAGCGGGGAACTCCGCAGTGTCGGTGAGCACCTCTCCAGCCGCCGTCCCAATCGCGAACTGATGGGCGCTACCGTCGTAGGCGGCAACCGGGAGTCGAGCCCGGAACCGGACGTCCTCATCGCCGCCCTCCTGCAGCACGGCGGCATCGGTGACCTGGCCATCCATGACCACCCGAAGACCCATCGCCCAGGGCCACCCAGCGTCAGCCGGGCCCCGCAGGCAGCCGAACCGATATTTCGGTCGCATCACGTGGAGGAAGCAGGTGCCGTGACGACGAAGTTCGGATTGAGCGCATCGGATGGGTCGGCGAACTCTGTCGGATCTTCGCTGCCCTCACGATCGACTTCCCGCTTGGTCCACGTGGCGGTGGCGACCATCCGATCGGTGTTGACCCGGTCCACGTACGGCTTCGCCACTTCGAGGACCTCCTCGAGCAGACCTTCGTGGAGAGTCGTCGGGTCGAGGCCGAGAGCGAGGAACTGTGCGTTCTCCACCCGCAACTCGTTGGCGGCAGCCTCGTTCCGGGGGTTCTTGTAGTAGCGGACCTCGGCACCGGTGAGCTCGGCGACGAGATGTGCCAGCTCGCTGATGGTGTGCGTTTCCGTCACCTGGTTGAAGATCTTGACGCGGTCGCCTGCTTCCGGAGGATTCTGGAGCGCCAGCTGGACGCACCGGACCGTGTCCCGAATGTGGATGAACGCGCGTGTCTGTCCACCCGAACCGTGCACGGTCAACGGATGGCCCACCGCCGCCTGCACGAGGAAGCGGTTGAGAACCGTGCCGTAGTCGCCGTCCCAGTCGAAGCGATTGATGAGCTCGGGCGCGAGGCTCGTCTCGGGAGTGGTCGTTCCCCAGACGATGCCCTGGTGGAGATCGGTGATCCGGAGGCCGTCGTTCTTGTTGTAGAAGTAGAACATCAGCGCGTCGAGCGTCTTCGTCATGTGGTAGACGCTGCCCGGGTTCGCCGGGTACAGGAACTCGATGTCCTTCGCGTCGTCACCGGCGCCGACGGTGGCCTCGAGGTAGCCCTCTGGAATTGCGAGCCCGGCCGTTCCGTAGCCGTAGACACCCATCGTTCCGAGGTGCACGACGTGCGCATCGAGCTCGAGTTCGCTCAGCGCCACCACGAGGTTGTGCGTGACCGCAGTGTTGTTGTTGACGGTGTAGCGCTTGTGCCACGAGGACTTCATCGAATACGGAGCCGCACGCTGCTCTGCGAAGTGGACGACAGCGTCCGGTCGGTGTTCGGCCAGCAGGTCGCGGAACACCTCGTACTGGTCGGCCAGGTCGACGTTGTGGAAGTGGATGGTGCGCCCGGTTTCGCGCGTCCACGCCGCAAGCCGTTCGGACATCGACGCGATCGGGGTGAGCGACGAAACCTCGAGCTCCACGTCGGCCTTCCGCCGCACGAGGTTGTCGAGAATGTGGATCTCGTTGCCGAGCTGCGACAGGTGCAGGGCCGTCGGCCAGCCGCAGAATCCGTCGCCCCCGAGAATGAAGATCTTCCGGGAATTCTGTGTGCCGATATCCTGATCTGTCACCGGATCACCCTACCATCCGGCGGGGAATCGACTGGGTGATCGACCGGTGGGGAGAGGGACAGATGAGCAGAATCCTCGTGACCGGCGCGGCAGGCTACATCGGTAGCCATACGTGCGTTGAACTGCTGAATTCCGGCCACGAGGTCATCGGCATCGACTCGCTGGCGAACAGCTCGGCGGTCGCCATCGATCGGGTCATCGAGTTGTCCGCACCGATGACGTTCGAGCAGGTCGATGTGCTCGACGCTGCTGCCGTCGACCGGGTGTTTCGCGAGCAGCAGCCAGATGCGGTGCTGCACTTCGCCGGGCTGAAGGCCGTCGGAGAGTCGGTCGAGGTGCCGCTCCTCTACCACCGCGTGAACGTCCTCGGCACCGTCAACCTGCTGCGCAGCATGACCCAGCACGGCTGCCACGACATCATCTTCAGCTCATCGTGCACGGTGTACGGCAATCCGGACACGCTGCCGATCACCGAGGCCACCCCGATTCGTCCGATCAGCCCGTACGGCCGCAGCAAGGCGTTCGTCGAGAAGATCCTCACGGACACCGTTGCCGCTCACCCGGACCTGCGAACCATGGCCCTTCGATACTTCAACCCCGTTGGTGCGCATGCGAGCGGCCGCCTCGGCGAGGACCCCTTGGGCGTTCCCAACAATCTGATGCCCTACGTGATGCAGACTGCGGTCGGCCAGCGTGACGAGGTCCGGGTGTTCGGCGGCGATTATGCGACTCCCGACGGAACCTGCATTCGCGATTACATCCACGTGGTGGACCTTGCACGAGCGCATGTCGCCGCCCTCGATCGCCTGGCCGACCTTCAGACGGTCCCGGCCTTGAATGTCGGAACCGGTGTGGGTCGGTCGGTGCTCGAGATCATCAACGCGGCGAGCGTCGCGGTCGGTTCCGAGATCCCGCATCGGATCGTCGAGCGCCGTCCCGGGGACGCTGCGGAGGTCATCGCCGATCCGGCACTCGCAACCGAGATGCTCGGCTGGGAGGCCACGCACACGTTGGAGGACATCGC
>JAHDEJ010000032.1:0-18664 GCA_020628865.1 Acidimicrobiales bacterium
CGTCAGCGGTAGTTGAGGACGCCCGGCCGGTGGCGAGGCGTTGCGGTGATGGTTCCGCCTCGGGGGCGGGAGAACTGCACGCGGTGCACCGTCTTGATGATGTCGTCGAGCGCATCCACCAACGTGACGTCGTCGACGAAGATCTGATCGACGCGTGGGCCGGACCAGGGTTCGACGATCGCTTCGGGATCGAGGCCAGCGCGGACCCATGCGGTTCCGATGCGGCGAATCGCCGAGTCGATGACGGGATCGCCGCATTCGACGGCGACTTCGGCGACCAGTCGGGGGTCGAAGCGTGACCCGGAGAAGGAGTCGCTGACGGTCGCCATCCGGTAGCGGAGCGCCTGCATCGCGATGTCGGTGTGGTTCATTCGGTGAACCCCTCCTCGCTGGTCGCCCAAAAGCGTAGTCATCACGGGTGCAGCGGGTGCGGATGCCGCCACGCTCGGCGATGGTGCCTGGCACCTTTGGCGGCAAAAGGTGCCAGGCACCTTTTGCGTGGGTCAGGGGCGTCGGGCCGGGCGCTGTGGCGCGGGGCAACAGTTCTCGCGGCAGAAGTCCGGCCGGATCTCGAGCTCACCCAGCGCCCGCTGGGGTGCGCCGGAGCGGCGCTCCTCGATCAGCTCGACGATGGCCGCCACGAACCGGTGGTCCGTGCCAACCGTGGCCGCTCGGGCGAAGGGCAGCCCCAGTCGCTCGGCAGTCGCCTTCGCCTCGGTGTCGAGGTCGTACATCACTTCCATGTGGTCCGAGATGAAGCCGACCGGCACGATCACCGCGCCGGGGATGCCGGATCCCTCAACCAGCGCTTCGAGGTGATCGTTCACATCGGGTTCGAGCCACGGAACCTGTGGCGGGCCGCTTCGGCTCTGCCAGACGAGGTCCCAGTCGTCGTGGTCGACGCCGGCAGCGATCAGTCGGGACGCCTCGCGAAGCTGTGCCTCGTAGTCCGATGTGGAGGCCATGGACGACGGAATCGAGTGGGCAGTGAAGATGAGCCGGCTGCCCGCGGGCATGGACGCCAAGGCCGTTCGCACGTTGTCGATCATCGGTTCGATGAAACCGGGATGGTCGTAGTACTGCCGGATCTTGTCGATCGCCGGCGAACCCTCGACCGCCTCGCGGGCCGCAATGATGTTCTCCCGATACTGGCGACAGCCGGAATAGGAACTCGTGGCGGACGTGACGAAGGCCAACGCATGGCGGATGCCATCGTCGGCCATCTGCTGGACCGTGTCGGTGAGCATCGGTGTCCAGTTGCGGTTGCCCCAATAGACGGGGAGGTCGATCCCGGCCTCGTGCAACGCCGGCTTCAGGGCAGCGATCAGATCGCGGCACTGATCGTTGATCGGGCTGCGGCCGCCGAAGAGGTGATAGTGGGCTCCCACCTGTTCGAGGCGTTCGCGGGGGATGCCGCGTCCGGCGGTCACGTTCTCGAGGAACGGCACGATGTCTTCCGGAGCTTCGGGGCCACCGAAGGACACGAGAAGGATGGCGTCGTAGTCGGTCATTGGAACCTCAGGACTGACAGGTGGGGCACATCCACGCCTTGCGCTTGGCGATCTCGACGAGTCGGATCTCGTCGCTGCAGCGATGGCAGGGGAGCCCTTCTCGCTTGTAGGTGTAGAGGCGCTCGTCGTTCGGGATCTTTGCGGCGGTCACCCCGACCTCGTCGGGATCGCGGGTGACGATTCGGTTCAGCTTCACGCCGAGCTTCAGTTGATCGGTGGCCAGCGTCCACAACGCATCGGCCTGATCTTCGGTGAGTTCGTTGGCGGGGGTGTTGGGGTCGATGCCGGTGAGGAAGCAGAACTCCGACCGATAGACGTTGCCGACGCCGGCGATCACCTTCTGATCGAGCAGCGCTGCGGACAACGGGAGCTTCTTGCGGAGCAGACGGGAGGCGAATTCGTCCTTCTTGCCGTCGCGCCGCAGCGGATCGGGGCCGAGCTTGGACGTGATCTCTTCCAGATCGTCCGGGTCGATCAGAGCGCAGACCATCGGACCCGTCAGATCCCACGTGGCCTTGTCGTTTGCGAGGCGGAGTCGGATCTCCCCCTCGACCGGTGCCTCGGCCGGCTTCTTCCGCAGCTTGCCGATCAGGCCGAGATGAATGTGGAGGAGCGGCCCGTCCTCGAAGTCGAGGAACAGGTGCTTCCCCCAGGCTTCCGCGCGTTCGAGCGGGTGCTGGTCGATGGCGGCAGCGCCATCGTCGAATCGACCCTGGGGCGACGAGACGTCGAGGGTTCCCGGCCGGAGGGAGGAATTCAGGTCCTTTGCCAGCCGGTGAATCGTATGGCCTTCAGGCATGTGGGACTCCGATCACTTGGGTTCGGAGGCCGCCCGATGTGCCGCATCGAAGAGTTCGAGCGCATGCCGTGCGGACTCGCTGTACGTGCATGGCCCAAGGCTACGAGCGTGGTCTGCGCCTTGGATCGCTCCGCCGCCGAGAATCACCGGGACGCTCAGGGCGCCGTCCAATCGTTGGAGCGTCTCGGTCACAGTGTGTTCGTTGTCGGGGTTGGTGACCGCGATGCCGACTGCGATCAGGTCGTCCACCTGCTTGGCGCGATCGATGATCGAATCGACCGGTGTGTGGGCACCGAGGTCGAGGACATCGAAGCGTCGTGAGCGCAGAAGATCGCGGAGAATCGCCGTCGGGACGGAGTGATGGTCATCTGAGACGCCGGCGAGGATGATGGTGCCGCGTGATCGTCCGCGGGTGGCGAGCTTGGGCCCGAACCGACCGACCACCCGAAGCGCGGTGGCCGTCGCAAGATGTTCATCGGCGATGGAGATCTCGCCGTCGTGCCACCGCTGACCGACCGAGGACATTGCCGGAGCAAGGAGATCGATGAAGAGCTCCTCTGGCGATGCCCCGGCGGTGTGCGCCTCGTCCAGCAGTTGGAACGAGCCGTTCTCGTCACCGGCCAGGAGCCGGGCTTCCAGAAGCTTCGGAATGAGCTCGCCTCGAACCGGGCGTTCGTTGGTTTCGCTGGCCGTGTTGAAGTTCTCCACCTCGGAGACGGGCACGACCCACTGGCCGCCCTTCTTCGTGGCGTGCAGGCGGCCTGTGCGCACGTAGCGATAGGCCGTCATGTAGTGGACGTCCAGCCGCTCCGCAGCTTCGGTCAGAGAGATCGTCTCGACATCGTCGGCCATCAGCTCGCAACGCTATCGGGGTGCTCCAGCTTGGCCTCGCGGGAAGCGGCGCGCCCGACCTCGGCAACAGCACGACGGCTCGGGCTGCGTGGGGGGTAACCGAGGCGGGCGCGATCCTCTTCGCTCTCGCCGCCCCAGAAGCCGTGCTCCCGGTTTGTGCGAGCCCAACTGCGACAGGCAAGGAGGCTCTGACAGTTGTCGCAGTAGGACTTGGCGAGCGCCTCGCGCTTCGTGCGCCGCGTGCGGCGCTCTCCGGGAGGAGCGAAGAAGAGGTGCGACTTGCCCTTGCAGAGCGCGTCGCTGGCCCACTCCTGACTTCCTGAAACAGCGAACAGTTCGTCCATGGCTAGGGCCTCCCGTAGGTCGATGGCATCATCTTAGTACTAAATGGTCGGCATTTACTACTAAAACTTGTGCAGATGCTCAATCATTCGCGCGCGGCTCGTCCGTTTGGGGCCCAAAACGCAGCGCTGAAGGGGCGTCCGGGCGCGCTGAAGCAAGGGTCGCGGAGGAGCCGGTTGTGCTCGGGTCTAGCCGCCGAGCAGCTTGTTGATCATGCGGCCGGCCTTGCCGACGGTTGGCGCTTCCACGCCCTCCGGCATGAGCTCGGGCGCCTGGTTGCTGATCGCCTGGAGCACCTGATCGGCGCTCGGGTTCACCATCTTGGCGTCGCCGACCACAACGGTCGGGACGGTCTCGTTGCCATCGGCGATGGACCGCACGGTGGCGGCATCGGCCGGGCTGTCCCAGATGTTCTTCTTGTTCAACGGCACGTTGAGCTTGTTGAGGTTGCGTTCGAGGCCCATGCAGAACGGGCATCCCGGACGCCAGTAGAAATCAATCGTGTTGGCCACTATGCGGCCCTTCCTGTGAGGGGTCCGTCCTCATCGAAGAGAAGGCAGGTGATGACCCGATCCGGGTCGGTCTCCTGATTCCACGATTCTTCGGTTGGCTGGAACCACTTGAATTTGAGGTTCCGTTCATCATCCGGCGGGATGTACGCAGCGAGCGAGGTGCGGCACACCTCTTCGGCCTGGGCCGAGATCGCCGCTTCGTCGAATGAGGTCACGGACGAGTCGATGAGGGCTTCGCGGTAGACCTCGAACTCGTGCGGGACTGAACAATCGACCTTGAGCAGCTGTTGAACCTGGCCGCTCCCGATTTCACCCTGGATGCAATCGCCGGCTCGAAGCTCGAAGACGGAGACCTCGCGGCCTGCGTTCGGGTCTTCGACCGGAGCCTCGGTTGCATCGGGGGATGAGGACGGGGCCGACGATTCGGTGTCCTCGGGAACGGTGGCTTCCGTGCCTGTCGTTTCGGTCGTGTCATCGGCGGTGTCCGTGCCGCTGTCGCGGGTGAAGAACCATCCGATGGCGAGTGCGAGTCCCACGATCAGCAGAAGCACAAGAAGTCCGGTCACTATTCCCGGAAGGCCACTTCGCTGCTTCTGTGGGGGCGTCCACTCCGGGTTCAGCGGCGATTCCGGTGGAATCGCAAGGTCGACCACCTTGGGGGCGGGACGAACGGTGGAGGCATCCTGGGCCGATGCGGCAGCAGCGCTCGGCGCAGTGTCGCTCGGCTTACGCCACGCGTCGTCGCGGGCGATCGCTGTTTCGGGGGCGCGGCGCTCGGTCTCGACAATTGGGGTCGAAGCGGGAGGGGCGACGTCGGGGACGCCGAACGTGGGAGCCTCAGCGGGGGTTTCCGGCGCAGGCGGGGTCGGGACCTCGACCGTCGGGGGAGCGGTCTCCGTGATCGAGACGGCAGGCGGGGCCGGCACGTCGGGGATGACGTTCGCGTCCGTCGGTTCGATCGGTGCCTGTGGTGGAACCTCGAAGCGGGGCGCTTCGGGCATCTCGTCCGGCACGATCGGTTCGACCGTGGCTTGCGCACTTTCGTAGGCGCTGGTCCAACCGTCGTCGGTGACGTCGAGCGACGGCGTGTCTGCGGCGGCCACGGCCGGCTCGGTCCACTCGCCACCGGTGGCGGTGGGAGCTTCAGGCTCGGCCATGGGTGCCTCGGGCTCGACGGCCTGCCAGCCACCGCGAGCGGGAGTTTCAGGTTCCGGCTCAGGTGGGGCGACCGGGGCAGGGTCGCCGAGAATCGGCGCGGCCGGTGGGACGTCGACGGACGTCGTGTCGAGCGGAACCTCGGGCGCAGGTGCCGGCGTGGGCTCTGGTGCCGGGGTCTCGACCACCGGTGTCGGCGGGACGACGGGCGCAGCTGCGCTCGGGGCCGCGGCGACAGGATCGACCACGAGGGTCGATTTCGCTTCTGCAACAGGCTCCGCTGCCGATTCCGTTGTCGCCTCGGACTGATCTGCACCACCGCCGGGCTGGGCATCGGCCGGATACCACTTGCCGTCGGAGGCCAGCCACCAGCCGGGGCCCTGCCAAACGTCACTCATTGGCGTCAAGCGTAACCGGGATCACGAAAAGGTGTGAATCGCCGTACGGTAACCCGTGCGAAACGACCCTGAACCTCGGAGTTTTGAATGATTCTCGTCGATGCTGACCGAGTCACCATGACGCGGCCCGGACGGGCACTCTTCGATGATGTTTCGCTCACGATGAGCACCGGCGACCGCCTTGGCATCGTCGGTCTGAACGGCACCGGCAAGTCCACGCTGCTCGACGTGTTGGCCGGCCGACGCGAGCCGGAATCCGGCCAGGTGCGGACGGGGCGCGATGTTCGCATTGCGATGCTCGACCAGAACCCGGACCTCGGATCGGGAACGGTGCGTGACGCGGTCGAGTCGGTCGCAGAAGCGCAGTGGGAGATCGATGCCGTGCTGGACAAGCTCGGCATGGGTGGCCGGGACGACGATCCGGTGGCCCAACTGTCGGGCGGTGAAGCCAAGCGGGTTGCGCTGGCCCGAGCGCTCGTCAGCCCGAGCGACCTGCTCATCCTCGATGAGCCAACCAATCATCTCGACGTCGACGCCATCGACTGGCTGGAGGACCGCCTCTCGTCCTACAAGGGCGGTCTGCTGATGGTCACCCACGACCGCCACGTGCTCGATCGGGTCACGAACCGGGTGCTCGAACTGGACCGCGGCCGGGCCCATGTTCACGAAGGCGGATACGGCGCCTATCTCGAAGGGCGTGCGCTCCGGGAGGAACAGGCTGAGCAGGCCGAGCAGAAACGCAAGAACCTCGCCCGGACCGAACTTGCCTGGCTGCGACGGGGCGCTCCGGCCCGGACGAGCAAGGCGAAGGCCCGCATCCGCTCCGCCACCGAGCTCGTCAACACCCGGCCGGAGGAGGCGGCCCGCGCCGGCAGCCTCGACCTGCATTTCGGGACTCCACGCTTGGGCAACGACGTGATCGAACTTCGCAACATCGGCTTCGCCCATCCCGACCACCCGCCGCTCTTCTCGGGCGTCGACCTGTCGCTCGACCCGCGGGAGCGACTCGGCATCGTCGGTGCCAACGGCACCGGCAAGTCCACGCTGCTCGATGTGATGGTCGGACGCCGGACGCCGACCGAAGGTTCGGTCGAGGTCGGCTCGACCGTGGTGCTCGAACTCTTCGATCAGAAGGGCATCGACCTGGATCCCAACAAGCGGGTGTGGGAAGCGGTCGTTGGCGGCGACAAGCCCAAGCCCGACTGGCACGACAAGGCGCTCATGGAGAGCTTCTGGTTCGACAGCGACGCCCAGTACGCGCCGATCGAGCTGCTCTCGGGCGGCGAACGTCGTCGGTTGCAACTGCTGATCACTCTGGCCCGGCAACCCAACGTGCTGTTCCTCGATGAGCCGACCAATGACCTGGATCTGGACACGCTTCGCGTCCTGGAGGATTTCCTCGAGGACTTCCCGGGTGCGGTCGTGGTCGTGAGCCACGACCGCGCATTTCTCGAGCGGACCGTCGACGACGTCATCGTCTTCGACGGCGGCGGCTCGGTCGGCCGGCTGCCCGGTGGGTACGAGGCGTACGAGGCCATGCGCCGAACCGAACGTGGTGGCGGGAAGGTCGCCGGAGGCGCGGCAGCGCCATCCGACAAGCCCAAACAGAAGAAGGCGTCGGGAGGCGGTCGGTCGCACAGCACGATCCGACACGAGCTCAAGCAGGTCGAGAAGGACATGGCGAAGGCCGAGAAGCGCCAGACGGCGCTCACGGCCGAGCTCGAAGCCGCCGGGACCGACCACGCAGCGCTGGCTCGCATCGGCGGAGAACTCGGCGAGGTCGGCGGTCAGATCTCCGAGCTCGAGGACCGGTGGATGGAGCTGAGCGAAGAGCTGGAAGGCTGATCCGTTCGACGCCGTGACCGTGGCCAACCACCGGTACCCTTGGAACCATGAGTGACACCGCCACGGACACCGCCGCCACCGACGCAGAGACGCCGATCCTCTCGGTCACCGAGGCCGCGCTCGAGAAGGTGCTCGAGATTCGCGATGGCGAGGACGACGCCGAGAACACGGGACTGCGGGTCATGGTCATCGGCACCCGGGGTGTCGAGTTCGACTACGACCTCTCGCTCGAAACGATCTCCGAAGCCGACGCCGATGCCGCCGTGTACGAGGTGGGCGGCGGACTCACCGTCATCATCCCGGCCGACAGCGTCGATGACATGCGCGGTTCGACCCTCGACATCCCGTCGAACCCGATGCAGGGCGGCCTGGTCATCCGGAACCCGAACCGTCCGCCCGTCCTCGATGCATCCGAAGTCGAGCTGAGTGGCACGCTGCCCGAGAAGGTGCAGCAGTTGCTGGACCTCAGCATCAACCCGGCGTTGGCCGCCCACGGTGGGTTCGCCAGCCTGGTGAAGGTCGAGGAGGACTCGATCGTGCATGTCCTCATGGGCGGCGGTTGCCAGGGCTGCTCCATGAGCGCCATGACGCTGAGCGAAGGCATCAAGACCTCGATCATGGATGCCATCCCCGAGGTCACCGAAGTCATCGACGCCACCGACCACAGCGCCGGCGAGAACCCCTTCTACACCTGAGTTCCCCGGGCTTCGCCCTCCAGCGGTCGCAATCCGGTCCCTTTTGGGCCCTCGATGCTCGGCTGCTGCGCAGACGGCGTCCCTTCCGACCGCAATCCGACGGGTTGCCGCAGCGCAGGTCGGAACTCATGTCCGCTTCAGGTTGCTCTCACCTTGGGCCGTTAACGTTCCAAGCATGAGCGGTACCGGAGACATCAATGTGCTGGTGGTCGAAGACGACCAGGGTGTGCGCGAATCGCTTGTCGTCGTCCTGAAGGTGCAGGGCTATGCGGTCACCGGTGTCGAAACGGGCGAAGCTGCGCTCGACCACATCCACGAGATCGGCGCTGACCTCATCGTCTTGGACGTCAACCTGCCGGGCATCGACGGAATCGAAACCTGCCGGCGCCTTCGGTCCCGCGGTCACGGCGGCCCGATCCTGATGCTGACCGCTCGCCATGAGGTCGCCGACAAGGTGAAGGGGTTGGATGCCGGGGCGGACGACTACCTCCCGAAACCCTTCGCCCTCGACGAGCTCCTCGCCCGGGCCCGGGCGCTTCTGCGGGCCTTCAACCTCGAGAAGGATGAGGCAGCTGACGGGCTGTTGCGCCTCGACGATCTGTGGATCGACCGAGCAGCTCGCCAGGTCGGCCGTGGCGACGATGTCGTCGATCTCACCAAGATCGAATTCGATCTCCTCCTGCTGCTCGTCGAGAACGCCCAGCGCGTGCTCGAGCGCAACGACATCCACCTGACCGTGTGGGGGTACGACGAGGACACCTCGTCGAACACCCTCGAGGTCTTCATCTCCTCGCTCCGCCGCAAGCTCGAGGCGGGTGGTCGGTCTCGGTTGATTCACACGATGCGCGGTGTGGGATACGTCGCCCGCGAATCGCGATGAAACTCCAGGCGCGACTCGCCCTCACCGTCGCCCTGGCGGCGTCGCTCGCCATTTTCCTCATGGCGACGGGCTTCTGGGTCATCGCCGCAGACGAGCAGCGCAGTTCTGACGATCAGCAGTTGCTGGCGGTCGTGGAGCAACCTCGTCGGTTCGCCCAGTCCGCGATCGCTGGGCGCGGGGGCAACCAGCAACCGACCGCCCGAAGCATCGAGCAGTTCTTCGAGGAAGGTCAGCGGTTCCGGAACATCTTTGCGGTGATTCGGCTCGTCGGGCCGAACGGTCAACTGCTCTACGACGAGGGCCTTCCGGAGATTGAGGTCCCCGACGAACCGATGTTGGAGACCATCGAGTTGGACGGCGAGCGCTATCGGATGGGCTCGGCTTCCATCGGCGAGCAGGGCGTGATCCAGATCGCCATCAACATCGAGGAGCGGGAGCAATCCCTCACCCGGTTGCGCAATCGCATCATCCTCGGCAGCGTCCTCGGCGTCGGTTTGGCCGCATTGTGCGGAGCGTGGATCGCTCGTCGGGTCTCGAAACCGATCGTCGAGGTGTCGGCGGCTGCGCGGGAGCTGGCGGCCCGGCAGGACCTTCCGTCTCGGATCGAGGTCGATCGAACCGACGAGGTCGGGGAGCTCGCCGACTCGTTCAATCAGATGTTGGCGGCCCTGGAGCTCAGCCGCGACCAACAGCGACGGCTCGTCGCCGATGCCAGCCACGAACTGCGGACGCCGCTGACGAGTCTGCGGTTGAAGATCGAGTTGCTGGACAGCAACCCGGATCTGCCGGCGGAACAACGGCAGGGTCTTCTCGGCGGTGCCGCCGCCGAGCTCGAGCGGCTCACGCATCTTGTGACCGAGCTGGTCGACCTCGCAACCGACCCGACCATGGCTGACGAACCGGTTGCCGTGGTCTCACTCGCCGAGGTGATCGACGGCGTGGTGGAGGAGATTCGACGCACCTCTGGTCGAACGATCGAGGTGGTGGCCGACGACTCGACGGCGAGCATCCGCAACCGAATGGTCCGCCGGGCCGTTTCCAACCTGGTCGACAACGCACGCAAGTACTCGCCGGACGACGCCGAGATCACCGTTCGGCTCGACAAGGGCCGCATCGAAGTGCGGGATCGCGGCGAGGGCATTCCCGCCGACGACCTCGACCTCGTCTTCGACCGCTTCTACCGTTCGCCGACCGCTCGGACCCGGCCGGGGAACGGCATCGGCCTGGCCATCGTGCAACGGGTGGCCGAGGTGCACGGCGGTGAGGTTTGGGCCCGCAACAACGACGATGGCCCCGGTGCGATAGTCGGGTTCAGCGTTCCCGTCGGGGTGCCGGCAACCGCCTGATCAGGAAGCGTTGTGTCCGGCGAGATCGGGCATCGTTCGACGGAATAGGTGCCGAGCGCATCTGGTTGACTGGACCCATGGCCGTGCTCGATGACCTGACCTTCGACAACCAGTACCTGCGGGACCTCCCCGGCGATCGTGTCGAGGGTGGACGACCCCGCCAGGTTCCCGGCGCGGCGTGGAGTCGGGTTGCCCCGACCGAGACCGCCGGCCCCGAGATCATCGCCGTCGCCGACGAGGTCGCCGAGCTCCTCGGCCTGTCCGACGAACAGATCGCTTCCGATGAGTTCCGCGACATGGTGTCCGGCAACCTCGTGCTTCCGGGCATGGACCCGTTCGCCATGCGCTACGGAGGCCACCAGTTCGGCAACTGGGCCGGTCAGCTGGGCGACGGGCGAGCGATCAATCTCGGGGAGTTGGTCACCGCCGACGGAACCCGGCAGACGCTCCAGCTGAAGGGCTCCGGTCCGACCCCGTATTCCCGCACGGCCGACGGCCGGGCCGTGCTGCGGTCGTCGATCCGTGAGTTTCTGTGCTCGGAGGCCATGTATCACCTCGGCGTGCCGACGACTCGCGCGCTCAGCCTGGCGCTCAGCGGCGACCAGGTGATGCGAGACATGTTGTACGACGGCCACCCCGCCTACGAACCGGGTGCCGTGGTCTGTCGCGTTGCGCCGACCTTCATCCGCTTCGGCAACTTCGAGATCTTTGCCGCCTCCGGAGAGCTTGACGAGCTCCGCGCGCTCGCCGACTTCACGATCCGCGAGTACTTCCCCCACCTGTGGCCCGACGACGGCGAACCCGACGCCTCGACCTATGTCGCGTTCTATCGCGAGGTGGTTCGCCGGACTGCCGAGGTCATCGTGCACTGGCAGCGTGTGGGCTTCGTGCATGGCGTCATGAACACGGACAACCTGTCGATTCTCGGTCTCACCATCGACTACGGGCCATACGGGTGGCTGGAGGACTTCGACCCGGATTGGACGCCCAACACGACCGACCGGCACGGCAAGCGGTACCGGTACGGCAACCAGCCGGGCATCGGGCAGTGGAACCTCGCCCAGCTGGGCAACGCATTGTTCCCGCTCGTCGACGACGCAGAACCGCTGCAGGCGGCGATCGATGAGTACGTGGTCCACTTCCGTGAGGAGCATCAGCGCATGTTCGCCGGCAAGCTCGGTCTCCACGCGTGGGATGGTGAAACCGACGAAGCGCTGATGGTCGAACTGATGGAGCTTCTTCGCGAAGCCGAGACCGACATGACCCTCTTCTATCGAGGCCTCGCCGATGTGCCGGCCGCGGAATCGTCCGACGCCGACGAGCGATTCGGCCCGCTACGCAACGCCTTCTACCGGCCCGACGAGGAACTCACCGATGCGCTTCGCGCCAAGTGGGACGCGTGGCTCGATCGCTACGCGGCCCGGGTCCGAGCCGATGGCACGTCGGACGAGGACCGACGCGCTGCGATGAACTCGGTCAACCCGCTCTACGTGATGCGGAACTACCTGGCGCAGCTGGCGATCGACAAGAGCGAAGCCGGCGACCACTCGGGCGTTCTTGAGCTCCTGCAAGTCATGCGCAATCCGTATGACGAGCAGCCGGGCATGGAGGCCTACGCCGAGAAGCGTCCGGATTGGGCTCGCTCACGCGTCGGCTGCAGCATGCTCAGCTGCTCGAGCTGAAGTTTCGATCGAGGTCGGATCGCTCAGCCGAGGAGGAACTCGGCGACGTCGGCCGGTGTCATGGCAACGGCATGCGCGTTCGCGCCGATGAGCTCGTCGATCGAGCCGAACCCCCAGGCCGCGCCAATGCTCGTCATCTGCAATGAACGCGCCGCATCGATGTCGTGTCGGCGGTCGCCGACCATGGCGACTCCGGCGGGCGCACGATCGAGCTGCTCCAGCGCATGCTCGATGACCGCTCGCTTGGTCAACCGTGTTCGTGCGGCGTCCGAACCCGCCACCACATCGATGTGCGGTCGGAGGCCGACACGGTCGACGATGCGTTCGGCGAATGGCTCGAGTTTCATGGTGGCCACGCCGACCAGCCAACCCGCCTCAGCCAGCTGTGCGACAAGGTCGAGAATGCCGGGGTAGGGGCGGTCCTCCAGCCAGCCGGCGATCGCGAACCGTTCCCGGTAGCGGCGGGTCGCCTCGGGGATCAGGTCGGACGGTACGCCGATCATGGCATAGGCCTCTTCGGCGGGCGGCCCGATCATGGCGTTCGTGTCGAGGTCGTCGGGTACGTCGAAGCCGACCTCCTGCAGGGCCCACCGGTGACAGGAGATGATGCCGTCGGCCGGGTCGGTGAGCGTGCCATCCATGTCGAACAGGACCAACGGCCGAGCTTCCGGATCGGAGGGGATGTCGTCGCGGACAGCGCGTTCGGCCATGGCGAGAGCCTACGGACCCCACCGGTAACCTCGGCGCATGATCGATTCCACCCGCCGCAGTGCGCTTTCCGGTCTCCGGATTCTCGACCTTTCCCGGGTGCTCGCTGGTCCGACGTGCACCCAGCTGCTCGGCGACCTCGGTGCTGACGTGATCAAGATCGAACGTCCGAACGCGGGCGATGACACCCGGCACTGGGGGCCGCCGTGGCTGCGGGACGTCGACGGCAACGAGACCGCAGAGTCGTCCTACTATCTGTCGGCCAACCGCGGGAAGCGATCGGTCACGATCGACATCTCGTCGGAGGAAGGTCGGGAGCTGATCCTTCGCCTGGCGGCCGTCAGCGATGTCGTCGTGGAGAACTTCAAGGTCGGGGCGTTGGACCGCAAGGGCCTCGGCTACGACGACCTCCGGTCGGTGAAACCAGACCTCATCTATGCGTCCATCACCGGCTTCGGCCAGGACGGTCCGATGGCCGACCAGCCGGGCTACGACTACCTCGCTCAGGCGCTCAGCGGGTTCATGAGCATCACCGGTCGACCCGATGGCGAGCCCGGCGCCGGCCCCCTCCGATCCGGCGTCGCGATCGCCGACCTGTCGGCGGGCATGTTCGCCACGGTCGGCATCCTGGCCGCCCTCCACCATCGGACGCAGACGGGCGAGGGTCAGTACGTGGATGTGTCGCTGCTCGATTCAGCGCTTGCGGTTCTCGTGAATCAGGCGCTGAACTACTTCATCAGCGGCACCCCGCCGACCCGTAGCGGCGAATGGCATCCGAACCTGGCCCCGTATCAGCCGTTCGACACGAGCGATGGCCGGGTCGTCATTGCGGTCGGAAACAACAGCCAGTTTGCTGCCTTCGTGGGATGGCTCGGCCTGGAGGACCTGGTGTCCGACGCTCGCTTCGCCGAGAACCCCGCCCGCAACACCCACCGGGTCGAACTCGCGGGATTGCTGCAGGAACGGTTGCGGACGCGCACTCGGGCAGAGGTGCTGGAGGCGTTGCCGGCACTCGGCGTCCCGGCCGCAGCGATCAACGACATCGGGCAGGCCTTCGACGAGCCGCAGGTTCGTCATCGCGGTGGACGGGTGGATCTGCCGCATTCGTTGTCGGGAACGGTCCCGGGGATCGCCAACCCGCTCCACCTGTCGGAGACTCCCGTTGCCTACACCCACGGGCCTCCGACGCTGGGCGAGCACACCTTCGAGGTGCTCGAGGCGCTGTCTGGCCATTCCATCGCCGAGCTGGAAGCACTGCGTCAACGCGGAATCATCTGACGATCTTTGCATGACGTGGCAATTTCGTCACGAGAACTCACGATGCAGGTTTTTGTCGCCGGTGAACGACAACTACGCTGACGTTCCGTGAGCATCGATGCGCCTGCGGAACCAGCAGCGTGGTCACAGCAGTGGCGACCAGCGGTGGAAATCGAGCCACCGGACGCGCCCCGACCCGGACCGGACCGCACACCGGCTGCGCTCGCGGTGTTGATCGTTCTGGGGTTCCTTCTCCTCGGGACAGCGGCCATCGTGCTCAGCGAGACCTCCGATGAGGAGACGGCGGGATCGGCCGACGCTGTGGATGTCGAGGTGGCCGCAGCCGTCGAGACGACGGTCGCCCCCACAACTGCGGCACCGACGACGGCACCACCAACAACGGCGCCGACCACCGAGGCGCCCACGACCACAGCCGCACCCACCACGACCGCAGCGCCCGCCACCACGGCCGCGGCACCGGCCCCGGCGGACGCCGACGCGACAACGGTGCTGAATGCGCAGGCCCTCCTCGCAATCGACGTGCGCACCGCCGTCTTCTCCGGCGGTCAGGTCTTCCTGCGCGGCGAGGTTCCCTCGCAAGAGGTTGCGGATGTGATCGTCGCTCGGGCGGCGGCCGTGTTGGGCGAGGAGAATGTGATCGCCGAGTACACCATCAACCCACAGGCCCCGGTTCCCGACAGCGCGCCGCTGTTTGTCGACGACACGATCTTGTTCGAGAGCGGGAGCACCACGATCAATCCGGCGTTCGTTCCGCTGCTCGACCTTGGAACGGCGTTGATGTTGCAGAACCCATCGGTTCGGATCACGGTCATCGCCCACACGGACTCCACCGGAAGCGCGGACTTCAACCTGGCTCTGTCGCAGCAGCGGGCCGATGCCGTTCGGGAGTACTGGACGGACGCTGGCATCGACCCGTCTCGCATCGACGCGGTGGGCGTGGGCGAGAGTGCTCCCCGCGGCGACAATCTGAACGACTCGGGCCGCTCGGCCAATCGGCGAGCCGAGTTCATCGTGCAGGGGATTCTGGGCTGATGGCCATCACGCTCCGCCTCCGCATCGAGTTCTCCGGTGAACGGTCCGACCTCGAAGTCGTGCTGCCGAACGATGCCACCGTGGCCACACTCATCGATCTCCTCGACGGTCCGGGCGAGGACTTGATGGTCGACGGTCGAATCGTGCCGTCCTGGCAGACGCTCACCGACGCCAAGATCTGGGATGGCGCGGTGATCGATCTGGATCGGACCGAACCCTCGATTGCGTGGACGGCGACTCCGGTGGTCTCGCTGGACAAGCTCGCCGGCCACGGCGGGCCGGTGACTGAACCACTGGCACCCGGCACCCACGAGTTCGCCGCCGACGCGGTCGGCTCGTCGGCCTTCGCCCTTCTGGTGGGCGACCGCGGCGCGGTGACCGTCCTGCCGAGGGGTGGGCCGATCGTGGTCGACAACGTGCTGATCGATGGTCCGACCGCCATTGGCAACGAGGTCTTCATCGTCGGCGGCGCCCGGTACCGAGTCACCGCACCGCCGGCCGACGCATCGGAGTCGACCATCGCACCCCTGCCACGTCATCGGGCTCCGATCGTCACCGGGCGGCGGATCGCTCCCGTTGCACTGCCACGGATGGACGATCGAGCGCCGCAGCGCCTGTGGCTCAACCTGGTGCCCGTCTGTGTGATCCTCGGCGTGCTTGGCGTGGTCGTCTCGCCGGTGTTCTTCATCGGGGCAGGAGCTGCGTTGGTTGCCGCCTTCGTGTTGTTGCTCCGTGAGCGAAATCGGAACATCGCACACGGCGCGGCCATGCGGGTTGAGGCCGTCACGACCATCGAGAATTTCTCTCGGAAGGTGGCGCGCGAGCGCCGGACGGTCGCCGGGGATCTTCGGAACGAGCACCCGGCGCTTCCCGATCTGGTTCGTCGTGCGGAAACCCGTCGGGGATTCGGGTTGCGTCATGCCGACGAACACGACTTCGGTCGGGTGGCGGTCGGCTACGGCGATCGGCCGTGGAAGATCAGCGTCGATTCCGATTTCGTGCTCGAGCCGCAACTCCAAGCGGTCGTGGACGCGAACGATGTCCTCGCCTCGGTCCCCATCACCATCGATCTGACGGCCGGACCGGTCGGAATCGCCGGTCCCCGAAACCGTCGGCTCGCCCTCGCACGGGCGATGGTGGCAGAAGTGTGCAGCCGATGGTCGGCCGCCGACGTGCGGTTCGCGCTTGCGGCCGAGGAGGGCGACCTTGTCGAGTGGGACTGGGCGAAGTGGGCTCCACACTTCGGGGTGGACGGCCACGTCGCCACGTCGATCGAGGCCGCAGACAGGATGATCTCCTCCTGGCGAACGCCCGGACACGACTGGCTGCAGCTCGTGTTCGTCGACCAACCGAAGTGGTTCGAACACGAAGGTTCGCTGTTGGAAGTGATCGCCCGGGAACCCGGCCGGCAGTGTCCCGTCGTCCTCGCCGAGACCGTCGACGAGTTGCCCAGCTGCGCAACGACGATCGAGCTCGTGGCCGACGGGACGATGACCGTTCGGACCCGAGCGGGAGAGACCCATCGCTTCGTGTCTCCCCGCCATGCGCCGGTGGCGGCCGTGGACGTCATCGTCCGAGCGGCAGCCGCAGGGGCCGACACGGGTCGCCTGGCCGACCGGGACGAGCAGGCCCACGGTGTCCGGCCGTTCCAGCTGGAGTCGACGACGGTCGAGGAGGCGATGGTCCGTCCGCTCGATCCTCCGCCGGTGCCGACGGCGCGACCCACGGTGATCCGAGCGCCGGCCACCGGTGCCATCGATGACGACGGTGCGTTGACACCGCCCGCCGTGCCCGAGCCCGACGAACCGGTCATCGATCTTCGAGACGACGCGCCGTCGAAGACGGATTCCGCCAGCGACGACTCGGGTACCCGCTGGACCCGAGTGCGTCGCTGACGTACCGCCTTCCGCCGACCGCCACGCTCACTCGGTACTCGGGACCGTCAACCGTTCACCCGGTTCCATGCCGGGCGGCAGCACGCCGCTGGCCCAGCGGTCATCGGCGATGCCGGCCGCGAAGACGTCGACCATTCCCTGCGAGAACTGGATGCGCCAGTCGCCACCGATCTTCTCGTCGTTGAAGTACACGAATCCGATGATGTCGGGGTTGACGTCGAGCCCGTCGAAGACGGTGGTCAACCAGGCAACCCGGTCCGAGTCGACGTTGGTGCCGGCACCGATCTCTGCCAGCAGGATCGGCTTGTCGGTCAGAGCCCGGAGGTCGGCCAGGGTCTGACCGAACACGGCGGCGAAGGTCGGCTCGGGCGCAGACTCGTAGCCGCGCCAGTAGCCGGAGATGCCGACCCAGTCGACGTACTCCTCACCGGGCCAGTAGTTGCCGATCGAACCCGGCTGGTTGTCGACACGGTTGACGCTCCAGAGCCAGATGACGTTGTCGGCGCCGGCCGCTTCGAACCGGCCGTGGACGTGACGCCACACCTGGGCGAACTCACCGGCGCCGTTGCCGTAGCTGCGCTCGGACCACGGGTACCAGTCGCCGTTCATCTCCGATGCGAAGCGGAGGACGATCGGCTGACCATGGGCGGCGGCGTCGGCTGCCCAGGCGTCGATGTAGGCGTCGTGCTCGCCGTTGATGATCTCGATCAGTTTCGGCTGCGAGTCGGCTCCAGGAATCACGGGCTCCCAGGCGATCTGTGGCGTCATGCCGCGCTCCCACGTGTTGGTCACCTGTTCCGCCGGGAACCCGGTGCCCCAGTTGGAGAAGAACAGGAGGTTGTTCGGGGCCTTGCCGATGAGCCTGGTCACGTAGTCGAGCTCGCCCATCCACCAGGGAGCCTCTCGCGTGTGGAACCCGAAGACGCCCTGCTGCTCGCGGACTGCGGTGGCCGAGAGCACCTGGGGAGGTTCGGGTGCCTGCGGAAGTTCGGGGGGAGCGCCGGGCAGCTGTTCGCAGGCCCGGCCGTCGCCGTCGCCGTCCATGAAGCCGTAGGTTTCGCGGTCGGAGTCGAACACGACCTGAGCCTCGGGTTGCTGGCTGAAGTCGCTGCACACGAGCAGCTGCAGCGCGTCGGGGTCGGGGATGTGTTCGCAGGCCGAGCCGTCGCCGTCGCCGTCGAAGTGGGCGAGCCCGACCGGGTCCTCGGCGAACGCCGCTTGTGCCTCCCGGCGGGTGGCGTAGTCGGTGCACTCGGGCCGGGGAGGGCTCGCCGGCGTCGCCGCCACCGGAACCTCCCGATAGATCACCTGCACCGTCGGTTCGGGTTCAGGAGCCGGGTAGTCGGCGGTGGGACGGTTCGGGTCGTTCGCCGCGTCGATGAGCTCCGCGAGCAGTTCGTTGACCGCCGACAGGTCGTCGGTGTCGAAGGTGTCCGGGGCGACGGTCGTCGTGGTCGTCGGCGCGATCGACGTCGTGGTCGTTGTGGAGGTCTCGTCGACGAAGGCGAGCGCGGCCGGGCCGACGAGGTCGAGTTCACCTTCTTCGGGGGAACGCTCGGGGAGCGCAACGGCAACGAAGCTGATGGCGCCGAGGACGACGATCAGGCCGAGGTTGAAGAGCGGCCCGCCGATCGCGAAGGCGGATCGGAGGCCGGTCTGGGCATTGGACATGGGCGGTTTCCTTGACGGGTTGGCGGGGATGGAACGGACCGCGCCATTGCGGACCAGGGGTTT
>JAHDEJ010000032.1:18764-25787 GCA_020628865.1 Acidimicrobiales bacterium
TCCTTGACGGGTTGGCGGGGATGGAACGGACCGCGCCATTGCGGACCAGGGGTTTGGGGGAAGAGCGAGGAGCGGCCCAGCAGCTGGAGTGGGGGCCAGCACTGGGGGAACTGACGGGGTTGAGGCGAGTCGTTCGGAGGAGGGTTGAGGGAGAGTCGTTGGGGGAGGTGAGCGGGTTGAGCGATCTCGGCCGGTAGTGCCGAGCGAGACTCAGGGATCTCGGCCGGGAGTGCCGAGCGAGAATCAGGGTTGGTACAGGGACATGCCGAGGACCATGGCGATGGCGAGGCAGTAGGGGATGAGGGCCTGGGGGTTGCGGATCTTCTCGCCGGCGAATCCACCGGCGCGGGTGCCCCAGCCGCTGTTGTGCGCCATTCGGGTGAAGCCGAGCATGCGGATGGGCATGAGCATGAAGGTGGAGATGAGCAGGAAGGTGGGGATTCGCCAGAGGTCGCTCGGGGTCTGCCGCAGATGCCGGGACTGCCGGAGCGCTGAGCTTGCGATCGAGGCGATGATCGAGAGCACGGCGACGAGCAGGCCACCGCCGACCCGGCCGTAGTTGTTGACCAACGGTTCGAAGAGGTCGATGTCGCTGATGATGAACTGACGGACGAACCAGCCGACGTAGGCGCCGAGGAGGAGGAAGGGCAGCACGATGTCGGCCAGGTAGAAGAAGGCGAGGGGTCGAGCGTTCTTCAGCATCCAGGGGAACATTCGGAGCGTGTTGTACTGGGAACCGCGCGCCCATCGAAGCTGCTGTTTCGCCATCTTCTTCCACGACAGCGGCGCGTCCGTGTAGACGAGGCTGGAGGACTGGTACACGGTTCGGTACCCGAGCTTGAGGCACTCGTTCGTCAGCGTTCGGTCATCGCTGACCTCGAGGAAGATGCCGAGGAAGCGGGCGTGGAGGAAGTTGTCCATGCCCTCCTCGAGCATGTCTCGGCGGAAGGCGATCGTCCGTCCGGGGAGACAGCCGACGGTGCCGAGCACCGACATGGCCGGCATGGCGTACTCGTTGCGCAGCGACTCCATCCAGTCCGCCCATCGGGTGAGGACGTGGCGGTCGGGCTGGAGGATCCGCTGTTTGGTGGTGACGCCGCCGATGTCCGGCTCGCTGAAGGGGCGCAGGAGTTCCGGGAGCGTGTCCTTCGTCCAGATGGTGTCGGAGTCGACGAGCACACAGATGTCGGAGACGGAGTTCTCGACACCGATGCGGAGGGCGTTTCGCTTGCCCGGTGTTTCGGTCCACGTCGTCTGGACTTCGGGGAAGTCTGCGCAGATGCGTTCGAGCTCGAGGTTGCGAGGCCCGTTGATGACCACGTGAATCTCGTCCGGTTGCTGACCGATGATTCGGGTGAGCACATCGCGGAACAGATCCTCTGGCTCGTCCACGACCGGGATGATCACCGAACTCGTCACGTCGGCGTCTCCCGTGTACGGCTTGTATAGGCGGGACAGCCCGGCTTTCCACATCCAGACGATCCAGATCAGGAAGATGTACAGCAGGAAGAGATGCAGCCGGTGATGCACGAGAAGGTCGCGGAGCTGCAGCAGGAAAACGAACACGCGGGAGGTCCTGAGGTGGCGGGGCGGGTGGGCCATCCGGCCTGAGCTGTTTGACCCGAGGGAGCAGGTCGAACGGCTCAGAACCGGTGTGGTGCGAGAAGCTTCGGGACGATCCTCAAAAACCTTTAATCGGTCCACGTGTCGAAGCGCTGGGATCCGTACTCTGTCCGCTGACGGGGTTGGCTTGAAGGAAATATGAACCACGAGTTGGCCATCCGTATCGCCTCGACCGAGGTCCGTTCGTTGTCGTGGCGTGAGGCCGAAAACGTCATCCGGACCTACTTGACCTACCTGGCCGTGTGCCCCATGTGCGACGGCACCGGAGCAGCGTCGGGCGCCGCAACGTGTGATCGTTGTGACGGCAGCGGTCGCGACGATCAGAACCTGGTGTGGGAGTGTGCGTCCGGCGGTGGCGGATCGCGCTGCTCGTGCGGCGAGGCCGGTGCGTCCGGGTGTGAACCGATCGTGCGTGTTCCCCAGGAGGGGTTGGTTCCGACCCGAATGCCGTTGGCGTCGGCGGTCGACCTGCAGCTGAGCCCCGAGATCTGAGACCGTCGAACGCGCCGAGGCCCCAGGTCGGAGCTGGTAGCGTCATCGGGTCATGAACTCGCCGTCCCCCGCCGCGGTCGACGCCGCCCGATCGGAGCAGTCGGTCCAAGCGGGGCTCGATGGAGACGATCGCCTGACCCCGATCGAGGTCGTCGTGGTCGCCTACGCGCTCTGGACGGTCGCGTTCCTCCTCGGCCTGTGGGCGGGGATCGGCTGGGCGTTTGCGCTGCCCGTCTCGCTCGGTCTCGCCGTGGTCGTCGGGGTGGCGCTCCGCCGTCGGCCGGCGTCAGGGCCCAGTGGATCCGAGGGCGCAGCTGCTGCTCGACGCGGTTCGCCGGTGGGTTGGGTGATCGCCGGCATTCTGTTGTTGGGATGGCTCGTGGAGCCGCTCGGCGCCGGCGGCAGGTTCGTGTTGGCGGGACTTGCGGCGCTTGCGTGGTGGCTGGCCGACCGCACGGACCGATCGCCGACGTCGGTCGGGGATCGCCGTTGGATCGTCGTTCCGGTCGTCGCCGCTGCTGCGGCGGTCGCCCACTCCGTCAGCTGGACGGCGTTCATCGCAGTCGTGTCTGCGGTCGCGATCGTGTCGGCCGGTCGGGAGCTCCGAGCGTCGACGGTCGAAGCCGGCGCCGGGGTGTCGCACTGGCGGAGCGAGTGGAACGTGGCGTTGGTCGGCGTCGGGTTCGGGGCGTGGACGGCATTCACCCGGCAGTTCAACCCGGACGATTCGTACTATGCGAACAAGGCGGCCCACTACGCCGGCGACGCATCGACGTTCCGGGTGGAGAACCACATCTTCGGTACGCCGAGCGAGCCGCACGTGCCGCTCGCCGACGTGCTCTCGGCCTGGGAACCGCTCGCCGGAATGCTCTCGGGCGTCTCCGGCATCCACCACGCGACGGTGCTCTACCTCGTCATGGCCCCGCTCGCTGCTGCGCTGATTCCGGCCGCCAATCGGTACGCGGCCCAGGCGTTCGGCGCCCGCCGCCCCGACGTCGTCGGTCTGGTTGCGGCGGCGGCGATTGTGCACCTCGAGGCGTTCGGCGATTCCATCCTCCTCATCGACAAGATCTTCCAGGGCAAGGGCGTGTTGGTGCTGGTGGCGATGCCCATGGTGATCGGGGCCGGCGTGCGGTACTGGGCTGCACCATCGCCGCGCCGGCTTCTCGTCGCCGTGGCGGCGATGGTCGCTGCGCTCGGTCTCACGCCGACCGCCGGCGCGCCCGCCGTCGGCGCCGGGATGGCCATGCTCGTGGCGGGACTTCTCGTGGTTCGTGGCTGCGAGGACATCGGCAACCGGGAGCGCCTGCTTGGTGCGATGCCGCTCGCCGTCTCGCTCGGCTTCACCCTCTTTGCGTTCTGGTTCCAGTCCAGCGCGAGTCAGACAGACCCGACCAACACCCGGTTCGCCGGCCCCGAGAATGCGTGGGCGAGGCGTCTCGTGAGTGCGCGAACCGATGCCGTCGTCGAGTGGGGGATGGGTGGCCTGTTGGTGATCTTCTCGCTCGTGATCGTCGTGCTGCTCGGCCGAACCGCCATGCAACGGGCCTTCTTCACGCTCGTTGCCCTCGGTCTGTTCGTGCTGCTGTTCAACCCGCTGCTGTTCACACCCCTCTTCGACGACGTGCTTCGGCTGAACTTCCTCGCCTGGCGGTTCGGATGGATCCTGCCCGCAAGCCTGGTGATCGGCTTGGCCGTCGATGCCCTCGATCGGCCGCTGCCGGTCGTCGGCCGGTCGGCGGGGGCCATCGTGCTTGTCGCGATCCTCGCCTCCGCGCTGCCGGTGGCCGCACGAACCGATCAGGAGTTTCCAGCACCGTGGGATCTCCAGAACCGGTGGATTCGGGGCGCCGAGCTCATCATCGAAGCGACGCCGGAGGGTGGGCGGTACCTGGCGACCGAACGCGTCGAGATCGCCACGACGATGCTCACCGCCGACATCTTCCCGACGTACGCGCGTCAGCGGTTGCTCGGTTCGTACGGACGGTCAGGGACGTCCGACGACTTCAACGTGGAGCTCCGAAACGAACTCGCCCGTCAGGTGGACGGCGGCGAGCCGCTCGTCGATCCGATCGAAGCGTTGGACGCGCTCGAGATCGACACCGTCTGCATCGACCCTCGCATCGATCCGGAGGGGTACGCGCTTCTCGAAGCGGTTCCCGAGAAGTTCGAGCAGGGACCGAGGGTGCGGCTCTGCCAGATCTGGACCCGGGCCGTTCCACCCGGCTGAGCTCGATCAGTCGTCGTCTGGATCGTCGAGCAGATACTGGGCGTTTGCAAGATCCGATCCGACATCCCGAACGCGATGCAGGATCCGTTCCGACACGACGCGTTGACCGTGGATGAGGTCGGCGACCACGCCGAGGACCGCCACTTGGATCGCGCCGATCAGAAGGATGGCACCCACGATGATCGACTGGAGATGGCCGGTCGTGTCGCCGTTGATCAACGCGTCGAGCGTGAAGGGCATGAAGGCGCCGATTGCGCCGAGAAACAGCAGGAAGGCGATCGGGCCGAAGAAGCGCAGCGGTTCGTAGGAGGCGAAGACCCGCAGGATCGTGACTGCGTTCTTGCGGATGTAGGTGAAGGTCGACGAGAAGAGTCGAGAGTCCCGGGTGGCAGCGTTCGAGGTGATCGGAACCGACACCGTCGAGAAGCCCTTTTTCGAGAGCTGGATGAGTGACTCGATCGTGTACGTGTACCGGTTGACGATGGCGATCGACTGCGCCGAGGGTCGGTTGTAGGCGCGGAACCCCGAGGTCGCATCGGCGATGTGCTGACCCGCCGCCTTGCTGACGGCCCAGCTCCCGAGCACCTGCAGTCGGCGCTTCAGCCAGGAGAACTCCTCGACATTGGCCACATCCCGGTCGCCCACCGTGACATCGGAACGGCGCTCGACGATCGGGCGAACGAGGTCGGCGATCGCGGAACCCGGGTATTGGTTGTCGGCGTCCGTGTTGACGATCACGTCGGCACCCAGCCGGAGTGCGGCGTCCAGGCCGAGCTGAAAGGCGCGTGCGAGCCCCATGTTCTGCGGCAGGCTCACGATGTGGTCGACGCCGTGGGCTCGGGCGACTTCGACGGTGCGGTCCGTGCTGCCGTCGTCGATCACCAGCCACTCGACGCTGTCGAAACCATCGATCTCACGCGGGAGTTCTGCGAGGGTGGTGGGAAGCTGCTCCTCCTCGTTGAGGCAGGGGATCTGAATGATCAGCTTCGAGTTCTGCACCCCGAAAGTGTAGGGCAGCTACGTTGTGGCCATGGCGGAGCATGCGGGGAAGCCAGGGGGACACCACCAGGTGGGAATCGAGGGTCTGATCGCTCGAGCACCCCGGCCGGTGCTGCTTCTCGTCGGACTGCTCGGTGCGGGGCTCATGCTGTGGCTCGGGGCGACCGCGCAAAGTCGACTCTCCGAGGCCGCGGCCCCGATCACCGAGGTACAGGGTGCCCGGTTGGCGGCGCCCACGACGACGAGCCCACCCACCACGGTGGCTGCGGCAGCTCCGGCGTCGACCACTCGTCCGCCGACGACCACGACACTCCCGCCGCTGCGGACTGCGACGCTTGCCTTCACGGGAGACACGCTGTCGCATCGGGGCATCGTGCGTCAGGCCGCAACGTGGGCCGGTGGCACCGATGTGGAGTACGACTTCGCGCCGTTCTTTCGGCTCGTCGCGCCGTACCTGAACGATGCCGACGTGGCGATCTGTCATCTCGAGACCCCGTTGTCTCCCGACAATTCCGACCTCAGCGGCTACCCGACCTTCAATGTGCCCGGCGACCTGGCCGCCGGCCTGAAGGCCGCCGGCTACGACGGTTGCACCACGGCCTCGAACCACAGCCTCGACCGGCGGGCACAGGGCGTCATCGACACGCTCGATGTGCTCGATGCTGCCGGCCTTTCGCACAGCGGCATGGCGCGTTCCGCGGAAGAGCAGGCGCAGCCGACCGTCTACGACGCTGCAGGAATCGCGGTGGCGAACCTCAGCTACACCTATGGCCTCAACGGGTTCCGGCTGCCGGCCGACATGCCGTGGCTGGTCAACACGATCGATGCATCCGACATCACCGCCGATGCGGCGGCCGCTCGGGGCGCCGGTGCGGAGTACGTGATCGTCTCGCTCCATTGGGGGACCGAGTATCGAACGCAGCCGAACAACGACCAGGTGGCGCTCGCCGAGGCGTTGCTCGCCGGCGGCGACGTTGATCTCATCATCGGGCACCATGCCCATGTGGTGCAGCCCGTCGATCAGATCGACGGCCGGTTCGTGGTCTACGGGTTGGGCAACTTCATCTCGAATCAGTCGGTGAACTGCTGCGCCGCCGGATCGCAGGATGGCGTGATCATGGAAGTGCACCTGCAGGAAGAGCGGGGAACCGACGGAACGATCACGGGATTTCGCACCTGGCTGACGTACGTGCCGACGTGGGTGGATCGGCCCGACTTCACCATCGTTCCGGTGATCGAGGGGTTGGCCGATCCGACGATCAGCGCCGCCCGTGCGGCGACGCTCACCGCCTCTCGGGTTCGAACGTCCGAAGCGTTGCGGTCGTTGGACATCGGTCGAATCGGTCTGCTGGAGACGCGTCCGCCGGGGTCGTTCGCTCCGTCGACGGCTGCCGACTGAATCCGTCCTGCGGGCTTCGTGTCCGATTTCCGCCGGTGGAATCCGTTCCGTGCCCGGCAGGATGGTCCCGATGAGCGAGAAGACCCGCATGTTCGCGGCGGCTGAGGCGGACAACACCGACGAGTTCACTCCCGGGGACTGGAGCCTGTTTTTCGGGATCTCGTTGATCTGGGGCTCGTCGTTCCTGTTGATCGCCTTTGCGCTCGAGGGGCTGACGCCGGGAATGGTGACGCTCGGCCGGGTTTCGCTCGGCGCGCTCGTCTTGTGGCTGTTTCGAGCC
>JAHDEJ010000032.1:25887-49938 GCA_020628865.1 Acidimicrobiales bacterium
GGTGACGCTCGGCCGGGTTTCGCTCGGCGCGCTCGTCTTGTGGCTGTTTCGAGCCCTTCGCCCGCCGGGCCGTTCGATCGAGCGGCAGGACCGCGGCCGCCTGATCCTGCTCTCCGTTCTCTGGGTCGGGATCCCGTTCACGCTGTTTCCCCTGGCGCAGGAACACATCAACTCGGCGGTGACCGGTCTGCTCAACGGAGCGGTTCCGGTCTTCGTGGCCATCGTGTCAACGGTGCTCCTGAAGGTGGCACCGCGGGGCGTGCAGCTGGCCGGGATTGCAATCGGCTTCGCCGGCATCCTGCTCATCAGCATCTCCTCCGGCGGTGGCGACGCATCGGAGGCACAAGGGGTGCTGCTCGTTCTTGCCGCAACCGTCTGTTATGGCTTCGCGATCAACCTGGCGGCTCCGCTGCAGGCGAAATACGGCGCCGTCGTGTTGATGAGCGGCGTGCTCGGGCTTGCGTCTCTGTGGGTGCTGCCCCTGGGACTGTGGAATCTGGGCGACAACGAGTGGTCGGCTGGGCCGATCCTGTCGGTCGTCTTCCTCGGTGCCGTCGGAACCGGGGCCGCCTATTGGATCATGTCGACGTTGGTCGGCCGGGTTGGCGGCATCCGGGCGTCGTTCATCACCTACCTGATTCCGGTGGTCTCGCTCGTCCTGGGCATCGTCTTCCGCGACGACATCGTGTCGGTCGGGGCGCTCGCCGGCGCAGTACTCACGATCGCCGGCGCCTTCCTCGCCAGCCGCCGCCAATCCTGACGTCTCAACGGTGCCTGGCACCTTGAACCCTCGAAGGAGCCTGGCACCTTTTGACCCAAAAGGTGCCAGGCCTCTTGCGGGGTGAAAGGTGCCAGGCACTTTGCGAAGATGGGGTGTGGACGGCATTGATGCGTGGCGGGGCCTGGAGCTGGTGGAACCCGTCGAGGAGGGCAACCGGAACGAGGTCTGGCGGGCGTCGCTCAACGGACAGGCCGTTTCGGTCCGCCGAAGCCGACGCAACGCCGCGTCCTTGCACTGGGAGCTCGACCTCATCGACCGGCTGGACCAGCTGGGTTTCACGGTGCCGGCCGTGCACCCGACGGACGACGGCCGGCCATCCCACGACGGTCTGGTCGTCCAGCGGTGGATCGACGGTCAAGCTCCCGCATCGCCATCGGAGTGGGCCGCAGTCGGTCGAGAGCTGCAACGGCTGCACACCGAACTCGCCGAACATCCGCAACGACCCGGCTGCCTCACCGTCCTCGAGCTCGACCGTACCAGCGTCAGCGTCGACGCCGACCTGGCGACGCTCCCGGACGATGTCGCCCACCGGGTCCTGCAACTCTTCCGCTCCTTCGCCGACGCGCCGATCGGGGTGATCCACGGCGACCCAGCGCCATCGAATCTGCGCATCCTCCCGGACGGACGCGTTGGGCTGCTCGATTTCGACGAAAGCCGCCGCGACGTGCTGTGGCACGACCTCTCCAACCTCGGCGTTCAAGTGCTTCCTGACGGCGACCATCGGCGGGCGCTGCAGCTCAGCGACGCCTGGGAAGCTGCGAACGCCTGGGTGGTGGAACCCGACTACGCAAGGGAGCGACTCGCCGCGCTCGACGATTGACGTCAGTGCGCCAATGCTGCCCGGACACGATCGAAGCGTTCCGCCGGGCTGACGGCCTCCAACCGAATCGGCTCGTAGCCGTGCTCCCGGTACACGTCCCACATGTGTTGGTGCACGGCCGCCTGATACTCGGCGTCCTCGACCCGTTGTTCGTCCGTCTCCCAACCGACCGGGTCCAGGATGAACACGGCTGCATAGCGGAATCGGGTCGCCGCCTCCGCCAGGCCCGGCGTGAGCTCGAGCGCTTCGGTTCGATGGAAGGCGATGTTGCACGGGAGCGCGTATTCGAGGAACACCCGGTCGGACGGTTCCAGACGGTGCTCGGCCGCCGACATCGCCTCGAGCACGCGCGGCTGGAAGTCGTCGGCGAACCTGAACTCCTCGGCATCACGGCCGGCGGCGGTGACGTCGGCGATCAACTGGCGGGTCGAATCGTGCGACACCGGGTGTCCGGCTTCGGCGAACAGGTTCAGCAGCGTCGTCTTGCCCGAGGAGGGCGGACCGGTGATGACCACCCAGTCGGTCTCGATCATGCGCCCTGCATGTCCTTGACGACGTCGATGAAGAACTGCGTCGTGAGCGCCATCGATTCCACGTCGATCCGTTCGTTGTGGCCGTGGAAGCGGCTTCCGAACTCGCCGGGCTCCAGGCTCGGGCTGAACAGCCCGGCTCCGTAGGCGATCGATCCCATCTCCCGGTAGACGCGGGAGTCGGTGAACCCGACGATCATCGACGGGTTGAGCGTGGCCGTCGGAAACGGCGTGTTCACGGCCTTCTGCATGCTGTCCCACAGCGGCGTGTCGTGTCGGCTGATCGAGGACGGGTGACGGATGTCGATCGACGTCTCCACCCGATCCGCCAGGTCGCCCAAGGCGGCATCGAGGTGGGCCTGGATCTCCTCGGGGCCTTCGCCCGGCAGCGTTCGAATGTCGACCGTGATGTCGATCGTGTCCGGGATGACGTTCGACTTCAGCGTCGTCGGCGAACCGACCATGTTCGGTGAGAACGTGCAGTGGGTGCAGCTCCACAGATGGCCGGCGACGTCGGGCAGCGGATGCTCGGCGAGGTGGTCGTTGAGCCGAGACTCGTCGAGCAGGATCGCCGTGGTCTCCTCATCGAGACGCATCGCGGCGACCTGGTTGCGCCACAGCTCGGTGAACTTCGGCGCCGGGCGATACTCGGACAGTCGTTGCACGACGGCGGCGGCCGTGACGAGCGCGTTGTCGCTCCGGAACGGTCGGCTGCCATGGCCCGGCGTGCCCCGAACCCGAAGCGTGCGCCATTCGATGCCCTTCTCGCCGACGTTCATGCCGATCGACGGTGCCTCGGGGGAACCGCTGTGGAGGCCGCCGTTCTCGGTGAGCACGTAGTCGGCGCGGATCGCATCCGGTTCGTTCTCGGCGAACCACTGCGCACCGACCTTCGATCCCGCCTCCTCGTCGGCCACGCCGAAGAAGATCACGTCGCCCTTGGGCTTGAAGTTCGTGTCGGCCAGGTGGCGGAACGCAACCGCCATGGACGAGGTGAGGTTCAACATGTCCACGGCGCCGCGGCCCCAGACTTCGCCATCGATCAATTCGCCGCCGAACGGGTCGTTGTCCCAGCCGTCCTCGTTGACGGGGACGACGTCGGTGTGGCCCATCAGGCAGATGCTGGGCGCGTCGGGATCGGAACCTTCGATACGGGCGACGATCGATGCACGGTCGTCGACCGGTTCCCACCGCTGCACGTCGAGGCCGACGCCCTCGATGACCTGCTGGAGCGTGTCGGCGTTGCGGGACTCGTGACCGGTTCCCTCGATCGTGCCGTCGTTCACACACTCGTTGCGGATGAGCTGCTGCAGCAGCTCGACCGATTCGTTTGTCAGGCGTTCGTCCATCGTTGGGTTCTAGCACCCCGGCAACGTTGCCGCCGCGGCCGGTCAGCCGAGTTCGACGATCTCCACGCTGATCAGCTGCTCGCCGCGGCTGGTCGGGAGCTGCGGGTCGCGAAGGTCGACCTGGGCGAGCACGTCGTCGCCGGCCGTGACCGAGCCGAACACGGTGTGGTTGCCGTTCAGGTGCGTCGCGGCGTCGAACGTGATGAAGAACTGGCTGCCGTTGGTGTTCGGCCCGCTGTTCGCCATGGCGAGGAGGCCGCGGCGGTCGATGTCGAGCAGGCCGGTCGCCTCGTCTTCGAACTGGTAGCCGGGGCCGCCGGTGCCGAGACCGGTCGGATCGCCGGCCTGCGCCATGAAGCCCTCGATCACCCGGTGGAAAGTGGTGCCGTCGTAGTAGCCGTCCTGGGCCAGCGCAACGAAGTTGTTCACGGTGATCGGCGCCGCCTCGGTGAACAGTCGGACACGAATCTCGCCGTCGCCCGTCGTGAGCACGGCCTCGTAGTCCTGCTCGGTGTCGATCACCATGGGCGGCGCGGCGTCGTAGGCGGCATTGCGGGTGAACGGATCCACGCCGGCCAGCGCACCTTCACCGCTCCACGGGACGAAGTCCGCGGGGATTTCCTTCGGCAGGCCGCTGTCGTACTCGTCCGAGCAGTCGCCGACGAGGTCGGTCAGGCCTTCGGTCTCTTCGTTGGCGACGATGGACTCCCAGAAGCTGGAGAGGAAAGCGTCGTCGATCCCGTCGCTCAGGCAGTCACGGTCCACCTCGATGAGGAATCCGGAACCCTGTTCGGTCGCCGCAGCAACCTGGTTGGCCACGCCCGAGACCGGCACGCAGTTCGCCGCAGCAGAGACGGTGGATTCCGCCGCACCTTCGGGCACCGGGAAGCTGACCCGCAGCGCCGCGAGGCCCACGTAGGTCAGGTCGCCGTCCGTTGCGTCGTCGATTTCCTCGAGCGCACATTCGGAGAAGGTGGCCTGGGTCGCTTCGTCGTCGGCTCCGCCGAGCGCGAGCAACGAGGCGGCGAGCGTGTCGTGCTCCACGCACGAGTGAATGGAGATGGCCAGTGCCGTGAAGGCTTCGGGGGTGAAGCTGGAGCCGTTGAAGGCCGCCGTGAGCTGGGTATCGCCGTCGGCGAGGTCGAGCATGCAGGCGGTGTGGTCGGCGGACATCGGCGTGCCGGTCAACGAGAATCCGTACTGCTCGACGAGGGCCGGATCGGCGGGGGCATCGCCGTCGGGTACGGCCGAGTCGTCGCTGGCGTCGGTGTCGGCCACCTCGTCGGTGGGTTCCGCACTGGCGTCGTCCGTCTCGGTGGACGAGGACGAGCAGGCGCTCGCAAGAAGAAGGAGTGCGCAGAGCGCAGCGAGAATGGAGCGGGGGGTGGCAGAACGCATCGCACTACTTTGACAGGTTGCGCCGGGAAGACGGTGTCAGGAGCTCCGCTCCTGAGCAGACCTCCCGGTCCCCGGGGGCATACGGTGGGTGGCCATGTCATGGGACGGTCGCCGCTGATGTCCGGGTCCGACGGGAACGGCTCCGTACGGATCGAACTGGACGACCCTGCGGGCGACCGCGACCCTGCTGCTCCAGCGCCGTCGGGCGGGGGTCGGCGGTACCTGCCGATGGTGCTGGCGGTCGCCGCTGCGGCGGTGGCTGCGCTTGTCTTCGTCGGCCGCCCGGAGTCCGGGCGAACTGCGGCGGACACGCCGATCGCGGCGACGTCATCGACGACCTCGACCTCGACAACGGTGAGCGGCCCCTCCACGACTGCATCCGTGTCCACCTCGGAGTTCGAAGGTGTTTCGGAATGGACACCTCAGCGCGGCTTCCTCAGTTCACCGGTGCCAGCCGACTTCGGGTGGTTGGCGATGGAGGGCCCACGCAGCGGAGGCCGTCTCGTCCGCTCCACCGACGGCCTCAACTGGGATCGCGTCGAATCGAACCTGCCCGACGGTGCGTTGCTGCGGGTGCGTCGTGGCGCCGACGGCCAGTTCAGCGCACTCGTCGATTCGGCCGACGCGCCCGAGGGCCGATTCTCACTCGATCGCTGGACATCCGATGATGCCGTCGACTGGGAGCGCACCGAGCCGGCGGCCTTCTCCGGCGCGGGCGAGACCTTTGCCATCTTCGAGACAGGCGACGTGACCCTCGTGCTGGCCGAGGCGCCATCCACCGAACCGATTCCGGCGGTGAGCGAGGTGTTGACCGAATTCCTCGATGCGGAGACGGCCGCGCAGGTCTGCGGTGTCGAGCCGAATGGTCTCCTCAACTTCATCGTCTACGACTGCGACGGCGACGAACTCTTGCGGTTGGACGCGGTGAGCAACGAGGTCGAGGACCGGATTGCCTTTGCCGGACAGGTGCTGCGCTTCAGGTACTTCGTCAACGTGTCGGTGGCCGGTGGTGCACCCACCACGATCCTGCTTCCGCCGGCGACGAGCCTCGTCGGAATCTCTCCCGCCGCCGACGGGTTTCTTGCGCTTGTGATCGATGCCTCGGACGCCATCGCAGATCCGGTCCGTCTGCTGACCGCCGGCCTCTTCGCGCAGCTCCGCCACTACGGCGTCGACGGTTCGATCCGAGAGATCGAGAACGCGCCGGTCGAAGGGCAGCCGTTCGGCGACCAGCTTCTTCCGGGAGCGGATGGTCGGGTGTATCTGTCGCAGACCAACGGGCTCCACGCCGCCGACCCGCCCTACGAGGCTTGGTCGGTGGTGGCCGACGGGCCGAACGGCGACATTCCGCTCGGCTCGGAGATCCGGGTGCTGCGCGGCTCGGACCTGCTGACCTTCTCCGATCTGAACTCGGGTCGCATCTGGGTGAGCCGTGAGGGCGGCGACTGGCTTCGGATCGACGTTCCGTCCGGCGTCGTGTTCGAGGCGGTGCTGGCGACGGACGACTACGTGGTGTTCCGGGACTTCCGCGGTACCCGCAACGAGCTGCTCCGGGTGGACCTCGAGGAGCCGATCGGTCCGTCGGGATGAGCGACGCCGGTCAGCGGTCCAGTGTTCGCATCGAGTTGGATGACTCGGGCGAGGCGAGCGCGATTGCGCCCGCACCCGTTGCGCCGACAGCACAACCGCTCGCCCTCATCGCACTGCTGGTTGGTCTCGCTGCCGGTTTCGTTGGCCTTCTCGCCGTCAGCGGCGGGGGAACCGTCGACGATGCGCAGGAAGAAGAGCAGGTCGACGCTCCGCTCATCGGTGACCTCCGATTGAGCGACGAGGAGCGGGTGTGGATCGGCGACGTGCCGCTCTTCGGTGTCGTCGTCGAGGGGATCAACGGTTGGTACGGCACGTCGGGCGAGCTTCTCTACGCCGCCGACGGCCCCATCGGGTGGGAACGGGTGGACGTGGGAGGCGGTCGGGTGCTCGACGCGGCAAGCGTGGGCGACGGCGTCAATGTGCTGGTCGCGCTGGAGTCGCCGACCGGGACGGACGCGTCGGCCACGCAGCTGCAGATCCGCCGGTCGACAGATGGCGTCGTCTGGAAGGTGTTCGACGAGTTCGTCGTGCCTCAGCGGGTCCACCGCGGTTCGCTGAACGGTCGGTCCTGGGCGGTGCTCGCCGGGCCGGGTGATTCTCCGGCCGGCGATGACGCAACCGCCCTCGAACAGGTGGGGGACCGGGTGTGGGTGGCGGGTGATGGCGGCACTGTGCGGGCCCGACTTGCGGACAACGATCGCGTCCGCGCCCATGTGGCGGTTGACGATGGCGCCGTCGTGATTTCGAGCACGGTGGACTTCTTCAGCACGCCGTCCGGCATCGAATTGCCGACCCGCCTGCTCCGGCTGACCGCGGGCGAATCGGTGGACATCACACCGGCGGACGCAGATCTCGATGGCGACAGCCGGTTGGTGCGATCAGGCGATGGAACGATCTGGCTGATCGACGGACTGCGCGCGTGGGCGGCGAACGCCCCGTACGACGACTGGATGCTCTACGCGGATGCATCCGAACTCGAGGGCGTCAACCAGCTCGACCCCATCCTCAACGGCGGCGGCATCATCGCCTCCGCCAACGAACCGGACGCCGGCGGGTTCCACCTGTCGACCGGCAACGGAACGTGGGAGGCCTTCACGTTCCCGGGGGTGAGCGAGCTCGGAGTGCTGCTCATCGACGATGGCGAGTTGACGATCTCGGCGGTGGTCGACGGCACCCGTCAGGTCACGATTGCACGGGCCATCGACCAGACCCGGCGACCGCAGATCCTGGTGACGCCGGTGGCGGACGGCGAATGGGATCTTCCGGTGCTCGCGGCAGGCACGGGCGACCGCGGTTTCGTCGGGCTCACCAACATCAACGGGTCCATCGGTTGGTTCGAATCGGACGACGGCCTCTCGTGGGAGACGACCACGCCGACGAACCTGCCGTTCGGATTCTTCGCGAACCAGCTCGAGACAACCGAGACCGGATGGCTTGCCATCGGAAAGGTCGGGCTCCTCGAGGACGCAGCGTTCGCATCGTTCGACGGGACGGAGTGGACTCGGTTGAAGTTCGAGCTGCCGCGGGGAGCCACCGCAGTGGAGCTCGACGCCGTCTCCACTTCTGCGACGGCCAACGCGTTCCTCGGGTCGCTCGGCTGGGCAGACGATCTCTCACGGACCGAGCGCTTTCTCCTGTGGCTTCCCGAAGGCGGAAGCCCGGTCGACGTGCCGTTCCGGCCGTGTCCGGAAACGCAGGGCGTCTGCACGATTCGGTCCATCGCCGTGGTTGGGGACGGACTGCTCGCCACCCATCTCGCCGATCAGCGCTACACGGTGTCCCGGTGGACCGAGGCCGACGGTTGGGTCCAACTGGGGATCGATCAGCCGCTGCCCGACGATGCCGTGAGCATTCAACGGGACAGCCATGGCATCACCTATCTCGGCCAGGAGCGGGTCCTGCGCAGCGACACCGGAACGATCTGGTACGAGCTCTTCGATGCCGTCGATGGGGTGGGCCCGTACCTTGCGGTTTCGAACCGCGGCTCGGCCGCCATCGCGGCGGCCGGTGATGCGTTGGTCGTCCGATCTTCTGCCGGTGACCTCACGTACGCGGCGCCGGACGTGCAGTTCGGCTCCGTGCTGGCCATCGATGCAGATGCCGCAATCGTGCGGGCGATCACGCCCGATGGGCCTGCGCTCGCCCGGCTCGATGTTGCAGCGGCGGAGCGGACGATCGTCGACGTTTCGCCGGCCTCCTTCGAGCGGGCTGGATCCGATCCTGATCGGCCCGGCGTGTTGTTGTCCGCCTTCGACGGACGGCTCCACGAGTTGCGCCTCGACGGAGATTCCACCGACGAGTGGACGCCGGTGGCCCAGGGCGAGGTCGGTGCGGGTCGCATTCTCGATCTCTCGATCGGTGACGAGGGCCTGCTCCTGTTGTCCGCCACCTCCGGCTCAGGCGAGGGCGAAGACGAAACCACCTGGATCTCGGTGTCCCGGCGGTCCGGCGAGGTGTGGGAGTGGCTCGGCACGACCGAGGTGCCACTCGAGGTGAGCCGTGGCTCGCTCAACGGCACGGAGTGGATCGTGCAGGCCGGCCCCACCCTCACGACGGAGGATCTCGGGACGGCGGATCAGCTCGTCAACGATCTCAGCTCGTGGCTGTACGCCGGGTCGGCCGGCGACGCCGAAGCGACCAGAATCCCGACCGGGGCGAGCGAACTCGTGGTCGAGGCGGAATCCACGGGAGGCGGCGCCATGTTCCTCTCCGTCGACCTCGACTTCTTCGTGTCGTCGCCGCCGAGCCTCCAGCTGAAGCGGTGGGAACCGGAAGCCGGCATCACCATCGTGCAACCGGGCGGGCGTTCCGTCACCGAGGACGACCATCTCTGGCTCAACGCCGAGGGAACGATCCTCCTGTCGCGTGATCGGGAGATCTGGGCGGCAACCGCCCCGTACGACGAGTTGGTTCGATCGGAGTGAACCTCAGGCGGTGGCCCGATCGGCTCCGGACGCACCGGCGACGATTCGATCCGCTGCTCGGAAGGCCAGCAGGATTGCCGTGTAGGTCACCATCGACACGCCTGCGGTCGGGAAGACCGAACCACCGGCGATCCAGAGGTTGTCGACGCCGTGTACTCGGCACTCCTCATCGACGACGCCCTGCTGCGGGTCCAGGTGCATTCGGGTGCCGCCCATGAAGTGCGCGGTGCTGATCGTGCCCGGGGGCCAGTCGTCACCCTCGGGAAAGTCGGAAACGAGCCGGCCGTAGCCCTGGGCTTCGAACTCCTCACCCATCAGTTCGAAGGATCGCCGCAGCGTGTGCCGATCGCTCGGCAACAGGTTGGAGATGATGCGCATCTTCGGGACACCGAAGCGGTCCGTCTCGTCCGTCAGCACGACTCGGTTGTCGGGATCCGGCGTCTGCTCGCACCAGTTGCGGACGAACGCGCGAACCGGCTTCTTCCGGAAGCGTCGAGTCTGCTCGTCTGCCGTGCGGGCGAGGACACGAGCCGTGTCTCCGGCGAACCCGAGCGCAAGCTCCGACGTGAGCTCTTGGGGCTCGAGGCTCTCGATGTGGCGGCCGAGCCGCGTCTTCACCGCGGCGATGCTGCGCGCCCGATTGTTGAAGGCGAGGTGGGGCTTGTACGTCTCGAGGATTGCGGCCGAGTTGAGCAGCTTCTCCCGCCGTTGGACCTGTTCGGTGAGCTGCAGACAGGCAAAAACCTGGCGGTCGCCGACCGGCCACGGCATCGTGTCGTAGAACTCCCAGTCGAGCCCGGGGGCCGGCTCGAGCCAACCGCGCAATGCGCTGTGATGGGCCAGCCACCACTTGCCGACCTGGTCGTATTCGTTGCCGACGCCACGAGGATCCTGCCGGTTGCTCGCCAGGAGGAGCCGGGCATTCTCCGGGCCGGCGGCGAGCACGTACTGGGCGGCTTCGACGCGGGCCGTACGAGAGCCGTCGAGCGAGACGACTTCGAGGCCGGACACCATCGAGCCGTCGCTGCGAGTCTCGAGGTTCGTGACCTGGGCGTTCAGATAGACGGTCAGCGTGGCGGAGGACTCGAGGTCCCGCTGCATCAGTTCACCGACGTGGCCGACGTTCGTCTTCTGGATCAGCTTCGTGGTGACCACGTCGGAGTGTTCGAAGAGCAGTCCGTCGCGCACGCGCTTGAGGCGGTTCTTCCAGAAGTCGAGGCTGAAGTCCGTTGGGCCGAGGCGGAGAAGATCGTGTGCCTGTTCGGCGTACGGTGCGAGATCGTCGAGGCCGATCGGCCACGTCGCATCCGGTACCCAGTCTCGTTCGAAGTCGACGGGGTCGAGGGGGCTGTTGTTGCCGCCCCAGCAGTTGGTGGAGCCGCCGAGGAACCGACTGCGAGTTTGGATCCAGACGGGGAGTGATCCGCGAACCTCAGCTCGGCTGAGGTGCTCGGCCTCTTCCGTCCGCTCGTAGCCGCCGGTCTCGAGCATGGCGACCGACAGGCCCTTCTCCATGAAGGACATCGCGAGGGCGAGCCCGGTCGCGCCTGTTCCCACCACGGCGACGTCCGCGCCAATCGTGGAGCCCGCCCATTCGTTCAAGTCGATGATCACGAAATCTCTTCCTGTGTGCCGCTACGCCCAGACGGCCATTGGTATCGCGTGGCGGAAACGAAGGACAGGGCCGATCGGCTCAAGGGTGCTTCGAAGGCTGTGGCATGCTGCATTCGGTTGGGGGATCTCGACCGGAAGTGTCGGCATGCCTTGTTGGTGTGGCGGAAGCGGTTGGGGGATCTCGACCGGAAGTGTCGGCATGCCTTGTTGGTGTGCCGGAAGCGGTTGGGGGATCTTGACCGGAAGTGTCGGCATGCCGCTGTTGGTGTGCCGGAAGCGGTTGGGGGATCTCGACCGGAAGTGTCGAGCGAAACACAGGGGGACTGATGCGACTTGGATTGATGGCCGGATATTGGGGCTCCGGACCGCCTGCCGGAGCGTTGGATGCCATCAAGGCTGCCGATGAGCTCGGCTGGGATTCGACCTGGACGGCCGAGGCCTACGGTTCCGATGCGTTGACGCCGTTGGCGTGGTGGGGCGCGCATACCGAGAACATCGGGCTCGGTACGGCGATCATGCAGATGTCGGCCCGGACGCCGACCGCGGCGGCGATGGCGGCCCTCAGCATGGACCACTTGAGCAACGGTCGTTTTCGGCTGGGTATCGGAGCGTCCGGCCCGCAGGTGGTCGAGGGTTGGTACGGCCAGCCGTATCCCCGCCCACTGGAACGGACCCGCGAGTACGTCGACGTCATCCGGCAGGTGCTGGCGCGTGAAGCGCCGGTGACCATCGACGGCCGCCACTACCAGCTGCCGCTCGAGGGAGGTGCCGGCCTCGGCAAGGCGCTGAAGCCCACGGTGCATCCGCTGCGTTCGGATCTGCCGATCTATCTGGCTGCGGAAGGGCCGAAGAACGTCGCCCTCTCCGCCGAGATCTGCGACGGGTGGTTGCCCCTGTTCTTCGGGCCGAAGGCCGACGGGTTCTACCGGGACGCTCTGTCAACGGGTTTCGAGGCCGGCGGCCGACACACGTTCGAGACGTTCGATGTTGCGGCGAGCGTGCCGATCGTTCCGCACGAGGACGTCGATGTTGCGGCCAGTTTCATCAAGCCGATGATCGCCCTCTACGTCGGCGGTATGGGTGCGAAGGGCGCCAACTTCCACTTCGACGTGTTCGCACGGCAGGGTTGGGAGGACGTCTGCCACATCGTGCAGGACCTCTACCTCGACGGCAAGAAGGACGACGCCATCGCCGCGATCCCGACCGAGATGATCGAGGACATTGCGCTCGTCGGTCCGCCGGAGAAGATCAAGGACGAACTGTTGGGTCGGTGGAGCGAGACGTGCATCACGACCCTGCTCGTGTCCGGCGACGTGAATCTGGTTCGTCAGGTCGACGCCCTGGTCAACGGCTGACGCACGGCACACAAGTGGACGGTCAGCCGGCCGGGGTGTTCCAAACGGACTCGGCGTTTTCGTCGAACGCCGAGTACGCAACCGGCTCGCTGCCGATCCACTCGAGGTGACCGACGCCGTTCACCACGTCGGTGAGGATGACCTCGCCATCGCCGGTGATCACGGTGAGCCAGCGGAAGTCGTCCTCGCCTGATCGGAGGGTGGCGGACCACAAGTTGCCATCGTCGAAGGTCGTCACTGCCGACTCGACTGTTGGCGCTTCCTCTGGAGAGAAGCACTGCGCCGAGTTCGTGCTCGAGGTGCTCAGCACGCCGACACACGGGATGTCGGCGGCCCCGGTGCTCGCCATCCACGTGTAGACCTCTCGCGTGCCCAGCCGGGACCGGTTCGTGCCGATGTGGGTGGCCGATCCGGGCACGGTGTTCACTTCGCGGACCCGCAGGGCCACGGCCCGATCGACGGAGTCGCCGGTGGAGAGGCGGGGGTCGAGCTCGACGTACTCATCGGCGTCGGGAGCGCCGTCGGGGATGGCGATCGGGTCGGAGAGTTCGACGCCGTTGAAACGTTCGGGGGCCGTCTGGTTGATCAGGAAGAGCCCGGCGGCAAGGAAGATGGCGGCGGTCAGCAAGCCGGCCACGAGGCCGGTGGTGAGCGGCAGGCCGAAGACGGTGCGGCGGTTGGCGTCGGCGAACTCGGCGCGGCGGGCCTCGACGTCGGCGACGATCTCATCGGCGATCTCGTCGGGTTCTCGTCCGGTGGTGTCGATCTGAACGTACTGGTCGTACGTCTCGGCCCGGTCGGCGAGCAGCTCCTCGATTCGGGCACGCGGGTCCTCGACGTCGTCGAACATCGGGCGGCTCTCGATGCCGTCCTGTCCGATTCGTTCGAGGATCTCGTCGACCGAGGCCGTGAGTGTGTAGACGAGCCCGCTGCGCTCCAACGCCCAGGCACTGTCGGGATGGACCATCGTTCCGCCGCCGGTGGAGATGACGACCTGCTTCTGGGACGCCGCCGCCTGGGCCGCGTCCTGCTCGATGGCTCGGAAACCGTCCTCGCCCTTCACGGCGAAGACACCGGTGATCGGCCCATGCTGCGCTTCGATCAGCTCGTCCGTGTCGACGAGTCGGTAGTGCAACCGCTCGGCCACCGCCTGCCCGATCGTGCTCTTGCCCGTACCCATGAAGCCCGTGAGGATGATGTTCACCGCATCAGTGTAGGCAGCGCGTTCTGGGCATCCCGGTCGTGGTCGGCGGGGCGTTGGAGATGCCATGCTGGGAAGATGAGCGAACGAGTGACCGTGACCATCGACGACGCAGTGGCCATCATCGCGATGGACGACGGCAAGGTGAACGCGCTGTCGCCGGCGATGCAGGCGGATCTGCATGCCGCCTTCGACGAGGTGGAGGGCAACGACGCGCTTGCCGGCGTCGTCCTCGCCGGACGGACAGGGGTTTTCTCGGCCGGCTTCGATCTGAAGGTGATGGGTACCGGCGACATGGCGGCCATCGTCGACATGGTTGCCGGTGGCGGTGAGTTCGTCCGACGGCTCTTCGCCTTTCCGAAGCCGGTGGTGGCCGCGGCGACCGGTCATGCCCTGGCCGCCGGCGCCTTCACCCTGCTCGGCTGCGATGTTCGCTTCGGCACGGACGATGAGGGCGCGAAGTTCGGGATGAACGAGGTGGCCATCGGCATGGTGCTTCCCGGGTGGGCGGCGATCATCGCCGACACCCGGTTGAGCAACCGGCATCGTCATCGTGCGGCGATGAACGCCCGGATCACCGGCCCGGTGCAGGCCGCCGAGGTGGGCTTCCTCGATGAGGTGGTGGCCGCTGACGCTGTCCTTGAATCGGCGATCGCCGAAGCCGCGTCGTTCACGGCGCTCGATCCGAAGTCCTACGCCGGCATGATCAAGCTGCACCGCGGCGATGTCCTGGCCCGAATGGATGCCGCCATCGCCGCCGATCGAGCAAGCGTCGCTTGACCGGCTCCCGTCGTGCCTTGAGCGAGGCTGGTTCTTGCCCGTTAGGTGCCTGGCACCTAACACCCGCTTAGGTGCCAGGCACCTGGGGGCGTTCGGTCAGGCGAAGTGGGCACTAACACCCGCTTAGGTGCCAGGCACCTGAGGGCGTTCGGTCAGGCGAAGTGGGGGAGCATTGCGGCGCGGGCGTCGTCGAGGTGATGTGTCAGCGCCGCGACTGCGGCGTCGGCATCGCCCGATGAGACGGCGTCGACGATGGCGCTGTGGGCGCCCATCGGTCCCTGGATGTCGGGTGCGACGGTGGGGAGCGTCGACATCATCAGGAGCGTCTGGTCGGCGAGCGCCTCCCAGGCCTCGCGAAGACGCCGGTGGCCTGAGGCTTCGATGAACGAGCGGTGCAGCGCCATGTCGGCCTCGCCGATGCTTCGCTGGTCATCGGTCCGGTGTGCGGCATCGAGTGCGTCGAGGTTCGTCCGCATTGCGGTGGTGTCGGCGGCGTCGTCGACGGCGATGCGCAGTGCCAGCGATTCGAGGGCGGCACGGAGCGAGTAGATCTCGGCGATGTCGGCGGCCGACAGCGACCGGACGAAGCTGCCCTTGCGTGGGCGCAACTCGACGAGCCCGCTTCGTTCCAATTCGGCCAGTGCATCGCGGATGGGGCCGCGGCTCACGTCGAACCGTTCGGCGAGCTCGGTCTCGACCAAGCGTTCCCCTGGGGCGAAGTCGCCGTCGATGATCGAGGCCCGCAATGCCGACATCACGGCGCTGCCGAGGTCGGTGTGGGTGACGGGGAGTGCCATTCCCCCATCCTAGAACATGTTGACTGTTAACAGAAGATCCTCTATGTTGACTGTTAACAGAAATAGGAACGATCTTCGACCGACGACAACCCGCCGGATAGTTGGTCGTTCCGCCCACCCATCTCGGAGCCGATCCGTTCGTACTCTCGACACCATCGGACTCCCGGAGGAACCCACCATGGAACGAATCGAAGCAGCTGGTCTCGCAATTGGCCCCGAGCTCCACGCCGTACTCGTGAACGACGTGCTGCCCGGCAGCGGGGTGGAGGCGGACGCGTTCTTCGACGGTCTCGCAGCGATCATCGCCGATTTCGGTCCCCGCAACGCTGAGCTGCTCGAGGTGCGAGAGTCCATGCAGGCCGCCATCGACGCCTGGCATCGTGAGCGAGCCGGCCAACCGCACGACGCTGCCGCCTACCGCACCTTCCTCGAAGAACTCGGGTACCTCGTTCCCGAAGGTCCGGACTTCACGATCGACACGGCCAACGTCGACCCGGAGATCCGGTCGATCCCGGCCCCGCAGCTCGTCGTACCCGTCACCAACGCTCGCTACGTGCTCAACGCGGCCAACGCTCGCTGGGGCAGCTTGTACGACGCCCTCTACGGCACCGATGCCCTGGGCGACCTTCCCGAACCCGGCCCGTACAGCAGTGCCCGCGGCGCACGAGTCATCGCCTGGGCGCGGAACTTCCTCGACGAAACGGTTCCGCTGGCGTCTGGCTCCCATGCCGACGTGACCGCCTACCGCGTTGCCGACGGCGAGCTCGTGGCTGAGCTCGGCGACGAGGCCACCGGCCTGGCCCAGCCCGGCCTGTTCGACGGCTACTCGGGCGAGCCGGACTCGCCCACGAACATCCTCCTCGACCACAACGGGCTCGGAATCGACATCGTCATCGACCCGACCCACAACGTCGGATCCGAAGACAAGGCCGGCGTGGCCGACGTCGTGCTCGAGTCGGCGATGACCGCCATCATCGACTGCGAAGACTCCGTCGCCGCCGTCGACAGCGAAGAGAAGGCGCTGGCGTACCGGAACTGGCTCGGATTGATGACCGGCAACCTGTCCGAATCGGTCACGAAGGGCGATCGGACCTTCACCCGCACGCTGAACCCGGACCGCGTCTACACGGCACCCGACGGCAGCGAACTCGTCCGCACCGGCCGGTCGCTGTTGCTCACCCGAAACGTCGGACACCTCATGACGACGCCCGCCGTGCTCGACGCCGCCGGCAACGAGATTCCCGAGGGACTGCTCGATGCGATGGTCACCGTCCTGTGTGCGAAGCACGACCTGAACAAGACGAGCGGTGCCCGGAACTCCCGGGAGGGTTCGGTCTACGTGGTGAAGCCGAAGATGCACGGGCCGGACGAAGTCGCCTTCACCAACGATCTCTTCACCCGCGTCGAGGAGCTGCTCGGCCTTCCGCTCAACACGGTGAAGATCGGCATCATGGACGAGGAGCGGCGCACCACCGTCAACCTGCGTGAGTGCATCCGGGCCGCCAAGTCCCGCGTCGCCTTCATCAACACGGGCTTCCTCGACCGCACTGGTGACGAGATCCACACCTCCATGCAGGCGGGCGCCATGGTTCGCAAGGGCGACATGAAGGCCGAACGTTGGATCGGCGCCTACGAGGACTGGAACGTCGACACGGGCCTCGCCTGTGGATTCCAGGGACGGGCCCAGATCGGCAAGGGAATGTGGGCTGCCCCGGACCTCATGGGGGACATGCTCGAGCAGAAGATCGGCCACCCGAACAGCGGTGCCAACTGCGCCTGGGTTCCCTCGCCGACCGCAGCGACGCTGCACGCCACCCACTACCACCAGGTCAACGTGCTCGACCGTCAAGGTGAGCTCGCCGCTCAGCTCGCCGCCAACGGTGGACGCAGCTCGCTCGACGACCTGCTCCAGATCCCGGTGGCTGCCTCGACCGATTGGTCGGCGGAAGACATCCAGGCCGAACTCGACAACAACGCCCAGGGCATCCTCGGCTACGTCGTCCGCTGGGTGGACCAGGGTGTCGGCTGTTCGAAGGTGCCGGACATCAACGACGTCGGCCTGATGGAAGACCGTGCCACCTGCCGCATCTCGTCGCAGCACATGTCGAACTGGCTGCACCACGGCGTTGCCGATGAAGCCCAGATCCGGGAGACGATGGAGCGCATGGCGGCGGTCGTCGACCGGCAGAACGCCGACGACCCGTCGTACACGCCGATGGCGCCGGGCTACGACGGCCCGGCGTTCCGCGCCGCCCTCGACCTGGTCCTGTCCGGCGTCGAGCAGCCCTCGGGTTACACCGAGCCGATTCTTCACGCCCGCCGTCTTGAACTGAAGGCGCAGTAGCGCCCCAACCCACGGAGTCGCCATGTCCCTCACCCTCGATCAGGCCCGCACGATCATCTCGGCCGCGCTGGAACACGGCCATGGTGCCGGGATGAACCCGCTGTGTGTTGCCGTCCTCGATGCCGGAGGGCATCTGGTTGCGTTCGAGCGGGAGGATGGCGTGGCGAACCGACGGTTCGACGTGGCGCACGGCAAGGCCTACGGAGCCATCTCCGTCGGGATGAGCAGTCGTCGGCTCGGCGAGGCTGCAGTCGATCGGCCGCACTTCGTGAACGGTCTCATCGGCGCGATGAACGGGCAGTTGGTTCCGGTCGCCGGCGGCGTGCTCGTTGCCGGCGACGACGGGGCACTCATCGGTGCTGTCGGCTGCTCTGGCGACACGTCAGACAACGACGAGTCGGCGGTCGTGGCCGGCATCGAAGCGGCCGGCCTGTCCGCCCGGATCTGAAGGAGCGCACCATGGTCTTGTCGAAACTTCGTGAACTTGCCGGTGGGTCGAAGGACGAATCGTCCGGAGATCCGTTCGTCGACGCACTCCGGAACGCACTCAGTGCGGATCGGGTGAAGTACGACGGAGCGCACCGCTCCCTGCACAGCCACGATGCTTCGGTGTTCGACGGCGGCAACTCCGGTCCCGTCGTCTATCCGGAGACGACGGCAGAGGTGCAGGCCGTCGTCTGCCTGGCGAACGAACATCAGCGCAACGTCGTTCCCCGCGGTGCCGGAACCGGCCTGGCCGGCGGGGCGATCCCGCTCGGAGTCCCGGTCGTCGTTGCGGTCACGAAGATGAACGCGATCCTCGAGGTCGACGAGGCGAACTCGATCGCCTGGGTCGAACCGGGTGTCATCAACCTCGATCTCACACGACACCTCGCACCGCTCGGCTACCACTTTGCCCCCGACCCTTCGAGCCAGCAGGTGTGCACGGTCGGTGGGAACGTCGCCAACAACTCCGGCGGCCCGCATTGCCTCGCCTACGGCGTGACGAACGCCCACGTGATGGCGATGGAGATCGTGCTGCCGTCCGGGGATGCTGTGATGCTCGGCGGCCTCGACGCCGAGCCGCAGGGGTTTGATCTCCGCGGTGTGTTCGTCGGCAGCGAAGGCACACTCGGAATCGTCACGAAGATCGCCGTTCGGATCACGAAGAACCGGCCGGCGGTACGCACCCTGCTCATGGCCTTCGACGACGTGCGCGACGCTGCCAACACGGTGAGCGATGTGATCGCCGACGGCATCGTCCCGGCCGCGATGGAAGTCATGGACAAGGCAATCACCGCCGCCGTCGAGAACTACGTGGGTGCCGGCTATCCGACCGACGCTGCCGCCGTGCTGCTCGCCGAGGTCGACGGACTCGACTCGGGTGTCGACATCGACGCCGACCGCATCGCCGAGATCGGCCGCGCCAACAACGCGACCGACGTGCGACTCGCCGGCTCCGACGAGGAACGCATGCTGCTGTGGAAGGGGCGCAAGACGGCGTTCGGCGCCGTCGCCCAGATCGCTCCCGACTACTACCTCCACGACACCGTCGTGCCCCGGTCCGCACTGGCCGACGTGCTGGACCAGATCTATGCCATCTCAGACAAGTACGAGCTGCTCATCATGAACGTCTTCCATGCCGGCGACGGCAACCTGCATCCCCTGATCGTCTTCGACGGACGGGACGAGGGTGTCCTCGATCGGGTGCACGCAGCCGGCGGAGAAATCATCACCGCCTCGCTGGATGCCGGAGGCGTGCTCTCCGGCGAGCACGGCATCGGCGTCGAGAAGCAGAAGTACATGGACCGCATGTTCACCGACGACGACCTGGACCACCAGAACCGCCTCCGGCAGGCGTTCGACCCCGGCTGTCGGACCAACCCCGGCAAGGTCATTCCTTCCGGACACAGCTGCGCCGACATCCAATCGTTGCGGTCCGTTCCCAAGGAGGTCTGGGGATGAGTGCAACGCTTACCGTCGACGACCCAACGCTGCTCGGATTTGCCGAAGAGGTCGGCGAAACCGGCCCGGTCGCCATCGTCGGCGGACAGACCCGCTGGGACATCGGCGGCGAGAGTGCCGGAGAGCCCCGTCTGCTTCGCGCCCCCGAGGGGATCGTCGACTACAAGCCCGAAGAGATGACGGTGCAGGTCCGGGCGGGGACGACCGTCGCCGACCTGCACGTGGCGCTGGCCGAGAAGGGTCAGCGGACCGCACTTCCAGATCGGGGCGGCACGGTCGGCGGAGCGCTCGCCGTCGGCGAGAACGACATCCGTGCGCTCGGTCGAGGCCGCGTGCGGGAAAGCCTGCTGCAGGTCCGTTACGTGTCGGCCGAGGGTCGGATCGTGAGCAGCGGGGGACCGACGGTGAAGAACGTCTCCGGCTTCGATCTTCCACGGCTGATGGTGGGGTCGTTGGGAACGCTCGGATGCATCGCCGAAGTGATCTTGCGCACCAACCCGATTCCCGCCGTGTCGCGGTGGCTCCATGCCGACCGCGTCGATGCCGGCACGACGTTCGACGGGCTGCTCCATCCCAGCGCCGTCCTGACCGACGGCAGCGGTACCTGGGTCCAACTCGAGGGACACGGGGCCGATGTGGATCAACAGGCGTCGATTCTCCAGACGCTTGGCAGCTTCACTGAAGTCGACGGCCCGCCCGTGTTGCCGGAACATCGCTGGTCGCTCAGCCCGAGCGAAGCCGGAGCCTTCCCGGCTTCCGACGGCGATCTGGCATTCGTCGCCGCAATCGGACTCGGTCTGGTTTTTGCCGACGCCCCCCAACCGCTCCGTCGGCTCGACCCGGCGGTCACGTTGATCAACGAGCGGATGAAACAGAACTTCGACCCGACCGGCCGGCTCAACCCCGGTCGTGACGCTGGACGGAAGTGAGGCTGCCGTGGACCTGAAGATCGACGCCGACGACCTGAACAAGTGTGTGCAGTGCGGCCTCTGCCTGCCGCACTGCCCGACCTTCCGCGTGACCGGCGACGAAACGATGTCGCCCCGCGGCCGAATCAAGCTGATGCGCGAGGTGCAAGACAACGACGCACCCATCAGCAGCGACGTGATCGACGCCTTCTCGACCTGCGTGCAATGCCGCGGCTGCGAACCGGCCTGCCCGTCGGGTGTGCCGTACGGCCACATGATGGAGTCGGCTCGCGAAACGCTCGCCGACGCCGGCGAGATGACACCGACCTGGCAGCGGCTCGCCATGAAGCCCCTGGCCAGCCCCGCCCTGCTCAATGCGGGAACGCGGGCGCTGTCCGTGGCCCAGAAGCTGAAGGTCGTGCCGGAACGGCTCGGTCTGTCACACGAGATCCCGCTCACTCAACCGAAGCTCGAAGCCACCGGAAGTGACGTCTACCTGTTCACGGGCTGCGTGATGGACACGATGCAGCGGAGCGTGCACGACGCCGGGCTGCAGGTGCTCACGAAGATGGGATTCGGCGTCATGCCCACGGGCGACGCTGCACCCTGCTGCGGCGCGCTGCAGGCGCACGCGGGCCTGGCGGGAGAGACACGGTCCCTCGCCGGACGGATGATGCAGAACCTCGAACCAGACGTGCCGATCATCGTGGACTCAGCCGGTTGCGGCGCGGCGATGAAGGACTACGGGCACCTGCTCGGAACCGACGAGGCCGTCGCCTTCAGCGAACGTGTCTTCGACATGCAGGAGTTTCTGGCTCTGCACGTCGACAAGCTGCCCGAAGCGGAGCCGCTCGACCTCCGGGTTGCGGTGCAGGATCCGTGTCATCTCCGCCACGTGCAGCGGGTGCACGAAGCGACGCGCACGGTGCTGCGCCCGTTCGTGAGAGAGCTCGTCGAACTCGACGACGAAGGACTCTGCTGCGGAGCCGGTGGCGCCTACTCGATCTTCGAACCCGAACTCGCTGGTCAGATCCGGGACCGAAAGGTGGCGTCGATCGACCGGGCCACGCCCGACGTCGTCGCCTCAGCCAACCCCGGCTGCAGCATGCACCTCGGTTCGGTCGGCGTGCCGACGAAACACCCGATCGAGCTCATCTTCGAAGCGATCAGCTGAGCGGCCTCAGCTGGCGCCGGGTCAGCGGGCCATCGAGTAGAACTCGTCGTTGGGGCGCATCGACGTGAGATTGGCGAGCCGGTTCGACATGGCGAAGAAGGCCGTGATGGCGCCGATGTCCCAGATCTCGTCGGTGGTGAAGCCCTTGTCGCGCATCGCGTCGATGTCGGCGTCGGTGACTGAGGCGGAGTCGTTCACCATCTTCAATGCGAAGTCGACCATGTGACGCTCCCGGTCGGACAGGTCGGCCTTCCGCGGGTTGACGGCGACCTGATCGGCGATCAACGGGTTCTTCGCCCGGATGCGCAGGATCGCCCCGTGAGCGACCACGCAGTAGAGGCAGTCGTTCACGGCACTCGTCGCGACGACGATCATCTCCCGCTCGGCCTTCGAGAGGCCCTCGCTCTTGTCCATGAGCGCGTCGTGGGCGGCGAAGAACGCCCGGAACTCGTCCGGCCGGTAGGCGAGTGCCAGGAACACGTTGGGTACGAACCCCGACTTCTCCTGCACCGTCTCGATCATGTCGCGGATGTCCTCAGGCATCTCGTCGAGTGCGGGGACGGGGAATCTCGAGATCGCATGTTCGGTCATGGCCCAATCCTCGCGGGCGCCAGGCCGGCCTCGCAACCAGCGCCCGGGCGCACGGCGTCTGCTACAACACTCTCATGAGCACACCGACGGTCGATTTCCACTTCGACGTCCTCTGCCCCTACGCCTACCAAACGGCGAAGTGGATCCGGGACGTCCGTCGCCAGAACGGCATGACGATCAATTGGCGCTTCTTCAGTCTCGAAGAGGTGAATCGGGTCGAGGGCAAGAAGCACCCATGGGAACGTGAGTGGAGCTACGGATGGTCGATGATGCGCATCGGCGCGATGCTCCGGCGCACGAGCATGGACGACTGCGATCAGTGGTATGAACGGGCCGGCCGCGCCCTGCACGAGGAGGGCCACAAACCTCACGAGCCCGGTGTGGCTCGCCATCTCCTCGAGGAGATCGGCTGCGACCCCGGCGTCGTCGACGCCGCCATCGCCGATCCGTCCACACACGACGAGGTGCGCGACGAACATCAGAAGGTGATCGACCACGGCGGCTACGGCGTGCCCACGCTGTTCATCGACGGTCACTGTCTCTTCGGGCCGGTACTGATCGATCCTCCGATGGGCGAGGCCGCCATGCGGCTGTGGTCTGCCGTGCAGGCCTGGACCGAGTTCCCCAATCTGTACGAGCTTCAGCGGCCGAAGATGACGTCGGACGAGCTCGCCATCGCCGAGACCTTCCGCCCGTACCTCGAAGCCCGCGACTGGGTGAGCATCAATCGCGGAACCGAGGTCGCCTTCACCGATGAGGGCTTCAAGGCGGTGGGGCCAGCCGATCGTGACCGGTCCGGCGCGGACGCAACGACGACCACAGGAGGAGCCGCATGAACCGGGCATTCGAACAACTCGAGCAGTGTTACGAGTCGGTGGACGGTTTGCTGTCCGGCCTCGACGAGGCTGCGTGGGCGACGCCGTCGCTCTGCCCGGACTGGACGGTCGCCGGCGTGGTGCAGCATCTGGCCGGTGTCGAGTATCTGCTCACCGGTTGGCGTCCGCAGGAAGAGAACGAGATGCCGCCGTTCCAGCTCATGGGTGGGTTTGCCGAGGAGACCGCGGGGATGGGCGGGGCTGAGCTGCTCGCTCGCCATCGTGACGTGGTCGATGCCCGCCGGGCCGACATCGCCGAACTCACCGATGAGACCATGGCGTTCCCGATCACCTCACCGATCGGCCAGGTGCCATACGGCCGCTTCATGCCGGTGCGGGTGTTCGACTGGTGGATTCACGAGCAGGACATGCGCCGCCCGCTGGGGATACCGGGCCACGAGTCCGGCGCTGCAGCGGAGATGGCCCTCGACGAGATCCAGGTGTCGTTGGGCTACATCGTCGGCAAGAAGATCGGTCTGCCGGACGGCCGAGCGATCACGTTCGATCTGACCGGTCCGGCGCCACGGCAGATGCACGTGGCGGTCGAGGGGCGGGCGACACCGAAGGAGTCGCTCGACAGCACAGATGTTGTGGTCACCGTCGACTCGACCACCTTCGCGCTCTTGGCCTGCGGTCGGATCGATCCGCAGGGCCCGATCGACGACGGCGCGATCTCGTGGTCGGGCGACGACGAGTGGGGCGAAACCGCCGCCCGCAACCTCCGCTTCACCATGTAACCACGGTTTCGGTGCCTGGCACCTTCGGCCACCAAAGGTGCCTGGCACCTTTGGTGTGAACGCCCGTGAAATCAGTGTTTGGGCGCAGATCGTGGTTCGTAGGTGCCTGGCACCTGGTGGGGTCAGAGGGAGCGCTCGTACAGGACGTCAAGGATGGGTGTGGGCGGGTTGTCGATCGTTCGGCCGGGGACGAGGTGCCAGCCTCGTCGTTCGTAGAAGCGGCGGGCCCGATCGTTTGCCTCCAACACCCAGAGGTTGACGGACGCCCAACCCGATGCGGTAGCCCACATGCGTGACCACGGCCGGATCGGCGAGTAGGCGCTGCCACTGCTGCCGCAA
>JAHDEJ010000032.1:50038-60617 GCA_020628865.1 Acidimicrobiales bacterium
CCACATGCGTGACCACGGCCGGATCGGCGAGTAGGCGCTGCCACTGCTGCCGCAACTCCTCGGCAAACGACAACGGCTCGTCCGCGAACAGGTCCGCGTACGGTTCGAAGATCCCCGCGTACGCCTCGGTCGCAGCGTCGTGATGGACCGCAGCGATCGCCGCCCATTCTCCGGCGTCGGCCGCCCGCAGTTCCATCGTGTCAGTCCGGGTACCGATCGTGGCGATGCAGCCAGGCCATCGGCCAGGGGAGCTCGTCTTCGTCGCGTCCCATCGACGTGACATCGAGGTGGTGGTAGGTGCCATTCAACATGTCGAGGCCTCGGGCAAACGTCTGATACGTCAGGTACACCGAATCGTCGACTCGTCGGAACGCGCTGAGTCCGGGTGATTCCTCGCCGAACGCCGGCATCGTCCCGTGGTTGTAGAGCGGCTCGCCCGATTCGATCTGCTCCGGGGTGAAGCTCACGCCCATGTCGTAGTTGAAGCTCGAGCCGAGCGTCGAGTACCACGGCACCTCCCACCCCATCCGCGCACGGTACGCCTCGAGCTGGTCGATCGGTGCCCGCGACGTCATCACGAATCTGGTGTTGCGATGCCGAAGATGCGGCAACGTGCCGTTGTAGTTGTCCGCCCAGAACGAACAGCTCGGGCAGCCTTCGTCCCAATCCGGTCCGTACATGAAGTGGTAGATCAGCAGTTGCGGTGCGTCGCCGAACAGGTCCATCAGGGTGGCCTGGCCCTCGGGGCCGGTGAACGGGTAGTCCGCATCGACCTCCATCCAGGGAAGTTCACGCCGGGCTGCGGACAGTGCGTCTCGCTCCCGAGTGAATGCCTTCTCCTTCTCGAGGTGGGCGAGGCGAGCGGTTCGCCAGGTGTCGGGGTCGACGATGGTGTGGCCGGTCATTGGCCGTCCTCCTTCGAGGGTTCGTGCAACCGTCCGCATCGGATTCGGTTGCCGTCGGGGTCGACGAGGTTCACCTCGAGACCCCAGGGTGCGTGTTCGATCTCCTGTCCGAATTCTTCAGCGATGGCCTCGAGGTCCTGGACGTAGAAGTACGCCAGTCCCTTCTTCGGGGCGTCGCCTCGGTGTTCCGACAGGTGCAGGTTGATGGTGCCGCGCTGCAAAAAGGCGTAGAGCGGCAGGTCTGGGGTGAATCGGTGTTCCCCCACGACCTCGAACCCGAGCCGGGCGTACCAGGGCTTGGAACGGTCGCCGTCCTTGATCCGGAACACCGGCACGAGTTCGTCAGTCATCACATCTCCGGAATCTCGAAGGTCTCGGCGACCTCGACCGTGCCGCCCTTGGCAATGATCGGACACCCGGCGGCGATTGCACAAGCGGCTTCGATGCTGTCGGCGTTGATGAGGCCGTAGCCGCTGATGGGGTTGGCGCCACCGCCGTCGGTGTTTCCGTCAGCCGAGACGGTCATCGACGCTCCGGTCGGCGCGCCCATGTCGGCCCACACATCCTGATTGGCGCCCATCCAGGCTCCCCATGCGGCCATCTCAGCCTGCTGCTCGGCTTCGGTCTCGGCCATTCCGCCACCGTGGTAGGCAAAAACGTACTTCGGCATGATCTGTTCCTCCGTTGGACCGTCGCCGGGCGAATCCCATGCGACACCAGTACGTCGAACGGAGAGGCGCCGAATCGACACCGTTCCAGAACTTTCGCAGAATCCGCACCAATCTCAGATCTGTGCAGCGCTGTATGTCAGACCGACACCTCACCCTGCACAGATCCTGAGGGTGAAAATCTGTGAAGCGCCAGGTGCCGGACTGACACCTGGCGCTGCACAGATCGGTGGATTGGTGGGCTCGGTCAGATGGGGAGGGGGATCGCGTCCGAGATCTCCTGGCTTCGTTCGGGACCGAAGCCCTGTCGGATGTCGAAGTCCTCGGTCTCTGTCCGACTTGCACCACGACTGCGGGCTGCGTCGGCCATCGACGAGACCAGCCCGGCCGGCCCGCAGAGAGCCACGTGGCATCCGTTCATCCCGTTCGGGAACTGGATGTCGAGCGCTTCGGGCGTCAGGCGACCGGTCGCCGTCGTGAACAGGTGTAGATCGACTCGGCCGGCGGCTTCCGCTTCGCGGAGTCGGTCGACGATCGGGTTGTCCTCGATCGAGCGAACGGCATAGAAGAGCGTCGGCGTCTCCGTTCCGAGGTCGGCACGATCGAGGGCCGCAAGGAACGGCGTGATGCCGACACCGCCGGCGATCCACACCGGACGTTCGCCGGCGTGGCCCAGTGGCTCGAACTCGCCGTAGGGACCCTCGACGTGGACCTTCGCTCCGATCAGGTCGTGGTCGGGCAGCTTCGCCGACCAGTCACCGAGGTGGCGGATGAAGAACTCCAGGTTGCCGCGTTCCGGCGCCGAGGCAATCGTGAACGGGTGCGGTTCGGACATGCCCGGCACGTCCAACTTCAGGAAGGCGAACTGGCCGAGGTCCTGACCGAGCGGCTTGCCGATCGGCTCGAGCTCGATGCGAGTGGTCGAGCCGATGTGTTCAGCGGCCACGATCCGATGCGGGTTGCCGCGGCGGAGCATGTCGAACCCGACGACCCGCCACAGATAGGTGACGATGCCGGCGACCATCCAGAAACCGAACCACCAACCCCATGCGGAGCCGTTGGCGTAGGTCTTCTCAGCGGTGAAGAAGTGCCAGCTGGCGAAGATGAACGGAATGCCGAGCAGCTTGTGGGTCCAACGCCAGAATCGGTACGGGAAGATTCGGGCCAGACTGAGCCCGATCAGGATGTAGAGCATCATCTCGCCCGCGCCGGCGAGATCCTCGGCCTGATCGGCCACGGACTCGGCTGCGCCGCGGATGCCGCCCTGGACCTCCGGCTCGATGCTCGTGTGCCAGAACATGAAGGCCACAGCGAGCGACCCGGCCCAACGATGCACCCGGTACATCGAGTCCAGGCCTCCGAAGAGCGGCTCGAGGATCTTGGGGCGGAGGGCGAGGATGAAGCTCCAGGCCATGAGCAGGATCGACACGGCGCCGACCCAGAGACCGAGGGCCACATTGCCGTCCTCTCCGGTGGCGCCGGCGAATGCCGGCCAGGACACGAGGCACGAGGCAAGCACGGCCAGCGGGCCGAGCAGGTTGGGTCCCAGGTGGATACGGGGAAGCGTCGGCCGGCGCAGATGCCAGTCCGAGGGCCTCCCGAGAAAGAAGTGAAGTGCGTTTCGCATGCGTGCACCGTCGCAGATCGAAGCTGAAGAGTCGCTGAAGACGTGGTGGTGGGGCTTCAGCTGACCTTCAGCAGGCGTCGGTCAGGGTGGCGACGTCACCTCGAACGCCGAGGTGAGCAATTCCCCCGAAAGGAAACCCCCACCCATGGAAACCAAGGCTGCACTGGGCGCTGCCGGAGGCATCGCACTCACCGTTGCTGGAGGTGTCTCCGCTCTCCTGCTCACGATGGGCTCATCCGGCGCGGCGCCGGCTGAGGTTGAGAACGAGGGCATCGCGGTCATCACCCAGTACGTGGATGAGGCCGGCAATCCGATCGACGCTCCGGCGATGGCCGACGCAGACGCCGCCCCCGAGGTGGTGGTGATCGGTGCGGACGGTCAGCCGATCGACGGTTCGCTTCAGGCCGACCCGACGGTCGACGGAGAGACGGAAGCCGCCGACGAGGGCCAGGCGTATCCCGAGGGCGAAGAGCTGGAGGAAGGCCAGGACTACGAAGACGATGACGAGGAGGAAGACGATGACTGAGCTCGCCAGCGGGTCCTCGGCACCGCCGCCCCCGGTTCCCGCGACCGGGGGATCTCCCGTCGGTGAGTCACGAGCCGAGCGCATCGCTCGGGTGAAAGCACAACGGGCGGCAGCCGCAGCACCACCTGTGCAGTCCGAAGCTGCCGCGGCCGCCAGTCGCCCGAAGCGCGCGCCGGCCGGCCGGGCCAGTCGCTTCCTCGCCGCCGGTGGCGCGGTCGGTGCGGGCCTGGTGCTCGTTGGCGGCATGGCTGCCGCGGCAGCCCAATCGGATCAGCCGTCGCCGGCAGCGCCGGTGCAGCGCATCATGGTTGTGCCACAGGCACCGCAGCCGCCGACACAGATCGTCGTGGTGCTCCCCGACACGAACGGTACGTCGGCGTTGCCGACCGTCGACCTCGGCCAGGTACCGGCAGCAACATCGGCACCATCCGTGCCGGCCGAGCCACAACCGGCCGCCGCCGAGCGCCCGGCGCCGGCTCAGGAGCCGGTCACCGAGTCGCATGGCAGCTGACACGGCGCTCGTGGCAGAACGGCGCTTCCGGGCCATGGGCACCGACGCACACGTCGTGATAAACGGCCCGGACGCGGAGGCGGCGGCCGACACTGCGGTCGCTCGTGTTGTCGATCTGGAGCGGCGCTGGAGCCGCTTCCTCGAGCACAGCGAGATCAGCCGGCTCAACGCGACGTCGGGTCAACCGGTGGTCGTCTCGGTCGACACATTCGGACTCATCGAGAAGGCTGTCTTTGCCTGGCAGCTCACCAGTGGCGCCTTCGACCCCACGATGCTCTCGACGCTCGAGGCGCTGGGGTACGACCGAACGTTTGCCTCCATCGATCGATCTGCGCCGGATGTCGACACCGCCCGAAGGTCGCCGCAGGTGCGAGCCATGGGCGCCGCGGACATCGTGCTCGATCGTTCGAACAACACCGTCGTGCTCCCGCTCGGTGTGCGGTTCGACCCGGGCGGGATCGGCAAGGGTGCTGCCGCCGACCTCGTGACCGGGGAGCTGGTCGCGGCCGGGGCTTGGGGGGCGATGGTGAACCTCGGCGGAGATCTCCGCGTTCGCGGTGTGCCGCCCGACGGGCTGGAGTGGGTGATCTCGGTGCGGGAACCAGCAGTGCAGTCTGCGCCGCTCGCGACCCTCCGGTTGCAGGACGGTGCCGTGGCCACAAGCACGACACTGCGCCGCCGCTGGTCAACGACCGGCGGCGAACACCACCACCTGCTGGATCCCCGAACGTCGCTGCCCCACAAGGAAGCGGCCGACCTCGTCACCGTCGTGGCCGGGGAGGCGTGGTGGGCCGAGGTCTGTGCAACTGCGCTGATCGGTCACGGCGACTTGGATCTTCCCGGTCAATCTGCACTCCGCGTGCACGCCGACGGCCGCCGTGAACACGTCGGCATGTTCGAGAGGCACACCGTCTGATGCAAACCGACACGATCCTGAACCAGGGAAACGACATCCTCCAGCACGAACAACTGTGGTGGTGGGTCGCTCGGTCGGGAGGCATCGTCGCCCTCGTCCTCACCGGTCTTGCCGTCATCTGGGGACTGGCCCTGTCAACCAAGGTGATGCAGGGAACGCCCACGCCGAAGTGGTTGCTGTCGCTTCACCGCTGGCTCGGCGGGCTCTCGGTGACGTTCACCGGCGTCCACATCGCCGCCCTGGTGCTGGACAGCTACGTGCACTTCGGCGTGGCCGAGATCCTCGTTCCGTTCGCGTCGGAGTGGCAGCCGGGCGCGGTCGCGTGGGGAGTGGTTTCCATGTATCTGCTGGTTGCGGTGCAACTCACATCCACCTTCATGAAGCGGCTGCCCCGCAGCTGGTGGAAACGTGTTCACATGACGAGCTGGCTGCTCTTCTGGACCGGCCTCATCCACGGCGTCACCGCCGGAACCGACGCCGCCCACCCGGTGTATGTCGGCGTCACCGGGCTGATGACGATGTTGATCATCTTCCTCACGTCGTACCGGATCCTTGCCAGCCGCCGCCGACCGCGGCGGGCCGGCGTCCCCCGGGCCGATGCGGTCCCGGCCGTACAGTAGGACCTCATGCGAATTCTGGTCGTCGAAGACGAAACCACCATGGCGGAATCGATCCGCACCGGCCTGGTCGACGAAGGCTTCGCGGTTGATGTCGCCGGCGACGGCGAGGAGGCGCTCTGGTTTGCGGGGGAGGTCGACTACGACGCCATCATTCTCGACCTCATGCTCCCGAAGCTGAACGGCTACAAGGTGTGTGCGACGTTGCGCGAGCGCGAGGACTGGACGCCGATCCTGATGCTCACCGCCAAGGACGGCCATCTCGACGAGGCCGAAGGCCTGGACACCGGCGCCGACGACTACCTCACGAAGCCGTTCTCGTTCGTCGTGCTCCTCGCCCGTCTGCGAGCGCTGCTGCGACGTCCGGGACGCGAGCGCCCCACCGTGCTGCGCTCCGGCGATCTCTCGCTCGACCCGGCGACCCACGAGGTTCGGCGGGGCGACGAACTCGTCGCCGTGACCTCCCGCGAGTTCTCGATCCTCGAGGTGCTGCTCTCCCGAGCGGGTGAGGCGGTCGGCAAGGACGAGATCCTCGAGCGTGTGTGGGACTTCGACTTCGACGGTGGGCCGAACATCGTCGAGGTCTACGTGCGGTCGCTCCGGAAGAAGATCGACGAGCCGTTCGGCCGTTCGTCGATCAAGACGGTGCGCGGTGCCGGCTATCGGATCGACCACGATGCTGGCTGAACGCTGGGCGCGGGCCCGCGCTGCGTTGCAGACCGTCCGTTGGCGTGCCGCACTGCTCGCCGCGCTGCTCGTCTCGTGCGCACTGGCGCTGGGCGACGTCGTCACCCTGTCGCTCTATCGCAACCAGCTCGAGGCCAACCTCGACCAGACCCTCGAGCAGCAGGCGGCCGACCGGGCGCTCCTGCTCGAGCAGGGAAACGACCCCGCCGCTCTGGTGACGGTTCTCCAGGAGGAGGCGCTCGTGTGGATCGGCTCACCCGACGGTGAGGCGGTTGCGATCGGGGGCGCGATCTTCCCGCTCGAGAACCCGGTGCCCGAGACGATCGGCGGCGTGTCGACGATCTCGCTGCTCGTCGAAGAACGGAAGCCGGACGAGGTCGAGCGTGAACGAATGGACCTTCGGGTCGGTGCGGTGGCGACCACGGACGGCTCGCTCGTGGTGCTCGCCGGCGCGGAGACCGAGGCGATCGACGAGACCCTCAACGGACTGATCTGGCTGCTCGCACTCGCCGTGCCGATCTTCGGGATCGTGGTGGGCGGCGTCACGTTCTTCGTGGCCGGTCGGGTGCTCGAGCCGGTGGAGCGGATCCGTTCCCAGGCCGAAGGCATCGATGCCCAGACGCTCGACGAGCGGGTGCCGGTCCCCGAGTCCGGCGACGAGATCCACGACCTCGCGGTCACGATGAACTCGATGCTCGACCGGCTCGAGGCCCACGAACGATCGCTGCGTCAGTTCAGCGCCGATGCGTCGCACGAGTTGAAGAGCCCGATCGCAAATGTTCGTGCGCTGGTCGACACGACCGAGCTCGACGATCCGGAGTGGTCTCGCTTGCGCACCCGGCTGGTCGGCGAAACCGATCGGCTCCGCGATCTCGTCGACAACCTGCTCTTCCTCGCCACGACCGAGGCCGGTCGACGTCGCAAACCGTCCCATGCCGTCGAGCTTGACGACCTCGTGTTCAACGAAGCCGAGCTGCTGGCGTCGACCAGCGATGTGGCGGTCGACCTGGCCGGAATCGAGCCGGTGCAGGTGCTCGGCGACCGCGCCGACCTGCAACGACTCGTACGAAACCTGGCGGACAACGCGGCCCGACATGCCACGGGGCGGGTGCGTTTCGTGACCTCCACGGCGCGCCGGGAGGTGGAGCTTCGGGTGGCCGACGACGGGCGAGGAATCGCCGAGGACGACCGCCCTCGCATCTTCGAACGGTTCACTCGTCTCGATGAGGCCCGCGCTCGTGACGACGGTGGGTCTGGGCTCGGTCTGTCGATCGTCCGCCAGATCGCCGAGGATCACGGCGGGACGGTCGTCGTGACCGACGCCGACCTGGGCGGGGCAGAGTTCGTCGTGCGCTTGCCGGCGGCGTGAAGCTCCCCAGCTCGTGAACACGTTCACCGATGTGAACGCGTTCAGCACGATTACATCGCACAGAACGATCAACAGCCGCTGCTGACACGTCACCTTGTGTGCTCTTTCCTTCTGGACGAGAGCGGACGAACACGAGGAGTGATGAATGAAGTCCCTGAAGTATGCGTTGAGCATTGTGCTCGGCTTCGCCGTCTTCGCATCGCTGGTGGCGACACCGGCGGGAGCGACGAACCGAGCCGAGGACAACCGACAGGAGCGGCGGTATGAGCTGACGTTCACCAACCTGTCCGGTCAGCCGATGACGCCGCCGGTGGTGGCGATTCACAACAAGACGACCGATGTCTTCGAGGTGGGTGAGGGTGCCAGCGAGCCGGTGCGGGAGATTGCCGAGAACGGCAACATCGATCCGCTGGTTGCCGCTGCCGGAGCCAACCCGGACGTGACCGCGGCGGCCGTGGCCGGCGACGGACCGTTGTTCCCCGGCGAGTCCGTGACCATCACGGTGGACACCGACCGATCCTGGCGTCGGCTGAGTGTGGTGAGCATGGTCGTCTGCACGAACGACGGCTTCACCGGTTTCGACTCGGTCCGCATCCCATGGTTCGTCGGCGACTCGGCCAGCTTCACGGCAACGGCCTACGACGCCGGGACCGAGATCAACATCGAGGACCCGGACTACTGGGTGCCGCCATGTGGCGGCAGTGGCGAAAACCTGAAGCAGGCCGAGAGCGGCGTGATCACGGCCCATCCCGGTCTGTCCGGATTCGGTGACCTCGACTTTGCCGCCGGGCAGGACATGCTCCGCGTCGACGTGACCCGGGTCGAGCGTGACGCGCCGGCACCGGACCCCGAGCCCACCCCGGATCCCGATCCGGCACCGGCCCGCGTCTACGAGCTGACGTTCACCAACCATTCCGGTCAGCCGATGACGCCGCCGGTGGTGGCGATCCACAACAAGACGACCGATGTCTTCGAGGTGGGCGAGGGTGCCAGCGAACCGGTGCGGGAGATTGCCGAGAACGGCAACATCGGTCCGCTCGTGGAAGCCGCCGGCTCCGACCGCGATGTTGCTGCTGCGGCTGTCGCCGGTGACGGTCCGCTGCTTCCCGGCGAGTCGGTGACGATCACCGTCGAGAGCGCGGAGACCTGGCGCCGCTTGAGCGTGGTGAGCATGGTCGTCTGTACGAACGACGGCTTCACGGGCTTCGACTCGGTCCGCATTCCGTGGAACCTCGGCGAGACCGCCGACTTCTCCGCCGTCGCCTACGACGCCGGCACGGAGCAGAACATCCTCGACCCGGACTACTGGGTGCCGCCGTGTGGCGGCAGCGGGGAGAACCTGAAGCAGGCCGAGAGCGGTGTCATCACGAAGCACCCGGGCCAGTCCGGCTTCGGCGCAATGGACTTCGCCGAAGGCGATGAACTGCTGACCTTGTCCGTCACCCGAGTGGGCTGACGGAATCGATCGAAGGGGCCGGTTCGCTCTGTCAGGTGAGCGAGCCGGTCACCTCGGCCACGATGCCGGCGGTGTCGAGCCCGTAGCGGGCGAGAATGACCGCCGGCTTGTCGTGCGGAATGTAGGCCGCCGGCATGCCGAGCACCCGAACCTTGCAGGCGCCGTGGTCGTCGCCACTGTCGCTGAGGTGTTCCTCGATCGCATCGCGGAAACCCTCGCCGGCGCCACCGCTGCGAAGGCCGTCCTCGATCGTGACCACGAGCTTGTGGGCGGCGGCATCGGCGACCATCGCGGGATCGATCGGGGTGACGACACGGGGGTCCCAGACGCTTGTGCTGATGCCTTGCGCTTCGAGCTGCTCGGCGGCGGCGAGTGCGTCTTCGAACATCTTGCCGACGCCGATGAGGCAGACGTCGGTTCCCGTGCGTGCCTTGCGGGCCCGGAGACCGGAGCCGACTTCGGCTTCACCGACCGACGGGGCAGCCTGCTTGGACCAGCGCAACATGGCGGGTCCGTCGGTGCAGAGCTCGACGGCGTCGGTCAGCTGGACCTGGAGTTCCTGGTAGCTGGACGGTGCGAACACGGTCATGCCCGGCACTTTGCTGAACAACACCATGTCGAGCAGGCCGTGGTGCGAGGCGCCGTCGTCGCCGGTGACTCCGGCACGGTCCAGGCAGAAGATGACGGGCTGGCGGTGCAGGCCGACGTCCATGTTCACCTGGTCGAACGCCCGGGACATGAACGTGCTGTAGACGGCGACGATCGGGCGGAGACCACCCATGGCCATGCCTGCCGCTGCGGTGGTGGCGTGTTGTTCGGCGATGCCGACGTCGAATGTGCGCTCGGGGAACCGCTCGCGGAAGGGGAGGAGGCCGGTGGAGTCCGGCATGGCTGCCGTGATCGCCACGACGTTCTTGTGCTCCTCGGCCACCTTGATGAGCGTTTCGGTGAAGGCCTGGGTGTACGACCCGGCCTTCACTCCACCCATATCGTGCATGTTCTTGACCGTGTCGTTCTCGGCGGGCGAGTACCCACGGCCTTTCTGCGTGAGCACGTGTACGACGACGGGCCCGCGGAACTTCTTTGCGTTCTCGAGTGCGTCCTCGAGCCCCTCGATGTCGTGACCGTCGAACGGTCCGAGGTAGTGCACGCCGAGGTTCTCGAAGAAGGCCGGCGGCTCCCACATTTGACGGATGGCGGCCTTCGTGGCGTGGATGCCGCGCTCCACGTGCTCGCCCACCCACGGGATGTTCTCGGCGATCTTCTCCATGCGCGCCTGGCGCCGCATGTACACCGG
>JAHDEJ010000005.1 GCA_020628865.1 Acidimicrobiales bacterium
GCGGGCGGCCTTCTTCCGGGCTTTGCGGGCGACGGAGCGTTCCCACTTTCGTTGGCGGCTCCGGCAGGCCTTGCGACAGAACTGGTGGTTCGACGTCTTCGCCTCAAACAGGCCCTCACACCGCCAATAGCCACACACCTGCAACCGTTCCGGATCGAACTCCTCATCGAAGTCGTCCGGCATGTCGCCGGGCAACGGCTCCAGGCTCATGCGGGTCCAGTCAGAACGTCCGGCAACGCACCCGTGTGTGCAACGAGTAGGTGATCGGTTGTGCGGGTCAACGCCACGTACAGCAGGCTCAGCCCGTTCTCCTCCTCGAGGATCCGGCCCGGTTCGATCACGATCACCGAATCGAACTCCATGCCCTTCGCCGCCCGTGCGGACAACCACGACACACGGGCGTCCGTCTCCTCGGGAGCCAACGCCCCGATCGTGGCGTCGGGTCCCACAACGGCCACGCGACCCTCATCCAACCGGTCGAGCGCCGCATCGACCAGCCCATGCACCTCGGAAAGCTTCGAGATGGCCAAAAACTCCACCGGATGTCCCGAGGACCGAATCGCGTTCGGTGCCTCGAGGTCCGGCGCCAACTGCGCAAGCACACGCGCCGCAACCTCGCCGACCTCCTCCGGACTCCGGTAGTTGGTCGACAGATCGAACCGTGGCACCTCACCCAGCTCCGGCGGCAGAATGTCCGACCAGGCGCCCGGCTCGCCGGTCGAACGCTGCGCCAGGTCGCCGACGATGGTCATCGAATGGCCGCGAGCACGACGCGTCACCATCCGCCATTGCATCGGCGTGAGGTCCTGCGCCTCGTCCACGATCACGTGACCGAACCGCCATGCCCGTTCCCCCGCGGCCCGTTCCTCGAGCGACACCGAGTTGGTGAGCTCCAGATAGTCCTGGGCTTCGAGCTCAGCGATGGGGAAGCCGTCGGGGTCCGACACGACCTCACCCGTCACCTCGTCCTGCACCGGCCACGTGGCGGGTGTGGCATCGAAATCGCTCATCGCCAACCGCCCTCTTCGTCGCCTTCTCGCCATGCGTCGAACGACTCCACATCGTCCATCGCCAACTCGGACTCCTCGTCGGAATCCTCGTCGTCGTCCTCTTCGTCACCCGCCGCCTCCGCGAGCGTGAACACATCGTCCTCGTCCGCCACGATGTGTTCCATCTCTGCCTCGACGTCGAGCGCTTCGGACTCGTCGCCCAACAGCCACAGCAGCTCATCGAGCAGCGGGATGTCTGCGTACTCCCACTTTCGTCGCCACAACTCCGCCTCGTCTGTCCGGTCCGTCGCCAGCAGTTCGAGCTCGGCATCCGACAGCTCGGCCACCCGACCCGCAGCAGACAGCAACGCCGACGACCCGAGCAGGTCGTTCAGTGCCTGCTCCGGAGAGAGCACCGGCCAGTGACGTTCCATGAACAAACGAATCTCCCGAGAGTTCGCCAGCTCGCCGACGATGTCGCCCCGGTCCTCGAACCCGGGTGCGTAGAGCTCAGCGGTCAACACTTCGAGGATGCGGCGACGGAACAACCCCGCCCCCGCGTTGTGCGTGGTTCGACGCTGCGCCTCTTCGTAGAAGCGACGGAGATCCTCCACGTCGACCCGCAGTCGACGGCTGCCGTACCAGGCATCGAGCGCCTTCTTCGGCCGGCGCTGCCGCAGCGCCACCGACTCGGCCAACAGCGCCGCCATGCGAATGCCGCCCTTGAGCGCGGCGACCGCTTCCGACGTGTCCGGCTGCTTGGACACGCCCGGATGCAGCTGGTCGGCCGTCACCGAAATGACCCCGCTCTCACCGAGCGACGGCAGCACGTTGGAGATGTAGGTGAGGAACTCGGGGCTCGGACCGACGATGAGCACACCGGTTTCGGCCAGTGCAGCACGATCTGCGTAGAGCAGATAGGCGGCTCGGTGCAGGGCCACGACCGTCTTGCCGGTACCGGGCCCTCCCTGCACCAGCAGCGGACCCTTGGCCGATGCCCGAATGATGGCGTCCTGTTCGGCCTGAATCGTCGCCACCACGGAACGCATGCGACCGTCCGACCGCTCGGCAAGCGCGGTCAACAAGGCCGCTTCACCTCGCAGCTGCAAACCCTCCGCCACCACGTCCGGGTCGAAGACCTCGTCGCTGTAGTCGGTCAACTCGCCATCGGTGTAGTGGAGGTGCCGGCGATGTCGAACGTCGAGCGGATCCAACGGGGTCGCCCGGTAGAAGGGAGCAGCCGCCGCGGCGCGCCAGTCGATCATCAGCACGTCGTCGTCTTCGATGACGCTCATGCGACCGATGTAGTTCGTCTCCTCGGAGTCGGTGATCCGACCGAACGCCAGCGCTTCACCCGCCCGTTCGAGCTCGCGAACGCGCTTGAAGGCGAGCACCGCGCGCGCCGACGCCGCCCGAGCCGACGCCGCCTCGGCCGCGGCCTCGCCATCTTCATCGCCGGCCTCGGCCTCGGTTTCACGCGGGCCTTCTTCCGACAGGAAGACGGCCTCATCGGCCAGACCGGTGGCGTAGCGGCGGGAAGCATCGACGTGCGCCATGTGCGAAGCAGAGATCCGGCGCACGGCGGCACGTTCGACCTCGAGCTCACTGATGATGTCGCCGTCGACGGCCTCGTCCTGCACCACTCCAGCCAACCACGTGTTGCACTGAAACCGGTGCCAACAGCGCGGGTCTCGCACAGATCGTCGCGTCTCGACGCTGAGCATGATTCGTTGCTTTCCTGCGGTGACATGCCATGCTGCACGAATCGCCGGAGCACGTCGCGCCGATCGATACGGACGCGGCAACGACGCCGCATCCACAGACTCTCAGAGAAGAAGGACCCACCCTCATGAAGATCGGTTTCATCGGCCTCGGCAACGTCGGCGGAAAGCTCTCCGGTTCACTCGTGCGCAATGGCCTCGATGTCGTCGTGCGCGACCTCGACATGGCTGCCGCCCAACCGTTGCTCGACGCCGGCGCCACGTTCGGTGAATCGCCCAAGGCGATGGCCGAGGAATGCGACGCCGTCATCACGTGTCTCCCGTCCCCGGCCGCTTCCGCTGCGGTGCTCGAAGCCGAGGACGGCCTCCTCGCCGGCTTCGGACCGGGCAAGGTGTGGATGGAGATGTCCACCACGGACGAAGCCGAAGTGAAGCGCCTCGGTGCGCTCGTGAAGGCCACGGGCGCAGAGCCCGTCGACTGCCCGGTATCGGGCGGGTGCCACCGCGCCGCCACCGGCAACATCGCCATCTTCGCCGGTTGCGAGCGCGCCACCTTCGAACAGATCCTCCCCGTGCTCACCACCATGGGGCGGCGCATCCTCCACACGGGCGAGCTCGGCTCCGCCTCGATGCTGAAGGTGATGACCAACTACCTGGCGACGGCAAACCTCCTGACCGTGTGCGAGGCGCTCGTCACGTCGGCCGCCGCCGGCATGGACCTGAACACGACCTACGAGGCGATCGCCATCAGCAGCGGCAACTCGTTCGTTCACGAGACCGAGGGCCAGGTCATCCTCAACGGCAGCCGCGACATCAACTTCACGATGGATCTGGTCAAGAAGGACATCGGCCTCTTCCAGGAGATCGCCAACCGCCACGACGTGCCGCTCGAGATCAGCCCCGTGCTCATCGACATCTTCGACGACGGCATCGCCCGCTTCGGTGAACGCGAGTGGTCGCCGAACATCATCAAACGCCTCGAGGAGGCGACCGGCCTCAGCATCCTCGCCCCCGGCTTCCCGCCGGAGATGACCGACGACGAACCCGAAGAAGCCGGCTACGAAGTCATCCCGAAGGGTCGTTCCTGACATGACCACGCCGCTGTCCACCGAAGAGGTCGCCACACTTCGGACCCAGACCCCGGGTGCCGAGCTCGTCACCCACTTCAACCACGCCGGATCATCGCTGCCACCCCAGCAGGTGCTCGACGCGCAGATCGGACACCTCGAACGCGAGGCCCGCACCGGCGGCTACGAGGCAGCCGCGGACATGGCCGAAGAGGAAACTGCGGTCTACGACTCGATCGCCCGCCTCATCGGTGGACGGCCGCACGAGATCGCCCGGGTTGAACATGCGACGACCGGGTGGAACGCCGGCTTCTGGTCCCTCCCCATGGAGGCCGGTCAACGCATCGTCACCGCCGAGGCCGCCTACGGCGCGAACGCCATGGGCTATCTGCGCGCGGTACAGCGCAAGGGCGTGTCGATCGACGTGGTTCCGAGCGACGCGTCCGGCCAGGTCGATGTGGCCGAGATGGAACGACGGATGGGTGATGACGTCGCGCTGGTGGCGATCACGCACGTGCCGACCAACGGTGGACTCGTGAACCCGGCGGCCGAGGTCGGCGCGGTCGCCAAGGCCGCGGGCGTGCCCTACCTGCTCGACGCCTGCCAGTCGGTCGGTCAACTCCACATCGACGTGCACGAGATCGGCTGCGACCTCCTGTCCACGACCGGCCGCAAGTACCTGCGCGGCCCGCGCGGCACCGGCTTCCTGTGGGCGAGCGAGAACATCATCGACCGGCTCGAGCCCGATCATCCCGACCACTACAGCGCCCACTGGGATCGCCCAGACGGCTACACCGTGGCACCCAACGCCCAACGGTTCGAGCTCTGGGAGTACAGCCACGCCGGTTGGTTGGGTCTTGGCGCCGCGGCGGATGTTGCGCTCGACATCGGCACCGAACGCATCGAAGCCACCGTCCGCCAACAGGCCGACCGGTTCCGGGCCGCGCTGGCGGCCGCGGGCGGCATCACGATGTACGACCTCGGCGAGCGCCCATGCGGCCTGGTCACGCTGAACGTCGACGGCGTCGACGCCACCGCCGTGAAGACGGCCCTGCGAGCACAGAACATCAACGTGTCGGTGTCAGAACCGCACTCGACGTTGTGGGATGCAACCCGTCGAAGTCTTCCCGAAACGGTGCGCGCCTCCGTGCACTACCTCACGACCGACGACGAGATCGATCGTGTGGTCGCTGCGTTGGTCGCGCTTCGCTGAGGTCCGGCCTGATCGGCCAGCGACGTCAGTCGCCGCCGTCGGCCTCGTCACCCGGGTCGCCATCGTCGACGACCTCGGCATCGACCACCACATCCTGCGGACCATCCGAACCCGACGTTGCCGTCGCGGCACGATCGCGAACTTCCGTACCCACGGTGCTCAGCGTGCCCATCAACGCGTCCTTGAAAAGACGACCCATCTCCTTGACGTCTTCGTGCACGGCGGGGTCCTTCGCGGCGTTGCCGACCGACTCGAAGGCGTCCTGCACCTTTCGTCCCAGGTCATCGACCATGGCCTTGGTGTCGCCGGGCTCGGGGGCGGCGCCGTCTTCCTGCTCCTGTTCCAGGTGCAGCTTGAGCTTGAGGCCCAGGGCTTCCGCCTTGCTTGCCACGTCTTTCCAGGATTCACCGATCTCGGCCATGTCATCTCCTCGTCCGCCGGTTGCGTTGTTGGGTACAGCGCCCCGGGACGAGATCGTATTCCACCGCGCCGCGCGGCTCCCCGATCAACCCGGTCGGGCCAGCATCCCGGCAGCCGTGAGTGTGCCGGGCGCGATCTCTGTGAAACCGCCGTCGCGAATGGTGGCGATCGCCTGCGGGAGGAGGGACTCCCACACGTCCTCGGTCGGCTGCACCACCTGCACCAGCCGGCCCGCCGCATTCCAATCCAGCCGTTGGGTTCGATCGAACCGCTCCCACGCTCGCTGCGCCGCGTGACCCACCTGGGCACCCCGCTTTCCCCAGCTCATGTCGACGGCCGGGTTGAGCGCGACCACAAGCGTGGGCGCCTTCACGGCGACCGGCCGATCCAACCGTTCGGGTTCCGGTAGTGGCGTCGACTGGATCTGGAGTTTCGAGAGTTCCGGCGGAGCGTCCACCAAACGACTCGGAACGAAGACGCGTACTTCGGCCGTGCCTCGAACGACCGTGAGACCCGGAACAGTGTGCGCCCGTTCCCAGGCCGACGCCCGAGCTCGGCGCATGATCTTGCGAATTCGGGCACCGTTCCACGTGGCGACCGCATCGTGCCACTCCCCTCCGGGCAGCGAGCGGTGATCGTCGAGCAGCGCAACCACCGAAAGCGCCGCGGCCGCGAACACGTCCGCAAGGTCGGGCGGGTTCGTCTTCTCCACCCGGGCCGCCATCTGGAGCGCCCAGGGCGACTCGTCTTCGATCACCATCAACGAACCTGGAAGATCGCCACGTTGCTGCGATCCCCGGCGTGCTCCCCTTCCATCGCCTCGTAGATCGAGACGTTGACGACCTCCGGGCTGGTGATGACCCCACCGCGACTGCGATCGGCGAACCACCGGTCGAACGACATCTCGGTCCAGTGCTCCGCGTTGATTCCGATCGCGCAGACCGCACTCGGCGCGGCGACCCGAACGAGCTCGTCGAGCGCCTCGGGCCCGAGGTGCCCATGGGTGAAGGTGCCGGTGCTGATGATCCCGTTGTAGGTGTCGTCGCCCACGGGAATCTGATCGGTGAGATCGGCCTCGATCAGGTTGCGGTATGCGGGCGTGTCGTAGACAGTGGTCTTCGTTCGAGCCTGCTCGAGCATCTCAGGCGAGATGTCGACCCCGTCGACAACGGTCTCACCCATGTCGCCGAGTGCGACCCCGACAATGCCGGTGCCGCACCCCACGTCGAGGACCGCCCCACCTGCGCTTCCTCCCGCACCGAGAAAGATCGCCACGACGTTCTCGTGGTACACGTAGCCGTTCGCCTCGATGAAGTCGCTGTCGTAGCTGGCCGCCCACTTTGCATAGAGCCGGCGATTGTCGTCCGGCGTCTCGAGGGAGTAGGCCGCATCGAGCCCAAGGCCGTCGTCATCGTGATCGTGCATGCCCGAGTCTCGCGCAACGCCGGTGCACCGGGCGAGGCCGTGAGCCGGCCAAGCACCCCCGGTGCCGACCGTGGCGCCGAACCGCCACCACGACCACGAAAAGCGGCGCAACGGAAGTGTCAGATGTTGTTTGTGTGGTTCGATGTTGCACAATTTCACATTTCCGTCACGAATATGTAATGTCACTGCCGGTCCATGCCACACCACGTGACGGGCGGATGGTTTGGGACCAAGGAGATCGAAGACATGACCCTCAAACGGCAGTTCATCGCACTGGCGGCGATGCTCACCGCAGCGGCAGCCCTGCTGCTGTTCACCCGAACCGCAGAAGCGGACACCATCCCCGCGCCCGTTCCGGCCACGCTGGCCGACCGAGGCAACTTCCGCATGCGATGCGAGTTCTCGCACCTGGCCGCCGACGATCCGCTGGTCTTCCCCAACCAGGCGGGGGCCAGCCACCTCCACATGTTCTTCGGCAACACCGCGACCACGGCGTTCTCCACGCCCAATGCCATCCGCACCGGCGGCGGCACCACCTGCCAGGGCGGCACCTCGGCCAACCGCTCCGCCTACTGGATCCCGACCGTGCACGATGCCAACGGCGGCGTGCGCGTCCCCGACTACGCGCTCTTCTATTACAAGACCGCCGGCCTCGAGCCCAGCTCGATCCAGATGATCCCGGAGAACCTTCGAATCATCGCCGGCAGCTCCTCCGGCGGGAACTCCACCAACGAGGCCTACTGGTCCTGCGCCGACGGCAACTTCCGTCGCTCGACCACCATCCCGAACTGCCCCGCGAACCAGACGCTGTTCCTCACCATCCACTTCCCCAGTTGTTGGGACGGAAGCAACCTCGATTCCCGCAACCATCAGGACCACATGGCGTACGCCCGCTGGAACGGCAACGGCCGCAGCTGCCCCAGCAGCCATCCGGTACCCCTCCCCGAGATCAGCTTCTCCTTCCAGTACACCCATCCCGAAGGTTCGACCAACGGCTGGTACCTGAGCTCCGACAACGGGGCCGCGGGCGGCTCGACCCTGCACGGAGACTGGATCAACGGCTGGAACCGAGACGTGATGCAGACCTTCATCACCAACTGCCTCCACGCCCAACGTGACTGCACCGGCGGCCAACTCGGCAACGGAACCAAGTTGTCCATGACCTCGAGCAACGGTCGCGGCAGCGCAGCGATCATCGACGTCGGCGACGCCCGGACCACGCCCACACCGCAACCGGAACCCGAACCGGAAACCACCACGGTTCCCCCGGCGGCGGCCGCGCCGACCACGCCCACCACGGCAGCTCCAGCGACCACGGTTGCGCCGACCACCGTCGCTCCCACCGAGGCATCCCCTGACGAAGCCCCTACCGCCGAGGATGCTCCCCAGACTGCGGTTGCCGTCGCTCCCGCCATCATCCGCGACGCCGCGAGCCCCATCCCGAACGGGCCGACCTGCGCCGGCATCCCGGCCACCATCGTCGGCACCGACGGCAACGACGTGCTCACGGGTACGCCCGGCCGAGACGTCATCCACGCCGGTGACGGACACGACATCATCCGCGGGCTCGGTGGCAACGACATCCTCTGCGGAGGACCGGGCCGAGATCGCATCATGGGTGGCAAGGGCACGGACATCGTGAGCGGCGGCTCCGGACGTGACCGCATTCGGGGTGGCGCCGGTGGCGACACACTCTCCGGTGACCGGGGATCCGACCGCATCAGCGGTGGCCGCGGCGACGACATCCTCCGAGGTGGCGCCGGCGACGACCGGCTCCGAGGTTCGGCCGGCATCGACCTGCTCTTCGAATAGTCGACCGCCAACACTGCGGCCGACCCGAGCAGGCGACGGACGGTTACCGTGGGCGAATGCCCGCGATTCATCAGGTCTTCCCGCTCGGACCCCAGTGGCCGACCATCGATCCGTTTCTCTTCTGCGCTCACCACGACGATGCCTACCCGCCCGGTGACGGCTCGCTGGCTCCGACGGCGTCACTCGAAGGCCGAGCCATCGGCCAGGACTTCAGCGGCAAGGACGGCTGGAGCATGTACCACGGCGCAACCGTGCCCGGGTTCCCCCAACACCCCCACCGCGGCTTCGAAACCATCACCTTCTGTCGGAAGGGACACATCGACCACAGCGACTCGCTCGGCGCCACTGCTCGCTTCGGCCGCGGTGACGTCCAGTGGATGACCGCAGGCAGCGGAGTCGTTCACGCCGAGATGTTCCCGCTCCTCCACACCGACGAAGGGAACCACACCGAACTCTTCCAGGTGTGGCTCAACCTTCCAGCCGCCGACAAGATGGTCGACCCCTACTTCACGATGTTCTGGGCGGAGGACATTCCGCAGGTCGATCTCGGAAACGGCGGCCGCATGACCGTGATCGCCGGCGAGTTCGACGGCCACATGCCACCGACCCCGCCACCCAACAGCTGGGCGTCACGGCCCGAAGCGGGTCTCGCGTTCTGGCACATCGTGCTCCCGGCCGGTGCCTCGTGGACCCTGCCGGCCACCGACCCCGACCGTGGCCGCATTCTCTACCTTTTCGAGGGCGACGAGCTCACCGTCGACGGAGACACGGTCGAGGGAAGCAATGGGATGGTCCTCCAGCCGGACATGGACATCCCGCTCGTCGCCGGCGCAACCGACATCGAATGCCTCCTCCTGCAAGGACGCCCGATCGGTGAACCGGTGGCCCAGTACGGCCCCTTCGTCATGAACACGCGGGCCGAAATCCAGCAGGCCTTCGACGACTACCAGCGAACGCAGTTCGGTGGCTGGCCCTGGCCGAACGACGACCCGACCCACACGCCGGACCAGGCCCGGTTCGCCATCCACGCCGACGGTCGAACCGAGTCACCTGCGAACTGACATCGGCGCCTCGGCCGGATCAGCTGGGCCAGAGCTCGGTGTCTGGTTGGAACTGCGACCACGCAAACCAGAACGCCTGATGTCCGCCCAGGTCGTTGCCGTCCGCATCGACTGCCCGGACGCCGCCGCCATCGAGCACCACGTGCACGTTCTCGAAGACGATGGACTCGCCGGCACGAAGGGCTTCGATCGCTGAGGCCACATGGAAGGCGACCGGTGTGCCGGATTCCGTGACGATCCCGAGCACGTCCTCCTGGACGGGCAGTCGTGGATCGACGTCGCCGATCGGGAAGATCGGGCCGTTGGCGTCGCGGTTGTTGCGGAAGTCGAAGTCCCGGCCGAGCGCCAGGTCCTCGACGAGCACGGTCGTATCGGGATGTGTGGCCTTCCAATCGCCCCAGGTGGCGGTGACCACACCGGCTTGCGGCAGAACCAAACCGATCTCGGCCAGCGGGCCAGTCACCGCAGTGCCGAGGAACGTGTCGAAGACGGAGAACGTCTCCACGTCGTACATCACCTTGTTCGAACGGATGAGCAACCCGCTCGTCCGGAGGATGGGACGGTCGACGCCATCGGGAAGTTCGTCCGTGAAGTAGGCCTGAGCCGAGCCGCACAGCGTGCAGTACGGGATGCCGAGGTCCCGTCCGCCGAGGGTGTCGTTCACCATCTCGCGGACCTCCATGATCTGGCGCGGGTACGCCCGGGCCTCGCCGTTGACCTCGACGCCGAAGACGACGTCGTCGTCGTCCAGCCAGTCGGCCCCGGCCACATCGGTAACCTCGGGGTTGTCTGCGGCCGGGATGCAGTTGCACGGATCGTCCGTCGTGTCGTACGCACGGTCGTCGATGCGCACACCGCCCCAGGACACGTGGCGCCAATCGATGTCTCCTTCGACGAAGATCGCCTCCCACTCGGGAACGATCAGCGTGTAGATGCTGCGCTTGGCTTCCACGTAGTCCGGCGGCGCCGGGATGTCCCAGGCGATGAGGTGATCCGTCACGTCGCCCCACGGATTGGCCAGCGAGATTTCGGTGCCGAGGAGGTCGCCGGCGCTGCGACCGAGTGACCCGGACAGATCCGGATCCTGCACGATGCGAAGGAGATCGCTGATGAGCCAGGCGATCCGAACATCTCCGGAATCGACGATGGTCGACATCGCCTCGATCTGCTCGGTGAGCCACAGGCCGGTCACCAGGTTCGGACCGAACACCGTGTCCACAGCTGCCTCCAGTTCGGCGCTGTACGGGCCGACCGGCGCCACGGGCGCCGGGCCAAAGTCGATCAGCTCACCCACCGGCAACGAGGCCGGGTCGATCGATGCCGGCGGACCGGCTCCGGGTTCCGTCGAACGAATGACCCCGTCATCCACCGCTTCCACCGAATCGTCGGGCACGGAGGTGGTCGTGTCGGACGCGGTCGAATCGGCAGCGCTGGAGCAGGCCGCGGCCAAGAGGGAAAGCGTCACGACGAGAGCGACGGAACGGGCAGGAGTGAAACGCATGCGTCCAGTGAAACCGACGCAGGACGACCATGCCGGCCGATGGCAGGTTCGTTAAGGAAAAGATCACACCGGTCGGCGGTGCTACGTTGCCCGCATGGAACGCATCCTCGATCTCCCGGCTCACCCCCTGATGATCCACTTCCCCGCGGTGGCCATTCCGCTCCTCGGGCTCATGGCGCTCGCGCTCGTCGCCGTTCCACGGCTCCGGTCCCAATGGCGGCTGGTCATCATCGCCCTGTCGATCGCCGTCGTGGTCACCACGTTCCTCGCAGCGAGCAGCGGCCAGGCGCTGGCCGACGCGATCTCGTTCGGGCCGGAATACCTCGAACGGATCGACAACCACAAGACGCTCGGCGAGACCCTCCGGTTCTTCGTACTCGGATTGGGGATCACCACGATCCTGCTCGCGACCGTCGGCTCGCCCGACCGGGACACGCCCATCAGTGGCCCGCCCGCCATGGTGCTCAACGTGTTGGTCGTCGCCTTCGCGATCCTGTCTGTCGTGTGGGCGTTCCGGACCGGTCACGAGGGCGCGAGGATTCACTGGGAGGGAATTCTCCCCGAGGACGCATCCGCCCAAGTCATCAACTGACGCGACCGACGGGTCGATGATGACTAGGGTTTTCACATCGCATCCGGAGGGACCCATGCACACGTCAAACCGCATTCGAAGCTTCATCGCCGCCATCGTGATCGCCGTGGTGGCCACCGCCTGCGGGGGTGACAGCAGCGAAACCACAACCGAGTCCACGGCTGCAGAGACCACGGCAGCACCCGAGACCACCGCCGCCCCCGACACGACGGCAGCACCGGAAACCACCGCCGCCGGCCCCGCTGACGGCATGGCCGTCTACGAAGCGAACTGCGCCCGGTGCCATGGCAGCGACGGATCCGGAGGCCGTGGTCCGAGCCTGCAGGGCATCGCCGATGAGCAGCCCGACCCCGCCGATGCCATCGCCCAGACGACAAACGGCGGACGGGGCATGCCGTCGTTCGGCGACAAGCTCACCGAAGAAGAGATCGTCGCGGCGGTCGATTACCTCCGCGAAGCCTTCCCCGCCGCCAGCTGACGCAGGTCGCCCACCTCCGGTCCCGTACGATCGGCGAGGTGAACGGCAACCTTTTCGAACTCCTCCGATCCCGGTGGGCCAGCGCGCCCGACCAGGCGTTTCTTCGGGCGCCATCCGGCCCGACGATGAGCTACGGCGACATCGACGACCGCTCGGCACGCATGGCAACGGTGCTCCTCTCCATGGGCGTCAATCCCGGCGATCGGGTCATGGTGCAGGCTCCGAAGTCGGTCGACGGTGTTGCCCTCTATCTGGCGTCGCTGCGAATCGGCGCGGTGTACGTGCCGCTCAACACGGCATACGTCGACGGTGAAGTCTCGTTCTTCGTCACCGACGCAGAACCGGCCGTCTTCATCTGCGAACGGACGCCGGGCTTCGAGATGCCCGAGGGCACCAGCGTCCTCTCGCCCGAAGATCTCGGACAGCGAGCCGACCAGGCGACGCCGACCACCGCCGTCGTCACGCGTCTCGCCGACGACCTCGCCGCGATGCTGTACACCTCCGGCACCACCGGCCGGTCGAAGGGGGCGATGCTCAGCCACGCCAACCTGACCTCCAACGCCATCACCCTGCACCAGATCTGGCGATTCGAACCGGGCGACGTCCTCCTCCACACGCTGCCGATCTTCCACGTGCACGGTCTCTTCGTTGCCCTGCACACCGCCATCCTCAACCGAAGCGAAGTCATCTTTCTCGATCGCTATTCGGTCGACGCGGTCCTCTCCCACCTCTCCGAGAGCACCGTCATGATGGGCGTGCCGACCCACTACATCCGTCTGCTCGACGATCCCCGATTCACGGCGGACCACTGCGCCACGATGCGGCTGTTCACCTCCGGGTCTGCACCGATGACCGAACCCGTGCATGAAGCCTTCACCGAACGAACGGGCCACCACATCCTCGAGCGCTACGGGATGACCGAAGGCGGCATGATGATCTCCAACCCGTACGAAGGTGCACGCGTGCCCGGAACGGTCGGATTCCCGCTCCCCGGCGTGCACGTGCGAATCCGCAACGAAGCCGGCGAACTCTGCGGACCCGGCGAGACCGGCGTGTTGGAGGTCGCCGGGCCGAACATGTTCGCCGGCTACTGGCGACTCCCGGAACGCACCGAAGCCGAGCACCGAGACGACGGCTTCTTCATCACCGGCGACGTCGGGTTCGCCGATGCCGAGGGTCGAGTCACCCTCGAAGGCCGGTCGAGCGACATGATCATCACGGGTGGCCTCAACGTGTACCCCCGGGAACTCGAGCTCGTCATCGATGCCGTTGTCGGGGTGAAGGAGTCCGCCGTGGTCGGGCTGCCACATCCGGACTTCGGTGAAACGCCGGTCGCCGTGATCGTCGCCGAAGGCTCAGCGATCGACCTCGAGAACGTGCACGCGGCCCTCGACGCGGCGGTCGCCCGATTCAAACATCCCCATCGCTTCGAGATCGTCGACGAACTCCCCCGCAACGCCATGGGCAAGGTGCAAAAGAGCGTGTTGCGAGAGCGCCTGGCCGCAACCTGACCGATCTGTGCCCCGATCCCTCAACTCCGGTGGACCCAGGCCGATCAGCACGGTGTGGAACGTCGCATCGCCCGTCGGTTCAGCACCGACTCCATCCTGGAAATCTGGGTCCCGAAGAAGGGCATCCTCGGGCGCTCCAAAACGGCCGAACTTCCTGCGCGAGACCTGTCGGTCTTCGGTGCGTCGATCTACGTGTCGAAGTCCGACGGCATCCGCAAAGGTCAGGTCGTCCAGGTGACGATCGACGGCGCATCGACCAGCGCCATCGTCCGAAACGAGCACACCGAAGCCAACAACCGGATGCGGTGCGGCATCGAGTTCATACAGCCGTCGGATGCCTTCCTGGCCATCACCGGTCGGATCATCAACGAAGTTCGAAGCTCGGGGGGAGAACGCGTCTCCGAAGAGCTCTGGCTTCGAAGCGCCTGATCTGGGTCAACACGCCCAGCCCCGAGCACGATTTCCCATCAAGAATTCGTTCGGGAGCGTCGTTCATTCTCATGTGAATGCCCTGAGAACCTTCGACTACCTCGACCGGCCCACCATTTCGGTCTGGTTGCCGTCCCCCCAGATTCGCCGCCGCGCCGTTCGGTTGACCACACCGATGACCGAGCTGAGCCGCACCACCGCAGCGCTCAATCTCGACTCCACCCACGAGCTGCGGCTCCACCAGATGGTCCGGGTACAGATCGGCGCCGCCAGCACGGCCGCATCCGTCGTGAACATCGAATCCAGCCGCATGACCGATGAGACCCGCTACGAGATCCGGTTCGAGAACACGACACCGTCCTTCGCCCGCGCCGTGGCCGAAGCACTCGGTGAAGCCACGATGACCTCGCTCACCGGGCGAACGAACGCCACGACTATGCGGGACCAGCCGGTCGAAGACGACGTGGTCGTGCACGAAGTCAACGCCGCCTGATCGACCCAGCCGCGACCAGCTGAAGCGGTTCCCGGAGCGATACCGTCGGAGCCCATGTGGTTGCCGTGGGAGTACGCACTCGTACTCGTCGTCGTCTTCGCGGTGTTCTCCCGGCAGATCCGGGCCACTCGGCCGCGCCTTGGCGCCGTCGCCGGTGAGGCGGCAATCGTCTCGGTGCTCTACAGCCTCTGGCAACTCGCCGGGCAACTCTCCCTGCTCGGCATCGAGCGGGCCCTCGAGCGGGGCGCATGGCTGTGGGACCTGGAACGCACGCTCCGGCTCCCCAACGAACAGGTCTGGCAGGCGGCGATGATTCCCCACTCCCTGTGGACGCAGGCCGCCAACCTCTATTACGCCATCGCCCATGTTCCGGCGATGGGCCTCTTCCTCGTCTGGTCGTTCCTGCGGCACGGCGCGTCCTATCGCACCTGGCGCAACACGCTGGCGCTCGTCACCGGAATGTGTCTGCTCATCCAACTCATCCCGGTGGCACCACCACGCCTCACCGACAAGACCGGCATGATCGACACCGGGCTTGCCTACGGTCAATCCGTCTACGGCACCCTCGGGCGAGGCATCGCCGGACAACTCCAGGCGATGCCGTCCATCCACGTTGCCTGGGCAGCCCTCATCGGCTGGGCGGCATGGGAAATCTCCGACAGCCGCTGGCGCTGGCTGGGGCCCATGCACTTCGCCCTCACCTTTCTCGTGGTCGCACTGACCGGCAACCACTACTGGCTCGACGGCATCGTGGCCATGGTCCTGCTCGTTCCGGCCCGCTACCTCGGCGCGGCAATCGTTCGATGGACCGACGACCTTCGCAGGCCCGCCCCCGTCGCCGCGGAACCCGAACCCGTTCACACATGACCACGGGTCTGCTCGCCGGCATCACGGCGGCGTTGCTCCTGACCGCCTGCGCCAGCAGCCCTGAACCCACGGCGACGATCGAAGCACCCATCACGCCGGTCACGACCACGACCGTGCCCCAGCGATCGATCGGCGAAGTCGCAACCACGACGAGCTCGACGGCTGCGCCATCAGCGCTTCAGACCGGTGCCGAGCGCATGGCGGCCGACGACTTTGCTGCATGGGATGGGCTACGGGTCGGGTTGATCGTCCACACGAACTCGACCGTGGACGGTCGCCACCTCGCCGACCTCGTCGCCGAGAGCGAGAACGTGGAGCTCGGTGCCCTGTTCGGTCCCGAACATGGGGTTCGTGGAAACGCCGGCGCAGGCGAAGCGGTCGCGGACGACGTCGACAGCACCGGCGTTCCGATCCACAGTCTGTACGGGGACACCAGGAGCCCCACTCCCGAAATGCTCGACCAACTGGATCTGCTCGTCTACGACCTCCAGGACGTCGGAGTCCGTTGGTTCACCTACATCTCCACCCTCGGCCTTGCGATGCAGGCGGCCGCAGCAAACGATGTGCCGTTCGTGGTGCTCGAGCGACCGAACCCCCTCGGCCGTACCGCCACCGCCGGCGCCGTACGGGATCCCGATGTCGAGTCGTTCATCGCCCCGTATCCGATCGCCGACGTGTACGGCCTCACGTCGGCAGAACTGGCGCAGGCGATCGTCGGTGAAGGCTGGATCGATGGCGTGGCAGAGCTCGATCTTCGGATCGTGACCATGGAAGGTTGGGAACCGACCGCTCGTTGGCCCGACCTGAATCGCGACTGGGTCGCTCCGAGCCCCTCGCTGACAACGGTGGACTCCGCCCTGCTCTATCCGGCCACGGTGCTCTTCGAAGCAACCACGGTCTCCCTCGGCCGCGGCACCGACAACGCCTTCACCCGCTTCGGATCACCCAACATGGATGCCGCCGCAATCGCCGACGAGCTCTCGGCGCGAAACCTTCCGGGTGTCGCTTTTCGGGCAATCGAGTTCACGGCACCGGTCGACCCTCATGCCGGCCAGACGGTCCAGGCGGTCCAGATCGACGTCGTCGACCACCGAACCCTCGACCCGGCACCACTCGGAATCCATCTTCTCGACGCTGTGCTGCGGATCGAGGGAGCGGACGTCCTCGACCGACCGGACTTTCTTGATCTCCTTGCGGGAGGACCCGGTCTACGAACCGCACTCCTCGACCAAATCGACGCAACGACGATCATCGCCGAGCGAGCGATCGAAGGCCGCGAGTTTGCGACGGCGATGGCTCCGTACCTTCTGCACTGACGCCGTCAGCGGACGAAGCGAACCGGGGCCACCTCGAAATCGAAGACATTGTCGAGCTGGACGACCACGGACTCGAATTCGTCGAGGGGGACCGTCCAACACGTGGCCCCGCGGAACGTCGTCTCCGCGGCCAATTCGACTGGACCGTCCACCGAATGGGCGGCAGCCAGGGCGGCCTGATCGAGCGTGCATGGCGATGAGAGGAAGTCGTAGGCGCCGCTCCCGAGGCCGACGGCAACGAAGGGATCCGCCGCACCCGGCTCAGACCCCAGATACGTGCCCTCCCAGATCACAACCGCAAAGGTGCTGCCCTCTGGTGGCGAGCCACCGAAGTCGCTCACGAGACCCTCAGCGACACCGTCGTGCAATGACACCACCGTTCCTGTGAAGTCCTCACCAAACGGGACGACCTCACCGAAGGCTGTCGCGCCCGCCGCAGGATCGACCTCTGGCAGCGAGATGGCCGGAAGGGGCTCGGCATCGGCACCATCGACGCTGTAGTGAACCTCTCGGTCGGCGATGGCGAACGCATTCTCCAACACGATCTGCATCGAGGAGATCTCGTCCGACGGCACGGAGACACACGATGCTGCCACCAGGGTCTGACCAGGCATTGCCGACGTGATCACGACGATGCCCTGCGCCGCCAACGCCTCAGGATCCAAGGCGCAACCATTCCCGAAACTCTCGTAGTCGGCCGAGCCTGTGGCCCGAACGAGAAACGGATCGGGCTCGGCGAACTCGGTCCCCAGGTACTGCATCTCGGTCACGATCATCAGGAAGGTCTCGCCCTCGGGCGGCGCCTCGGAGAAGTCTGCGAGGAACGGTCCCGCATCCTCGACGTCCAACACACCTGCTCGCCAACCTTCGAACTCGAACATCCCGCCAAGGGCCACCGGTTGGTCCGGGCTTCCGAGCCCCTGCCCTTCCTCGGCAGCGACCGGCGTACCTGCGCCGAGCACCTCATCACAGTCGGTCCGCCGCCACGTGCCGTCCTCGACGATCCAATCACCGGTGTCGTCTTCCTCCACGTCTTCGAAACCCGGGAACGTCAGAAAGGAAACGACCTCTGCGGATTCGCCCACGACCAGCTCGTTCACCTGCACCTTCACCGTGGTGCCGGTGGGGTCGATGCCTCCACTCTCGAGCGCCTCGACCCCGAGGCCCAGCGTTGCATCGAAATCCGCAGGAGTGAGATCGTCCCGGCAGGGAACGGCATAGACATCGATCAACGAATCCCAGTCACGCGCCCAGATCGCCGACCAGGCATCCGCCACCACGGCCTGCAACTGCGCCTCGGCCGGAGGGGCGATTGTCGTGGTCGTCGTCGTGATCAGTGTCGTGGTCGTCGCCCCCGCATCGTCGACTCCTTCACCACCGGCGTCACCGTCGCCCGAACACCCCAACAGGAGCAGACCAGCGAGGGCTCCCCCTGCCGTCCACTGCAGCACTCGACGGTTTCGACTCATGACCCATTCTCCCGCATCGACGTGTCCGCCGGCCGAATCTGCGCCGCCCACATCCGCTCGATGAGCGAACGTCGCAGATTGGCCGCCAGTACTGCGGTGCCCACCGGAGGTCCGCCCACCACGGAGTCCCCCCACCGCGACGCTCGGGAGCGAGTACTGACAAGGGCCACTGTACGAACGTCCATCGGTGCGGTCTGACGCCTGGTGGTCAAACCGCACGCAACACGCGTCACATCCGCATAATCTCGTCCGGATGGACGAACCAAACCTCGTGCTCGACGAGCTCGAAGAACGATTCTCGGCGTTCCAGCTGGTCCGCAAGACCGATGATGCCGCCACGGCCGCTGCGCTCGAGGACCTCGGCGCCTCGGACGATGTCGACGCCGACATCGTGCTCGAGCTGTCGTCTCAATGGCCGCTCGGCCATCCCGATCGGTTCGAGGAAGCCCACCGACTCGTCGTGCGTTCGCTCGAGGTCCTCGATCGAAACGGCGCCCGCGGCGTCCGGACCCGTGCCCCGATCGGACCGCTGAACCACGTCGCCGGATTTCTCGTACAGCTCGTCACCCGATTCATCGTGCGCCAGCACCTGAAACGTCAGGTGCAACACCTCCATTGGCTGTACGTGCGCCGCGAAGCGAACACCGCGCTCGACAATCCGTTCCGAAGCGAACTGCGCCGAGCACGGTGCGAGGCCGAACGGTTGGTGCCCACGTTCAACACCAACCCACTCGGCGTACCGACGTTCATCTTCGGTGGCGCCGTGCTGTCCTGGCTGTTCGGCTCGCTCCAGGTGCTGATCGCAGGACTGAACACCTGGTGGCTGCAGCTGCTGGCGGCACTCATCGTGTCGCTCTTCACCGCAGCGGCGTCGTGGATCGTCGTCCGCGGCGCGGCCACCGCGAAACGACGGATCCAACTGACCACCGACACACCGATTCGAGCGCTCTACGAAACCGTTGGCCGATGCGGCAACCCTCCTCGAGACGACTCGATCGTCTTCATCGTGGTTGCGCTCATCCTCGGCGTGGTTGCCGCGCTGGCCCTGCCGATCGGGCTGGCCATCGCCAGCCTCTGACGCAGGTCAACCGCAGGACGGAACCTCGGACCCGACCGAGAGCAGGCGAAGAATGACCTGACCCTCCAACGCAACGGTCGTCCGCGCTCGCAGTCGATCAGGGTCGTCGCCTCGATCCTTCACTCGACCCCGTTGCCGGAGCTCCACCGGCCCCGCCTCGGCCACCGCCAGGTAGCGGGTCGCTCGCTCACCGTCCTTTGCTCGAAAGGTCCCGGGAACCGGAGACTCCGGATCCGGAAAGGCCGGATCCACGAACGCACCGTCCTCGGTGAAGGTGTAGCAGTTCTGGAATGTCGTTCCTGCCGGCAGATTCGGATCGGCCGACGTTCGAACGGTGACGTTCACCAGAAAGCTCCGTCCGTCGAGCGACTCCGAGCTCCGAGACATTGCCCCCGCCGCGTCGGCCACCCCAACGCAAACAAGCAGCATCATTGCCGCCCACCACCGCGTCCATCGAACTGTTCGAACTCCCATGTCTCCACCTTTGCTCATGCCCGCCGAACCGTCAGCGGTGCGCTCACTTGTCATCAGGAAGTGCGCGCAAGGGCACGTTCATACGACAGTGGCCGCAAAAAGTTTCGAGGTGACGGGTTGGCGCTCGGGCCGCCGGCGTCAGGCCAGCTGGGGAGCTCCAGTGTCGAGGTACGCCGCGAGCTTCGCGTCGGCATCATCGCCGAAGAGGATCTCCGCCACCTCACGCAGCCCATCGCTCTCGCGCACTTTGTCCGTACGCACCACGAGATCGATCTTCGACCGGCGGAGCATGAAATCTTCGAGCTTCGTGATCATCTCGCTGCGAGCTGCGTGGTGCAGCTCCACCCGGAGGTAATCGGCCGAGTGCATGATGTCCTCGCCCATCGTCGGGTCCTCGCGGATCTCGTCGAGCATCGCGAATGCACGCCGTCCGTAACGGCGCCACAGCCGCTCGCTCAACGGCTCGACACCCTTCTTGTGCCGAAGGTCGTCGAGCTTCATGCGCTTCGCCTGTCGCATGAAGTCCACGCGCACTTCGTCGGACGGCTCACCGAACCAGTCCTCGTTGTCGGGCTGAAGCACGAAACCGAGCTGCTCCATCGCCTCGGCAACTTCCTCGCCGACGTTCAGGCAGTCCGTGATCTTCCCGCCGAACACCGTGACGGTGCGCTGGGTGTGGTCGGTCTCGATCTCATGCTTGCGCGACAGGGTTGTCCAGTCGATGTCCTTGCGGTCATCGCCATCGTTCTTCACCACCAGCGGACGGACACCACAGCGCTCGGCGATGATGTCGTCGGTGGTCAGCGGCGCATCCAAATCGAGTCGTGAATTGATCTGGTCGAGGAGGAACGTGCGGTCCTCGTCGGTGACCTCGGTGAACGGCGTGTCGACCCGAGTATCGGTCGTTCCAATGACCGAACGGCGGCCCATCGGAATCACGTAGAAGAGCCGCTGCGTGTCGTCGAAGAACGCCAGCACGCGCTCATTCTTCGTGAGCTGGGGAACGACGAGATGAATGCCCTTCGAATAGACGATCCGGTGTTCCGTGTCGGTGTCGAGGTTCTCGTTGAGCGCGTCCGCGAACGGGCCACCGCAGTTCACGATCGCCTTCGCATCGAGCTGCAGCTCCCGATCGTGTTCGAGATCGCGCAGTGTGACCTCCCAACCCGAACCCGAGCGGGTCGTCGACGTCACCTCCACGTAGTTGGCGGCCACCGCACCTGCCTCGAGCGCGGACCGAACGAAATTGAAGACGAACCGACTGTCGTTGTCACGCAGGTAGGCGTCGTAGTACTCGATCCCGCCACGCACGTTCTCGATGTCGATGACGGGCTCCTCGGACTTGATCTCCTCCGGGCCGAGAATCTGCGGGCGATGGGTCTGGAAGTTGCCGATGGCCCAGTAGGCCGAACTTCCGAGGGCGGCAAGCCACGGTGGGAACGGCGAGCTGTGGTCGAGCGCGGCCAGGAAGCCGAGCTGCGTGATGTTCGACGGATAGGCCCGAAGGAGCCGGTTCCGGGACATCGAGAGCTTGCGGACGAGGTTGAGCTCGTAGTTCTCGAGGTACTTGAAGCCGCCCCAGGCGAGGTTGGATGACGCTGAGCTGGTGAAGCCGGCCCAGTCGCCACGGTCGACGATGGCGACGTTGAGTCCGCGTCCAGCGAGAACGGCCGCGGAGACGGCGCCGTTGATGCCGCCGCCGACGATCAGCGCGTCGAAGGATCCGCCGGCGAGACGCTCGATGTTGTTGGATCGAAGTTCCATACGGTCAAGGGTAGCTGCGGCACGCTTTTCAGGAACGGCCTGTGCCGGTGGCGCTCGGCACGGCGTGATCAGCCCTCATCGGTGGCAACGGGACGTGCGTCGCCTCGAGACCACTCCGACCACGAACCGGTGTAGAGGCGGCCACCCCCGTGGCCGGCCAGCCGGGCGGCGAGCAGCGTGTGACATCCAGTCACTCCGGAGCCACAACTGGCGACGAGATCCGGGTGGGACGACGGTCCGAGCTCGGCTGCGAGGTCATCTGCCAGCCGGAACCGGCCATCCTCATCGAGATTGTCCTGCCACGGCCGAGAGAACGACCCGGGGATGTGACCGGGTCGGGAGTCTATTGGGTTCTCCTCACCCGCAAAGCGCTCGGCCGATCGAGCATCGAGGTGGGTCGCACCCGATGCGATCGCGTCCAGCACATCGTCGACGCCAACGAACCGATCCGGCGGCCACGGGACGGCTTCGACCTCGACGGGAGTCGGTACGACCGCGCCGGTTTCGAGCGATCCCTGCCAGGCGGCCAAGCCGCCGTCGAGTACGGCTGCTTCCACACCGATGCTGTCGAGCATCCACCACAAACGCGCGGCGATTGCGCCGCTGGCAGCGTCGTAGGCGACGATCGGTCGACCGTCGAGCCCCAGACTGCCCCGGGCATCCGCAAACGCCGTCGGCGTCGGTAGTGGATGACGTCCACCGTCTCCCGGCGGCCCGGAGAGATCGGCATCGAGATCGACGAACACGGCCCCGGGGATGTGACCATCCGCGTGTTCGGCTGGTTGGGGGCCCACCGCAATGTTCCATCGGACGTCAGCCAGTATCACCTGGTCGAGATGGGCGGCGAGCCAATCGGCCGAGACGAGCGGTCCGGGAAGTTGGGTCATGTTCGCCACAGTATCGGGCGGCTCCAGCCTCTAGCGTTGTCACCATGAGCGAGCAGACGGTCTACGAAGCAGTGGGTGGCACACCGTGGTTCGTCGGCCTGATCGACCGGTTCTACGATGCGGTCGCCGTGGACGTGCTCCTTCGCCCCATGTACCCCGACGACCTGACCGAGTCGAGGGAGCACATGGTCAAGTTCCTCGTGCAGTACTGGGGAGGGCCGACCACCTACTCCGAAGAGCGGGGGCACCCGCGCCTGCGAATGCGGCACGCACCGTTCGTGATCACCGACGCCGAACGCAACGCCTGGTTCGATCACATGGCCGATGCCGTTCGTGCCGGCGACCTTCCCCCGGAACTCGAACAGCAAATGATCGACTACTTCGCGATGGCCGCCACCCACATGATCAACACGCAGTAATTCGCGGCTGCCAGCAGCCGACCCCGGACGTCGACCGGAAGCGTCGACCGGAACTCAGCGTTCGCAGCGCTTGACGATGCCGGCGCCGGCGTCCGCGCACGTGTCCGTGCCGGAACCGCCGTTGAGATCGTTGTTGCCGTCACCACCGAGCAGCGTGTCCGATCCGCCGCCTCCGAAGATGACGTCGTTACCAGGACCGCCGTCGAGACGATCCCGTCCAGAAACCCCCTCGATGAAGTCGTCGCCGAGGTTGCCCGTGATGCGGTCGTTGGCCTGTCCGCCGGTGATGAAGTCCACGCCCGGACCACCGACGATGCGGTCACGGCCGTCGCCGCCGTCGATGGTGTCGTTGTCCCGATCGCCCCAGATGAGGTCCCGATCGTCGTTTCCTTCGATGATGTCGGCGCCGTCGCCACCTCGTATGCGATCGACACCCGGGCCGCCGCAAAGAATGTCGTTGCCGCCAAGACCACTGATGGAGTCATTTCCACCGAGGCCGGCGATCACATCGTTGCCGTCAGTACCCATGATGAGGTCGTCGCCGTTCGTGCCAACGATCGTGGCGCGCTCACCGAAACAGAACACCGGGCCATCTGGCTCGGGTTCTGGCTCGGGTTCTGGCTCTGGCTCCGGTTCTGGTTCAGGCTCAGGCTCAGGCGGTGCATCCGTTGTCGGGAAGAACGTGAAGCTCCCCGTCAGCACGTCGTTGACTCGGTCACCATCGAAACCGGTGTAGAGGCCGTGTCCGGTCACCAACAACAACTGGGAACCGCGGAAGGCATTCGTTCCGGGGTCCCAGTCCAGTGGTGTTCCGTCGACTGGGCTCAGCGCCGCCAACTGCCAACGCCACGCACCGTCGGCGTAGGTGTTCGTGTTGGACCCCGTGCACAGCTTGTCGGTCCGTCCATCCGTCGGACCGACACCCGGGCCGGCGTCGATGCGGCAGAAGTGGCCGCCGGCGTAGATCGCCGCGTCGGACACGGCGACCGAGAAGACCGAATCGCGCATCTGATGCGCAAAGATTGCCGGAGCATCGTCACCGCCGCCGATGGGAAACGCGATGACGGCGTCATGACACTCGGGAAGATCGAAGGCGATCGTGCCCATCACCAGGTACGACCCATCGGGAGACACCGCACCAGACGTCGGAAGCGCGCCGCCCGGGCAGTTGGGCCACGTGAAGAAGCTGTTGCTGTTGTCCGGCGTCAGCGTCGGGTTCGCCGGATCCGCGACGTCGAAAATCGCATAGCCGGATCGCACCTGGCCATCGATCTCGTGTGCCCGATGGATCACCACGAGCTCGTCCCCCTCAGGCGTTGCCTCGATGTGTTTCACCTCACCCGAACTGAACTTGGTGAATGTGCCACGTGCATCGACCCCCGTGAACGCGAAGTCGAACGCGGTGTTCACCGCTCCAGTCGCCGGGTTGAGCTCAGCGACATCGGCAACGACCGTTCCGTTGATGCCCTCGAACGGACCACCAACGAACAATCGACCCTCCGTTGAAACGTCGATCGTGTTGACGGCGGCCGTCGCGTTCGCGACGAAGGCGGTGTCGACATCGCCGGTGAGCGCGTTGATTCGGAAGAGCTTGTTGCGGTTGACGCCATCAATCTGGTCGAAGCGGCCGCCCACGAACACGTGCGTGCCGTCCGAGTCGGCGTGGATGGCCAGTACCTCACCGTCGAGCACCGGGTTGAACCCGGGAACGAGCGCACCGGTCGTACGGTCGAACGCCAACAGGTACTTCCGGGCGATCGTCGTACCGTCCGTCAGCTGGATCTCATGGAAGTTGCCACCGACCACAAGCACATTGCCGACCTCAGCCGCAGCGACAGCCTCGCGAGACAGTGGATCGACGCCGTTGAACGCATCGTCCGGATCCTCGAAGTAGGTGGGGGTGCCGAGAATTCGCGGCCAACCGGTCGTCGGGCTCTCGGACACGACGAAGTCATGGTCGACGGCAACGCCGGCATTGGCGCTCGCATCGTCAGCGTCGGTCGAATACGCCACCATCAGAACCGCACCCACGGCCAGTACGAGCGCTCCGAGCGCAACACGGAATCGAGTGATCATCACCCAAATACTACGGTTCGATGACGGTCCGACCTGATGGGTCGTTTGCCAAAGGCCGAAGGGACCGCCAACCCAAAAGCACGACAGACCAGCTCGAGGCTGGTCTGTCCGTGAGAGTGGTGGTCGGGCCCGGCGTCGATCCGGGGACCTACCGCTTTTCAGGCGGTCGCTCTGCCAACTGAGCTACCCGACCAGGTAGCGGTCCCGACGAGATTTGAACTCGCGACCTCCGCCTTGACAGGGCGGCGTGAACTCCTGACTTCACCACGGGACCTTGCGCATCACGGTTGCCCGTGCTGTGCTGCTGCGCCCCATACGGAGCACAGCGAGAATACGTTACCGGACGCGAGTCCGCATTCCACGCGCCAAAGAGCCAAACGACCCCTCGAAATCTGCGCCGCCGGTCCGATTGAGCACGACACCGCCAATCAAGGACCCGCCACCGTGATTGATCAACCGCCATTTCCCGCCACTGCGGCCGGCCTTTTGCTGGCACTCGGCTGCGCCATCGCCGCTGCTGTGGTCTTCCAACGCGTCATCGGACGGGCTTCCCTCCAGCGACGCATTCTGATCACCGGCGCCGTTGCCGGGCTGACCTTTCAGGTCGTCCACGTGCTCGAGCACGTGCTGCAACTGGGCTTCTGGTTCGCCCGCCCCGACGAAAAGCCGTGGCTTTCGGCGTGGGCATCCGGGTCCGCGGACGGTCTGCTGTGGTTCTGTTCGCTCCTCCCGGCAACCGCGGAACCAAGCATGGGCGTCGAAGCCCTCCACCTGACCGGAAATGTCATCTTTCTCGGCGCACTCGCCGCCTGGCAGATGGCGCTGCGGCCAGAAGACACGCCGCGCTCCCTGCGGATCTCCGAACGAATCCAGGTTGCTCATGTGGCCGAGCATGTCCTGCTCGTCACCACCCTCGTCCTCACGGGACGAGCAAACGGACTCTCCACGCTGTTCGGCCTCGTCGATGGATCATCACTCGTCGCGCTGCGGGTCTGGTTTCACTTCAGCATCAATGCCGCGGCCACGCTCACGGCGTTGCATGCCGCCGCCGCATGCCAACCGTTGCTCAGGGCAGCACCACGTCAGCGGCGGTCACACCCCAACCAGCTGCACCTGTCCCGTGCCGTCCACGATCTCGCCGATCCGGATCGCCGCATGGTCGTGCTCCGCGAGCGCAGCGATCGCCCCATCCGCGTCGGCATCCGGTACCACCAGCACCATGCCGACACCCATGTTGAATACACGGAACATCTCGCCGGAATCGACACTCCCGAGACGCGCCAGCTCGCCGAAGATCTCTGGTGGCTGCCAGGCGCCGGTATCGACGCGGGCATCCGCTCCCGCCGGCAGCACCCGATTGAGGTTGCCCGGCAAGCCGCCGCCCGTGATGTGCGCAACCGCTCGTACGTCAGCTGAGGCGGCGGTCGCGAGTACTGCCGGCGCATAGATCACCGACGGATCGAGCAGCGCGTCGGCCACGCTGACCGTTGCGCCCTCCCACGCCGGATCGTCGAGATCTCGGCCGGCGATTTCGAACATGATCCGACGGGCGAGTGAGAATCCGTTCGACCGAAGATTCGGTGATGGAATCCCGATGAGCACGTCGCCGACCTCAACCCGTTCGCCGGTGATCACCGCATTGCGTTCGACGGCGCCCACCGAAAAACCGACGAGCTCGAATTCTCCCGCTTCCATCACGCCGGGATGCTCGGCCATCTCGCCACCGATGAGAGCGCAACCGGCCTGAACGCAGCCCTCGGCCACGCCGCCAACCAGCGACTCGATCTGTTCCGGGTCGAGGGCACCCACCGACACGTAGTCCAAAAAGAAGAGCGGCTCGGCGCCCTGGCAGACCAGATCGTCCACGCACATGGCCACGAGATCGATCCCGATCGTGTCGAACCGACCGGCGGCCGTCGCCACGAGCGCTTTTGTCCCGACCCCATCGGTCGAAGACACGAGCAGCGGGTTCTCGAAGCCGGCTGCTCGCACATCGAACAGGCCGCCGAATCCCCCGATGCCGCCGAGCACACCGGAACGTTCCGTCCGCGACACGAGCGGCTTGATCCGGTCGACCGCAGCCTCACCGGCGTCGATGTCCACACCGGAATCCCGATAGGTCGCACCACTCATGATTCACTCCGGACGTCGTGGGTCGGAAGCGCCACATCGGACGCATCCAGCAAGGTCGCCGCCATGTCGGAGCCGGCCGGCCCGCGATCGACCCCGTCCTCGAGCACGTGCTTGTCGAGGTTCACCGGAATGTCGACCGGATAGTTGCCGGTCAGACAGGCATCACAGAAGCCAGCGTTCACCGCACCGGTGGCCTCGAGAAGTCGATCGAGATGGAGGTACGACAGCGTGTCGACCCCCGTGTACTCACGAATCTCGTCGACCTCGAGATTGGCCGCAAGCAACTCACCGCGCGAACCGGTGTCCATCCCGTAGAAGCACGGCCAGCGATAGGGCGGAGAGGAGATTCTCATGTGCACCTCGGCGGCACCCGCCTCGCGCAGCATGGCGACCATGGCCTTCGTCGTGGTGCCGCGGACGATCGAATCGTCGACGACCACCAGCCGTTTGCCGGCGATGTTCTCCCGCAGCGGGTTAAGTTTCATCCGCACGCCCAGCGCGCGCAGCGCCTGATTGGGGGCGATGAAGGTTCGACCGATGTACCGATTCTTCACCAGGCCGTAGCCGAACGGAATGCCGCTCGCCCGGGCGTAGCCCTCGGCTGCCGGGATGCCGGACTCGGGCACACCCATGACCAGATCGGCGTCCACCGGAGCCTGCTCGGCCAGGAACTCACCCATCCGTACCCGGGCCTGATGCACGTTGTGGCCGTACAGCTTCGTGTCCGGTCGAGCGAAGTACACGAACTCGAAGAGGCACAGCTTCGGGTCGATGGTGCTCGGTTCGAAGGGCCGCAACGAGGTCACGCCGGACTCGTCGATCACGACCATCTCGCCGGGATCGAGCTCACGAACGAAGGTCGCACCGACGACGTCGAAGGCCGGACTCTCGGATGCCAACACCCAGCCACCGTCATCGAGTCGACCGAGCGAGAGTGGACGGAAGCCGTGGGGGTCTCGAACGCCGATGATCTGGTCTCGATCCATGACCGAAAGGCAGAACGCGCCCTCGAGACGCGGAACCACCGCCGTCAACGCCGTCAACAACGGATTCTCGGTCTTCACCGCACCGGACAGCAGCGCGGCGGCGACGAGTTCACCGATCAGATCGGAGTCGCTTGCCACGGTTCCCGGGAGCATCCCGGCGGCCTCGGCCAACGCCGCCGTGTTGACGAGATTGCCGTTGTGGCCGAGCGCGAATTCGAGATCGCCGACGCCTCGGTAGATCGGCTGGGCATTGCGCCACTGCGACGAACCGGTCGTTGAATAGCGGGTCTGCCCGATACCGAGGTCTCCCGGCAATGAGCTCAGCGCCCGATCATCGAAGACGTTGGAGACGAGCCCCATCTCCTTGACGATGGTGAGCACTTCGCGATCGCTGACCGCCATGCCGGCGCTCTCCTGACCACGATGCTGCAGCGAGTACAGCCCCAGATAGGTGAGGTGGGCAATCGAACGGCCCGGTGCATAGACACCGAAGATTCCGCACATCAGGCATCACTCCGTTCGCAGGACCACCCGTCCACGATCACTGATGGGTGGCCTGCATTGCGTCGGGGATTCGGCTGCGGGCGATGTCGGTGGCGTCGGACAACGAACCCTCGACCAAACCCTTGAACGAAATCGTGTCGCCGGTCGCAAGACCCAACCGGGTGATCGGAACCTCGAGCGACGCCGCCATGTTCTCCACGACATTCATGTTGTCGGGAGCAACGGCGACGACCACACGGCTCGGCGCTTCACTGAAGAGCGCATCATGATCGGCGACCCGAGCGGCGATCACACCGACGCCGCCGGCGATGGCCATCTCGGCAAGCGCCACACCGAGGCCACCAGCCGCCACGTCGTGGACGGCCGAAACGACGCCGCCCGAAACGAGCGAACGCGTGAGCTCCGCCACCTTGAGATGCATCGTGTAATCGAGCTCGGGAAGGTCACCGCCGAGGGCTCCCTTGCCGCGAGCCCACATCGAGCCACCGAGTCCGGAACCATCGGGACCGAGAACGATCACTCGGTGCCCCTCGGTCAGGCCCATGCCGGGAGGAGCGTGCGTGATCTGTTCGGTCATACCCAACATGCCGACCACCGGTGTGGGGTCGATGTTGCGACCGTTCGCCTCGTTGTAGAGGCTCACGTTGCCGCCGACGACCGGAACGTTCGTTTCCGTGCAGGCTTCGGCCATTCCGTCGATCGCCTGGCTGAGTTGCCACATCGTGACCGGATGTTCCGGGTTGCCGAAGTTCAGGTTGTTGACGAGCGCCAGCGGCTTCGCACCGACGCACGCGAGGTTGAGGATGGACTCGGCCACCGTCATCGCTGCACCCCGGTACGGGTTCACGATGCACCAGTGATGGTTTCCATCGGTCGTCATGCCGATGCCCCGGCCGGTGTCGACATTCGTCGTTGGGTGCTTCAACCGCAGCAACGAAGCGTCGTCGCCCGGACCGATCACGGTGTTGAGGAAGAGCTGGGAGTCGTACTGCGAGTGGACCCAGGTCGTGTCCATCAGCATGGAGGTGAGATCGGCCCAGACATCGTTCGGAGCGTCGAGCGACGCCGGGTCCGTTTCGCCCGAACGGTCCGGTTCTTCCATCGGCCGGTCATACAAGGGAGCGGCGTCGTGCAGCGACGAGGCCGGGATGTTGGCGAGCTCCTCGCCGTCCCAGCCGTCGAGAATTCGGAGGTCGCCGCCTTCGACGACCTTGCCGACCACCGACGCCTGCACTTCCCACTTTGCGCAGAGCTCGAGCACCCGATCGACACCATCCGGTTCGACGATGGCGAGCATGCGCTCCTGGCTCTCGCTCGTCATCACCTCGAACGGCTCCATGCCTTCCTGACGGCGATGCACGGCCGTCACGTCGACATCCATACCCATGCCGCCACGCGAAGCGGTCTCCGACGTGGCGCACACGAACCCGGCGCCGCCAAGATCCTGGATGCCCACGACGAGGCCCTCGTTCAGCAACTCGAGACACGCCTCGATCAGACGCTTCTCCTCGTACGGGTCGCCCACCTGCACGCTCGGTCGCTTCGCACTGTCGTCTTCGTTCTCGTCGAAGCCGGCGGACGCCAGCACCGACACGCCGCCGATGCCATCGCGGCCGGTCGCCGAACCGAAGAGGATCGCCACGTTGCCGAGCCCGGTGGCCTCACCGAGCACCAGCCGTTCGGTCGGCATCGTGCCGAGACAGAAGACGTTGACGAGCGGGTTGTCCTGATAGGTGGCGTCGAAGATCGTCTCGCCGCCAACGGTCGGCACGCCGACCGAGTTGCCGTAGCCGGAGATGCCGTTCACGACGCCCTCCGCGATCCAGCGACTCCGTGCGTCGTCGAGCGGCCCGAACCGCAGCGGATCCATCAGCGCGATCGGGCGGGCACCCATCGTGAAGATGTCCCGAAGGATGCCACCGGCACCCGTGGCCGCACCCTGATACGGCTCGATGGCCGACGGATGATTGTGGCTCTCGATACGGAACGCGCCGGCGATTCCATCGCCGAGATCGACGACTCCAGCGTTCTCTCCCGGACCGACCAGCACCCACGGCGCTTCCGTCGGGAGTCGCTTCAGGTGGATACGCGACGATTTGTACGAGCAGTGCTCGGACCACATCACCGAGTACATCGACAGTTCGAGCGGATTGGCATCCCGCCCGAGGATGGAGTTGATCTCCTCCGCCTCGTCGTCCGTCAGTCCCAGGGCTCGATGCAGTGGCTCAGACATACCCTTGCAAGCTAACCGCCGACGACGGCCATTGGTCAGGTTTGCGGCCAGTCTGTGACCAATTCCCCCTCAGCCGGCAGGATTCGGGGAAAACGGCTTCACCGAGCGGCGGATCAGACGTCGCTCGAGGCGATTTCCGCAGCGTCAGTGACGTCGGTGACCGGGACCTCTGGCTCGAGGTCGAGCCGGATCATTCCACGGGCCCGATCATCAGGACGGGGATAGTCGGCGGCGACGTCGGCAAGCGAACGAAGCCGTCCCGCCAGGCCGTCGCCCATCATCACGCAACCCTCAGGAAGCTCATCGTTCGGGAACCGTGTGGTCGACGAATACCAGGCGCCCCGGAAGTCGGTCGACGTGACGATCGCTCCGCTCAAGTCCGCTCCACGAAGATCGGATTCGCGCAGATCTGCACCAGTGAGATCTGCGCCCTTCAGGTTGGCCCGACAGAGACTGGCCTGGACGGCGATCACTCGCTTCAAGGACGCACCGTTCAACCGAGCGGCGTAGCAACCGGCTCGGGTCAGATCGGCACCATCGAACATGGCCCGGCTGAAGATGCCCTTCGTGAGCCGCGCATCACGCAACGACGTTCCCGAGAAGTCCACTTCCTGTGCCGTGCAATTCGACATGCGAACACCCTCGAAGTTGCGTTCCCGCAAGTAGGCACCCGAAAGATCGATGTTGGTGAGATCGGCGTACCGCAACTCTCCGGCGAGCGCCGCGTGCTGGCGGATCGCCTTCCGGCTCTGCTCGGCCGAGTGGATGCCGGTCACCCAGGCAACCGCGCCGCTGACGACGGCGCCGATCAACAACACTCCAGCGACATCGGCGTTGCCGAGACGTTGGGTCACAGCGGCGAGCCCGAGGAAGACCACCACGGGAATGACCACCGGCTGGCTCAACGCCAGCAGGATCACCGATCGGATCTCCGACACCTTCTTGTCCCAGATGACGCCAGACGGCTCATCATCCGGTGCGTTGCTCGCCAGCCGACTCCGAGAGCCGGTCCCGCTGCTGATGAACTTTCGCTGTTCCATACGGACCTTTCGGCCCGTCGATGTCGCGTATGAGTCTTTTGGCCTACTTTTTTGTCAGACCGTCACGAGGCTGACGTTCACGCTCAATGCGATGTCGCCCCGCACCACCTCAGACGTTGGCGCCAACCGACTGCAGAAGGCTCTGCAACATCACGTTGCCGTCTTCCGAACCGAGCAGCGCATGACTCGCCCGTTCGGGGTGCGGCATGAGCCCCACCACGTTCCGGCCGACGTTGCAGACGCCGGCGATGTCCGCAACGGAACCGTTGGGGTTGCCGACATAGGTGACGACGATCTGGTCGTTGGCCTGCAGCTCGGCGAGCGTTTCCGGCGAGCACGTGTAGTTGCCTTCGAAGTGGTTGATCGGAATGGACAACTCCTGCCCGACCTCGGCCGCCGACGTGAACACACTGTTGGTGGACTCCACCCGCAGCGTCTGAAAGGCGTTGATGAACTTCAGACCGGCGTTCTTCTGCAGCGCGCCGGGAAGCAGTCCGGCTTCGGTGAGCACCTGAAAGCCATTGCAGATCCCGACGATCGGCATGCCGTCGGCTGCGGCATCCACCACGGCACCCATGATCGGCGAGAACCGTGCGATGGCGCCCGGGCGCAGGTAATCGCCGTGGGCGAACCCGCCGGGAACCACGACCGCGTCCACGTTCCCGAGGCTCGAATCGCCATGCCAGAGGATCTCGGCGCCGCCCCCGAGCGCACGGATCGCCTCGACCGTATCGAACTCGCAGTTCGTGCCGGGGAATCGAATGACGCCGACCGTCGCCATCAGGAAGCCTCGACGAGCGTGATCTCTGCACCCTCGATGACCGGGTTCGTCAGGAACTTCTCGCACACTTCCTGCAGCTGGGCCTCTGCGGCAGCTGCATCCGCGGCTTCAATGTCGAGGTGCACGCTCTTGCCGGAGCGAACGTTGGACATGCCATCGAATCCGAGTGTGGGCAACGCCCGCTCGATCGTCGATCCCTGCGGATCGGCGATCCCGGGGTGCAGCTGAATGTCAACAACGGCATGAAATTTCATGGGGTCACCCTACTTCCAGTTGGCGAATGATTTGCCGGTGAGGCGTTCGTATCCCTCGACGTAGCGAGCTCGGGCCGCATCGATCACGTCGGTGGGCAGCGCGGGAGGAGGAGGCGTCTTGTCCCAGTCCAGGCCGTCGAGAAAATCACGGACCGGCTGCTTGTCGAACGACGGCGGCGTGGTTCCGGGCTTCCACGCATCTGCGGGCCAGAATCGGGAGCTGTCTGGCGTGAGCATCTCGTCCGCCACCACAAGCTCGCCATCCACCAGACCGAGTTCGAACTTCGTGTCCGCCACGATGATGCCGCGCTCCGCCGCATGCGCTGCGCCGGCCGAATAGAGCTCCAACGACATCGCCCGTGCCTGTTCCGCGATGTCACTACCCACCATCTCGACCGCCCGGTCGAAGTCGATGTTCTCGTCGTGCAGCCCATCCGCAGCCTTCGTGGATGGCGTGAAGACCGGCTCCGGCAGACGGTCGCTCTCCAGAAGACCGGTTGGCATCGGTGCTCCGTGCATCGTGCCCGACCGCTGGTACTCCTTCCAAGCAGAACCCGTGATGTGCCCCCGCACAATGCACTCGATGGGCAACATCTCGGCGCGCCGGACATACATCGAGCGGCCGGCAATCTCGTCGACTTGTGCGCCCGAAGGAAAATCGCCGATGTCCGTGGAGATCAGATGGTTCGGCGCGATGGAGGACAGATGCTCGAACCAGAACGCCGAGATGGCCGTCAGCACACGGCCCTTGTCCTGAACCGGTTCGGCCATCACCACGTCGAAGGCCGAGAGTCGGTCGCTGGCCACGATCACCAACGCATCCGGACCGGCGTCGTAGATGTCTCGCACCTTGCCGCGGTAGAGATGAGGAAGTTCGACGCCCACGCCGTTGAACCTATTCGGCGGGATCGGGCGATGCACCGGCGGGCGGTGTGATCTCCGTCAGATCACGACACGAGCCGAAGCTCACGACCTCCGTTGAGGCACTCTTCCAACGCCGGATCGTCGGCGAACATCGGCCGAGCGAACAGATAGCCCTGCAATAAGTCGCATTCGAACGTCCGGAGCATCTGCTCCTGCATCGACGTCTCGACACCTTCCGCGATCGGCGTCAGGTCGAACAGGCGGGCCAGACCGACGATGGCCTCGGTGAGACGATTCTCGCCGCCGTCGCCCGATGCATTGAGGCGGTGCACGAAGCTCTTGTCGATCTTCAGGTAGTCCACGTCGAGGCGGGCCAGATACGACAGGGCCGAGTATCCGGTGCCGAAGTCGTCGATGGCCACGCGAACCCCGAGCTTGCGGAGTCGATCCAGCACCGCAACCGCCCGATCGAAGTCGTCCAAGAGCGCCTGCTCGGTCAGCTCCAGGATGAGTCGAGACCCGGGAACATCGTGTGCGGCGAGCGTGTGGGCAACGAGATCCACGAACCCCTGGTCGGCGAGCTGTGCATACGTGATGTTCACCGACATCGACAGCTCATCGCTGGCGATGCCGGCCCGGCGCCACTCCCCCAACTGGGCGCACGCCATGTCGAGAATCTGGCGACCGAGCTCACGCGACAACCCGATGTGCTCTGCCGCCTCGATGAACTCGATTGGGCTGACCACGCCGAGCGCCGGCGACGTCCATCGAGCCAGCGCCTCGACAACCACGGAACGGTGGCTGATCGCGTCCACGATCGGCTGATACGCCAACGTGACCTCGCGGGTCGCGACAGCCGTGTGCAGCTCGCGCTCGAGAGAGAATCGACGGGTGACTTCATCACGGAAACTCTGATCGAAGACACGATGGTGCTCACTGCTCGCCTTCGCCCGATACATCGCAGTATCGGCATCACGCAGCAGCTCCTGTGGGTCCGCGTCACCACTGGTGCCGAGGGCGATCCCGACCGATGCGCCCGTGTGCACGACCTGACGCTCGACCACGAAGGGCTGGTGCAGGCACTCGGCGAGAGAACGGGCGAACTCGCGAGCCGCAGCTTCGTCCCGAACAACTCGTGCGCAGGCAAATTCATCGCCGCCGAGGCGGGACACGATGTCGTCCGGGCCCATCTGGGCCTGCAGGACCTCGGCCACCTCGATCAGCAGTTGGTCCCCGGCGGCATGGCCGAACGAGTCGTTGATGAGTTTGAAGCGATCCATGTCGATCAAGGCCACGGCGATCGCTTCATCAGGTGCCAACGCCTCGCAATGCGAGCGGACCCGCTCGGTGAAAGAGAGTCGGTTGAACAACCCGGTCAGCGGGTCGGTCGTGGCCAGGCGCTCGAGTGTCGCTTCGTTGCGCTTGCGTTCGCTGATGTCCTCGACGTTGGCGATCCATCCGCCACTGCCGCCTCCATGCGACACCTCGGCCACCGTCGTCGACGCCCAGATGCGGGAACCATCGGCCCGCAACAGTTCGTGTTCGATCACCCAGGTGGAGCCGGTGCTTCGATCGAGCAGTTTGGCGAATTCCGCGTGCTGCTCCCGGGGGACGACGTTCAACCATCCGAAACCCAGCAACTCTTCCGGTTCGACATGAAAGAGATCTGCCGTTCGCTGATTGGCGTAGACGGCCCGCCCGTCCTTGTCCGTGTAGACGATGGCGAGCGGCGCATTGCTCGCAAGCGTTTCGAACATCTGCTGGGTACGAGTCTGTGACGCCATCGCCGAACGAAGCTGTTCGTTTCGTTCCGACAGCTCCTGGTTCAGCTTCTCGATCTCCTCGCTGCGAAGCAGCGACTCGAGGGCCTCGTTCAGCTCGACGTTCTTTCGGGAGAGTCGCCCGTTCAGCTCGGCCATCTCGGCGGAAGCGACCGCAAAGGCATGGTCGTTCAGCCGTCGGCGATCGTCGGCCTCGTCGTAGGTCGCGAGGACCATCTCGACAAACCTTGCCAAGGGTGACGATTCAGCAACCTGCAACCCCGCCTTGCGGAGTTGTCGGTCGACGTGTCGCTGGGAACGATTCTCCGGTGAGGTCATCGCTCCGTGATCAACGTGACCGTCATCGTCTGGTTGTGGAGCTCGCACTCGCCGGACTGGCCGATGCCGAGTTCCCCGTACGAATAGAAGCCGGTGAAGACCGAATCAGCCGGGAGCGTGTCGATGACGGCATCGAGCTCCTCGTCCGTGCGTTGGCCAAGGACAAGCCGACGACCCACACACGAGACACCGACACAGAGGCCGGGGCCGTCCACCGCCCCACCGTCGAGGGAGAGGCCGGCGTCTTCGGCCCCATCGATGAGCGCATCGAAGCTTGCTCGCATCAGCTGGGCCTTCCAACCGATCGGAACGTTGCCGGCGAAGGTCATGGAAGACGTTTCCTGGTCGACGCCAAGAATCGTGCGCACAACGGCACGCGAAGCATCCACGCCGGGTGCTCGAACCGCAAGCGGGAACAGCAGTGCCGATCCCGGAAGTTCGGCCGCACGATCACCGAGATAGCGACTGTAGAGATCGAGGGCAGGTTCGTCGTCGAGCCGATGCAACACGGTGCCTTCCGACGCCGTGATCGTACGCTCGGGTCCGAACTGCTCCCATCCGCCCTGCGATCCCGTACGAATGGAGAGGGCATCACCGTAGAAACCGACGGCGGCAACCACGCCGGGACCAATGAGCCCGCCGCTCAAGACCACGGTCTCGCCGAAGTCCGCACCATCTGCAGCAAGCCCACCAAAGATCGTCACTCCAGGATCGAGCTCCTGACTGAGCCCCTCCACAAGTGCCGAACCATTGCAGGCCGTGCCATCCGACAAGACGAGTACCGCTCGAAGATCTGACGATCGCAGCGTCGCACCAATCTTGCGACCGACCTCGTCCGAGTGGTGTGCCGACGCCATCCGGCGAGCGGTCATCGACACTCGCGAGCGATCGAAGCCGATTGCCGTGAGCGCCACGCCCTCGTCTGTGAGATCTGCACCGATGAACTGACCTGCAGTCGAGCAACCGCAGATCACCGACTGGGGATACGCCGACTGCAGTCGATCCGCAAGGCCGCGGGAACACAGCTGCTCACGCGTTCCGAACGCAAGCACGAGATCGGCCGATGCGTCACCCACCATCGGGTTCGCTTCGAGATCGTTCCAGATTCCAGTGTTGATTCGCACAATGCCCACCTTCCGACGTCCGCGTCGTCATACAACCGATCGTCCAATCGGTGCGGCGGTGGTGGATGTGAGGCTTTACGAATTCAGCCGCAGAAGATCAGAGAATGTCGCCGGGCCGGTAGCCGGCTGCATCGGGATCCGCCGACACCAGATCGCCCACACGCTGGGCAACCGCCGCAACCTGCTCACGGGCGAGTCCGGAGAGCCCGATGGGATCGGCAACGGCGGCACGCATCTCGTCCGCATCGACGTCGAAGCGCTCGTCGGCCATGAGACGGTCGAGCAGGTCGTTGTCGGTCCGACCCTGCTGACGCATGTCGAGTGCGACGGCAACCGCATGTTCCTTGATCGCCTCATGCGCCGCCTCGCGGCCACGGCCGGACTTCACTGCGGCCATGAGCAGCTTCGTCGTCGACAGGAACGGAAGGTAGCGCTCCAGCTCGCGGTCGATGACGGCGGGGAACGCCCCGAACTCGTCGAGCACGGTGAGAAACGTCTCGAAGAGACCGTCGATCGCAAGGAAAGCGTCAGGAAGCGCAACCCGGCGCACCACCGAGCAGCTGACGTCACCCTCGTTCCACTGGTCGCCGGCGAGCGAACCGACCATCGTGACATGGCCGCGCAGGATCGCCTGGAAGCCGACGATTCGTTCCGACGAGCGTGCGTTCATCTTGTGAGGCATCGCCGACGATCCGACCTGCCCCTCCTTGAAGCCCTCCGTCACGAGCTCGGCACCGGCCATCAGCCGAATCGTGTTCGCGAAACTCGCCGGTCCGGACGCCACCTGCAACAACGCGGAGACGACATCAAAATCCAAGGACCGTGGATAGACCTGGCCGACACTGTCCAGCGTCTCGTCGAACCCCAGATGGCCGGCAATGCGGTTTTCCAAATCCGCTACGGTGGCGCCGTCGGCGAGCAGGTCGAGGAGATCCTGCTGCGTACCCATGGGACCCTTGAGGCCGCGCAACGGGTACCGGCGGAGAAGATCATCGACCCGGCCGTGCGCCTGCAGCAACTCTTCTGCCGCTGACGCGAACCGCTTGCCCAGCGTCGTGACCTGCGCAGCGACGTTGTGGCTACGACCGGCCATGGCGAGGTCCGAGTACTCCACCGCCCGCTCGGTGAGCCGCGCTAGCACGGTGACGATGCGGGAACGAACAAGCTCGAGGCTGCGACGAATCTGCAGCTGCTCGACGTTCTCGGTCAGGTCGCGCGACGTCATCCCCTTGTGGATGTGCTCGTGCCCGGCCAACGCACTGAATTCCTCGATGCGCGCCTTCACGTCATGGCGCGTGATCTGTTCGCGGGCCGCGATCGACGCAAGATCGACGTCGTCCCGAACAGACTCGTAGGCCTCGATCACCCCGTCCGGAACCTCGATACCGAGTTCGCGCTGGGCCCGGAGAACGGCAATCCAGAGCTCGCGTTCCAACACGATCTTCGCTTCCGGCGACCAGATGTCGACCATCTGCGTACTCGCGTATCGCCCAGCGAGCACGTTTGGCATGGTGTCGCTCATCGGGCCCTCGCCTGCTTCGCGATGTCGTTCCGGTGGTGCATTCCCGGCCAGGAGAGCTTCTCCACGGCCGCATAGGCGGCAGCAACAGCGTCGTCCACGGTCGCGCCGCGGCCGATCACGTTGACGGCCCGACCGCCGGCCGTCCGCAGAGCGCCATCCTCGTTGCGATCGACGCCGGCGAAGTAGATCGATGCCCCCTCGACCGCTTGCGCTTCGGTGAGTCCATCGATGACATCGCCCGTCCGGGTCGACGTCGGGTAGCCCTCGCTCGCGCACACGACGATCACCAGCGCATCGTCCGAGAACGTCGGAGTCGACACGATGTTGCCAGATGCTGCCTCCATGAGGAGTTGCACCAGGTCCGACTCGATCCGGGGGAGCACCACCTGCGTCTCCGGGTCACCGAATCGCACGTTGTACTCGAGCATCTTCGGACCGTTTGGCGTGAGCATCAACCCGGCGTACAGAACGCCGCGATAGTCGATGCCGCGGCGGGACAACTCGGCGAGTGTCGGTTCGATCGCCTGCTCCATGACCATCTCGAGCAAGCCGGGATCCGCCCAGGGCAACGGTGTGTAGGCACCCATGCCACCGGTGTTCGGACCCGCATCGCCGTCGAACGCCCGCTTGTGATCCTGAGCCGGCGCAAGCAAGACCGCCTTCGTCCCGTCGCACACCGCAAAGACGGACACTTCCGGACCCGTCAGGCCCTCCTCGATCACGACCGTCGAACCAGCTGCACCAAATGCGCTTCCCGAGAGGTATTCGCGAACGGCCAGTTCCGCCTCGCTGCGATCATCGGTGACCAACACGCCCTTGCCTGCAGCAAGACCGTCGGTCTTGATGACGAACGGCGCCGTCATCGTGGAGAGAAACGCAAGCGCCGGATCGACCTCGGTGAACGAACCGTGCTCCGCCGTCGGCACACCGGCCGCAACGAAGAGGTCCTTCATCCAGGCCTTGCTGCCTTCGAGCTGGGCGCCGTCGGCACCGGGCCCGAAGACGAGCTTTCCCTGCGCCCGCAGGCGATCCGCAAGACCGTCCACCAGAGGAACTTCCGGACCGATGACGAACAGGTCGGCATCGAGCTCCGTCGCCGGAGTGTCCGTCGAGTTGGGAATCCCAGGATTTCCCGGCGTGACGATCACCTCGTCGGCGGTTCGGCCGAGGACGTCGGCGAGCGCATGCTCACGCCCGCCCGATCCGACAACAACGACTCTGGTCATCGATCCTCCGTCACCGTCAGGCGGCGAAGTCCAGGACCTGCTTGCGGCCCGGACCGACGCCAACGAGCCGAACCGGCACGCCGCACTGTTCTTCGACGAACGAGAGATAGTCGGCAGCCGCCATCGGCAACTCGGACCGATCGGTCACGCCGGTCAGATCCGTCTTCCAACCGGGAAGCTCCTCGTACACGGGCGTCACGTTGTGCAGCACCGACTGGTGGTACGGGAAGTCGGTGATGCGCTTCCCATCGTGTTCGTAGGCGACACACACCTTGATGGTGTCGAGGTCGTCCAACACGTCGAGCTTCGTGATCGCCAGCTCGGTCATCGAGTTCACCCGCCGGGCGTACCGCATCATGACGCAGTCGAACCAACCCGGACGGCGACGACGACCGGTGTTCGTACCGTACTCATGACCGACGTCGACGATGTGATCGCCGACGTCGTCGAACAGTTCCGTCGGGAACGGCCCGGCACCCACACGAGTGATGTAGGCCTTGGCCACGCCGACGACCCGGTCGATGTACATCGGGCCGACTCCGGAACCAACGCATGCGCCGCCGGCGGTCGGGTTCGATGAGGTCACGTACGGGTAGGTGCCATGATCGAGGTCCAGGAACGTTGCCTGCGCGCCCTCCAGCAGAATCTCGTGGCCGGCCTCGAGCTCCTCGTGCACGAGCGAAATCGTGTCGGTGACCATCGGCTCGATCTTCGGCCGGTACTCGTTCATGAACGTCTCGGTGATCTCCTCGAGATCGAATCCGAGCTTGTTGTACACGCGGGCCATGACCGGGTTGAGCTGATGGAGGACAACCTCCAGCTTCTGCCGGAAGATCTTCTCGTCGAGCAGGTCCTGGATCCGGAGACCGGTGCGCATCGACTTGTCGGCATAGCTCGGACCGATGCCGCGCTTGGTGGTGCCGAGCTTGTTTTTGCCGAGATGCCGTTCCTGCAGGGCGTCGAGGCTCTGGTGGTACGGGAAGATCATGTGGGCGTTGCCGCTCACACGAAGCTTCGACGTGTCGACGCCCTTCGACTCGAGCATGGCGGTCTCGCGCAGCAACACGCCGGGATCCACCACGACACCGTTGCCGATGACCGGCGTGATGTGTGGATAGAGCACGCCGGACGGAACGAGCTGGAGCGCGAACGATTCGCCTTCCACCACGATCGTGTGGCCGGCGTTGTGGCCACCCTGAAAGCGCACCACCGCAGTCATGTCACGGGCGAGAAGATCGGTGAACTTCCCCTTGCCCTCGTCTCCCCATTGGGTACCGACGATGACGGTTGCACCCATGGCTCACCATCCCTTCGAGTCGAACGCGGACCGATCGACTCTAGCGGCTGGGGCCCGCTCGCCCTACCCGGTGAAGGCGGGGTTTGCCTGCTGTGGTGTTGCCGTGGCCGACTCGACCTCAGGCACGATGGCGGCAACCGTGGTGGTCGGCGACACCGGCGCGGCCGTGCTGGTTGGTGTGGCGGGTGCGACCGTGGTGGTCGTCGTTGCCGCTGGCTGACCCGGATCCACCGGGGTGACCCGACAGATGATGTTGACCTGAATGTCGACTCCACCGGCAGCCGGGATGCTCACGACCAGCTGGTCACGAATCTGGGCCACACCGATGCCGTCCGGCGAGGACGTGATGTCGCACACCCGCTCAGCCGGATAGTCGATGGCACAACTCGAACCGCCGGGAAGATCGGCGAGGCGCAGCTGAACGAGACGGCCGGTTGCGGACTCCGATGAGCCACCGCAGTCCAGAGAAATCGTGCTGGCGTCAGGACCCTCATCCTGGAAGGTGACGGTCACCGACGACGGCGGAATCTCGGGCGTGACCGGCGGCGGAACGATCTCCGTTGCCGCCACACACACCGGCTCAACCGAGTTGGCACTCGTCGCACCGATCGCAGCGTGCGTGATGCGGATCTGCGTCGCCGTGTCGGCGATTGTCACCGTTCCGAGCGCTCCGGCCCAGGTGTCCTCGACCACGTTGTCGGCAATGTCGGCAGTCGTTCCGGATGTGGCCAGGACTGCTCCGTCCGCAGAGAGCAGCTCTGCGAACCACTGCTCCTGCGGCTGGGCGTTCACCGTATCGCGCCCGGGATAGCCGTCATACGACACCGCAGCCAATGCATATTCACCCGCCGTCAGAGGTGCCGCAAGATCGAAGACTCGAGTGGTTGGGCCGGTCGAAAACACCGCAACTTCATCGCGTCCCGGTCCGAATCCGAAGAACTCGGTGCCGAACTCGGTGACCACGTCGCCGGAGCAACTCGACGACGGCCCGGTCTGTGCGCTGACGGCGGTGAACAGGCCGATGCTCGCGACGAGCAGGACCGTGACCACGCCGCCGACGATTTTGTTGGTTCGCTTGCGCCCGTTGTTGGGTTCCATCACATCTCCTCGACCCTTGCGCCAAAAAAGGCCCCTACCGCCTGTCGCGCGAGAGTAGAGCCCTCTCCGGCAATGAACAAGTACAGAGCATGGGCATTTGCCACACCTCCGGGCCACGTCAGCGACCCGGAGATGGGGAAGTCAGTCGAACGACAAGTGATCCGTGGTGGCGTCGACATCGATTGCGATGACCGAGTCGTCGCCGTACGTGCCATCGAGCAGCTTCACGGCGAGCTTGTCGGCGAGCTCTCGCTGGACCACCCGCTTGAGCGGTCGGGCGCCGAACGCCGGGTCGTACCCGACCTTCGCCAACCAGCCCTTCGCTGCGTCGCTGACATTCACGGTGATTCGCCGTTCCGCCAGTCGTCGTGCGAAGAGGGCCAGCTGGATGTCCACGATTCGGACGAGATCGTCCTCGGTCAGTTCGCGGAAGCGAACGATGTCGTCGATGCGGTTCACGAACTCAGGACGGAAGAAGTCCAGTGGGTCACCGGGCAGGTTCGACGTCATGATCAGGACGACGTTCGAGAAGTCGACGGTGCGACCCTGACCATCGGTCAGGCGCCCGTCGTCGAGCAGTTGCAGGAGCACGTTGAACACGTCGGTGTGCGCCTTTTCGACCTCGTCGAGCAGCACGACCGCGTACGGACGACGACGCACCGCTTCGGTCAGCTGACCGCCGGCGTCGTAACCGACGTAGCCGGGAGGTGCGCCGATCAGCCGGGACACGGAGTGCTTCTCCATGTACTCGCTCATGTCGATGCGGATCATCGCCCGCTCGTCGTCGAACAGGAAGTCGGCCAGCGATCGTGCAAGTTCGGTCTTTCCGACGCCGGTCGGACCAAGGAAGAGGAAGCTTCCGATCGGCCGGTTGGGGTCGGACAGGCCAGCCCGGCTGCGACGGATGGCATTCGCAACGACGGAGACCGGTTCGTCCTGACCGATCACCCGTTTATGGAGGACCTCCTCGAGGCGAATCAACTTCTCGACTTCGCCCTCGAGCAGACGCGAGACGGGTACGCCGGTCCAGGCGCTCACGACTTCGGCCACGTCTTCCGCGTCGACCTCTTCCTTCAGCATGACGTTGTCGCCCTGCAGGGCGTTCAGGCGGTCGGTGGCGGTTTCGACCTGACGCTCGAGTTCGGGGATACGCCCGAACCGAATCTCGGCGGCGGTGGCGAGGTCTGGTTCGCGTTCGACGTCGAGGCGGAGCTGTTCAAGCTCTTCCTTCAGCGCGCGAATCTCGCCGATGGCTTCCTTCTCGGACTGCCAGTGCACCTTCATCGCGCTCAACTTCTCGCTCAGGTCGGCGACTTCGACCTCGAGGTCTGCGAGCCGTTCGCGAGAGGTTCGATCGGATTCCTTCTCCAGCGCGACGCGTTCCATTTCGAGCTGCCGGATCCGCCGGTCGACCACATCGATCTCCGTGGGAACGGAGTCGATCTCGATCCGCAGCTTGGACGCAGCTTCGTCGACAAGGTCGATCGCCTTGTCGGGCAGAAAGCGACCCGTGAGGTAACGATCGGACAGCACCGCGGCACTGACCAGCGCGGCGTCCTGGATACGAACGCCATGGTGCACTTCGTAGCGCTCGGCCAGGCCCCGGAGGATGGCCACCGTGTCTTCGACCGACGGTGGCTCCACGAGCACCTGCTGAAAGCGCCGCTCGAGCGCCGGGTCCTTCTCGATGTACTTGCGGAACTCATCGAGCGTCGTGGCACCGACGAGGCGGAGCTCGCCCCGAGCCAACATGGGCTTGAGCATGTTGCCGGCATCCATGGCACCGTCACCGCCGGCACCTGCCCCGACGACGGTGTGGAGTTCGTCGATGAAGGTGATGATCTGCCCGTCGGCGTCGTCGATCTCCTTGAGCACGGCCTTCAGCCGTTCCTCGAACTCGCCCCGATACTTGGCGCCGGCGACCATGGACGCAAGGTCGAGCGACATGATCGTCTTGTTCTTCAGCGACTCGGGAACGTCTCCGTCGACGATTCGATTGGCGAGGCCCTCGACGATCGCCGTCTTGCCCACGCCGGGCTCACCGATGAGCACCGGGTTGTTCTTCGTGCGGCGCGATAGAACCTGAATGACACGGCGAATCTCATCGTCACGTCCGATGACCGGATCCAACTTCTGGGCCCGTGCTTCGGCGGTGAGATCCCGCGCGTACTTTTCGAGACTCTGGTACTGCTCCTCGGGGTTCTGCGTCGTGACCCGATGCGAACCGCGAACCTCGCGCAGGGCAGTGAGCACCTGGTCCGGCTCGAGGTCGAGCTTGCTCGAGAGTGCAAGCAGGAGATGTTCGGTGGACAGGTAGTCGTCTCCGAGATCGGCGCGGGCCTTGTCGGCCGATTCGAACGCCGAGATCAGTTCCCGACTCTGCTGAACATCGCCGCCGTAGGCGCTTGGCAGTGCATCGAGCGCTGCGGTGAGACGGTTGCGGACCACCAGCGGTTCGTGGCCGAGCTTCTGAAGGATCGGCAGCACGATGCCATCCTCCTGGCCGACCAGGCTGAGCAGAAGGTGTTCCGGTGTCACCTCGGGGTGCGAGCGGGACTTGGCGAGTTCCTGCGCCGCAACAAACCCTTCGCGAGTCTTCTGTGTCCACTGATTCGGATCGATCGCCATGCAAACCTCCTCGCACGAGCCCGTCGAGCGGTCTCGCAGATCTTGAGTACTCCCCACTCAACTTCTGAGTGCTTGCCCCTATTCCCCCCGGCGAGCAGAATCAGCGCATGTCACGCACCCATCGATCCACCATCAGTTACATCGATCGGTCTCGGGACTACTACGCCGCCCAAGGGTACTCGCAGCCGTACAAGTGGGCAGCCAACACGGACGCGCCGTTCACCCCACTCCCCCGCCCGTTGAACGAGTGTCGAGTCGGTGTCGTCACCACCACCAAGCGACATGCCGACGATCCGCTGCAGCCGTTTGCGGCCGCGTCGAGTCCGCAGCCGACGGAGATGGCCACAGATCACCTCCACTGGCATCAGGAAGCCACGCACACCAACGACGTCGGATCGTTCCTTCCACTCGATCACCTGCAGACCCTGGTTGATGAAGGACGGATCGGATCCGTCAGCCCCCGCTACTACAGCGTCTCCACCATCTACAGCCAGCGGCGAACCATCACCTGGGCTGAACAGGTCCGCGAATGGGCCGTCGAGGACGGTGTCGACGCCATGCTGCTCGTGCCGCTTTGACCGGTCTGCCATCAGACGGTCGGTCTGACCGCACGCCACCTCGAAGCTGCAGGAATTCCCACCCTGATCATCGGATCCGCACGCGACATCATCGAGGAGAACGCGGTCCCGCGATTCGTGTTCACCAACCTGCCACTCGGCAACCCCATCGGCCCCGCCGACGACGGCGATCAGCAGCTCGACGTACTCCGTCTCGCCTGCGACGTCTTTGCGTCGGCCACACTCCCGCAGACCACGGTGCAGGCACCGGTCGTCTGGTCCGGCCGCCCGGACTGGCGAGACAGCTTCATGCCGATCGATGACGCCGATGCACTCCGTCGGGCCGGCGAGGAACGCCGGGCCGAGCAGGCTGCAGCGAAACGGTCAGGATGACTCTCGCTTGTAGAGCGTGACGGTCTGGCGGAGTGGAACCAGGTCTCGGCGGTAGCGCTGTTGTGTTTCGCGAATCGCGTCGCTGACTTCCCCGTCGTGTGAGGACTGCACGGCATGGAGCTCGGCCTCGAGCTGCGCCACGCGCCGCTCCAGTTCAAGAATGCGTTTGACACCGACGAGATTCATCCCTTCGGAGGTGAGTTCGGCGATGCGGCGCAACAGCTGCACGTCCTCATCGCTGTAGCGACGGTTGCCGCCTCCGGTCCGAGCCGGTGACACCAGGCCCTTGCGCTCGTAGATGCGCAGGGTCTGGGGATGCATGCCGCTCAGTTCTGCGGCCACCGAGATGACGTAGACCGCCTTCTTGGATCCCGCAGCCATCTCAGACCCCGAGTTCCGAACGCGGCGCCGGCTCGCTCACATCGGCGAGTTTCTCGATCAACGATCGTTCTTCCGCAGAGACCTCGGACGGGACGTGCACGTTGACCGTGACCAGGAGATCACCGGTCTGGCTTCCGCTCATCACGCCGCGGCCGCGGATTCGCAGGACCTTGCCGGAGGGTGTCCCGGGTGGGATCCGAACCGTGACGGTGGTACCGGCCAATGTGGGCACCTTGATGTCCGCTCCCAGCGCAGCTTCGGCGAACGTCACCGGAACGGTGACCAGGAGATTGGCGCCGTCGCGCTCGAAGATGGCGTGGGCGGTGATCGTGATGGTGACGAGCAGGTCCCCGGCGTCGCCGCCGTCGGATGACGGGGCACCCTTGCCCGGAACACGAATTCGTTGCCCGTTGCTCACGCCAGCCGGAATTCGCACGTTGACTTCCATCGGTTGACGCAGCACTTCCGATGTCAGCCGCACGGTCTTGGTCACGCCTTGCACGGCCTCTTCGAACGAGAGGGTCAACCGCGCTTGCAGATCCATGCCGGGCATCGGGCCGAAACCGCCGAAACCACGGCCACCGCGAGCGGCGCCGCCGCCGAACAGGCCACCGAGGAGATCGGAAAGGTCACCCAGGTCTCCCGGGCCATCGGCACCACGCGGGTTGTAGCCACCGAATCCGCCGCCACCGAGGCGACGGAACTCGTCGTAGCGCTTCCGGATCTTCTCGTCCCCGATGACGTCATTGGCCGCGGAGATCTCCTTGAACCGCTCCTCGGCTTTCGCGTCACCCTGGTTCGTGTCCGGGTGATACTTGCGAGCGAGGGTGCGATACGCCTTCGAGATCTCCTTGGCGGAGGCCTTCGAATCCACACCGAGCACGGCGTAGTAGTCCTTCTCCAGCCATTCACGTTGTGTGTCCATCACTCACCTCCCCGGAACGACGTTCCACTGGTGGTTGGCACTCAGCCAACCACCTTGACCATGGCGGGTCGAACGACCTTGCCCTTCCAGACGTATCCGGCTCGGAACACCTCGGCGATGTGGGGCCCGTCGGGGGCGTCGTCGTCCGCTGCCTCCGTGTCGTGCATGACCGCTTCATGTTGTTCCGGGTCGAAGGGTTCGCCGGCTTCGGGCGCCAACAGTTCGAGTCCGCTGCGCTCGAGCTCACCGATCAGTGCCGATCGGATGGGCAGCACCGCTGACTCCGGGTCCTGACCGATCGCCGAATCACAGGCGTCGAGCACGGGCAGGAGGTTGCGGACGAGACCGGCCGACTGCGCGGCCGCCGCGTCTGCGACGCGCTTCTCCGACTGCTTGCGGTAGTTCGCGAAGTCCGCGGCGAGACGTTGGGAATCGGCGAGATAGCTGTCGCGTTCGGCCGTGATGGCCGAGAGCTCGGAGCCGTCGACCAGCTCCACGCCGTCTTCTGCTTCAGCCCGCTCTTCGATCACGCTGGCAAGATCCGCTGCCTGACGATTCGCGGCATCCCGCTCCTCGCTCACTTCATCGACCTCGTCGCGAAGGGCGGCGTTCTCCTCGATGATCGCGTCGACCGCTGAGGGTCGCTGATCGCTCATGCGTCCTCGTCTGCGTCAGCCTCGGGATCGTCTTCGATGATCTCGGCGTCGACGACGTCGTCCGGCGTCGGCTCGGAGAAGTCGGCGCTCTCGTCGACGTTCTCGGCCGCAGCCTGTTCGTAGAGACGCTGGGTGAAGGCCTGCGACGCCATCATCAGCGTTTCGGTCTTCTCCTTGATCTCCTCGATGTCTTCGCCGGCGAGCGCGGTACGCAGATCGCCCAGCTTGGACTCGACGTCTTCCTTTTCGGAACCCTCGAACTTGTCGCCCTGGTCCTTCATGAGCTTCTCGGTCTGGTACACGAGCGAGTCGGCGTTGTTGCGGGCCTCGGCCTCGGACCGACGACGTGCGTCTTCCTCAGCATGTGCTTCGGCGTCGCGCACCATCTGGTCGATCACGTCGCCGTCGAGCGAGCTCTGACCGGTGATGGTCATCGACTGTTCCTTGTTGGTAGCCCGGTCCTTCGCAGACACATGGACGATGCCGTTTGCGTCGATGTCGAAGGTGACCTCGATCTGCGGCACACCGCGAGGAGCCGGGGGCAGATCGACGAGCTGGAACTTGCCGAGCGTCTTGTTGTAGCTGGCCATCTCGCGCTCACCCTGGAGCACGTGGATCTCGACCGACGGCTGGTTGTCGTCGGCCGTGGTGAAGACCTCGGTGCGCTTGGTCGGGATGGTGGTGTTGCGTTCGATGAGCTTGGTCATCACGCCACCCTTGGTTTCGATGCCGAGCGACAGCGGGGTGACGTCGAGGAGCAGGACGTCCTTGACCTCGCCCTTGAGCACGCCGGCCTGGACGGCGGCGCCAATGGCGACGACCTCATCCGGGTTGACGGTCTTGTTGGGCTCCTTGCCGGTGAGCTCGTGCACCAGGTCGGCCACGGCCGGCATACGGGTCGAACCACCGACGAGAATCACATGATCGATCTCGCCCTTGGTGAGACCGGCATCCTTGATCGCCTGCTCGAACGGAATACGGGTCCGCTGTAGAAGATCGGAGGTGAGCTCTTCGAACTTCGAACGCGAGAGTGCGTAGTCCAGGTGGAGCGGACCGGCATCGGTCGCCGTGATGAACGGAAGGTTGATCTGCGTCTGCTGCACCTGCGACAGCTCGATCTTGGCCTTCTCGGCGGCTTCCTTCAGCCGCTGGCCGGCCATGGAGTCGTTCGACAGGTCGACGCCGTGTTCGTTCTTGAAGCTGGTGACCAGCCACTCGATGATGGCTTCATCCCAGTCGTCGCCGCCGAGGCTCGTGTCGCCGTGCGTCGAACGCACCTCGAACACGCCGTCGCCGATTTCGAGCACGGACACGTCGAACGTGCCGCCGCCGAGGTCGAACACCAGAATCGTCTGATCCTCGTCGCCCTTGTCGAGGCCGTAGGCCAACGCGGCGGCCGTCGGCTCGTTGATGATGCGAAGCACCTCGAGGCCGGCGACCGTGCCGGCTTCCTGAGTGGCCGTGCGCTGGGCGTCGTCGAAGTACGCGGGCACGGTGATGACGGCCTGGGTGACGGACTCGCCGAGGTACGCCTCGGCGTCACGCTTCAGCTTCATCAGCGTGCGAGCGCTGATCTCCTGCGACGTGTAGTTCTTTCCGTCGATGTCGATCTTCCAGCCGGTGCCCATGTGGCGCTTCACGGAACGGATCGTGCGATCGGGGTTGGTGATGGCCTGGCGCTTGGCGACTTCGCCGACGAGCACTTCGCCATCCTTTGCGAAGGCGACGACCGAGGGGGTCGTGCGGGAGCCTTCCGAGTTGGCGATGACGACGGGGTCGCCACCCTCGAGAACACTGACCACTGAGTTGGTCGTTCCGAGGTCGATGCCTACTGCCTTGGACATGTGGGTGTCTCCTGTTTTCACGTGCAGAACTTGCGTGAGTTCGGCTCAAGTGTAGAAGTGCAATATCCGTGACCGTCGGTTCCGACGGCGCCGAACTGAGCGCTCCCCCTCGAGCAGGGGGTTCTTCTTTAGTCGAATCCACTCAACTTCACGCCAGCGAGTTCTATTCCCCTTCTCGCTCGACACTTCCGGTCGAGAACCCACCCATGCACACCGCGCTGCCGGAACGACCGCCACTGGACACATCCCCCGGGCTCGGGTGCCTGGCACCTAAACCCCCGTTAGGTGCCAGGCACCTACCGATCTTCGCGAGCTTGGCTCGGTCGGCGCTGGTGTCAGGTGAGGTCGAGGAGGGTTGGTTCGTAATCGGCGGGGGCCTTGAAGCCGAGGAGGTTGAGGAGCGTTGCCGCAACATTTGCGAGACCGGCGTCGGCGGGACCCGCCAGGGTGTACCCGGCGGAGCCGGCGTCGTGGATCGCGAAGGGCACCGGTGAGAGGGTGTGGCTCGTCAACGGCGTCTTCACGCCGTCCTTCTCGGTGTACATGATGTCGGCGTTGCCGTGATCGGCCGTGAACACCAACACGCCGCCCAGTTCGTCGATCACCTCGAGCAGTCGGCCCACGCACTCATCGAGCACGCGAATCGCTTCGATGGTCGCATTGAGGTCGCCGGTGTGACCGACCATGTCGGGGCTCGGAAAGTTCAGCCGACCCCAGTCATGGTCGCCGGACCGGAGAAGTTCGATCGTCTGATCCGTGATCTCGCGGACCTTCATGGCTGGGGTCTTGTTGAACTCGACGTTGTCCGACGGGATCTCCACGTACGTCTCGAGCGTCGCGTCGAAATGACCACTTCGGTTGCCGTTCCAGAAGTAGGTCACGTGTCCGAACTTCTGGGTTTCGGAAATCGCGAAACTCCGCAAACCCTCGGTCACCAGATATTCGCTGACGGTTCGATCGATGGACGGAGGATCGACCAGGTAGCGCTGGGGAATCTGCGCATCGCCGTCGTACTGGAGCATGCCCGCGTAGAAGACCTGGGGATTCGCGCCGCGGTCGAACGCGGTGAAGGTTTCGTCTTCGTATGCGCTGCTGATCTCCAGGGCACGGTCGCCACGGAAGTTGAAGAGGATGACTGCGTCGCCGTCGGCCATCGTTCCCACCGGACCGTCGTCGTCGACCACGACGAATTCGTCGAGGTACTGGTCGCCGCTGTCGGACTCGCCGTACATCGCTTCGACCGCGTCACGGGCAGACGTGAACGCTCGACCGATGCCGTGTGTGTGCGCGTTGTAGCCGCGCTCGACCATCGGCCAATCCGCCTCGTAGCGGTCCATGGTGATCGTCATCCGACCGCCGCCCGACGCGATCCGGTAATTGGCGCCGTCGACGGTGGCGTTGATGTCGGCAAGGACGGCCTCGGTTTGCTCGATGTACCCGAGGGCCGACCGCGCCGCCACGTCACGACCGTCGTGCATGATGTGCACCGCGCAGCTCGTCACACCTTCGGCAGACGCCTGGCGAAGCAATTGGTGCAGATGCTCGATGTGCGAGTGCACGTTGCCGTCCGAGTGCAGGCCGATCAGGTGCAGGGTGCCCGATCGGCCGTGCTCCACCGCATCCGCCCAGACTTGCGAATCGAAAATCGACGCATCTGCGAGGGCTTGGGCAACCAACTTTGCGCCTTGCGCAAAGATCCGTCCGGCGCCAAGCGCATTGTGACCGACCTCGCTGTTCCCCATGTCGCCATCGCTCGGGAGACCGACGGCCAGTCCGTGGGCGGCCAGCTCCCGCGACCGCTCCGACCGCAGGAGTGCATCGAGCTGAGGCGATTCCGCCATGGCGATGGCATTGCTGGCCACGTGGTCGGCACATCCGAAACCGTCGGCGATGACCAGCAGCAGTGGGCCCGGTCGTTCCGGAGCGTTGGACAGGCGTTCGAGCGAGAGCGTCATGTTCCCGATCCTACCGCCGGTGCCAAAGCGGTCTCCGAACGAACGACCAGAGCTGCAAAGCTGGTGGCATGGCTGAACCCACACCCCTGTCGCCCGATGAACTCGTCGCCGTGCTCGCTGAGCTGGACGCGTGGGAACATGCCGAAGATCGCATCCGACGAACGTTTCGTTTCCCGTCGTTCGCGGCAGCCTTCGGCTGGATGAGCGAGATGGCGATTCATGCCGAACGGATGCATCACCACCCGGAATGGTCGAATGTCTACAGCCGCGTCGACGTGGAACTCACGACACACGACGTTGGCGGGTTGTCGATGCTCGACGTGGAGCTTGCTCGGCGGATGGACGCAGCCGCAGCGCTTCGATCCTGACCCGGGGTCAGGACACGCGTACCGGCATCAGCAGGTAGAGGAAGTCCTCGGAGTCAGCGCCGCGCATGACGGCGGGCTTGAGTGCGTCGACCGTCTGGAGGGTGATTTCCTCGCCTGCGGTGACTTCAATGCCGTCGATCAGGTACTCCGGGTTGAACGCCACAGTGAGATCGTCGCCGTCGTAGTTCGCGTCGAGCACCTCCTGGGCCTGGCCGACGTCCTGGGTGACGGCGACGAGTTCGAGCCCGTCAGCACTCATGTTGAGGCGGACCGGAGTGGCCTCCTGCGCCATCAGACGCACGCGTCGGACCGCATCGAGCAGTTCGCTGCGACCGACGGTGAGCTTGTTCGGGTAGGTGTCCGGGATGAGGCCGCGGTAGTTCGGGAATTCGCCTTCGATGAGCCGGGTCACCACCTGGGTGCCGCCGGCTTCGAAACTGGCATCGCGCTCGCCGAGCCGCAGAGCGACGCTTTCATGTTCGCCAAGAATTCGGGTGAGCTCAGCCAAGGCACGCGACGGTACGAGCACGGACTGATCCGACTCGAGCAACGAGGTGCCGGGAAGATCGCGAACGGCGAGACGGTAGGAGTCGGTCGACACCAGACGGAGGCCTTCGCCCTCGGGTGCGAGCAACACGCCCGTGAGAATCGGACGTGAATCGTCGCCGGACGCTGCCTTGACGACCTGCTTGAGTGCTTCTGCGAGATCGCCCGAGCTGAGCGTGACCTCGTTCGCGGTGGGCGTACCGAGTCGGGGAAAGTCATCGGCGGGAATCGAGCGAATCGCGAATTCGGAACGACCGGCCGTGATCTGTACTTCCTCACCGTCGACCACCAGGTCGACGGCGCCCGGGCCGAGGGCGCGGACGATGTCGGCGATCAGCTTCGACGGAATGACGACGACACCATCGGTGTCGCCACCAACGGTGAGTTCGCGGGAGATCGTGAGGTCGAGGTCTGAACCGGTGATCCGCAGCTGATCACCGGTGAGCTGCAGATGCACACCGGAGAGTGCAACGTTGCCTGCTCGGCCACCAACCGCACGTCCTGCAGTGGTCAATGCTTCGAGGAGCACATCTCGTTCACATCGAAATTTCATGGTTCCACATCTCTTTGAGTGTTCAGATTCAGATTCGGTAATGGAGAAAGTAGGCGTGTGGATTGTGGATGAACGTTCTTTTCGCCTGATTTCTCAAGAAAGTGTCATTCACCCTTCATCCACTGTCGTCCACAGCATGTCGTGACGGAACGCTACGCCCCGTGGATGACAATCTGTCCGTGCACAGAAGCGTGATGCAACTCCACAAGCGCGTCCGACAGGGTTTCCCCAGTTATCCACAAGTAATCCCCACCTGTGAACACTCGTCGCGCGAGGGCTCGCGCGGTTCGCGCGATCGATGGTGACCGATCGTGACCGGGCAGCTCACCTGGAGGTGCTCTTGATCCGCGTGGTCAGCTCGGTGACCTGGTCGTAGATCTGGCGTCGCTCCGCCATGAGGTTGCCGATCTTGTCGACGGCGTGGATGACGGTGGTGTGGTCTCGACCACCGAATTCCCGGGCAATGGCGGGGTACGAGAGGTCGGTGACCTCACGGAATACGTACATGGCGACCTGTCGGGCGGTCACCAGCGGCCGGCGACGGCTGGCACCGATGATCTCCTCGATGCTGAACCCGAACATGTCGGACGTCTCGTCGAGAATCATCCGTGGAGTGATCTGCCGAGGCTGTTGCGTGGTCAACAGATCACCGAGCACCCGCTGGGTGAGGTCGATGGTGAGTGATTCACCGGTGAGGTTCGCGTAGGCGGTGACTCGGATGAGGGCACCTTCGAGCTCGCGAATGTTGTCCTTCACGCGTTCGGCGATGAACAGCAGCACGTCCGGCGGCACGACCTGCCGCGAGTTCTCGGCCTTCTTCTGGAGAATGGCGAGTCGGGTCTCGATGTCGGGTGGCTGGATGTCGGTGATCAGCCCCATCTTGAATCGACTTCGCAGTCTGTCCTCGAGGGTCGGGATGCTGTCCGGCGGTCGATCCGACGTGAGCACGATTTGACGATTCGCCTGATGCAGCGTGTTGAACGTGTGGAAGAACTCCTCCTGGAGACCTTCCTTGCCTTCCACGAACTGGATGTCGTCGACCAGAAGCACGTCGATCTCGCGGTACCGGCGCTTGAACTGGATGGTCGTGTTCTGACGAATGGCGTCGACGAACTCGTTCAGGAACGTCTCGGTCGAGACGTAGCGAACCGAGAAGTGCGGGTAGTGCGTGTGTACGTAGTTCTCGATCGCACGGAGAAGGTGGGTCTTGCCCAGCCCGGCATCGCCATAGATGAAGAGCGGGTTGTAGGACTTCGCCGGCGTTTCGGCCACCGACAGGGCCGCAGCATGGGCGAAACGGTTGCCGGTACCGGTCACGAAGTCGTCGAAGGTGTATCGGTCAGCCGGCTCGGTCATGCCTTCGCCCGGGTGCACGGCGGTCTCCGGCTCGGTGGGGAGCTCGGGCAGCGGCACTTCGAGCCTCGGTCCGTCGCCTGTGAGGTCGAGTACCGTGGCATCGAGGCCCAACAGCGTCGAGTCGTCCACCCGCACCTCGAGCTTCATCTCCAACGGCCGTTCGTTCGCCTCGGTCAAGGCATCACGGACGATGCCCAGGTACCGGGCTTCGATCCGGTCTTTGACCATGCGCGAGGGCACGGCGACGATGATCTCGTCGGTGGTGAGGTCGATGGCCTCGAGTTCGCGGAATGTGGTGTTCCACACCACATCGGAGACCTGCGCCCGGATGAGATCCGAACATGTGGTCCACAATTCGCCAGCTTCGTACACGATCGTTTGCTCCCAGCAGTTTCCACAGGCGATTCCACAGATGTGGACATCCACCGGTCCATCACCTTCGCGCGCGACTTGGAACCGATCCAATCGCGTTGTGGATAACCGCGATCCGACCTTTGATTTCATGGGAAATCGACGCGTCGCGCCGAACGCGTGTGCGATTCGATAGGCGGAGACGACCGTGTCGAGGTTGTCCCCATGTGTGGTGCGGTGACCGCTCCGCGCGCTGTGGATCTCGGTGTTCGCGCCCGCGTGTGGTTGGAACGCGCCCCGCGATGGCCCTAACGTTGAAGGTTGTTCTTCCCGGGTACGGGTTGCGCGTGTGTCCCTTCTTCGACACATCGGCCACATTTCGCCGGTTCTGCACCGCTCTCCTGCCCCCGATCCACGGAGCCATCATGAAGCGCACCTACCAGCCCAACGTCCGCAAGCGGGCCAAGAAGCATGGGTTCCGCAGCCGCATGTCGACCCGCGCCGGCCGCGAAGTTCTCAAGAACCGCCGCCGCAAGGGCCGTCACAAGATCGCTGCTTGATTCGGGGCATCTCCGATCGGGCGACGTTTGCCCGTCTGCGTGCCCATGGCACCAGCGTGCGAACGTCGGATCTGCGGCTCCGACACCTCGACGAATCCACTGACGATGCCACCCTCCGGGTGGCATACGCGATTCCGAGGAAAGTGGGCGGCGCAGTCGTCCGCAATCGGATCCGACGGCGCATCCGTGGTCTGCTCGACGAGCGTCGAGCCTCCGGTCTCCCGCTGCCCACCGGGGCGATGATGTTCATCGTCTTCCCGTCGGCCCGAGACCTGACCCATCAGGACCTTCGTGAACAGGTGACAGACGTGTTGGACAAGCTACAAGCTTCCAAAACCTTGAAAAACCAAGGAATCGAGCCTCGATGACCCGGCTCGCACGCGGCCTCATCTCGGTCTACCAGGCCTGGTCGTCCACGCGTCCCCCCCGGTGTCGTTACACCCCATCCTGTTCCCACTACACCGATGAAGCCATCGCCGAGCACGGATTCCTGAAGGGCTCCTGGCTCGGCGTTCGTCGTATCAGTCGCTGTCATCCCTGGGGCGGCCACGGCCACGACCCCGTTCCTGTTCGAAAGGCGAACGAATGTTCGATCTGATCGCATCCGTCCTCTCCTGGCTCTACGACTTCACGGGTTCGTACGCCGGTGCCATTGCGCTGCTCACGCTCATCGTGTTGTTGGTGTCCACTCCCCTGACCCTGCAGGGCACTCGGTCGATGCTGAAGATGCAGGTGCTGCAGCCAGAGCTCAAGGCGATCCAGAACAAGTACTCGAAGGATCAGCGCGAAGAGATGAACGCCGAGCTCATGGCGTTCTACAAGGACAACAACATCAATCCGGTGGGCGGTTGTCTTCCGATGTTGTTCCAGATCCCCGTCTTCCTCGTGCTCTATCGAGTGATTCTGGGACTCACCCGCCGTGGCACCGAAATCGGCTCGCAGATCGGCCAGGTTGCGGGCGAGGTCGCCATTCCCACCGAGCCCAGCCAATTCGAGGCCGCCGAGGCGGCAAACTTCAACCCGGCGTACGTGGCCGAGGGCTCGCCGCTCTTCAACGATCTGTCCGCCACCAACGAGATGACGAGCTTCGGGTTCGACATTTCCCGGTCCGCGAGTGCAACGCTCGGTGACGGCCTGATCACGGCCTTCCCGTACCTGCTGCTGGTGCTGATCGTCGGTGTCACCGGCTGGTTCCAGCATCGGATGATTCGGGCCCGCAACACCGGTGCTGCGGCCAATCCGACCCAGGAAATGATCATGAAGATCATGCCGTATTTCCTGCCGATCTTCTCGTTCACCCTTCCGGCGGCCATCGTCGTCTACTTCCTGGTGTCGAACCTCTACCGGATCGGTCAGCAGTGGTACATCACGCGGTCGATGTACCACGGCGAGGACTCGCTCGGCGCCCAGGTTCGCAAGAACCGTGAGGACGCGGCCAAGCAGGACAAGAAGGGTGGCAACAAGAGCGGCGGCGGGAACAAGAACAAGGGTGGAAACGCCAAGAACAACGGATCGGGCGGATCCAACAAGAAGAAGACGCCTCCGAAGAAGACTTCGGGTGGTTCGAACGCAAGAAAGACGTCGGGGAATGCACCGGGCCGCAATACCAGCGGCCGGCAGGGAAGCGCACGCTCCCAGGTGCAGCCCAAGGCGCGCAAGAAAAAGAAGAGGTAATCACATGGACTGGATCACCACATCCGGCAGTTCGATCGACGAAGCCAAGAGCAATGCGCTCGACCAGCTCGGCATTGTCGCCGATGAGGCCGAATTCGATGTCGTCAACGACGTGCAGAAGGGTTTCCTCGGCCGAGTCAAGACGGAAGCCAAGATCCGTGCACGGGTGAAGCCCAAGCAGCCGGCGGCCAAGGAAGACCGCGGCGGTCGCCGTCGCAATGGCGGCGGGGGCAACGGCAAGGGCCGGGGCAACGGCAGTCGCAACCGTGGAGGCAACAAGGGTGGCGGCGGAAACAACCGCAACCAGTCCAACAACGGTGGAAACAAGAGCGGGAACAAGGGTGGCGGCGGAAACAACCGCAACCAGTCCAACAACGGTGGAAACAAGAGCGGCGCCGATTCGTCGAAGTCGCAGAACAACAGCAAGAACCAGAGTCAGAAGAAAGATGCTCGCCCGGAGAAGTCGGGTGGCCAGGCGGCAGCAGCAGCGGCCACCGCAACCGAACAGAAGGAAAAGAAGGGCAACGTGGAACACGAATTCAGCCGAGAAGAGCAGGAAAAGGTCGCCATCGACTTCCTCGAGGGCGTCCTCGACGTGTTCGACATGGACGGTCAGGTGGCCGTTTCCGACGAACTGGCCGACGACAACGCCATCGAAGTGGCTGTGACCGGCAAGGAACTGGGTCTGCTGGTTGGCCCCAAGGGCGCCACGTTGAACGCGCTGCAGGAACTCACCCGCACGGTCGTGCAGCGTGAGGCCGACGGCGCCAAGACCGAACGCCTGCGTGTCGATGTTGCCGGCTACCGCGAGCGTCGCACCGCCGCGCTGCAGGACTTTGCTCGCAAGATCGCCGCCGACGTGGCCGAGTCCGGCAACGAGAAGGTCATGGAGCCCATGGGCCCCGCCGATCGCAAGATCGTGCACGACGCCCTGAACGACATGGATGGTGTCGAGACCGGGTCCGAGGGTGAAGAGCCTCGTCGTCGGGTGGTCATTCGCCCGGCATAATCAACAGATGCGAGATCCCGAACTGGTGCTTCAGGAAGGCCTGCGAGCCGGTCAGTTCGGGGACAAGGGCAAACCCCATGGCGATCACGCCATGGGGTTTGTTTGTTTTCCCGATGACACAGCCTTCACTGGCCACGTGGTGGACCTCGGCTCGGGTGCCGGGCTCCCGGGATTGATCCTGGCCGACGCCCATCCCGAGACGACCTGGTTGTTGGTCGAACGTCGCACCAGTCGGGCCGATCTGCTCCGGCGAGCCATTCGTCGTCTCGAGCTCACCGATCGGGTGACGGTCTCGGGTGAGGACGCGAAGATCGTCGGTTGGTCGCCGGCACGGGGACAATCGGACTGGGTGACGGCCCGATCCTTCGGTCCACCGGGCCTGGTGGCAGAAATGGCGGCTCCCCTGCTGCGCTCTGGCGGGTTTCTGGTGGTGTCCGAACCCCATGACACCCAAATCGAGGTGCGGTGGCCCACAGAGCCACTCAGGGGCTGTGGGTTGATCCATCGAGATACGTGGACAACGGATGCCGGCCGGTATGTCCGATTCGAACGCACAGACGAGGATCTGCCTCGTCTGCCCCGCAAGGGCGCCAACAAGCGACCACTCTTCTAAGCCATCGCTCGATGGTCTGTTTCACGTGAAACAGTCGCGTTCTCCGGCCCGTACCACTCCGTCGATGTTTCACGTGAAACATCGAGGTGAATGGGACAAGTCACCCCGCATTGGTCGCGGACCCGTGTTTCACGTGAAACACGCAGATGGATGACGACCGATCGAAGAATCCCCGTCGGGTTCACCTCGCGCGCCACTTCGGACAGGTAGTGTTGGCGACCTATGACCGGTGAATCAGAGACACGAGTGATTGCTGTCGCCAACCAGAAGGGCGGTGTCGGCAAGACCACCACCACCGTCAATCTCGGGGCCGCCATCGCCGAGCACGGGAAGCGGGTGCTGCTGGTCGATCTCGATCCGCAGGCAAACGCCAGTACGGGGCTGGGCATCAACCCGCGCGCCATCGAATACTCGATGTACGACGTGTTGTTGGGCGACACACCGTTGGAGGACACCATCGAGCCGGCCGCCGACGTGAAGGGCTTGTTCGTCGCCCCGTCGAGCCTGGACCTGGCTGGTGCGGAGATCGAATTGGTCCCGGGCTTCAACCGGGAACGCCGGCTCATCGATGCGCTTGCTCCCATCAAGGATGATTACGACTACGTCTTCATCGACTGTCCCCCATCGCTCGGTCTCCTCACCATCAATGCGCTTGTCGCTGCTACTGAGGTTCTGGTGCCCATCCAATGCGAGTACTACGCACTTGAAGGTGTCGGTCAGCTGGTGGGCAATGTGGATCTCGTCCGCCGCAGTTTGAACCCCACACTCGAGGTGTCCACCATCGTTTTGGTGATGTACGACGCTCGCACCAAGCTCGCCGGCCAGGTTGTGGATGAAGTGCGAGCGCACTTTGGCGAGAAGGTCTGCAAAATCGTGATCCCTCGGGTGGTCCGGCTTTCCGAAGCGCCTTCCTACGGCCAGCCAATCACCACCTTCGACCCTGAAAACCGTGGTGCCACGGCGTATCGAGACCTCGCTCGGGAGGTGCTTGGTCTCGATCTGGGGTTGGAGGACGACACGGCTCCCGCCCCACAGGCAACGGCTGTGGATGACACGGTTCCTTCTGTGGATGACGAGGTGGCGCCCGCCGACGCCGACGCCGCAACGGAGGAGTCAGTCGACGCAGCCGAGCCAAGCGAAGGAGATGCGTCATGAGCCGCCCCGGAGGACTTGGCCGCGGCCTGGGATCGTTGATTCCGTCTGAGGTCTCGGACGACCGCGACGCCACGTTCCAGCAGGTGCTCGTGTCGGCCATCCACGCGAATCCGTACCAGCCACGCGAGTACTTCGATGAGGAGACGCTCGATTCGCTGACCAACTCGGTTCGTGAGCTCGGCGTCTTGCAGCCGCTGCTGGTGCGAAAGGACGGCGACGGGTACGAGTTGATCGCCGGCGAACGACGGTGGCGGGCGGCCAAGCGAGCCGGGTTGCAGAAGGTCCCGGTTGTTGTCCGCGATGCCGACGACATGTCCTCGCTCGAACAGGCGCTGGTGGAAAACCTGCACCGCCAGGATCTGAACGTCCTCGAGGAAGCCGCCGCCTACCAGCAGCTGGTGGACGAGTTCTCGATGACCCAGGAGCAAGTGGCCAAGCGAGTGGGGAAGTCCCGCTCCGCCGTTGCCAACACCCTGCGCCTGTTGGCTTTGCCCACGTCCATTCAGCGATTGGTGTCCGAGAATCGGTTGTCGGCCGGCCATGCCCGGGCGGTGTTGACGCTCGACGACGAATCGGCTCAGGTGGACGTTGCCGACCGAATCGTGGCGGAAGAGCTGACGGTTCGGCAGGCCGAGGAGCTCGTCAAGTCACTGACATCGACTGATACGTCCGAGGACGACGAACCGGACGATGACGATGCATCCGACTCGACGCCCACGGCGTCGTCGATCGGCTCGACCCGGGATCCCGCTGTTCTGGAGCTCGAAGAACTGCTGTCGGAGCGGTTGTCGACGAAGGTGAACGTCTCACTCGGGGCCAAGCGCGGCAAGATCGTCATCGACTATGCCGATTTGGACGATCTCGAGCGGATTTACCACCTGATCAACGGCGAGTAGCAACCACAACCAAGACTGAATCGAACAAATGTTCGCTACTCGGTGTCTTCGGGGCTCGGTTCTGCCACCCAGGTGTTCAGCGCGCGCAGCAATCCGTCGGTGAACCGATGCTGTTGTGAGCTGAGGCGTCCCGGTGGACCGATTCGGAACAGCACGGCGGGCATGCGAGTCTCGCGGAGCACAGCCGCTCGGCTGCCACCAACCGAACCCGGGACGCGAAGAGCGAGCGACAGGTTGTCCATGGCAAGTCCGGCCAGATGACGGCCGCCGTAGGACGAGAAGGTGTCCGTCTCGTAGAACAGGGCCTGGCACGCATCGGAATCCGTGACTTCCACGCCGAGATACAGCTCTGCATCGAACTGGTTGGCTGCACGGGCATGGGTGGAGCCATTGGGGTGATGGAGCAGGAGCACACGGGCGCCCTCACGCCGCAGGGCGGCGCCTACGGCCCCGGCGGCGGTGGGGGAGACCCCCAGGTCGCCAACGACCACACGACGGCCCACGAGGCCGGGACGGCCGTTGCGAAGCAGGTCGCGTTCGCGTACGGCGGCAACCGGACGGGCGGCATTGGCCGAGAGGCGAAGGCGTGTGAGCGTGGCACACGTGGTCGGGCCGGCCACGCCGTCGACGGGAAGCCCCGCATTGCGTTGGAAGTCGGCGACGGCGAGTTCGGTGTCGGCCCCGAAGATGCCGTCGATCCAGCCGGCATCAAATCCGAGGCTGCCCAACATGAATTGCAGCTCGGCGACATCGTCACCGCGCATCATCGGGGTACGTCGGCACAGCAGGCGGGCACCGAAGTGGTGTCCGGCTTCGATGAGCGACTCCCAGGTCTCCTCATCGACGATGCCGGTGGGTTCCATGCCCCGTTGCCGTTGGAAGGCGATCACCGCATCGTGGGTCTGCTCCTCGAATCTGTCGAGGTGCACGGTTTCGACGAGGTACCCGGCGAGGGTGAGGGCGGCGTGCAGTTCGGCGACCGCGTCGCCGCTCGCACCCAACGCCAGTGGTACTCGTTCGAGCGTCTCATTCACATGGATGAGACTAGGAGGCCGAACCGGACGGCGCTACGCGCCGGGGTCGTACCGTGTGCTGGGATTCAGAGGTGCTCGGCGAGTTCGCCCATGAGGGCGTCCTTGGGCTTGGCACCGACGATCTTCTTGACGACTTCGCCGTCCTTGAAGAGCAGCATGGTCGGGATGCTCATGACCTCGTACTGACGAGCCGTGTTCGGGGCCTCGTCGACGTTGAGCTTGGCGATCTTCAGATTGCCGACCTGCTCGTCGGCGATTTCGTCGAGGATCGGAGCGATCATCTTGCACGGGCCACACCATTCGGCCCAGAAGTCGACCAGTACGGGCTCGCCGTCAGCGCCGACGGTGTCGGCAAAGGTCTCGTCGGAGAGAATCGTGACGTTTTCAGAAGCCATTGCGGCCTACCTTTCGTTGTCCAGAGCTTGCAACACCTTCACGGGGTGAAGGCATTCCCATCGGCGTCTGCGGGTGTCAGTGCTCGTCGTTCTCTTCGAGCCAGCGTTCGGCTTCGAGGGCGGCTGCACAGCCGGAACCGGCCGCGGTGATGGCCTGCCGATAGTAGTCGTCCTGCACGTCGCCTGACGCGAAGACGCCGGGGATGTTGGTGGCGGTGCGGCCGGGCTGGGTGAGCAGGTAGCCGTTTTCCTTCATGTCCAGCTGACCCTCGAAGAGTGAGGTGTTCGGCCGGTGGCCGATGGCGATGAACAGGCCGGTCACATCGAGCTGACCGGTGGAACCATCGGTAGTGCTGACGGTGGTGACGCCGGCGAGTTTGTCGTCGCCCAGGTACCCGGTGACTTCGGTGTTCCAGAGGAACTCGATCTTCGGGTTCGCGAAGGCCCGTTCCTGCATGATCTTCGAGGCGCGGAGTTCGTCACGGCGGTGGATGATCGTGACCTTGGAAGCGAAACGGCTGAGGAAGCTGGCCTCCTCGAGGGCGGAATCGCCGCCGCCGACCACGGCAATCTCGTGATCACGGAAGAAGAAGCCGTCGCAGGTGGCGCAGGTGGAGAGCCCGTGCCCGATCAGCTCGTTCTCACGCGGCAGTTCGAGCATGATCGACTGCGCGCCGGTGGACACGATGACCGTCTTTGCGAGGTGGGTTGGCTCGGCGGCGTCCGGGTCGCCGACCCAGATCTTGAAGGGACGCTCGCTGAGGTCCACTTTCGAGGCCTTCACGGTTTGGACCTCGGCGCCGAACCGCTGCGCCTGCGCCTTGAAGTTCATCATTAGCTCGGGGCCCATGATGCCGTCGGGAAAACCCGGGAAGTTCTCCACATCGGTGGTCAGCATCAGCTGGCCGCCGGGCTGATCACTTGTCGATGATGGTTCGCCTTCGAGCACGAGGGGATCGAGGGTGGCTCGGGAGGTGTAGATCGCGGCGGTGAGGCCGGCGGGACCGGAACCGATGATCACCACATTGCGGGCGTCAGACATGGTTTCTCTCTTTTGATGATTGGATCAGGCGGTGCGCTTGCGCCACAGGACCATTCCGGCGAGCGTGAAGATGCTGCCGAGAATGGCGTACACAATCCACACGTCGTTCGGAATGGCCTGATCGAGGAAGTGCACCAGACCGACCAGGAACATGATCACTGCGGGAACACCCAGAGCAAGGATCACAATTCCATAGACCAGACCCCGTGTGGCCATGGTGGCCGGCCGGGTGGTCTTGTACTTGACGTTGTCGACCAGGCCGACGATCGTGCTCGTGGCCTGCGCCGGCCAGTCGGGTGTGTCGTCGGAAGGCGTGGACATGCGTCCAATCCTAGCCAACCGGCGTGCAGTCCTCCGCGTCGAAGATGAGGATCACCTGCGACGGGTCGAATGGGTCGAACTGGACGACCACGAGTTGCGGTGGGGGAGCGAACTCGCCCAATTCCGCGAAGGCGAACTGGTCGATGTCGGGGGGCAGTTCGGGATTCAGACACTCGGGGTTGACCACACTGAGGAGCTCGGGATCGGTTGGTCGGAGCACGGGGACGACGACGCCCAGATCGATGGCTTCTTCGAGGAGTAGGAGGTTGTTGGTGGCAAAGGGCTCCGCCGACAACCGCTGTGTGGTTGTGGTGGTGGCGGCGGTTTCGCGATCGGAGTCTTCGGTTTCCATGGCGTCTTCTTCCATCGCCTCCTCTTCCATGGCGTCGCCCTCCATGGCCTCCTCATCGTCCATGGCCTCTTCCATGGCTTCATCGGCGGTCGCGGACTCTGCCATGGTTGCGCTGTCGGCGCTGAGCGACTCTTCTGCGGCCTCGGCGACTTCCTCGACTGCGTCCGCCGCGTCGTCGGATGCATCGGCGGCGGTGTCAACGACGTCGGCGGAGTTCGAGCCCACGATGCCAGTGATGACCACGGCGGAAATCAGCACGAACGCGAACGCAGCGGCGACGGCAAGCCAGTTCACCTGGCGACGCCTCGGTGCGGCTGCTGCCGTCTTGCGTTCGCGGGCGACGCTGAGCGAGCTGACTTCCGGTGCGGGTTGTGCGGCAGCCAGCGCCGCAGCGATCGAGGCGGCGCGTCGTTCGGGGGTGGCGGGGGCCGGTGGGGTGGCGACGAGCGCTGATGCAGCTTCGAGAGCGGCGAGCCGGCGGGCGGCGTCGGGATCGGCTTGGACAGCCGCGACGGTCTGCGGATCGGCTTCGCCGTCCAACACTGCCGAAAGCAGTTCGTCGTCAAACTCAGTGGTCATGGTCGGTTCCTTGTACGCCGCCCGTGGCGTCCTGGTTCCCATCTGGCGAAATTGATCCGATCAGATCAGCGAGCTTTCCGCGCCCTCTCGCGATACGTGACCGTACGGTGCCGGGTGCAATCTCCAACACCTCGGCGATCTGGTCGTAGTCCAGGCCGCACAAATCGCGCAGAATGACTGGCATCCGAAATTCTTCCGGGAGCTGATCGAGCCCGTCGTTGACGTCCAGACGGGCGGCGGTCGCGTCCGCCATGTTGCCGAGCGCCACCGGTTCGAAGTGCTGGTCCTCGTCATCGAGCGAGGAGGTCGGCCGGCGTTTGTGCTTGCGGAGTTCGTCGATCGCGGCGTTCGTGGCGATCCGGTACGACCAGGTGGTGAACTTCGCCCGCCCGTCGTACCGCTCCAGGTTGCGAACGATGGAGATCAGCGCCATCTGGGCGGCGTCATCGGCGTCGGCGTGGTTCCCGACCACGCGTGCGCAGACGGCGCGAATGCGGTCGTGATGCCGGTCGAGGAGTATCTCCAGCGACGCCATGTCGCCCGACTGCGCTGCCCGAATCAGGTCCTCGTCGTCGGACAGTGTCTGCACGCCCGGAGCTTAGCGGACCGGTGCTTGGCCGGAATTCACACTCCGTTGGACCTGGTCGTGCGGACCGGGATGGCTAGTTCAGGGCCAGCTCGAAGACTTCGAGGCGGATCAGCTCGGTGTCTTCATTGGCCTCGACCGGTTCGCCCAAGTCGGTGAACCACAAGAGGACGGCGGAAGCCGTCATCTGGGGGACCTCGAGGGTGGCGGCCGCGTCGAGATCGCCGAAGGTGGCGATCGGTTCGCCCCAGTTCTCGAACACGGTCTGGATCTCGTCGGCTTCGTAGACGGTGACGGCCCAGCCGGTGGCGTTGGTCTGAATATCGATGGTGGAGACGGAGCGGCCTCCATCGAATTCGAGCACGTAGCCGACACCGGACTTGATTCGCCCGAAGTCCCGGCTTGCGTAGCCCTGCGTGTACCAGAACGTCTCCGGGTTGCCGTCGAGTGCCCGGCCGACCGCTTCGGGGTGTTCGACGCCGTCGTCGCCGAACGGATCGAACGAGATCGCGCGGACCCCATCGACGAAGTCCGGGATGGTGGTGGTCGTGGTCGTGGTGGTCGTCTCTTCGGCAGCGTCGGTTTCCACCGCATCATCGGTGGTGTCCGCGCCTTCCTCGGTTGGTGCGGCTTCCGTGTCGACGGCCTCCGTCGTGTCGGTCGACTCCTCACCGGTGGCGACGGTCGCTTCCGGTGCCGTCGTGTCGACCTCGGTGTCTGAGGTCTCGATGTTGGCGGTTGTCTCCGGTGCGTCGGTGGTGAGCTGATTGCCGATGTTCTCGCTGGCTGGGCGAAGCAGCATCCACACGGTGGCCAACGCTGCGATCATCAGCACGGCGGCGACGATCGGCCACAGCACCTCCAGCCGTGATCGCTTTCGTGTCTTGGTCGGCGCTGCCGGTTCCGGTTCCGGCGCCCGCATCGGGATGGACTTCGGGCGCGCAGCCTCGGGGCGGGGCGGCGTGACGATTGGCGCTGCGGGCACGTCGGCGGCGCGGGAGATCGTGGTGGCGTCGCCGCGGCGGACCGCTTGCAACGAAGCCACCCACTGCGAGGCATCGAGCGGTCGGTCCTGCGGGTTGATGGCGAGTGCTCGAGCGAGAAATTCGTCCAATTCGGGAGGCAGATCGCGTCGATGGGTGCTGGCTCGAGGTGCCGGCGTTCGAACTCGGCTCATCGCGCCCGCCAGGTCCTGAGCAGGAAATGGCACCGTCCCGCACAACATCTCGTAGAGCACGGTCGAGAGCGAGTAGAGGTCGGTGCGGCCGTCGATGGGAGCGCCTTGGATCTGTTCGGGCGCCAGGTATTTCACGGTTCCGACGAGGGACCCTGTCTCGGTGAAGGTGGTGTCGTCGAGTGCCTTTGCAATGCCGAAGTCGGACAGCTTCACCCGACGATCCGGGCGAACCAGGATGTTTGCCGGCTTGATGTCTCGGTGGATGATCCCGTTCTGGTGGGCGTGCCCGAGTGCCTGGGCGACCTGAATGGCGACCTCGAGGCAGTCGTCGATGGCGATCGATCGTCGTTGGTCGAGAATCGACCGCAGGTCGCGGCCCTCGACGAGTTCCATGACGATCGCATCCGTGTCGCCCGTGGTCACGGTGTCGAAAATCGAGACGATTCCGGGGTGTGTCAGCCGCGCTGCAGACTGGGCCTCGCTGCGGAATCGGGCAAGGATCGATGGATCCTGGGCCAGGTGTTTGTGCAGCAGTTTGACCGCAACCTGCCGGCCGAGGCTGTGATCGGTGGCTTCCCACACCTCGGCCATTCCACCCGCGCCGATTCGTCGCAGGAGCTGATAACGGTCGCCGAGGCGGGCACCGTCCATCTCACTGCTTCCCGTCGATGAGCTGATCACAACCAGTGGAATGTAGTTGTGGATCCGAGTGGAGGGACTTCATCCCCCGGCGCTCAGGCGGGAACCTGGTAGGTGATGCCGATCACGCCGGGCCCACCGTGGGTGCCGATCACGGCACCGATGACGTTCGTGCGTGCCTTCTGGGCATTCGGGAGATCGGCGACGGAAGCCAGGAACGCGTCGATGTCGTCGGCGTTCGAGTGGAGGATGGCGAGGTTCTCGACCTCGCCGGCCTGCTCGAGCTGTTCGCGGACCCAGTCGAGCGACCGCTTCCGGGTGCGCTGCTTGCCGGCGGCAACCACTTCGCCGGTGCTGAGGTCGAGGAGGGGCTTGATGGAGAGCATGGTGCCGAGGGCGGCTTGTGCTCCGCCGATTCGGCCGCCCTTCTTCAGGTTCTCGAGTGTGTTGAGCGTGGCGTAGACCCGGGTGCGGTCGCGCTGTTCTTCGACGAGTGCGACGATCTCATCTGCGCTGGCGCCGTTCTTCGCGGCTTCGGCGGCGGAGAGCACGATGGATCCGAGGCCACCGGTGACCGACTTGGAGTTCACGACGTGGACGTCGATTTCCACCTCTTCCGACGCAGCAGCGGTGCGGGCCGACTGGATCGTGGCGGAGAGCGCTTCGGACAGGTTGATGCACACGACGGCGGTGGCACCATCAGCAGCCATCGAGTTGAACATCTCCATGAACGCGCCGGGGGACGGGGCAGCCGTCTCGGGCAGATCGGTCGACGAAGCCAGTCGACGGTAGAACTCATCGGTCGGGAGCTCGGTGCGGTCGACGAACTCGTCGTTGCCGAAACGAATCGACAAGGGAACCATCCCGATTCCCCATGTGGCGAGCTCGTCGTCGGAGAGGTCGCAGGCGCTGTCGGTGACGATGCGGACGGTCATGAGGGCTCCCGAAGGTCGGCGTGAACGGTCAGGGTAGGGCGGGTTCGAGCGTAGCCCGCACGTCCCGTCGGTGGCGAAGCCACCACAGGACGAGGATCAGCAGGGCACCCGACCCGATGATGATGCCGACGCCCGAGAACGCAAAGAGCCGCACCCGGAGCTGGGACGATCCGAGGAGGACCTCGCGATCCGGGCTGAGGATCTGCACGCGGATGGGAGAGTCACCGTTGGCTCGCGCTTCGATGGGGACCTCGATGCGGTTCTCGCCGGGTTGGAGGACGACGGCGACGTCCTGGCCGTCGGGGAAGGTGAGTTTCTCGCTGTCGAGTACGAGCGTGACGCTGATCGGCACGCTGAGCCGGTTCTCGACGAGGATCGGAACGTCGGCTTCACGGCCGGTGAGGGTGATCGTTGCCGTTTCGGGTGTGGTGACCGTGCGGTTTTTCTGTTCGTTGATGAGCTCGTAGACGCGGTCGATGTAGTCGGTTCGCGTGGCGGTCGAGTTTCGTTCGTCGGCGGAGACGAGCAGCAGTTCGCGCAGCCGTCGGACCGAGTCGGGGTCGCCTTCGATGACGGTCGACCAGCTCTGGATGGCGAGCGCCGCCTGGCTGAATTCGGTTCGGAACGAGCCGAGCGGTTCCGGCTCGATCGTGCGAAGCGAGCGCAGGAGGGGAGGGCTAATCGTGCCGTCGCCGGCCGAGTTGATGAGCTCGGTGCGGGCGAGGGCCTGCCGGGGCGTTGCCGACGTGAGGATCGGAATCCGTTCGAGTCCACTCAGCAGCACGTTGAGGAAGCTCGCGTTGGGCTGCCAGTCTTCCGGCGCCATCGCAACGGCGCTCCGTCGAAGCTCGGGCTGTTCGAGGGCGAGCAGGGTGAGGTCGGCGAGCATCCGATTCGCGTTCTGGACCGGGCTGCCCGTGTCGATGAAGTGGCGTTCGAGTCGAGCGTCGGCCTCGAGGGCGGGAACCCGGCGACCGGTGGCGGTGGAGAGCAGGAACTGGCGATCGATCGACCGTCCGAACACGGCGCTGTCGAGTGGATCGAGTTGGGCGGTCGGGACGATGGCACCTTGTGCTCCCTGATCGATCAACCAGTCGAGTCCCTCATTGTTGAGGTCGGGGTCGAGGACGACGACGGATCCTTCGGATGCGACGCCGAGGGTCCGCTGGGTGGTGACGATGCCGGCGGCTTGGAGTTCGCCGAGGTCGGTTTCGAGTCCGGCGTTGAGCCACGCTTGTTCGCTCACGTTCACATACGGCGTCGGGAGCAGTTCGTCCGCTTCCACGGCGGCGCGGAGCTGTTCGGTGATGGCTTGGTGCCGGGGCGCGCTGGATCGTGCGAACGCGGCGAGGGATTCCGGTGCAACGTCGAGTGTGACTCGGCTGTCCGGGTGGATGGTCATCGCTTCGACGATCGTCTCGAGTCCGGGACCGGCGGCTTCATCGAGCGCATAGATGCCGTCGGTCCCGATGCCGTTCGGGAGATCGAGGGGGAGGATCAGGACGACCTGCAGCTGGGGAAACGACTGGCTCCGGGGAAGCTCGATCAGGCTCGTGAGAATTCGGTCGGCCATCTCTCCGTTCTCGTCTTCGAGCACGATTTCGAGTGGATAGACGCCGGCGCCACCCTCGGTGCGGAGGATGGGTACGGGAGGGGCGTCCTCTTCCGGGTCGTTCTCCGGCTCGAGGGTGTCGGGTCCGACGATCGCAATCTCCAGCGACAGCACCTCGTTGCTGGTTTCCTGCAGCGAATCGAGGGGGAGGGGCCCGATCTCGAGCAGGACGTCGTTGCCGGGAAGGGTCGCGGCCTGGTGCGCGGCCCGTGATGCCCAGGGTGCGTGGACGAGCACGCGCACGGTGGAGTTCGGATCCGCACCGGCGACGCGAACCTGAAGATCGAACAGGCCGCCATCGTCGGCCCACGCACTCTGGGCGACGAGTTCGAGCGACCCGTTGGCCTGTGCGGCGGCCGGCGTGACGGAGAGCAGCGGCGTGAGGAGTGCGACGAGGATCATCAGCCTCGGAACGGTGCGACCGATCCGAGCCGTGCCCGTCATCGTGGGAGCTCCAAGACCATGAGTTGGTCGGTGTCCAGCACGAAACCGAGCGACTGGTAGAGACGGGCGGCGCCCTCGTTCGACACCTGCGTGTTCACCATCATGTGAAGGGCGCGTCGTGCCATTGCCCAGGTGACGCCTTCGGTGACGAGGTGGCTGCCGATGCCTATCCCTTGAACGGTGGGATCGACAGCCAGTCGTTGGAGGAAGCTTGGTGCGCCGGCGTGGCCGGTGATCGCGTAGCCGACGACGTTTCCGTTCAGTTCGGCGACCACGTAGTGATGACTGGGTGTTGCCTTGCGGGCGGCGTCGATGCCGGCCCGGTCGAGTACCCAGAAGGAGTCGAAGCATTGGGCATCGATCTCGAGGACCCGTTTCAGATCGGATCGTCGAGCCGGACGGATGACCGCCGGGCTGGATCGGTTCGGTGCGGGGGCGAAGGCGTGGCGGAGCAGATGGAGGGCTTCGAAGTCGGTGAAGCCGTGGTCTCGGAACGGGACCTGCTCGACGGGGCTGAGCGCGCTGGTGACGACCGGACCGGTGGTTTCCGGCAGTCGCTCGATGAGGCGAGCGACTTCGTCGTGGCTGAGCCGACGCATTGGAACGATCTGCAACTCGAACGGTCCGCTGGCGCGCTGGACCACACGAACTCCCCGGATGAGGCGAAGTCGGCGCTCCAACAGCATGGACGTGAGGTTACTGGCGTTTCCCCTACGCTCCGGGGGTGGCCGAGACACGGGATGCAGTGCTGGAAGAGGTCGGACCCCTGGCCGAGCGCTTCGCTTCGGCCGGCTTTCACCTCTACCTCGTCGGTGGCATCGTCCGTGATCTGCAGCTCGGCGCTGCGCTGGATGATCTGGATCTCGACCTGACGACGGATGCCCGCCCGGCGGACATCAAGCGGTTGGTGGGGCCGATCGCGTCGGCCGTATGGACGCAGGGCGAACGGTTCGGCACGATCGGCTGTCGAATCGAGGGCCGCCCGATCGAGATCACCACGCATCGGGCGGAGTGGTACGACGCCGAGTCTCGCAAGCCCGGGGTGGCGTTCGGCGACGACGTCGAGGTGGATCTGTCCCGGCGTGATTTCACGGTCAACGCGATGGCGATTGAAGTTCCGTCGGGTCGTCTTGTCGATCCGTTCGAGGGGCTGGTTGCGCTCGAGGCTCGATCGTTGGAGACGCCGATCGATCCGGAGGTCTCCTTCAGCGACGATCCGCTCCGCATTCTCCGCGCGGCCCGATTCATTGCCCGGTACTCGCTCGTTCCTGCGGAAGGCGTTCTTGCGGCGGCACGTTCGTTGATCGATCGACTGTCGATCGTGTCGGTCGAACGCATTCGCGAGGAGTACGACAAGTTGATGGCGGCGAGGTCACCATCGGCCGGGCTGCGATTCCTCGATGATGTCGGCGCGGTCGGCCACATGTTCTCGGAGATGCCTGGCGGAGTGCTCGATCGGTTGGGCGAGACCCTGGACCGCAGTCCGATCGACCTGCTGGTCCGGCGATTGGTGACCTTCAGTCATGTGCCGGCGGCTCGGCGAGAGGCGCAGTTGTCTTCGCTCCGGTACTCCAATCAGGAGCGGCGTCAGATGCTGGCCGTCCTTCCCGGGCTCGACGTTCTGACGGACGACGCTCCGACCACGGACGAGATGATGCGCCGGTTGGTGCTGGCGGTCGGTCATGACGACATGGCCACGCTGTTCACCGTGGCGGAGCTCCTTGGGGTTGTGGGTACGCGGCAGGCCCGGATGGCGTTCGCCGACCTGGGGGCGCGCGAGGACCTGACCGACCTGACGCCGGCCATCACCGGCGGCGACATCATCCGCGAGCTCGGCGTTTCGCCCGGCCCCGCGGTGGGCGAGGCGATGGCGGCGCTGGGCGAACGCCGACTGACAGACGGCCCGGCGTCTGCGACGGAAGAGTTGGACTGGCTTCGCGGGCGGGGCGTGGGCTGAGGGGCGTCTCAGGTGCCGAGCTTGCGGGCCCGCACGATCAGTGAGGCCGGGTGCGTGCCGTCGCCTTCGGGTTCGAGCAGCTGATCCACACGGAAGTTGGATCGGTTCAGCTTCGTGAAGACATCGCTGACGCTGCGGCGATGCGTGAGGTTGTGGCCGACGCCGATGGTGCCTTGGTCTCCATAGGCGGTGGTGACGCGGGTCGGATCCTCGTCGGTGACCATCAATGCGGCCGGGTGCGGAAACGTCATGAGCAGTGGACGGTCCGGCTTCAACACCCGATGGACCTGCCGGAAGACCCGGGCGAGGTCGTCGACCGCGGCGAGTGCGTGGATCGACAGCACGGCGTCGAACACGTCGGCCCGCAAGAAAGCGAGGTCGGCATGATCGGCGTTGTGCAGCTCGACGTGCACTTCGGCCGTTTCGACGTTGGCGCGTGCACGCGTGATCTGTTCGGCGTCCGGGTCGCAGGCGACGACCTTCGCTCCGGCGCGGGCGAGGGCAATCGCGCTGTGGCCGGCACCGGTTCCGAGTTCGAGGATGCGGAGACCGTCGACATCGCCGAGCAGCTTGCGGTCGAGGCCCTGCACGTCACCCGGGCCGAGTTCGACGTGATCGGTGGGTCGGCGCTCGCCCCGAACACCGGCAGTCGTGTAGCGCATCCAGGTCTCGTCCATGAGGGGCGAGTGTAGTTCTGGCCACTTCGTGGGTCGGGGGAGGACCCGTAGATCAGTCGAGAAGGATGGCTCGACCGGTTATCTCGACGAGGTCCCGACGATCGATGCCGTCGAGGAGCGCGGCAACCGTGGCTCGATCCGCGATCTCGAGTGTCACCCCGATATCGAGGCCGAGGCCGACCGTTCCTTCGAGGCCGAGCGATCGAAATCGTGCAGATACCTCGTTGAAGGTCTCCCGCAGTTCGGTGTCGGAGAAGGTCACGCGGATGACGCATGGCCGGAGGGTCTCGGTGGTGAGGAGATCACGAACAGCTTGAACTTCTTCCTCGGTGCCTTTCACCTGCAGGACGGGAAACCCCTGGGGGATCCGGCCAAGGGGGTCGTACGCATCCCTGGCGATCCAATATCCGCCGAATCGGTCGGGATTGGCGGCCCGCCACTCACCCATCGCACCGCCGCGACGAACCGCGGTGTCGTCGGTGATGCCGTCGCAGGCTTCGGGGATGGTGGAACCGAACGAGGGCCGAGTCGACTGAAGTGAACCATGGTGCGAAGGACTGTTCGATTCGACAAAGGCAGCTCCATCGCGGGGAGGCCAATCCAAGATCAGTAGTCGGTCGGCGCTGCGGAAGTCGTCGATCGGCACGGCCCAGTTCTGCCCCATGCCTTCGAGCAGTAGACCGTTGCAAACTGGCGGGCTGAACGCGAAGACGATTCCGAGCTGACACAGCCGAGGTCCTTCGCCGCGGTCGGTGACCAAGCCGGCAATGGCGACGTTCGTAGCGGCATCAGGCACCACCCCGTCGCGCGCTTTCACGACGACCGTCGTTCCGTCGATGACGGTCCGAGTGAGTCTGGCTTCAGACGCCGATCGCTCGCACGTGAGGTCGGCGACGTCGAAGCCGGATCGACCGACGCAGCGGTCATGGCCTTCGCCACCGTTCAACAGGTCATTGCCAGCATCGCCGCGAACGTAGTCGGCGGCTCCGTCCGGCTGATCGTCCCAACCATCACCGTTCACTTCGTCGCGACCGGGCCCACCGAAAACACGATCCCGTCCCGCGTCGCCGTACACGTAGTCCGGACCGGGGCCACCACGCACGATGTCGCGTCCCGGACCGCCAAAGGCTCCATCGGCGCCGGCACCAGCGCGTATGACGTCGTCACCGTCGCCGCCGCAGATGATGTCGTTGCCGCCGCGGCCGAGGATCACATCGTCGCCGTCCAATCCGACGATGACATCGTCGCCCGCGGTGCCGACCAGACGGTCCGATCCGTTCGTGCCGACGATCGATGCAGGCCAAGCCCCACACATCGGCTGGTCCGGCTGGGCTTGTGCGCTGGACTGCGGGATCACCGTGGCGATGAGCACGACCGCCATTGCCGCCGAACGCCTTCGCCACCTTCTTTCCATCTGCCGAGGGTACCCGTTTCCGATGTACCGGTCCGGCGCGTCGGTCGCATGTCAGCGACAGTCGGTACTGTGGGTGGCGATGAAGCAGGGTGTCACCCAGGCCGCGGCCAACAGCGCTGGCGGATCGATCGACTACCGGCTGGCGCGCGATCGAACCATTCGCTCGTACAAGACCGGCGAAGCCACCCGTTCCGAGGTGTGCGATGCGCAAAGCGAGCTCATGCGCAACGCTCGGGAATGCGGCGTGGAGGTCGATCGGGACTGCCCCATCTGTGGCGAGACGGAACTGGTCGAGGTCGTGTACGTGTTCGGGCCCCGCCTTCCTGCGGCCGGCCGCTGCATCGTGACCGAAGGGGACATGGAGCGCATCCGTCGCCGCTCGGGCGATTTCACGGCCTACGACGTCGAGGTCTGTCGGTCGTGCAAGTGGAATCACCTGCTGCGCACGAACCCCGTCGTCTGACATACCTCCTCAGGTCGCGCTGGTGCACGGTCGATCTCTTCCGTAGACTGAAGTCACCGCTGGCAGCCTTCGGGCGCTGGACGGAAGGAGAAACAGATGGCCTCGGCCAAGATGACCGTTCCGAAGATTTCGGCGCGCAAGGTTCGCACGGGCGAACCCGCGCTGGCGATGGTGACCGCGTACGACGCGCCCGGTGCGCGTGCGGCGAGTGAAGCCGGGATCGACATGATCCTGGTCGGTGACTCTGTGGCCATGGTCGTACTCGGGTACGACGACACGTTGCAGGTGACCATCGACGACATGGCGCATCACACTCGTGCCGTGGCTCGAGCGAAGCCGGATTGTCTGATCGTCGGCGACCTTCCGTGGATGAGCTACCACGTGTCGGTCGAGGAGACGGTGCGCAACGCGGCCGAGCTCATTCGGGCCGGAGCGCAGTGCGTGAAGCTCGAAGGTGGCCGGAAGCGGCTGCCGATGATCGAGGCGTTGATCGACGCAGAGATTCCGGTGATGGGCCACATCGGCTTGACGCCGCAGTCGTTCCACACGATGGGCGGCTTCAAGGTCCAGGGTCGTCAGGCCGAGGCGGCCATGGAGCTGATCGAGGATGCCAAGGTGCTCCAGCACGCCGGCTGTTTCTCGATCGTGCTCGAAGGGATTCCGGTGAAGGTGGCGCAGGCGGTGACCGAGGCGATCGACATTCCGACGATCGGCATCGGCGCCGGGCCGCACTGCGATGGTCAGGTCCTCGTGTATCACGATCTCCTTGGGATCGAGGATCGCTTCGCGCCGAAGTTCGTCCGTCGTTACACTGACCTCAAGGCGCAGACGGTCGACGCGTTGTCGGCGTATGCGGCCGATGTTCGTTCGGGCGCATTCCCGAACGACGAGGAGAGCTATCACCTCTCCGACGACCAGGCGGAAGCCTTCGGTCTCTACGGCAGCGAGGGCTGACGACGCGAACCGTCGCCGGGCGCACCAATTCGTTACGGTTTCGTCTTGAGAAACTGTGTTTCTTCCATGTACGGTGCCGGGCATGGAGTTCGACACGGCATTTCTGAACACGGAGCTCACGACCGACGGCATCGTCGTTCGATGGTCCGACGGAGCCCGCTCGCGATTTCACGCACTCTGGCTGCGTGACAACTGCCCGACCGGGGGAGACAAGCGGAAGGCGTTCCGGACCTTCTCGGTGACGGAACTCGATCCGGATCTCGCCGTCGTGGATGCGGCCCAGAACGAATACGGCGACCTGGAGATCGAGTTCTCCGACGGCCACCAGTCGACCTTCGACATCGACTGGCTCCGAGACAACTCGCCAGAACCCGCCGACCGAGTCCGTCGCGCCCGTCAGGTTTCGTACTTCCGAGCCGGCACCCCGCTTGCCCAGCTCCCGCTTCCGCAACCGGGGACCGCCGAACACTGCGACCTGCTCGATGCGGTCGCCGAATGGGGTGCCGCGATCGTCGACGACGTGCCCACGGGTGAAGCGGGTACCGAGGCGTTGGCGGCGTTGATCGGCCGGGTTCGCGAGACCGACTTCGGACGGCTATTCGACATCGTGGTCGAACCCGAGATGTGGGAGTTCTCGCAGACCGGCCTCGCCCTCGATCCGCACACGGACGACCCGTATCGGTACACGCCGAGTGGAACCTCGATCCTGCACTGCGTGGAGGTGAGCACGACCGGCGGCGACTCGATCCTCGTGGACGGTTTCGCCGTGGCGGAGTCGCTGCTCGACGACGATCCCGCCGCGTTCGACCTGCTGGCGGAGGTGTCGGTTCCGTTCATCCGGCATCGGACCGAGTCGGTCGATCAGGGGGAGGACGTGCACCTGCTTGCGCACGCTCCGATCATCACGCTCGATCGCGATCGGGAGATCGCCGGCATCCGCTTCCACGAACGGTCGATGGCGCCGTTCGACATCGACCCGGCGATCATGGGCGACTACTACCGCGCCTACATCGAGTTCACCCGGCGCATCAACGACCCCGCAAACGCCATTCAGTTCAAGCTGCAGCCCGGCCAGGCGGTCGTCTACGACAACCAACGTGCACTGCATGGTCGAACGGCATTCGGTCCGGAAGGCGGGCGCCGGCACCTTCGGCTGTGCACGATCGATCGGGATCAGTTCCATTCGCGTCTGCGTCGGCTTCGGGAGGACCACGATCGGCCGGGCGTCCACGAGCGTTTGCCGATCGGCAGTCTGTCGTGAGCGTGGACGACGCCGATGTGGACGCTGCGCTCGCGGAGATCAGCGAGGCGGTGGCGGCGCGGGTCCGGGAGTACCGAACGACGCTCGGGTTGACCATCGGCGATCTGGCCGATCGGTCAGGTGTCTCGAAGGCCATGTTGTCGAAGATCGAGAACGCTCGCATCCAGCCGAGCCTCACCACGATGACTCGAATTGCGCAGGCGGTTCGGGTGCCGGTCACGTCGCTGCTGCGGGGCGTCGACGATGACGAGGAAGCCATCTTCGTGCCGGCAGGTGAGGGGCTGCGGTTGTCGACCAAGGCGGGAGATGCCGGGGACATCCGATCCCTGGGGATGTTGCGGGGGTTGCATCAGCGGCTCGAGCCGGTGGTGATGCGCTTCGAGGAACCGCCGACCGATCTGCCGATCAACAAGCATGGAGGCACCGAGTTGCTGCACGTGCTGCTCGGCGGGGTCGAGGTGGCGTTCGGGTCACGCCGATACGAGCTCGGGCCCGGCGATTCGTTGCAGTTCGCCGGGAGTGTGAGCCACGGCATCACCGCGGTCACGGAGTTCCCCACCGAGGTCCTGTCGGTCAAGGGCTGGGGCATCGTCGCCGCCACCTGACCACCCACCGCGCGCCAACCACCACATCGGTACCAGGTACGGATGTGGTGGGGTGCGCGCGGAGCGTGAAAGGGGCCTGGCACCTTTTGGGGTGAAAGGTGCCAGGCACCATTCAGAGATGGAGGATGGGGCTTGCGCGAAAGTTGGGGGCGCCGCCGAGCGCCGCGGTGACGGAACGGGGGACCGAAATATCGGCCAGGAGAAGCTCGCCGACCGCAGGATGATCTCGAAGACCGGTCTTCGGCAGACACAGAGTCATCGTCACATCGGCCTGCACCGCCACCCCGGGCACCTCGCCCGTGGTGACGTTCACGCCGCTTGGATTGTCCAACGAGACCACCGGCCCGTTCGCGGCGACCGCCTCGATCAGCTCCGCCGATCGTCCACGGGGAGCCCCTCGCAACGAGTAGCCGATGATCGCGTCGATCGTGACGTCAGCTGCGGGCAGCTCCGGTCGGGCCTCGACGCCCATGCGGGTGAGCACGTCGAACTGATGCCGCGGAACCGGCGTCAATCGTTGGGGCGAGGTGACCACGACGGACACGTCGATGCCGGCATTCGCAAGGTGCCGGGCCGCGACGAGACCGCCGCCACCGTTCCCACCGGTACCGGCCGCCACGGCAACGGTCGTCGGAGCGAACACATCGATCACCACGCGGGCAAGATTGCGGCCGGCGTTCTCCATCATCTGGAACAGGGTGATGTCGAGGTCCTCGATCATCACTCGGTCGACCTCGATCATCTGCTCTTCAGAGATCCATCCGACGGAGGCACGATCGATTCGCGGGTAGGGACGTGCTGGATCGGTCATCAGATCACCGGGCCGTAGTCGGGAGTCCATCGCAATTCGTCGATGCGTTCGTCGAGCTCGGCGTCGGTTCGGGCGGGCGCCAGCCCACTGTCCCGGGCCACTCGTGCGACCGCTCGGGCGATGCGGAGGGACACGTCCGGGACATCGGTGAGTGGAGGGAGAACGCCGTCGTGGACCTCGCCGCCACCGTTGGGGTCAGCGACCGTCTGGGCGGCCACCATCAACATCTCGTCGGAGATCTCGGTGGCCTCGGCGGCCACCACACCCAACCCGAGACCGGGAAACACGTACACGTTGTTGGACTGCGAGATCGTGTGCGCTACGCCCGCGACCATGACGGGGTCGAATGGCGACCCGGTCGCCACGACAGCTCGGCCGTCCGTCCAGGCGAGCAGATCGGCGGGGACCGCTTCGGCGCGGCTCGTCGGATTCGAGAGCGGCATGATGATCGGTGCATCGCAGTTGGCGGCCATCGCTCGAACGGCGGCTTCGGTGAAGAGGCCGGGCACGCCGGACACGCCCACGAGGACGGTCGCCCGATGTTCGCGGACGGCGGTCTCGAGCACGTCGGTCGAAACGTCGGCCCATGAGGCGATTCGTTCGTATGGATGGGCGAGATCGACCTGATGTGCCCGCAGATCTGAACGACGATCGTGGACGATGCCGTCGGCATCGATCAGCACGATGTGGTCGAGCGGGTCGGCGACGCCTGCAGCGGCGAGTGCGTCGTGGAGCATCGAGGCGATACCCGTGCCGGCCGAGCCGGCGCCAAGGATGCAGATCCGTTGATCGGCGAGTGATCCACCCGAGGCGTTGACTCCCGCCTGAATCGCGGCAAGCGAGACGGCGGCCGTCCCCTGGATGTCGTCGTTGAAACTCAGGATGCGGGAGCGGTGCCGCTCCAACAGTCGAGTGGCGTTGTGCTGGGCAAAGTCCTCCCATTGCAGAAGGACTCCCGGCCACCGACGTTTCACCTCGTCGACGAACTGATCCAGATACGCGTCGTACTCCTCGGGTGAGATCCGTGGCTGGCGCATGCCGAGATAGGAGCTGCCGTTGAGCCGATCGGGGTTGTTCGTGCCCACGTCGAGCGTGATGGGCAGCGTGCGCGCTGGGTCGATCCCACCGAAGGCGGAGTAGAGACTGAGCTTGCCGATGGGAATGCCCATCCCTCCGGCCCCCTGGTCGCCGAGGCCCAGAATGCGTTCGCCGTCGGTCACCACGATCACGTCGATGTCCCGGTCGACCGACGAAAGCTGCTCGCGCATCCTCGAGCGGGAGTCCCACGAGAGGAACAGCCCGCGCGGTCGCCGGTAGATCCGACTGAACTCCTGCGTCGCTCGCCCGACCGTCGGTGTGTAGACGATGGGCAGTGTGTCGGCGAGGTTCTCGCGAACGAAGCGATGGAAGAGCACTTCGTTGCTGTCCTGCAGGGCGCGCAGATAGATGTGCTGTTCGAGCGGATCCTCGAAGCGGTCGAACTCATGCCGGGTTCGGTGGAGTTGCGCGTCGATCGTTTCGACGGCCGGTGGAAGGTGTCCCTCGATCCGCAGAATCCGGCGCTCCCGCAGCGTGAAGGCGGTGCCCTTGTTGCGCAACGGGTCGTTGAGGATGTCCTGTCCCTCGTGCAGGGCGGAGCTGTTCATGTTTCCTCCATGGTTCGATCAGGAGACCCCGACACCGCCGAAACGAATTCCCGTGAGATCGGCCATCTGGCGATCGAAAGTGGTGAGGTCGTCGGGGGTGAAGTCGCTGAGCGAGGTGTGGCCGCAGGCGCGGGCCAGGACCTCCATGAGTTCGGTCGATGCCTCGAAGTAGTTGCCGAGCCGTTGCGCCGCCTCGTCGATCATGAGGCGTGCTCGCAGGTCCTTCTTCTGGGTCGCGATGCCGACCGGACAGTTGTCGGTGTTGCAGGCTCGCATGCCGATGCAGCCGATGGCCTGCATGGGAGCGTTCGACAGGGCGATGGCGTCGGCGCCGAGGGCGAGGGCCTTGGCGAAGTCGGTGTGGGTTCGGAGTCCACCGGTGATGACGAGCGTGATGTCCTCGCGACCAATGCGGTTCAGATGGGTGCGCGCTCGCGCCAATGCGGGAATCGTCGGCACGCTGATGTGGTCTCGGAAGATGGTCGGCGCGGCACCGGTTCCGCCGCCCCGTCCGTCGAGGATGATGTAGTCGACACCGATGCGGAGGGCCGCGTCGATGTCGGCCTCGATGTGTTGGGCCGACAGCTTGGCGCCGATGGGGATTCCGCCCGAGGCTTCCCGAACCTCGGCCGCCACACGTCGGTAGTCGTCCTCGGTGGTGAGGTCGGGAAACGTGGCGGGGCTGATGGCGTCTTCGCCCTCGTTGAGTTCGCGGACCTCCGCGATCCGTCCCTGCACTTTGTTGCCGGGCAGGTGTCCGCCGGTTCCGGTCTTGGCGCCCTGGCCGAACTTGAAGTGGAAGGCCTGCACCTTGGTGACCTTGTCGAGCGACCATCCGAACCGTCCGGAGGCGAGTTCGTAGAAGTAGCGGGAGTTTGCGGCCTGTTCTTCGGGCAGCATGCCGCCTTCTCCCGAGCAAATCCCGGTTCCGGCGAGCTCTGCTCCCTTCGCCAGGGAGATCTTGGCTTCTTCGGACAGTGCGCCGAAGCTCATGTCCGACACGAACAGGGGGATGTCGAGCTGGAGGGGACGTTCGGCGTTGGGGCCGATGACGACGTTGGTGCTGATTTCGACGTCGTCGAGGAGGGGTCGTCGAGCGAGCTGAGCGGTGACGAACTGGATGTCGTCCCACTTCGGCAGCTGGTCGCGGGGGACGCCCATGGCCGTGACGGGGCCGTGGTGACCCATCTTCGACAGTCCGTCGTTGGCGAGTGTTCGGATGAGCCCGACGTGTGGTTCGTCCTCGGTGCCGTGGTGATCCTGCCAGGCACCCTGGTAGGAGGTTCGGTCGTAGGGCTGCGGGTTGTCCTTCTCCCATGTGAGGATCTCCTCGGCGTCGACCATGACGTTGCCGTCTTCGATCCACGATGCGAAGCGGTGGAGTCGTTCATCGTTGTTGTAGGCGGAGATGCCGGTGCGGAATCCGTAGTCCCAGCCGTGCAGACCGCAGATGAGGTCATCGCCACGCACATGTCCGTCCGCCATCATCGCGCCGCGATGCAGGCAGCGTCCGTAGAGCACCGAGTGGTTGTCGTCCCACCGGACGATCACGAGGTCGACGTTGCTGACGAGCGCTCCGACCGGTTCGCGATCGGGGACGTCATTCCAGGTGGCGATGGACAGTGGTTGCATTGGTGACCTCCGGGTCGGTTCAGGTGCGCTCTCCGCGCATTCGACTTTCGTTGACGGTTTCGGCTTCGGGCATGTCGTCGTCCATGACACCGTGCTCCGAGAACCAGGCGCCGTAGCGGGTAGCCAGCGGCGCCGCCGTGATGCCGTGGAGCACGACGGAAGCGAGGATGACGAGCACGACGACGGAGAACAGGTCGTCGGCGGTGTCGACGCCGCCTTCGGTCACAACGAGCAGTCCGAACAGCATCGAGGCAAGGCCGCGTGGTCCGAACCATCCCATGAACGCAACGGTGGGTGCCTTCAATCCGGTGCCGATGAGCGAGATCGCCACCGGCATCATCCGGCCGAGTGTCAGCGTGCCGAGTGCGCACAGGATGACGCCGGGGCTGATGACCTCAATGGCAGGGATGACGAGCAGGGCTCCGAAGAGAATGAAGGTGATGGACGCGCCGATCTGGCCGATGTCTTCGGCAAGCTCCGTGCGTTTGGCTACGTCGGGTCCGAGCCGGTACCGAGCGAGAAGTCCGCACGCGAAGGCGGCGAGGAACCCGTTGCCACCGAGCACCTCGGCTCCGGAGAAGGCGGCGAGCCCACACCCGAGGGCGACGAGGCGAAGGCCTTCTCCGTCGGTCCATTCCAGCCGTTTCACGGTCGGGACGAGTTGGGCCAGCGCGAGGGCGGCGACGGCACCCACGCCGACGCCGATGGCGATCTCTCGGAGTGCTTCGCCGACGAGGGTGTCGACGCTCTCGATTTCGGAGCCGGCAACGACGGCGAGCAGCAGGGTGAAGACCGGGACGACCAGCCCGTCATTCAGGCCGGACTCCACGTTGAGCGCCTGTCGGATTCGCACCGGAACCGCAGGGTTGGTGACGACGGCCTCGCCGAGCGCGGCGTCCGTGGGGGCGAGGATCGTGGCGACGAGCGCAGCCTGGGCCCAGGTCAGGTCGGGGAGGAGGAGTCGCGTCACCAGGGTTCCGAGCGCGATGGTCATCGGGAGGCCGAACGCAAGCAGGCGCGCGGGCAGGCCGAACGAGAGCCGGTCGGCGCGTGTGTCGATGCGCGCCGCGTCGGAGAACAACACGAGGGCCAGGGTGAGCTCGGCGATGAGGACGACGGTTTCATCCTCGAGGTTCAGGTCGACGAGGCCGAGGAGCTCGGGGCCGAGTACGAGGCCGGCGGCCACGTAGAGGATCGGCGGTGTGATCGGCAGGCGTTTGATGCGCACCCGCACGAGCGAGACGAGCGCGAGGACGATGGCGAAGACGGCGAGGTCAGACACGTGGCACCTCGAGGTCGTCCCAATGGCTGCGCACGTCGCCCACCAGTGCCTGGAGGCCGGTGAGGGCGTTGTCGTAGTTGACGCGCCAGCCGACGAAGTGCTCCCAAGCGTCGTCGCGATCGACGTCGATCGAGACGCCGCCGTGTTCGATCCTCGCCCAGAGCGCGTCGAACTGCTGGCGGGAGATCGACACCTGATTGCGATCCCGTGGTGCTCCTTCGGGCTCGATGCCGTAGAAGTCGGCGATCGATCGAAGCGCCAGGTAGCCGGATCGGATCATCGTCTCCGCCTGACCGGTCCGGGGGAGGATGTGCGTGCAGGTGATGAACGACGCGGTGTCGAGCGCGGTTTCGGCGGCCGCGAGCCATGAACGGTCAGCGCGGGCCGACCGGAAGTAGATGAGTGCCGGAAAGCTGGTGTGGGTTTCGGCGAGCTCAACGAACCACTCTTCCCACTCTTCCCAGCGGGCGCCGACCTGATCGAGACGTCCGATGAGGTGGAGCCGGGTGAGAAATTCGGTTGGCGTCGGGGGTTCGCCCGCTCGGATGGTCAGTTCTCCAACGGCGATCTCCCGGTGAGAGAACGTGGTGTAGAGCGTCGGCAGGAAGCTGATCACGAACGCGACGAGCGCAAGCCCGAGGAGCGCCTCGACGATGGCGATCATGCGCGTGAGGAACGTGGGTGCCTGGGTGAATCCGAGCGTCGTCAGCGATGAGCCGGACAGTTCCACGGCGTCGAGCCACGACCCGCCGATGATGCCCCAGTAGATGCCGGAGAAGGAGACGATCACGCCGATGGACCAGATGACCGGAAGGCAGATGAGCACGATGGGAGCGAACGATCCGAGGATGCGGTGACGGGTGGCTGGGGACGAACTCCGTCTCGCCCGCCAGTGCGCAATCCGTCGTGCGATCCGAAAGGCCGTCGTCGTGATCCACACGCGTTCGGGTCGGGGGATGACCATGGTGCGCACGGCCGATGCGAGAAACCATGCGGCAGCAATCGCCCCGACCACGACAGCGCAAACGCGTGCAGCGATTTCGACCGTCATGTGCGCTGCCCTCCCCCCGGATACCGCATCAGGAGCGTAGGCGTGCGGCGAGGTCGGTCATGGAACCCGGTGTCGGAACCCCGGTGGCGTCGAGGATGCGGTTCATCATCTCGAAGTTGCCGACAGCGCCGGCCACCGCAGCGGCACCTGCGGCGCCCAGGGAGTCGGTCAGTTCGTTCCGCGCGTCGGGAAGTCGATCGGTGTGTTCGACCAGCGCCCGCGTGAAGCGAATGATCGCATCTGCTCCCGGCGCGCCCGCGGCCTGGGTGGCGTCGACGATGGCAGCGAGATGCAGGGGATGGTCGGTGTGTTCGATGCTCGCACGGAGCATGCCGGCATGGGCCGCCGTTCAATAGACGCAGTGGTTGATCCACGACGTGGTTGTGGCCGCCAGCTCCATCTGCCACCGCGGAATGTCCTTCACGATCGTGAGGTCGGCCATTTCCGCATAGTGGAGGTAGAGGGCTCCGTGAAGATCGGCTTGGGCAGCATCTTCGGCGGCGACTGCCGAGAGCGCGGTCGTCGCTCCGGCCGCGCCGATCATGGGAACGTGAGCGGACCGGCGCTTCGCCGCTGGCTCGACCAGTCGGGATGGCTGCCCCTCGATCGGGGATGGCAGCGGCGGGGCCGGCTCGGATCCGATGCCCCGGAGGGTCGTGTCCACGGCGACGAGCCGGGCCGTGATTCCGACCAGTTCGACGTACGCCTCGAGCTGAACCCCGTGTTCGACGAGTGCGTCGACGGCCGTTCGGTCGATTGCGTGTGGTGCCGTGGCGACGCGTGCAGCGATGTCCGTGACCGCAGGGTGAAGCGCCGTGGTCGGGGCGTCGGACCCGTGGGTGGCGGCGCGCGCGACCGTGGCGATGGCCACCCGTTCGGCTCCCGTCCACCAAGTGCCCGGCTGCGCCAGGCGGGTCCACTCCCGCTGCATTCCGCCCAGCATCGACGGACGCAGTGAACGTCCGGATTCGCTGATCGTGAAGCTGTCGGTCACGCGGGAAGCCCTTTCGTTGCGGAGGCCGATTCTTGCAAAGGCAGCATCGACGTGCTGGAGAGAACCACATGACCGTCGGAGATTCATCCAACGGGACCCTGTGACATGTTTGCGGGATGGTTGAACTGCGCCCCGCGGTTGCACCGGACGGCGGGCTCGATCAGTCGATCAGGCAGACGTCGCGTTCGAAGTCCGTGACGGCCGCTGCGCTGGTGCGGTACACGTCGGCGGTGAGAAGCTCGGCCAACGCCTTGTCCTTCTCTTCGACGGTGCGCTCGCCGTCGGCCAGCACGATGACGACTGCGTCCGCTGTGGAGAGCGTGACCTGGAGCTCTTCTTCGATCGCAACCGGTGGCGTGAGCGCGCGCAACAGTCGTGAGCGCCGTTCGATCGAGCTGGCGATGGCGGAGACCTCACCGCGAATTCCGGTTGCCAGCACGTTGGTGACGAGTCCGGCGGCGAAGCAGTAGGCGAGCTCGTCGGGGTCTTCCGTTTGCAACACCGGTGCGACGGCGACGGTGGTGGAGGTCGACGTGGGCGCGACGGTCGTTGTGCTTGTTGGCGCCTCGCTGGTCGTGGTCGTGGTGGCGACAACGGCGGCGGCCACCTCCGTCTCGTCCAGCGGCTCGTCATCGCTCGAGGTCGGCAACACGCCGCACCGGCTGAGGATCAGCGCGATACCGCCGACCATGAGTGCCGCCAAGATGTGTCCCATGTGCTGATGCATGGACCGCCCTCCGCCAAGATCGAGGCCGATGGTCCGGCCCGAGGTCCGCTTCAGGGATCGACCGGTTGAATGGCCTCCTTGAGCGGTCGGGATCGGTCAGATGATGCCCAGGTCCTCCCAGGGACCGGAGAGCACCTCGCCGGCCTCGGCCCCGAGATGGTGCAGGGCGGTCGCGTAGTGGCTCCGAGTGTCGATGTCGATGGGCAGGTCACCGTCGATCAGGTTGTCGAGCCCGTTCGACCCGTAGCGACCTCCGGCGACGGAGCTGCCGATGAGCAGGTGGGAGTTGGCGGTGCCGTGGTCGGTTCCGGAGCCGTTGTCCTGGGCTCGTCGGCCGAACTCGCTGGTGGTCATCAGGAGGACGTCGCGGTCCACCTGCGCCTCGGTCAGTTCGGTGAAGAAGCTGTCGATGCCGATCGCCAGATCGCTCAGCAGCTCGGCGTGAGTGTCCACTTGATTGGCGTGCGTGTCGTAGCCGCCGACGTCGACCATGATGACCTCGGTCGAGAGGTTGAGCTGAACGATTCGGCTGGCGACTGCCAGCAGCCCGCTCGCCGAATCGGCGCCCAACGACGCCACGGCGGCGTCATCGCCGATCTCATCAAGGATCTGCACGGCATTGACGGCCCGGGGAATGCCCTGTCGCACGAGACGCATCGCGTCGGTGTCGCCCGTGGCGGGCGCGGCCGTTTCCAGCAGCACGTCGGCCAATGCGTCGGCGTTCATGCCCGGTGTGGCCTGAAGGAGAAACTGATCGGGTCGGGCGATCACCGTGCTGCTGGCCGTGTCTCCGGTGACGGCGCTGCGGCCACCGCCGAGGGCGACCGCCAGCAACGGATCGGTCCCGGCGAGTGGATGCAGGTCCAACCAGCGTCCGAGCCAACCGTTGGGGATGATGTCCGGCTGTCCCGCGAACCACACGTCGGTTGCGGTGAAGTGCGATCGGGTCTGATCGGGAAGGCCAAGACCATGCACGATGGCCATCTGGCCGGCCGCCCAGTGGTGATGAATCGGCTCGAGGGCCGGATGGAGCCCGAGACCAGCCCCGGTGTCCAGGAGTTCCTCCTCCGCCACTCCGATGGCGGGGCGGAGGTCGCGGTAGCGACCCTCCTCGGGCACGAAGGTGTTGAGGCCGTCGTTGCCACCGCCGAGGTTGACGACGACGAGCAGGGGTCGCCCGGTCGCGCGCAGCGGTGCAGCCGTGGTGGTGGTGGGCACAGTTGTTGTGGAGGCCGCAACGGACTCGCGCACGGCGTCATTCCAGGAGCAGGCGCCGAGGGCGAGAGCTCCGGCGGTTCCACTGGCGAGGTGGAGAAAGCGGCGCCGGGGGAGCGAGGATGGCGATGGGGTCGTCGTCATCATGCCACCGCCAGTTCCGGGCTCATGAGCACGGCGGCAAGCGCTTCCCGTCCGTTCCGCCGGGTTGTATTTGCGTCGTCGAGGGCCCGGAGGGTCTCTGCGGAGAAGCCACCAGTCCTTCCGGTGAGCTCGGCGACCGCGGTCCAGTCCCGGCGGCGAGCTCGATCCAGAAGTTCTGCGTCATCGGAGGTGCGCCCGGCAATGAGACTGGCCGCCCGAAACCGTCCGACGGTCGTTGAAGGCCCGGCCCAGGTGAGTGCGTCGGGGTAGCCGCCCACGTTGGGAGGAACGCCGGGCACCTGTCCCATCTGGCGAAGGGCGAACAGTCGCTGACGTGGTTCGATCTCTGCAGCCGTGACGGCCTCGGCTTGCAGGAACCACTGGACCGGCGGCAGGACGACGGGTTCGGCGGCGCCGGCCAAGGCAAGGTCGAGCAGGTCGTTGCGGAGGACGGCGACGTTCAGCGCACTCGCGCGGAACCGGTCGGCAACGGTCCGGACATCGTCTTCCGGCAGGGCCGTTCCCAGCATTGCTTCGGCCATGTGGCGCGTGAGGTGCTCGGCGCATGCCGGATGGTTGGTGACCGCATCGATCATGGAATCGAGGTCGTTGACGGTGGATCCGAGCAGTTGCTGGGGGGTGTCGTCGTGACGTCGAGAGACGAAGCGGCTTCCGTCGAGTTCGGTGGTGAGCGTCCATCCGGTGAGGGCCACTGCGGCCGCTCGCACGTCGGCTTCGCCGTAGTTGCCGACGCCGAGGGCGTAGAGCTCGAGGAGCTCGCGGCCGTAGTTCTCGTTGACGGCGCCGACGCGGTTCCGTCGGCCGTCGAGAAAGATGAGCATCGCCGGGTCGATCGTGACGGCACGGAGGAGCGGGGCGAAGCCATCCCCGCCGAGTTCGGTCAGCAGGTCGATGTGCCGAGTGAAGACGAAGAGGCTTCGGATCTGCGGAGCGGAGACGGCGAAGTGGTCGTGCCAGAACCAGGTCGTCCAGTCGGACAGTGGGGTCGAAGAGCCGGCGAGATGGTCGAGCCAAGCGTTGATCGTCAGGATCGAGTCGTCGAGGGTGATGTCATCGGGGATGTCCTCGCCTGCCCAGGGGCTGGTGGGTTCGTCGGCCGGGGCGAGGAGCGTCTCGAGCGCGGCGTCCCGCCCGTTTGCCACGAGCTCAGGGAGCGCTGCGAGCCCGGAGCCGAAGGTGAGTCGTCGAGCGATCCAGGCGATCTGTTCCGTGTCGTCCATGAAACAGAGTTCGGCGCTCGGGATCCGGAACTGGATGAAGGCAACCTGAAGCGTCGACAAGAACCAGACGCATGGTCAACGCAATCGAAGGCCGATCGACTCGAGCTGCGTTTCGGGCGCATCGCTACGGAGGAGCGTTTCGGCTGCCTGCAACTCCGGTGAGAGAAAGCGGTCGGGCCCACGGCCGGGCACCTCGGTTCGAAGCAGGGCAACCAGCTGTCCGGTTGGCGCCGCAGGATCGAGCGGTGCTCGAAGCTCGATGGCGCGTGCGGCGATCACCCATTCGACCGCGAGGATGCGTCGGACGTTGTCGACGACTCGACGCAGCTTGCGCACGGCACCCCAGGCCATGGAGACGTGGTCTTCCTGCATTCCCGAAGTGGGAAGCGAGTCGGTGGATGCGGGGACAGCGAGGCGCTTGTTCTCCGATGCCATGGCGGCGGCCGTGTAGTGCCCGATCATGAGACCGCTGTCGACACCCACTTCCTCCGCAAGGAACGGAGGGAGGCCGTGGCTGCGGGTCTTGTCGAGAAGCCGGTCCATTCGTCGTTCGGATATCGCCCCGACTTCCGCGAGGGCGATGGCAAGGAAGTCGGCGGCGAAGCCGAGGGGAGCGCCGTGAAAGTTGCCGCACGACTCCACACGGCCGTCGCTCAGCACCATCGGATTGTCGATGGCTGCCGCCAACTCGTTTTCTGCGACCCGACGGACATGGTCGAGTGTGTCCCGCGCTGCGCCGTTGACGGCGGGGGTGCATCGAATGGAGTACGCGTCCTGGACGCGGGAGTCGCCGGTGGCGTGACTGGCGACGATTGGGGAGTCCGTCAGCATGGCGCGGAGGTTGGCTGCGCTGACGGCCTGGCCAGGTTGTGGTCGGAGCTGTTGGAGATCGTCGGCGAAGGGCGCGTCGGTTGCAAGGAGTCCCTCGACGGTCATGGCGGTGGTCATGTCGGCTTGGCTGAGCAGTTGTTGCGCATCGTGAATGGCGAGGCAGAGCATGCCGAGGATGGCGTCGGTGCCGTTGGTGACCGACAGGCCTTCCTTTTCCGCGAGTCGAATCGGCTCGAGCCCCGCAGCTGCGAGGGCATCTGCGGCGGGGCGGCGTTGTCCGAGGTGGAGCACATCGCCTTCCCCCATCAGGGCCATCGCGCCGTGGGCGAGCGGGGCGAGATCGCCGCTTGCGCCGAGCGACCCGTGCTCGGGGACGAGGGGGTGGATCTGGTGGTTGATGAGGTCGAGCATTCTCTGGGCGACGAGTGGCCGCGCCCCACTCGCGCCGATGGCGAGGGTGCGGGCGCGGAGAAAGATCATGGCTCGGACCACTTCCTCCTCGACGGGATCGCCCATGCCGGCCGCATGCGATCGGACGAGGGCGGTCTGGAGGGCCTGTCGACGGTCTGCTGCGATGGAGACGTTGGCGAGTGCACCGAACCCGGTTGAGATGCCGTACCTGGGGTCGCCTTCGGCGAGACGTTCGACAACCTCGCGGGCCGTGGTCATCCGTGAGACGGCGTCTGGGGTCAGTGAGACTTTGGCCTTCTCGCGAGCGACTTGGCGGACGTCTTCGATCGTGACGCCCGGTCCGTCGAGTTCGATCGATGTGTCGTTCATGAGGCCACCTCGGCGTCCGGGGTCAAGCCCAGAGCGTCTTGGAGTTGGTGGGCGGCATCGCTGAGCGCACGGCGTGCCGTTCGCTGCGTGGTTGCCGTCGACAGGCGTTGTTCCGGTCCGACGATCGAGATGGCCAGCCGACTGGAGTGAAGCTCACCCAATCCGATCGAGATGGCGGTGATGTCCGGTTCGACGGCTCCCGTCCGCACGATCGGTGTGCCGGGACGCTCGAGCGCAGCACCCACTGCCGTCGCAGCCAGGGGTACGTTCTGGCCTACCCAACCGACGTGGCGGATGGCGCGTGTGCTTTCCGCCGTGGCGACGTAGGTCGCGGTTCGATCATCGGCGACAACGAGGTAGACGGATTCTCCGGTCGCGGCTGCGAGTGCGTCGAGGAGGGGTTGCGCGACGGCGGTCAGACGCTCGAGCGGGCCATGGTCGTGCAGTGCGGCCGACATGCGCAGCATCGTGGCGCCCGGGTGGTATCCGCCGTCCGGATCCCGGTCGAGGTACCCGCGGGCTTCGAGTGCCCGGAGGTAACGAAGCGCGGTGGTGGGTGTCAGCTGCGCGTTCGCAGCTGCGGCTGACAGGGTGCACCCCGGTTCGGCGATGGCGATCTCGAGCAGATCGAGTACTCGCTCGATCGACCGCGGAATGGTCGTGTCGGCTGAGGGGGCGGATGGCGCCATTCGATCTCCATGTCATTCAGTGACAATTGATGTTGGTGGTTGACAATGTAGGGCACGGGTCCGCACACTGCAACCATGAACGCACCCAACACAGCGCCGGGAATCGGCACGCCGGTCACGGGCATCTCCGCTCCCCGTGGCAGCCAATTGAACTGCAAGGGCTGGCAGCAAGAAGCGGCCTTTCGGATGCTGCAGAACAACCTCGATCCCGAGGTTGCAGAGAATCCGGACGAGCTCGTCGTCTATGGCGGAACCGGGCGAGCGGCTCGCTCATGGCCTGCCTATCGAGCGATGCTGCACACGCTCACGACGCTCGAACGCGACGAGACGATGCTCGTCCAGTCCGGCAAGCCGGTTGGCGTGATGCGGACTCACGAGTGGGCCCCACGTGTTCTTCTTGCGAACTCGAACCTCGTCCCCGACTGGGCGGATTGGGACGAGTTCCGACGGCTCGAACACCAGGGCCTCATGATGTACGGGCAGATGACCGCCGGCTCGTGGATCTACATCGGTACGCAGGGAATCCTTCAGGGAACGTACGAGTGCTTCGCCGAGATCGCCCGAAAGCGCTTTGGCGGCACGCTCGCCGGAACCCTGACCATCACGGCTGGCGCTGGCGGCATGGGTGGTGCGCAACCACTCGCCGTCACGATGAATGACGGTGTCGTGCTCGTGATCGACGTGGATCAAAACATGCTCGACCGGCGGGTCGCTCACCGGTACCTCGACGAGATCGCGCCCGACTATGACTCGGCCATCCGTCGTGTAACCGAGGCGAAAGCGTCCCGAACTCCGCTGTCCGTTGGATTGCTCGGCAACGCCGCCGATCTTCTCCCCCGTCTCCTGGCCGATGGCATCGATGCCGACATCGTCACCGATCAGACCAGTGCGCACGACCCGCTCAGCTACATGCCAAACGACCTTGCGCCCGAGGCAGCAGCGCAGCTGAAGCTGTCCGATCCGGACGAGTTCACCCGACGGTCTCGGGCCGCAATGGCCGCGCACTGTCAGGCGATGGTGGGCTTCATGGATGCGGGCGCCGAGGTCTTCGACTACGGCAATAGTCTGCGGGCCGAGGCCAAGCTGGGTGGATTCGAGCGGGCCTTCGACTATCCCGGGTTCCTTCCCGCCTACATTCGACCGTTGTTCTGCGAGGGGCTCGGTCCCTTCCGGTGGGTTGCGCTATCCGGAGATCCGGCGGACATCGCAGCGACCGATCGAGCCGTGCTCGAGATGTTCCCGGACAACGAAGGGCTCGCGCGCTGGATTCGCCTCGCCGGTGAACGGGTCGCCTTCCAGGGGCTTCCGGCGCGAATCTGCTGGCTCGGTTACGGCGAACGGCATCTGCTCGGTCTTCGCTTCAACGAAATGGTGAAGTCGGGCGAGCTGAAGGCACCGGTCGTGATCGGGCGCGATCACCTGGACTCGGGGTCGGTCGCTTCGCCCTACCGTGAAACCGAAGGCATGCTCGACGGCTCGGACGCCATCGCCGATTGGCCCTTGTTGAACGGACTCGTGAACACCTGCTCAGGTGCGACGTGGGTCAGCATCCACCACGGTGGTGGTGTCGGTATCGGCCGCTCGATCCACGCCGGTCAGGTGAGCGTTGCGGATGGTACCGATCTCGCCGCCGAGAAGCTGGAGCGGGTGCTCACCAACGATCCCGGTATGGGTGTGATCCGACATGTGGATGCCGGCTACGACCGGGCAAGCGAGGTCGCTGAGGAACGCGGCGTCCGGGTGCCGATGCACGACCATGGCGACGCCACATGAAGGTGGTGCTGGCGTGACGGTGTCGTCGAGCATCGGATCTGAGCCGCTCACCTGCGAACGACTGGTGGCGCTGGCCGTCGATGCGGCCGAACCCATCGAACTCGATGCCGACGCCATGGCCCGGGTGCGAAGCGGCCACGCAGCTGTCCGGCACCTGATCGAGTCGAACACTCCGGCCTATGGCGTCACCACCGGCGTGGGCTCCCAGAAGGACCACGCCGTCGATCCGGCCATGTTGCTCGACTACAACCGCCGGCTGGTGCGGGGGCATGCGACCCGCGTGCCGAGTGCCGCCGTGCGCCCCGAGGTTGTTCGAGCGGCGCTGCTCGTCGTGGCGCAGCAGTTCGCCTCAGGTGTCGCCGGAGTCTCGCCGGCGCTGGTCGAACACGTCTGTGCGGCGATTCGGTCCGGCGACCTTCCGGTCATCGACGCCGCAGGCACGGTCGGAGCGTCCGATCTCGTACCGCTGAGTCAGATTGCAGCGTGGCTGCTTCGCACGGCCGACACGGAGGAGCTGCCGGGACCGAAGGAAGCGCTGGCGCTCATCAATTCGAACGCGATCAGCTTGGCGACCGGCGCGTTTCGCATCGTCGAGGTGAACGAGGCGCTCAACCGCTTCGACCTGGCCGCGGCACTGACACTGGAAGGCTTCCGCGGGAACCTCGATGCGATTTCGCAGCCGGTGAATTCGGTCCACCAGCGTCCGGGTCAGGCCCGGTCTGCGGCCATGCTTCGATCATTGTTGGAAGGCAGCCGGTTGTGGGAGATCGACGAGGCCCGCAACCTGCAGGATCCGTTGAGCTTTCGAAATGTGTCGCAGATTCACGGAGCCGCCCGGGAGTTCGCCGCATGGCTGCGAGACGTCTGGAACACGGAACTCGCCTCGGTCAATGTGAACCCGCTCGTGAACGTGGGCCCGAAGGCCGTGTATTCGCACGGGAACATGGACACGACCCGGATGACATTGGCACTCGATGGCTGTCGGCAGGCACTTGCCAAGGTCGCCGACGTGTCGGGTGAGCGCATTCACAAGATCCAATGGCCGTCGTTCTCCGGACTGCCCATCGGCTTGGCCGAGAAGGGTGAACCCGCCGGAGGCGTCCAGTTCCTCAATCTTGGGCACATCGCTGCCTCGCTGATCACGTCGGTCAAGATCTGGGCGCAACCACACTTGCTGCACTCCGTTGGCCAACTCGCAGATGGTGTCGAGGACACGGCCAGCCACGCCCTCCACGCAGTGCACGACCTCGAGCGGCAACTCGATGCTGCCCGCACTATTGCGGCGATCGAGATCGTCATCGCGGTGTGGGCAATCGATCGGCGAGGACTCGAGCTCACCGAGCTCGGTGCTGGTGTTCGACCGGCCGTCGAAGCCGTCCGCCCGCTACTGCCGATCGGTCGGGAAGGATCGGAAGTGTTCGACCTGGGACCTGTGATCGACACGATCGATCGACTGCCCGCCACGACAGGTCTGCTGGAGGTGTCCCAATGACGGTTCGACCCATTCTCACCATTGGTCATCCGGAGCTTCGGATCGTTGCGGAGCCGGTGGATCCGTCGATCATCGCGGGACCGGAAGTGCAAGCGCTGATCGACGATCTCATCGAGACGATGAGAGATGCCAACGGCGCCGGACTCGCCGCGACGCAGATCGGAGCTCATCTTCGAATCGCCGTCATGGAAGTCGGCGACAATCCGAGATATCCGTACAAGCCGCGCATCCCGCTGACCATTGCGATCAATCCGATCATCGAACCGCTGGACGACGAGATGGTCGAGATCAACGAAGGATGTCTGTCGGTGCCCATGCGCGGCAACGTGCAACGTCACGTGAATGTGCGGGTGCGCTACCACGATCGTGCCGGCGTCGAGCACGTCGAGATCAAGCGCGGGCTGACCGCCGGTACCTGGCAGCACGAGTGTGATCACCTCGATGGCGTGCTCTTCATCGATCGGGTCGAGGACCCCACCACCCTGGCCACGTGGGAGGAGTTCAACGAACATCATCGTGCGGCCTTCGTTGAACGCATCACTGCGTTCGTGGAACGGGTTGGATCGTGAGCACGTGGTGGTGCGAGCACGCAATGCTCGAAGACGAACTATGCGACGACGTCCTGGTGACCGTCCTCGATGGCCGGGTCGATCGTGTCGAGGTCGGCGTGCGCGCACCCGCTGGCGCCACGCACCTGCCGGGGCTCACCCTTCCAGGCTTTGCAAACGCTCACAGTCATGCATTTCACCGGGCGCTCCGGAGCCGCGTGCAGGCCGAACGCGGCACATTCTGGACGTGGCGCAACGTCATGTACCGCGCCGCGGAGCAGCTTGATCCGGGTTCTTATCACCGGCTGGCACGGGCCGTCTTCGCCGAGATGGCGTGCGCGGGAATGACGGCGGTGGGTGAGTTCCACTACGTCCATCACGCGACTGACGGGACTCCGTATGCGGACCCCAACGCCATGGGTCTGGCCTTGCTCGCGGCTGCGGAAGATGCAGGAATACGAATCACCCTGCTGGACGCGGTGTATCTCCACTCGGGCCTGGATGGGGCCGGGCATCGGGCTCCCGAGGGAGTGCAACACCGGTTCACCGACGGAACCGCCGACGCATGGCGGGCTCGGGTTGATGAGCTCGTGGTGAACGACCGACAGCTGGTCGGTGCGGCCATCCACTCGGTGCGGGCTGTCGATCCCGAAGCGATGAGCCACGTCGCCGACTGGGCCCGACGCAACTCGGCGCCGATCCATGCGCACGTGTCGGAGCAACAAGCGGAGAACGAGCAGTGTCAGGCTGCGTTCGGCTGCACGCCGACGGAACTGCTCGACGAACGCGGCGTGCTCGACACGAACTTCACCGCCGTGCACGCCACCCATCTCAGCGCTTCGGACATCGAGCGGCTCGGCTCGTGTCAATGCACCGTGTGCATGTGTCCGACAACCGAACGCGACCTGGGCGATGGCATCGGACCGACAGCCGAACTCGTTGCCGCCGGCGCGGCGCTCTGCTTGGGAAGTGACTCGCACGCCGTCATCGACCAGATGGAGGAGGCGCGCGCCGTTGAACTCGACGAACGGTTGCGCACCGAGTCGCGAGGCATTCACAGCGCCCGCGAGTTGGTGCACATGGCGACGCTGGCCGGCCATCGGAGCCTCGGTTGGGATGATGCCGGCTCGATCACCGTGGGCAGTCGGGCCGATCTCGTGACCATCGACCTGCGCAGCGTGCGGACCGCCGGCACCCCACCCGATCAGAGCGTCGAGGCGGCCGTCTTTGCGTCGACGAGCGCCGATGTCCGTTCCGTCGTGATCGATGGCAAGCCCATCGTCGTCGACGGTCACCACACCGAAATCGACACGGCCAGTGAACTGGCGGCGAGCATCGAGGAGCTTTTTGCATGACCCGCGCCCGGACGACGGTCGTCGACAACATCGGCAGTCTGATCACCAACGATCCGGCACTGGGCCGGGGACCGCTCGGGATCCTCGAGAACGCGTCGTTGGTGCTCGGCGACACGTCGGTGCTTCATGTCGGTCCGGCTGGCGCCGTGGCGGATGATCGGATCGACGCCGATGGGGCCGCCGTCCTTCCCGGTTTCGTGGATTCGCATACACACCTTGTCTTCGCCGGCGACCGTTCGGAGGAATTCACCAGCCGCATGGCCGGCCAGCCGTATGACGGCGGAGGAATCCGAGTCACGACCGATGCGACACGGTCGGCAGCCACGGAAGAACTGGATCGTCTCGTCCGCCTGCGCCTTGCAGAGGCGCATCGCGCCGGCACCACGACGATCGAGATCAAGTCCGGCTACGGGCTCAACGTCGATGATGAGGCGAGAGCGCTGCAGATCGCCGAAGCGCACACATCGGAGACGACATTCCTCGGCGCACACCTGCTGCCGCGGGAGTTCGAGGGCCGCGCCGATGACTACATCGACCTGGTCTGTGGGGAGATGCTTGCCGCGGCCGCGCCGCACGCGAAGTGGATCGACGCCTTCTGTGAGGTGGGGGCGTTCGATGTCGACCAATGCCGGACGGTCCTCCACGCAGGTCGTGATGCAGGCCTCGGTCTGCGTTTGCACGGCAACCAACTCGGAACGAGTGGTGGGGTGGAGCTCGCGGTCGAATGTGGTTGTGCGTCGGTGGACCACTGCACGCATCTCACCGATGGAGACATCGAGGCACTCGCCGGAAGCGACACGGTGGCGACGTTCCTGCCCGCCGCCGACTTTTCGACGCGGCAACCGTACGTTGACGCTCGGCGGGTGATCGATGCTGGGGTGACGGTCGCCATCGCCTCCAACTGCAATCCTGGCTCGAGCTACACGACGTCGATCTCGTTCTGCATTGCGATTGCGGTTCGCGAGATGGGCATGACGATCGACGAGGCGGTGCAGGCGGTGACGGTCGGGGGTGCGGCAGCGTTGCGACGCAACGATGTGGGTCGACTCACTCCCGGGTCACTCGGTCATGCGGTGATCCTCGATGCTCCGAGTCATCATCACCTGGCCTATCGGCCGGGGGTGCCATTGGTTCGACAGACGATCGGTCCGCTCGGCGGCTGATGTTCAGAGACCCAGCCGGCGGCGCGCCACGCCGGTGAGGATTCGCTGGGACACGACAGCGGGGAGACGAGCGACGAGATCGAACGCGATGGCGTCGGGCCCGATCAGGGCTCGTCGACGGTTCTTCTGCACGGCATCGAGAATCTGTGCCGCGGCCTTTTCCGGGGTGGTGCGAGCGACCGCATCGAACGAGCGCTCGCTCTCCAACCGGAGCTCGGGGTCGTCGTCGTTGCTGCGTGCATCCCTGGCGATGTTGGTCTTGATGCCACCGGGGTGAATCGTCGTTGCGGACACGTTCGTCTCCCGATCGACATCGAGTTCGATGCGGAGGGCGTCGGTGAATCCTCGAACCGCGAACTTCGCTGCGTTGTAGGCCGACTGCGACGGGATCGCCATGAGCCCGAAGACGCTCGAGATGTTGACGACGTGTCCGACGTCGGCCGCCTTCAGGTGGGGGAGGAAGGCCTGCGTGCCGTGGACGACACCCCAGAAGTTGATCTGCATCAGCCATTCGAAATCGGTGATGCTCAACTCGGCCACGGGCGCCATCAGCGCAACTCCCGCATTGTTGATGATCACATTGACCTGGCCGTGTTCGGCGGCGACCGTGTCGGCCCACGAGAACACGGCGCTGCGATCAGCAACGTCGAGCGCGTGCACGGTCACGGTGGTTCCGGGCGTGGTGATCATGGCCGCTGTCGCTTCGGCTCGCGCAATGTCGATGTCCGAGAGGGCCAGATGCGCGCCTCGGGCCGCGGCTTCGAGCGCAAGACCGCGCCCAATGCCGGAACCTGCGCCCGTGATGGCGACGACCAGTCCGCTGAAGGTCTCGATGGTCATGCGTCGACCCTTGGTCGTTCACCGCTCGAGAGCATCGCCACCAAGGTGAGGCTTGTGAAGATTAGGAAGCCGATCCCGAACGGGGTGACCGTGTCGATGATGGCGCGGTCGACCAGCGAGGCGAGCAGCGCGCTTGCGATGAAGATGATTGCGCCGGTGACGGAGGAGGCCATGCCGGCGACGGCACCCATCGGCTCCATGGCAAGGGTTTGGAGCAGCGGGGTGGTGGCCGCGTTCAGCATCGTGAGCACGCTGGCCAGCCCGAACCATACCCAGAATGAGGGACGTCCATCGCTGGCCAGTGCGGCGGCGATGTAGGTGAGCGAGATGCCGATGGCGAGGGCCGTCGCCCCGTACGCCACGGGTTGAGTGGCCCACCGCTTCACCATTCGTTCGGTGGCGATGATGGCGATCGACATCGCGGCGGCGTTGAGGCCGAAGAGCAGCGCGAACTGGCCCGGACGGTCGTAGATCTCGTTGATGATCTGCGGGGAGCTGCCGAGCCAGGGAAAGAAGGCGGCGTAGCCGAAGGTGGTGGCGAGCGTGAGAGTGGCGGTGACGCGATTGGTGACGACGATGCGGGCCGCAGCGATCAGCGGCCGGGCGCTGAGGGGGACGACGTTGGCGGGATCGAGCGTCTCCGGAAGCCGGAACAGCCAGAACACGACGACGAGCGCCAGCGCAATGGCCACCGCAGTGGTGAGCCGCCACGAGCCGAACAACAGCACGACTTCCCCGACGCCCGGCGCGAGGATCGGGACGATCAGGAAGACGGCCGCGGTGAGAGACATGATGCGGGCCATGAGATCGCCCGAGTAGCAGTCCCGAATGATTGCGAGTCCGACCACACGCGGGCCGGCGGCCGCCGCTCCCCAGATGACCCGACCGACGAGAAACATGGTGAACGAGGTGGCGAATGTGGAGAGCAGCGCGCCGGCGATGAATATGCCGAGCGACAGCTGAATGATCGGTTTGCGGCCATAGCGGTCGGCCAGCGGCCCCCAGATGAGCGTGCCCAACCCCATGGCTGCGAGGAAGACCGTGATGGTGAGCGACGCCGAGCCGGCTTCGAGCTCCAGGGATTCCTCGATCTCGTCGAATGCAGGGAGGATCGTGTCGATCGAAATGGCGATCGTGGCGCTGATCATCGAGCTCAGGGCGATGAATTCTGCCCGCCGGAGTCCGTGACGAGCTTCGGCGTCGTCGAGGTCGGTTCCGTCGTCGGGTCGTGGCACCGCGTCAGTCTTGCAGTGGGTTGGACCAGTTCCTCTGCCCGGCCGGTGGCCCGGTGTGTGATCGGGCAGACTCGAACTGGATGACGATCTTCTGCCTTCGATTGCTGTTCGCCCTCGGCTGCGCCGTTGGGGTTGCGGGCTGTGGGAACGACCTGACCGTGCCCGCTCTCGAGTCTGTCTCGGATGATGGTCTCTCCATCCGTGATGGTCTGGCCGTCGAGTTGGTTGTGGATGGGCTGCGGGGGCCGACACAGTTCGTCATCGACGAGGATGGGAACGTCATCGTTGCGGAGATCAACGGGGGAGAGAACGACAGGACGGGCCGGGTCGTTCGAGTGGATCCAGCGACGGCCGCAGTGGAGGTGTTGCTCGACGGGCTCGACAAGCCGACCGGGATCGCACTTGATGGCGGTGAGCTCTGGGTGATGGAGCGGGATCGGTTGACTCGTGGTCCGATCGGTGGCGACCGACGCATCGTGGCCGACGGGTTGCCGAACAACGGCCGGTCTCAGGGAACGTTGACCGTGTTGCCCAATGGACGGATCCTCTTCGACACCTCCGGTTCGAAGCGAGGGTCGAACGTCGTCGAAGGTTCTGGCCGGCTGTTCACGGTTGCCTCAACCGATCCGAACGCGCCTCCCGTCGAGTACGCATCGGGGTTCAAGCATGCGTATGCCCATGCGATGGATTCGGACGGTGTCCTCTGGTCGGCGGAAATGACCGACGGGAGCTTCGACGGTCTTCCTGCCGCAGATGAAGTCGTCGCTGTGGAGGAAGGCGTGGATCACGGGTGGCCGCACTGCGTCGGCGACAATCGCCCGGTCGCCGAATTCGGAGGTGACGCCAGCCGGTGCCTCGCCGTGCCGGTGTCTCAGGCCGTGTTCGCCCCGTCGGCAACGCCCACCTCGCTGGCGGTGTCGCCGTTCGCGGACGCGGTGCTGTGGGTGGTCTTGTGGAACGAGCGCCGGGTCGTCGCGATCAGCACCGACCCGACGTTGCGTCCCGCTCCGGTCGTCGAGGTGCTGACCGGGCTGGACCGACCACAACATTTGCTGTCGATCGATGGGAGCATGTACCTATCCGACTTCGGTACCGGCCGGATTCATCGGATCACGGAGGGCTGAGGTCGTCCGATGCTGGCCGGACTCAGGCTGCGGGGCGCTCCACATTTGCAGGGTGCTCGTCGACCGGCTGACGCAGGTCGGTGACCGGTTCGTCGATCCGTCGGTCCGCTTTGTCTTCGTATGCGGCCAGGTCGGCGGAGCGGATGATGGAAGCCATGTCTGGATTTCCGGTTGCGGTCACCACGCCGTAGCTGAAGGAGAGCGCAAGCGATTCACCGTGCGCAAGTGCCACGTGAGATGAGCGAAGGTCGTCGAGTCGATCACCCAGCGCGGAGCGGTCGATCGGAGAATTCGAGTGCAGCGAGAGCAGAAACTCGTCGCCACCCTGGCGCAAGACGGTCGATTCGTCGCAGGTCGAGTCATCGGCGATCTGCTGGAGACCCTGGGCGACGAGCACGAGCAACTCGTCGCCGACGGCGTGACCGTGCGTGTCGTTGACGAGTTTGAATCGATCGAGATCGATGACGGCAACGAGGTGATGGTGGTGGTGGGGATCGTCGAGATTGCGTTGCGTGAGCTCGAGCGTTCGCCGGTTGCCGATTCCGGTGAGCGGGTCGATCGACATCTGACGGGTTGCAGTCTGACCACGGCGGATCATTCCGACGAGGCTCGCCAGACAGGCGATCGCAAGCAGACCGATGCCGACGTTTCGGAGCCAGGCGACCAGCGTGGCGCGGCCGTCGACCGACGAGCGGTCTGCGAGGACGGCTTCGGACTGTGTTGCGAGGTCCGTGTCGATTCGTTCGCGGATCCCGTCGATCAGGCTGAGGAGTTCGGTGGCATACGCGTCGAACTCGGCCGGTGTGTGGACGGATCCGGTGGCCAGCGCCATCTCGAGGTGGCGGTAGTAGTCGGCCACCGCAGTTGCCTCGATCATCGCGACGAGTTCGGTATGCAGTGTGCTTGCCGCCGGTGTTGCCGGTAGCTCCCATCCGTAGAAGTCCAGGTCGGCCTCCAGCGCGGGGCCGCCGAATTCGGAGGTGGCGTTCGGGTCGGCAAAGTCTGCGGCGAATGCGTTCGGAGAAATCGAGTCGATGAGATCGGCGAGCAGCGGATCGTCGGTGCCGACCGCCTCCAGCTGCAAGGCCGCCATTTCGTGGAGTACCTCCGCCACGTCAGCGTCGTAGAACACGATCTGCTCGATGGTCTCGGCCGGCGCCGGCTGAACACCCTCGTAGCGAGCCATGTCCGTGAAGAACATGAGATCCCAGAGCTCGTCCTCGGCGATCGTGGGGAAGTCGGTCCATTCCGTGAGCACGGCCCGAAGCGACCCAGCCGCGAATCCGGTCGCATTCGCGTCGGCCGCGAGCGACTCGAGCTCGGCAATCGACGTGTCGACCACCTCGGCGATCCGGTCCGGTCCGGGAGCCGTTGGCGGCACATCGATCAGCGGTGAGAGGATGTTGTGGGTGAGCTGGTCCCGGTGGACCCGGGCGAGCTCGGTGCGGATGCGGAGCAGTTCGAGCTCGTTCACGCGGGCGTCGACGTCTGTTCGACGTTCGGTGAGCGGATCTGCCATCACCGCCGAAACTCCCAGCAGCACCAGACCAGCCACCAGGGCAACGACGAGCGACAGCGTCCGGAAGGAGATTCGGGCCGACCCAGCCATTACAACTGTGATCGGAACAAACATCGTGGTGTTGAGCCTTTTGGATCATGTCGTGGTGCATTCGACCCAGCCGAGCTTCGGCGAGATGTGACGGACGCGCGCTTGATGAACGTGGGTCTGCTCCCTACCGTTGGTCGGTCGATGCGCATCCGCGCGTCGAGACCGAACGGACATCCCACCGAATGCATGAAGAACGCCAACACCACGGAGGTGGTCGAGCCGCCCGTTGAGGGTGGCCATCCGACGGTCCTCCCATCGCGCGCCGAGCGCGATGAACGCAATGTCACTGCCGATTCGACCACACCGGTCGGGTCGGCTGAATCGACCGCGCCCGAGGACCAACGGAAAGGAGGTGCTGCGATGAGCGACGTGACGACCAGGACGGCCGAGACGACCGGCGCAGCACGAGCGCGCCCGCGATGGGCTCGTGTCGTGCACAACTTCGGTGACGACCTGCGCTGGGCATGCAGCGGCTGGTGCGGTTTTCCGCGCCCGGTCCGTCGGACGTTTGCAGCGATGGTCACCGCCGCAGGTGGCTGGCTGGTGGGCGCCGATGAGCTGATCGCCGGCATCGTGACCGTGCTCTCGGAGTGACGGGTTCAGTCCGGGAGCATGGGCACGCTGGTGCCGGTGTCCCGACCGACGTTGGTGGCTCGGCCGATCGACGCGGAGCCGAACTTGTCGCGCACGCCGTCGAGGGCCGTGTCGAGTGCGGTGCCATCGGCGAATGGGAGCGCCAGCTGGACGGCCCGTGCGTCGGACAGGTTCGTGACCGAGAGTCCGATCATCGTGATGCCGCTCTGCTTGATGGTCGGACGCATGTCGGAGAGCAGGGTGTCGGCGGCGTGCAGAATCCGTTCCGTGTCGGCCGTGGCCATCGGCAGCGTGTGACTTCGAGTGGCTCGGCTGAAGTCGTCGAACCGGAAACGAACGACCACGGTCCGGCCAACCCGGTCCGCCTGGCGCATCCGGTGGGTGACTCGGTCGACGATGTCTCGGAGGATGGCGTCGAGCTCGCTCCAGGTCTTCTTCCGCCGGCCGAGTGCGCGTTGCGAGCCGATGGACGACCGACGCTTTCGGGTTTCGACCGGGCGGGGATCTTGATTGTGCGCAAGCGAGTGCAGTTTGCGGCCTGCGGCCACGCCGACGAGACCGACGAGCGTGTCGAGTGGAAGGTCGGCGATCTCCCCGACGGTCTGGAGGCCCACGCTGTTCAGCTTCTCTTCGGTCTTCGTTCCGACTCCCCAGAGCTTGCCGACGGGCAGCGGTCGAAGGAAGTCGAGTTCCTTGTGCGGGTCGACGACGAGCAAGCCGTCGGGTTTCGCCACGCCACTCGCGACCTTTGCGAGAAACTTCGTTCGGGCGACGCCGACGGTGATCGGTAGCCCCACCTCGGCGAGGACACGCGTGCGCAGTGTCGTGGCGATGGTGTGGGGGCTTCCGGCGATACGGCCGAGCCCGCCCACATCGAGGAAGGCTTCGTCGATCGAGAGGCCTTCGACGAGGGGCGTGGTGTCTTCGAACACCTCGAAGACGCGCTTGCTTGCTTCGGAGTAGGCGTCCATTCGTGGCCCCACGACGATGGCGTTCGGGCAGAGCTCGCGGGCCTGGCGGATGTTCATCGGTGTGCGAACCCCGTGTGCCTTGGCCTCGTAGCTCGCCGCCAGCACGACTCCGCCGCCGACGAGCACCGGCTTTCCGCGCAGATGAGGCGCGTCGCGCTGTTCCACCGAGGCGTAGAAGGAGTCGAGGTCGGCGTGCAGGATGCACGCACCACCGGAGGAGCGGGATCCGGGCATACGAACATATGTTCGTACAGACGCACGGCGACGTCAACCTTCGACATCGGGTGCAGGAGTCAATTCTGGTCAGGGTGCGGCCGACGGAGTCGTGGTGGCGGGAGAATGGAACGGGATGGACACGCTCACCGATCGTCTCCTCGAAGACACCGAATGCGAGCTGGCGCGACTCGGCGACATGAGCCGAGAGGAGATGTTGCCCGCACTCCTGTTGCTCTCGTTGGAACGCGAGCAGGTCGCGGCGATCGCCTACTCGGAGGATCTCCTCATCCATCGGCTCGATGCGCTCGACGTTCCGGACGAGATTCGTGAACTGCTTCGCCGTGTCATTCTCTGGGTTCAGCGAGATGAGGAGCTGCACGCGCAGTATCTGCGTGGTCTGTTGGTTCGGACGCAACGAACGGTGCCGATCGCCTTCGTCTTCATGCGTCAGCTGTTCGGTGGTGTGAGCGGTTGGGTGTCGGCGATCCGACATCATCGTCCGCCCGCTCGCTTCGGCCTTCGCAATGCGATTGCCGCCGTGGCGCTCTGGGGTGGCCGCCTGCTGGGCCGAATCCCCGATGGTCTCGAGCATGAACTCCGCTACACGAGCTTCCATCACTACTGCGAGGTGAACATCGCGCTGGAGCAGTCTGCGGTCCTGTCGTACGAGTACCTGCTGCCGTTTCTGGACGATGCTGCGGAGGTCGAAGCGTTCACTCGGCTGCTGGCCGACGAGGTGCGCCACGCCGACGTCTTCACGGTGCTGACGGAAGCGTTCGACGAGAACGACCGGCTTCGAGACGGCGTCGACCATGGATGGTTGGCGGAACGACTTGGTGAGATCAGCCCGTGGTTCCTGCCGGGTGACATGCGGGACGACCCTCCGACAGGTCGGCTCGGAGCTGGTTCGACCGTGCACGTGTCGAACGGGCCGGACGATCCGCTCGTTGCGTTGGACGAGGCGCTCGAGGCAACCGATCTGAAGTCGATCGTGCGGGCAGCGCCCCAGTCCGTGGTGATCCAGGGCGCCTTCATGCTCGGCTACCACCACGAGGATCAAAGCACCGTTCTCCATCCGGAGCTGGTCGACCACCTTGCGGTGCGGCTCCGCGAGTGGGGTGCGCAGGAGGTCCTTCTGCTCGAGATGCCGAACGTGTACGACCGCTTCTACGGCAACCGGTCGGTGGTGGAGGTGGCTGAGTATTTCGGCTTCACCTCGCCGAACTACCGGGTGGTCGACGGCTCGATCGATCCGGCTCGTGTCGTCTTCGACCGCGGTCTGGTCGCGTCCAGCATGTGTCGGGCCTGGTACGAGGCCTCCGTTCGGATCGTGTTCGCCCGCCTGCTCGGTGACCCGTCCGAGATCGCGCACGGGTGTATGGCAACGCTGTGCAACATCGGCGACCGGACCGACGACCGGCTCTTCACGAACAAGATGATCGACCACCGAACCGCCGGCCTGATGGCGCTCGACATTGCGCCCCCGGACTACGCCCTCATCGACGCATGGTCGCCGGTTGCCGACGGGCCGTTGGGCGTGATGGGATCGTGCCGCCCCTCTGGCATGCAGCGCATCTATGCCGGGGCCGACCCACTGTCGGTCGACGCCACCCTGTTCGCTGACCTCGGATTCGACGACCCGCACGTGGCCGAGATTCATCGGCGGGCCGACGCCTGGTTCGGTCGTTCCGAAGCACCGGTGCTGGTCACGGGCAACCCGGGTCCGGTCGAGGGCTATCGCACTCCGGCTCAGAACGTCTGGACGTGGTTCATCTCCGCAACGGCGAACCCCATCTACTTTCACCTGTCGGACAACGGCCGCTGGTTCACACCAGAGTTCGACACCGCAGCGTTCCCGGAGATCGACAACCCGTCGCGGCCGATCCGGTGGTGCCGCCGGTGGGCCCGCCGAACGTTCGGACTCCATCCGCCCCGTCGGTGAGACGACCCGCGTGACAGTGTGGGAAGTGTCCGTTGTCGATGAAGGGTTCAATCAGCATGGCAAAGACGGAAGGCGCGTTCGAACGGGACGCCAGCTACATCACCGACCGAATTCTCGATGATCCGTCGGCGGACTGGCCGGTCGAACCCGGCCGCTACCGGCTCGTCGCCGCGGCAGCCTGTCCGTGGGCGAACCGAACGACGATCGTCCGGAGGTTGCTCGGTCTCGAAGACGTGATCTCGCTCGGGTTTGCCGGGCCGACGCACGATTGGCGGAGCTGGCAGTTCGACCTGGACGAGGGTCATCTCGATCCGGTCTTGCAGATCGAGCGCCTGCGCGACGCCTACCTCGAACGGGATCCCGAGTACCCGAAGGGAATCACGGTGCCAGCGGTGGTCGACGTCCCGTCCGGCAAAGTGGCGACGAACGACTTCCCACAGATCACGATCGACTTCTCCACCCAGTGGACGGCCCATCATCGTGTCGGAGCACCGGAGCTCTACCCCGACCACTTGCGGGACGAGATCGACGACGTGGCGGAGGGCATCTATCACGACGTGAACAATGGGGTGTACCGAACCGGTTTCTCGAGCAGCCAACTCGCCTACGAGGAGGCGTACACGATCCTGTTCCGCCGGCTGGACGAGTTGGAGGAACGCCTGACCACCCGGCGCTATCTCGTCGGCAATCAGATCACCGAGGTCGATGTCCGCCTGTTCACCACGTTGGTGCGGTTCGATGCCGTCTACCACGGCCACTTCAAGTGCAATCGCAACAAGATCAGCGAGATGCCGGCACTGTGGGGCTACCTGCGCGACCTGTTCCAAACCCCGGGCTTCGGCGACACCGTGCACTTCGATCAGGTGAAGGAGCACTACTACCACGTGCACACCACCATCAATCCGACGCAGGTCGTCCCGGTGGGCCCGGACCTGCGAGGCCTGCTGACCGCGCACGGTCGCCAGGAGCTCGGCGGCCGCCCCTTCGGCGATGGAACCCCGCCGGCACCACCCAAGCCCGAGGAGGATTTCGGCATCGTGCCCGACGGCATGACCGTCCCCGAACTCACCACCCTCGATCGAGGACTCTGACCCCTGGAGCGCTTCAGGGTCAGAGCCCTTTTGTGCATTGGACGATCCAAGTAGCCGTTCTCACCCCCATCAGAGAGTGAGGGCAACCCCCCATGACGTCACCGTCGACTGCTCCATACGGTCGAGGAGATGGACATCATTCTCGAACACATCGTGCTTGCGATCGCGAGTTGCCTTCCCGTCGCAGTCGGCACGTTGTGGATTTCGATGACCGCCAAACGACCAGGGAATGGATCGCCGCTGTCGGCTCGTTGCCTCCTCGTCGGGTCGTGGATGATCGGTGTCGCTGGGGCGGGTTGGGCGAGTGTTGTGGCCTGGTTCTCCGTTGCCTTTGGGTGCACGGCCAAAGGGGAGTTTCAGTGCGGTGGGTGGTGGCTGGCAGTCACCTGCGTGGTGTGCGCCGGCGCACTCGCTTGGATGATCGGACTTGGTCGGAGTTTGCTGACGGGCTCTGACCCCTAGAGCGCTCCAGGGGTCAGAGCCCCACGCCGGGAGCTCTGACTCAAGCAGTCGGTTTTGCGCTCCGATCATCGGAGCGAGGCGGAATGGTGGAAGAGAGAGTGCAATGACTACGGAGACGACAGCACCAGGTTGGTATCACGCCCAGGGTGATCCACCGAACACGCATCGTTACTGGGACGGAGCTCGCTGGAGCGACCGTCCGGTTCCGGTCCATTCGACCGGATTCCCCATGGCTCCGCCGGAGCTTGCCGGCGATGCGAACACGGACCGCAAGCCTTGGGAGTGGTGGTGGCACGTCGTCGCCCACAACTACGCGAACTTCTCGGGTCGGGCGACCCGAGCCGAGTTCTGGTGGTTCGGCTTCTGCAACCTGCTGGCCATGGCTGCCCTGCTTATCCCGTTGTTCGCTCTCGGTTCGGTGAACGAGTCGGGGTTCGGGGGAGTGGAGACGGCGTTCCTCATCGGGATCGTGGTGTTCGCGCTTTTGCTCGCGATTCCCAATCTCGCCGTGACCGTTCGACGGCTCCACGACACCGACCGATCCGGCTGGTGGTATCTGCTGACGGTGATTCCGATCGTCAGCTACGTGGGGAGCATCGTGCTGCTCGTGTTCACGCTGATGGACGGGACGCCGCGACAGAACCGCTACGGCCCCGATCCCAAGCGTCGAGGCTGATCCCAACCTGAGGAGACGGTTTTCCGGTCGATGCGTCAGTCAATGTCGGATCGTTCGGCCCTACGCAGGGTGGTGTCGACGCTCTGATCACCTGCTCATCCACGCGTCGACCCGCTCCCGGTTGTCCTCGATCCAGGCCTCGGCGATGGTGTCGCTCGCCGCGAGCTTCGCTGCTCGGTCGGTGAGTTCGAGGGACTCGATGGTGCGTACGAAGTCCGAGATCTCCGTGGAGGTGAAGGTCATGCTGTCGAGCACGCGAGCAGCGTCGGGGTGTTCATCGATCCAATCGAGGCGTCCGGCGATGTTGATGTCCGACGCCTCCGGCCAACCCGTCTGGCATCCGTCAGGGCCCTGCGTGCAGTCCTCCGGCAAGAGCGCGGTGAAGCCGAGCGTGCCGTCATCTCGAACGATGTCGCGCCAGGGTTCTCCCTCCCACGGGTCTCGTGCGCCTGTGTGGATGGCGCGATGTGAGACGGAAAGCCACATCGTGGTCGTGCCGACGTCGGCGTTCGCGTGATGGCTCGTGGGGGTCCAGACGTAAGCGATGCCGGGCTCCCCGTTCCGGGCGCGCTCGAGGAACGTGTCGAATTGCTGAGCGAACTCTTCCCGATCGCGGGCTTCGTGCTCAGGATCCCATGGGCCGCCGTTGACCTCAGCCCACTGGGGAAGGTGTTCGAGAAGACTCCAGTCGTTGAAATTGAGGTAGCTGTTTGCGATGTCGAAGCATCGCCACTCCTGCGGGCATCCGAAGATCTCGCCCCGCCCGTTGCCGTCGGTGTCGAGCGCCAGGGCAAGCTCAGGGTCGTCGGCGACCTGGTCGAGTGAAGTGATGTCGTGCTCGTCAGCCCAGGCCTTCGAAATGAGCCAACCCTCGAAGCCGCCTGCCGGGACGACGGTGCTCACGATCGCGGCGTCTTCGGCCGCTCCCCACTGCTCGACCATATGGTCTCCGTGCCACAGGCCGAAGAAGAGATCCGCGTCGTCCTCGACGAGACTCTGCAGGCCATCGTGGGGACCGACGCGGTCGAGGCTCTCCGGTTCGAAGCCGAGTTCCTCGAGGACCGACATGGCGATCGAGGTGTAGACGAGCGCAGAATCCCACGAGGGTCGAGCCACGCGAACTGGACCGCGGTCCATCGGCTGATTGTCCTCAACCGTTGGTGGGGTTGGCTCGTTGCTCGTCGATGAGTTCGATGTCACCGCGGTGGATGTCGGTGCATCGCTTGATGGGCTGATCGTCGCGGCTGGCGCGGAGGAACACGCCGCGGTCAGGACCATGGCAAGTGCGGCGGAGCGACATGTGCCCATGAAGCAAGGTTGGCACCCGAGGGGAGGCGCCGCCCGTCAACGCTTGTAGTTGGAGCGCCGCTAGTCGATGCCGGGGCGTTCGAGGACGATGGGGAGCTTGTCGCGGATGGCCTTGTCTCGGTCGGCGGGGATGTGTGTCGGGTGGCGTTCGAGGAGGGTCTGCACCCGTTCCTGCGCGACTTCGAGCTGGTCCTTGCCGCCCGCATCCTTCCAGTTGTCCGGCGATTCACGGTCGCCGATCGTCGGATAGATGTACTCGCGCTGCATCAGATCGAGCGTCTGTTGGGAGCCGAGGAAATGACCGGCGCCGTGCACGACCTCTTTGATCGTGTCGACCGAGAGGGTCTCTTCGCTCACCTCGATGCCACGGACGGTCCGGTTGATGGAGCCGAGCATGTCATTGTCGATCACGAGTGCCTCGAGTGAACAGGACATGAGTGACCCGAGCATCCCAGCCGACTCGTACACCAGGTTCGTTCCGGCCTGCCCGGCGAGGGTGACGTTCACGCCCTTCTCGTAGCCGGCCTGCGCGTCGGGGACCTTGGAGTCGGTCATTCCGGCGGCGCAGCCCGACGGCAGGCCGAGGAAGTTGGATACCTGGCCGGCGGCGGCGTTGAGCACACCTTCCTCGCCGGACCCGCCACTCATGGCGCCGGTGCGAAGGTCGGACACGAATGGCCAGAGCCCCATGACGGCCGGGTGGCCCGGGCTCATCAGGTTCACCGCAGTGAGTGCGGCGAGGCACTCGGCGAGTGCCTGCGCCAACGATCCGGCGAGCGCAGCCGGCGACGTCGCGCCGGCCTGGCCGGCGGACAACAGGTTGATCGGCATGCCGGTCTCGACCTGGGCGACCATGCAGTTGGTCGACTCTTCGGCGAACCGCAGCGGCGGCACGACGAACGTGTTCTGGGCACAGACGAAGGGACGCTTGCGGAACTCACCTTCACCGCCGAGCGCCATGTCGTACATCTCGACCGTCTCGTACACGTGCGGCCGTTCGAACCAGGAGGTGCCCTGCGGCTTCGACGTGCCGACCATCGTGGCGAACGCGGTGTTCAGGTCGAGTTCGCGGCTGTCCTCGCGGTCGCGGGCGACGACGGTCCGGGCAAAGAAGTGGATGTTGTCGCACGTGTCGACGATGCGGGCCGTGTCGTAGCAGTCCTGCGTCGACGAATGCCGGAACGTGTTCGTGACCGGGTCGTACATGAGGACCGCCGCGCCACCGGTGCCGAAGTGCACCTTGTCGCCGCCGACCTCGATCGACTTGTCCTCGTCGAAACCGTGCCAGATCCACTCCTTGGCGGCGAGCTCGATGCCTCGCTCGACGACGCCACGCGGATACCGGAGGCGACCGTGCTCGTCCATCCACCCGCCTGCCTCGGTGACGACCTGCACGAACTCCGGCACGGGAGTGCCCATGCCGACGTCTTCGAGGAGCTCAAAGGCGGTGTCGACGACCTGTTGGAGTTGCGCGTCGGTGAGTGGCTTGAATCGTCCGCCGGGCAGACCCGGACGGACCGGTCGATCATCCTTGGCCAGTGGTTTGCTGCGGGTGGCGATGCGGCCGGCTCGGCCTCCGCTGCGCCGACGGGGTGCTTCTTCGCTCATGTGCGTGTTCTGCTTTCGGTCGGTTGGCGGATCAGGCGCGCAGTGCTGCGTTGGCCGGGTCGTAGGCAGGTTCAGCGAGCACGGTGGCGGTGCGGCGGACGCCGAGCATCTCGAGTTCGAACGTGGAGCCGGGGGCTTCGTAGTCCGGCCCGACATAGACGAAGCCGAGGCTCTTGCCGACGGCGTGGCCGTAGGCGCCTGAGGTGCCGATGCCCATGACGGCACCGTCGGATCCGTAGGCGGGTTCATTGCCGAGCAGGTCGCTTTCGCCGTCCTCGATCTCGCAGTACACGAGGACCATGGAGAGCGGGTCGTCCTGGTCACGCCGGGCGACCGTGGCGTCCTTGCCGACGAATTCGCCGTCAAAGTCGACGAAGCGTTCGAGCCGCGCCTCGATCGGGGTGATCTCGGTGGTGAGCTCCGATCCCCAGGCCTTGTAGCCCTTCTCGATCCGCATGACGTTCATGGCGTAGGCGCCGAAGTGCACCATGCCGTGCGGTTCTCCGGCGGCGACGATGGCGTCGTAGACCTCGCCCATCTGGTCGATCGGCATGTGGAGTTCCCAGCCGAGTTCGCCGACATAGCTGACTCGAAGGGCCTTCATCGGCACGCCGGCGACGGTGATCTCCTGAGCGGTCAGCCAGCGGAACGACTCGTTGGTGAGATCGGCGTCGGTCAATCCCGCGAGGACGTCGCGTGATCGGGGGCCGGTGACGGCGAGGATGCCGTGGGCGTCGGTCACGTCGGTCACGGTGACGTCTTCGCCCTCGAGGATGTGCTGGTTGAGCCAGTCCTCGTCGTGGGTGGTGCCCATGATCGCCGAGTTCAGGTAGTACCGGCCCTCGCCGAGGCGGGTGATGGTCATCTCGCATTCGATGCCGCCGAGCGAGGTGAGCATGTGCACCAAGCGCATGCCACCGTCCTTGCCCGGGATCTTGTTGGCGCTCACTCGGTTGAGCAGGGTGGCGGCGTCGGCCCCGGTCACTTCGAACTTCGCGAAGGCGGTGAGGTCGGCGATGCCGACCCGCTCACGAGTGCCCTTCACTTCTTCGGCGACGATCGGGAAGGCGTTGGAACGCTTGAAGCTGTGCTTCTCCGGTTCACCGAAGTACTGCGGCCGCTCCCACCCGTAGACCTCCTGCCACTGGGCATCGAGGGCGTCGAGCTTGTCGTAGATGGGGTTGGTCTTCTGCTTGCGCGCGGCGGGATGGAATTCGCCCGGCGGTCGGGACTGGTACATGAGGTGGTATTCCTCGATCGCCTTCTCGTAGGCGAACTCGCCCTTGGCGCCGGTGTGATCGCCGAAGCGACGGGGGTCCATGCCGCGCACGTTGATCTCGGTCTGGCCGTGCACCATCCACTGCGCCAGGTACTTGCCGGCGCCGGGGCCCTGGGTGATGCCGATCGAGGCACCATTGCAGTGCCAGTAGTTCCGGAAGCCGGGCGCCGGGCCCATGAGGTAACCCGAGTCGGGCGTGTGCGTGATCGGGCCCGAGACCGTCTGCTTGATGCCGGCTTCCGACCAGGAGGGCACCCGGTCGAGTGCGTCCATCAGGCAGTCGGCGATGACGTCGTGGTCGGGCGGCGTCAGGTAGAAGTGCAGGTCCCAGTCGATGCCGTCGACGCCGTAGGCCTGGGCGTTGGCCATCTCGTACGGGCCGATGAGGATGCCGTCGATCTCGCGGCGGTAGTACGAGGAGCTGCGCGGGTCACGGGTGACCGGCGGCTCGAAGTCGAGCGCCATCATCGATTCGAGCGGCTCGGTGATGATGTACTGATGGATCACCGAGACGATCGGCACCTCGAGGCCGATCATCTCGCCGAGCTGCGGGGCGTAGCAGCCGGCGGCGTTGACGACGTGTTCGGCGACGACGCGGCCCTTCTCGGTGATGACCTCCCAGCGGCCGTCGGGCAGCTGGTTCATGTCGGTCACGGGGTTGTTGCGGCTGATCTCGACGCCGAGCTGGCGGGCACCCTTGGCCATGGCGTTCGTTGAACCGGTCGGGTCACTCCAGCCGTCGTTCGGTGTGTAGAAGCCGAGCTGGACGTCGTCGATGTTCTCGAACAGCGGGTTGAGGCGCTTGATCTCTTCGCGGTCGATCAGGTGGCTCTCGATACCGAGCTGGTTGAGCTGGGCGTGCACCTGCTTGTGCCAGAGAACGTCCTCGTCGCTGATCGCGAAGCGGATGGCGCCACACCCGTGCCAGCCGGCGGAGAGACCGGTCTCTTCCTCGATCTTCGGGTAGAGCTGGATCGCCTCTTCGTGGACCTTGGCCATGTTGAGGTCGCCGATGAAGTTCGGCACGAGGCCGGCGGCATGCCACGTGGAACCGGAGGTGAGCTCGCCCTTCTCGACGAGGATGGTGTCGGGCCCCCAGCCCTCGTGGGCCAGGAAGTAGGCGAGGCCGACGCCCATTGCGCCACCTCCGATGATGACGACGCGTGCTTCTTCTCGCATGAGCGAAGAACCCCCATTGGTTCCCTGGTTGCACTGCTGGACTCGGGGTTTCACTGACCCCGTTTCACTGAGTGGAACGTTTCAACAACTGGCAGATAGTGTAGACCACAACATGCAGGCGATCGAGCGAGCTTTCACGGTTCTTCGAGCACTCGCAGGGCGGCCCGGCACGAGTTCTCTCGCCGAGGTGACGCGGGCGAGCGAGCTCCCGAAGTCGACGGTGCTGCGAATCCTTGCCGCACTCGAAGAACAGGGCGCCGTGCAAAGCCTGGCCGGCCGCTATTCGATCGGCCCCGGCCTCGCAGCCATGTCGCACCACGGGGCTCCGTTGAGTGCGTTGCGTGACGTGGCCCGGCCGTACATGGTCGAGGTCGCGGAGACGCTCGAAGAGAACGTGTCGCTCACGATCGAGGATGGCGACGCCACGTTGTACCTCGACACAGCGGTCGCCGAGAGCTCGGTCCAGGTGCGGGACTGGACGGGCGAGCGGCTTCCATATCACGCATCATCCGGCGGGTTGGCGCTGCTCTCGACCTGGCCGGACGAAGACGTTCAGGCGCTGGTCGATGGCGGGCTGGAGGCATTCACGGCCACGACGGTGCTCACGAAGTCCGGTCTCGATGAGAAGTTCCGACACATGCAGGACACCGGCATCGTCTGGACCCTTCAGGAGTTCTCTGACGATGTCACGGGCGTGGCGGCCGTCATCCGCACGAACGCAGGCGAAGCAGTGGCCGCCCTCAACGTGTACGGCCCCGACTACCGCTTCCCCGGAGCCCGCAGCGAGGACGAGGTCGCCACGGTCCTGCTCGACGCCTGCGCCAGAATCGGCGACCGCCTCGCCTAAGTGCCTTCTCGCCTAGGTGCCTGGCACCTAACGGACAGTTCCAACTCACGAACCACTGATTTTTCAACAATTCGTCCCTCAGGTGCCTGGCACCTAACGGGGGCTTAGGTGCCAGGCACCTGATCGGTGGATCCGTTCGTGGTGGAGCGCCGATGCGATCATGGGTGCATGCACATCGCTGCGGTTCCGGGCAACGGCGGAAGTCCGGCAAGGTGGGAGCTCCTGCCCGACCCACTCGCTGCCGGTACCACCCTGCATGCCATCACGCTGCCCGGGTTCGACGGCACGCCGCTACCGTCGGCGACCCCGACGCTCGACGTCTTCGTCGACGCGATGATCGCCGCCGTCGAAGCACTCCCGAGACCCCGGGTCGTGTTCGGCACCGGGATCGGGGGGTCGATCGCACTGCAGGCGGCGCAGCGCCCGGGGTGGGCCGACGGCTTCATCCTCCACGCACCCGTCGGTCCGTCGCTCGACACTCGGCTGCTCCCGAAGCTCATGCGCCCGAACCTGGTCCGGTCGTTTGCGAAGGCGGCCATCTCGAGCCCGGTCGGTCGGGCACTCGGTCGCCGTCGCTACGCCGATGTTCCAGCCGACACCATCGACCGCGTGTTGGGCGACTACGCCCGCTGCGATGCGTTCGGACCCATGTGGGACATCCTCAACGCCGACTGGTGGAACGCGCTCGAACCGTTGACGGATCCGGCAATCGTGCTGTGGGGGGCGGGGGATGGCGTCCTCGATGCCGGTCACGCCGAGGAGTTCCGACGGGTCGTGCCAGACGCAGAGATTCGAACCGAGCAGGACTGGGCCCACTACCCGATGCTCGAACAGCCAGAGCACTTCGCAGCAACGATCGATCGGATCGCCCGCGAGCTCGTCGGATGAACTCCGGCGTCCTCACCCTCGGTTCCGGCACGCTCGCCGGAGCAGGGGTCGCGCCGAAGGCGGCCCGTCTCGACGACGCGAAGGTGGCCGGGCTCCCTGTCCCCGAAGGCGCTGTGGTCATCGACGGCGCAGACGCGGCATCGGCTGCCCGGCAGCTGGCCGCGATGTTCACAACTCCCGTTGCCGTGCGATCGGCGTTCAGTGCGGAGGACACGGCCGGCCGCAGCATGGCCGGGCACTTCCACACGGCGCTCGGCGTGCCGTCGACCGCCGACGCGATTCGTGCCGCCATCGACGCCGTGCGTTCCTCGGGTGATGCCCGCATGCGCCGCGACGTGCTGGTCATGCCGATGGTCGAAGCCGTGCACGCAGGTGTCGCGTTCACCGAGCCGGGCTGGCAGGACGACCTCGTGAACGTCGTCTCCGGCCAGGGTGAGCAACTCGTGTCCGGTGCCGAGACCGGTGAACGAGTTGAGCTGCCGCGGCTCGGACGCTGGGAACGATCGACGGCCGACGAGCCGTGGGCCGGTCGGCTGCAGATCATGTTGCGGGACGCCCGCCTCGTCGAGGGCGACGAGCCATGGGACATCGAATGGGCCGACGACGGCACCACGTGCTGGTTTCTGCAGATCCGTCCGATCACGGCGCCGATCACCCGTGACGAGACCTTCACGCTCGCGAATCACCGCGAGATCCTGCCGGACCCACCGTCGGTCTTCATGAGCAGCATCATCATGTCGAACGGCCGGCGCCTCGCCGGTCCGGGCGGGATGCTCACCGAGGCCACCGCGAACCGCGGCTACTTCGAGATGTTCGACGGCCGGCCGTACATCAATCAGTCGATCACGACCGACCTCGTTCGGTCACTCGGCCTGCCGAGTGCGTTGGTCAACGCATCGCTCGGCGGCGACGATGTCGAGCAGATTCCGATCCAGCCTGCGCGCGTCGTCTTGTCGTTGCCGAAGCTGCTGCGGCTCGGGGCCGATCAGGGGCGTGCGGTTCGTCGAGCCCGACGGGTGGCCAGCCGCCTGCTGCGTCCGGCAAACCACCAGCCGTCCTTCGCTGCGGCCGGGAAGGCATTCGCTGACGATCATCTTGCGCTCGTCGAGGAGATGGGCAACCTCGTGAGTGCCATGGCCGTGCCCCTTGCTCTTCTCCGCAAGGCCGGTGTCCTCTCGGATCACTTTGCTCACCTCGACACGCCGGGCACCCGCATCATGGGTGACCTCCGCACGGTCGCCTCACTCGCAGCAGCGAGTGAGGGCGGTGTGGCCGCCCTGGCCGCTGGGGAAGTTCCCGGCGATCCGGCAACGGCGGCGGCGTGGAAGCAGTGGTTGTCCGACCATGGTCACCGCGGACGGTTCGAGAGCGACCTCTCGCAGCCTCGCTTCGCCGACACACCAGCGGAGACACTCCGGCTCGCCGCGTCATTGGCCCGGACGCCGGCCGCCGCTGACGAGCCGTCGGGCCGGTCGCTGCGTCAGACGCTCTCGCTCCCGCTCTGGCTGGTCGGCCGTCGGGCGCTCGTGGCACGCGAGGAGCTTCGGACCCGAGCGATGCGCGGCTTCCACGTGCATCGGGAGGTCTTCCTCGAGCTCAGTCATCGCGCTGTTGCCGATGGTCGGCTTCCGGAAGCAGAAGCGGTCTGGGATTTGTCGATTGAAGAACTCACGGAGGTCGATGGCGGACGCGTCATCACTGCGGACGAGTTGGCCGAACGTCGCGCCGAGATCGCAGCGTTTGCGGCCATGGACGTACCGGAGGTCCGCAGTCGGTTCGGTGCGATCGAAGCCGGGGCCGAGCCCGATGGCCGCGGGATCCCGTTGCACCCCGGCCGTGTCGAAGGACGAGCCTGGGTACTCGATGCGCCGTCTCTCGATCGTCCCGAAGGCTTCGATACGGAGACGACGGTTCTCGTCGCTCGAAGCGTGGACGCCGGCTGGGTTCCGACCTTCGGTCTCGTCGCCGGCGTCGCGGTCGACATCGGCGGCGACCTGTCGCACGGCTCGATCATCCTCCGAGAGCTCGCCCTTCCGTCGATCACCAACACGCGGGGTATGACCAGACAGATCCAGACAGGCGACCACGTCATCCTCGACGCGACGAACGCCCGCATCGAACGCTCGATCTGAAGCGTTCAGGCGCCGATCGCCGTCTCGGGCAGTCGAGTGATGAAGAGCTGCTTGACTTGATGCCATGACCGCGATCGCACCACTCACCCCAACCCAACGAGTTGTCGCAGCGTCGGGGCTGTCCAATCTGGCCGATGGCATTCGGATCGTGGCGCTCCCCCTGGTCGCACTCGAAGTCACATCGAGTCCGTTGTGGGTGGCCGCTGTATTCGCGGCATCGCAGGCTCCGTGGTTGCTGGTCAGCCCGTGGGCTGGAGCCCTCAGCGACCGGACCGATCGGATACGACTCGCACGGCGGACGGCGCTGCTTCGGTCGGTCTTGCTCACCGGTCTGGCCGCACTGCTCCTGTTCGACCTGGTGCCCATCCCGTTGTTGGTCGTCATGGCGTTCGTGCTCGGTACGAGTGAAGTGCTCGCCGACACGGTCTCCGGCGTGCTCATCCCGCTGCTGGTACCCGCAGAGAAGTTGGAGCGAGCCAACAGCCGCATGGTGCTGGCTGAGGTACTCGGCAACGAACTCGTCGGGCCGGCGATCGGTGGGCTCTTGTTCGCGTTCGCGGCATTCCTTCCCTTTGTCACGAACGCTGGGTTGCTTGGGGTGGTGTTCCTGTTGCTCACCGGGTTGCGGCCGTTTGCGGCGCCGGAGGACGACGAACTGGCCGAGGTTCCGACAGACGCTTCCACGGGCGGGCTGTCGATCATTCGCTCATCGCCTCAGCTACGGACGATCACGATGTCCACCGCTGCTCTGGCCGCAGTCGATGGAACGTGGTTCAGTCTGCTGGCACTCGTCGTGACGATCGAGCTCGGGTTGCCGGCGGCCGCGCTCGGCATCGTGCTTGCCGTCGGTGCAGTGGGCGGGCTGGTTGGTGCGGCCGTCGCTGATCGTCTCGCCGGTATTCCGTTGTCCACGGTGGCGGGTCTGACCTTCGCTGCCATGGCGGGCCCGCTCGCCGTGCTGGGGTGGTTGCCGAACCGGTTCTCGCTCGTCGTCGCTTTGGTGGTGACGAGCGCTGCGTTCGCTGTCTGGAACGTCGTGATGGTGTCCGCTCGCCAGCGAGGAACCAAGTCGTCCGAGCTGGGACGGGTGGGAGCGACGCATCGAATGGTCGTCATGACGGCAGCGCTTGTCGGCACGTTGGTGGGTGGGTTCATCGCCGAGGTGACGTCGCTGCGGCTCACGCTCGTGGTCTGCGGCGTTGCGACGGCCCTCGCTGTTCCCGTGGTCCGTCGTTCCTTCCGCGTGCACGCCAGCTGATCAACTCCCGGAAGGTGCCTGGCACCTTTCGCCACAAAAAGTGCCAGGCTCCTACCGTTCCGCCGACGTCCGCACCGTCATTGGACCAGATCATCCTGAGATCGAGCTGAGACTTCCGGCGCTGCCGCGGCGGGCGACGTAGACGCATTTGGAGGCCGGGCCAGTGCCAGCACGACTCGCCCCGCAATCACGGTGAGGACACCCACCACGCCGAAGAAGAGCAGCATGTGTGCGCCGATGGCGTCCGAATCGTGAAGTTCGAGGCGGACCTGAATCAAGCCATCGTCCACGTTCTCATCCACGATCCAGATGACGTCGGCGTCCATCCCGTCAGAGCGAGTCTGCTGCTCGTTCACCCCCCGGCCAGCTCTGCGCAACGCCCGTTCCAGGTTTCTCGCTGGACTCGAGCTTGATGGTCTCGTCTGCTGCACCGTGAGGTCAGCGAGTGTGACTTGCCCCACTCCGCTCGTGCGAAGCAGCGAGAGTGTTCGATCGTCGTAGTCGACGATCTCGAAGTGGTCGAGGGCGCGGATCTCGTTCGCGAGCACCCGACCGTGCCACCAGAGGCCGGCCGGATACACAAGTGTGCACGCCACGCCGAGCGCGACGATCGCCCACCCGAAGATGATCGTGAGTCGCCGCATGATCCGAGGATCGCACACCGCAACGAAACCAGAACGAAAGGTGCCTGGCACCGTTCGATGGCCAACAGGCCTGGCACCTTCTGGGGCGAATGGTGCCAGGCACGTTTTGTGTGCCGGCTCCGATGGCCGGCCGCGATCTCGATCAGTCCTCGAGGTGGGGGCGCTGGTTCTGGGGGTCGTACCAGGAACGGATCGACACCGAGAGGGGCACCTTGCGGCCGCCGATGTTGGTCTCCCATGACGCGTCGTCCAGCCAAGCCTTCGTGACGGCCTCGCCGTCGGGATGTTCGACGTAGCCCATCGCACAGCAGCGGTCCTTCGTGGCCGACCACATCGCCGATGACGTGCGGCCGACCATGACGCCGTTCCGATAGAGCGGTTCGTCGTGGTAGGCGAGCAGGTCGGGGTCCTCGATGCGGAACTGGATCAGTCGCTTACTGCGGGGCGCATCCTTCTGGGCGAGGAGCGCGTCGCGGCCGAGGAAGTCGCCCTTGTCCCAGTCGATGGCGAACCCGAGCCCGGCCTCGATGGGCGTGTCCTCGTCGGTGATGTCGTGGCCCCAGTGGCGCATCCCGGCTTCGAGGCGCAGTGAGTTCATGGCGTGGTAGCCGGCGTGCACCAGACCGTGTCCGGCACCCGCCGAAACGATGGCGTCGAACACTGCGCCCGCCGAGTCGTTCATCACGTAGAGCTCCCAGCCGAGCTCGCCCACATAGCTCATCCGCAACGCCAGCACGGTTTGGCCGGCAACCTGGATGCGCTTGCTCCACCCGAACGGGAAGCCACCGCTCTCGATGTCACGGTTCGACAGGTCGGCGTCGGTGAGCTCGCTCAGCAGCTTCCGGCTGTTCGGGCCCATCAGCCCGAGCATCACGAAGTTGTCCGTGACGTTGGTGATTGTGACGTCCTTGCCCGCGCACGCACGCCGCAGCCAGGTGAAGTCCCGGTTCTCGGCGGCGGCGGCGGTCACGACGAAGAAGGCGTCCTCGCTCATGCGGGTGATGGTGAGGTCGGCTTCGATCCCGCCCTTGTGGTTGCACCATTGGGTGTAGACGGCCTTGCCGGTCGGTGCGTCGATCTGGGCGACCGAGATGTGGTTCAGCACGGCGAGGGCGTCGGGCCCCTCGACCCGGGCCTTGGCGAACGAGGTCTGGTCGAACAGGCCGACGGCGTTCCGCACGCCCTCGCACTCCCGCGCCATGTTCTCGTGCCAGTTCTGCTTGCCGTAGGAGTAGACGTACTCCTTGGCCTGGCCCTCATCGGCGAACCAATTCGGCCGCTCCCAGCCGGCGGTCTCGCCGAACACGGCCCCGGCCGCCTCGATCCGATCGTGCAGCGGGGACATGCGAATGCCGCGGGCCGACTCGTACTGGCGGAACGGCCAGTGCATGGCGTAGAGCAGGCCGAGGCTTTCGGAGATGCGGTCGCGCAGGTAGTTCTCGTCGGTCTGGAACGGCTGGGCGCGACGGATGTCCACCGAGTTGAGGTCCATTGGCGGGTGCTTGTCGGCGATCCAGTCGGCGAGCGCCCAGCCGACACCACCGGCCGTCTGGATGCCGACCGAGTTGAATCCGGCGGCGACGTAGCAGCCGTCGACCTCGGGGGTCTCGCCCATGTAGTAGACGCCGTCGGGAGTGAACGCCTCCGGTCCGTTGAAGAACAGCTGCAGGCCGACCTCGCCCAGTGCGGGCACCCGATGCATGGCCTTCTCGAAGATCGGACCGACGTGTTCCCAGTCCTCGGGCAGCGTGCCGAAGCTGAAGTCCCGCGGGATCTCGTCCATGCGCCAGACCTTGCCCCTGGGCTCGAAGAAGCCGGCCATGATCTTGCCGGTCTCCTCCTTGAAGTACGTGTAGTTCTCGGGGTCGCGCAGCGTTGGCGTGCCGAGCTCCATCCCGTCGAGCTGCTCGGTCACGATGTAGAAGTGCTCGCATGCCTGGAGCGGCACGTTGACGCCGATCTTTGCGGCAAGGTGGCGCGTCCACATACCGGTGGCCAGGACGACCACATCGGCCTCGATCGTTCCCTGCTCGGTCACGACGCCGGTGATCGCGCCGTCCTTCGTCGTCAGGTCGGTGACCGACACGCCTTCGATGACGGTGGCGCCACGGGCTCGCGCCCCCTTGGCCAGCGCAACGGTGGTGTCCACCGGTGAGGCCACACCGTCGTGCGGGATGTAGAGCGCGCCGACCAGGTCGTCGGTCCGCATGAGCGGCCAGCGCTCCGTCGCTTCGTCGAGGTCGATGACCCGCGTCTCGACGCCGACACCCTCGGCCATGGTGGCGCCGCGGAGGATCTCCTCCCAGCGCTCCTTGTTGTCCGCGACCGAGATCGACCCGGGCGTGCGGTAGCCGGTCGCCTGCCCGGTCTCGTCCTCGAGCTCTTCGAACAGCCGGGCGGAGTAGGTGGCGAGCTTCGTGAGCGAGTGCGACGACTTGAGCTGGCTCACCAGCCCGGCGGCGTGCCACGTCGTGCCACACGTGAGCGTGCCCTGTTCCAGCACGGTGACGTCGGTGATGCCCCGACGGGTCAGGTGGTAGGCGATGCTGCAGCCGATGATGCCGCCACCGACGACGACGACTTCGGCACGATCTGGAATGCTCGGGGCCATGGGATTCTCCATGCTCGGCTCAGTCGAGCCGATGGGGGTCGGGTTTCGATCTCCGGACACTAGTTGCCGGGACGGCCGGCGCAATCACCATGTGTGTGCACCCGTACGCAGACGAGCGGATTGGCCTCGGTGATCATGCTCGTAGGGCCCCGGACCGTAAACCCACCACGGTTCGGGGCCGTCCAGACCTGGCGGAGATCTCGGCGGAGATCGGCAAAAGGCGGCGGTCGGAGGGCGGTAGGGTCGGAATTGTGGCTTCCGACCCTCACTCCGGCCTGTCCGCGTTCTCGATCGACCGGATCTTCGAACTCGAGCCGCACGGCGGCGACGTCTGGGTTGGCGACAGCCCGGCCTATCCATGGGGCCGGATCTTCGGCGGCCTGGTGATCGCTCAGGCCCTGCTCGCGGCCACGAAGACCGTTGCTGCGGAGCACATCGTGCATTCGTTGCACGGCTACTTCATTCTCGGCGGGGACCCACGGGAACCCGTTCGCTACGAGGTGACGCGGCTGCGCAACGGCCGGTCGTTCACGACCCGGCAGGTGACGGCTCGGCAGAGCGGCGGCGCGATCTTCACGATGTCGTGCTCGTATCAGGGCGGGGAATCGGGAGCGGAGACGCAGACCGCAACCGTGCCCGCCGGTGTTCCGGCCCCGGCGGAGTGTCCGAGCCGGGACGATGGTTCCGGCGTTCGTATCGCTGAAGCCTCACCGACCGAGGAACCGGTCTCCCGGTTGTGGGCACGAATGACCGTCGACCTCCCCGACGATCCGGCCGTGCACGCGTGCGCGCTCGCCTACATGACCGACGTGAACGCGATGGAAGCCGTGGCGGCGTCGCATCCCGAAGGACCCGCCGGCGACGACTGGGACCAACGCTTCATGATGGCGAGCCTCGATCACGCGATGTGGTTCCATCGCCCGGTGCGAGCCGACGATTGGGTGCTCATGGACGTGCGCGGCCACGGCGTGACCGGCACGCGTGGGCTGGCCACCGGCAACGTGTTCGATGCGTCAGGCACCCACCTTGCGACCGTGGCGCAGGAGGGACTGATCCGCCGACGTCGCTGAGGCGAGCCGTCAGTTGTTCTCGGGCAGGTGGGCGGCGCGGGCGCCACCCTGCCAATCCTCGAACTCCGGGTTTTCGGTGAGCTCGCCGAAAACCCGCAGCTGCGGCGTCTCGCGCAGCGAACGCTTCATCTCGGCGAAGCCGGGGTAGGCGGCGAGCGTGGTCACCGCGTTCCACAGTGGGACGGCGTCGGCGTCGTCCGGGATCCGGCTGATGACCGGACCGAAGAACGACAGACCGTTCGGCGGCTGGAACGTGATGATCGGCGTGCCGACGTCGCGGCCGGTACGCGTGAGGGCGAGCTCCGTCTCCTCCTCGATCACGGCATCCCACGACGCGTCGTCGACGGCGTCGGCGTAGGAGGTGGGAAGCCCGGCCCGTTCAAGTGCGGCCGAGACCATGGGGACGGTGCCGAGGGACAGTCGGTAGCTCTCGTTGGGTTCCTGGTCGAACGATGCGCTGCTGAGCTCGGTGTAGAGGGGGCCCATGGCGTCGCGGCCGAGGTCTGCTCGTACGGCTGCGGCCGTGCGGAGCATCCGAAGACCGGCGGTGTGGCCGTGCTCGTATTCGGGCGGGAAGTCCGTGGCGTAGTTCTTGTCCTTGTTGAGGAGGCGAAGCGAAATGAAGCGCCAGTCGACCGAGTAGTCGGTCTGTTCCTGGACCTTCACGATCCAGCGGGAGGTGATCCAGGCGAAGGGGCAGACGGGGTCCCAGAAGAACTCGATGTCTGCGTTCACCGGAGCGCCCTTTCCGTTCGTCCACTCGTGGGTGGTGTGCGTGGTTCCGTAGTCATGAAGCCTCCAAACCCGGCAGCATGTCGATCGATTCCGGGCCACCGGTGTCGGTCCGGCCGGGGATGTTGAACGACTCGGTGCCGAACGCCATCGCGAACATGGCGTCGTCCATCGTCAGGAAGAAGCTGTCGGGACCGATCTGACTGCGGTGGGCGAGCATCGACGCCCGCTTCTGTGCGACGAACTCGGCGACGTCGATGGAGTAGCTGATGTCCTTCTCCGCGGTTCCGAACGTCTCGGTGTCGGGACCGTCGCCGTCCTCGTCGTCGAACTCGCCGCTGGCTCGGGCGGCCTCGACCATGACGCGCATGGCGTCGCGGTTCACGGTCGCTTCGTAGACGTGCTCGATCCCGACCTCCTCGGCGGCCGCTCGCCCGACCGTGTGCACCCGGATGTGATCGGGATGTCCGTACCCGCCGTGGTCGTCGTAGATGGTGAGGACGTCGGCTTCGACGTCTTGCAGGATGGTCGCCAATCGCTGAACGGCCTCGTCGTGGTCAGCCTGCCAGAAGCACGCCGGGTTCTCGTTGGCCGGTTCGTCCATCATCCCGGAATCCTCGTAGCCGAGCAGGATCGGCTCGTCGGCGCCGAGCGCGGCGGCCGAAACCTTCAACTCCTCGATGCGGCGCTGCCAGAGCTCCTCGCCCGGTTCGAGCACGCCCTCGACCGGTTCGCCCTGTTCACCCCGCGTTGCGCACACGAGCACGACCCGATGTCCGGCGGCTGCGGCTTTCGCCATCAACCCGCCGGTTTGGATCGCTTCGTCGTCGGGATGGGCATGGAAGCAGACGAGCGTCGACATGCCCAGAGGCTAGCGGCGGGTGGTGATGGCGTCGTCAGCGTTGGCTGGGGAACACGAAGCGGTCGGCGTCGGCTGCCGACGTCCGCACGAACGCGTTCCGCTTGGTGAGCTGCGCTGGGGTGAATCCGACCGTCGAACCGCCACCGAGCTGACGTTTCTGATCGGACTCCGGTGCTCGCCGGTAGCGGCCGTCACTGCGGTCGAACACCGCGCTGGCCACGCCGCGACGGGTCGCATCGGCGATGAGCTCCTCCCGACCGATTCGCTCCGGGTCGTACCGAACGACGGTGACTTCGGCGGTGTCGAGGAATCCGGCTTCGGTCGTCACGACGCCATCGATCTGACCGAGCTGGGACTCGCCGACCCAGAAGCAGCCTTGCGCGACGACGAGCTCCTCGAGCCGATCGCTGTGCTCCTGTTCGAGCAGCAGGAGATGGTCGGGCACGGCCCGTCCGGCGGCGTGCAGGGCGGTGACCATCCGCGTCAGCAGAGGCCCGGTCTCCCACACCCGATCGCGGCGCGGGATGAGGTCGACCCCGACGGCATCGAGGAACCGAACGACCTGATAGTTCCACGCCGGCTCGCCGTAGCGCGCGAGCACATCAGCGTCGGGGCCTTCGGCGTTGTTGTGGATGAGGAGCGGGATGAACTCCGTCTCGATCACCTCGACGACCAGCGGATCCGAGAGCACGTCGGCGCCGAACTGTTGGCAACCGGCACAGCCGGGCACCTCCTGGAAGAGCGCGAACACGGGTCGACCCTGCGCTTCGGACTCGGCCAGTGCCGCGTCGAGATCCCGCTGCCAGCGCACCGTGCCGGTCTCGATCGACTGGGTCAGGGGTGGCCGGCGGGAGACGAACGACGGGAGCTTCATGGTGTGGAGAACCGCCGGCGATCGTCGGCTATTTCCTGGGACTGCGGAACCCCTCGTGAACACTCAGGCGGAGGCCTCGGCGAGTTGGGCGCGCAGTCGAAGCTCATCCGCCGGGTCCGGCGGCGTCGGATGGTCGTAGAGAGCCGCGAGCCGATGCAGGGCGGCGGCTCGGGCGTCGAACCGTTTGCGGTCGGCCTTCTGCATGGTCCGACGCGCCTGTCGTCGGGCCGGCCATGTGGACAGTGCTGCGAGTTCGTCGGGCGGCAGCCCGTAGCGCTGACCGAGGAACGGCAGGAGCTCGGTGAACCGCTTCTGGTCCCGACCGCGCAGGACCACCACCGCCACACCCGTTCCGAGGAAGAGGGCCACGAAGCCGAGAAGCACGATGAGGGTGAAGACCATGCCGGTTTCGTCCTCGGCAACGCTGAGTGACCCGTTCCAGGCTGCATGGCTGGCGATGGCCAACGCGAGACCCCACCATGCGGTGATGAGCGGTGCCTGCCGCCGGACGGCGAGGCCGATGGCCAGACCGGTCCACGCAGTGAAGAGCGGGTGGGCGAAGGGCGTGAGCAGCGCGCGTCCGACGAACGTCTGCAGCAGGAGCCCTTCGCCGTCGGCGTTGAAGAAGTAGAGGAAGTCCTCGATCACGGCGAAGCCGATTCCGGCGAAGCCGGCGTAGACGAGACCGTCCATCACGCCGTCGACTTCCTTTCGCCGGACCGCCCACACGATGGCGAGGCCCTTCATGATCTCCTCGATGATCGGAGCGGAGACGACGGCGGCGATCGTTTCGGTCGTCGCGATGGCCGTGATCGTGTTGACGACCACGGAGACGGCTCCGGCGACGAACGACCCCCACAGGAAGGCGTGGAGGCGGGCCGACCAGGGCTCGGGTTCGAGTCGGTCCATCCACAACAGCACCGGGACGACGAGCAGGAGTGGAACGAAGCCGAGCAGGATCGCCAGGGGCACGAGTACGGCGCCGACGCCGATGAGCACCGTCCCGGGGAGGGCGGTGACGATGACGGGAACGCTCAGGAACGAGGGAAGGCGTGGCTTGCGAGCCTCGGCCTGGCCCGGCGGTGTGGCCACGGTGTGACCGGTCCAGGAGACACCGTCGTACCAACGCCACGGCGCGGCGTTCCACGGGTCGCCGTACCAGCCGGCCGTCATGCCGGTGGGCGGGGGCGGTGGTGCGGGCGGCGGGGGTTGGGACGCCCAGTCGGGGATGGGTGGTGGGGACGCCGCGGGAGAGGACACGCCCCAATTCTGCGGGACTGCCCCGAGTTCCTGCGAATTCAGCCCGCCACGAGTGGCTCCCGGGTTGCGTGTCAGACACCCCGGCTAGTGTCGAAAGCAGAATTCGATTCGGATTCGCGTCTCGGCGTTTGTAGGCTTGAGCGTTGGTCCTTGGGGCGCCGTCACGGCAACCCGGAGGCCATGCACAACTGCAAACCCTGCTCCGAAGTCCGGGGCCCCGGCCACGCCGGGTCCAGAGGGAGGTGATGCTCGTAATGCGAGCGTACGAATTGATGGTCATTTTTGATGCCGACGTTGCTGATGCCGACGTCCAGAAGCATCTGAAGGGCCTGATTGCTGAGACAGTCGAAGCCGACGGTGGCTCGATCGCCAAGGTCGACAACTGGGGCAAGCGCCGCTTTGCCTATCGGATCAACCACAAGTGGGAAGGCACCTACGTGGTGCTCGAGATCCTGCTTCCCGAGGGCAAGAACCTCCACTCCGTGGATCGTGCCCTGCGTCTCGCGGACGATGTCGTCCGCCAAAAGATCATTCGGCTCCCCGAGCACGAAGCCACCAAGCGTGGTCTGCTCGGCGCCGACGCAACGGCTTAGAGCCGGAAAGGCGAAACACCATGGCGTACGACAACACAGTCACCATCGTTGGCAACCTCACCCGAGATCCCGAACTGCGCTTCACCCCGAGCGGTGCCGCAGTCGCGAACTTCGGCGTTGCCTGGAACCTGAAGGGTCGCGACGGGCAGGAAGACAAGGTCTCCTACTTCGACGTGACCTGCTGGCGTCAGCTGGCGGAGAACGTGAGCGACTCCCTCACCAAGGGCTCGCGCGTCGTCGTCCATGGCCGCCTCGACCAGCGGTCCTGGGAAACCCAGGACGGCGATCGCCGCAGCAAGGTCGAGGTCATCGCCGATGACGTCGCACCGAGCCTCAAGTGGGCGACCGTCGAACTCACCCGCAACGAGTACAAGGGCGACGGCGGTGGCGGCGGCTTCAGTGGAGGCGGCGGCGGTGCACCGCGCGCTGTCTCGAACGAGCCTGCTCCCGCTCCCCAGTACGACATGAACGAAGAGCCCTTCTAGGGCCCCACCTCCCAGAACGAACAAGGAACACAGACACATGGCCAAGAAGCCAGTTCGCGTCAAGAACAAGGACAATTCACGACGCGCAAAGAAGAAGGTGTCGGTCCTCACGACCGACAAGGTCGAGTACATCGACTACAAGGACGTCAACCTGCTCAAGCGGTTCGTGTCCGATCGAGCCAAGGTGCGTGCCCGTCGCGTCACCGGCAACGACACGCAGCAGCAGGCTGAGGTCGCACGTGCGATCAAGAACGCCCGTGAAATGGCGCTCCTGCCGTACACGACTCGCGTCACCACGCAGCGGAACAACCGCGGCGACCGGGGCGATCGTGGCGACCGCGGCGATCGTGGCCCACGTCCGGACCGTCGTGACGACGCCGCCGCCGAGAACAGCGATGCCGCAGAGGCACCGGCAGCCGAAGCAGCTGAGGCTGCAGAGACGACCGAGGAGGTCTGATGGACGTCATTCTCAAGTCGAACGTGGACGGCCTCGGCCAGCGAGGCGATGTCGTCTCCGTGTCCAACGGCTACTACCGCAACTACCTCCTTCCGCAGGGTCTTGGCTACAAGGCCACGAAGGGTGCCCAGGCCGAGGCCGAGGCAATGCGCAAGGCTTCGGCCGCCCGCAATGCCGAAAGCCGCGCCGATGCCGATCTCATCGCCACGCAGCTGGTGCCGCAGGTCATCGCCATGTCGGCGAAGTCCGGTGACGGTTCCACGTTGTTCGGCTCGGTTTCCGCTGCCGACATCTCGGAAGCGATCGAAGCCCAGACGGGCATCGTGATCGACCGCAAGGCACTGATGCTCGACGCTCCGATCAAGACCGTGGGATCCCACATGGTGATGACCAAGATTCATCCCGACGTGCAGTTCCCGGTGTCGATCGAGGTCACGGCAGAAGACTGATCGACCGGACCGTCGGTCCAACGATTCGAACAACTGGCCCCGCCCCGGCAACGGTGGCGGGGCCAGTGTCGTTTTCGGATGCCGGGGGAGCGTGGGACGACAAGTGTCGTTGGGAAGTTGTGACGACGTGGGAGTGTGTGGACAAGCCGGGGTCTGTCCACAGTCCATCCACAGGTGTGGATGGCGCGTGGGGATGAGATTCCCCCGGTTATCCACCGACAATCCCCCGGTTACCCACTTCTGACCCACAGGCATTTCACGGCACCATGGGACGGTGCCGATCACCCTGCCTGCCGCCCATCGTTCCGAGATTGTCAGACTCTGTCGGCAGGATGGACTCGACCAGAAGGTGACCGCTCGTGTCTGACGCTCCTCCCGACGACTACTACCCGGACGACTCCTATCCGGACGATCCCGCTCCGCCCCGGGGCGGCGGCTCGTCCGCTCGTACGCCACCGCACAACGTGCAGGTGGAGCAGTCGTTGCTCGGCGCGATGCTGCTGTCCCGCGAGGCGATCGACACGGCGCTCGAGACCGTCGAGTCGTCCCACTTCTACCGGCCGTCGCACCAACACATCTTCGATGCGATCTCCACGCTCGCCGCCAGTGGCGACGAAGCCGACGTCGTCACCGTCGGCGACCTGCTCGATCGCAGCGGTCTGCTCGAAGGTGTGGGTGGCCCGGCGGCGCTGATGGATCTGCAGTCGCAGGCACCGGCCATCTCCGGCGCTCGCAAGTACGCCGAGATCATTCGCGAGAACTCGATGTTGCGTCGGCTCATCACGGTGTCGAACGAGATCGCCGAGATGGCCTACAACCGGCCCGAAGACGTGGTGAAGACGGTCGATCAGGCCGAGAACATGGTGTTCGAGATCGCCCAGGGCCGCAGCAGCGACTCCATGGCCGACATGCGCACGCTGATCGAGCAGAACCTCGATCGCCTCGAGATGCTCTACGAACGGGACGAGCAGATCACGGGTACCCCAACCGGCTTCGTGGACCTCGACGAGCTCACGTCAGGTCTCCAACCGAACGCCCTCATCGTGATCGGCGCACGGCCCGCCATGGGCAAGACCTCGTTTGCGCTGAACATCGCCACGCACGCTGCGATCGAGGCGAATCGTCCGGTGCTGCTGTTCTCGTTGGAGATGGGCAATCTCGAATTGTCCCAGCGCATGCTTTGCTCGGAGTCTCGAGTCGATTCGAAGAACGTCCGAGACGGCAAGCTCGAAGAGAGCGACTGGACCAAGATCAGCCAGGGTGTGGGTCGGCTCTCCGAGGCACCGATCTGGATCGACGACAATCCGGGTCTCACCGTGATGGACATTCGTGCCCGGGCCCGCCGCCTCAAGTCGCAGGTCGGCGATCTCGGTGTCGTGATCGTGGACTACATCCAGCTCATGACCGGTCGAGCGAACGTGGAGAGTCGTCAGGTCGAGATCTCGGAGATCTCCCGAAACCTGAAGATCCTCGCCCGTGAGCTCGAGGTGCCGGTGATCGGCCTGTCGCAGCTTTCCCGAACGCTCGAGTCTCGTCAGGACAAGCGGCCGATGCTGTCGGACCTTCGTGAGTCCGGCGCAATCGAGCAGGATGCGGACATCGTGATGTTCCTGTACCGCGACGAGGTCTACAACCCGGAGAGCCCCGACGCCGGTATCGCCGAGGTGATCGTGGCCAAGCACCGTAACGGCCCGACCGACACGATTCGGCTGGCCTTCCTTCCGCAGTACACGCGGTTCGCGAACATGGCCCGCAACCCGTCGACGATGTGACCACGCCCGGACGGTCACGATGGCAGGCGTCGGACGGCGCCCGTGGCGACGACTACGACCGGAAGTGGCGCGAGATGGCGGCGGCCGGCCAGGACCCGCACGGTGAGGTCGCGTTCGTGCAGCGGTACGAGCCGACGCAGGTGCTGGACGCCGGCTGCGGCACTGGCCGCGTGGCCATCGAGCTGGCTCGGCGGGGCGTGCGGGTCGTCGGATTCGACCTGGACCCGGCGATGCTCGACACCGCTCGTGCGAACGCTCCCGACATTCGGTGGGAACTGGCCGACGCGTCGACCGTTGCGTTGGGCGAACGGTTCGATCTGATCGTCATGGCCGGCAACGTCATGATCTTCGTGGAACCGGGGATCGAAGCCGACGTGGTGCGGCGCATGTCCGATCATCTGGAGCCGCAGGGCCGATGGGTCACGGGCTTCAGCCTGCTGCCCGACCGCTACGACCTCGGCACCATGGATGCTCAGGCGAGTGCCGTCGGCTTCACGCTCGAAGACCGCTTCGCCACATGGGACGGCGATCGCTTTGTCGACGGAGCCGACTACGCCGTGAGCGTCTACCGCCTGGGCTGACCTTCGAACGGCTGGCCGGCGGCGGGAGTACAAGGGAAGGGCAGGAGCCACGGAGGGTGCCAACACCGAAGTGTTGTCGTGATGCGTGGAGGGAGTCGCGACTCCCGCCCCGTTCCTTGTTGCATCCGGTGAGGGCGAATCACCAGACACTCAAAGCATCGGTGAGGCCTTCACGAAGCTTGAGGACAATCTGAAGATGTCGCGGAACTGTAGGGTGCACGAGATGGTTCTCGGTCAGACGCTGTTCCTTGGCGACAATCTGCTGCCGCTGCTCACGCTCGCGCTCGGGGGTGCGTTGGTGGCGGGAAACGCCATGGCACTCGTGCGGCCGCCAGAGCATCGACGCGACGCCGGCGACCTGGAACGGCCGCCGTTGATCCGAACGCTGGTCTTCATCGCCTTTGGTCTGGTGATGACCGTCTGGGCGCTTGCAACGCTGCTCTGACACGCTGCGTCGAGATTTTGGGCGACGTCAGCGTCCTTGGCCGAAAAATGAAGCGCCCCCGGTCGCATGGCGGAACGCGACCGGGGACTTCCCAAGTCGAGTCGGCGGATCTCGACGTGGGCAGGGTGCACCCTAGAGGTTTTCTTTTCAATTGCATGTGATTTGAAAAGGAGTTTTTCGGGGTGTTTTGCCCACGAGGACAGCGATGCTCGATTTTCGTTGCGTTTTGCACGATATGTCGGTCGAGTTACAAAGATGTAACCACGCTAAGGAAATCGCCCGATCGGGCCGAATCCTTCTTCATCGAGCGACTCTGGCGGGTTTCGCTTCGGGTGGTGCGAGGTTTGTTTCGGGCGGGAAGCAAACCTCCACCACCCTCTTTCTCGTTTTGGGGGCCGTTTCAGCTGGCCCAGTCGGCGGCCAACGACGCGAGCTCGACCGCCACGACGGCGGCTTCCTCGCCCACGTTGTGCCCACCGGGTCCTTCCGAGCGTGCGTTGGCCTGGTCGACGTTCTCGACGGTCAGTACACCGAAGCCGACGGGAACGCCGGTCTCGAGCTGGACGTCCTGGATGCCGCGACCGCATTCGTTGGCGACGAGTTCGTAGTGGGTGGTTTCACCACGGATGACCGCTCCGACGACGACGATGCCGTCGATTCGGCCGCTGCCGGCGATGAGGCGGGCCGCCATAGGCAACTCGAATGCGCCGGGAACGCTGACCTGTTCGATGTGGCTCACACCGAAGGACTCGAGGCCGCGCACGGCGCCGTCGACCAGCCGGTCGACGATCGCGGCGTTCCATCGTGACGCAATGATCGCAATACGGAGACCCGACCCGTCGAGATCCGGTGTGGAGGCTCGTTCGTCGCCGGATGCCATCAGTTGTCCTCCCCGAACATGTGGCCCATGCGGTCACGCTTCGTCGTCAGGTACCGCTCGTTGTTGGCGGTCATCGCCGTCTCGATGGCGACCCGTTCGGTGATTTCGAGGCCGTAGCCTTCGAGGCCGCCGTACTTGGCCGGGTTGTTGGTCATGAGCCGCATCGAGCTCACGCCGAGGTCGGCGAGGATGTTGGCGCCGACCCCGTATTCGCGGGAGTCGACGGGGAGACCCTGAGCGGTGTTCGCATCGACGGTGTCCATGCCCTCGTCCTGCAGACCGTAGGCACGGATCTTGTGGCCGATACCGATGCCACGACCCTCGTGGCCGCGAAGGTACACGAGCACGCCAGTTCCTTCCTCGGCGATCATGCGCAACGCCGTCCGCAGCTGTGGTCCACAGTCGCAGCGTTCGGAAGCGAGGATGTCGCCGGTGAGGCATTCCGAGTGCACACGAACGAGCGGCACGTTTTCGCCGCTCAGATCGCCCATCGTGTAGGCGAGGTGCTCTTCGCCGTCGACGATGCTGCGATAGGCGTGGGCCGTGAACTCACCGAACTCGGTGGGGATCGCGGCTTCGGCGAAGTGCTCGACCAGCTTCTCGCTCTTGCGGCGGTAGCGGATCAGGTCGGCGATCGAGATGAGCTTCAGGCCGTGCTCGTCCGCGAACGCCCGACACTCGGGCAGGCGCTTCATCGTGCCGTCGTCGTTGACGATCTCGCACAACGCACCGACCGGTGGAAGGTCGGCCATGCGGCAGAGGTCGATGGCGGCCTCGGTGTGACCGGCTCGCTTGAGCACACCGGCACCGCGGGCTCGGAGCGGGAAGATGTGCCCCGGTCGGGCCAGGTCGCCGGCGACGGTGTTCGGATCCGACAGGGCCCGCAGCGTGCGAGCCCGGTCGCCGGCGGAGATACCGGTCGTGCAGCCTTCGATGAGGTCGACGGTGACCGTGAAGGCGGTGCGGTGCGATTCGGTGTTCTCGGCCACCATCAGCGGCAGACGGAGCCGGTCGGCGAGGTCGTCGAGCATCGGCGCGCAGATCACACCGGAGGTGTGGCGAATCATGAACGCCATCTGCTCTTCGGTGAGGTTGGCGCCCGCGATGATGAGGTCACCCTCGTTCTCGCGGTCTTCGTCGTCGACCACCACGACGAACTTTCCGGCAGCGAAGTCGGCGAGTGCGTCTTCGATCGGGTCGAGCATGGTGTCGGTGGAGGTGGGGGAATCGGTTGTGGTCATGAGTTCACCTGTCGGAGGTTCAGCTGGCGTTCGACGTACTTGGCAAGCACGTCGACTTCAAGGTTGACGAGGTCACCGACGGCCCGTTCGCCGAGCGTGGTGACCGATGCGGTGTGGGGAATGACCGCGATGGAGAAGGCGTCGTCGGAGAGGGAGGCCACCGTCAGGCTGATGCCGTCGACGGTGATGGACCCCTTCTCGACCACGTACCGGGCCGTCTGTTCATCGAGTCCGAAGTGGTACTCGAACGATCCGTCATCGAGGCTGTCGACGCGCGTGATCGTGGTCGTGCCATCGACGTGACCCTGCACGATGTGACCGCCGAGGCGATCGTGGGCCCGAACCGAACGTTCGAGATTCACCGCGCTTCCCGGCTCGAGCGTGCCGAGACTCGATCGATCCATGGTCTCCGGGACCGCATCGATCGCGAACGACTCGTCGTCGAAGTCGACGACGGTCAGGCATACGCCGTTGACCGCGATGGACGCGCCCATCGTGACGTCATCAAGGACGGTGGAGGCCGCAATGCGCAGCCGTACACCGTCACCAACAGGTTCGAGTGCGAGCACGCGCCCACACTCTTCCACCAATCCGGTGAACATACAGTCTCCTCTCCCATCCGGACTCTTACCGTCGGCCCAAGGAATCTCACCTGGTCAGCCGCCCGTGGAGTGCACGGAGGCTCGCGGGCTTGTCGCAATCGCTTGCGCATCACCGCCGGTCGGGACTTACACCCCTACCCCGAGGAATTATTCAGTTGTCCACTCAGGGTGCCCCGGTTTCGATCAGGGAGCAACTCGGGTGGGGGAATCCGCGACGAGGCTCGTATCGATCGTGTCGCCGGCGAGCGCGAGCACGTCTGGCGAGGCGATCACGACGCCGTCCTGGACGAGCGCGTCGTGATTGCCGAGCAGGTCCTCGCCGGAGTAGCGGTAGTTCACGAGGAGCCCGTGAGACTCCTTCATGCCCTTCGCGGAGATGTCGCCCTGCCAGTTGATTCGATCGACGCGGGCGCCGTTGCGAAGGTGGAATCGGGCGACCGGGTCCAGTGGGAGCTGGCCGCGGCGCGCTCCCAACAAGTACTGGGCACACCGGCGTTCCATCAGGTCGCGGTCGGTGGTGTCCGCATCGGGATCTTCGCCCTCGAGCCAGCCGGCGAATCCCGGGATCGGCGAGAGTGTGGCGAAGGTCGTGAGTCCCGGCATCTCGCCGGCGAGCCGCTCGGTCACCTGCTTGATGAGGAAGCTGCCGAACGAGATGCCCCGAAGGCCCGTCTGGCAGTTCGTGATCGAGTAGAAGATCGCTGCGTCGGCGTCTTCCGGTGGACCGTCCGGATTGGGAGCGTCGATCACATCCTGAATCGAGCTCGCCATGCCGTTGGTGAGTGCCACTTCGACGAAGATGACCGGCTCGCCGGGCAGCGCCGGATGGAAGAACCCGAAGGATCGACGGTCGGGCGCGAGGCGGCGGCGAAGGTCGTCCCATCCGCGGATCTCGTGGACGGCCTCGTACTCGATGAGCTTCTCGAGCACGTGGGCCGGGGTGGTCCAGTCGAGCTGTTCGAGATGGAGGAAGCCGCGGTTGAACCACGAGCGCAGCAGGTGGGACAGATCGTGTTCGACCGGACCGAGTTCGGGGTGTGTGCGTCGACGGGCCAGCAGGGCAGTACGCATCTCGAGGAGTGCAGCGATGCCCCCCGGGGCCGTGTTCAAGGCCCGGAAGAGCGGTTGCCGTTGCGACTCGGCGGCTTCGGACAACTCGAGCATGTGTTGGGGGTTCGAGTCTTCGCGGTAGCGCTCGATCGCACCGTCGATGGCCGCCGGGTCGGGCCCGAGGTCGGTCAGCAGAAAGGTGAAGAAGGTCGTGCGCTGTTCATCGTCGAGGTCGTCCCAGCGGCGAAGCAGTTGCACTGCGAGGGCCTGGCCCGCGGTCTCGCCGCGCAGGCGGAGCAGGGCCAGCGCCGTTTGCTGGGTGACGAGGTCGAGTTGCGTCATCGCATCCAGCATCGGCGGTCGCGGACGGCGGCTGAGTGATGGTCGTCGAAAACGCGAAGAACGGGGTCCGAAGACCCCGTTCCGTCACGATTCTCGGATCGATTACTGCGGGATGCGCAGCACCTGGCCCGGGAAGATTTCGTCGGGGTCCTTGAGCATTGGCTTGTTGGCCTCGAAGATCTCCGGGTAGCGGTTGCCGTCGCCGTAGGCGGCGGTGGCGATTGCCCAGAGGGTGTCGCCGGACTCGACGACGTACATCTCGGCGTCGCCGCCGTCGTCGGAGGCGACGGTCATCTCTTCGTCGACCTTCTCCACGCCGTAGGCGTTGCCAACGGCGAGGATGACACGCTCCTTGGTGGCGGAGTCGACGGCTTCACCGTCGATGAAGGCCGTGCCGTCGTCGAAGCGAATGTCGAGACCGACGACCTCGAGACCCATGTCGCGCACGTACTTCTCGAGCTCGACGGACTTCTTGGCCTCCTCGCGCTTCTCCTTCTGCTCAGCGCTGCGCTTGGCCTCGGCGGCCTTCCGCATGCGCTCCTTCGCAGCGTTGCGTCGCTTCGCCGTGGCGGCGGCGCGTTCGGCGACCTTTGCGGCCTCCTCGGCAGCTTCCTCTGCGGCAATCTCGTCGGTGCTCTTGCCGATGCCGATCTTGGCACCTGCATTGCGCACGAAATCAAATACTCCCATTTTTGTCCTCCTCGGGACTTCGGCCAGCCTCGCCTCCGGCCTTTATTGCGTAACCCACCGTCAAGCAGGAACAAGGGTTTTAGCAGGTTGATTCCGAGCGTGCCCAGAAATACGGCGCAGGCGCGGTCGTTATTGGTACGTGATCAGGTCGGGGACGGGGACCGTCGTGAAGTTCAGGACGTCGGCGGGGCGGAAGATGTTGGTGTCTTCGTCGATGAACAGCTTGAACCCGTTCCAGAAGGGCTCCTGGACCTGGAGAATGCCGTACGTCTGGAGCTTGATGGCCCGCCCACCGAAGCCGTCGGCGTGAATGATGGTGGCGAGACCGGGTCGATCGATCAGGTCTTCGCGGTTCTTGATCATCCGGGTCTGGAACTGGTGGACGATGAACATCTTCTCGGGCAGGTCGTTCTGAATGACCAGGTCGGACAGCCATTCGGACACCTGATTGACTTCAGCGGCGGTGACCGATCCGACGGTCTGGCCCGGTCGTTGGGTCGGACCCATGCGCCATTCGGGGTCGAGCGCGAGCCCGACGTGCGGCTCCAGGAGGAGCTCGCGGTACCGGACGCTCTCGGTGAAGAAGTCGCTTCGGCCCGGCTGGATGTCGAGGATGACGTAGAGGCCTTCCTCGCGGGCGACGTCGATCCATGGGCGGAGGTCGTCGATGTTTGACGGATGGCTGTAGTTGCCGTCGGCTCCTGCCGAGCCCTGGGCGACGGTCACGATCATCTCGAATGCGCCGACGGCCGGGCGTCCGGGTTCGGAGAAGGGTGCGGCCGCAGCCTTCACTCGGGCAGCCGCTTGGACCGGTCCGGTTTCACCCAGCACACCGAGCACCGGCGTGATGTGGTTGCCGTAGTAGGCCACCACCCGAATGTCGGGGAAGAGGGCCTGGTCGGAACGTTGGACGGTCTGTTCGACGTCGGCACGGAAGGTGCGGTTCGGGCCGGCCAACACGCTGACGAGGGTGTTTCCCCAGGCTGTGGTGGTGTGATCGGGTCGGAGTCGGATGGTCTGGCCGTTGTTCCGAATCTCGACGCTGCCGGTGATGGCTTCGCCGTCGATGTGTACCTGGACCTCGAGCTGATCGATGAGGACCGGACCGTTGACGTCGATGGTCACCCAGCGGATGGCGCCGCTGTCGCGTCGCTTGACGTTGAGACGGGTGACGGCGAACCCATCCGGGTCATAGGCGTTGTCTTGCAGGACCTTCGTGGCGACGGCCCGTCGCTTGTCTCGGGGCTTGCCGTCGGTCTGGTTGTGGAGGCGACGCAGCTCTCGGAACTCCGCACGAGTCGTCGATCGACCGGCGACTTCCCTGCTGACCGTGTTGATCCAACGGCGAAGATTCTTGTTCGCGTTCTCGAACGCCTCGCTGGAGCCGAGCACTCGAGCGGACAACTCCTGTTCCGTGAATCGACGGCCGAGCGAGTTCTCGTAGCGAGCCAACTCGTCGGCGGTGGCAGAACGTTTGAGGAAGTCGAAATGAATGTTGTTGATGTCGATGCGGTTGGCCGCCAAAACCGTGCCCGCGTCCGCTTGGGCCCCCGCAGGTTGTGCGGTCAGTGCGGCCACAGCGAGTGCTGGTGCGAGGAGGGCAAGGACCAAAAACAGATGAAAATGGCGGCGCATTTGCGGAACCTATGCGACCGCGTTGGGTGGCCACGAATCCTGAGCCCGCTTTTTGTTGTTCGCCCGTGATTCGGGTCGGATCAGACGAGTCCGCGAACGAAAATGGCGATGACGACGTAGTGGCAGGCTGCGCCGCCGACGGTCAACGCGTGGAAGATCTCGTGGTAGCCGAAGTGATTCGGCCAGGGGTTGGGCCTGTGCAGCGCGTAGATGACCGCACCCAAGGTGTAGAGACCGCCACCCGCGAGCAGGAGGACGAAGCCGGGCACCCCGAGTTCGGTCCAGACGTGGTTGATGACGAACAGCGAAGACCATCCGACGACGACGTAGGGGATCGCCACCAGGGCGTACGGTGCGTCGGTGAAGAAGAGCCGTCCCATGATGCCGAGCACGGCGCCGGTCCACACGATGGTGAAGAGGAACCACCCCGGTCCCCGGGGCAGCGCCAGCAGCGCGATGGGGGTGTGGGTGGCGGCCGTTGCGATGAAGATCATCGAGTGGTCGATTCGACGGATGATGCCGAGACCCTTCGGTCCCCAGTCGTTGCGGTGATAGAGCGCGCTGACCCCGAACAGGCCGACGATGGCAAGGCCGTAGACGGCCATGATGAAGCGGGGTGCCACGCCCGGGGTGACGACGATGAGGATCGGCGCCAGCGTCAGCGCTGACGAGAAGGCGAGGAGATGGATGAGCCCGCGGAAGCGCGGTTTCTCCTCGCCGGCCGCCCGTCGTTCTGCCGTGGATGGTGCGGAGTTGACCGTCGACGTCATGGAGCCGAGTGTAGAACGAACACGCGCAAGTTACCCGCCGGTAACCGTGATGCGCTCAGATCTTCAGACTGGCCACGGTGTTCTGCTCATGCTGCAGCAGCCACCGCTTCGCATCGAGCCCACCTGCGAACCCGGTCATGGATCCGTTCGTGCCGATCAGCCGATGGCAGGGAACGATGATCGAGATCGGGTTGAGTCCGGTTGCTGCGCCAACCGCACGAGCCGCCTGGGGTTTGCCGATCGTGTCGGCGAGCGAGCCGTAGCTTCGCGTCGTGCCGTAGGTGATCGTCGTGAGCGCCCGCCACACGGACCGCTGGAAGTCCGTGCCGACGATGTCGACCGGGACCTCGAAACGCGTGCGCGCACCGGTGAAGTACTCGTCGAGCTCGCGACGGGCCTGGTCGATGATCGCGTTCGAGCCGGCATCGACCCGTTCCTTGATCGTCACCCGGCCCGGTCGTTCGTTCGGCCAGAGCACCGCTCTCACCGCCTCTGCAGACGCGATGATCGTCAACTCACCCACCGGTGAATCGTGCTCGATCCGCGCCAACGTGCCTGTCGTCGTTGCGTAGTTCATGCTCTCCTCTTTCCCACCGTCGCCCAGAGCATCGCCGTGACGTACGAACGCCACGGGCTCCACTGTGCGTGGCCGTTTTCGGTCGCGCCAATACGCGCGAGCTCTCGGGCGATCACGAGATCGTTGTGCAGCAGGACGTCGGGATCGCCGAGGACTCGCATGCGGATGACGTTGACGGTCCACGGACCAACCCCGGGAAGGGCCAACAGCTGACTGGCGGTCCGGTCGCGATCGGCGACGGGATCGAGGTCGATCTCCTCGCTTGCGATCGCTCTGGCCAGCGCGCCAATCGTTGCGATTCGGCGGTTGGTGAGCCCGAGGCCGTCCAGATCTGCGTCGGCCAGAACCTCGGCTGTGGGGAACTGTCGGAACGCCGAGTCGAGTGGATGGGTCTCGCCGTGTCGTTCGACGATGCGTCCGAGCAGCGTGCGAGCGCCGGCGACCGATACCTGCTGGCCGACGATGGTGCCGACGGCACTAGCGAAGCCGTCGGTCGAGCCGGGGATCCGCACGCCCACGCCGGCGCGGAGTTCAGGGGCGAGGAGGGGGTCCGCACCGAGGTGTTCGCCCACCCACTCGGGATCGACGTCGAGGTCGAGGAGTCGGCGGGTGCTGGCGATCGCTTCCGCAAGGTCGGCGATCGTGGTCAGCTGGAAATCGGCCGTCCAGACTTCGTCCTGGACGGACAGCGAGACGAGGCCGGGGCCGCCATGGAGTCGAAGTACTCGTTGGTGATGGTCGGAGTCGCCCGACATGGTGCCGGGGGCGCCGTGTCCGTTCAGGAAGCCGAGAAGCCATTCGGCGTCGAGCGGACCGCGGGATGCAAGGCGAACGGACACGGCGATTCCGGTCTCGGATGCAGACGCCTCCGTGCGTCGCTTGGCCCGAAGCTGGGACGGGGTGCGGTCGTAGATCGAGCGAATGGTGTCGTTGAACTGGCGAACACTGGAGAACCCGGCAGCCCACGCGACATCGGTGATGGGCATGGAGCTTGTCTCGAGGAGGATGCGGGCGAGGTTGCCCCGGTGGGCCCGAGCGAGCGCGATCGGCGTTGCGCCCAGGTGCTCGACGAGCAGGCGGTGCAGGTGTCGTTCGCTCACGGCCAACTGGCCGGCCAGGCCGGCCACGCCGATCCGGTCCACGGCGCCCGACTCGATCAGCCGCATGGCGCGGCCGACGAGGTCGTCGCGCACGGTCCATTCGGGCGAGCCGGGTGACGCGTCCGGTCGACATCGTTTGCACGAGCGGAAGCCGGCCGACTGGGCCGCAGCTGCGGTCGGGAAGATGCGAACATTCTCTCGCTTCGGCCGCACGGGTGCCGGACAACTGGGTCGGCAGTAGATGCCGGTCGACGTGATGCCGGCGATGAACCAGCCGTCGAAACGGGCGTCCCGACTCTGCATGGCCCGGTAGCACCGGTCGTCGTCGATGGGGGTGGCGATCTCGTTCACCTCTCCATCCAAGCGGACGGAGCCCAGCGGTACTAGCGGTTTTCAGACATCCAGGTCAGCCCCGATCGAGGCGTCCCCGCAGTGCGGCCAAGCTCAGTCCCTGGCTCACCGCAGCGACGATTGCGATCGCAAGCAGCGCCTTGCCGATCGCCCCGAAATCCCAATTGTCGCTCAGCATCGACCGCATCCCCTCGAGCACGTAGGTGATCGGGTTGTATCGGGCGATGGCACGCATCCAGCCGGTCAGCGCGTCGAGCGGCACGGTCGAGGAGGTCAGGAACGCAAACGGGAAGAACAGCAGGAAACTCGAGGCCACGGCACCGGGGTTCGCGGTCTTCAGCGCGATCGCATACGGGAACCCGGTGAATGCCAGGCCCCAGAGGGCACCGATGAGGATGAAGACGATCACGCCCAGGAAGCCGGTTCCAAAGCTGACGCCCAGAATCATCCCGAGGATGATCACGGGAATGCACAGCGCCACGACAAGCGCGAAGTCCGCCACCATCAGGCCCAGCAGAAGGGGCAGCCGTCGGGCCGGGCTGAGCAGCAGGCGATCGAAGTAGCCGGTCTGCAGGTCCGTGACGAGGCCGGGAGCTCGGGAGATTCCCGTGACGGCGAAGATGATGCCTGTGGCGAGCTGGAACTCCCGGTAGTCGAAGCCCTCGACACCCGGGACCGACTCGGTGAGGTCCTCGAGCGCGCCGATGTTCACGATGTAGAAGAACGTGGGGATGATGAGCGCCGGGAGAATCGATTCCGGCTCTCGGGGGATGGCCCGTAGGGCACGCTTCGCAACCGTGAGCATGTCCTTCAGGAATCCGGAGCGCCGGGCGCGAACATCGGAGCGCGTGATGGTGGGTGTGGTCGTGGTCATGCGGACACCTCGATCCGGTCGCCGGTGAGTTCGAGAAAGACATCGTCGAGCGTCGGCGTGCGCAGCGTGAGCTCCTCGACGGAGGCGCCGATGGCGTCGAGGGCCACGGCAACCGGTGAGACGGTGGCCGCTCCGTTGCTCACCGAGACGAGCAGAGCGCGGGGTCCCTGTTCCACCTTCTCGACGCCGTCGACCTGATGAAGTGCGGCGATGGCCTCGCCGGCGTCGGAGGACAGCCGAACCTGCAGCACGTCGGAACCGACGGAACGCTTGAGCTCCTCCGGCGTGCCCTCGCCAGCGATTTCGCCGGCACTGATGATGCCGACGCGGTCGGCCAACTCGTCGGCCTCCTCGAGGTACTGCGTGGTGAGGAAGATGGTGGTGCCGAACTGCTGGTTCAGCGCCCGGACCTCTTCCCAGACCCGCGAGCGACTCGTTGGGTCGAGGCCGGTGGTCGGCTCATCCAGGAAGAGGAGATCGGGGTTGTGCATCAAGGATGCGGCCAGGTCGAGGCGGCGCTTCATGCCGCCGGAGTAGGTGCCGATCCAGCGGTCGATCGCATCCATCTCGATCAAGGTGGAAAGCTCGTCGATTCGGGTTTTCGTTTCCTTCGAGGTGAGGCCGTAGAGGGCACCCTGGAGCTCGAGGATCTCCCGACCGCTCTGCTTGTCGTCGAGCGACGCATCCTGCAGCGCAGCGCCGATGCGGAGCCGGATGTCTTCCGCCGCGTCAACGACGTCCATCCCGAAGATCTTCGCCGTGCCGCCACTCGGCGCCAGCAGCGTGGTCAGCATCTTCACCACGGTGGACTTCCCGGCCCCGTTCGGCCCGAGGAATCCGTAGATCTCCCCGGATTCGATGGTGAGGTCGACGCCCCGAACAGCCTCGACTTCGTCGAAGTTCCGTTTGAGCCCGCGTGCTTCGATGACGGTGGACATGCCTGCGAATCTAGCGGCTTGCTGTGACAGGTTCCTTCGGAAGGGAGGTGGTGCGCGTGCGACGCTTCACGGCACGGCGGGCCCACCAGGAGCTGCCGGCCACGCTCACTGCAAGAACGAGTGCGGCGGCGATGAACACGGGGTCGGTCGGGTCCTTGGCCCGGGACGCGGCGAGCGTCATCACTGCAGTTCCCGGCAGCAGGCCGAGGACCGTCGCAGGCACGTAGCGACTGAGCCGAACACAGCTGAGGCCGCTGCCGTAGTTGAGCATGTTGAACGGCATCACCGGCACCATCCGCAACAACAGGATCGTGAGGAAATCCCGCTTGCCGAACCAGTGATCGAGCGGGGTCAACCGGCCACCCAGCAACTCCTGGCAGCCCTTGCGCCCCATCGATCTGGCGACGATGAAGCTCAGGGTCGCACCAACCGTCTGTGCCGCGATCGCCAAGGGAAACCCAACGGCGAATCCGAAGAGGGCGCCGGTCGTGAGCGTGCCCACCGTGCCGGGAAGCAACAGGACGATGGCCACCACATAGACGACGAAGAATCCGACGGCGCCCCACCGACTCCCGGCGGTCTGTTCGAGGAGTTCGGCAACACGGCTCGGCCCGAGCGCGACCAGCACGACGGCGGCCGTACCGAGGAGGAGGCCGAGGATTGCCAATCGCACGAGGGCGATGCTGGGTGAGGGACGCGACACGTTCGGGTTGATGAGGTGTTCCGGGAGCGTCCGCCCCCATCCGACGAACCCTTCGTTCTTCGGTCGCTTTCGGGGTCGGCTGGATGCTGGATCGGACGGTCAGATCAACAGCGTTGCAGCAAGGCTCACCCCGGCGACGAGCAGCGAGGCGATTGCTCCGAGGAGCAGCGGCCGCCCGCCGAGCCGACGCAGCCGGTCGACGCGAACGGCCGCACCCAGTCCGACCAGCGCAATGGTGAGCAGCGTGCCTTCGACCGTTCGGGCGAGGTCCACCGCAGACTCCGGAACCCAGCCGGTCGACCGCAGCAGGAGGAGGCACAGGAAGCCGACGACGAACGGGGGCAGCAGCGGCGGCCGCTCCACATCGTCGCGTGTCGCTCGGGTTGCGCTCACTCCCGCCACCAGCGGGGCGAGGAGGATCACCCGGGTCAGCTTGACGACGACGGCGATCGCCAGGACCGACGCGCCTCCGGTCGACGCTGCGGCAACGACCTGGGCGACGTCGTGCACGCTGGCACCCACCCAGATGCCGAACTGGTCGTTGCTCAGTCCGAAGACTGCGGCGAGGGGCGGCAGCGCAAACATGGCGATCGTGCCGGCCAGCGTCACGAGGCCGATGGCCATCGCCACCTCTTCCTCTTCCGCGTCCGACGTGTCCTCCATTGCGGCGATCGCCGAAGCACCGCAGATCGAGTAGCCCGTTGCGATCAGCAGCGAGAGGGGTTCGGACACGCCCAGTCGTTCGCCCAGCCATCGGGTGCCGAAGAAGGTTGCAGCGACGGTGGCAACGACGACGGCGAGGGTTGCGATGCCGAGCTCGGTGACCTGGCCGATGGACATCCGGAGGCCGAGGAGCACCACGCCGAGCCGCAGGAGTGTCCGGGCGGCGAAGCCGAGTCCGGGACGAAGCCGCTCGACGTTCGGCCCGTTGCCGAGGGCGACGCCGGCGGCGACGGCGAAGGTCAGGGACGACACCACCGGAACCAGCGAGTTGAGACCGATTGCGATGGCGGCGAGCAGGCCTGCGGCGGCGAGCCCGGGAAGGATCGAAGTCGCTGCGGTCCGGGTCGTCGACGGATGATCTGGTGCGGAGGGGAGGTGCTGAAGCGGGGGGTTCTTCTGCATGCATTCACTGTCTGCGCGAGCAGACCGGCCCGGTAGATGGCCCCCATCTTCCAGCTCATAGAGTTGATCTATGAACGGCGGGCGGGGTCTTCGATCAGTTCGATGACCAGCTCGGCCAGCCGTGTTCGCTGGTCAACACTCGGAGGCGCCAACCCGAAGAGGTCGATCAACCACAGGCCGTCCCCGACCACCCTGGCAAGAAGGGCAACGGTCGGGTCGAGGCCATCGTCGGCCAGCAGGCGGTTCTGCCATTCGGCGAACTGGTCCTGGGCTGGGGTGAGGTCGCCGTCTTCCAACGCGGCCGCCGCAAAGATGCCGGCCGCTGCATCGGCTTCGCCGTGCTGTCCCGAGGTCACGTACTCGAGGTAGGCCCGGGCGAAGGCGCCCGTGGGTTCGGCTGCCGCTGCCGCGAGTGCGTGGAGCGTGTCGTCGGCGTTGGTGAGCGTTCGGCTGAGGAGGCCGACGACGAGTTCCTGCTTCGACGCGAAGTGATAGAGGAGGCCACCCTTGCTGACTCCGGCGACGTCGGCGACCCGCTCGAGCGTCAATCCCGAAACGCCGTCCGTTCGGACGACGTCGGCGGCCGCATCCAGCAGTCGGTGGCGGGTGGCCGCTGCCTTCGCCCGTTGCTTCGATCGCCCGCCGGACGAAGGTTGCGTCGTCTTCGTTTCGCCTGCCATACTTTCACTGTACCGGCTGGACGGTTTTTGTCGAGCCGGGTTCCGAAGAGGAGAGTCGCATGGGTGTTCTGGATCGTGTGAAGCAGCAAGCGTTGGCCCGCAGCGGGGTCCTCAAGCAGCGCGTCGAGGGAGTGTCGGCCGGAAGCGCCGACAAGAAGACCGCGGCCGGAAGCCCGAGTCTCAAGCAGCGCGTCCAGGGGATGTCGGCCGGAAGCCCGAGTCTCAAGCAGCGTGTCCGGGGGATGTCGGCCGGAAGTGCCGACGAAGATTGGGACTACGTGATCATCGGTGGGGGCAGCGCAGGGTGTGCGATGGCGAACCGCCTGAGTGCAGATCCGAACAACCGGGTGCTCGTGTTGGAGGCGGGGCGCAAGGACTGGAAGTGGGATGTCTTCATCCACATGCCGGCGGCGTTGACGTATCCGATCGGCAGCCGCTTCTACGACTGGAAGTACGAGAGCGAGCCGGAGCCGCACATGAATGGGCGCAAGGTGTACCACGCCCGGGGCAAGGTGCTCGGCGGGTCATCGAGCATCAACGGCATGATCTTCCAGCGGGGCAACCCGATGGACTACGACAAGTGGGGGGCAACCGAGGGCTTGGAGCAGTGGGACTACGCCCATTGCCTTCCGTACTTCAAGCGGATGGAGAACCGGCTCATCGGTGGCGACGCCTGGCGTGGCGATAACGGTCCGTTGCAGATGGAGACGGGCCCGGCGAGCACGCCGTTGTTCAAGGCCTGGCTCGAGGCGGGCCCGCAGGCGGGCTTTGCGTCGACGACGGATGTGAACGGCTTCCGCCAGGAGGGCTTCGCGATCTTCGACAAGAACATGACGCGTGGCCGTCGGATGAGCGCCGCTCGCGCGTATCTGCATCCGGTGCTGGATCGCCCGAACCTGACGCTGAAGACGCTTGCGCAGGCGAACCGAATTCTGTTCGAGGGCAATCGGGCGGTCGGGGTGGAGTATCGCCGCGGTCGGAAGACGCATGTGGCGCGGGCGAAGCATGTCGTGTCGTGTGGTGGCGCGTTCAACACGCCGCAGCTGTTGCAGCTCAGCGGTGTGGGCGACTGGGAGCACCTCAAGAGCCTCGGCATCGACGTGGTGTCCGACCTTCCGGGTGTGGGCGAGAACCTGCAGGATCATCTCGAGGTGTACATCCAGCACTCCTGCACGAAGCCCGTGTCGATGCAGCCGTACAACGCCACGTGGCGGATGCCGTTCATCGGGCTGCAGTGGCTCTTCCGGAAAGGTCCGGCAGCCACGAATCACTTCGAGGCGGGCGCGTTCGTTCGCAGCAATGACGAGGTCGAGTACCCGAATCTGATGTTCCACTTCCTGCCGATCGCGATTCGCTACGACGGGTCGTCGCCGGAGGGTGGCCACGGCTACCAGGTGCATGTGGGGCCGATGTACAGCGATGTTCGTGGGTCGGTGAAGATTCGTTCGACCGATCCGCGGGAACATCCGGCGGTGCAGTTCAACTACCTCTCGACCGAGAACGATCGCAAGGAGTGGGTGGAGGCGATCCGGACGACGCGTCACATCATGCGTCAGCCGGCGTTCGATCCGTACAACGGCGGCGAGATCTCGCCTGGTCCCGAGGTGGAGACGGACGAGCAGATCCTGGACTGGATTCGCAAGGATGCCGAGACGGCGTTGCATCCGTCGTGCACCGCGAAGATGGGTCCGGCGTCGGATCCGATGGCAGTGGTCGATCCGAACACGATGCAGGTGCATGGTACCGAGGGTCTCTACGTGGTCGATGCGTCGGTGATGCCGGCGGTGAGCAACGGCAACATCTATGCCCCGACGATGATGATCGCCGAGCGGGCGGCCGACCTGATCCTCGGCAACGAGACGCTGGCGCCCGATCACACCGAGGTCTACCGCGCCCCCGAAGCCGGCCAGTTCAACGCCTGAACCACCCACCGCGCACACCCCACCACCTCTGGGGACAGACCTCGGTGTGGTGGACCTCGCGCGCCGCGTGCTCGCCTCACCACTTCCGGGGGCTGCCCCCAAAGGTGGTGGCCTGCGCGCGGTCGGTGGTCTGGCTGGGTGGTGGGCTCGACGGCTACGTTGGCCCGATGGACCGCATGTGGAGTGTCGCGAAGGCGTGGCTCGGCCTCGATCGAACCGAGTCGATCGCGCCCTGGACCCACCTGAAATTGGGCGTTCTCGCCGGTTTGGTGTTCGCGGTGATCGCCGTCATCTGGAAGGGCACGACGCTCGCGCTCGTGATGCTCGTCGGCTGGACACTCGTCGGCGCCTTGAACGAGTGGTCGAGCCGGCGATCCACCGGACGCCGCTGATTCACACCCACCGCGCGCAGTTCACCACATCTGGGGGCTGCCCCCGGAAGGGTGGAGGACGATCAAAAGGTGACGGAGCGCGCGCGGACGACCACAGGTGGGGACAGACCTCGGTGTGGTGGGGTGGGCATGGCCGGTGGGTGAAGGGCGGCACACGTCCCGGGTTTTTGGGTTGGTGACGGTACGGTTGACGGTGCTTCGCCCGGGATTCACCCGGCGATGGGTTCGCAGACAGGCGTAGGTTCCTCCGGTCATCGTGAGCCACACCTACCCCCATCCATCCGCGTGCGATTCCCCGCAGCGGTCCAACGAACCCCCAACCCGCACCCGGTCCCACCGTGCGTGCAGAGGACACCAATGACCACCACCTTCGCCCAACTGGGCATCCCCGACGCGATCTGCGATGCGCTCGCCGACCGCGGCATCACCGAGCCGTTCGAGATCCAGGCCGCCACGATCGCCGACGCGCTCGACGGCCGGGACGTGCTCGGCCGAGCCCCGACCGGCTCCGGCAAGACCCTCGCCTTCGGCATTCCGCTCGTCGCCACCGTCGACCGGGCCGAGCCCAAGTACCCCACCGCACTCGTGCTCGCACCGACCCGCGAACTCGCCGACCAGATCAACGCCGAACTCGGCTCGTTCTCCGGCAAGGTCCGAGTCGGCGTCGTCTACGGCGGCGTCGGCTACGGCCCGCAGCTCAAACTCCTGCAGCGCGGGGTCGACATCCTCGTCGCCTGCCCCGGCCGGCTCGAGGACCTCATCGAGCGAGGCGACGTTCGCCTCGACGACGTCACCCAGGTGGTGCTCGACGAAGCCGACCGCATGGCCGACATGGGCTTCATGCCGGCGGTCCGTCGACTCATCGACCAGACGAATCGCGACCGTCAGACCGTGCTCTTCTCGGCCACGCTCGACGGCGACGTCGCCAAGCTCACCCGCGACTACCAGCACGACCCCGTGCGCCATGAGGTCGGCGAAGAGACGCCCGACATCACCTCCGCCAGCCACGTGTTCTGGAACGCCCGGAAGGAAGATCGACAGGCGCTCACCGCGCAGGCCGTCGACGCTGTTTGGCCGGCGATCATCTTCACCCGCACCCGTCATGGAGCCGACCGTCTCGCCAAGCAACTCGGTCGAGCCGGCCTGAAGGCGGCGGCCATCCACGGCGGACGCAGCCAGAACCAGCGCACCCGAGCGCTGGCCGACTTTGCGGAGAGCCGCGTGCATGCGCTCGTGGCCACCGACGTCGCCGCCCGCGGCATCCACGTCGATGGTGTTGCGCTGGTCGTGCACTACGACCCGCCGGAAGACTTCAAGACGTACGTGCATCGCTCCGGTCGAACGGCTCGCGCCGGCGAGGGCGGCGTGGTCGTCTCGCTGATCCAGCCGGATCAGAAGAAGGACATGCGCAAGATGCAGCGGCAGATCGACCTCGACGAGCCGCTCATCGACCCCGATGTCGATGCCATGCGGGTACTGTCCCCGGCCGAAGCTCGCACGCTGGCACCGCCCCGGCCCGGACAAGACCAGCCAAAGAAGGGCGGCGGCAACAACCGGAACCGCAACCGAAACGGTCAGCCGAAGGGCAAGGGCCGCGGTGGAAACGGCCAGCGCAAGGGCAACGGCGGAGGTCAGAGCCGGCAGCAGGGTGAGTCCCGCAGTGACGGCAACGGCCAGCGCAAGGGCAACGGCGGCGGCCAGGCCAAGAGCTCGAACAACAAGAACGGCAAGAACACCGCCAACGGCAACGGCGGGAACCGGCGTCGTCGTGGTGGCGGTGGCAACTCTGCCGCGAGCACGACGAACCGCAAGGCTCGCCGCGCCCATCTGCAGCAGGGGTCGCGTCCGAGCTGAATGTCCTCAGGCGGTGGTGAATGCGGCTTCGAAGTACTCGGCGATGTCGCGGAACGTGACGACGCCGACCGACCGTCCGGTCTCGTTGGTGAGCATCAGGTAGCGGTGCCGCTTGGCGGCCATCTCGTGGAGCCCGTCGACGATCGACGCTGATGGCAGCGCGCTCGCCCACACGGTGGTCATCCAGTCGCCGACCGGATGATCGTTGAGATCCTCGACCCGGCACGCGACCTTGCGGAACACATCGTGCTGCGTGAACTCGCCGATGACGACATCGCGGTCGTCGACCACCGAGATGAGCCCGCGGTCCATCCGTTGCATCAAATCGATGGCTTCGAACAGGGTGGTCTCCGTGGTGACGTCGACGGACACGCGGCTGGGCATGCCGTAGAAGTCCACGTGGCGCAGCGCATGCTCGGCGCTGAAGGCGTCGTCGTCCTCGGGTTGCTCGGCGAGGAAGTTCGAGGCGAGTCGGATCAGGTCGTAGTGGGTCACGTTGCCGTAGCGGCCGTCGTCGTCGAGCACGACGGGAAGGTTGCGGAACCCGCCGTCGCCCATCGTGCGGAGCGCCGCCATGGCCGATTCATTGCGGTCGATCAGGTGTGGGTTGGGTGTCATGAAGCCTTCGACCGTTTGGTCCCACATGTCGGGTGACTTGACCACCCGATGGGTGACGTCGTGTTCGGTGAAGATGCCGACGATGCGGCCGGCGTCCATCACGAACGAGCAGCTCGTGTCGGCGTTCGCCATCGCCATGACGCTGTCGCGGACGGTGGTGCCGGTGTCCAACACGACCTGAGAGGACAACTGCATGTCCTGCAACGAGGTCTGCTCGAAGTGTTCGACGATGTTGGCCATGGCCTGCTCCCCCTGCTCGGCGTAGCCCGAGGTTAGGGGACGCGCCGGGTGCGACGCCCGAGAACCCGGCGGTCAGTCCTCGTCGGCGGCCGGCGCCGCTTGCTGATCGCGGGTGAGTTCGTCGATGATCAAGTGCGAGTTGTCGCCCGTCCGATGTTCGGCCTGGAACAGGAGATGCACGCCGAGCGGGAGCGTCAACGACATTGCGAGCACACCGACGAGCAGGAGCGCTCCGGCCGACGTACCGAGCTCGAGGCTCACTCCGGCGGCTGCGATGATGAAGGCGATCGGGCTGGCCTTGCCGGCGGAATGGAACCGGGCGTAGGCCGTCGAGAACTTGAGCAGGCCGACACCGGCGAGCACGGCGACGGCGCTCCCGGCGATCATGAGAATTTCGGCGACGATGCTCATGATGACTCCTCCGTCTGGTCGAGGGTGAGGAACCTGCTCGCGGCAACGGTCGCGGTGAAGCCGATGATCGAGAGGACCACGAGCAGCACCAGATTGGCCGGATCGTCGCGGCGGGCGGCGTCGACCGCGATGGCTCCCATCAGCGAGACGAGGATGACGTCCATGGCGATGATGCGGTCGGCCAGGTTCGGGCCGCGGACCAGTCGGATGGTGCCCATGAGTCCGGCGATGAGGAATCCGATCAGCGCGACGACGGTCATGCGTCCACCTTGTCCACTGGAAGGGCTTCGCGTGCGAGGCGAGCGAGCTGCTCGACGTGGGCGACCGTCTCGACCGTGCGGTCGTGGTGCAGCACGTGGAGGTACAGCGTGCAGGTTTCGGGGTCGGCGTCGACGACGGCGGTGCCGGGTGTGAGCGTGATGGCCACGGTCAGGAGGAGGAGATGGTTCCGTGTCGACTTCGGGACCTTCACCGCGATGACCGATTCCTCGGTGTAGTCGGTGGGGGTGAGCACCTCGTAGGCGACGGACTTGGTGGACTGGACGAGGTCGACGATGACCAGCCAGCTGAGCCGCACGAGGGCGCCGAAGTTGACCCCGCCCTGGCCGGCGGTACCGAGGCCGAGGGCCAGGATGAGTGTGGAGAGGACGGCACCGGACGCAACGTTGGCGAAGGAGAGGTCGCGCCACAGACCGCACCATGCGGCGGTGAAGACGACGATCATCACGAAGCGGCGAGTGGTCAGCCAGGGGTTCACGAGAGCACCGCCTCTCGGTAGACCTCGGCGTCTCGGAGGTCGTTGGCAGCTCGTTCACTCATGTCGTAGACGGTTCCGGCGAACACGGAGATGAACAGCGAGCCGGCGACGGCGAGTGCGGTTGCGGAGCGCATCATTCGACGGTTGGCCCGCGTTTCGGTGGGGGTGTCGGGCAGGTCGGCCGGGTCGGGTGCGGGACCCCAGAACACGCCCAGCCAGATCTTCGTCATCGAGAGGAGGGTGAGTGCACCCGCCACGAGGGCGGCGGTGACGACGATCGGTCGGCCGGCCTCGATGCCGGCGGAGATGACGGACAGCTTGGCGACGAACCCCGAGAAGGGCGGGAGGCCGGCGAGGCTGAGCGCTGGGATGACGAACAGGGCGGCGATGAGCGGGCGGCGTCGGGCCATGCCACCGCTCTTGTCGAGCGAGCTCGTTCCCTGGTCGTTCTCGATGAGGCCGCCGACGAGGAACAGCACCGTCTTGACCGGCATGTGGTGGAGGAGGAACAGGATGGCGCCCGTGGTTCCAGCCGCGGTGAACAGGCCGAGCCCCATCAGCATGTAGCCGATCTGGCTGATGATGTGGAACGACAGGATCCGCTTCACGTTGCCCTGGGCGAGTGCGCCGACAGCGCCGATGATCATCGTGAGGCCGGCGATGATCAACATGACGGGGCCGAGGTCGTCCATGCCCATGAGGGTGTGGAACCGGATCATGGCGTAGATGCCGATCTTCGTGAGCAGACCAGCGAAGATCGCCGTGATCGTGGTGGGGGCCGTCGGGTAGGAGTCGGGCAGCCACGAGAAGAGCGGGAAGACCGCGGCCTTCGTGCCGAACACGACGAAGAACCAGGCGCCGAGCCCGATTCTCACGCCGGAGGAGAGCTCGGGAATCCGCTCGGTGAGCAGCGCCATGTTGACGGTACCGGTCGAGGCGTAGACGAAGGCGAGTCCGAAGAGGAACAGGGTGGAGGCCAGCAGGTTCATGGCCACGTAGGTCATGCCGGATTGGATCTGGCCTCGCTGGCCCTGGTGAGTGAGCAGGACGTAGCTCGAGACGAGGATGAGCTCGAAGGCCACGAACAGCGTGAAGAGGTCGCCGGTGAGCATGGCGAGGGAGACGCCGGACGCCAGGACGGAGAGGAGCGGTCCGGAGAGTTCCGGGTTTGACCCCCAAGCGGTGCGCCGCTGACCGATGGCGAACAGCTCGACGATGACGATGAGCGACAGGGCGACGGGAAGGGCGAGCGCGGCGAACATGTCGGCGACCAGCACGATGCCGAGCTCGGCACTCCAGCCACCGACGTGGACCACATGGGTTCCGTCGTGGTGGACGCCGTTGAGCATGAGCATCGACGACACCGCGGCGATCACGAGGCCGGCGAGGGTGAAGAAGTCTCGCGCCCGGGGGAGCCGCCTGGTGCCGAGCGCGGCCGCCGCGAGGAACAGTGGCGCCAGGATCGTGAGGCTGACGAGGACGGTCACGATTCGACCCCCTCGGTCTCGGAGTCATCGTCGTCGGTGGCCATGCGGGCGATCCGGATGTCTTCGAGGTCGTCCTCCACCAGGTCGTCGCCGGTGAGGTTCTGCTGCCGCTGGGCGAGTGCGAGCATGAAGAGGGTCAGGCCGAAGCTGATGACGATTGCGGTGAGGGCCAGCGCCTGGGGGAGTGGGTTCGCGATGGTGCTGGGGTCGTTCTGATTTGCGAGTGGTGGTGTGCCGGCCGGGCCTCCGGAGGCCAGGAGCGCGAGCACGGCTGCGTGACCGAGGAGGGAGAACCCGAGGATGATCCGGCTCAGTGAGCGGGCGGTGATCATGTACACGCCGACGCCGGTCAGGCCGGCGATTGCAACGAGGAGGGAGACGCTCACGAGGCCACCTCCGACGAGTCCGGTGACTGCGGCCGCTTCGCAGTGATGTCGCCGACGCCGAGTCCGTCGAGCAGTGCGATGATCAGACCGACGACGATGGCGGAGACGCCCAGGTCGAAGGGGAGGGCGGATCCTGACTTCACCTTGCCGAGGAGTGGGACCTCGATGGAGCCCACTGCCTGGTCGAGGAGCGGCTCGCCGAAGAAGAGCGGAATGGCGGCGACGACGATGACCATGAGCGTGCCGCCGGAGAGCAGGGTCATGGCGTGGGTGGGCCGCTGGATGCCGGCGATGGCGCGCAGGGTGACCACGGCACCGAACACGAGGCCGGCGGCGAAGCCACCGCCGGGGGCGTTGTGCCCGGCGAAGAAGAGGTAGACGCCGACGAGAATGGCGAGGGGGGTCGCCGTGCGAACGCCCAGCTGGAGCACGGGTGAGCTTCCGCCGATCATGCGTTGGCCTCCGTTTCCCGGGTGTTGGCGAGCGCAAGGATGCCGATGGCGACCACGGCGAGCACGACGACTTCGCCGAGGGTGTCGAGCGCTCGGAGGTCGGTGAGGATCACGTTGACGATGTTGGCGCCGCCACCTTCGTCGACGGCGGCTTCGGCGAGTTCCTCGATCGGGGGTGTGCCCGACGGGTTGGAACCTGATGCGGCGAGGGCGAGTGCCACGCCGACGCCGAGGATTGTCGAGACGGCCATGCGAACGGATTTCCAGGTGGCGTGGGCGGCCGGGAAGCTGCGAGCCAGGTGGCCGAGGCCGAGCACGAATCCGACGACGATCACGGTCTCGACGACGAGCTGTGTGAGGGCGAGGTCCGGCGCGCCGTGCACGACGAAGATGCCGCTGACGCCGAGGCCCACGGCGCCGAGGGTGAGCGCGGCGCCGAGGCGGGAGCTGACGAATGCGCCCGCAAGCGCAGCGACGACGATGGCGAGTGCCAGAGCCCCTTGGAAGGGGCTGTCCCACAGCACGAGCGTGTCCACGTCGATGTCACTGGCGAAGGGGATGGTGGCGGTGAGGGCGACGAGGACCATGGTGGCCAGGTAGACGGGGAGCGAGCCGTGTTGGATGGCGGCGATCGGTTGGGGTGCCCAGGCAAGGAATCGATCGAGGCCGGAGTCGACCATGTCGGCGCCGCGCGCTTCGGGTGCCGGCTGATCGACCCGGTTGAGGATGAACGCTCCGACGACGACGCCGGCGGCGACGATGCCCAGCGACACCATGAAGCCGGTGGTCAGCCCGGGCCATCGGTAGAGCAGGTAGACCTCGGCCTTCTTGTCGATCTCGATTGCTGCGGGGCGCACGATGTTGTTGACGGCACCCATTGCGATGTAGCCGACGATGCTCCCGAGTCCGAGGATCGTGGTGGCGATCGTCATCCCGGGACGTCGTGGTGCGACCGATGTGTCGGGTCCGGCGCCGAAGGTTCCGAGAAGGAAGCGGGTCGTGTAGGCGACCGTGATGACGGATCCGCCGATGATCGAGGTCGACACGATGAGTGCGTCGATGCCGCTCAGTTTGAGGGCGGCCTCGACGGCCGCTTCCTTGGCGGCGAAGCCGAGAAGTGGGGGAACGCCGGCCATGGAGAGGCCGGAGACGACGGCGACGGCGGTGGCGATGGGCATCGTTCGGTGGAGCCCACCGAGCTCCCTGATGTCTCGGGTGCCGGTGCGAATGTCGATCTCGCCGACCACCGCAAAGAGTGCCGCCTTGAAGATGGCGTGAGCGAAGAGGATGGAGATGGCGGCGAAGGTGGCTTTGGCGGTTCCGACGCTGAGCAGGGTGACGAGGAGGCCGAGCTGGGAGATCGTTCCCCAGGCGAGGATGAGCTTGGCGTCGCGATGGCGCAGCGAGGTGATGCCGCCCCACAGCATGGAGGTGATGCCGAGGGCGAGGCCGACCCACTTCCAGGTGGCGACGTCGACGAAGGCGGGACCGGTGATGGCGAGGAGGAGGACGCCGGCCTTCACCATCGTTGCGGAGTGGAGGTAGGCGCTCACGGGAGTGGGTGCTTTCATTGCCCCGGGCAGCCAGACGTGGAACGGCACCTGCGCAGACTTCGTGGCGACACCGCCGAGAATCAGGAGCGCCGCGATCCACCCTCGACCGCCGGTGATGGGCTCGAGCTCGCTGAGTGAGGTCGTGCCGGCTTCGGATCCGAGGATGACGAGACCGCCGAGGAGGGAGAGGCCGCCGGCACCGGTGATCATGAGCGCTCGGCGAGCGGCGTCTCGAACCGATGCATCGACGTCTTTGTGGCCGACCAGCACGAATGACGTGATGGAGGTGAACTCCCAGAAGATGAAGACGGTCCAGATGGAGTCAGCGAGAACGAGACCGAGCATGGATGTGGAGAACGCAAGAAGGGACGCCGTCATCCGCGGCATCTGGGCGCTGCTGCTCGAGAAGTAGCCGGTGGCGTAGGTGAGCACGAGGGTTCCGATGCCCGAGACAAGCAGTGTCATCAGCAGTGCGATCGAATCCGTCCGGAAGCTGAAGCCGACGTCGAGGCCTTCCACCCACAGGAGTTCCGTGGTGAAGGGTTCGGCCGAGCCCGCGAGAAGGATGACTGTCCAGATGGTCGTCAGCAGCGGTGGGATTGCGGCGATGCCGAGCCCGAGTCGGTGGTCTCGTCGGGCGCCGAGCGCGCTGAGCGGGATCGCAACGACGTGCAGCACGAGGAGGGTCCAGAGGATCCAGGGTTCTGCAAATGAATCGACGGTCACGACGAGGCCCGCTCCTTCCTACTCATCGGTGCACCACATGGAACGTAGACGGTCCTGCGTGATGGGTGGGGACAGTTCGAGACGTTTAATCCTACTTTGAAAAGGGATGTTGCGATCCCTGTGAATAAGATTCTCCAAAATAAATAACCCTAAAAATATTGACCTTTAAATTGTGGTGTGTTTAACTTTGGTCATGAACACACGAACCATTTCCACCACCGGGTTGCTCTCGCCTGCGGAAGAGGTGCGTCTCGCCCGTCTCATGCAGCTCGGCGCCGACGCTGAGGCAGCCATCACCGATGGTCGCGGCACCGCCGACGACCGGGCCGCGGCCGCACGGGGCCGCCGGGCGCGTCACCGGTTCATCGAGGCCAACCTCGGTCTCGTGCACTCCATGGCCCGCCGTTTCGGCCGGCCCCGCCACGTCGCACTCGACGATGTGGTGCAGGACGGAATGATCGGCCTCCACGTGGCCGTCGACCGTTTCGATCCCGACGCCGGATTCCGGTTCTCCACCTACGCAAGCTGGTGGATTCGCCAGACCATGCAGAAGGGTCTCGAGGTTTCGGCCGGCCCGATCCGCATTCCCCACGCTGTTCGTTCCGCATCGCTGAACGAGCCAGAGGATCCGTCGGATTCGACCTCGCTCGAGGCGATGGCCCGGACCGCCGGTCGGGTGGACAGCATCGATGCGGTGCCCGGTTGGTCGGACTCGGTTGCCTGCACGGAGTCTTCGGACCCGGGCATGGAGGCGATCGAGGGTGTGCTCATGGAGCGCATCGGTGAAGAGCTGGATCAGCTCGACCCGCTGACCCGACGTCAACTCGATCGCTGGTTCGGCATCGATGGTCAGGAGTCCGAGTCGCTGCGCCGGATCGCCGCCAACGAAGGCATGTCGGCCACTGCGGTGCGCAAGCGGATCGAGAAGGGGCTGGACCAGCTGCGTCACAGCTGCAACCTGGTGCCTGCCGCCTAGCGTGGCCCACGCGCTGCTCCTGCTCGGTGCAGGTTTGACGGTGCTGGTCATCGGTGGCCGGCTCGTCGTCGACGCCGCATCGGTGGTCGGAACCCGACTGGGCCTTTCCCCCGGCCTGGTCGGGCTGACGATCGTTGCCGCCGGCACGAGTGCGCCGGAACTGGCGGTCGTGTTGCAGGCGCTCGCTCGAGACGACGAGGAGCTTGCGATCGGCAGCATCGTCGGTTCGAACATTGCCAACGTCTGGTTGGTTCTCGGCCTGGCCGCCGTGATCGGTGCGGTCCAGGTCGGCGTGCGGGCCGCCCGGGCCGACCTTCCGGTGCTCGTCGGAGCATCTGCCCTCACGTTTCTCCTGGCCCGGGATGGTTCGATCAGTCCGATCGACGGTGCGTTGCTGGTGGCCGCTCTGGCGGTTTTCGTCGGTTGGAGCGTTCGAGCGGGTGGCCTCGACGAGCTGGGTGAGGATCCATCCCCACCGGTCTCCGCGCGTCGGCTGGCGCGGGCTGGTGGTGAACTCGTCGCCGGATTGGCGCTCTTGGTGGTGAGCGCTCGCTGGGCCGTCAGGGGCGCCGAAGAGATCGCCGTGGCGCTTGGGGTGTCCGAGTTGGTGATCGGCCTGACGGTCCTGGCGATCGGCACGTCGCTTCCGGAGATCATCACCACGATCGTGGCCGCAGTGCGCGGGAGCAGTGAGATGGCGCTCGGGAACGCGGTGGGGTCGAACATCTTCAACCTGCTGCTGGTGCTGGGGGTGGCTGGGATCGTGTCGGGAACGGGTGCCGCCGTGTCCGATGACGTGGCGCTTCGAGCGATTCCGGTGATGGTCGGCGCGGCTGTGGTCGTGGCGGTGATCGGAATTCGATGGCGCCGTCTGGGCCGTGGTTCCGGCCTGGTGCTGGTTGGTCTCTACGGCTCGTATCTCGCAGCACTCGTGGGGATCGAGTAACGCCTTTCTAAATAGCATCTTTACAAAGTACCTATTTCATGTATAGTCTTAATACGACGAAGGAGGCTCAACATGAAAAAGGACGCGATTGACGACACTGGCCGGCCTCCCCTGATCGTCGTCGGTTTCGAGGACGCCGCCCGCTCGTCGGCGGCACTTCGGTGGAGCATCGAACGCAGCCGGATGAACGGCGCATCCATCCGCGTGGTCCACGCCTCGGCCTTTCCAATCACGGCGCATGACGGGCCATCCGCGGCCGTGGCGCAGCGGCTGAGCAACCCGAGTTGGGCCACGCTTCACTCCACCGTGGCAGCCTTCGATCCCCCGAACGACGTGCACACCGTTGCCGACCAGGGTCGGCCCGTCGATGTGATTCGCCGTTGGTCGGAGGACGCCACGGTGGTGGTGCTCGGTCGAGCTCGGAAGCGGGGATGGCGCCGTTCGCTGGCCGACCGGGTGCGGCGGTCGCTCGATGTTCCCGTGCTCGAGATCGACGAAACCGATCTCGGTGTCATCGACCTCGCCCCTGCCCGCGCCCGCCGCGCTCTCTCGAACGACGAAGGACGGATCTCCTCATGAATCTCAATCCCCCCTCCGAACACCAGCTGCTCGTCTTCTGGGTTGGCCTGCTCGTCATCTTCGTGACCGCCAAGCTCTTCGGAATGGCGATGAAGCGGATCGGCCAACCCGCCGTCGTCGGCGAACTGGCGGCCGGTCTCGTCCTCGGGCCGTCGATCCTCGGTCGGATCTCCCCGGACATCACTGGTTGGTTGTTCCCGGATGACGACGCGCAAACGGCGATGCTCTTCACGGTCGGTTGGATCGGCGTGCTGCTGTTGCTCGTGGCCACCGGGTTCGAGACGGACCTGGGCCTGATCCGTCGGCTGGGTTCGGCGGCCACCGCAGTGTCGGCCGGTTCGCTGCTCGTGCCGATGGCGGCCGGTCTCGCCGTCGGCTGGTTCATTCCGGCCGCGTTCCTCGGGGATGACACGAGTCGTCTCGTGTTTGCACTGTTCATCGCAACCGCGCTCTCGATCTCCTCGCTGCCGGTCATCGCCAAGATCCTCGGCGAGATGGGGTTGATGCGACGGAACTTCGGGCAGCTGACGCTGGCCGCCGGCATGGCGAACGACGTCATCGGCTGGATCGCCCTCGGGTTCATCGCCGGCCTCGCCCAGGCGGGCGGCGTGAAGCTCGACAAACTTGCGATCACCCTCGTGGGGCTCACCGCGTTCTTCCTCTTTGCCTTCACGAGTGGTCAGCGACTGGTGGATCGTGGTCTCCGATCGGTGCGAGCCGGCGGCGACAACCCGGTTGCCGCGACCGGCGTGATCCTGCTGACGGCACTCTCGTTCGGCGTGGTCACCCAGTGGCTCCACGTCGAGGCCGTGCTCGGGGCATTCGTCGCCGGCGTGATCGTCGCCCGTTCGCGGTTCGCCGACCACAAGTTGGTCGAGCCCATCGAGACGATGACCACGGCGATCTTCGCCCCGGTCTTCTTTGCGACCGCCGGCCTGCGGGTGGACCTCGGCCTGCTCTTCGACGTCGAGACGCTCATCTGGGCTGTCGTCGTCTTGGTGGCGGCGTCGCTGTCAAAGTTCTTCGGATCGCTCATCGGCGCTGCGGCCGTGGGGCTCAGCAACCGGGAAGGTGCCGCCCTCGGCGTTGGGTTGAACGCCCGTGGTGCACTGGAGATCGTCATCGCCACGGTGGGGCTCTCGCTCGGCGTGCTGAACGATCGCTCGTACACGGTGATCGTGCTGATGGCGATGGCCACGTCCATGTTCGCCCCGCCGATGCTGCGCAAGGTGCTGGCCGGTTGGGAAGGCTCGACCGAGGAGCGCAAGCGCCTCGAGACCGAGAAGCAGCTGGACACAAACATCGTTGTGCGCGGCGGCGCCGTGTTGCTCCCGACGCGCGGCGGCCTGTCCTCGTTGCTCGCCGCTCAGGTGGTCGACCTGGCCTGGCCCAAGTCGACGGAGATCACGTTGCTCACCGTGGGCGACGATCGGGGCGTCGATGTCCAGGCGTTCCGAAACGTGTTCCATGGGCGAACCGTTCGCCACGAGTTCGTCGGCTCCGACGTCGGGCTGGTCGAGGCTGTGGCCGCGGAAGCCAAGCTCGGCTACGACGCCATCGTTGTCGGGTCGTCGACCCGGGTGGAAGCCGACCACCTCCTGTCCCCGGCTGTCGATGCGATCATGATGGCGTCGTCCATCCCGACGGTGGTGGTGCGACGGCCGAAGAACCTCGATCAGCTGCCGTGGGCATTCGGTCGTGCGATCGTGCCGATCTCGGGACGCTCATCGGCTCGGGCTGCCCAGGAGATCGCCGGCTATCTCTCGTCATCCATCGGAACGGATCTGCAGCAGGTGCACGTCGCTGCGCCGGTGTCGGCGGCCGGCGCGCTCCTGCCCCGCGAATCTGCCCGGACGCGTGAGGTCGTCCAGCGAGCCGAGGCGCTGGCCACGGTGTTGGGCGCGAATTCGTCGACCTGGGTGGCGCATCATGAGGACACCGCTACGGCGATTGCCGAGGCGGCGACCGAACTCCGGGCGGACATGGTGGTCGCCGCAGGAACCGTGCGGCGGATCGGCGAGCATCCCTATCTGGGCGACACGGTTCAGGATCTGATCCGCTCCACGACGACCTCGCTGATCATCGTTGCGACGCCGGACCCGCACCGAGTCGAGCCGTCCGAACACGAGGCGGTGGCCCAGTGAGCACGCTCGCGCAAACATCCCTGTCGAAAAGCAGACATTGGAACAGGTATGGTCCAGAGATGTCGATGACCGTGCCGACCCCAGAACTGCCCGCATGGACCTTTCTCACGAACCACGCGCACGTGTTGATCGTGATCAGTCGAGACCCCGATCTTCGTCAGCGCGACATCAGCTATCTGGTGGGCATCACGCCGGGCGCCGTCCAGCGGATCCTGCACGATCTCGAAGAGGGTGGTTACATCACCAGTGAACGGATCGGTCGCCGGAATCGGTACAGCGTGATTGGCGAGGGGCCGCTGCGCCACCCGCTCGAGAACGGCCACACGGTCGAGGATCTGCTCCGTTCGCTCGAGGACTGACCCAAAGGGGGGCGATGGAGCCCCGCATCACCGTGGAGATCGAACTGGCCGAAGACGCCGGTCCGGTCGCGCCGCCAACCGGCCCGTCCCGACCTCCAGCGCTCGCGGCAATCGGCTTCGCCGTCGTCCTGGTGGTTGCCGGTTTGGTGTTGCTCGGCCGGACGCAAACCGACGGGGGCCTGCCCGACCCGGCCACGTCGACGCCGCCGGTTGAACGCGCGGACCCGACGTCCGGATCTGCCATCCCGGCTTCGCCGCCCGCGGCGACGTCCACCTCGTCAGCCGGTGCCGTCGATCCTCGATGGCACCGTGTCTGGGCGGCGCCGGCGCCGGCCGCTGCAGATCCGGTGGTCTTGTTCACTGCGACCCCCTCCAGTCGGCGCAGCGCTCCGCCCTACGTGCACGTCGTGGCCGACGCAGCCACCACGACGCGGGCACTCGATGGAGCGATGTGGCTGGAGGAGCCGTCGATCGAATGGCCGGGCGAGGTGCTCAGTCCCTTCGTGCAGACGAGGTCGAGCATCGTCTACTCGAGTGACGGCACGGTGTGGAGCCAGGACCTCGGGTTCGAACGACCGCACAAGCCGATCGCCGAAGGGGTGCGCGTGCTCGCCGGCGTGGCCGCCGACGACGTGTGGGTGTTCGAATCCGGCGGCGCAGCGGTGACCCATGTGGACCTCGCTCGAGGGAGCGTCGTGACCCATCCACCGCCGGCCGGCTTTCCCCTCGCGGCGTTCGGCGAGGGCCTCGTCACACGCATTCTGGACGAAGGCCGGCGCTCCTACGGTGCGTGGACGCCCGGCGGCGGCGAGGTGTTGGTCGATGTTCCCCCGGCGGCCGAGTTCCTCGGTGTCGGCGGCGGCCGGGCGATGTTCCTCGACGGTGCTCAGCTTCGGTCGTACGACGGGTCGACCGGTGTCGTTGCCACGGCCACGCTCGATCTCGATGTCGAGGTGCGTCGAGCCGCGGTATCGCCGGACGGTCGATTCGTTGCGTTCGCCTCCCGGCCCGACATCGTCAGCTTCAGCGAGGTTCATGTCGTCGAGGCGAAGACCGGCGCGGTCGTGGACCGATTCGGACCAGTCATGGATCTCCAACTCCAGTTCATCGATCGCTCCACGATGCAGTTCATTGCGCCCGGCACCGACCTTCCCTGGCAGGTGACACACCGCGACGTGACGCTCGGGACGGAGCGTGCCGTCGCCGGAGCGGAATCGCCGATGCTGTGGTTCGCCGAGATCGGTGGGCCTTGACTCAGCAGAGGCGGTCGCGGAGCGATGCAAGTTCTTCGCGCGTGCCCATGGCGATCACGATGTCGCCTGCGGCGAGCTGTTGTTCGGCCGGCGGGTTGACGGTGTAGCCGTCCGGGCGGCGCACGGCCAGAACGAGTGAGCGTTCGCCGGGGGCGTGAATCTCGCGGATGGTCCCGACCGAGCTGCCGAGCTCGAACTCCTGGACGGTGACGCCCGCTTCATCGTTCGCGATGACCTCGTCGAGAAAGTCGGCGACGTGGGGTTGGAGCGCCAACGCCGCCATTCGGGAACCGCCGATCTCGTGCGGGTTGGCGACGTGGTTGGCGCCGGCCTGACGGAGTTTGGCCTCGTTCTTGTGGTCGTTGATGCGAGCCACGATCATCAGGTCGGGTCGCATGCTGCGGGCGGACAGGCAGACGAAGAGGTTGTCGGCGTCGTGGTCGAGCGCAAGGATCAGCGCTCGGGCCCGCTCGATCCCGGCGTCGACGAGTGTGTCGTCGTCGGTCGCCTCGCCGACCACGAGGAGATCGATGGGCTCGGCCACGGATCCATCGCGGTCGATGAGCACGACGTCGCCCCCGGCGCGCTGCACGGAGCGCGCCACCGAGCGGCCGACCTGCCCCCAGCCGGCAACGATGGTGTGGTCTGAGATCTTGTCGATGGATCGCACGATACGTCTCCTCCTGAGCTCGGTGTTGAGGCTGCCTTCGATCAGGTTGTCTGCGGCGAGACCGAGTGTGTAGAGCACACTCGCGACGCCCACGATGATCAGGCCGAGCGTGAAGGCACGGTAAACCTCGAGATCGTCGACGCGCTCACTGCCGATTTCCGCGAAGCCGACCGTCGTGATGACGACGACGGTCTGGTAGACCGCGTCGAACCACGACAGTCCGAGGATGCGGTAGCCGACCGTTCCGACGAGCACGACGAGGGCGACGGCCCCGAGGCCCGCTCGCAGGCGGCGCCACGGTTCATCCTCGTGGCGGGCGCGTTGCTCCCGGATCAACTGCATCATCGCGCCAACCTACTGCTCGCCTTGCGACAGCAGCAGTAGAATGACTGGACGAACGTTCAGCTCGCGGCGACGATGGGCGCATGCATCCCGATCAGTTGGTCTTCAACGACCTGTGGAGCGAGCTTTCTGCGACTCGAGATCTGCCGGAGATCGACCACGAGCGGTTGCACGAGTACCGGATGGGTCGGCTCCGCAGCGAACTCGCCGACCGCGACGCCGACATGGTGCTCGTCCACAATCCGGTCTCGCTTCGGTACGCGATGGACTACCGCACCTACACGCTGTTCCAGAGCCGAACGCCGACGACGTATGCGTACATTGCGCTCGACGGACCGACCATTGCGTACGAGGGCTACGGCGACATGCCGCGGGCGTCGGAGATGCGTCGGGGCCATGCGCTCTCGTACTTCGACGGCGGCGAGGGCATGGCGGCCGCGTCCGAACGCCTTGCCGACGATGTCGTCCGCTACCTCGACGACATCGGCGCCACACGCCGACGGGTCGCACTCGAGTACATCAACCCGTCGGTGGTTCAGGCGTTGGAGCAACGCGGCGTGGAGGTCATCGATGGCATGAACGTCACCGAGCGGGCGCGGCTCATCAAGTCCGAGGACGAGGTCGCCTGCATGCGTTGGGCGGTGGCCGTCGCCGAGCATGCGATTGCACACGTGGAGCAGGCCATCCGGCCGGGTGTTTCCGAACTGCAACTGTGGGGCCTGCTCAACTACACCAACCTGGCCAACGACGGCGACTGGCACGACGGCCGAATGCTCGCCTCCGGCCCGCGCACCAATCCCTGGTTGCAAGAGGCATCACCGAGACGACTCGAAGCCGGCGACCTGGTGGCCTTCGACACGGACATGGTCGGGCCGTTCGGCTACTTCGCCGACATCAGTCGCACGATGTTGTGCGGCCCCGGATCACCGTCGGCCCGCCAGCGCGAGCTGTACGACCACGCTCGCCGCGAGGTCGAACACAACCGTGCCCTGGTCCGGCCGGGCATCACGCTGCTCGAATTCCAGGAACAGTCCTACGAACAGCTCGAAGAGTTCCACGAGCTCGCCTACCCCTGCATCGTTCACGCCGTCGGAATGTGCGACGAGTACCCACGCATCGACCCTCGGCACCGCGGACCGAATCGATACGACGACGTGCTGCAGCCGGGAATGGTGCTGTGCATCGAGAGTTATGTCGGTGCCGTCGGCGAGCGCGATGGCGTGAAGCTGGAGGAGCAGGTGCTCGTGACCGAGGACGGCTACGAGCAGCTGACCTCCTACCCGCTCGACGAGCGCCTGCTGGGCTGAGCTTCAGGGCGCAGAACGCACGAGGTCGCCGCTGGCGCGCTCGTCGGAAACGGAGCCGTCGGAGGTGGAGAGGTCGACGGTTGCAGTCGGACCATCGGACCAGATCGTTGAACGCCGGAACTCGGCGATCACCGAGTGGCCGCTCATGAACATCACCCATCCGGCCACGAAGGTCATGAAGGCGCCAACCCCGGCAATCGAGTCCAGACCATTGGCCACTCGAACCAGGGAGAGGGTGAACCCGGCGGTGAGCACCATGATGCCGACTCCGAGAGCGCAGAGCAGTGCGGACGTCTTCCACCGCAGCTGCTCATCGCGGGTGGCGACACCCGATGCCGCGATACCGGTCGCGACCGCGGCGGCACTCAGCGCGATCGCCATCCAGCCGAGCGCCGGCCCGTCGGGATCGACCCCCGAGTAGACGATGGTGAGCCGGTCGGGGGTGTCTGCAGATCGCTCGACTGACTCGGGTCGGCTGTCGAACAACCAGCCCCACTCGGTTCGCGTCTCCGCCGTCCCAACGCCGAAGACGGAGCCAATCACGACAAGGAGTGCAAGAACGAGGAGAACGAACTGGCCGGTCGATGCCGTGGCGGCGAGTGGCCGACGGGTCGCGTACGGAGCGGTGGACATCGCGAGTGCTGCGCCACCGAACATGACGAAGCCACCGCATGCGGCAAGGGGAGCGCCGATGCCGACGGTGTGGTCGACGACGAACGCAGATGGCTGGAGGACCAGATAGCCGATGGCTCCACAGATCACCCCGCTGGACGCGATCAGAAGTCCATCCGCGCCGAGCCGGGGGCTCCCTGCCACGATGCCCTCCGCCATGACCAAGAGGATGCATGTGCCAAACAGTCCGAGACCGATCGTTGAGAGCGGCCCGATTTCAGATCCAACGAAATTGAGCGCCCACATCACGCCGATGTTGACGACGATGGCCGCCAACAACACGCCCTGCGCACGAGCCAACAACTGGACGATCGCTGGTCGGGGAGGCAGAAGTGGCCGCAATGCGCAGAGAAGACCGCACGCGGCGCAGACCACGACGAACACACCGAAGAAGGAACCACCGGATGCAGAGACGCCGTTGAAGCTCTGACCCTGGAGTTCGCCGTTCGCGTTCTCGTCTGCGAATCGGGCCCAGGAGCTGATTCGGCCGGCATTCGTTCCCCATGTCGACACCGCACCGACGAGGGCAAGCACACCACCGGCGACGCCAGGCAGCAATCCGATTCGCTCACGGGGCTTCACGTGTGCCGGCGATTCGACCGACAACGGCTCGTCGCCGGCGTCGGCCGCTCGTTCGGCGAGCAGGCCGGTCGGGCTCTTGCGAAAGCTCCACGCCTGTCGCAAGTGGGTGAACAGGCTGACACCGTCCTGATCCTCCGTCTGCGACATTCGATCGAGCGCAACCGCCAACATGAAGAAGGCCAGCCCGGCGGATGCGGCGAGTCCGAGGTTCAGGTTGTTGATCGCGCGGTAGAGGAGCCGGCCCAGGCCGCCTGCGCCCATCAGCGCGGCGATGCCAAGCATGGAGAAGGCAAGGAGCAGGGTCTGATTGAGGCCGGTCATGATCGCAGGCCGTGCGAGCGGAAGCTGGACTCCCGTGAGCACTTTCCACTCGGTGGCGCCGTAGGCGCGTGATGCCTCGACCACGTCTTCGGGCACCTGCCGGATGCCGAGGTTGGTGAGACGGACGATCGGAGGCAGAGCGAAGACCATCGTGACCATCGTCGCGGACACGTTCCCGAGTCCGAAGAAGAAGATGAAGGGCAGCATGAAGACGAACGGATGGATCACCTGCATGGCGTCGAGTGTTGGTCGCACGATGGACCAAACGCCGTCGATGCGACCGGACAGGATGCCCAGCGGTATCCCAACGAGCGCGCACAGGGTGACCGCGACGATGATCATGCCGATCGTTCGGGCGGTCTCGCCCCAATACTCGCCGCCAAGGAATCCGCATACGGACAACATCGCGGCGCAGGCCAGACCGACTCTGGTGTTGCGGACGAAGGAACCGACGAGGAAGAAGCCGACGACCACCCACAACCAGGGGATCGTTTCGATCGAGCTGCGGTCCACTCTTTCGGAGAGGATCAGCTCGAACAGGAACTCGAAGGGCCACTCGATCGCGTCGCCGATGAATGACGACACCGGATTGTTGACCATCCAGAAGACGAGCTCCTTGATCCACTCACCGAACGGAAAGCGGAATCCTTCGGGCCATTGGTTATCGAAGAATCCCGGTTCGGTCTGTGCGAGAAGACTGCCGATGCGACTGTTCATGATCATCCCCCGGGACACGATCTGGAGATCGTCGTCTATGGGGTGAGAGCGCGTTCAGCAGAAATTCAGCGACAAGGAATTTCTGCGGCCGATGATCAGGCGGTTCGTTGCCGGTCCGCAAGGAGCAAGAGAAAGCCAACCTGGAAGAGAATCAGCGCGGCGCCGACGAGTCGAATCGTGAGCACGCCGGATCCGGTGATCGCAAGCTCGGGAACGACCGGCTGATCCGGTGTCAGTCCGGGGTCACCAGGGTCACCTCGATCGAGATCGTCCGGGTTGTTCGGGTCTGGGTTGCCGTCGTCGGGGATGGCTCGGTCGGGGTCGTCGTTGGGGCCGGGTGTGTCGTCGGCGCCGCCGGGGTTGTCGCCGGGCCCGGGGTCATCACCATCGTCGTCGGGGATCGCTCGATCCGGGATGCCACCGTCGGGGGTGCCCGGGTCGGGGATCGCTCGGGCTGGGTCGTCGTCGGGATCCGGGGTGTCGCCGTTGGGATCGGCGGGATCGCCCGGCAGCTCACCGGTCTGGGTGAAGCCCACGCACACGGGATTCACCGAGTTGATGCCACCCTGGCCGAGGTGATGAAGCGTGATCGAGGTGCTTGCCGGGATGACCTGACCCGCCATCGCCGTGACGTTGGCATCGAGCTCGTCCGGGAGGTCGTCGGTGGCGCTCGAGTGCCATCCCGAGTCCAGGGAGAACCACCAGCGTTCGGCTTCCTGATCGATCTGGCCGTCCTGCGTGCTGTGCGAGTCACTCGACCGCATCACGACGTCGTAGGTGCCCGCCGGCAGGGTGATCGAGAACGGTCCCGCCTGATGGCTGATGCCGTCGTTCAGGAGTCGGGTGCCCTCGAAGGAGAAGCTGATGGTGCCGCAGTCGGCGTTTGCTCCCGCCGGCCCGACGCCACCGGCGATCGTGGCCGCGAGCATTGCGGCTCCGAGGAGCGCGCCGGCTCGGCGTTGGTGAACTTGCGATCGTCGTGGCATTCCGCACCCCACTTCCCTCGCTGCCGCAGCGCGGCTCGCGCCTGTCCCACCGACGGCGCCCATGAAGTTGGTGTTTGCGAACGTCGCCGGTGTTCGAGCGCGAACCTACCCGCGACGGTGGGGAGAGTGTTAATCGATTTCCGGGGGTGGTGCGCCGGGCGTTCAGCTGCCGCGCACGCGATGGAGGTATGCGGCTGCGGCGGCCTGGCCTTCGGGATCGTGGAGGCCGGCGGCGAGCGCGTCGGCGTCGGACCACGCGCCCGTGGTGCCGACCATCCCGGCGGTGACCGCGTTCGTGGCGGCTTTGGTGGTCTGCACGGCGTACGCGGGTTTGGCGGCGATGGCCGCTGCGATCTCGTCGACGCGTGCGGTGAGGTCGCCGTCGACCACGTCGTTGAGGAACCCGGCCGCCTTGGCCTCGTCGGCGCCGAAGGGCCGACAGGTCATCACGAGTTCCTTCGTGAGGGCCGGGCCGATCTCCCGGACGAGTCGGGGGATGCCGCCCCAGGCCAGGGGGATGCCGAGGTCGATCTCGGGGATCGAGAAGCGCGTATCGGGGGCTGCGTATCGGAGGTCGCAGGCGGCGGCGAGCACCAGGCCGCCGCCCACACAATGACCATGGACCTGCGCGATGGCGATGGCGCGCATCGCCTCGAGGGCGTCGGCCATTCGCCGGCCCGCGTCGCCGGCATCGTGGGCGGTGTAGTCGCCCCGTCCGTCGTCGGTGAATGAGGACAGGTCGGCGCCGCTGGAGAACGCGCGGCCCTCGCCCCGCACGACGACCACCCGTACCTCTCGCTGACTGTCGAACCATCGGGCGGCCGCTTCCAGATCCAGGAGGGTCTGGGTCGTGAGCGAGTTCAACCGGTCGGGTCGGTTGAGCACGATGTCGCCCCGATCACCGGTGGCGGAAACAGCGAATCCTTCGAAGGTGGGAACGGTCATCTGGGCATCTCCTGTGCGGGCGGCGGTGACCAGCCTGTCAGACCGCGCGCTCCGTCGTCGGAGTCAAGAAGTCGACAAGAAGGACTGAAGTTGCCGGGCGTGGTGCGCCGTCACCTCCTACGTTCGAGGCGTGTGCCGGATGGGCACGCCGGCCGGGGGCGGTGGAAGGAGCGGACCGATGGTCCGGGTCCACGGAAGAATCATCCCGCTTGTCGCCGCCCTCCTCGGGTTGCTCGGTCTCGTGTCGCTCGACGCAATGCGGGGAGCCGATGCGCAACCCCTGCACGCGGCCGATTTGACCGACGAGGTCCTCCGTGACCGGGCGCGCCCGGGGCTCGCCGTCGGAGCTGTCGTTCATGGGTACGACCCGGAATGGCGGATGGACCCAGGACGGACCGTCATCGAGGACGAGATGACGGCCCTGACCGCAACCGCCTATCTGCCGTGGGGAGGTTGGCCGGACCCCGCCGCGGCTCCCGACACCTCCGGATTCACCGACGTGGTCGACTGGGCCCGGGAGCGCAACCTGGCCGTGCACGGCCACACGCTCGTGTACCCGCGGGCGAATGCGGCGTCGCCGTGGTTCGCAGATCTCGAGACCGGACACGAGGCCCGGTTGGAGCAGTGGGTTCGCTCGCTGGCCGGCGCTCGAGCCGGCGAGGTGTGGGTGTGGGACGTGGTGAACGAGGTGATGGCGGATCCGGGCGATCCGGCGGTCGACGGGTGGGGGTTGAAGACCGATTGGCTCGAGTACGAACACATCGGATCGGACTACGTGGACCGGGCGTTCCGTTGGGCGGCCGACGCCGACCCCAACGCCAAGCTGATCCTCAACGACTACGGCGCCGAGGAGCTCAACGAGAAGTCTGATCGGTTGCTGGCCTACGTGATCGAGCTCCGTGACCGAGGCGTGCCCATCGACGGCGTCGGTTTTCAGATGCACCTCTGGTCGATCGGGGCCGAGCCGGACTGGCCGAGCATCCGTGCCAACTTCCAACGCTTCGCTGATGCCGGGTTCGAGCTCTACATCACCGAGTTGGATGTGCCGATCGTGCGGACGACGAACGCAACCGATCGGCCCACGGCAGCGCAGATGTCCGTCCAGCGAAGCGTCTTCGAGGAGGCGGCCCGGCTCGCCACCGAACAGTCGGCCGTGCAGTCACTGCTGTTGTGGGATCTGACGGACGATCGGTCCTGGTTGCATCCCACCCGCACCGATCTCGGACCCGAAACACCCGTCGGAACGTTCACGTTCCCGACGCCGTTCACCGGTGGACGCATCGGCGCTCCCGCCGAACCGAAGCCGGCGTGGTGGGGCCTCCACGAGGGACTCTCGACCGACGCGGGGGTGGCCGGCGGCGGCTCCTGGGAGCTGACGTCGATCCATCGTCCACGAAACTCGCTGCTGACTCGGCGAGGCGTTTCGGATGACGGTGCAACCTGGTGGCCGACCGAGGTGATCGACCGCAGCCGGTCCACCGTCGAGTCGAGGAGCTGGTCGAGCACGAAATGGATGATCGATCCGCAGACCGACGGTTCGGTCATCATCGTGAACGCCTGGGAGCCGGAGACCGGCGCGTTGACCCGTGTGGGCGGCGGGGTCGAATTGCGTCCGCCAGACGGTTCGGCCGCGCAGCGGTGGCGAATCGAGCGAGCGGATCGCTCGGTTCGCATCGTGAGCCTGGACGGGCCGGAGCGAGGCGTGTTGACGAGCGGCAGCGGCGGGATCGGCGTTCGTCTCGACGTGGATCGGGGCGTCGTCGCCACCGACCCGGGAACGTCTGCGGTCTCCCGCCAGCGCTGGATCCTCAGCCCTGCGGACTGAGGCCAAGCGGGGCCCTGTCAGCGCGCGGCCCTAACGTGGCGCCATGTCGCCGAATGGGCTCGTCGAGCCGTCCCGCCCCACCGCTGCCGAGGTCGAAGCCGAGTTGGCCGAGCACGTCCGGACGCTGGCGGGCCCGGACGCAACGCCGCGCCCAGAGCAACTCGCTGCGGTCACGGCGGTGGTGGCGGAGCGACGCCGGACGCTGCTCGTCGCCCGGACCGGGTTCGGCAAGTCCGCCGTCTACTTCTCGGCCACCCGGATGCTCCGAGATCGTGGGTGGGGGCCAACCATCGTCGTGTCGCCGTTGCTTGCGCTCATGCGAGATCAGGTGGCTGCGGCCACGCGCCTGGGCCTGGCGGCGTTCACGATCAACTCGTCGAATCTGAACGATTGGGACGAGATCGAAGACCGGATCGCGCAGGACCAGGTCGATCTTCTGCTCATTGCGCCCGAACGGCTGGCGAACCCCGGCTTTCGGGAGCGGGTGTTCGGGTTGATGTTGTCCCGTCCCTTCGCGCTGGTGTGCGACGAGGCGCACTGCATCTCCGACTGGGGCCATGATTTCCGGCCGGACTATCTGCGTCTGCGGTCCGTCATCGACGAGCTCCCGGCGTGGGCGCCGGTGTTGGCGACCACGGCCACGGCCAACCAGCGGGTCACGGACGACGTGGCCACCCAGCTCGGGGCCGACACGCTGGCGCTGCGAACCACGCTGGACCGCGAGTCGCTGCACTGTTCGGTGGTGGAGCTCGGTTCCGACGCCGAACGCCTCGCGTGGCTGGCCGACAATCTCGACGGCCTTCCCGGGTCCGGGATCATCTACACGCTCACGGTGGACCAGGCCACCGCCACCGCTGAATGGCTCGTCTCGCAGGGGCACCGCGTGGCGGCCTATTCGGGTTCGACTGCGCCGGAAGATCGGGAACAGCTGGAAGATCGCCTTCGCCGGAACGAACTCAAAGCACTCGTGGCCACGTCGGCGCTTGGCATGGGGTACGACAAGCCGGACCTGGCCTTCTGTGTGCATCTTGGCCTTCCACCAACGCCCGTTGCGTACTACCAGCAGATCGGTCGTGCCGGTCGTGCGATCGACCGGGCGGTGGTGGTGGCGCTGCCGCGTCCGGTCGAAGACGAGCGGATCTGGCGATGGTTCGACTCGGTCAGTCTGCCGTCCGAAGCCATCTGTAACGAGGTGCTCGCGCAGCTCAGCGAGTCGTCGGCCATGTCGCTCACCCGGCTCGAAGCGAACGTGAACATGGGTCGGTCCCGGCTCACGACGCTGCTCAGCATCCTGGATGTGCAAGGGGCGATTCGGAAGGTGAAGGGCGGCTGGGTCCGGTCGTCGAACGCATGGCAGTACGACTCGGAACTCGCCGAGCGGCTTCGTGCCCTGCGCAGCGAAGAAGCGGAACAGATGCGTCGCTACGTCGATCTGCCGGGCTGTCGGTTGCGCTATCTGCGGGAGCTGCTCGACGACGCCGGCGCCGACGACTGTGGGCGCTGCGATCGTTGCGGCGACGGCCCCGGCTTCGTTCCTCCGTCGCCGGCTCGGGCGGCCGAAGCACAGGCCTTGCTTCGTGGCGCCGACATCGGCATCGAACCGCGCCGGCAATGGGCTCCGGGTCTGGACGAACCGAAGGGTCGGCTCGCGCCCGAGGTGCAGGCGCAATGGGGTCGGGCACTGGCTCGCCTCGGCGATGGCGGGTGGGATCCGATCGTCGCTGACCTTCTCGATGGAACCACCAGAGAAGTCCCGGCGGACCTGGTGCAGGCGATCGTCGGCATTCTGAAACGGTGGGACTGGGCGGCGAGGCCCACGTGGATCGCTGCGCTGCCGTCCCGCCGAAATGCCACGCTCATCGACGCAATCGCGGCGGAGATCGGCCGGCTCGGGAAGCTGCCGGTATTCCACCCGTTCGTGCACGACGTCGCCGGTGCAGGATTCCAGAGCGAACAGGCCAACAGTGCCTTTCAGCTCGCCAACGTGTGGGGCCGATTGTCCATCGACTCTGCCGGCATGCCAGATGCGGAGGCGCGTCGAGGTCCCGTCCTTCTGGTCGACGACAGCGCCGACAGCCGGTGGACCTTGACGGTGGCCGCCCACCTGCTCGCGACGTCCGGTTCGGGGGCGGTACTGCCGTTCGTGCTTCGGGCCCGCTGACTGCTCACGCGCATCGCAACAGGACCGCAACACGGCAGCCATCAAGAGGTTTCTTCGATGGTCCGAATGAACCGACATGGTGAAAAGTGTGGCGGAGCGGCCGTCACAGGCGGCGACGCCTCGCGTTGGGCGATCGGCGAGCTTCAACGCGCTCGCGCTCATCGTGTTCTTCGGCTTCACCGGCACGTTGATCTTCGCCATCTTCGAGCAGCGTTCCGCGGTTCGTGAGCAACGAATCGTGTTCGAGCAGCGGGCCGATTCGCTGGTGGGTTCGGCCCGGCGGGGCGCCGACGCTCGAGTGAACGAACTGTCGACCGCTGCAAACTTCGTGCGAGAGGCCGGACCGGTTTCGCAGTCCGTCTTTGAGCAGTTCCTGCTCGCCGAGGGTCAGTACACGGCCGACAACCAGACCGACCCCGGCGTCTTGTTGCTCGAGCCGATGGTGCGGGCGGACCTTGAAACCCGGGTGGAGGCAGAACGAGCTGCGGGCAACGACGACTTTGCCATCACGAGCTTTGCCAGCCGGGCAGATGCCGAACTGCTGGTGGTGACACGATCGGTCGTCGATTCGATCGTGCAGGGCGTCCGGGTGCGCGGTTTGGACATCACACCCTTCCGAGCCGACATGCTCGGACCGGCCGACCTGCCCATCTTCGGCGAGACGGTGAACTGGATCGAGCCCGTTGAGCTGGTGAGTTCGGTGACCGGCGTCGACGAATCCGAGCTCGAAGGTCGAGACACGGAGATCTTCGACGTCACGGCGGTCTTGATCCGCCCGGTTGCACCAGGCGACCCGGACCGTGGATGGGTTGTTCGCTTCGTGAACAGCCAGGACCTGCTCGGGCAAACGTTGGATGCGCTTCCGCCGGGAATGAACGCCCGACTCACCGTCGACCACATCGACCAGGCCGTCGCCGAATTTCGCACGCACGGCGAGCTCGAGTGGGCAGACGCCAACCTTCGTACGGACGCGTACGTCGAGTTCTCCACGGCGGGTTGGACGATCGAGGTGTGGGCGGACGACGACTACCTGCACCCGACCGGCATCTTCGACCAAGCGTTCCCGTGGGCGTTCGGAGCGGCGCTGACCGCTCTCGCGCTGCTCATCGACATGTTCATTCGTCGAGGCCGTCGCCGGCTGTCGACGGCAGAGTTCGAACTGGATCACGCCCTCACTCTTGCGTCCACGGATCCGTTGACGGGGCTGCTCAACCGGCAGGGTCTGATCGACTCTTCTCGTCGGGTCGATGAGTCGGTGCCGGCGGCGCTCTACTTCGTGGATCTCGACGGGTTCAAACAGGTGAACGACAGCGACGGGCACGACGCCGGGGATCGGTTGCTCCAGGAAGTGGCTCGTTCCATCAGTGCACAGTTCCGAGCCGACGACATCGTCGCTCGTCTCGGCGGCGACGAATTCGTGGTGTTCGTGCCGGGCAACAGCAATCCGTTGCTGCTTCGGACGACATCGGAGCGGATCGTTCGGGCCGTGTCGTCGGTGGACGATCGAGTCACCTGCTCTCTCGGCGTGGCCACGAGGACCGACGAAGGAGCCGATGTGAAGGCGCTGCTCCGTGCGGCGGACTCGGCGATGTACGAGGCCAAACGGGCGGGTGGCGACCGGTTCGTCCACGTCTGAGGTCGGCCGCTGCGGCGGTGGCCGGTCAGCGTTGCAGGACGAGTGAGAGTTCGATCGTCGCCGTGTCGCTGACACCGGCGACGGCTGGCGCACTGGGAGTGTCGATGTCGAAGTCGGCAAGGGTGACCGTGGTGGAGCCGACGATCACCAGACGGTCGCCGATGATCGTGGCATCGAGAAGGAGCTCGTGCGGCTGGACGACGCCGTGGATCACGAACTCGCCGGTTGCTGGCAGCGTGACCGCTTGGCCTTCAGCGGGGAGTGCGGGCAGCGGGATCGGTTCGGTGAGGTCGAAGCAGGCGGCGGGGAAGCGGGCCGTCTGCAGCGCCTGCGTCTTCATCTGGTCGTCGCGGATGCGGCTGTCGCTCGTGAGCCAGCTGAGGTTGGCGACGATCGAGGCGTCGGTGAGCGTGGCGTCCTCGATGGTGATCGCGCCGGCGACACCGGAGGATCTGCCGACGGCCGTGAAGTCGACGCCGCTGAGGATCTCGTCGATTCGATAGCCGATGAAGGTTTGGTCGCCGGTTTCGACCACCCAGGTGCCGTCGAGTGCGTCGGTGGTCGTCGGAACGACACCGTCTCCGGTGGCAGCGGGGAAGGTCGTGTCCAACACACAACGGGTGTCGGCTTCGTTCTCGGTATCGGTGCTGGCTTGGGTGTCGGTTTCGGCGGTGGCTGCGGCCGCGGTGGTGGCCGTCGTCTCGGCCGTGCCTCGTGCGGCGGTGTCGCCGTCCTGCAGCTCGGCTTCTTCGCGGGCGATCGCGGCGACGGTTTCGGCGAGGCTGACCTCGGCCGGATCGCTGGAGAACAGCCCGAGCTGCCACGCAGCAATGCCGAGCAGGATCAGGACTGCACCGCCGCCAAGGAGAAGTGTCCGCCGCATGGCTCCACCGTAGGTGCCGCGACGCGTTCGAGCAGGGCAACCCCCGACCGCTGCGTTGGAGGCCGCAACGGCCGGGGGACCGCGGGAGGCTCAGGCGGCGAGGTGAGCCTCCGTGGCGAAGGCGTGGGACAGCACGTCCTCCACCGTGGTTGCGAAGTGCAGCTCGAGATCGGCGAGCACGTGCTCGGGTACGTCGTCGGCATCTTCTCGGTTGCCCTCGGGCAGAATCACGTGGCGCACTCCGGCGCGGTGGGCGGCCAGCACCTTCTCCTTCACACCACCGATCGGCAGCACCCGTCCGTGGAGAGTCACTTCGCCAGTCATGGCGACGTCGTTTCGCATGGGCGTGCCCCGGAGGAGGCTGACGAACGCGGTCGTCATCGTGACGCCGGCGCTGGGGCCATCCTTCGGAACGGCACCGGCCGGGAAGTGCACGTGCCAACGGCGGTCGAGCGATTCCGGGTCGAGGCCGAGGGTGTCGGCATTGGCCCGGAGGTACGAGAGCACGATCTGTGCAGATTCCTTCATCACGTCGCCCAGCTGACCGGTCAGGGTCAGGCCACTCTCGCCGTCGGACGACGAAACCTCGACGAAGAGCACGTCGCCGCCGGCACCGGTGACGGCAAGACCGGTGGCGATGCCGGGCAGCACAGTCCGTTCGACCGGATCTTCACGCATGGCCGTGCGGCCGAGCGCCGGACGGAGGTCGTCGGATTCGATGGTGACGACGGACTCGTCCGGGTTGCGGACGAGCTGGCTGGCGGCCCGTCGGATGAGTCGATCGAGTCGCTGTTCGAGGCGACGCACGCCGGCTTCCCGCGTGTAGTCGCCGACGACCGTGCGAATGAGGTCGTCGGTGATCACGACTTCGTCGGCGTTCACACCGTTGCGTTCGTGCAGTCGGGGAAGGAGGTGATCTCGGGCGATGGCGACCTTCTCGTCCTCGGTGTAGCCCTCGACGGAGATGATCTCCATGCGGTCGAGCAGTGGTGCCGGGATCGTGTCGAGCACGTTTGCGGTGGCAATGAAGACGACCTGGCTCAGGTCGAGCTCGGTCTCCAGATAGTGGTCGCGGAACGTGCCGTTCTGGGCGGGGTCGAGTACCTCGAGCAGCGCCGAGGAGGGGTCGCCGCGCCAGTCGGCTCCGACCTTGTCGATCTCGTCGAGCAGGATGACGGGGTTCATGGTGCCGGCGTCGATCATGGCGCGAACCACGCGACCCGGACGCGCACCCACGTAGGTGCGTCGATGACCGCGAATTTCGGCTTCGTCTCGAACGCCGCCGAGCGACATGCGGACGAACTCGCGGCCCATGGTGGCGGCGATCGACTCGCCGAGGCTGGTCTTGCCGACACCGGGCGGTCCGACGAGGGCGAGGATGGCGCCGTCGCCGCGGCGTGGGGTGTCGACATCCTCGGGTTCACGTTCCTGACGGAGCTTGCGAACGGCGAGGAACTCGATGATGCGTTCCTTCACCTTGTCGAGGCCGGTGTGGTCGGCGTCGAGCTGGGTCTGGGCGGCGTCGAGGTCCAGGTTGTCGGCGGTGGTCTCGCCCCACGGCACGTCGAACACCGTCTCCAGCCAGGTCCGGACCCAGCCGGCTTCGGTGGACTGGTCGCCCATCCGTTCGAGCTTGTCGAGTTCCTTGGTGATGGCGGTGGCCGTCGCTTCGGCAATGGCGCCGTCTTCGATGAGCGCAGCGAGCTTGGTGCGGTAGTTCTCGATGTCGTCGTCGCTGGACTCGCCGAGTTCCTCGCGAATCGACTGCATCTGCCGGCGAAGGATGGCCTCACGCTGGTCCTTTTCGAACCCGTCGCGGACCGAGCTGTTGATGTCGTTGGACACCTCGGCTTCGGACAGGGCGGCGGCGGCCCAGTCCCGCGCCTTCACGATGCGATCGTTCGGATCGATGGTCTCGAAGAGTTCCCGACGACGATCGTCCTCGAGTTCGGGCCAGTAGGCGAACGTGTCGGCGAGCGCGCCCGGTTCGTCGATGTCGTCGAGCAGGCCGGTGAGCTGGTTGCCGCTGATCAGCCCGAGGAGTCGGTTGGCGTTGACCTTGTAGTCCTCGGCGGCGGCGCGGGCTTCGGCGGTGGGCTCCGGCTGGGGGAGTTCGGTGATGGCGACGCGCAGGACGCCGTCGGGGCCGGTCTCGCCCTGGCCGATGCGGACGCGGCGCAAGCCGCGCAGGACGGCCCCACGGGTGCCGTTGGGAAGCTGGCCCTGCTGTTCGATTCGGGCCACGAGCCCGATCGGGCTGAAGTCGTCGTCGTGTTGGGGTACGGCCACGACCTCGGCGGTGTCGCCGGAGTCGGTCGCCGTTCGGGCGGCGGCGTCGAAGGCGTTTCGGGCCCCCGGGCTTTCGGCCGCAATGGTCACGACCATGTCGGGAAAGATCACGCCGTTGGGCAGGGGAAGAATGGGGAGTGTGACGCTGTTGATGGTGGACACGGGCACCTCGAATCATGAATCGCTGTGTTGATTACATGATTACAACGGCGAGAGCGCTGGCCTATTCCCGGTCGTTCTCCGATGATCCGGCGATCCATCGGAGGATGTCGTAGAGGGCTCCGATGGCCGGGGCGTCGAGGTTCTCCGCGTCGGCGAGCGGCAGGTCGAAGACGAGCACTTCGTGGTCCGTGAGGGCCCGGTTTCGGACGGCGCCGAGCTCGGTGAGCATGGCCCGCATTCGTCGATTCTCGGCGAGGGTTTCGAACCGGAGGAACTCGACTCCGGTGTCGATCGCCGTGTGCACGAGCAGGTCGAGGAGCAGCTTGCCGAAGCCGTGACCCTGCATGTCGTCGACCACGGCGACGGCACCTTCGGCCACCTTCGGGTCGTCCTCGACGACGGCCAATCGGGCGACGGCGATGCCCCGGCCCTCGTTCGTTCCGACGTCGCTGTCGCTGGTTGGGTCCGCGACCACCCAGGCGCGATGTCGATCGTGATCGATGTCGGTGAGTGAGGACACGAGATACTGGCCGAGCCGCTGGCGCACGGTGAAGAAGCGAAGGTAGCGAGAGCGCGGCGACATCTGGCTGAAGGCGGCTTCGAGCCCGGGTCCGTCGGTCGTCCGGATCGGTCGGATGACGAACGGGGTGCCGTCGTCGAGTTCGCCAGCCACACCGTCGGGGGAGAGGGGGAGGTCCCAGGTCAGGCGCATACCTTCGACCCTAGATGCCGGGTGGGTCAACCGGGGAGCGAACGGCGTCGTCCGCCCATTCGGGTGGTGCCGATGTCGGCGCGTTGGCCGGCGTCGTGCCCGGCGAGCACGCCGTCGTGGTTGGAGACCGATGTGCGAAGCGACGTGACGTTGGGGAAGCGTTCGCTCACGTCCTGGTCGACGGCTTCGTCGCGCCGCACGAGCACGGGGAGTGCGGAGTCGCCGCTGGGCGTGGTGGCAACGTCTCGAGCGGTGTCTCGGGCGGCTTCGAGCCGTTCCCGGATCGTCCAGGCGAACTGGTTGAGGAACGACCTCCGGAAGCTCTTCGTTCGGTTCTCGCCCCAGGCGTTCATCTGCGTGCCATGGGCCAGCATCACGTTGACGGCTTGAACGAGGAGTGACGTGAACAGGATCTCGACGAGGTCGAGGTCGGACTCGTGGCCGACGACCGTGGCCCACTTGCCGTCGCCGTCGAAGAGCGACCCATCGTCGGCCATTCGCATGACGGTCTCTCGCTCCAGACCGAGGATGGCTCGACAGTTGTTGGCCCGGGCGACGCCGCCGAGGAGCAGGAACTTCTCCTTTGGGTATGGGCTGGGAATCTGGATGAGTCGGGTGACGATTCGGCCCCGGCCCTCGCGCTCCTCCAGCAGTGCCATGTCGATGGCGTGCGAGGCGATGAGTTCCTGGGCTTTGGCGGTGTAGAGGGCTGCTTCCTCGGCGAACTGGGTGGACTCCGCCTTGGCGAGCAGCGCACGAACCTTCTCAAGAATGCGGTCTCGTTCTTCCATGTCTTCAGCCTCGCGCGGGGGTCTGACACGGAACTCTACGACGATGGATCGGATACGGTTCCGGCCATGACCGATCTGGAAGCGATTCGTTCTCTGGTGACCGGCGACAGCGGCTTGGCGATGGTGTCGGTGCCTCGGCCGGACGGGTCGGTCCACACGTCGCTCGTGAACCCCGGCGTCTCGGCACACCCGGCGACCGGTGAAGACGTGGTCGCGTTCGTGGTTCGTGGCGATGCGTACAAGCTGCGGCTGATGCTTCGTGATGGCCGATGCACGGTGGCCTGGCGCAACGGCTGGCGGTGGGGCTCGGTGGACGGCCCGGTCGAGGTGTGCGGTCCGGACCATGCGCTTGTCGGGGTCGATGCTGCGACCGTGCCCGAACTGCTGCGCCAGGTGTTTCGTGATGCCGGCGGAACCCACGACGACTGGGACGAGTACGACCGCGTCATGGCGGAGGAGCGCCGCACCGCGGTGTTCGTTCGACCCGACCGCTTCCTCGGTCGCCCCTGACTGACTCGTCGACCGCACCCTGCCGCTGGGTGGAACGCGCCGATGCCCCACCAAGGGACTCCTTGGTGGGTTCGGCGGATGCGATGGAGTGCGAGCGGTTCAGAAGAGGGCGCCCGTGAGGTGCTGCTTCCGGCGTTGATCGAGCCGGGGTTTCGACCGGGCCGATGCCGGATGTTTGGTTCGCCGTCGGCGTCTGCCCGGCGGCGCATCTGCCGGCAACTCATGTGTGGTTGCCGGGCGAGTCTCCCAATTTCGGGTTTCGATGTTTCGAACCAGGGTGAGCTTCTGGGCGTGGAGCCGACTGTGGCAGGCCTCGCACAGGAGGACGAGATTGTCGATGTTGGTTTCCCCGGCGAGGGGTGCGCTCCACGGAATGATGTGGTGGGCGACGCAGTGTTCGTGGGACTTCGAGCATTGCTGACAGCCGCCATCTCGTGCGACCAGTGCCGTCCACTGCGCCCGAGTGACCGTTCGATGCCGGCGCCCTTCCCACAGCGTCTCGCCGATCTCCGAGTAGATGTGGCCGATGAACTCGCTTCGACAGCAGAGCTCCTCCACGACGGTGCGCGGCAGCGCCTTGCCATCTGCCGTGCGGATCACCGTGCTGTCTGCACCGGTCAGTTGATCGACGGTGACCGTGACGTGAATGATCCCGGCCGGGCGCTTCCGGGCTGTTGTACCGGTTCGCTCGGTGGTGAAGATCTTCTGCACGGCATCGAACTGACGCTGCCGATGGGTTCGGGGATGTTCGGAGCTGCTTCGCTCCCGCCCGCCGTCTGCTTCGAACTCGGCATCGGCACCGGCGTTGATCTTGCCCTCCATCCGATCGATGGAGGTTTCGTCGGCCTCGATCACCAGTCGATGGAGGCCGTTGCGACTGCGGGTGCGGTACACGTTGCGCAGCCGGTGATGACGTTGATGTTCGGTTTCGGCCTCGGTGTTGGACTTGCGCTTGGTGATCCAATCGTTGGTCTTCTTGCGGCCCTGCTCCGGTGTGGACTGTTCAATGCTCTCGATGAGCTCCTCATCGCACGCCGCGGCGCCGTCGGTGTCTGACGCAGCATCGGCCAGGACGTCTGCCTGGTCGGTGGAGAGGCTGCCGGTTCGCATCTTGGTGGCGATGTTCGGGTTGGCGTTGACCGCCTTGCCCCGGGACGCCCGCTTCTTCGCTTCGTTGCGGGAGGTTTGCCCGTCCTCGGTGAAGAGGCCTTCGACCTGCGTGTCCGAGTCGCCCGCCTCGTAGCGGTCGGCGACCGTTTCGGCTTCGACCGTGGTGAGCTGCCGGCGACTCCACTCGATCATCTGCAGCCGGGCGCGGGGATCGTCGACCCGCTGCAGTGCATGCACAGCAGACATGACGTGGTTCACCACGTGCTGTTCTTGCTGGGAGTCGCTGGGTGCCATGGGAATCATCGTATCGAACAGATGTTCGATACGCAAGTCGAAACGTGATCTCGTTGCGGCCACGCCCAGTCGACAAAGGCCATTTCCCGTGGCGCGCCACTTCTCGCCGGGGAGCGCCGTTCCCAACGTGTGGTTGTGGGAGGCTCGTCGCATGGACGCATGGCATCGCGAGATTGTTGAACTGCACGACTTCTTCGAGGCGTACTTCCTCGGGACCCTGCCGGCTGATGAAGTGCATCGGCTCGACGTGTTGGCCGACGACTTCACGTTCGTGGGTCCGGACGGGAGTCGGTCGACTCGTGAGCAGACGGTCGGGGCGATCACGGCGGGGCATGCGCACACCGAGTCGCTTCGGATCACCGTCACCGATGCGGAGTTGCTCGTCGACGGGGGCGACACGGTTGTGGCTCGGTACGTGGAGAACCACGAGTTGTCGAGCGGCTCGAACCACCGGGTGAGCACGGTGGTGTTCGGTCGTGATGATGCGGCGCCGAATGGATTGTCCTGGCGCACGGTGCATGAGACGTGGCTCGAAGGGACTCGGGAGTAGCCGATAGAAGATCTGGGAATAAGCTCTGCCTACATATGGTTGTTAGGCTGACCTTACAAGCCGATCGGAGTCCCATGTACGCAGAAGTACAAGAAGTACAACAACTCAGCCCCACGCTCCTTCGCGTGGTGCTCGGCGGCGGAACGCTCGATGCGTTCGAGACGCCCACGGCGACCGACGCCTACATCAATGCACAGTTCATTCCCGTCGATTCACCGGTGACGGTGCCGTTCGGTCCCGAAGACCTCGAGGGTCTCTCCGCCGAGCTCCGGCCGAAGCCGCGCCGCTTCACCATCCGCGAGTGGAACCCGACGCACCGAACCCTGTCGATCGACTTCGTCGCCCACGGTGACACCGGCTTCGCCGGCAGCTGGGCCCAGCGGGCGAAGCCGGGCGACCGGCTGCAGTTCAAGGGCCCGGGTGGCTCGTACCGTCCGTCCCCGAACGTCGATTGGCATCTGCTCGTTGGCGACGAGAGCGCGCTCGGTGCGATCGGCGCAAGTCTCGACAGTCTTTCGCCTGCCGCACGGGCGCTGGTGTTCGTCGTGGTCGACGGACCGGAGCACGAAATCGAGCTTCCGTCTGCGGCCGACGTCGACGTTCACTGGCTGCATCGCAACGGTTCGGCCGACCCGGAAGCGCTGCTGGCGACAGCAGTCGCGGCGGCCGACTTCCCGTCGGGAACCTTCGATGTGTTCGTGCACGGTGAAGCCGCCGAGACGCGGGCGGTCCGCCGCCACCTCCTGGCCGAGCGAGGGGTCGACCCGAGTGGAGCGTCGATCTCGCCGTATTGGCGCCGGCAGCACACCGATGAGGACTGGCGGGCCGTCAAGCGACAGTTCCTGGCCGAACAGGCGGCCGACGTCTGAAGGTCGACGGCCAGGAGGAATTCGCATATGAGCGGATTCCGGTTTGGTCTGATCCGTTCGTTGACACTCGGTCGCCACCGCGAATAGGTTGCGCGCCTGCTCGACCGTATGGGGGATGACCATGACCGATACGACTCACGATGCCGACGTCATCATCATTGGGGCCGGCGTGCTCGGCTGCGCCATTGCGCTCGAGATGTCGAGGCGCGGGATACGCACGATCAATGTGGACAAGGCATCGGCGGCCGGCGCCGGTTCGACGATCAACTCGTGCGCCATCATCCGCTTCACGTACTCCACGCATGTGGGTGTGGCGATGTCGTGGGAGGGCGGCCAGTACTGGAAGAACTGGGCCGACTACATCGGAGCCGAAGACGAGAAGGGTCTCATTGAGTTCCACGACGTCGGTCAGCTCAACGTGTTCGCGGACGAAGCTGAGCGGCTCGATCGGGTGCAGCAGCTGTGGGACGAGATGGACATCCCTTACGAGCAGCTCGACGCCGACGAGTTGGCCGAGCGGTTCCCGTTCATGGACTTCGGTTGGTACGGCCCACCGACCCGTCCCGACGATCCGGCCTTCTGGAAGGAGGCCGAGCAGCAGGTGAGGGGTGCCCTCTGGAGCCCGGACGCCGGATACATCTCCGACCCACAACTGTCGTGTCACAACCTGCAGCGCGGGGCTGAGGCCGAGGGTGGCGAGTTCCGGTTCAACACCGAGGTCACGGCGATCCTTCAGGAAGCTGGTCGGGCAGCCGGCGTGGAGTTGGCCGACGGATCTTCGCTTCGGGCGCCCGTCGTGATCAACGTGGCCGGCCCACACAGCTCGATCATCAACAAGATGGCGGGTGTCTACGACGAGATGAACATCAAGACGAATGCCCTGCGCCATGAGGTGCATCACGTGCCGTCGCCCGAGGGGGTCGACTTCATGAACGCCGGCACGGTCGGCGCCGACGACGACATCGGCTTCTACTTCCGGCCCGAAGTCGGCAACAACGTGCTGCTCGGCAGCGTCGACCTCGAGTGCGACGGCCGTGAGTACGTCGACCCCGACGACTACGACACGACGATCGATCGAGACCAGTGGCACGCCCAGGTCCTGCGAGCGCAGCGGCGCATGCCCGAGCTCGGTATGCCGCACGAGGCTCGAGGCATCGTCGATCTGTACGACCAGAGCGACGACTGGCTGCCCATCTACGACCGCACCGCTCTCGATGGCTTCTACGTTGCGATCGGTACGAGCGGCAACCAGTACAAGAACGCCGGCTCGGTCGGCCAGGCGATGGCCGACCTGATCGATGCGGTCGAAGCCGGCCATGACCACGACGCCGAGCCCGTCCAGGTCACCGGCCGGTACACCGGTCTGACCATCGACCTCGGCGCCTACAGCCGCAATCGCGATATCAACGCCGACTCATCGATGTCCGTCCACGGCTGAACCTGGGCGTCGACGCACTACATGACTCGCTGTAGTCGTCGACTCCCGCGGATGGTGAGGAGCGTGGCGACAGCGGTGACCGTGACGATGGTGCCGAAGATGAGGGCGAGGTCGCCGGGGGAGTGCTGGCTGTACGCCTCGAACGTTGCGACAATGATCAGCAGCGACGACACGGCCACGCATCCCAGAACGCGGGGTTCCAGGTGGAAGGTGAACAGACCGACAACGAGCAGCACGATCGGCAGGAATCCGAACAGGTAGACGTCCACTAGGAGCGCGGCGGTATGAACTGCGGCGAGCAGCAGCATCGTGGGCGCGGAGAGGGGGCGGCGGCCCTCACTCTTCCACGCAGCCCAGGCGCAGAGCGCCGTGAGGCCGGCCAGTCGCATCCAACTCAATGATGTGGTGTTCGTCGCCACCACGAGGCTGACGAGCCACACGACCGGAAGGGCGGCGATCCATCGACTCGAACGACTGAGTAGCACGAGAAGAACGACGCCGAGGATCGCGGTGCTGCTGCGGGTTCCTTCGAGCTCTATCGATACGAGACCGAATTGATCGGCGACGGCGGTGGTGGTCCATGCGAGTGTGCTGATCGTAAGGACGAGGATGGTGCACTGGATCCACATTTGGCGCAGGCTCCCGCCGGTCGCAGCGAGACTTCGGGTGCGGAGGCCGTGGGCCAGCAGCGAGCGGGATTCGCGGGCTGACCAGTTGCCGTCGTGGAGCTCGTTGGCGGTGTCGAGGATTTCGTCGCCATGCGCCGTCCAGTAGTCGGCCGGAAAGGCGCGGGTGACGATGCCGTAGTTGCTCATGCGGTGGCCGCCTTCGGAAGGGGGCCGATGGTGGCCGCGGCCGCTTCGAGTGCCTGCCGCAGCCGCAACGCCTCTGCCTGGGTGGCGTGCTCGCCGGCCTCGGTGATGCGGTAGTACCGGCGCTTGCGGCCGTTCACCTTCTCTTCGCGGTCGACGACAAGCTGCCCCTCGTCGACCAGCCGGTCGAGCGCCCCGTACAGGGTGCCAGCGGTGAGTTCGACCCGACCGTCGGACAGTTCCTTGGCCCGGCTGGCGACGGCGTAGCCGTGGAGCGGCTCGGCATGAAGCGCAAGAAGGATGAAGTAGGTGGGTTCTCGCATGTCTTCCACCATAGTACGGTCGCCGATGTATAAGCAACCGATGCATTTGTCGTTGCAATTCGCCTTCCTCCGACGGAAAAGCGTCCGGCCCTACGATGTGCTCGGCGAAGGAGGTGCTCCATGCGACCGGTGCTGCAGCGCCAGGCGACAAAGCAGGACGACTGGCGATACCAGCGTCTCGACCAGACGGCGGCGGCCGCGTGCGCGTTCGCTCCTGCGATCATGTGGGTCGCCGAGATGGTGCACCTGCGCGAGTGGGGCTGGTTTCGCGGGAGCATCAGCTCTTACCACGACGTCGTTCCGCCCGGCGCCTTCTTCATCCCGTTGACAGTGGCCGTGATGATCTTCATCACGAACGGTGTGGTGGTCGAGAATCATCAGGTCCACGTGATGATGGGTCTCTATCTGCTCGGCGTCATCCTCTTCGACCACGACGGCGCAACGACCATCCCGCACTTCTTCTTCGCCGGCTACTTCTTCGTTACAGCCTCACTGCTCGACCTCACCAGAGACGACGAGATCAACTGGAGCTGGCGCCGATGGCTGGGCGAGTGGCTCACGCTTCCGTGGGTCCTGCTCTGGAAAAACATGAAGCACTTTCGAACCCAGTGGCCCCGTGTGGCCATCGTGCTGCTGCCGTTCATCGTGCTCGGCGGAATCGCGTGGCTCGTGCCTGACTTCCGTGAGCGCTGGCTGTTCATCGCCGAGTGGCTCGCACTGGTCGCTGTCGTCGCCCAGTATCTGGCGCACGCGGCCGATCATGAGCACCACGCGGCGCACTGAGGTTTCCGCCGAGGGCGCACAAGCTCACCGAATCGTGAAGCTGGACTCTCCGACTGGCGTTTCTGCGACCCGGTCGACCTGACGAACCGACGCGAACTGCGGTCCGTCGGCGCACCAGGCAGCCAGCGCATCGAGCTGTTCGCGGGTGCCTTCAGCGATGACTTCGACTCGACCATCGGAGAGGTTGCGAACCGAACCGTCGACGCCGATGGCCTTGGCCTCGTGCGCGCACGACATGCGATAGCCGACCCCCTGCACCCGTCCCATCACGGTCAATCGCACCCGTTCGATCACGCCCATCAATCTAGATCGCACCCGTGGTGGCCTACTGTCCGAGACGTGAATCGCCTGGACCTCGCCGCGCGCTATCTCATCGCCCAAGGGGTCATGGGGCTGGTGTGGTGGGCGTTCCTGCTGGCCGATACGCCGGTGCGTGGGTGGTTCGTTCCCGATGAAACTGCCTGGCCGGCGGCGAGGTCGCTCGCAATCGCCGACATGGTGATGTTCTGCGGTGGCTCGATCGCCGCTGGAGTCTTGGCGTTGCGGAGGCATCGATGGGTAGGACCAGCCGGATGGATCGCCCTCGGCTCCGCGGCCTACGCAACGCTCGTTGCCGTCGGTTGGTTGCTTGATCCGGTGAACCACTGGTTGGGGTTGGCGGCGATGGCTCCCACGTTGGCGATGACGGGACTGGCCGTGGCTGCGGTGGCGAAGGAACCACGCACATGAGGTTGTTTCGGGTCGCGGAGGTGGCGTCCTTCCGACGGAACTATGCGAAGACGCTCCTCCAGACGGCGGTCATGTGGACCATCTTTCTTGTGGTGGGCCCGATCCTGGTCGCGGAGTTGGAAGGAAGGATCGGACTGCCCACGTTCACGGGCCGTGTCGGCTTGGGGGTCGTCCTCTTCATCCTCGGCGGGAGCCTCGGTTTGCGGTCGGGCTACGTGATGACTCGGGCGGGTGAGGGGACACCGCTCCCGATGGACACGGCACGCAACCTAGTCATCGCCGGCCCCTATCGGCGTGTGCGAAACCCGATGGCTGTGGCTGGGACCGTGCAGTCGATGGCGGTTGGTGTTGCCTTGGGGTCGCCAGCTGTGTTCGCAGCCACTGTGTTCAGTGCGCTGCTCTGGAACTACGGGGTGCGGCCGACCGAAGAAGCCGACCTGCTCGAACGATTCGGAGAACCGTTCGAGAGGTACACCCGGAACGTTCCGTGCTGGATACCGAGACTTGACCCATGGACCATCGCATCACCGGAGGGCGATCGATGACCGCACTCGGCGACCGGGGAGGCGAGCCAGTCGATCCGGCGACGGCGCAGTACTACGAGCAGTTCGGCGCCGACTCCGTGGATCGGTGGGAGTCCATCTCGCCCGACGCCGGCCTCACTCCGTTCTTCCCGACGGCGTTCCGTCCGGGATCGACGGTGCTCGATGTCGGCTGCGGGTCGGGCCGTGACCTGGCCCGGCTGCGCGCTGCCGGCCATGTGGTCCATGGCGTCGAGCCGAGCTCATCGCTCCGCCAGCGATGCGTGGAGGTGCATCCCGAGCTTGCGGGTCGGGTGATGGCCGGCGGCCTTCCGGACCGGCTCGAGCTTCCGGAGGATTGGCCGCGTTCGTTCGACGGAATCGTGTGCTCGGCGATCCTCATGCACATTCCGACGTCGGAGTTGCCCGCCACTGCTCGAGCACTCCGAGCGCTGATGCATCCGGGGGCTCGGCTGTTGGTTTCCCTTCCCGCTCGTCGCGCGAAGATCGTGGACCAGCGCGATCCGCTCGGACGGCTCTTCAGCGGTGTCACGGTGGAGCAGTTGGAATCGGTGGTGGCGACGGTCGGGCTGGAGCTTCACACCGCCTGGCTCGGTCGACCCGATGCGCAGGGCCGGACCGGGAACTCGTGGGATGTGGCGATGTTCGAGGTGACCGGCTGAGGGTTTCCCGACGCTCTCGTCACGCAATTCGCTCAACTTGTTCGGCCATCGCTCCGATCACTCGGCCATGTCCCCGCCACAACCCGCCACGTTCGTGCCGTCCGCGGCATCGACCGGCCATGCTCCAAAGCGTCCGGCGTCTGTTGTGTCCACCCGATTGCAGCCGCCCGTCGGTCAGAGCCGGCTGGCGTCGAAGGTGGGCGCGAATCGCATCGCCATCGAGGCCGGGCCGAGTCGAGCCGTCTGTCTGACTGCGGGCGCGGTCGGCCTCACCATGGTCTTCCTCGGCTTCGTGGCCGGGTTGATTCGTGACGGTTCGTTGGTCACGGCGATCGGTCAGGGCGTGTTCACCCCTGTGCTTCCCACGGCGCTTGCCGCGTTGATCGGCTGGGGAAACGAACACCGCGCTCGCATTGCGTTCAGTCTGATCGGCGCCGCAGTGATTCCCGTGGTGCTGCTGCAGATTCTCGGCTCGCTCGCCGTCTGACCCTCGGGTAGCCGCAAGCCAGACATCCAAGCTCAGACGGCCATCGGCTGCGACAATCGCCCGATGCTGCATCTCCCTGAACTGCTGCCGGTCGTGCTCGTGCATGGCGGCCTGCACGACGATCCGCCGATGACGGGTGCCCGGTTCTGGGAGACGAGTGGTGTGGTTCGCGGCCTTCGCGGCAGGAACGTCGAGGTGGTCGTTCACGAGCGACCGCCGCAGCCGAGCTCGTGGCACGAAGAGGCGGACGCGCTGGTGGCGACGATCGAAGCGTCGGGTCACGACCGGGTGGCGCTGGTGGCAGGTTCGAACGGTTGCAGCGTTGCGTTGCGCGTGTTGCTGGACCGACCGGAACTCGTGGCGCGAACCATGTTGTGCTGGCCGGCAACCGCCGGCGACCAGGTCATCGACGAACTTGCACGCATCATCATCACGGACGTGCACGGCGCCACGGCGGCCGACGAACTGCTTGCGGGCCGTCCAATCCGCGGCGTCGACGCGAAGGAGCTGGCGACCCTGAACGGCGAGCTCGTCATCTATCCGTCGATGCCGGAGAACAAGGCCCATCAGCGGTCGACGGTGATGGAGCTGCTCGCCGCCGTGCCCGGGTCGATGATGGTCGGCGGCAGCCCGGAGCCGATCGACGACGACTTCTTCGATCACTGCGAGTCGTTCGTGCCGACGGTCGAGGCGTTCTCGAAGGTCGTGCACGACGACTGACCCCGTCGCATCGCTGCTGCGTTGACTACGGTCAGGTGATGGCGAGCACTTCTGCAGATTCTCCGACCGATCCGTTCCAGCGAGCGCTCTCGGGCCTGGGCTTTCGAGCGATCGGTCCGGCGAGCCGAGGCGGTCGGATCGCCGACCTCGTCGTCCATCCGGAGCGCCCGTCGACCTGGTACGTGGCGGTGGGTTCCGGCGGTGTGTGGAAGACCACGAACGCGGGCACGACGTGGACGCCGATCTTCGATCATCAGCGGTCGTACTCGATCGGGTGCATCGCGCTCGACCCGAACCACCCGGAAACGGTTTGGGTGGGAACGGGCGAGGCGGTGAGCGGCCGTCACGTCGCCTGGGGCGACGGGGTCTACCGCAGCCTCGATGGCGGGGCTTCGTGGGAGCACATGGGCTTGGCGGGCACCGAGCACATCGCCGACATTCTCATCGATCCGCTCGATGGCGACATCGTGCATGTGGCGGCCGAGGGGCCGCTGTGGTCGTCGGGCGGGGAGCGCGGTCTGTTCACGACCCGGGACGGTGGTGCCACGTGGGAAGCCTCGTTGGCGGTCGACGACGACACCGGCGTCACGTCCGCCGTGCTCGCACCGGACGATCCGGACACGATCTATGCGGCGACCTATCAGCGGCGTCGGAACGTGCGGGCGTTCATGGGTGGAGGTCCTGGTTCGGGCATTCACGTGTCGAACGATGGTGGCGAGACCTGGACGAAGGTGACGGAGGGAATTCCCGGCGGCGACCTGGGCAAGATCGGTCTGGCGGTCTCTCCGGCCAACCCGGACGTCGTCTACGCCACCATCGAAGCGCCGACAGACCCGAATGCGAAGAAGCCAGGTCGAGGCTTCTACCGATCGATGAACCGCGGTCGGAGCTGGGAGCATCGCAACGACTACATCTCCGGCGGCACCGGGCCGCACTACTACCAGGAGATCTTTGCGTCACCGCACGACGTGAACAAGGTGTACCAGGTGGACGTGTTCCTTCACGTCACGATCGACGGTGGCAAGACGTTCAAGCCGACAGAGACGGGCAAGACGAAACACAGCGACAATCACGTCGTGTGGATCGACCCGGCCGACCCGGATCATCTGCTCGTCGGTTGCGACGCCGGCATCTACGAGACGTTCGACGACTGTGTGTCGTTCCGGCATGTGCCGAACATGCCGATCTCGCAGTTCTACCGAGTGACGGTGGACAACAGCGAGCCGTTCACGAACATCATGGGAGGAGCGCAGGATCTGGGCACGTTGGTGGGGCCGACCCGCACGACCCATGTGGACGGCGTTCGGAACCACGACTGGTGGGTGCCGCTCGGTGCGGATGGGTATCAGGTCGCCTTCGACCCGCACGAGCCGCACATCAGTTACATGGAGTGGCAGGTGGGCAACATCATGCGCCACGACCGTCGCACCAACGAGCTGACGGACATCCAGCCGATCGGTGCGCCGGGAGACGATCCGGAACGGTTCAACTGGGACACGCCGATCGTGCTCAGCCCGCACGTGCCCGGCCGGTTGTACGTGGCATCGCAGCGGGTGTGGCGCAGCGACGATCGTGGTGATTCGTGGACACCGATCAGCGGCGACCTGACCGGTGGTGCGAACCGGTACGAGCTTCCCGTCGGCGACCGGGTGTGGAGTGTGGACGGGTTGTACGACCACGTGGCGATGTCGTGGTGGGCGACGATCACGTCGCTGTCCGAATCGGTGGTGGCCGCCGACGTGCTGTACATCGGAACCGACGACGGCATCGTGCAAATCTCCGAAGATGGGGGAGGTTCGTGGCGGCAGTCCGGCGACCTTCCTGGGCTTCCCACGGAAGCGTTCGTGAACGACATCGAGGCGTGCCGACACAATCCTGACGCGGTCTTCGTGGCGGCGGACGATCACAAGAACGGCGACTACACCCCCTATCTCTTCGAGAGCGAGGACCGGGGCGCCTCTTGGCGCTCGATTCGCGGCGACCTTCCGGACGGCATCATCATCTGGCAGGTCGAGCAGGATCACGAGAACCCGAACCTGTTGTTCCTCGCAGCCGAGAACGGCCTGTGGGTCACGCTCGACCGCGGCGAGCACTGGCATCCGCTTGGCAAGGGTTCGGACGGTGCCGGCGGTGCGGGCGCCACCGTGCCGACCATCTCGATGCGCGACCTCGTGCTGCAACGCCGCGACGACGACCTGGTGGCAGCGTCGTTCGGCCGCGGCTTCTACGTGTTGGACGACTATTCGCCGCTCCGCTCGCTCACCGCCGAGGCGCTGGCCGAGCCGGCGACGCTGTTCCCGATCCGTCGGGCCTGGCGCTATGTGCCCCACCTCGAGTCGCAGGCCGAGGGTCAGCCGACACTCGGGTCGACCGCCTGGAAGGCTGCCAACCCAGACTTCGGTGCCGTCATCACCTATCACCTGGCCGACGACCTGCACTCAGCTGCGGGCGCTCGTCGGGCTCAGGAGAAGCTGCTCGATGGCGACGTGCCGTTCCCTGGGCACGATCAGCTGTGGGAGGAGCATGTGGAGGCCGACCCGGTCGTGCAGCTCGTGGTTCGCTCGCACGACGGTGCTGTTGTGCGGATGGTGACGGCGCCGGCGACAGCCGGGCTGCATCGTGTGGCCTGGGATCTTCGCGGCCCGGCGCCCAACCCGATCTCGCTCACGAAGCCCGAGTTCGTCGAACCGTGGGTGACCGACCCGCAGGGCCCGCTCGTCGCAGCCGGCACCTACACGGTCGAGCTCACGGTCACCCGAGGCGGCGCAGCCGAGGTGCTGGCGGGTCCCGAACCGGTGGAGGTCGTCGATGTGCCCGGTGCGGGAACGCACGACGCCACTTTCATCGACGAGACGACAACGCTTGCTCGGACGGTTGCCGGTGCCGCGAAGGAGATTGGTACCGCCCGGGATCGGATCACCCATATGCGGGCCGCCCTCGCCGGAGCAACGGGAGCGGACGCCGGGCTCCATGGGCGTCTCGATGCTGCGAACCGACGCCTCGAAGCCGTCTCGGTGGCGGTGTTGGGCGACCCCATTCTCCAGAAACTGGAGGAGCCTTTCGCCCCGTCCATCAAGGGACTGGTCGACCGGGTCGCCTACTTCCACTGGATCACCCGGGCGGAACCGACGGCGACACAACGTGCCGCAATCGAGCGAGCCCGCAGCGAGTTCGGCCCAGCGCGAAGCGAACTCGACGACGTGCTCGCCGACCTGGCAGCGGTGACTGCAGCGATCGACGAGGCCGGTGGCGGTTGGACGCTGCGCTGACGCACGTGACGGGTTGGATCAGCTGGGGGTAGGGTGCGCGCATGCGCGGGCTCAACATTCCAGAAATCGATGAAGACTTCACGGCCGATCCGGTCGAGCTCTTCTTCGACCTTGCATTCGTCTTTGCGTTCTCCCAGCTGGTGGCGCACCTCGTCCACCACCCGACGTGGACGGGCGCCTGGGAAGCGGCACTGCTCTTCGCCATCTTGTGGCTGCCCTGGTCGTGGTTCACGTGGTCGGCCAATGCCGTGCCCGGAAATCAGCGAGCGGTGCGGGCGGTCTTCCTCGTCGCCACCGCCGTGACGGTGCCCATGGCGGCGTCGGTGCAAACCGCCTTCGGTTCTGGAGGCGCCACATTCGCCGTCTCCGGCGCGGTCATCATGCTCATGTCCATTGCGCTTCAGCTCCTCGCCCTGGACCGAGACTCCGACACCTATCGCGACGCAATGCGGTTGGCCGCGCCCACCGCGGCGTCGCTCTCGTTGCTCGTCATCGGCGGGTTCGTGGACGGCGACGCCCGCGTCGCCATGTGGCTCGCAATGGTCCTGATCACGCTTGCGGGAACGGCCGCGGCCGGAGGCGGCGAGTGGATCGTGCGCGCCGGCCACTTCGCCGAGCGCCACGGACTGATCCTGATCATTGCGCTGGGCGAAGTGATCGTGGCCATCGGCCTCTCCGTGGTCGAGGGATTCGGCGAGGGCGATGGCCTGACCGGCCCGATTCGCATCGGCCTGTTCGCTGCCGGCGCCTTTGCCGGTCTGCTGTGGTGGTCCTACTTCGATCGTGTCCTGCCGGCCCTCGAGCACAAGGCCGAACAGCTGACGGAGTTCCGCGGCCGCTACGCCCGCGACGTCTACACATGGGCGCACGCACCGATCATCGGCGGCGTGATCACGGCAGCCGCTGCAGTGGAAGAGATCCTCCTGCATCCGAGCGACCACCTCCATGTCGAGTTTCGCTGGATGTTCGCCATCGGCCTGTCGCTCTACTTCGGCGGCATTGCGATCGCTGTTTGGCGTGCGTGGCGAGTCGTCGCCCGCGAGCGCCTCGTCGCCTTGGCAGTGATGATCGGCCTCTGTGCGATCTCGGGTTCGTGGGAGGCCGTATGGCTGCTGGTCGCCATCGACGTGGTGCTCCTGGTTGCGCTCATCTTCGAGCACCTCCGCATCGAGACCCACAACTCGGATGCCGATACCGAAGCAGCGGCGGCAGAAACCACCGCGAGCTGACGGTTCGGGTCAGGCGCAGGACACGTCTTCGTCCGCAACGGGGACGAAGACGAACACGTCGCTTCCCTTGAGCAGGTAGAGCTCGGTCTCATCCGGCGACGAGTACATCGCGCGGTCGCTGGCGGCCCGAAGCCCGGTGTCGACCGCGTTCGCCGGCAGTTCTCCGAGCACGGATCCGGCGTCGAAGTGCGAGACCGCCTGGTCGGTGTTGTGGAAGAACTGCGGCTCCCAGTCCTGCTCGGGCGGGACTGCGTTCTCGCCGGTGTACGGCGTGCCGATGGGGACACCGATGGAGATGAATTCGGCGGCTTCCCATTCGCAGTGGTCGTCGCCGAACCGGTGGAAGACGAATTCGAGGTTGACGGCGCAGCCACCCTCGTCGGTCCAGTTGATGCGGTTCGACGAGCCGTCCCGGAACCACTCGGGCTCGGAGCTCAGGTCGGTCCACGAACCGGCCGGGCCGTCACACTCGTCGACGGGTGCGCTTCCGGGGTCTGCGTTTCCGGTCTCGCCACCACCACAGGCGGCAAGCAGAACGGCGCCGACCAGCAGCGGGCGAAGAGAGGCCATGGCGTCAGACTAGGTGAGCATGGCGACGGCCTCGGCCGTCCCGGTGCCGTCGAGCGTGACCGCCACGTCATTCCTTCCAATCGAGGGCGGTGGCGCGGATCCCGGTGAGCGAGATCGACCCATCCATCGCAACGATCGCGACCGAGCTGTTCACGTCCGCGTCGCCGATACCTCCGGCGGACACGTTCCGGATGTAGGCGATCTGCTCGCCGGTGGGGGACCAGACGGGCCACGATGCCCCAAGGGGGTCGGTCGTCATTTGCACGACCTCCCCGGTTTCGAGCGTGGCCATGAACACCTGCTCCACAAGCTTCTCGTCCGGCGACGACATCGTCACGAACGCGAGACGGTCATCGACCGGCGACCAGGTCACGTCGGTCTGCGTGCCGGGGATGTCGTAGAGGCGGTAGGCGGGTTCCTCGGAGGTGATGTCCACCATCCAAATGTCTGCCCGGTCACCGTCGTGCGTTCCCGGCCCGATGAAGGCGATGCGTGTGCCGTCGGGAGACCACGTGGCATCAGTGCTGTCCTCGTTCGTGGTGAGTTGCGTTCGCTCACCGGTGGAAACCTCGAAGAGGAAGAGATCGTCCGCAGAATCCGATCCTCCGTAGTAGACGACGTGGGTCCCTTCCGGTGACCACGCGCTGTCATAGCCCTCATAGCCGAGGGCAAACGAGCCCTCCGCTCCGTCCTCGAGAACGATGTGGCCAGTTCCGTCCGCGTTGCGGATGGCGATACCACTACGTCCGTCGATCTCCGTCTCGTACACAATCCGAGAACCGTCGGGTGACCAACTTGGCCGACCGCTGTACCGCCCGTCATCAGCGATCACGGAGACGGCGGAACCATCAGCGTTCATACGCAGCAGGGCGATTCCAGAGTCGACTTCGCTGGTCCACGCGATTGTCGAACCGTCTGGAGAGAAGCTGCCGCGATGGTCGTAGCCGTCGTTGTCCGTGAGGACCGAGCTCTCAACCGGCCTACCGGCGCTGAGCAACACGATCTCGCGGTCCTCGCCGCCGTCTGCGATGGCGGAAGCGAGGATCGTGCCGCCCCAATCAGGGGCAGAACGGGTCGAGAGGAGGTGACAGTCGTGCTCGTGGATCGTCAGGAGCTGTTCGCGTTCGGCGACGTTGTAGCGGATCCCAACGGCGAGCTCGAACTCGTTGGTCTCACTCGAGCATTCGTCGGCGGCAGCCGCATCGAACGCAGCCCGGCTCATTCGTTGGTGATGAATCGCTCCGTGGCGACGATCGATCATCTCGTCCCACGTGCTCGCCGTGCTCGCACCGATTGGCCGGTTCATGAGGTCTGGCAAAAGATCACACGACGACTCGAGTTGGACCGCGGCCGCGAACTCATCGGCATTCGCCGTTCGGACGTCCGAGGCAGACGCCCCTTCCAGGAACCCGTTGCATCCCATTTCTGCGAGGAAGCCGAAGAGGGGGAGTGATGCATCGTGCTCCCCGATCGCGCGGTAGGCCTGCTCCACCGCTCCATCCCATGTCTCGGTTTGTGTGGCCAGCGAAGCGCCCCCGACCAAAGAGATGTTGGGCCGAACGGTTTGACCAATGGGGCAGTTGCCGGCGTAGAGGTCCGTGAGAATGTCGGTCCCATCGAAGTCGAAGGTTGTTGCGAGGCAGAGCCCGTCTCCCAGTGTGAGGAGCTCGTCGACCGTCGTATCGAGCTCACCCGAATTCCAGGCAACCAGATCCTGGGTCGACCACATTGCAGTACGCAGCGTTTCGCCGGAGTGCTCGTTTCGGAACGCATAGAGGCGATCGCCACTGTCGGCGAACTGGGGCACGTCGGTTCCCCAGGGAGAGGCGAGACGCTCGACCGTCCATTCAACCCCATCCGCCGAGGTGCTCGTATAGATCTTCGATCGGTCCACAGGAAGTGCGCCGTTGCCGATCGCGACATACCGCTCAAGTGTGGTGCTCCAGAAGTAGTGGAGAATGGAGCGAACCTCGGAAGCCTCGTCGACTCGTTCGAAGGGTCGGGCGATCGTCCACTCGTCCCCAGCGAGGAACGCGAGGGCGGGACCCTTCCGGTGGTGCTGACCGCGGGCGACGTGGGTGACGGTCACGCCGTCGGGCCCGTCGATGCTTCGGGTTGGCTGCATCTTCTGTAGGTCGTTGTGTGCCCCTCGAGGAACGGTGACTGTCTCGGGTTCAACTCGTTGCCAGTCGCCGATGGATGTGGAGGTCCAGGCTGCAACGGTGGCGGAGTCGTTCAGGAGTTCGAAGACGGTCGTCCCGTCTCGATTCCAGAGGTACGGACGCGCTTCGCGAAGGTGCCCGAACTCTTCCGTTGCGTCGACGCTCGTTTGCCACTGGGTTCCATCGGAGGATTCCATGATCATGGTCGCCGTCGAGACAATGAACGCGTCGTCACTCACGTGTACGGCCCGGGGTTGGATGTTCTCGGCAAGTGGATGGGAACGCCATTCGGAGGATCCGTCGTGGGTCACCAAAACGCCGGTCTCGTCCGCCACGCCAAGCGCCAGCAGGCCATTGCCACCATCCACCACGGAATACACGGCGACGGAGCTGTCCCAGCCCACCAAGGGCCCCCACGGTTGGTCGACCAGCTCCTTGATCCCGTCCGGTGCGGCGAAGGGCAACGTTGCCGGGGCCTCCTCGCTGCTGCAGGCCACCGCCAAACTCGCGAATGCGAGCAACGTCAGGACACGCCCGTACTTCATCATCGATTCCCCCGATTGGTCCGCCTGGATCCTCTTCCTCAATCGGCTTCGACAGGGCGAGGTTGAACAGTGGCCTTCGATCGGGTTTCTGGCCGGTGAGGCTGCTCGAGCGTCGAGCTCTTGATCAGGTCAGCAGCTCGACGGCGCTCTCCGCCCACGCGGCCACGGTGTCGCCGAGGGCGTCCATCTCCGAGTCGAGCACGTAGAGCCCACGTGTCGGCACGGACGCACCGAGCTCGACGAGCAAGGGGCGCAGATGCACCTCGGGCGCGAGCGCGTGTTGATGGCCGGCGCCGACCATCACCGGAACCGCTCGGGTTCCGGCGAGGCCGTTGTTGCCGTACTGGTCGAGGAACGCCTTGAGCAGTCCCGTGTACGTGGCCTTGTAGGTGGGGCAGGCGAAGACGATCACATCGGCCGAGGCGACCTCGGCCGTCAGCGCCTGCACTGCTTCGTTGCCCCACTCGAACAGGTGCGGTGCGACCGGTGCCAGCTCGTGCACAGCGACCTCCTCACCGCGAGCTGCGGCGATGGCATCGCCGACGGCCGAGCCGATGGTGGTGGTTCGCCCGCCCGGGTTCGGGTTTCCGATGACGACGGCAACGCTCACTTGCGCGACTCCATGAGCGGCATGACCTGCTCGCCGAACATCTTGGTGGCGACCGGGTAGTCGTCGAACACACACATGGTGCCCTTCACGCCCGGGATCTGGGCGACCTCGTCGAGGCGGGCGGCGATGGTGGCGGGGCTGCCGACGATGGCACCGATGTTCAGGTTGAACGCCTGTTGCATCTCGGCGATCTTGTCGGCGGTGGCGCCGGCGGTGTCCATCTCGGCCGCGCCGATGAGGAACTTGATGGCTTCGAGGTCGGCGCCGTCCTGGTAGTGCTGCCACTTGGCTTCGGCTTCTTCATCCGTGTCGCCCATCGTGATGTGGAAGAGCACGTACACGCCGACGTCGCGACCGGTCTTCTCGGCCGCTGCCATCAGCCGGCCGGCGTCGTTGCGAACGACGTCGAGGTCGCTGGTGCCGATGATGAACTGGTAGTCGCCGTAGGTGGCGCAGAACTCCATGCCCCGATCACTCTGGCCGGCGCAGACGAGTGGCACGCCGCCGTCCTTCGGTGGGGGCGACAGGCGACAGTCGTCCATCTGGAAGTACTCGCCCTTGAGGTCGGAGACGCCGTCGGACCAGAGGTCCTGCATGATCTTCACGTATTCGGTGGCGTAGTCGTAGCGCTTCTCGTAGTACCAGTCGCCGGGCCACACACCCATCTGGCTGTATTCGATCTGGTTCCAACCGGACACGATGTTGATGCCGAACCGTCCGTCGCTGATGTCGTCGATGGTCGATGCCATGCGGGCGACCATGGCCGGCTCCATCGTGGGCAGCGCGACCGACGCAAAGAGGTTGATCTTCTCGGTGGCGGCGGCGAGGCCGGCCATGAGCGTGAAGGACTCGAGGTTGTGGTCCCAGAATTCGGTGTCGCCACCGAAGCCCCGCAGCTTCACCATGGAGAGCAGGAACTCGAAACCCTGCTTCTCGGCTTCGAGGGCGGTGGTCTTGTTGAGATCGAAACTCGGCATGTACTGCGGTGACGTCTTGGACATCATCCATCCGTTGTTGCCGATGGGAATGAAAATGCCGACGTCCATGTGTTTCTCTTCTCTTTTCGTTTGACCAGTGGGGTTGGTCTAGCACGCGCGTTCCGACGCGTGTCGGGCGTTTCCGGCAGGTTCACGCGCCGGAAACGGACGTCGTCAGTGAGAGAGGTGGTCGAGCACTTCGATGAGCGGAACGACGTCGCCGTACTTGGCGTCGATGTCGAAAAGGTTCGATTCGTGGGTTTCGAGACGGCGATCGCCGCAGGCTTCCGGCACGACGATGGGCACGATGTCGTGCTGACAAGCGTCGATCGCGCTGGCTCGCACGCACCCGCTGGTGGACACGCCACCGATGATCAGCGTGTCGATTCTGTCGGTCCCAAGCTGGTCGGCCAGCTCCGTTCCAAAGAACGAAGAGGCCGCTTGTTTCGTGATGACGACCTCGTCCTCTGCCGGCTGGAGCTCGGGCAGCCAGTCGCCCAGCGGGTTGCCCCGATCGAACGAGGCGAGTGCACCGACCTTGCGATAGAACACGCCACCGTTGCCGCCGGGCTCGAACTCGACTCGGGTCCAGATGACGGGCACGCCGGCGGTGCGGGCAGCATCGACCAGGGCGACACATCCCTCGATCGCATCGCGGGAGCCGAGGTTCAACGGCGACCCGTCGGTGAAGTAGGCCCGGCACATGTCGACGACGAGCACGGCTGGCGTCTCGCCGAATCCGAGCCGACCGTTGAAGCCGAGGTCGGCAGCTGGTTCCTCGCTCATGTGTGCACGGTAGGCGAGGTGAGCTGGCGCTCGCCGGTCGAGCTGAAGGACGGCGGATACGATCGGTTCATGGCCGACATCCTCCGCTCCCGTCCGAATGGTCCTGCTCGGCTCCGTCAGCTGCTCGACGAGGCGACCGAGTCGAAGCAGCCCCTCGTGCTTCCCGGTTGCTACGACGCCCTCGGTGCTCGGCTCATCGAGCAGGCTGGATTCGATGCTGCGTACATGACCGGATTCGGCACGGCGGCCGGGCTGCTCGGGCGCCCCGACGTAGGTCTGCTCGGCCTTGGCGAGATGGTGGACAACGCCCGCCGGATCGCCGCGGCCATCGACGTGCCACTGCTGGCTGACGCCGACACGGGCTACGGCAACCAGATCAACGTGATCCGCACCGTGCAGGAGTACGAGCGTGCGGGTGTCGCCGGCATCCACATCGAGGACCAGGTGCTGCCCAAGAAGTGCGGTCATATGGAGAACAAGCAGGTGGTCGAGGCCGATGAGATGGTCGGCAAGATCACGGCCGCCGTGTCGGCCCGTCAGGACGATGACTTCGTGCTCATCACCCGTACCGACGCCCGGGCGCCGCACGGCTTGGATGAGGCCATCGCCCGGGCGCATCGTTTCCACGACGCCGGCGCCGACGTGCTGTTCGTCGAAGCGCTGGAGGGCGTGGACGAGATCGAACGGGTCGCCACCGAGTTCGCTGACGTACCGCTCATCTTCAACTGGGCCGAGGGAGGCAAGACGCCGCCGCTCACCTACGACCACATCGCCGAGCTCGGTTTCTCGATGATCATCATGCCGATTGGCACGATGCTCGCCGCCACCCGAGCGATGCAGGGTTTCCTGGAGAAGCTGAAGGAGGGCGGCACTCCGGCCGGCTTCGCCGATGAGCTCATGCCGTTTGGCGAGTTCACCGACACGATCGGCCTCCCCGAGATCGTCGACCTCGAACAGCGCTTCAGCTGAGCTCGATCGAAGCCATTAGGTTCGGTCGAATGAGCAGCGGAGTGAACGTCGTCGAAGAGATCATCGATGTGGAGACGGCCGACGGGCCGATGGCCGTGTCGGTCAAGTATCCGGATGACGGCCGGTGGCATCCGACGATCGCGGTGTTCCATGACGGCCCCGGCATGCGCGAGTCGAATCACGTCTTCAACCGGCGCCTCGCGGCGGAGGGCTATCGGGTCGTCATGCCGGATCTGTATCACCGGCATGGGCGGATGCTCGGGTGGGAGTCGAGCGAAGCGACTGACGAGACGCGGGCGCAGACGATGAAGATGCTGATGTCGATGACCGACGACGAGATTCAGAGCGACATGGACGATGCGCTCGCCGCAATCGAGCTCGGTGACGACGAGAAGCTGGGAACGATCGGCTTCTGCCTCGGGGCCCGCGCGATCTATCGCACGCTCATGCGGCTACCCGAGCGCTTCGCGGTTGGGGCGACCTGGCATCCGTCGTTCCTGGCCGACGATGGCGATGACTCGCCGCACCTCACCGCGTCCGGCCTGGCCCAGCCCGTGTACATCGGGATCGGCACGGCCGACCAGGTCCAGTCGATCGAGATGCACCAGCCGTTCTTCGATGCGGTGGCGTCGCTCCCGCATGTGGAGGTCGAGATCTTCGAGGGAGCCGACCACGGCTACACTTGGCCGTCGCACCCCAACTACCACGAGGTGGCGGCCACCACGTCGTGGGTGAAGACGACGGCGCTGTTTGCTGAGCATCTTCCCCAGAGCTGACGTCGTTCCCATGGCGCGGGAACCAGAACGCGTTCCGAGACGTCTAATGGGTATGGAACTCACACGACGAACCTTCGGTGGCCTTGCGCTCGGTGCCCTTCTGGCCGGGTGCGGCATGGATGCCGAGGACCTGGAGGTGGCCGACACCGTGCCCCATTCACCCAGCACCTCGGGCGCCGACCGGCCGCCGGTGACCCTGCCGATGCGCGACGTCGAGGGTGGTGATCCCCGAATTGCGGGCGAGGCCATCTCCAAGCTGGCCGACGGCCTCTTTGCCGCCACCCGGACCGAGGCCAACCACACGATTTCGCCGATGAGCATTGCGATTGCGGTGGCGATGCTCGAGCCGGGAGCGTCGGGTGCGGCGATCGGTGAGCTCCGCGCATTGTTCGGGATCGACCCGGCCGATGCGGATGCGTTCCATCAGTCGATGGGGGCGCTCGAGGTGTCGCTCGAGGAGCTGCGTGACGGACTCACGTTCCGCCTGGCCAACTCGGCCTACGTGCAGGAGGGCTTCCCGTTCGAGGGCACGTACCTTCAGGCGCTCGGTACGAGCTATGGCGCGGCGCTTGTCGAGTCCGACTTCGTCACGCAGGCCGAGGCCGAGCGGGTGGCGATCAACGAGTGGGTCGAGGCGCAGACCGAAGGGTTCATTCCAGACCTGCTGCCGGAGGGTTCGGTGCACGGGCAGACCGTGCTCGTCCTGGTCAATGCGCTGTACCTGCTGGCCACGTGGGAGACGGCGTTCGATGCCGAGCAGACCACCGAGCTCGACTTCACCCGATTCGACGGCTCGACCGTGGGCGTCGACATGCTGCGGGGCTCGGTCGATGCCGCCTGGCAGGGCGACGGCTTCGTCGCCGGCGAGAAACGCTACGACGGTGGCCTGGTGGCGCAGTTCGTGCTGCCCGAGGACGGGCGCTTCGACGAGGTGGCCGACGCACTCGATGCGGCGCTGTCGAACCGGCCGGAGCGCACGCCCGGTGGCGGGGCGCTGTTCCTGCCGAAGTTCGAGACGCGCAGCAAGGCCGAGCTGGTCGACGCGTTGCGAGCGAACGGAGTGTCGGCAATCTTCGGTACGGGTGGGCTTGAGGGCATCTCACCAGTGGGCGACCTGGCCGTCGACGGCGTGGTGCACCAGACGTACGTGTCGTTCGACGAGAAGGGCACCGAGGCGGCGGCGGCAACGGGCATCACGGTTCGAGCGACTTCAGCCTCGCCCACACCCGAGGTGAGCGTCATTCTTGATCGACCCTTCCTCTACCGAATCGTCGACACCGAGTCGAACGCCACCGTCTTTGTGGGTCAGGTGCTCGACCCGACCGCCGGCTGATCGGTCACGCCAGCGTCGACGTCGCGTCTCGCAGCCGGAAGCGCACGTCGACCACGGTGCGGCCGATCACGTAGTCCACCTTCTTCACTCGCATGACCTTGACGTCGGCGTTGAGCATCGTTTCGAGGTGCGTGCGCAGCGCAGGCTCGTCGGTGAACGCTTCGTTCAGCGTGATGACCTGATAGCGGTAGTCGGCAAAGAGCTTCGGGTGATCGGCGAGGAACAACGACGCGGCGATGATGACGATGAACGTGGGGCTGATCCAGACGGGTTCGACGGTGACGCCGCCGAGCAGGCCCATCGCCAGGGCCGCGAAGTAGTAGACGACCTCCTGCTGGTCGATCTCGGCCGACCGCAGGCGGATGATCGACAGCACGCCGAACAGGCCGAGCCCGAGCCCAGCGGCCACATTGCTGTTGGCAAGCACGGTTGCGACTGCCATGACGCCGACGTTGGTGCCGAGCAGTGCGACCGCAATGTCTGATCGCCGGTAGCGGGGCCAGTACACGCCGAACACGAGCACCACGATGGCGACCATGTTGATGAGGAAGAGATACGGCTGCTCCACGAAGGGCGGTCCTTGCGATCGTCGTGCGCTGGCTTATCGCCGTGATCGAACGTAGTCGAGCGCTTCCTTGAGCGCTTCGACCCGATTCGCCCAGGTCTCGGCGGGAAGGGCGTCGTCGTGGAGCTCATCGGCTTCGGTGGTGGCCTCGGCGATCTGCTCGGCCCAGGTGTCGAGCAGCGCCTCGACGGTGTCCTTGGCGAGCGGGCCGTTCCAGAGCACGTCTTCGAGCTCTGCGTACCGCGCTTCCTGTTCGGCGAAGGCGGCGAACAGCGGGTCGCAAGTTGCCGAGCGTTGGGGAAGTTGGAAGCCGGCGTATCCGAACGAGTCGCAGTCGTTGGTGATCTCGCCGAGCTCGTCGGCGACCGGGGTCACCGGGTTCACGTCGGACACGAGGTTCTCGAAGGCGTTGTCGAGATCCCACGGGACGAGGTGGAGGGTGGGCCCGGACGGGTCTTCGTACCAATAGAAGTTGTGCGGTTCGCAACTGCCGCTGAAGCAGTACCAGTGGAAGGGCCCGTCGTCGTGGCGGATGGCTCGGTCGACGACGATGTGCGCCATCGTCGCGTCGAGGTCCATCCAGTCGTCGAGGACTCGCTCCGTGTTGCCGGTGGCGAGGAGCTCCTCGGCGAAGGTCGTGGTGAGGGTGGCGACGGGCGAGTCGTCTTCGTTGGTGCGCAGCGATGCGATCAGTTCGTTGGCGTCACGAACGGATCCGTCGGGGTCGAAGGGCCACACCTCCTTGTAGAGGTTGCCGGTTCCGTCCGGGAAGTTGTGGCGGGTGAAGCGGCCGTCGATCTGCTCGGTGAGCGCGTACAGGCCGGAGTATTCGCCGTTGATGAGGAGCCGGGCGTGGACGGACCGTGGCGCGGCCACGCCCATCTCCCGGAAGAGGTGGTAGCCGAGGCGTTCGTGCAGCTGGCTCGGGTCCAGGTTCATGGAGTGGAACTGCAGTTTGCGAACGCCGTAGAACTCCCGGTCCGGGTCGTCCCAGTTGATCTTCACCTTCATCGAGAGCTTCGTGCAGGTCTTCTCGCCCGATGGATTGAAGAGGTCGGAACCGCCGACGCAACCGACGAACGCGCCGACCGATCCCTTGTACCGAATGCCGACCGGTTCGATGGTTTCACCAAGGAAGGTGAGCGATCCTTCGACGTACTGTTCGGCGGTCGGGTCAGCGTCGATCTCGGCGAGTGACCCTTCGGACAGGTTCAGCTCGAAGGTGTGCAGTGTGTCCTGGTCGAACAGCACGTCAGAGCTGCCGTCCACCCAGGCTCCATCGAGCTGCTCGGCCGGCGGTTCCGCGGAACCGGTTGTGGTGGTTGACTCGCCGGCTGGACCCGCAGCGGTCGTGCTGCTGCAAGCGGAAGCCAGGAGGAGCAGTGCGGCCAAGACGGCCGTCGCTGAGAACGGAGCTCGCGCACAAACGTGCATGGACTCAGAGTAGTGAAGCGGCGGCTCAGCCGAGTTCGGTCGCCCAAGCGTTGGCGGGTCCGCGCCAGATTCGGAGCAGCACCAATGAGGCCATCACGGAGGCGCCGGCCCCGCCGAGGAGCAGCGGCCGGTCGCCGATGGCGATTCCGTAGCCGGCCCAGATCACGGCCTCGCCAAGGGCGAGAACCCAGGTGGTGGTGGAGATGCCAGAGACAGTTGGGGAGGTCCAGGCAGACCAGGCCGCGGGAGCGAACTGCACGGTGAAGAGCGCAGCCAGGGTGAGGCCGAGTGCGGTGACCTGGCCGACGGCGGCTGCCCAGCCGAGCACGTTGAGGACGAGCAGTGCTGTGGTGCTGGCTCGGCTGAAATGCGCGGGGTCGAGGCGCCGGGTTCCGGCCGCCATTGCCAGGTAGAGGGCGAGACCGCCGACCGAGACGCCGAAGATGCCCCACACGCCGCTGGTCCATGCGTAGATCAGCCAGCCTGCGTTGACGCCGAGACCCATGCCGATCCACTCCGGTGAGACACCGGCAAGGTCACCTCGTCGAACGATGCGCACTGTCTGGGGGATGAGCATCCCGACGCCGAGAACATTGGCGAGAAGGACGGCGACGGTCAGGAGCAGCGTGGTCAGATCCATGGAGAAAAGGGTAGGAATCTCTGTCACAGGCGGGTTGCGTTTCTTGCGGCGACACGCAAGATTCTTGCGTTGATGGAGGCGGGTCGGCATGCTGGTTGCATGGACCAGATCGACCGTTCGCTCCTCAACGAGCTGCAGCAGGATGCGGACCGGTCACTTGATGACCTCGGTGAGCTCGTGGGCCTGTCGGCGTCTGCGGTGCAGCGTCGCATCAGCCGGATGAAGGCCGACGGCACGATCACCCGCGTGGTGGCCGAGGTCGACCCGATCAAGGTGGGCCTTCCGGTGACGATCGTGACGACCGTGCGGTTCGAGCGAGACGGCTACGACCACACCCGTGACCTGATCGACAAGCTGCAGGCGCGGCCCGAGGTGCAGATGCTGCAGATGGTCACCGGTCAGTACGACCTGCTCATCGTGAGCGTGGTCGGTGACCTGGCCGACTACTCGGCCGGGGTGCTCGTGGACATCGAGGGCGAACCCAACGTCTCACGCATCGAGACGAACGTGAGCCTGTGGTCGATCAAGTCGACGAAGGCGCTGCCGGT
>JAHDEJ010000092.1 GCA_020628865.1 Acidimicrobiales bacterium
AAACGATCAGGCGGGGAAGATTGTCTATCCGCAGCAATCAAAGGAGTTCGACTCTCCTTCTGGTCACAGGGTAGCAAGTTTTTACTTGTATAGTTACGGCGACTTATATGCCGAGGTACAGCTGCAAGGCTGTGCCATTTTTTAAGCTTTAAACAGAATAACAATATGGCGCAACACGCCCAATTTTTAACCAAGTTTCATCAATTCTCTATCTACGATCTACTGGACCGAAAAGCCAGCTTGGAAAAGATTTATGATTTGATGGAGATCTATCAACGAAAGTGGCTTCGTACGCACAAACGAGGTGGTATGGTTTCTAGTGTACACGATGTCTTACAGGCAATCTTGTCGCTGATGCCTCGCACCATGGAAGCCATGAAAACCGAGCAGCCCAATGTTTTTGATTGGTCGATACACCAACAAGAATTCTTTTGCTTTGCCAACAACGAGTACCTGGCCACGATGGTCAACCAGCAAGCCGCTCGTCCTCTATTACAAATTAGTGGGCGCACGGTGCGCTCTTGTATTCAAAAGCTCTTAGAGGCTAAAATTTTGGTGCAGAAGGTCAACTTTATGCACACAGGAAAAGCGTATCCTTTGCCCATGCATGAGGATCCTAGAGGACGTGGAAAATTTAAGTTGATTCTGAATTATGAGTTGCTAGTTTGGGGCGAAATAGAGGCAAATGAAGCCTTGGGCTCCTCTCGTTCTGATGCTGCTCAGCCCCTTGATGCTGCGGATAGAAGGACATCTTTTCCGCAGATGTCTATACTAGATAATATAGATACTTTAAAACAATATAATACAACACCAACAGGAGTTGTGGATAAGGCTTCTGCTAGCGCAGAGCTAAATCACAAGATTATCTCAGGTGCAGAGCAGGGAAGCAAGTCAATTTCCAATTGTCCTCCAAATCTTTTGCCGAACAATTTTGTGCAAAAAGTCTTCATTCCGAGCAGCAACAAAGAAGATTTTTTGGCTCGTCAGCTCTTTGAGCAAGCTCGAGTCGCACTTTGGGGCGGCAAAAATTTCAATGTCGCTCAAACAGAGCAAGCCGTTGACCTGCTCCGCTCGCATTTGCGCTTGGTGGAGGATCATGTGCGCCTGTTTCGCAAACAAAAGCTCGAGCAATTCAAGGATTCTGCTTATTTCAAAGGTTTGGCCAAGAATCCAAAGTATCAATGGAAGATGTTGAACGAGTGGTTTGCCAAAAAACTGCCCAATATTGAGCTATCGGCCCTTAGAATTGTGTCCGAAGCCATTCAAAAACAACGAGAAAATGCTTTAAAGAATGATTATATGGACAAAATCTTTGCGCCAACTCAATATTTCATTTCTAAGCATTGGGATCGTGCACTGGGCTATTCTAAAGATGATTTTAATACCATCTATACCAAGTTTAGTCCCAAAAATCGAAGCCTCTCTTATTATCAAATGGTGATGGAGCAAATCAACCAAGCACATACTTCAGCCTTGCAAGCCTTGCAGGATGGTAAGACGCCTTATGCAATGCGTGTCACCGAAAAAGCCTGGAGAAAATTGAGGGGCATGATTGCACAAGCACCTCCTTGTATGAGTGCCGCTCAAAAACAAAAACTCATTCGAAAATTCAAAGATCGTTTACAACCTATTTTTTCAAATCAACTCTCTTAATTATGGCTAGTAGTACCAAAACCGAATTTAAAATCAAAAGAGATTCTTTAAGTTATTTATTAATCAAAATACCAGGTAACCCCACCCCAATCAAACGCTATTCGTTGGATGCTAAAACCCCTCAAAACCCAAGCTTGGGCATTCATCGCTTGGAACGTGTTTTTCTCAAAGGAAAAGTATTTGAATGGGCGGTTTTGTATGATAATAAAACGGGTAAAATCAACGCTTATTACCACCCTCAAAAGCAGGACCAAGCCTTGAATAAAGAAGCTTTTCAACAGCTCTTAGGCAGCGTTAAACTAAAGCTTTATATCATTTACAAAGCGGCTTACAAATTAAAAACAGGTCGCACCAAAGGTTTGAGTATCTCGATTGATTCAATAGAAGAAGTTGCT
>JAHDEJ010000093.1 GCA_020628865.1 Acidimicrobiales bacterium
CGAAGAGATCGTTCTTGACCGACGACAGAATCGCCGGGCCGTCCCAGTCGAGGATACCGGCGACGACGGTTGCCGTCTTGCCTGACTGGCTCGGACCGATCACCGCGACGGCGCTTCGTCGCCCGCGCACGGACTTGTGCCGTCGTCTCGACGAGCCTGACGAAGAGGCCGGGTGCTCGGTCGCTATAAGACGTCCGGCAAACCTACCGAAGATGAATCGGCCCGGCACGACGCCATCGACGAAGAGCGGCTCCATGTCGGATCGCTCGGCCAACCGAGCCCCCACTTGCACGCCGAGGCGTTCCCTTCGATGCGTACCGACGCGAAGGGCGCTGAGTCGCTGCCACGCCCATGCCAAGGCGAATAGCTCGGCACACATCACGAGAACTGTGGCGGTCCAGTAGGCGACCGCACCCGGCAGGAGGTGCCGCACGGACGCCGACCACGCCATGGCTGGGTCAGACGCGTTGGCCGGGAGCCGGAGCATTGCCGAGAGCCCGTCGCCGATCGTGACTGGGAGCCAGCGCCCGCTTGTCGCGAACGTGGCGATCTGGGCTCCCGCCCAGATGCCGAGCGAGAGACCGCCAATCAGAATCACTGCGGCGATCATCAACTCGTCGCCGCCGAGCGGCTTCGATGAGGTTCGTTCGCTCATGCCGCTTCTCCCACCATCTTGGACAGGCGGCCTTCGGCTCGGAGCCGTCGCTGAGCTACCGACCGAGGCGCGATGCCGAGCGACGGTGCGAGCTCCGCGCTCGAGAATCCGGCGACGTCGATCATCCAGATCAGGTCCGCGTCGCTGCGGCTGACCGCGCCCGCTTCGGTCGCTTCTGACAAGAGCTCGAGGAGCATCTGACCTGGTCGAGCGGCCGGGTCCGGAGTGACGGTCGGCGCTGGTTCGATCTCTTCGAGCACGGTCTTGGCGTGCCACGCCTCGATCTCACGAGTCTCCTTGGTGAGCAGCCGGTGGGTGCGTCGCAGGATCGAGCAGATGGGATAGGCGCGACGATGGCCATGGGCATGCCGGATCGCCTCGATCCCGGCCAGAGCGAGCATCTGGTCGATGTCGCCGTTGCCGATCAGGTCCGGTTCGACTCGACGGGCCCAGCTCATCAACCACCGTGCCTCTCCGGCGAGACCGGGGACGATGACCTGCAGCAGAAGCCGATCAGCCAGATGCTCCTCAGCGGCGATCGCGAGCAGCGCCCAGACCATCTCCGAGGACTCTTCGAGCGACGACGACTCGATCTGAGAACGGAGCTCAAGGAGGCCCCTGGCTCCTCGCAGATTGGGCTGCCGTTCCTGCCACCGACGAAGGTGACGGCGGGTCGAAGGACCGGCCGTGAGCTGGTCCCACTCGTGGTCGAGGGCGTCGAGAATTCGTTGTGTTTGGTTCATGGACGAACGGTCGAGGAGCCACCTCCGTGCCCAACTCCCGTTTCACGTCCCGATCCACCTCCCAATCGAGAAACTCCCTTGTTTCCGGGACAAAACCACCTCCCGGTCACCTCCCTTTCGGCCTGTCCCACCTCCCTGTCACGATTCGCGGCACTCGAATGGAGGTCCACCCCGATGTTCCGACGACGCCCACCACAGCCACCCAGCACGGCCATTCCCGAGGGCGTTCGCTACCTCGCCTCCGTGTGCGACGGCGCCATCAAACGAGACGGGCTCGGCTTCGCCTCAGACCACGTCGCCTACGGCCACTGGCTCGCCCGTCTTCCCCTCGACCAGTGGGGTCCCGACGAGTACCGCCACGGCCGAACGATCGTGAGGGTTTACGCCGATCAACTCAGCCGAGCAGGACTCTGACCGGGGCGCCACCAGCCCGCTTCCTCACCTGTCTTAGCTCCGGCCGACGACAGCCGATTGGGACTGATGGCCGGTCTGCCCATCGAAGTAACGGCGCGACTCGGGCCGTTCTACGTCTACGTCCTCGTGGACCCCCGCAACGACCAGATC
>JAHDEJ010000033.1 GCA_020628865.1 Acidimicrobiales bacterium
GATCCATGCAGCCGCAGCTACCGGGGGTCGACGCAGGCGCCGACCGACTGGACCGACGCCGCGACTGAGGTGCCTGGCACCTTTTGCTCCTCCACGCGAACGAAAACGCTGATTTTTCAACGATTCCGCTCAAAGGAGCCTGGCACCTTTTGCACCGAAAGGTGCCAGGCACCGTTCGGGAGTGCGTTGGTCAGCGGTGTGCGAGGCGGGCGCGGGCGGGGTCGAGGTCGTTCGGGTTGGTCACACCGATCCACTCCTCGGACGACGACGGCACGACCACGGTGAGGTCGCCACTGGCCCGCAGCCGGTCCACGACGTCCGGAAGCAGGTACTCCGTCTTCGGCTGATCGCCGAACTCGGCGTAGAACTCGTCCCACTGGCTGGCCAGATGCGGAAACAGCGACTGTGGGAAGGCGAACATGTTCATCGAGACCGGCGTGGTGGACTCCAGCACGCCCTCCGGATCCTCGGACCGAATGACCCCGTCTTCGCCGGTTGCGATGCCGTGGGTCTCGGTGATCGAACCGAGCACACCGTCGTTGACTTCGCAGACACCCCGGGACACGGCGCCCTCTCGGGGCAACGTCTTCGCGCATTCGAACGCGACGAGGGCGGCAACGCCCTGGTCGCCCTCGGCAACCGCATCTGCGGCGAGTTGGAACGATGTTGGACCGTAGTAGTCGTCGGCGTTGACCACGATGAACGAGCCATCGACTGCGGGAGCGGCGGACAAGACGGCGTGTGCAGTCCCCCACGGCTTGTCACGCCGGGGCCCCAGGTCGTCCTGACGCACCAGCACGAATCCGTCGGTCGAGCCGTACTGCCGCTCGAGGTGTGCCCGGACGTCGGCCTCGATGTCGCTGCGGATGATCAGCACCACCTGATGGCAACCAGCGGCGCGGCCATCCTTGATCGCGAAGTCGAGAAACGCCTCGCCATTGGGCCCGACCTCGACGAGTTGTTTGGTTCCGCCAAATCGGCTGCCCAGGCCCGCGGCCATGATGACAAGAGAAAGATCCATGCCACATTCGTAGCTCAGGTGCCACGGAAAGTGTTGGCAATGTCATGTCGATATTGTCACGTGCCGCTCCAAGGCAGCATCCGCCCTGCGGACCGTGGTGGCGCTATGGTCGCCGCGTGGAAATCGATGCGCTCGTGACCGACCTCGATGGGACCTTCTGGGCGACCGACATGGCCGTCCACCCCGCAACGCTCGATGCGGTCGCCCAGCTCGACGCTGCCGGGGTGCCGCTCCTCGTCGCCACGGGCCGTCGAGCGCAAGGAACACTCGCCGGTCTGGTGCCGGCCGGGCTCGGCGATCGCCCGGCAATCATGATGAACGGGGCCCTCGCCCGCGACCGCGTGGACGGACCGAGCTTCCTGACCGAAGCCATGGCCACCGACGACGTCGAGTCGGTGATCGCCGCGTTCGCGGAGGTCGGACTCGAACCGCTCGCATACGTCGACCACCCGAACGAAGACCTCGTCGCCGGCCCCAACGCCTCGGCGGGAGCCGACTACCTCGGGCGGGCACGGGGCGTCCGGCATGTGGCCGACCTTCTCGACACGCTCCGTTCGGAGCCGGTGATCGGCTTCGGTGCCTTCGGTTTCTCGAAGGACCTCCTCCAGCCGCTCGCCGATCAGATCAACGAAGCGGGCTGGGCCAACGCGCTGCTCGGCGAGTCGCTCATCGAGGGCGGGTGGGGAATCATGCTCCAAGCCTCGGGCATCGACAAGCAGACCGGCATCGAGGCATGGTGCGCCCGTGAAGGCATCGACCCGACACGACTGGCGGTGGTCGGCGACGGCGGGAACGACGTGTTGATGCTCGAGCACGCCCGAATCGCCATCGTGCCCACCAATGCCCCCGACGAAATTCGAGCGCTCGCCTCCGTGGAGATCGCCCCGAACGAAGAGGGTGGTTGGAAGGACATTCCGGGAATCCTCGGGCTGTAGTCTCCGGGCATGGCAACTCTCGGATTCATCGGCCTCGGCGTCATGGGCTATCCCATGGCCGGGCACCTCGTCAGCGCCGGTCACGACGTGACCGTCTACAACCGCACCGCCTCCGTTTCGGAGCGATTCGTGGCCGAGCACCCGGCCGCCAAGCGAGCAGCCACACCTGCCGAGGCCGCCGCTGGTGCGGACGTCGTCTTCCTCATCGTCGGCAACGACGACAGTGTGCGGTCCGTTGCGCTCGGCGATGACGGTGCACTGGCAGCGATGCCGGAGGGAAGCGTGCTCGTGGATCACACGACCGCATCAGCCACCGTCGCCATCGAACTCGGCGAGGCGGCCCAGGCCCGCAACATCTCCGTGATCGACGGACCGGTCTCCGGTGGGGAATCCGGAGCGCAGAACGGCGTGTTGACGATCATGTGTGGAGGAACCGACGACGCATTCGCAACAGCCGAGCCGATCATGGCTGCGTACTCGGGCACCCGGACGCTCATCGGTCCGCTGGGAAGCGGACAGAAGACCAAGATGATCAATCAGATCGCGATCGCCGGTTTGCTGCAGGGCCTGTCCGAGGCGTTGAACTTCGGCAGCCTCGCCGGGCTCGACATGGAGAAGGTTCTCGCGACGATCTCCGCCGGCGCCGCCGGCTCATGGCAGATGGCCAACCGCGGCCAAACGATGGTCGACGATTCGTTCGACTTCGGGTTCGCCGTGGAGTGGATGATCAAGGACCTCGGCATCGCGCTCACCGAAGCCGAGCGCCTCGGCGCTCCCACCCCCATCACGAGCCAGGTGGCGGCCTTCTACGACGAACTCCACGCCGCGGGCGAAGCTCGCAGCGACACCAGCGTGCTGATTCGCCGCCTGCGCTGACTCCTTCTTCCCACCGAACGGAACACCTCACATGAACCATTTCGACCTGCTCATCATCGGGACGGGCTCGGGCAACATGCTCGTCTCGCCGGAGTTCGCGGATCGCCGTATCGCACTCGTCGAGCGTGACGTGTTCGGCGGGACCTGCCTCAACAAGGGCTGCATCCCCTCGAAGATGTTCGTCTACGCGGCCGAACTCGCCGAACTTGCGGCAGACAAGGGGCCGACGCTCGGCGTGCACACCCGCTTCGACGGAGCCGATTGGCCCGCGATCCGAGACCGGGTGTTCAGCCGGATCGACCCGATCGCCGAGGGTGGCGAGGAGTACCGGACCAACTCCGACGAGCAGGAGCACGTGACGGTGTTCAAGGGCTCGGGCCGGTTCACGGGCGACCACGAGCTCACGGTCGACATGAACAACGGCTCCACCGAAGTCATCACCGCCGACGAAATCGTCTTGGCGGCCGGGGCCCGAATCTCGATTCCGCCGGTCTTCGCAGAATCCGGCGTCGACTACCTCACGTCGGACACGATCATGCGCATCGATGCGCTGCCGGAGCATCTGATCGTCATCGGTGGCGGCTACATCGGTGCCGAACTCGGCAACGTGTTCGGCTCGTTGGGCGCAAAGGTCACGATTCTGAACCGCAGCGGTTCGCTGCTGCGGCGGGAGGACCCCGACATCAGCGAGCGATTCACCGCTGCGTACGCCAAGAAGTACGACGTGCTCCTGAACGCATCGACCACCAGCGTCGAGCAGAACGGCGACGAGATCACCGTCCACGCCACGGTGGACGGCGAGCCGGTGTCCATCACCGGTGACGCCCTCCTCGTTGCCACCGGTCGCGTACCGAACGGCGATGAGCTCAACGTCGCCGCCACCGGCGTGGAGCTCGACGAAGACGGGTACGTGATCACCGATCCGCAGATGCGAACCACCGCACCCGGCATCTGGGCGCTCGGCGACATCACCAACCCGGCACAGCTGAAGCACACGGCAAACGCCGAAGCCCGAATCGTCTCCCACAACCTCCGGAACCCGGACGATCTGCGAGACATCGACCGCCGCATCACACCCCACGCTGTCTTCGGGCATCCGCAGGTCGCTGCGGCGGGGCTCACCGAGCCGGAGGCTGTCGCGGCAGGTCATCGCGTGGTGACTGCGGTGCGCTCCTACGGCGACGCCGCGTACGGCTGGGCCATGGAAGACGGCGACAGTGTGTGCAAGGTCATCGCCGATGCAGACACCCGACTCCTGCTCGGCGCCCACATCATCGGCCCGCAGGCGTCCACGCTCATCCAACAGCTGATCCAGGGCATGGCGTTCGGCCAGACGGTCGACGAGATGGCCACCGGTCAGCTCTACATTCATCCCGCACTGACCGAGGTCGTCGAGCAGGCTCTGCTCGACCTCTGATCGGCAGTTGTCGTGACTGCGGGCGACGCAGCGCAGGTGTGGGCGGTCGTTCTGGCCGCCGGACGCGGTGAGCGCTTCGGTCGGCCCAAACAGTTCGAGCGAGCGGACGGCGTCCGCCTTGTCGACCGCGCCGTCGACGTCGTCGGGCCGCACGTGCAAGGCATCGTGCTCGCCCTGCCTCCGGGAACGCCGTGGGACGGCCCGCCCGTCGACGTGTTGGTAGAGGGCGGCGCCACGCATGCCGAGTCGACCCGCGCCGCGCTCGGTGTGTTGCCGCCCGAAGCCGACACCGTGCTCATCACCGCTCCGAGCCACCCGTTGATCGACGCGTCCCTCATCGCCGATGTCCTCAGCGAGATCGAGGGTGGTGCCGACGCGTCGGTCCCGCTGCTTCCCCTGGCGGACGCCGTCAAGGTGCACGACGCGACCGGCGTGCATTCCGTCATCACGTCGGCTCGACCGAGCCAGGCGCAGCTGCCCTTCGGGTTCCGCCGAAGCGTGCTCGACGAAGCGACGACTCAATGGCCCGACTTCGTGGAGGAGCTCGAGGCGGTGGAACGACTGGGCGGAAGAATTGCCGCAGTCGAGGGCAGGCCGACCAACATTCACGTGGCCACCCCGGCAGATCTTGCGCTGGCCACGTTGATTCTTCGCCACGGCTGAACCCAACAGGGGGCGCGAATCCGTGCCCAGCTGGGCTGTACGGCCCATGGGTCGAGGGTGAGTTTGTCCGACTGTAATTCGGAAGACAGAACATCCAGAGGAAGCCGCCATCATGGGACTCCAGCCCTTCAGCGATACTCAGCTCGACGATGGACCAGTCGTCATGGGCGACACCGAGCGTCAAATCACCTCCATTCGTCGCCGAATCTTCTCGCGCGTTTTGCCGCTCATCGTCGTGCCGGTGATCATTCTCGGTCTGCTGGCCGTCGCCGCCATCGCACTCATCCAGAGCCGTACCGACCAGGCGGTCGAAGCGGCAGAAGACGCCATCACCGAACAGGTCGTGGAAGCCGCAGTGGTCCGTACCTCGGAGGCCACCGCTCGAGAGCTGTCGAACTACATCTCGGACTGGATCCGGGACGTCGAGGTTCTCTCGCAGCGTGACGACGTCGGCATCGAGATCTCCGAAGGCACCGCCGAGGTGTCCAACCGCCGCCTCGGCGGCGTCGAGTCGACGGAGGAACTCCAAGCAGAACTCTCCGGTCAGGCACCGCTGACCGGCCGGCTCCTCGTCCGCTCGCTGCGCTCGGAACTGACCGACGAGTTCGGCGAGCCCGTGGTCAAGATGATCTCTCGACAGGGCATCGAGGTCGCCACCAGCGCTGAAGACACGGCGCCGCAGCTGGTGGCCAACCAGCGATGGTTCACCGAAGCCATGGAAACCGGCTTCTCGTTCGTCGAGGTCGACATGAGCGACGGCATCCCGTCGATGGTCTTCACGGCCCGATCCGAGCTCTTCGCCGCCGGCAACGTCGTCGGCGCCATTCAGGTCCGCGTGCCGCACACCAGCATGCAGGGCCTCATCGACCAGGCCCTCGAGGACTCGGGCGACAACCTGAACGCGGTCGTGCTCGACCGCGCCAACTCGGTCCTTCTGGCCGACACGGCGACCGATCACGATCCGGCACAGCTGTTCAGCATGGCGATGGTGCAGAGCTCCGACTCGCTCGAGCTGAACCTCCTTTCGCCCGGCACCTTCGAAGGCAGCCAGTCGCTGTTCGCAGCCGACGCCGTCGAGGTCGAGGAGCTCGGCAGCGATCTTCGTTGGCTCGTGCAAACACGCCAGCCGATCGGCGAAGCGACCGCCGCACTCGACACGGTGCGAACCGTGAGTGAGGACACCGGTCAGACTCGAGACCTCGTCTTCGTGCTTCTGCTCGCCATCCTGTTCGTGGTGCTCGTCGTCGGTTATGCCTCTGCTCGAGGCATTGCCGCCCGAATCACCGATCCGCTGACGCAGCTGTCCAATCAGGCACAGCACGTCGCAGCCGAGGGCATCCCCGACGTCGTGGAAGCAGCGAAGAACAGCGACGAAGCACTGCCCACGCTGCCGCCCTTCGCCGTGGAGACGAACGACGAGCTCGCGCTTCTCGCCGACTCGCTGAACGTCATGCAGGATGCCGCCGTCGACCTCGCAGCCGGCCAGGTGCAGCTGCGTCGTCAGAACGTGTCCCGCACGTTCGTTTCGCTCGGTCGCCGAAACCAGAACCTCCTGAACCGTCAGCTCGAGTTCATCGACGAGCTGGAGCGCTCCGAGTCCGACCCGGACACGTTGCAGAACCTCTTCCGTCTCGACCACCTCGCTACTCGCATGCGTCGCAACGCAGAGAACCTGCTCGTGCTCGCCGGCGAGCAGACCCCCCGACGCTGGGTGAAGCCCATCGCAATCCGAGACGTGCTTCGCGCCGCCGCCTCCGAAATCGGCGACTACCAGCGAGTCCGCATCGGCGACATCGACGCGGTGACCGTTTCGGGCGGCCTCGCAACCGACCTTTCGCACCTTCTTGCGGAGCTCCTCGAGAACGCCGGCTCGTTCTCGCCGCCGAACTCCCCCATCGATGTGCTGGGCCAGCTCACCCCCACGCACTACCGACTCGCGATCATCGATCAGGGCATCGGCATGGACGAGGACTCGCTCGCTCAGGCGAACCAGCGTCTCGCCAACCCGGTCGATTTCTCCGATGCGCCTTCGGCCTATCTCGGCCTGTTCGTGGTTGGCCATCTTGCCCGACAGCTCAACATCCGAGTCCGCCTCGCTCGCAGCGATGGCGACTCGGGATCACGCACCGGAACCATCGCCTTTGTGGACCTTCCGGTCGAGGTGCTCTCGTCCGAGACGCCGAACCCGATTCAGGTGCCTCGCGACGCCGATGCGCCCAAGACGGTCGCAGCTCCAGCACCCGAAGCATCCGCGCCGCCGGTCCCCGAGCAGGCTCCGGCGCCCGCCGCTGCACCGGCCGCACCGATGGAGCCCGTTGCCCCTGCCGTCGCCGAGCGTCCGCAGGAGCAGACGGCCGCTGGTTTCCCGAAGCGCGTTGCGCCGATGGTCGCCGGCACCACGACGACCGACGACGCGCCGAGCACGCCCGGAGCGGTCACCGCAGCCGGCTTCCCGAAGCGCCGCGCCGCTGCTGCAGAAGCGCCGACCACGGCCGCTCCCGTCGAGGAAACGACCGCCGCCGGCTTCCCGAAGCGTCGTGGCGGTACGTCGATCACGCCGCCGCCCACGCCGGTTCCTGACGCTGCACCTCCAACTCAGCGTCGTTCTGCCGATGAGGTCTCCAGTTCGTTGCGCAGCTTTCGTGCTGCGGTCGCCCGGGGTCGAGCAGACGCTGGTGTGCCCGGAGTCGAAGCCGAAGCGTCCCCGGCACCGCAACCACCGACCTCGGTGGCACCGGCGCCGATGCCACCACCAATCAATCCCGGAGCGCATCCCGCTCCGCCCGACCATCAAGTTCAGACCACCGACTCGCCGAGGAGTGAGTGATGACCGTTTCCAATGAAGCCCAGAACTTTGCCTGGCTCTTGTCTCGCTTTGCGCAGGAGACCGCCGGAGTCCGCGAGGCGGTGGCGGTGTCGGCCGATGGCCTGCTCCTCGCCTCCTCCGCAGGTATCGACACCAGCGGCGTCGATCAGTTCGCTGCGATCGCCGCCGGCCTCACCAGCCTCACCAAGGGTGCGGCCGACTGTCTTGGATGCGGCACGGTCGACCAGGTCGTCGTCGAGATGACCGCAGGCAATCTGTTCGTCATGTCGATGGGCCACGGCGCCTCGTTGGCCATCCTGTGCCAGCAGGGTGCCGACGTCGCTCAGGTCGCATACGAAATGACGCTGCTCGCCGAACGCGCCGGTGCGGCGCTTTCACCGGAGCTCATCAGCGAACTCAAGAACGTCCTGACCGTCTGACCTCTGACCACGCCCACCGAGAAAAGGATCCCCATGGGTTTCGAACCCGAAGCAGAACAACTGATCGAAGACGGGCCGATGGCGCGGCCGTACTTTCTCACGGGTGGGCGGACCCGAAGTGACGCCGGGGAACTCGCTGTGGAGGCCATGGTCGCCGCAGCACCCGACTCGGCCCCGCCCGCCGACGCTGAACTCCGGGCGATCCATGAACTGTGTCAAACCCCGAACTCCATCGCCGAAATCTCGGCGAAGCGTTCACTTCCCCTCGGTGTCGCCCGCGTTCTCGTGGCCGACCTGTGGGGCTCCGGATCCCTCGAAGTGCTCGAGACGACACGATCCGACGACATCGCAATCGTGAGGAGGTTGCTCGATGGCATTCGAAACCGCTGAACAGGCTCAACGTCCCGTCTCCGCAAAGGTCGTCGTTTCCGGCGGCTTTGGTGTGGGCAAAACCACGTTCGTTGCCGCGGTCTCCGAGATCGCTCCGCTGCGCACGGAAGCCCAGATGACGAGCGCGGCGACCGGCGTCGACGACGCCACCTTCGTCCAGGAGAAGACCGCCACCACCGTGGCCATGGACTTCGGCAAGATCACCGTCGAAGCCGGACTCGTGCTCTACGTGTTCGGCACGCCGGGCCAGGACCGCTTCGGGTTCATGTGGAACGACATCACTGAGGGTGCGCTCGGCGCGCTGGTGCTGGTCGATTCCCGTCGTCTCGACGAGTGCTTCAACGCCATCGACTACTTCGAGTCCCGCAACATCCCGTTCGTGGTCGCACTCAACCAGTTCGACGGCGCCCCGATGCACAACGAGGCCGACATTCGCGAAGCCCTCGACCTGCCTGCCTCGGTGCCGATCGTCCGCACCGATGCCCGCCAGTCCCAGTATGCGACCGACACGCTCGTGCAGCTGTTGGCCCACATCCTCGAGACACTCGCTGCAAGCGCAAGCCCGGTACCGGCACAACGGCCTGCTCCGGTCGTCACGACCGACATGCGCGATCGCGCCGCAAACGCACTCGCTGCCGAACGCTCGGCCTGAACCTTCGGGGGTCAGGGTTCACACCGATAGCCTCGGGACGTGGGCAATACCTTCGGTTCCAACTTTCGCATCACCACGTTCGGTGAGAGCCACGGCGGTGGCGTCGGCGTCATCGTCGACGGCTGCCCGGCGCGCCTCCCGATCGATGTCGACGACATCCAGCACGAACTCGATCGTCGACGGCCGGGACAGAGCCGGTTGGTCACCCAGCGCGACGAGGACGACCGCGTCGAGATCCTCTCGGGCGTTGCCGACGGCTTGGCGACTGGCGCACCAATCGCCATGCTCGTCCGGAACAAGGACGCCCGCTCCGGCGCCTACGACCATCTGAAGGACCTTTACCGCCCATCACACGCCGACTACAGCTACGACGCCAAGTACGGCATCCGGTCGTGGCAGGGCGGCGGACGAGCGAGCGCCCGAGAGACGATTGGTCGGGTCGCAGCCGGTGCGATCGCCCAACGAATGCTCCGAGAGTTCGCCGAGCGGGCCGACCGGCCCGCTCCGGAGATCCTCTCCTGGGTGGATCAGGTGCACACCGTCTGCGCGAACGTCGATGAAGCATCCGTTCGTCTCGACGAGATCGAAGCAGACCCGACCCGCTGCCCGGACCCCACCGCAGCTGCCGCGATGACCTCAGCAATCGAACAGGCCCGGCGCGACGGCGACTCGCTCGGCGGAACCGTCCGGGCAGTCGTCCGGAACATGCCGCGGGGTCTCGGCGAGCCGGTCTTCGACCGCCTCGAAGCCGATCTCGCCAAGGCGATGCTGTCCCTGCCGGCAACGAAGGGGTTCGAGGTGGGAAGCGGGTTCGACGCCGTCACCATGACCGGCCTGGACCACAACGATCCGTTCGTACCGGGAGCCGACGGTCCCGACACGCCCACCAACCACTCGGGCGGGGTGCAGGGTGGCATCTCGAATGGTGCCGATCTTCGTCTGCGGATCGCCTTCAAGCCGACGGCGACCATCTCCTCCGAGCAACAGACGGTCACGCGGGACGGCGAGGCGGTCACCCTTGCCGCCAAGGGCCGCCACGACCCGTGTGTGCTCCCCCGGGCTGTCCCCATGGTCGATGCCATGGTCGCCCTCGTGCTGGCCGACCACGAGCTCCGGCAGCTGCGGAACACGATCCTCTAGCCTGTGGACGACTCGTGCGATTGGGTCATCGGCCCGATGTGGCGCGGTGCGTCGATCGTCGACCATGGTGGAAGCGGCGGCCAGGAAAGGTGGACCAGATGATTCGTTTCGCTCCCGGAATGTTCGGGTTGCTGTTGTTTGCGTTCTGGGTATGGGCGGTCATCGACGTCATCTCCACGGAGAAGATCCTCGTACGCAACATGGAGAAGAACCTGTGGCTCCTTCTCGTGATTCTGGTGCCGTCCGTCGGTGCGATTGCCTGGGTCGTCGCCGGTCGACCGGCGAACGCCGGGTTCTCCCCGGGCTCGACGGCCATCCGCCGTCCGCCTTCGGCCCGGGGCGAGGCGCCTCGCGGCCCCGAGGACGATCCGAACTGGCGCTGAACCCGCGTCAGTTGCCGGATGCCGAGAAGTGCTGCCAGTCCTTGGCGCCGGTCCAGTTGCCGCCCCAGCCCCATCCGATCGCAAAGAACGCCTCGACGGCCGGATCCCCCGGATAGAGGCCGCCTTGGGCCCGGACGGAGCGGTCGGCGAACGGTTCACCCTCGGGCGGGAAGATGTTGGGTCCGGCGACGTAGGGATTCACGAGTGGATTGACGTCAATCGCTGCGCCGAAGGCATGGTTCGACCAGACGCCCGGCTTCCACGCCACCTCCCGGCAGTTGAACGCCGAGGTGTTGTTGGCCGCCATTGAGCGGTCGTCGTCGCCGTCGTACACGTCGACGAGTTCCATCCGCTCGATCGGGAACCGCTGCTCGAAGAGGACGGCAAAGACGTCCACGATGTCCTCGGCGTGGTCGGCGTGGACCACGAGTTCTCCCGTGCTGATTCGCTCGTCGTAGTTCCAGTGGGCGAGCTCCAACAACCGGAGGTCGCTGAGCTCGACCGGGCATCCCGGGCGCCAGGAGGCCGACATGCGCTCGGCGATCCCGGCATCGATCTCCACGATTCGTCCGACGAATTCGTCCGGTGCGGCGACCGTGGTCGTCGTCGAGGACGTGGTCGTGGTGGATGTGGTGGTCGCCTCGACCGTCGTCGTCGGCGCCGCCGTCGTGGTGGTCGAGTCCGCGGTCGTCGGCGCTGCAGATGCGGCCACGCTCGTCGAGCTCGCCTCGGCAGTCGTCGGCGCGGCAGAAGCGGGCACGCTCGTCGTGCCATCCGCTTCTGCGGTGGTTGCGTCCGTTGGTTCGACCGCGACGGTGGTGGTGCTGGTGGACGGCGGTGCGCCCGCGAGCGCTCCCGGTTCGGAATCCGCCACGCTCCCACATGCCATCAGCACGAGGATGAGCGCGACCGGCGTCGCGAAGTTCCTCAGTTGGCTGCGGCCCGGGCCGGTTGGTCGTGGGCGATCTCGACCTCGGTCGACGGGAACAGCTGGATCGCTGCGTCGAGCTCTTCCTTCACGCCGGACAGCGGGAGGATGTTGAGCACGCCCTGGCCGCTCTGGAGAAGATCGATGATCTCTTCGCCGCTTCGGACGAGCACCGGAGTCGATCCGTTCACGACGAGATTGGCCGTTGCGACGTCTTCGCCCAACTCGTCTTGGAGGTAGTCGAACACCTCACGGACCTGCTCCAGACGAATGCCGGAGTCGAGCAGGTTCTTGACGACCTTGAGCTCGAGAAGGTTCCGGTACGAGTACCGACGACGCGAACCGCTGCCGGCGGCGTCGGTGATGCTGGGGCGAATGAGGTCGGTGCGCGCCCAGTAGTCGAGCTGCCGGTAGGTGATCCCGACGATCTCTGCTGTGGCCTTGCCGCTGTAGCCGTTGTCCATGATGGGCGTCTCCTGCGTTGTAATTATCGTAGATGTAATTACGCAGGCGTCATCCTAGGAAAGCCGTCGCGCGCGGTCAATGACCCTCGGTGGTCTTCTTCGCGCGAACCGCGCGAGGCGACCACACGTTGGGTCAGGCAAAGTCCTCGGGATTGACGCTGTCGATGAAGTCCTTGAACTCCTCGACCACCGTCTCGTCCTCTTCTTCTGGCTCGGGCTCGTCGTCGTAGCCGGCTTCGGCCAACAGCTCGTCCTCGGCGAAGATCGGAATGTCGAGCCGCACGGCCAGGGCAATCGCGTCGGACGGTCGAGCCGACATGACCCGCGCCTCGGACGGCGACCGCATGTGCAGTTCGGCAAAGAACGTCCGCTCCCGCAGCTCGGTGATGACCACGCGCTCGACGGAGACGTCCATCTCTTCGAGCACGGACGCAAACAGGTCGTGGGTCATGGGCCGCGGCGGCTCGACGCCTTCCTGGGCCAGCGCGATTGCCGTTGCCTCAGGGCCACCGATGAAGATCGGCAGCATGCGGGCGGGCTCGGCCTCCTCGACCGGTGCCCGGAGCAGCACGATGGGAGTGTTGCTTGGCAGCTCGACTCGTACTCCCACCAACTCCATTGGGACCATGTGTCACCTCATGTGCACTCGTCGGGGGTTCAGCCTACCCCGCCGGTTCCGTGGAAGAACTGCAGCTTGAAGCGGCCGATCTGCAATTCGTCGCCGTCCACCAGCGTTGCTTCCTCGATCCGTTCCTTGTTCAGGTACGTGCCGTTCAGCGAGCCGACATCACGTGCGGTGTAGACGCCGTTGTCGCTCGTCAGTTCGACGTGACGCCGAGACACCGTGACGTCGTCGAGAAAGATCTCGCTCTCCGGATGACGGCCGGCCCGCACCACGGCGGTGTCCAGCGCGTACCGGGATCCGGCCTTGGGCCCGCCGTTGACGACGAGAAGGCCCATCTGGGGTTCGAAGACGTCGCGGTCGGCAAGATGTTCCTCGTCGACCTGCTCCGGGTGGCTGTCGACGATGATCGGGATGGCCGCCGTCGGATCGTCCGGGCCACCGGCCACGCGCTCGCCACACGACGAGCAGAAGTTGGCTCCCGGGTCGTTCCGATGCCCGCAGGCGGAGCAGATCACGTCCACACTCAGTCTCCGGTGAGCGATTCGTAGGCCGCCGAATCAAGCAGCGCCTCGACCTGGGCGGCGTCGCTCGCCTCGATGACACACAGCCAACCCTCGCCGTACGGATCCTCGTTGAGTTTGCCCGGCGTGGCGTCCAGCGACTCGTTCACCTCGAGCACGGTGCCCGAAACCGGGGCGAAGATGTCCGAAACGGACTTGGTCGACTCGACTTCACCCATCGACCCGCCGATCTCGACGGTCGATCCGACAGCGGGAAGCTCCACAAAGACCACATCGCCCAGCGCGTCCTGTGCGTAGTCCGTGATGCCGATACGGAGGCCGGCCTCCTCGACGCGAATCCATTCGTGGTCGCTCGTGTAGCGGAGGTCTTCTGGAATGTTCATGCCCGCACGTTAGCCCGCGGTCAGGACCGTTCGCCAAGGGCGCGCCGTGCCATCGGCACATATCCCGCGGCGGCGTACCAGGAGATGGCGAGACCGGGAATTCCGCAGAGCCAGCCGAGGGCCCGCAGGATGTCGGCTCCGGCGATGTCGGCGGCACCTCCGAGCAGGAACGGATAGGCGAACATCAGGAAGAACGTGCCCGTCTTGCCCCACCAGGTCACGTCGAATCGGGGTGCGCCGAGCAGTCCGAGACCGATTGCTGCCAGCGAGACCAACCCTTCACGCAGCAACGTGAGTGCCGCGAACCACACCGGGACCGACCCGTCGATCCACGTGCTGATGACCGCGGTCAGCATCATCAGGCGGTCGGCGGTCGGGTCGAGGACCTTGCCAAGTTCAGAGACCTGGTCGAAGCGACGGGCGAGCCAACCATCGACCCAGTCGGTGGCGCCGAGTGCGGCCAACAGCAGGGCCGCACCGAACCGGTCGTCCTGGGAGAAGAGCAGCCAGACGAAGACGGGAATGCAGAGCAATCGTCCGAACGAGAAGGCATTCGGCCACGTCCACGGACGCCACGGCGCCCGCGTTTCGGCTTCGGTGTCGGACATGCCGAGAGCGTATCCGCCTTCGGCCACCGGTGACGTAGAGTCGGGAGATGCCAACCATCTTCACTCGGATCATCGATGGCGAAATTCCCAGTCGGATGCTGTGGGAAGACGAACACTGCGTCGCCTTCCTGGACGTCCGTCCGCTCGCCCCCGGCCACGCACTCGTCGTGCCGCGGCAGGAGACGGACCAATGGACCGATCTCGCTGCGGCGGAGGCCGCGCACCTCACGACCGTCGCCCACGCCGTGGGACGGGCCCAGAAGAAGGTCTACCGGCCGGACCGCATCGGCTTGATGATCGCCGGCTTCGAAGTGCCCCACACCCACTTGCACGTCGTACCGCTCGAGACCATGGCCCAGCTCGACTTTGCGAACGCCAATGCGAATCCCGATCAGGGCGAGCTCGACGACGCGCTGCAGCAGCTACGGACGGCGCTCCAGGAGAACGGTCACTCCGAGGTGTCGAACCGATAGACGGAGATCGACCCGAAACGGTGGGTCACCTCGTAGTCGAGGGCCCCCACGATCTGGTCGAACGTGCCGCGGGCGAGCGCTGTCCAACGCGGGTCGGCCTCGTCCACGATGATGACCTGGACGGCCTCGAAGGTGTCGCAGCTCGCCAGGCCGTCTCGGCACCGTCGGAACGTCGGGTCGTTCGGCCGATGGAAGTCGACGTCCATCGGGAAGCCGATGAGGTCCCGGCGTTCCGCGAGCAACGGCAGCGCCCAGTCCACGGCGGTGACCGACTCCCCCGGTTCGACGGTTTCGATCGCAAGGATTCCGTCGAGCTGCAGCGTGTCTCGCGTGCCCCAGAGCCAGGGCTCGCTGTAGAGCGAGGAACCGGCTGCGAACAGGTGGAAGGCCAGGGTGGCGAACAGCACGCCTCCGAGCAGTCGCCCGTTCACGAACACGCGGCGCACGCTTCGGCGGCCCACCGTACGGAAGGCGTAGGCGGTGGCGATCGGCAGGAACGCCAGTGCGGCGACCTCCTGTTGCGGGTTGCCGAACTCCCCCGGCGGGATGGCGGCGATGAAACTGAATGCGCCGAACAGGATCAACGGAAGCTGGAACCGCAGCTTGAGCAGCGGCAGGAAGAGCCAGGGCGCAAAAAGGAAGAGCAGCTGGGAGAAGTTCTCCTCGCTGACGAAGTCCGTGATGACGTCGATCGGATTCGTGAGCATGCCCCAGAGGATCGAGACGGGACCGTCGCCGTAGCGGGCGAAGGCCTCGGAGTACACGAACTCGCCGCCGGCCAGGTCTGCCTGGAAGACCAGAAGTGCGAGGACTGCCCAGAGCGCGCCGGCCGCTGCGGTGATCCGCCCGGCACGCGTCCGTCCCTCGATGGCGAGCAGAGCGCCGAGGCCGATGACCACCAGTCCGAGGTCGGATCGGGTGGCGAGGGCGAGCGCAACCACCAGCGCGTACCGCCACCACTGCTCGCGTTGGCTGAACAGGTAGGCGTACAGAAACGCGGGAACCGCCAGGGCCTCCGGATGGAACTCGCTGAGGTTGAGGTTGTGGAGCTCCGGTTGAAAGCCGTAGGCAACGGCGAGCACGAGCGCCGTCTCGACCCCGAGTTCGAGCACGCTTCGGGCGATCCGCCACAGGGGGACGACGCCGAGCGCAAGCGCAGCCGCCTGCAGCGTGAGCAGCAGCGGCGCCGCCGGAACCACGCGGGCCATCTGGGCGATCGGCCACATGATGACGGAGAACTGCCCCTCGAACAGGCTCCGACCGGTGACGGTGACGTTGGGAGACTCTCCTTGGCCGAGCAGCCAGACGCCCTGCAGCCAGGCGGCGAACGGTTCTCCCAGATCGAGTGACCGGTATCGGGCCAGCGCCAGCGCGCTGAACAGTGCGAACAGAACGACGGCGATGCCCCACGGGAGGAATCGATCCGGGCCGGATCCCTCGAGCTTTGCCTGCCACCGCAGGAAGCGGTGGCGAAGCGACCGTCGGAGATCGGAGTCCCACCCCAACGACTCGCGCAGCGACGTCGAGTCGGGTGCCGTCGTCGTCATGCGATCGAGTCGATCAGCGTCGGATTGTTGTTCCGCACGCTGTTGACGTCGGTGGACACCGGCCGGGTGGCGAGGAGTTCGTTGGGAGCGGGCACCAGGAGGCGCTGCAGCTGTTCGGTGTCCTGGTTCTCCGGCTGGAGCCACTCCTCCCAATCGGAGGGCGCCAGCATGACCGGCATGCGGTTGTGGATCGGTTCCATCGTGGCGTTCGGCCCACAGGTCAAGATCGTGAAGGTGTGGAACTCCCGGAGGTCCTCAGCGTCCGTCCACCGTTCCCAGAGACCGGCGAGCGCCAACGGGTCGCCGTCGGCCCGGTGGATGTACATCGGCTGTTTCGAGCCGTCGTCGTTGCGCTTCCACTCGTAGAACCCGTCGGCGGACACGATGCACCGCCGCTTGGCGAACGCCGAGCGGAACGAGTTCTTCGTGGCGACGGTTTCGCTGCGGGCGTTGATCATCTTCGAGCCGATGCGAAGGTCCTTCGCCCAGCGGGGCACGAGCCCCCAGCGGAGGTGGTCCAGATGCCGGGCGTCGTCGCGAACCCGAACGACCGGTACGTCCCGTGTGGGCGCGACGTTGTAGTCCGGCGAGGTCTCCTCGTCGGGCTCAGCCGGTGCCTCCGCGCCGAAGTAGGCGGCGAGTTTGTCCGGCGGCGTCGTTGACGCGAATCGTCCACACATTGCACCGCGGACTCTAGCCGGTCGGGGCCGCCGACTCTCTCACAGGACCCGGATCTCGACACCGGAGCGGTCGAGGAGCGTGCAGGAACGGGAGGCTCCGGCGATGGTGGCCCGGAGTTGGCTTCCGGGTTCGCCGCCGACGACCGGAAGCGCCAGCAGATCGACGCCGCGCAGGTCCAGTTCGCCTCGAACCGACCGCCACTCGCCGTCGCCCGGCCCGGGCCGCGCAATTCGCACGCGGATCCGCTCGACCGCCTCGGGTTCCACCAGCAGGTCGGTGCGGGCGATCGGCGGCCACACCTCGATGAGTTCCATGCCTTCGGCGGTGCAACTCGAACGGTCGCCGGTGATGGTGTGGATCGGTTCGCAGGCATCGCCTCGGGCGGCGACGTCGAGGGCCCGCAGGTCGTCGGCCACGAGCGAGACGATGAGGCAGCCGCCGGTCACCATGTCGTCGGGTCCGGCGACCAGCACCTGCAGCCGATTGCCCCACAGGATCGGGGTGAACTGCACGTCGGTGGGGAGGTCCGCTGGGAGTTCGGTGAGAAGTTCCGGGCCGGATGGCGACGACAGAAGACCGCGTTCGAGCGGAGCGAGGAGTTCCACGCGTGCCGGAAACGGGTCGCCGGCGTAGGAACGCGGGTCCTGAGGCGCAGCGATGACGGCCTCGAACACGACACCTTCGGCGTCGTCGGCATCCTCGGTCGAATCGAACCAGCCCTGCGTGACCCCGAACGTGGCCACGCCGCCGGCGATGGCAACGGCGACCAGCAGCAGCACCGGCCCTCGTGGCCGCCGGGAAAGCTGTTTGGTGAGTTCTTCCTCGGAGCGCCGTTCCTCCTCGGTCTGCACGGCAAAGGCTTCGATTCCGGCGTCGTCGTCCCGCTCGGCCCATGCGGACGCGAAGTACTCGCGCCCGGAGTCGACGAAGCGCTCGGGCTCACCGGGGGCGGCCGTCGTCGGGAACGCAGGTGGATCGTCCGCCGCTCGTTTCCATGGCCATCGCACCACGCGCCAACCCTAGCCCCGGGGTCGACGAGAACCCGTTCAGGCGTCGGCGAGCCAGGGGATCTGTCGGTCCCCGAAACGGTCCCGAAGGCCGTCGATCTGTGCCTCGAAGAGCGGTTCCAGGATCGAGCGATGGGCATCGGTCATGCCCCGGGTCGGTCCGGCGTTGAACACGGTGCGCAGTGGGTAGCCGCCGAGGTTTGCCGGCCTTGCCACCTGGAGGTGGTCGAAGACCCGTCCGATCGTGGCGACGGGATCCTCGACGACCTCGTCGTGGAAGACGACCAGCAGCTGCTCGTCGGGGAAGACGCTGCCCCAGCGGCGCAGCCCCTCGAGATAGTCGCCCCGTTGCAACATCAACGGCGTCGTGGCGACGGCTTCGAACTCCTCGATCGGCAGGTCGACCACGTCGGCCTTCATCTGGTTGCGGGCGAAGTACTTGGCGGCCGACCACGCCCGATCGATCGGATTGCGAATCATCAGGATCAGCCGCATGTCCGGGTTGAGGGCGTGCATCCCCTGGATGCGGTCCTCGGGCACCACGAGGTACGCCGGGGTGATCTCCCCCGGTCGGCGGCGCCGGACGCGCCGGGGACGGAAGTGCTGGAAGTACCAGTCGTGACCCCGATCCCAGTGGAGATCCAGGTAGTGCAGCTCCTTGCGACGGGGAACGAACAGCTCCGGATGGATCCGAAGGTTCTCCCACAGCCAGGTGGTGCCGGCCTTTTGCGCACCGATCCCGAGAAAGGACGGCACGGGAAAGTGTGCGGGTTGGTTCGGCTCCGGACTCACGTTCACTCCGCTTTGGACGGCTCGATCACCGTAGCGACTTCCCGCACCGGCAGGGCGGAGCGCGACGACCCGGGCCGATTGCGCCGCCCCTCAGCGGATGGTCGGACGTGCCGATTCAACGGGTATGGCGACCTCTACACTGCTGGCGATGCGGATACGTGGCCTCACCCTGTTCCTGATGGCGGTCGTCGTCGTCCTGGGACCCGCTGCCGCCGCGCAGATCGAGGACGATCCGGCCCAGGTCGCTCCCGCCATCGGCCCATGGTTGGGTGCCGCACGCGGGTCCGTCACGACGGTCACCGCCGTCGATGGCGGTGTTTCGCTCGCCGGTGTCGCCCGAGATCCCGACAGCGCGAGCCCCATCAGCTACGAAGTTGTCGTCGACGGCATCACCGTGGCCAGCGGAGCGACGGCCCGCCCCGACGGCTTCGGAGAACCTGTCGGTTTCTCCGAGAGCCTCGTCCTCTCCGAGGGCCTGCACGAGGTCTGTCTGCGCCTGGTGGAGCCCCGCCTCGGCGGCCGAACCGTCGATTGCCTGACCGCCACGACCGCACCTCCGAACACGGTCACCGCAAAGGCTCGCCGCGCGGCAACCGGCATTCTCCGCACCACGAGCGGCGTCATCGTGCCGGTCAACGGCGGTGGCCCCGGCAACTGGCAGATCAGCACCCCGTGCGGCGCCGACGCCGTCCTCGAGACCGGCACCTTCATCGAGCGGGCCCGGGTCGTCATCGATCCCGGACACGGTGGATCCGAGTCCGGCGCGGCCGGTCGCGGCATCCTCGAGAAGAACCTGAACCTCGACGTGGCGGAGATCGTCGTCGAGAAGCTGCGGGAGCTCGGAATCACCGCCGAGCTGACCCGCACCGCCGACTACCGTGTGCCGATTGCAATGCGCGCCGACATCGCCAACGCACTCGCACCGGACGTTTTTCTGTCGCTGCATCACAACGGCGGCGCGCTCCGACGTTCGAGCCGACCCGGTACGGAGGTCTTCTACGGCAACGGCCATCCGCAGTCACAGCGCCTGGCCGCGATCATGTACGAAGAGATGGTCGATGCGCTCGACGATTTCGACGTCGATTGGGTCTCCACCGTGAGCGAAGGCGCCTCCGTGCGCTTGCGCGACGACGGGATGGACCTCTACGGCATCCACCGATTCTCCCCCGAGATCACCTCGATCATCACCGAGTTCCTCTACCTCAGCAACGTGCCCGAAGCGCTGCTCATGCAACAGCCGGGCATGATCGAGCTCGAGGCAGAGGCGATCGTCGATGGGCTCTTGCGCTGGTGGTGGACCGAGGACACCGGCACCGAACTCGGCCGCCGCTTCACCGACTCGTCGAGCTCCGGAACGGGCGGGTTCGACGGCTGCGTCGACCCGGCACTCGAGGCTCCGGACAACGGTGCGCTGGCCGTGGGCCGAACCGAATTCCTCACCGATCAGGCCATCGCGCTCGCCGGTCTCGATGCCCCCACTCCCCTGCTGCCGGCACTGCAGCTGGGCTCGGATCCCGCCGTCACCGACTGACGTTCGTCGCCGAACCCATCCAGCGAGCCCGAGGACGGAACCGCACCGGTGGCTCGTCGTACTCCTCCATGGCGTGAGCCAGCCATCCGGCGGTTCGGGCAACGGCGAAGATGACTTCGCCCGCATCCGGGTGCATGCCGGACAGCCAGGTGAGCGCACCGAGTGCAAGATCGATGTTCGGAACGGCGTCCGAGCGTTCGTTCACCACATCCCGCACCCGATGGACGTGACGGAGCCGCGGATCATCGGCCCATGCGTCGAGGACGCTGGCCATCAGCGAGCGATAGCGGGGGTCCTGTCGCCGGTAGACGGCATGCCCGAAGCCGGGGATGACACCGGTTCGACGGCGGGCCTCACCAATCGCCTGCGCCGGCTGGCCGGAGCCGTCCACCTCCACGAAGAGCTGGTGCACCGCATGGGAGGCGGCGCCGTGCAGGGTTCCGCCGAGCACCCCGAGTCCGGCGCTGACGACCGAATAGGGGTCGGCGCGGACGGACGCCGCGATGCGGGCGGCAAAGGTCGAACCGGCCAGACCGTGATCGACGAGCAGTGTCATCGCCGTCTCGAGCGCGCGCCGCTGGCGGGGCGTGCCGGGTTCGCCGACGAGGCGGCACCAGAGCACGTCCGCCAGCGACCCATCGATGTGCGTGGCGTGTCCCGGAAGTCCGTGCACGAGCTCGGTGAGCAGAGTCCGCCCGGCCGCCCGCACCGCATGGGGCGACAGATCGTGCCGCAGCGGATCCTGTTGGGAGACCATCGCCGTGCGGATTCGCAGGTCGTCGATCGTCGCCGGGCGCTGCTCGACGGCACCCGTGGACGATGGTGAGGGCCAGGGTTCGTCCGCACCGGCGAGCCAGAGGAGGTCGGCGACCTCGGTGAACGGCATCCGGTCGTTCACGAGATCGACGAGGTCGCGTCCACGAACGAGGAGACCGTCGTCGCTCACCCGCGTGATCCGAGTCGTGATGAGCGTGTGCAACTCGCCCTCGGTGTCGGTCCGGGCACCCTTCCGGAGCCGCTCGACGTCGGCCGGATCGAATCGGCTCGTCCGGCCGTCCTCGGCGACCGTCCGGGGCAGGAGACCCCGGCTCACGTACGCATAGACCGTCTGGCGCTGCACGCCGAGACGGGCAGCGACCTCGGCTGCGGTGAGTCCGGCGGATGCTTCGGTCACGGGGCCTCCTCGGCAACCCGATCAGCGGGGGTTGCCAGCGTCAATGTTGACGTGATCAACATTGTCAACGTACCCCGAATCGGGTTCGGTGGACACATGCATGACCACTCGTTCGGCACCACCCCCGTACCGGCCGGCAGCCTCGCCCCGCCCGGCCTGAAAGGCCTGGTCGTCGCCACCACGACCGTCGGATCCGTCCGTGGAACCGAAGGGTGGTTCCACTACCGGGACCAGGATGCAGTCACGGTCGCCCGGCACCACACGTTCGAGGCGGCGACCGGCCTCCTGCTCGACGGACAGCTCCCCGACGCCCCAGCCGAGTCTCGGGTTCGTGTCGCCCTCGCCGACGCCCGCTCGATCGACCTCGGCCTCGTCACCGATCTGCACGCCCGGGCCGAGCGCACCGGGGCGAGCCGAATGTCCGTGCTCCGGGCGACGCTGGCGTTGCTCGTCGACGACACCCCCAGCATCGATCTCGACGACGCCGGCCGACGAGATCGGCTCCACGCCGCCATTGGCGCCGTTCCGTCGGTGCTCGCGGCCCTCCATCGGCTCGACTCGGGAGAAACACCGCTGCCGTCGGACCCGGCCCTCGGGCACGTGGCCGACTTCATCCGGATGACGACCGGCGCCACGCCGTCGCCGAGGGCGGCACGGGCCGTGGAGACGTACCTGCTGTTGACGCTCGACCACGGGTTCAACGCCTCGACGTTCACGAGTCGGGTGATCACGAGCACCGGAGCCGGTGTGGGCAGCGCACTCGTCGGCGCCATCGGTGCGTTGTCCGGGCCCCTCCACGGCGGCGCGCCGAGCCGCGTGCTCGACATGCTCGAGGCGATCGGCGATCCGTCGAACACCCGATCCTGGGCGCAGGACGAACTTGGCGCCGGCCGCAAACTGATGGGCTTCGGCCACGCCGTCTACCGGGCCGACGATCCCCGCTCGCTGCTCCTGCGAGAAACCGCCGTCGGCCTCGGCGGGCCGCTCGTCGAGCAGGCCTGCGCGGTCGAGGCCGAGATGCTGCAGTTCCTGAAGGAGACCAAGCCCGACGCGGTGATCGTCACCAACGTCGAGTTCTACGCGGCCGTGGCGCTGACGCTGGCCGGTCTGCCCCAGGAAATGTTCACCCCGGCCTTCACGACGAGCCGGGTGGTCGGCTGGTCGGCGCACATCCTCGAGCAGGCGGCAGACAACAAGATCATGCGTCCGTCCGCCCGCTACGTCGGCCCGGAGCCGACCCGCTCAGCCTGAGCGAGGGTCAGTCGCCGGCGGCAGCGTCGTCGGGATCCTTCTTCGCCCGGCTCGGCGACACCCGAGGCGGCTCGAACGGTTGCTTCGGGTAGACGGGCGGCCAGGGCGCATCGCCCATCGGCTCGAGACCGGCACGGAATTCATCGACCAGCTCGTCGATCGACTGCGACTGCTCGTACATGTCGGCCCACGGATCCCCGGCTTCGGCCAGGCGACCGGGGACCGTCAATGCCGTCAACTCGTCCGGCACCACCGTCTCCAGCTCGTCCCAGCGAATCGGTGTGCTGACCTGCGCTCCGACGCGAGCGCGGATCGACCATGCCCCGAAGACCGTCTTGTGCGGGGCGTTCTGGTTGAAGTCGACAAAGACCCGCTGCCCTCGTTCTTCCTTCCACCAGGCATCCGTCAGCAACGTCGGGTGTCGGGCCGCGAGCCGTCGGGCAAGCGTGACCGCAGCCCCGCGCACGTCGTAGGAGTTCCATCCGCCCGGCAGCGGAACGTAGAGGTGGAGGCCCTTGCTCCCGCTGGTCTTCACGAAACTGGTGATGCCGGCGCGGGCGAGCTCGTCGCGCGTGAGCGCCGCCGCCTCCCGAACGTCATCGAAGGTGATGCCCGGCGTCGGGTCAAGATCGATTCGCAGCTCGTCCACATCTTCACCGGGGACGCGGAACGGCCACGGATGCAGGGTGAACGCCCCCTGGTTGGCCGCCCACACCAAATGGGCGGCGTCAGCCATCACGATTGCCCGGCTCGGCGTGCCGTTGACGGTCTCGACGGTCGTGGTTTGCAGCCACTCCGGTGCCGAGTCCGGGATTCGCTTCTGGAAGAAGTTCTTGCCGGAGACGCCGTTCGGGAACCGCTGCAGGAGCACCGGTCGGTTGCCCATCGTGTTCAGCAGTGCGTCGGCCACCTCGATGAAGTAGTCGACGACGTCAGACTTCGTCAGTCCCACCTTGGGGAAGTAGGGCTTCTCCGGGCTCGAGATTCGCAGTTCCTGCCCGGCAACCTGCCGGAACTCCACCTCGTCGTCGGCTGCCATGTCAGTCGGCGTCCCGATCGAGACGGCGAATCTGGGCACACAGCTGGGCGAGCAGCGCCCGGCCGAGGTCGGGGGCGACCTTCAGGGCGTGATCGAAGTCGGGTTGGGACAGGACCACGAGGTTGGTTTCCTCGCTGGTGACGACCGTTGCGGTGCGCGGCTCGCCGTCGATCAACGAGATCTCGCCGAACGAATCGCCGGGACCGAGGGTGCGCAGCAGGTCGCCTCGACGCTCCACCCGGCAGGATCCGGTGACGACGATGCAGAAGTCGCTGCCGGGCTCCCCCTCGACCACCAGCTCCGTCGAGGCCGGCACCGTCATGGCCCGTGAATAGCGAGCGATCGTCTTGAGTTGGCGGCGCGGAAGTCCTCCGAAGATGGCGCTCTCGCCGAGTACGGCGAGCAGATCGGTCGTGTCCGGCATCGGTCCCCCTCGTGTCCGTGGAGTGTGCCACAACCGAGTGTCCTCGGGCGACCTCCCTGCGGTTGGGGGCGAGGGCCGCAGCCACTACAGTGTGTCCCTCACGGGATGTGGCGCAGCTTGGTTAGCGCGTCGGTCTGGGGGACCGAAGGTCGGAGGTTCAAATCCTCTCATCCCGACCAGCAGCAGATGCCCGAGGCATCACCACGGCTCGAACCCACGGGTTCGAGCCGGCTGGCGTTTTGGGTCAGTTCACGACCCAGAGGACGCCTTCGATGAGCCGCCAGATCAGGTAGGCGGCCAGGGCCACCACGACGATCCAGAAGTGCCACGGCGCAGATTCGCCCACGGTCCGTTCCTCGACCTCTGGAGCCTCGGCCTCGACCGCTGCGCCACAGTTGGGGCAGCTGCCGTCGGTCGCCAGCGCCGAGGGGGCATGCCACGACGAGCAGCTGTCACACCATGCCATCGTTTCGCTCCGGTCAGCTACGACGAACGGCGAGGATCGCGACGTCGTCGTCGATCAGGCCGTTGGCGAAGTCTCGGGCTTCTTCGAGCAGACCCTTCGTGAGGACCTCGGGCGCCGCACCCGGATCACGTCGGATCGCCATGGCGATGCGTTCCTCACCGAACAGCTCGTCGCCGCTGCGGGCTTCGGTGAGTCCGTCGGTGTACAGCAGGACGAAGTCGTCTGAGGCGAGCGGGATTTCCTTGCTGAAGTACTGGGCTCCCGGGTCGAGCATGAGCAGCGGACCGGTGGCGCGCAGCGGCTGCACCTCGCTGGCGTGCCAGAGCCATCCGGCCGGGTGACCGGCGGAGGCGTACCGAAGTGTGCCCGCCTCGGTGTCGAACACGACGACGATCATGGAGATGAACTCTTCGCCGCGGTCCATCTCGGCCATCTGCTGGTTGAGTTCCTCGAGTGCCTGGGCCGGGTCCCGGAACTGGCGGAGGAACACTCGCAGGAGGTACTTGGCCTGGAACGCCGTGATGGAGGACTCGATGCCGTGGCCGGCCACGTCGCCGATGACGGCGGCGAGGCGCGTGTCGCCCACGCGGTAGACGTCGAAGAAGTCGCCGGCCATGAGCCCGGATCCCGCTTCGTACACCCGGCCGACCTCGAAGCCGGTGAAGTCCGGAAGTGCGTCGGGCGCAAGGCGGCTCGCCCATGCCTTCGGGGCGAAGTCCTCCTGCTGCAGGGCTTCTTCCGCCCGCTTCTCGAGAAAGAAGCGCTGGCGGGACAGTCGTGCCTCACGAATGGCGCCACGGGACCAATAGATCGAAATGAGGGCCGGCACGCCGGCGATTGCGTAGACCATCGCCACCCGGTCGTCGTTGGACGCAGCGGTCAGGAACGACGCGAAGGACAGGGCGCCGTACAGCAGTGCCGAGTGCAGCTCCTTGCGGAATGCGGACTGGGCCAGTCGGTACGCCGAATCCTCCTGCGTGTTCTCGACGTCGTGTTCGACGTTGTTGAGGAACCGTCGGCGGTAGCGCGCCGAGCGGGCCCACCCGAAGGCGGCAACGAGGAACACGATCCCCAGCCCGACGAGAATGACGGTCTTCATCGCCGAAAAGCCTACTTCAGTCCGACCGGCGGCGGACGCGAAGCTTGATCGGCGTCTGTCCGAGGTCGAACTCTTCGCGAATCATCCGTTCGAGGTAGCGCAGATATGTCCGCGGCAATTCCTTGTTCGTGAACAGCGTGAACGTGGGCGGATCGGTGGCTCCCTGCGTGCCGTAGAGCACGCGCCCACCCTCGGGGGCCGGCTGTGCCACCTGTGCGGCCCGCAGGAGGTTGTTGACCTTCCGGGTGGGGATTCGGGTCGAATAGTCGACGATGGCGCCGGAGAGGGCCGGCCAGAGCTTCTGGACGCTCTTGCCGGTCAGCGCACTGATTCGCAGAATCGGCGATTCGCCGACGAAGTGCAGCTTGCGTTCGACCTGCTTGGTGACGTCGGCCCGCGCCTCGGCGTCGAGCAGCTCCCACTTGTTGAGCAGAATCACGAGCGGGCAACCGGCGGCGTCGACGCGCTCGGCGAGGCGCTGGTCCTGGGCGGTCACACCGACGGTCGCGTCGATCACGAGAAGGGCGACATCGGACTTGTCGACCGCTCGCAGCGCCCGAACGAACGAGTAGTACTCGGTCTCCTCGTCGACGCGGGCCTTGCGGCGCATGCCGGCCGTGTCGACGAACCGGACAGGACCGTTGGGCGTCTCGACGACGGTGTCGATGGCATCGCGGGTCGTGCCGGGCATGTCGTGCACGACGGCCCGGTTCTCGCCGATGAGATGGTTGAAGAGCGTGGACTTGCCCACGTTCGGACGGCCGACGATCGACACGGAGAAGATCCGGTCCTCGTCCTCCTCCTCGTCCTCCTCTTCGACCTCGGGCAGCACGGAGAGAATCTCGTCGAGCAGATCGGCTGCGCCGAGCCCGTGCAGTGCGCTGAGCGCCCGTGGCTCGCCGAGTCCGAGCGACATGAGGTCCCAGATGCGATGCTCCTGCGCTTCGGAGTCGACCTTGTTCGCCACGAGAAAGACCGGGGTGTCGATGCGGCGAACGAGGTTCGCCACCTGCTGATCGTCGCCGGTCACGCCGACGGCAGAGTCCACCACCATGAGCACGACATCGGCCTCGGCGATGGCGCGCTCGCTCTGGCGGGACACCTTCGCGTCGAGCGCATCGCCGTCGGCGTCGGAGATCCAGCCGCCGGTGTCGATGAGGGTGAACTCGCGCCCCATCCATTCACAGACGACCTCCTTGCGGTCGCGGGTGACGCCGGGGCGTTCTTCCACGATCGCCTCCTGGCGTCCGAGGAATCGGTTGATCAGGGTCGACTTTCCGACGTTCGGACGGCCGACGATCGCGACGGTGGGCAGGCTCATTTCGGCTCCAATGCCGCTCGCAGGGCCACGCCGTCGGTCGGGATGATCTCGACCGGGCGGGGAAGGTCGTCGGGGCTCGTTCCGTCGAGGAACACGCCCCGGTTCAGGCACACGTCGGGGAGCAGATAGCGGTGCCCCTCCGGCTCGGCGGCGAGCACGCGGGCGAGGTCCTCCCCCACGAGCAGCCCGGCGACGCCGACGTTGCCACCGAAGAAGTCGTTGTCGACGGCGATGACACGAACGTCGTCACGATCCAGATCGGCGATCAACGGTTCGAGCACGGCCGCTCCCAAGGACCCGGTGAGGATCCCGACGGGTGCGTTTGCCCGGGGCCGAAGCTGAACGAGCGATCCGCCGCCGGGTTCGTCGTCGCCACAGGTTCGCGGCGCCCGATAGCCCTCGGCCGGAGCCGCATCGACCCAGGAGAAGAAGCCCGCCTCCGTGCCGATCCCCTCGTCAACGAGCCCGGTGAATTCCGCCTCGAACGTTCGGGCCATGCCGATGCCGTCTTCGTGCATGGGCGTGTCGCCGTAGTGATCGCGTGGCGGGAAGGGACGCCGAGCGGCGATGTAGTACTCGTCGGCTGCGTGCACGAGACGGCGACCGGTCAGCTCGGCGTACACGTCCTGCCACCGTTCGACGGAATCGATGACCGCATTCGCCTCCTCGACCGTGTGCGGACGCATCCGCTCCTCGGTCGAGTACTTCGACACGCCGAGTGGCACGACACACACTGTCTCGAGGTCGGCGTAGCGATCGGCGATGTCGGCGAGCGTGCGCTCGAGCACGGCCCCATCGTTGAGACCGGGGCACACCACGACCTGTCCGTGCACTTCGATGCCGGCGTCCAGCAGCGCCCGCAACCAGCGCAGGCTCGACGCTCCCCGCCGGTTTCGCAGCATCTCCTCACGAACGGCCGGTTCGGTCGCATGGATGCTCACGTTCAACGGGCTGAGCTTCTCGGTGACCACCCGCTCGAAATCGGCTTCAGTGAAGCGGGTCAACGTCGTGTAGTTGCCGTACAGGAACGACAGTCGGTAGTCGTCGTCCTTGAGATACAGGCTCTTCCGGAGGCCGGGAGGCAGCTGATAGATGAAACAGAATTCGCAGTGGTTGTCGCACGTGCGCACCTCGTCGAACAACGCCGAGTGCACCTCGATGCCCAGCGGTTGGTCGGTGGGTTTCTCCACCTCGAGGTCGAGCATCAGGCCGTCGCGGATGATCTCGAACGCGATCGATTCGCCGTCGGTGAGCGTGCGGTACTCGAGGATGTCCCGGGGCTGCTCCCCTTCGATCGTCCACAGCTCGTCGCCAACGGCGAGGCCGGCCGTGTCCGCCGGCGAACCGGGTTCGACGCTGATGACCCGAGGCGAACTCATCCCTACAGGCTACGGCTCCACGGTCCGGATGGTTGCCTACCGTCCATTGAGGCGAAGGGGTGCTGGCCGGCCCGCGTAGACTGGGTCCATGACCGTCGATCAGGTTCTGTTGGCCGCTCCCCGGGGCTTTTGCGCCGGCGTCGAAATGGCCATCAAGGCGCTGGCGGCGATGGTGCGGGCCTTCGAGCCGCCCGTGTACTGCTACCACGAGATCGTGCACAACCGCCTCGTCGTGCAACGCTTCGAAGACATGGGGGTCATCTTCGTCGACGACATCTCCGAGGTCCCTGAAGGCCGGCCCGTCATGCTGTCCGCCCACGGCTCCGCGCCCGAGGTCGTCACCGCCGCAAGCGACGCCGGCGGCTACATGGTCGACGCCGTCTGCCCACTCGTCACCAAGGTCCACCACGAGGTCAAGGTTCGCGCCGGCAAGGGTTTCCAGATCGTCTACGTCGGCCACGAAGGGCACGAGGAGGCGGTCGGCACGATGGCGGTCGCCCCCGAGGCCATCCACCGGGTGGAGTCCATCGAGGAGGTCGAGGCCCTGCCCGAGATGGACGCCCCGACCGCCCTGCTCGCCCAGACCACGCTCAGCCACCGAGATTGGGAGAGCGTGCAGGACGCCGCCCTCGAACGCTGGCCAGACATGTGGACACCCGGCCGCAGCGACCTGTGCTTCGCCACGACCAACCGTCAGGGAGCGCTCGTCGAGATCGCCCCGAAGTGCGACGCGATGATCGTCATCGGCTCCGCCAACTCGTCGAACACGATGGCGCTCGCCCGCCTCGCCACCGAATCGGGCTGCGAGCGGGTGTTCCGAGTCAACACCGCCGACGAACTGCCCGACGACCTGTCGGGAACGGTCGGCGTGACAGCCGGCGCCTCCGCCAGCGAGGAGCTCGTCGAGTCCGTCCTCAACCGGCTCGACCCACAGAACGGTGTGTCCGAGGTCCGGATCACCGAGGAAGACGAGTACTTCCCGCCGCCTCGTCGCCTCCGGGATCTCCTCGGCGCGATCGACGCCGCCACCGCACTCTCCCTGGGCCGGGACCCCTCGCTTTCTCCCCCGAGCGGCGATCGTCAGCTCGGAGCCAGCGAAGTCCTCCGGCTTCTCGGCTGACGCAGGCGCTCAGCGCAGCGAGCGAGCCTCGTCGTACAGCTTCTGCATCTCGACGCGCAGCGCCTCGGTGTGGCGCTTGACCTCATTGCGCGACACCCGACCCTTCTCGTTCTGTATCGGCGGATCCATCGGCTCGCCGATCACGAACACGATCTTGCGGGGGTAGACCATCTTCTTGCCGATGGGCATCGCCTCTTCGCTGCCGGCAATGCCGACGGGCACCACCGGACACTGCTGACGTCCGGCCACGAAGCTCGGTCCGTCGAACATGTTCTCGGCCAGCACTTCGTGCCCGGACCGGCGGGTCCCCTCGGGGAACATGACCAGCGTCTCGCCTCGCTCCAAGATCTCCTCGGCGGCCCGGAGGGCGCCGCGGTCCGCTGCCCCTCGGGAGACCGGGAAGCCGCCGAGCATCGTCAGCAGCCAATCCGCGGCCTTGTTGACCTCCCACAACGACGCCTTCCCCATGAAGCGGATGGGCGCCTTGCGGACGACAGGCAGGATCGGCGTGTCCAGATTGGACCGATGCACCGGGGCCAGCACGAACGCTCCCGACGTGGGCAGCCGTTCCGCATGGTGCAGCTCGTATCGGAACCACAGCTTCGTGACGACCACCACGATCGCCCGGGCGATCACCCAGGTGACCCGCTGCAGGCGAGAGAGCCCATCGCCGTACGCGTCCGGTGTGCTCATGGGGTCCCTCCGATCCCGTTCGCTGCGTCGGTGAGCGCCATCCAGCGCGTCACGATCGTGTCGACGACGTCGTCGATCTCGACGCCGGTCGAGTCGATGACCTCCGCGTCGTCGGCGATCGTGAGCGGGTCGTGCTCGCGGTTGGAGTCGATCTCGTCGCGCTGCGCGATTCGGCGCTTCATGTCTTCGAGATCGGTCGCTCCGGTCTGCGCCGCCCGGCGACGAGCCCGCTCCTCGACCGATGCCGTCAGATAGATCTTCATCGTGGCACCCGGGAACACGGCGGAACCGATGTCGCGCCCTTCCACCACGGCGGCACCGCGGTCGATGGCCCAGTCGCGCTGTCGAGCGGCAAGCACCCGTCGAACGCCGGCGATCGCGGCGACCGGCGACACGGACGAGGTAACTTCCGGGGTCCGGATGTCCTCCGTGACGTCCTCACCGTCGATGGTGACGACGGAGCCGACGTGGATGACGGCGTTCTCTGCCACGGTGGTGACCGCCGCATCGTTGTCGATGCCGACGCCACTGCGCAGGACGGCCAACGCAACCGATCGGTACATGGCGCCGGTGTCGAGATGTGGGAGCCGCAAACGGTCTGCCACCATCGCCGCAACCGTCGACTTGCCGGACCCGGCTGGACCGTCGATCGCCAGCACCAGTGGTTCGGACCGGGCGGTGGCCCGGAGCTGATCGAGCATGTCGAAGTAGCCGGGGAACGTCTTGGCGACACATCCCGGGTCGAGAACCGTGACGGGCGTGTCCACGAGGCCGAGCAGGGCCATCGACATGGCCATCCGATGGTCCTCGTAGGTCTCGACCTCGGCGTGATGATGCGGCCCACCGACGACCGTGAAACCGTCGTCGTGGATCGTCGCCTGCACGCCGAGACGGTTCAGCTCGGTGACCGACGCCGCTAGGCGATCGGATTCCTTCGTGGTTCTGATGAAGCCGATGCCGGTGACGGAGCTCGTGCCATCGGCCCGGGCGGCAAGGGCGGCGAAGGTCGGTGCGGTGTCGCTCATCGGACCGAGGTCCACATCGATGGCCTGCAGCGTGCCGCTCCCCCGAACCTCGATGTGATCGGGGCCCACACGAACGTCGGCGCCCATGCGGCGCAGGACATCGGCAAAGCCGACATCACCCTGGGCGGAGTCGGAACCGAGGCCCCGAACCCGCACCCGGCCGCCAACGATCGCTGCAGCGGCGAGCGGGTAGCTGGCGGTCGACGCATCCGGTTCGACCGTGTACTCGGTACCGACGTACCCGCGGGCGGCAACCCGAAGCACGTTCGGACCCGACCACTCCACGGTCGCGCCGAATCGTTGCATGACCGAGCGGGTCATCTCGATGTACGGACGGGACACGACGGTGCCATCCAAGGTGAGTTCCAGGCCGTTGGGCAACGCCGGAGCGACGAGCATCAACCCGGAGATGAACTGGCTGGACACGTCGGCGGGGATGGTGACCTGATCGCCGATCGTGCCAACCGACCCGACCTCGATCGGAAGGGCATCGCCCTCGACGAGGCCGCCGAGGCTTCGCATGGCATCGAGGAGCGGACCCATCGGGCGGCCGAGCATCTGCGGGTGTGCCGTGAGGCTCCCGCCTCCGCTGCACAGCAGCATCGGCGCCACGAATCGGGCGGTCGTGCCGGACATGTTTGCGTCGATCGGCTGATCGGGCCGGCGGAGGGCCCCGCCGGTGCCGTGCACGGTCACGGTCGTGCCGTCGAGCTCGACCTTCACGCCGAATGCTTCGAGCGCACCGATCATCGCCCGCGTGTCGTCGGACAGCCCGAGGTTGTGCAGCACGCTGACCCCGTCGGCGAGCCCGGCCACCACCAACGCTCGGTTGGTGAGGCTCTTCGACCCGGGCAGATCGACGTCCAGGTCCAGCGTGCCCTCGATGGGCTCGACCCGTCGACTCATGAGAGCGGCCGTACCGAAGGCCGGTAGCCGCGGGCCAGCAGGCCGCCACGCAGCACGTCGGCGACCTCGGCATTGACGAGCAGCACGATCACACCGGTCGGCCCCTCGGCGGAGTGAGCGATCTCGAGGTCATAGATGTTCACATCGAGCTCGGCCGCAAGGCTCGTCAGCGCAGCCAATTCGCCTCGCTGATCCTTCACCCGCACACGAACCTCGGCCAGGTTCGGGGGCAGCGGAACCGCCGACGGCAGGTTGACCCGCGCCTTGCGGGCATGGGTGAGCTCGGAGCGGAGCAGGTCGACGTCGCCGTCGGCCACGGCGGCACGCAACTGCCCGAGGCGACCGATCACCTCGTCGAGGGCGTCGGTGATCGCATCCCGATTCTGAATGCAGATCGGCGGCCAGATGTCCGGCGAACCGGCCGCGATCCGGGTCATGTCGCGGAAGCCTCCGGCAGCGAGCCGCAGCATGGCCATGTGTTCGTCGCTCCGGCGATCGGCCACGTTCATGAGTGCAGCCGCCGTGAGGTGGGGCACGTGCGACACCGCAGCCACGATCCGGTCGTGGTCGAGCGGTTGCAGCGTCACCGGATCGGCGCCGAAGCTGGCCACCACCTCGTGCACGAGGGCGAACGACTCGTCCGACGTCTCGGCCGACGGGGTGATCGGCCACACGGCGCCCCGGAACAGATCAGCCCGCGCACCGGCGAGCCCGGTCTGCTCCGAACCGGCCATCGGATGTGAGGGGACGAACCGGGCATGCGTGACCGCGGTCGAAATCGGCCCCTTCACGCTTCCCGTGTCCATGACGACGGCGTTCGTCTCGGCCAGGAGCGACGTTGCGAGTTCCGGCACGGCGTCGACCGGCGTGGCGATGACGACGAGTGCGCATCCCGCAGGGATTTCGGCGGTGACGACGACGCCCTGCTCGATGGCCGCCGCCGTGCGATCGGGGTCGAGATCGAAGCCGTGCACGTCCCATCCAGCATCCTGGAGCGCAAGCGCGACGGACCCGCCGATGAGGCCGAGGCCGACGACGGCGGCCGCGCGATCTCCCGATGGAATGGTGGTGGACACGGCAGATGAGCCTACTGGTCTTGGATCGGGGCCCGTTCCGCGGATTCGGCCGCCGCGGTCTCCAACGCTCGCAGTTCCTCGCCGGTGACCTCGCGCCACTCGCCCGGCTGCAGCGTGTTGTCGCTGAGGGGGCCGATGCGAACACGAACCAACCGGGTCACCGGGTGCCCCACCGCATCGCACATCCGGCGGATCTGCCGGTTGCGTCCTTCGTGGATGACGATCCGAAGCAGCCCGGGCGACAGCTGGGACACCCGCGCCGGAGCCGTGCGTCCGTCGTCGAGCTCGACGCCTTCGCGCAGCGTTCGGAGCGCGCCCCGGCCCGGCTCGCCGTCCACGCTGACCAGGTATTCCTTGTCCACGCCGTAGGACGGGTGGGTCAACCGCTGTGCCAGTCCCCCGTCGTTCGTGAGCAGGATGAGGCCCTCGCTGTCTGCATCGAGCCGACCGATCGGGTAGATCCGACGGTCGGTCTCCACGAGCTCGACCACGGTCGGTCGGCCGTGCGTGTCGCTGGCGGTCGAGATCACGCCGACCGGCTTGTTGAGCACAAAGGTCACGCGGGACATGTCGACCCGGGTGACGACGCCGTCCACCGCGATCTCGTCGACGAGCGGATCGGCCTTCGCTCCGAGTTCGGCCACTTCGCCGTTGACGGTGATCCGACCTTCGGCGATCAGGTCTTCCACGACCCGCCGGGATGCCACTCCCGCGGCCGACAGCACCTTTTGCAACCGGGCCGGGCCGGACGGCTCGGCCGGTTGGTCGTCAGTCACCGCTCGGCGAGATGGGCTGGTCGACGCCGTCCCGTAGGTCGATCACGATGCCGTCATCGGCCTGATCGACGACGGCAGCGGCCTCGTCGAGGGCGTGCTGTGCCGCCTCGTCGACCGGTTCAGCGTCGCTGGCCGGTGCCGCGTCCTGGGTGGCTTCGCCGGCTTCGGCGACGGTCTCGGCGCTGGATTCGCCGGCCGCGTCCTCGGCGACCTCGACGACGGGCTCGTCGGCCTCGAACCGCAGACCGTGTTCGAGCGCCTCGACCACCTCGGGTGCGGGCACGAACTCACCGAGCTCGGGCAGGTCGGCGATCGAGTTGAGACCCAACTTCTCCAGGAAGAACGGCGTGGTTCCGTAGAGCACGGCCTGGCCAGGACCGGGATCCCGCGACACCTCGTCGATGTAGCCGCGCTGCGACAGGGTGCGAACGACCGCATCGACGCTCACGCCACGGATCGCGGCGACCTGCGCTCGGGAGATCGGCTGCTTGTACGCCACGATGGCCAGCGTCTCGAGCGCCGCCGCCGACAGGCGCGACGTCTGCCCTTCGAGCACGAAACGCTCGACATAGGCGGCCTGGTCGGGGTGGCTCTGGAAGCGCCAGCCGCCGGCGACACGGGCGAGAATGAAGCCGCGACCGGCGGCCTCGTACTCGTCGGTCAACAGCTCGCAGGCCGCCTCGACTGCGTCGACGCTCGTCTCGATCAGCTGGGCGAGCAGCCGTGGTTCGACGGGGCGCTCGGCCACCATCAGGATCGCCTCGATCGCTGCTCGCAGCTCCTCGGCAAGCGCTTCCGGCTCGGCGTCGGCCTGTGCCGGTGTCGCCACCTCGTTCGCCACGTCGGCCGGAGCCTCCGCACCGACCGCAGCGTCGTCGGTGGCGCCGTCGAGCGCCGCCTCTTCTGCGGTGTCCACGGTCTGTGCGTCGTCCATCATCCCTCGTACCTGTCGATTGCAATGGCGGAGCGGGCGTCGGCGGGGTCGCCGCCGATCCACTCCAATTCGATTTCGCCGAATGCGCGGGCCTGCACGATGTCGATGAGGCCCTGCTTGAAGAGCTCGAGGATTCCGAGGAACCGCACGACCACTTCGATCCGGTCCACCAGGCTCTCGGTGAGCGCCCGGAAGTTCACCCGGCCGGCGCCGGGAAGTTCGTCGATCAGCTCGCTGACGGCGTCGGCAACCGTCGCCTTGACCGCACTCACGTGGTAGAGGTCCAGCACCGGTTCCGGCTTGGGGGTCATCGCCCGGATGAACGCATCCCGAACGTCGATCACCTCGATGCCCTCGAGCATGTCCGGGGCAACGTGCAGGAACTGTTCCTCGACGCCGGCGACGCGTGGGTAGGAGCGTCCGGCGAGCTCGGTGAGCGAACGCAGCACGCCGGCGGCGTCCTTGAAGGTCTTGCACTCGACGAGCCGCGCGAGCAGAAGATCGCGCTCCTCGAAGAGCGCAAGTTCGTCGTCGAGGTCGAAGTCGTTGTCGTCCGGAAGGAGCCGGCGGGCCTTCAACTCGACGAGGGTCGCGGCGATGAGCAGGAACTCGGTCGCCACATCGAGATTCGTGCTCTCCATGCGTTCGAGCTCGACGAGATAGGCGTCGATGATCGTCGTGAGGGAGATGTCGTAGAGCTCGACTTCCTCCGCCAGGATCAGGTGGAGGAGCAGATCGAAGGGGCCGTTGAAGACGTCGGTCTCCACCTGGTAGGACATGCCGCCGATCGTATCGCTGCTGAGGCCGAAGCTCCACGGCGGGCGACCGTAGGATCGGCGCCATGACCTCACACGGCGTCGTCTGGTTCCGAAACGACCTGCGGCTCAACCAGAACCCGGCCTGGGCCCACGCGACCCGCAATCACGACACGGTGAGTGCCGTGGTGGCGATCGACCCCCGCATGCTCGCCGCAGCCGGGCCATTTCGTCGGTCGCAGTGGCTGGCCGATGTGGCCGCGCTGGACGGACAGCTGCGGTCGCTGGGTGGCGGGCTGACGGTTCGTGTCGGACCGCCCGTCGACGTGCTTCCCGCGGTCGCCGACGGGGCAGACGCCGTGTACGCCAATCGCTCGACGAGCCGCTTCGGCCGCGCACGCGATGCAACCGTCGCCGCCGCCGTTCGGTGCCCGATCGAGGGCTTCTGGGGCACGCTGACCGCTCCACCCGGCACCGTGCTCACCGGCAAGGGCACGCTCTCCCGGGTCTTCACGCCATTCTGGAAGGTCTGGGCGAGGACGCCCCTCGATCCGTGGCCGGAGCCCGGCGACGCCCGCATCCAGGCCGGGGAGTCGGACCCGATTCCGGAGCACGACCCCGCTCCCCGACCAGCGGGCGAGGCGGGCGCCATGGACCGATTGCTGTCGTGGCTCGACGACGTGGACAGCTATCCCGAGACCCGTGACCTGCCGTCCCTGCCGGGAACGAGCGAACTGTCGACCGCGCTCCGCATGGGGACGCTCGGGCCACGGACGGTGCTCGACGTCGTCGGCACCTCGACCGAGGGCCGCGACGGGTTCGTTCGCCAGCTCGCCTGGCGCGACTGGTACGCCCATCTGCTCCTCGAGAACCCGACGATGCCCGACGCGGCGATCCGGCCGGAGTACGACGCCATCCGCTGGCTCGAGGACCCGGTCGGCCTGGACGCGTGGAAGCAGGGACGAACCGGATACCCCATCGTCGACGCCGGAATGCGCCAGCTGGCCGCCACCGGATGGATGCACAACCGGGTCCGCATGATCACGGCGTCGTTCCTCGTCAAGGACCTGCTCGTCGACTGGCGGGAAGGCGAGCGGTGGTTCCGCTGGATGCTGACCGATGGCGAGCCGTCACAGAATGCGGGCAATTGGCAATGGGTGGCCGGAGTCGGCACCGACGCCGCCCCGTACTTCCGGATCTTCAATCCGGTGGCGCAGAGTCGGAAGTTCGACGCCTCCGGGGACTACATCCGCACCTGGGTGCCGGAGCTCGCCGATCTCGACGCCAAGACGATCCATGCTCCATGGGAGGCCGGCCCGCTGGACCTCGCAACGGCCGGGGTGATCCTTGGCGACACCTACCCGAACCCGATCGTCGACCATTCGATGGCTCGCGATCGTACGCTCGCCGCCTACAAGCACGCCCTCGGCAAGGACTGACCGCTACACGCTCTCGAGGAGGGGTCGGGGGTCGACCTTCGCCTTGATCGTCTGACGGCGGGTCCGGGACTCGTTGAGCTGACGGTCGAACAGGTCGACCTCTTCCCACACGAGGTCTGCCACCTCTGGGGTCGGAGCATGCGGAGCGTAGATGGTCGTCGTGACGTGCGGCGCCAGGGCCGACAGCGACGACGAGGCGTGCACGCCGAGGTCGCGCCGGCTGGCTGCGACGATCTCCTTGACGGTCATGTCCGGGCGGATGTCCACACCCGCTTCCAACAACCGATCCTTGCTCTCCTGCCAACCGGCGAGGATCCGATCGGTCGGATTCTCCAGGTTCTCCCGCCAGCGACGACGGAGGAACTTGATGAAGAACACGATGAGGAGCAGCATCAGCGGGAACAGGAGCAGGAACAGGCCCGACACGACCAGCACGCGAACCGTGGTGGCAGCGCCGTCTTCATCGAGCTCGTCGGGATCCGACTCGTCCGGATCCGCCTGGTTCGGGCTCTGACCGGTACCGACGGGAACGCCGGTCGGGATGCTGGACTGATCGTCGCCACGATCGGTGGCTTCGCCCTGTGCCAGCGGCACCGGGTCGAAGGCGACCCAGCCGATGCCTTCGAATCGAACCTCGGGCCAGGCGTCGTACTGGGCGGACGTGATCGTCTCCAGGTACGCCGGAGTGCCGTCCTGGGTCTCTTCCGTGATGCGGTAGCCGACCATGATCCGGGTCGGGAAGCCACGCTGGCGGGCGGCGATGGCGAAGGCCGACACGAACTGATCGCGGTAGCCCTCCTGCGAATCGAAGAAGCTGTCGAGTCGACCGATGGAGGTACCCGAGGGTTCCGACAGCACCCAGCTCCACTCGGTCTCATCCTGGAGAAAGGCCTCGAGCGCCGTCAGTCGTTGGTGCGGCGAGCCCGTGCCGAGGCGATCACCCAGAAGGTTGATCGGTGAATCGACGGGGATGTTCGGCAGTTCCAGGTACCGCGGGTCGCTCAGGTCCAGCTCGGCGGCGTCGAGTTGCGCATCGGTCGGGAACGGCACGTCGCTGACGACCTCGTACCGGATGGCTCGGGCGCCGCCTTGGGGAGCCAGCGCTCCGGACACATCGTCGAACCAGATGTCTTCGCCCTCGACCCGAACCGGGTTGTTGCCCGCAGGGATCCAGGGAAGGTCGGGCTCGGGGAACTCGATGATCTGTCGGACCGAGATGGTGTCGACGGCCGGTTCCAGGAGGGTCGGAAGGTCGGCCGAGGTGGCGCTGGTGGTCGACGTGGTGGTCCAGTTCGCGCCGTTGAAGATCTCCAAGGGCACGAGCCCGATGCGATCGAAGTCGCCCGGCGACGGCGGTGCCGGCAGCTCGAGGACGAACGAGTGCTCGGTCGGATCCTCGGCTTCCCGACGGGCCTTGATGATGGCGAGCGGGTTCACCGCCGAGAGCGTCTCGACCTCTTCGACCCGCAGGCGCCGCGGATCGAACGGCTCCTCGGGACCTCCGGGAAAGACGAACGCAAGCAGCGGAGCCAGCAAGCCGAGCACCACGAGGATCGGAACGCCGGAGAAGAGGCGCTCGGTGAGCATGCGCTCACCGACGAACTCGGTGACGCGGTCGCGATCGTCCGCATTCAGTGCGGCTTCCGGCACCGCCCGCACCAGCGTGAGCAGCAGTGCAGCCACGACCAGTCCGACGATGAGGAGGTAGGCGGCAACACCGTTCGGTGCGGCGAGCGGCAGTGAGAGCCCGGCGTAAAGGAGTGGCGGGATCACGGGGATGGTCGGCTCGTCCGAACGCACGAGCGAGCTTCCGACGATCGATCCGCTCAGCCAGCCCAGGATCGTGACGAACCCGAGCGGAGCGGCCAGCCCGGTGTCGATCGGCAGTGTGGCGGCGAGGCTGTTGCGCCAGCCGTCGACCGAGGCTTCCCAGAACGCCGAGCCAACGTCTCCGGGTCCACCGAAGTTGGCGGACGGGAGGATGACGGCGAGAAGCACGAAGAGTCCGCCGACGACCGTGAGGGCAAGGATGCGGAACGCCCGGTGCATCGAGGTGCGGGCGAGCGCCATGCCGAGGGCGCCGGACAGCAGCAGGCCGCCGATGACGGGGCCGATCCAGCCGGCGCCGCCGAAGACGCGGCCGTAGAACAGGCCGGAGATGGTGAGAAGCAGACCGGCGGCGGACACCTGGCCGAGGAAGACTTGTTGGCGCACGATCTACCTCCTCGACGTCTGGTTCCAGGCGCGAGCGAAATCTTCGCTGCTCGACGCAGAAAGTAGTATTGCATCCGGAATTCCGCGCTCCCAGTCGCTCGTCTCGGGCGTGAACTGGGCGATGGTGATGACCTCGTACCGGCCACGGAAGCGATTGAGCGGAGCGAGTTCGGTCGACGGTACCTGGCCGGTCACCACCGTCAACGACACGCCGCCGAGATCGGCCTGGAGCACGTCGAGAACGTCTTGCAGGCTGCCCCGGAAGGACAGGCCCAGCTCGGCGAGCCGATCCATGATGGCCGCCGACGGCATCATGTGGTTCATCTCGAGCCCGTCGGTGGTCAACAGACGGAATTCGAAGCCGCGACTCATCGATGCAGCGAGAATGGAGGCGACGCCGCGGACCGCATCCTCGAACGCCTCGGCCGAATACGACGTGGCCCGGGTGTCGAGCACGACCAGCGAACGCGGCTGGTTGGTATCGACGTTGTGGCGCACCATGAGCTTTCCGCTGCGTGCCGAGGAGCGCCAGTGGATCTGGCGCAGGTCGTCGCCGCGCACGTAGTCGCGCAGCGTGTGGAAGGTGACGCCACCCTCGAGCGCCTCACCCGAATCGGGACCCTCGAGGTCTCGGGCGATACCGCTCGGAAAGGGTTCCAGGCTGTGGACCAGCGGATGCACCCAGAGCCGGCTGATTCCCTCGTCCGGCTCGCCGGAACGCACCAGGCCGAACGGATCCGCCCGGGTCACGTCGAGCGGGCCCACACGGAACACGCCCCGCCGATCGGTCGGAAGCTCGGTCGTGACCACGGCGGACTCGCCGGGTTCGAGGCCCGGCAGTTCGATCGGCAGCTGCTCGTCGCCGAACTGTTCGAGGGCGACACCTCCGGACGTCCGGCGGCGGCCCTGGTTGACCACGGTCAGGTTCGAATACGCCTGCCGTCCAGCCCGCACCCGTTCGGGAACGACCTCACGGCTGGCGGCCACACGCGGGCGTCGGACGATCCACAGTCGGCCGATCAGCACGGCGATCAGCAGTGCGAGACCGAGCGCGAGCAGCGTCGCATACCCGAGACCGATGCCGGCAACGAGGGCGACGGCGCCGAGCGCGAGGTAGATCTTTCCAGCGTTGGTGAGCACCTGTGGACTCAGCGCTCCACGCGCTCTTTGGGGGTGGGGATCTCCTGCAGCACGGCGCGGAGGAGCTCGAGCGAGCTGATGCCCTCGAACTCGGCCTCGGGCTTGAGCAGCATGCGGTGTGCGAGCACGGCCTCGGTGAGGTCCTTCACGTCGTCGGCCGTCACGAACGGGCGGCCATTGGCTGCGGCGAGCGCACGAGCGGTACGGCCGAGCGCGATGGAACCACGGGGGCTCACGCCGATGCGCAGCTCGGGAAGCTCACGGGTGGCTCGCACCACGGAGACGATGTACTGACGCACGGCGGGAGCGATGTAGATGACGTCGGCGACGCGGGCCATCTGCCGGACCTCTTCGGTCGACAGGACCGGTTCGACGTCGATCCGGGTGCGTCCGGCCGGCGCCGAGTCGATGATGTCGATCTCGGCGACCGCGCTCGGGTAGCCGATGGACAGGCGCATCATGAAACGGTCGATCTGGGCTTCGGGCAGCGCGTAGGTGCCGTCGTGCTCGACCGGGTTCTGCGTGGCGACCACGAGGAACGGGTTGGGCACCGGGCGCGGAACGCCGTCGACCGTGACCTGATACTCCTCCATCACCTCGAGGAGCGAGGACTGGGTCTTCGGCGAGGCGCGGTTGATCTCGTCGGCGAGGACGACGTTCGCGAACACGGCGCCGGGATGGAACTCGAACTCCGAGTTCGACTGGTTGAACACCTGCACACCGGTGACGTCCGACGGGAGGAGGTCGGGGGTGAACTGGATGCGTGTGAGCGTTCCGTCGATCGACTCGGCCAGCGCACGGGCCAGCGAGGTCTTTCCGGTTCCGGGCACGTCCTCGATCAGCAGGTGGCCCTGGGCCAGCATGCACAGAAACGCCAGCCGGATCTCCCGCGTCTTGCCGTGGATCACCCGCTCCACGTTGTTGACGAGCTGTTGGAAACGGTCCGCGTATGTCCGAACCTCCAGCTCGAGGTCTTCGACAGCATTCATAGTTGACACAGGGCCTATCTCCGCTCTGGAACCTTCTAGAGTCAGTTTGGCGCAGAACTCGCCGCGTATCTACATCACCGCTGAGTAGTACTACACAGCCGCCCCCAGGAGGCCTCCCACGACCACTCGCCGTCGCCTCGACAAAGAACTGCTTGCGCGGGGTCTTGTGGAGACCCGCCAGCAGGCGCAGGAGCTGATTTCCGCAGGCCGCGTGACGGTGAACGGGGCTCCGGCGTTCAAGGCTGCCCGGCAGGTCTCCGGAGCGGAAGCGGTACTCGTGTCCGGTCCCCCACCCCGTTTCGTGTCCCGAGCCGGCCACAAACTGGAGGCCGCACTCGAGACGTTTGCCGTGGATCCCGACGGCCGGGTGGGGTTGGACATCGGCTCGTCCACCGGCGGTTTCACCGATTGTCTGTTGCAGGAGGGTGCGCGGCGGGTGGTCGCGATCGACGTCGGCACCAACCAACTGCACGAACGGCTGCGATCCGACGAGCGGGTCAGATCGATGGAGAACACCCACATCCGGGACGTCACCATGGAGACGTTCGTCGGCGACGACGCGGTCCCCGCAGCCGGGTTCGGCATCGTCGTGGCCGACCTGTCCTTCATCTCCACCACCGGCCTCCTGCCTCACATGGCTGGCTTCCTGGCCGACGACGGCGACCTGCTCGTCCTGGTCAAGCCGCAGTTCGAGGCGGGACGGGCCGAGGTCAGCAAGGGTCGGGGCATCATCCGCGACGCCGAGATCTGGAAACGGGTCCTCCACGAGTTCATCGACGCCGCTGGCCCCGCCGGGCTCGAAGTGGACGGGCTGGCGATCTCGCCGGTGATCGGCGGAAAGGGAAACGTCGAGTTTCTCGCGCACCTCCGGCGGGCGGCAATACTGGGCGACGTGACCTCCTCCACCGTCGCTTCCGCTGATCGGCCCGGCCACTGATGGCCACCATCGGGCTCGTCCTCCACGGACAGGACCCCGCCGCCGCCACGGAAGCGGAACGTCTGGGCGCCACCCTCACAGCGGACGGGCACACCGTCGTCGGTGTGGAAGGCGACGTTGCGGCAGATTCCTCGGTCACGCCGCGAAGCGAGGCCGACTTCGCCACCGACCTCGACCTCGTCGTGAGTCTCGGCGGCGACGGGACCATGCTTCGCACGGTCGGCCTCCTCGGTGGATCCGAGGTGGGGATTCTCGGCGTGAACTTCGGCGACCTCGGCTACCTGACGGTGATCGAACCGGACGAGTCCCAGAACGCGATCACCCGGGCACTCGCCGGCGAACACGAATGCGAGGAGCGGATGCTCGCTCGGGGCACCGTCGGCGATCTGTGCTTCGACGCGTTCAACGACATCGTCGTCGAACGGGCGCCGGGCGACACGACCGTCCGGATCGGTGTGAGCATCGATGGAAAACGCTTCACGTCCTACCCCGCCGACGGCCTGATTCTCTCCACCCCGACCGGCAGCACGGCGTACGCGTTCTCGGCCCGTGGCCCGATCGTCGATCCGAACCACGATTGCCTGCAGCTCACGCCGGTCTCGCCGCACATGCTGTTCGACCGGTCCCTCATCCTCTCGCCCGATTCGGTCATCGAACTGACTGTCGAAGGGCACCGCCCGGCAGTCGTGTCAGTGGACGGCCGTACGATGCACACCATGCAACCTGGAGACACGCTCCGATGCAGCCGATCGCCCCACGTGGCGCGGCTCATCACGTTCGACGATCGCGATCATCTCGCCGTGCTCAAATCGAAACTGGGACTCGCCGACCGATGACGGTGCCGCCATGCTGACCGAACTCCGAATCGCCAATCTCGGGGTCATCGAAGACCTCTCGCTCATCCTCCCCGCCGGCTCCGTTGCCGTCACGGGAGAGACCGGCGCCGGCAAGACCATGGTGGTCGGCGCCATCCAGCTGCTCATGGGCGGCCGAGCCGAACCGGAAATGGTCCGGATCGGCGCCGAGGAAGCCATCGTCGAAGGTCGGTTCATCGACCGGGATGGCAACGAGTTGGTGGCCCGGCGCGTCATCCCGTCTTCCGGCCGGTCTCGCGCCTATCTGGACGGTGGGCTCGCCACGGCCACCGCATTGCAGGATGCCGTTGGCCCGCTCATCGATCTCCACGGCCAGCATGCGCAGCAGTCGCTCCTCAAGCCGGAGACCCAGCGGCACGCCTTGGACCGGTTCGGCGGCATCGACCGTGCACCGCTGCGAAACGCTCGTGCCGACGTGGCCGCCATCGATGCCGCGCTCGCCGACCTCGGCGGCGACGAGACCGAACGGGCCCGCCAGATCGACCTGCTCCGTTATCAGCTGGACGAACTCGAAGCCGCAGCGCTCGACGACCCCGATGAGGACGAGGCGCTCCGGGAAGAGGAAGAGCGGCTCGCCCATGTCTTCGACGACCAGGTGGCCGCCGCAGCCGCGTCCGCTCTGCTCGGTGGCGACGGGCCGGCCGCCGAGGCGCTGGCCGCCGCCGCAGCGGCGCTCGGTGACGGCAGTGCGTTCCGGGAACTGGCCGCCCGTCTGCAGGTGCTGCAGGAAGAGCTGACCTCACTTGGGGCGGATGTCCGGGCGATCGGCGAGAACGCCGTCGACGACCCGGAGCGCCGGGAGAACGTGCGCCAGCGCCGTCAATTGCTCGTGGAGTTGCGCCGCAAGTACGGGCCCACGCTCACCGATGTGATGGCGTACGCGTCGGAGATGCAGCAGCGTCTGCTCCGCCTGGAATCTCATGCCGACCAGGTGAACGACCTGCTGACGCGCCGAGAGGCTGCGGTCGCCCGGCTCGAGGCCGAGTCCCGCAAGATCCGGACCGCCCGCACGAAGGCGGCCGAGCCGCTGGCGCGGGCGGTCGAGGCAGAACTCGCCCGCCTCGCCATGCCGAACGCCGCGGTCCAGGTCACCATCGGCGGCGACGCCGGCGACGATGTCGCCATTCTCCTCGCCCCCAACCCCGGTCTCCCCGCCCTCCCGGTGGGCAAGAACGCCTCGGGTGGCGAACTCAGCCGCACGATGCTGGCACTCCGGCTCGTACTTTCCGGCGGTCCGCCGATCAAGGTGTTCGACGAGGTCGACGCGGGCATCGGCGGCGAGACCGCCCGGGCGGTTGGCGCCAGCCTCGCCGACCTCGGCCGCACGGGTCAGATCTTCGTGGTGACGCACCTTCCGCAGGTCGCCGCCCTCACGAACCATCACGTGGTGATCGACAAGCGCAACCAGCACGGGCTCACCTCGTCGCAGGCCCGCTTGCTCTCCGACGAGGAACGCATCATCGAGGTTTCACGCATGCTCTCCGGCTCGCCGGACAGCGCATCTGCGCGCGAACATGCCGAAGAATTGCTCGCTGGACGCGCGGGCAGTGGTGGGTCATGAAGAAATTACAAGGATGTAGCCCGCTGGCCGACGCGTCCGCTCGAACCGCAGGATATGGTGATCTCCCGTGACCAAACATGTCTTCGTGACCGGCGGTGTGGCCAGCTCACTTGGGAAGGGACTCACGGCATCTGCCTTGGGACGCTTGCTCAAGTCCCGGGGTCTCCGGGTGACCATGCAGAAGCTGGACCCGTATCTGAACGTCGACCCGGGAACCATGAACCCGTTCGAACACGGTGAGGTCTTTGTCACCGACGATGGTGGTGAGACCGACCTCGACCTCGGGCACTACGAACGCTTCATCGACGAGAATCTGACCCGGTCATCGAACGCCACCACCGGTTCGATCTACTCGTCGGTGATCGCCGCCGAGCGTCGCGGCGACTACCTCGGCCGCACCGTGCAGGTCATCCCGCACATCACCGACGAGATCAAGCACCGCATCCGCCAGCTCACCTCGGACGACACCGACATCGTCATCACCGAGGTCGGCGGCACGGTCGGCGACATCGAAATTCTCCCGTTCCTCGAGGCCATCCGTCAGCTTCGGCTCGACATCGGCCCGGAGAACGTCTTCTACCTCCATGTCACCCTGGTGCCATTCATCGGCCCGTCCGGGGAGCAGAAGACCAAGCCCACGCAGCACTCGGTCACCGAACTGCGCAGCCGCGGCATCCAGCCGGACGCCATCGTCTGCCGCAGCGACGAACCGATCACCGACGACCTGAAGCGCAAGATCTCCCGGCTGTGCGACGTCCCGTTCGCGGGAGTCATCAACGCCGCCGACGCATCGAGCCTCTACGAGATCCCGCTCGTCGTGCACGACGAGGGCCTCGACACGTTCATCTGCAACCACCTCCGCCTCGAGGTGCCCGATGCAGAACTCACCGAGTGGAAGGCCCTGGTCGACCGGGTCTTCTCCGCCGAGCAGACCGTGCGGGTCGGGGTCATCGGCAAGTACGTGAGCCTGATCGACGCCTACCTCTCCGTGGTGGAAGCACTCAACCACGCCGGCATCCACCACCACACGAACGTGGAAATCGAATGGTTGCAGGCCGAAGACGTCGAAGGGCTCCTGGCAGACCGCCTCCGCTCGCTCGACGGCATCGTCATTCCCGGCGGGTTCGGCGAACGCGGTGTCGAGGGCAAGGTCGCTGCCGCCGGATTCGCTCGTGAACACGGCATCCCCTGTCTCGGGCTGTGCCTCGGGCTCCAGGTGATGACCATCGAGTACGCCCGAAACGCACTCGGCCTGGCCAACGCGAATTCGCTCGAGTTCGACCCACAGACTCCGCACCCCGTGGTGAACCTGATGGAGAACCAGCGCGACGTCTCCGAGAAGGGCGGCACGATGCGCCTCGGCGCCTACGTGGCCCAGCTCGCTCCGGATTCGAAGGTCGCCCGTGCCTACGGCGAAGAGGTCGTGTCCGAACGCCACCGCCACCGCTACGAGTTCAACTCCAAGTACCTGAACAAGTTCGACGACGGGAACTTCTGGGCCAGCGGCGAATCGCCCGACGGCCGGCTCGTCGAGTTCATCGAACTCCGCGATCACCCGTTCTGGGTCGGTACGCAGGCACACCCCGAGTTCAAGAGCCGGCCGAACCGTCCCGCTCCCCTCTTCCGGGACTTCATCGAGGCCGTCCTCGATCGCAAGAACGGCCGGAACCCGCAGCTGCTCAGCCTGGAGAACTCGACGTCCCAGACCTCGTCGTGACCGGATTCCGCCGGCTCGACGAACGCCACGTCTTCGACGGGTGGATCATCAAGGTTCGAGTCGGCACCTTCGAGGCACCCGACGGCAGCACCTTCGAACGTGACGTCGTGCACCACCCGGGCGCCGTGGCGATCGCCCCGCTCGACGACGAGGGCAACATCGTCCTCGTCCGACAGTACCGATCGGCGATCGACGCACATCTCTGGGAGATCCCTGCGGGTCTGCGCGACGTCGAAGGCGAACCGCTGGAAGAAACGGCTCGTCGGGAGCTCCTCGAAGAAGTCGGGCTCACGGCGGGAACCGTCGAACACCTCACGAGCGTGCACAACTCGGTCGGCTTCTGCGACGAGATGATCCACATCTTCCTCGGCACCGAACTGACGGAGGCCGAACGTGAACTCACCGACAGCCCCGAAGAGCTCGACATGACCATCGCCCGGTTCCCGCTCGATGAAGCGATGCGAATGATCGAGACGGGTGAGATCACCGACGCCAAGACCGTCATTGCGGTCATGGGTGCGCTGCGGGCGGCCGGCTGAGCCGATGTCGGAACGAGCCCCACGCGAGGTGGAGGAGTTCCTGACCCATCTGGCGATCGAGAAGGGCCGGTCGGCCAACACGTTGGCCGCATACCGACGGGATCTCGCCACGTGGTCCGAACACACCTCGACGCCGATCGGCCAGCGATCGGCCGACGACGTTCTGGCCTTCTACCGCGCCCTGCAGGCCCGGGGGCTCGCACCTGCGTCGGTCAATCGGGCGATGGCTGCCGTCCGCGGGCTGCACCGGTTCCTGCTCGCTGAGGGCCTCATGTCGACTGATCCGACGGCGGACGTCGAGGCAGGCAAGCTTCCTCGTGGCCTTCCCAAGGCGCTCACCGAGGACGAGGTGACCCGGCTTCTGGATGCGGTCACCGGCGAGGAACCCGCTAACAGGCGAGACCGAGCCATCTTGGAAGTGCTGTACGGCACCGGAATGCGGATCTCCGAAATGGTGGCACTGTCCCTCGAAGATCTCGACCTCGATGGCGCGCTGATGCGGGTGACCGGCAAGGGCGACAAGCAACGCCTCGTCCCCGTCGGCCGGTTGGCGTCGGCGGCAATCGAGCAGTGGCTGGAACCCGGCGGTCGCCCGTCGATGGCGCCCGAGAACTGGGCCAAGCGGTCCGACCAGAACGCCGTGTTCCTCAACCAGCGGGGTGGCCGCCTGTCCCGACAGGGCATCTGGGGCGTCGTCCGCAAGCACGGGCTCACCGCCGGGATCGCCGACCGGCTGACCCCGCACGTGTTGCGACACAGTTGCGCCACTCACATGCTGGACCACGGCGCCGACATCCGTACCGTGCAGGAACTCCTCGGCCACGCCTCGGTGACCACCACCCAGCTCTACACGAAGGTCAGCACCGATCTGATGGTGCGGGCCTACGCTGCCGCCCATCCCCGGGCAGCCGGACGACCGGGGGTCGCCTCGTGACCACGATGCATCTGGTCGGACGGTTCTTCGGCTCGTTGTGGCCCGGCCCTCCCAGGGCCGAGGACGACGACTGGGCCCGCCAGCAGCTGCTTCCGGGTGAGGTCCAGCTCTGGAATCGGATGTGCAATCAGGACCGCCGCCACAGCATCGGTGTCGCCCGCGAGACCATCAATCTTCTGGGTGGAAGCGCCGAGCGGCCGGTGATCGCGGCCGCGCTGCTGCACGACGTCGGAAAGGTGCAGAGCAATCTCGGCACGTTCCACCGGGTCGTCGCCACCCTTTCGGCCGGCATTGCGGGCCGCGAAACCGCAGAGCTGTGGGTGCGCTCGTCAGGAATCACACGCCGGATCGGCCTCTACCTGACCCATCCCGAGATCGGCGGCGACCTGCTCGAGATGGCCGGCAGCGATTCGCTCACGTCCACCTGGGCTCGAGAGCACCACAAGCCGCAGGATCAGTGGACCCTCCCGGCCGACATCACCGCCGCCCTCAACGAGGCCGACAACGACTGACCGACCTCCGCTCAGGCAATGGTGATGGTTTGCAACGATGTGTCGGAGAGGCCGGTCACCGAATCGGTGATCGTCAGCTCGACATCGAAACTTCCGGTACCGAGGAAGTCGTGCGACGGGTTCTGTGCAGACGACGATCCGCCGCCGTTGGCGAAGTCCCAGGCATACGTGATCGGGTTCGAGTTGGTCGACGTGTTCGTGAAGTTCGCTGAGGTCGTGACGCCGTCCTGCACCCACGTGAAGTTGGCATCGAGGGTCGTGTTGATCACCAAGGTTGCCGAGTCCGAACCGGCGCCGTTCGAGACGGTCAGGGTCACGGTGTAGGTCTGGCCTTCGACGACGTTCAGCGTCGTGGTTGGACCGCTGCCGGCCGCATCACCGCTCCACGCATACGTGATCGGAGATCCTGCCGCGTTCGAGCCGAGCGTGATCGCACCAGGTCCCGCGTTCGTCGTGGTGATGGTCGACACGGTGGGAGCCGTGGCCGCAGTCGAAATGTTGACCGTTCCGGTGAACGAGTCGGAGCCCGCACCGTTGGTCACCACGACGGTCACCGTGTAGTCGCCGTTCGACGTACCGGTGAAGACGGGCGTCGCCGAGCTGGCGTTGTCGAACGAGCCGCCCGGCTCAGCGACGCTCCACGAGTAGCTGGTCGGGTTGTTGGTGACCGTCGGCGTGAGCTCGACCGACCCACCGGTTTCCGTACCTTCGGTGAAGCCGGTGACCGTGGGCGGGTCCTCGATGTCGACGGTGACCACGATGACTTCCTCAGCGGAATCGCCTTCGGCGTTGCTGGCGATCACTCGGATCGTCTTGTCGCCATCGAGGTTGAACGAGATGGTCGGGTTGCCCGTGTTCGAACCGCTGGTGATGGTGCCTCCGCCCGGGGTCCACGTCCACGAGGTCGGGCTGTTGGTGGCTGTTGCCTGCAGCTCCACCACACCGTCGACGTTCGACACAACGACGAGGTTGGTGATGTCTGGCGGCTCGGGCACGACCACGCTGATGGTCTGCGTGTCCGAATCCGAGACGGCAGACGTGTTCGTGACCGTGAGCGTGATGTCGTAGGCGCCCGTCGACGGGAAGGTGAACGCCGGTGTTGCCGTGTCGGTTCCGGCCGAGAAGATGGCGTCGGGTGCCGTCCACGCGTACGTGTCGGCGCTGGACGAAATGGAGCCGTCACAGCTCACGCCGCCGCCTTCTGCCGTGCAGGTGAACGCAGCGACCGGGGGCGCCACATCGACCGTGAAGGTCTGTTCTTCGACGTCGGAGCCGGCCGCGTTCGAGACGGTCAGGCTGACCGTGTACGTACCAGCGGCAGCGTACGTGTGCGATGGACTCTGACTGGTGGAGGTCGTACCGTCGCCAAAGTCCCACGACCAGGCGGTTGGGGCATTGGTGGAGGTGTCGGTGAAGCCGATCGAGAGTCCGGCCTCGGCTGCGACGAAGGATGCGACTGGCGACTCGGCCACGGTCACCGTGCTCGTGAATGGCGCGGACGCACCCGCATCGTTCGCAACGATCAGTGTCACCGTGTATGTGCCGGGAGCCGCGTAGGTCTTCGACGGGTTCTGGACGGTACTGCTCGTGCCGTCGCCGAAGTCCCAGTTCCAATCGGTCGGGTCGTTCAGCGACGCATCAGCGAAGTCGACCTCGAGCTCATCGATGGAGCGGGTGAAGGAGGCCGTCGGCGGGTCGATGACGACGATCGTCTGGGTCGCCGAATCGGAGCCGCTCACGTTCGTGACGGTCAGGGTCACCTCGTAGGTTCCGGGCTCCGAGAATGCATGTGGCGGGCTCGTGGCGGTGGACGTCGACCCGTCATCGAAGTCCCAGCTCCATTCGGCCGGGTCGTTCGTGGACTGGTCTGTGAACCGCACCACCGTGTTGACGGGCACCGTGGCGCTCGAGACGCGGAAGGCTGCGACCGGCGGATCGGGCGGCGGTGGCAGCACGGTGACGGTCTTCGCGACGGTGTCCGGGCCCTGTTCGTTCGACGCCGTCAGCGTCACGTTGTAGGTGCCCGGCTCGTCCCAGGTCTTGGTGACGTTCGCTTCCGTGGCGGTCGTTCCATCGCCGAACTCCCACAACAGCCGAGTGGGGTTGTTGAGCGAGATGTCGCCGAACGTGATCGGTTCACCCACCACGGTCTGGAGGCTCGACTGGTCGAATCGAGCAACGGGACGAACAACCGGCTCGCTGACCACCACGTCGGTGAAGGTCTCGCTCTCGCCGGCCGAGTTCTCGACGGTGAGGCGAACGCGATAGGTGCCTGGGGTGTCCCAGGACTTGCGAACTTCGACCCCCGAATCGGTCGTACCGTCGCCGAAGTCCCACACCGTGCTGGTGGGCGAGTTCGTCGATTCGCTGGTGAGCCGGAGCACCGTACCGGTCGTGATGGCTCGCTGACCGGTTGCGATGACGGCTTCCGGCGGCAGGGCGGCGTCGATGATCGTGACCTGGCCCTCGCGGACGTCGGAGCCGGCCGCATTGCTTGCGGTCAGCGTGACGATGAACGTGCCGGGCGTGGTGTACGTGTGCTCGACGACGTCGCCGGTCTCCTGCGTGCCATCGCCGAAGTCCCAGATGAGCGAGTCGGCCTCGCCCGTGCTCTGGTTCGTGAAGGTGATCGTCTGGCCGACCTCGGCCGTTCCCGTGTCGAAGGTGAACTGGGCGTCGGGCCGGCGCAGCGTGTCTGCGGCGACAACGGTGATCTCGGCGCTCGCCCGGCTGCTCTCGCCGGCCGCGTTGGTGACGAACAGCTCGACGACCATGGTGCCTTCGGTGTCCCAGGCCTTGACGACCTCAGGGCCATTGCCCGTCGAGCCATCGCCGAAGGTCCAGTTCCATTGCGCCGGGTTTCCTGCCGACGTGTCGGTGAATCGAACGGTCTCCCCCACGCTCACCGTGTCTGCGCTGAACTCGAAGTTCGCAGCCAGTTCATCGGGCGGCAGCTCGACTGCCTCGACACCGGCCACCACCGGTGGGATGTCCTCGACGTCATCGAGCCCCGTGCCTTCGAAGGTTCCGTCTTCCTCTCCACCGGTGACGCCGTCGCCGCCACCGGCGGCTCCGCCCTCGCCGTCGCCGGCAACCTGGTCGCCGGTGTCGCCGAAGGTCCGCTCTTCGGCGTCGCTGTCGTCGCCGCCGGCGATGAACGGGTTCTCACCGTTCTCGCCCGGTTCCGCGTCGCCATCGGTCGGCACGAAGCGGCTCACCTTGTTGAGCCGCTCGAGTCCGTCCCGGGTGACGATCGACGCCTGCAACCCGTTCGGTTCGTTGGCCCAAACGGCGTTGTCGAAGACCTCGAGCTCGAAGGGACGGTTGCGCACCGTGCTGAAGGTCTCCGTGCGCAGCAGAACGCGCTCATCGAGGTCGACGATGTCGATCTGGCCCGTCGAATAGTTCGGGAGGTAGGCGGTCGAGTCGACGGCCACTGGCGCTCCGTAGATGTCTCCCCCGCCGCGGATCTCGATGCTGTAGCAGTCCGAGCGGTTCGGTTCGCTGACGCTCAACACGCCGACTGCGGCGTCGTGCACGAGGACGCGCTGGGTCCCGCTCGGGTTGGTCAGGTGTGTGCCGCCGACCTGGACGTCGGACAGGGAGCCGGACACACAGGTCGGCGAGAGCAGCTGGCCCTCGTCATCGATCTGGTTGACGGTGCGGCGGTCCGGATCGACGACGAACATGTCCTCGTCGGCCCGGACGAGCTGTGGTCGCTGCGAGCTCCCGGCGATCGGTTCCGGCAGGTCTGCGTATGTCTCGAGGCCTTCCTCGCCCGAGCGGAGGACCTGGCGCCCGTCGCTGGTCACCATGAGAAGCTGCCCTTGGACGTCGACCTCGGTGTCCCCCGTGCCGTCCGGGGTGGCGATGAAGCTCTGGACGCTGGAGCCGGGTTCGATGACGAGGGTCCGTTCGTCGGAAATGATGTAGGCCAGCGTCGAGCCGTCGAAGTCCGCCTTGATCTGCAGGGTTTCGCCGGTGACCGGCCCGGTCGAGGTCTCGACGACGTCCTCGTTGTCCACGGCGAGGCTGACCGCGCCGATGGTCCCCACGGCGCCGGTGGTCCGGTTGAAGAACACGACGTCGCGTTCCTTCGGGATGGCCACGATGGAATCGCCCGAGGCACCAACGTCGATCTGGGCGGTGATCTCGAGCGTGCTGCCGTTGATCTGCAGGATTCGGCCGCGATCGCCGTCCTCGACCCACACGACGGGATCGTCCAACGCGACGCCGGCCGACGCCTGATTGCCGAGTCGGAAGACCACGACCACGAGCGCGATCACGAGCAGCGCGGCGACGGTCATGGCCGCCCACCTCGGTACTCCGATCTCTCGCATGCGCGCTCTCCTCTGGTGGGCCTCGCTGCGTGGGCGACGGTCAGATGGACACGACGCTGCGCGTCATTCCCATCGGTTCCAGTCTATTGGAAATGACCGGCGCGACGGGCGCGCGAGGCTGGGTGGAAGCCCCACAGCTGTGGGTCAGCCAACCTCCCAGGTCGGGTTCGAACGGAGCAATGCGTTGAGGTCTCCGGCCGAGTCGCTCGCTTGCGCAGCGGCCAGCTGTTCGGTTGCGGCACCGGCGTATTCGGTGCGCTCGACGGCCCGGAAGATGCCGATCGGTGTCGGCTCTGTCGGTCCGCCGGCGAGGCGAGACAGCGCAAATGCGACGGCCGGGTTCGGGCGAGCGGCATCGTGCACCACCAGGGCGTCTTCGCCGACGTCGGCGACGTCCACGATCTGCGCCTCACCGGACGCATCGATCACCACGCCCCGTTCCTGTTCGGCGCCGAACCGGATGGGAGCGCCGTCCTCCAGGTTGATGAGCATCGCGTCACGGTTCGCCCGCTTGGACACCTGATCGAAGGCGCCATCGTTGAACACGTTGCAGTTCTGGTAGATCTCGACCAGCGACGCGCCCGGGTGGTCGTAGGCCTTCCGGAACATCTCCTGCATGTGCTGACGGTCCATGTCGTGGGTGCGGGCCACGAACGACGCCTCGGCGCCAAGCGCAACGCTGACGGCGTTGAAGGGCTGGTCGATCGAACCGACCGGCGACGACTTCGTGACCTTGCCGGTCTCCGAGGTCGGCGAGTACTGCCCCTTCGTCAGGCCGTAGATCATGTTGTTGAACAACAGGATGTTGACGTTGACGTTGCGGCGAAGCGCATGGATGAGGTGGTTGCCACCGATGGACAGCATGTCGCCGTCGCCGCCGACCACCCAGATCTTGAGATCGGGTCGGGCCATGGCGAGACCGGTCGCAAACGCCGGCGCTCGTCCGTGGATCGAGTGCATGCCGTACGTGTTCATGTAGTACGGGAACCGGGCGGCACAGCCGATGCCGGAGATGAAGACCGTGTCCTCGCGGCGGACGTTGAGGTCCGGCAGCATCAGCTGCATTGCGGTGAGGATCGAGTAGTCGCCACAGCCCGGACACCACCGGACTTCCTGGTCGGTTGCCCAATCCTTCTTCGTGGTCAGTTGCACGTCGGTCATGATCAGGCCTCCAGGGCTTCGAACTCGGCGAGCAGCGCCTGCTCGATCTCGGCGGCGGTGAAGGGCTGGCCCATCACCTTGTTCACGGGTTGTGCGTCGACCAGGAACTCGGCCCGAAGAAGCCGGACGAGCTGGCCCATGTTGAGTTCCGGCACGACGATTCGGTCGTAGCGGCGAAGCACCTCACCGAGATCCTTCGGGAACGGGTTGAGGTGGGTGAGATGGATGTGGGCCACCGGCTTGCCGGCTTCGTCCAGCCGCCGCACGGCGCCCTTGATGGCGCCCCACGTGGAGCCCCAACCGACGACAGCCACCTTGGCGTTCGGGTCGCCCTCGACCGAGGTCGGCGGGATGTCGTCGGCGATCAACGCGATGCGATCCTGACGGATGCTCGTCATCAGGGCGTGGTTTGCCGGGTCGTACGAGACGTTGCCGGTACCGTCGGCCTTCTCGATGCCACCGATGCGATGCATGAGTCCGTCGGTACCCGGAATTGCCCAGGGCCGCGTCAGCTTCTCGTCACGCATGTAGGGCCAGAAGACCGGTTCGCCGTCTTCGTTGGTCTGGTTGGGCTCGGAGGCGAACTCGACATCGATCGAAGGAATGTCGTCGACGTCCGGCAGCTTCCACGGCTCCGAGCTGTTCGCCAGGTAGCCGTCAGAGAGCAACATCACCGGCGTCTTGTAGGTGAGGGCGATACGAGCAGCCTCGATGGCGGCCCAATAGCAGTGACTCGGGCTGTAGCTGGCCACGATCGGCATCGGCGACTCACCATGCCGGCCGTACATCGCCATCATCAAGTCGCTGGCCTCGGTCTTGGTTGGGAGGCCGGTGCTCGGTCCGCCGCGCTGGATGTCCACGACGATGAGCGGAAGCTCGAGGCTGATCGCCAGGCCGATCGCCTCTCCCTTGAGCGCAACACCCGGGCCGGAAGTGGTCGTCACGGCGAGATGTCCGCCGTAGGCGGCGCCAATGGCGGAGGACACCGCAGCGATCTCGTCTTCGGCCTGGAAGGTGCGAACGCCGAAGTCCTTGTGCTTGGCGAGCTCGTGGAGGATGTCGGACGCCGGCGTGATCGGGTACGACCCGAGGAAGATCGGCAGGTTCGACTTCTGGGATGCGGTGATGAGCCCCCACGAGAGCGCCGTGTTGCCGTTGATGTTCGTGTACGTGCCCGGGTCGAGCTTCGCCGGAGCGATCGTGACCACGTGGCTGCCCAGCTCGGCGGTTTCGCCGTACGCGTGGCCGGCCTTGAACGCGGCGTTGTTGGCCGCGATCACCATGTCGCGGCCCTTGAACTTGGACTGGATCCAGTCGAGCGTGGGCTCGAGCGGTCGGGTGTACATCCACGACACCAGCCCGAGCGCGAAGAAGTTCTTGGACCGCTCTGCATCCCTCGGCTTCACGCCGAGTTCGGCGCACACCTCTCTGGTCAACTTCGTCATCGGCACGGTGATGAGTGCGTACCCGTCGAGACTGCCGTCTTCGAGGGGGTTGTCGACGTAGCCGGCCTTCTCGAGGTTCCGCTCCTCGAACGCGTCCTCGTTCACGATGAGCGTGCCGCCGGGAGCCAGGCGGGACAGGTCGGACTTGAGCGCTGCCGGGTTCATCGCCACCAGCACCGTCGGTTCATCGCCGGGGGTCGAGATCTCCTGGGACGAGATCTGCACCTGGAAGGCCGACACACCGGCGAGGGTCCCGGCTGGCGCCCGGATCTCGGCCGGAAATTCCGGCAGAGTGGCGAGGTCGTTGCCAAACAGTGCACTCGCACTCGTGAAGCGATCTCCAGTGAGCTGCATTCCGTCGCCGGAGTCGCCGGCGAATCGGATGACCACTCGGTCCACGTCGCGCCCGGCGGGCGCATCGACCACATCTGTCATGGGTTCTCCCCGTTTGCAGCCGGCCACCACAAGCCGGCATCGGAGCGACCTTAGCTGGCCGCAAATGCTCCTCGCACGGATTTGCTGCGGAACAGATGGAGAACGTCTGGGTCGGTCGTCAGTCGAGTGCGTGGGCGCGCTCGCCCGCGTCGCCGAAGCCCGGCGCGGTGCGTTCCACCCATGCAAAGAGTTTGCGCGCCCGAGGGACGCTGCCGACCCGTTCGAAGAGGTCGGCAAGGGCGTACGCCCGGCGGAGATGGTGGTCCTGCGGTTCGTGCGGAACCTTCCAGCCCTTCTCCAGAATCCGGATCGCCTGATCGAGTCGTCCCTGATCGGCTTCCGCGCCGGCACGCACGATGCGGCCCTCGACGACCAGGTCTGCGGCCGGCGAGAGCTCGCCCAGCTCGATCCACAGCGCGTCGACGTCGGCCCAGTGTCCGAGCGCCCGGTGTGCGTCCATCAATGGCGGATGCTGTTCGGCGGTGCCGCTGTCGGTGCGGAACTGCTCGAGCTGTTCGATGGCGAGTTCCCACTTGCCGAGTCGATACAGCGACAGACCGAAGAGTTCTCGCATCTCCGGAATTCCCGGGTTCGCGTCGACCAACGGCTTCAGCGTGCGACGTGCATCTTCGAACTGCTCGTTCTCGTACTCTCGAGCCGCCCGGGTGAACAACCGCCACTGGCGTTGGCCGGCCGTCGCCCCGTGGATGCGGTTGAGATCCTTGGGAATGTCCCGCTGCTTGGGCGGTCGTCCGGGGAGCGGTCGACGGTCGACCGTGACCTCGGCGCCGACGGGGCGCTTCTTTGGTGCGATCTTGCTGGCCGAACGATCGATGGCCGCCTTCGCTTCCCCGCGCAACGAATCCGTTCGCTCCGCGGCCTTGGCCCGGCGGGCCTGGCGTTCCTCGAACTTGCGACGTTCTTCCGGGGAGAACCGTTCCGCTGCGTCGGCATCGTCCGCCCGCTGTCCGATGGTTGCGCCGATCGCTCCGTGTTGGGCAACCGAACCCCATCCAGAGCGTTCGGCTCGGGGTGTTGGCTTCGGAACCTCTTCGCGGCTCCGACGGTTCGGCCCGGAGCTTCCCCGTCGGGAATCGCTCCCCCGCCGCGGACCGCCGCTCGCGCTGCGACCGCCGCCCGGCTTGCCGCCACGGCTTGATCCGGAACCGGACGCGCCCCGATTCGGGCCGCTTCCCTTCCGTCCCTTCGGACCGCCTCGACCGCTGTCGTTGCCCGAAGGTCCACGACGGGCACGGTTTCCGCCCCCGGTGGGACGTGATGAGCGGCGCGACTGTTCAGGCATCCGGCAAGGCTACCGTGCCGCTGTCGTTCGCTCCGCCCTCCGACCGAGTTTCTCGGCCTGGGCCTCGAAACTCGCGGGCCAAGGCCGCAAAACTGAAGAGAGCCGCCCTGTTGGGGGCGGCTCTATCTTCGTGCGAAACCGGCGGCGACCTACTCTCCCAGGGACAGTCGTCCCAAGTACCATCGG
>JAHDEJ010000060.1 GCA_020628865.1 Acidimicrobiales bacterium
CTCGTTCGTGGCGAGCGTCCCTCAGCTTGTGGGCACGTCCACTCGCAGGAGGTTTTCGTAGAGGGTCTCGTAGAGACCGCCGAGGGCGCGGAGCTCGTCGTGGGTGCCGTGTTCGACGACCACGCCGTCGTCGAGGACGATGATCTGATCGGCCGACGTGATCGTGGACAGCCGGTGGGCGATCACGAGCGAGGTGCGGCCGGCCAGCGCCGTCTCCAGCGCCTGTTGGATGAGCGCCTCGTTCTCCGTGTCCAGGTGGCTGGTGGCCTCGTCGAGGATGACGATCGCCGGGTCCTTCAGGAGCATGCGGGCAATCGCCAGACGCTGCTTCTCGCCGCCGGACAGGCGATAGCCACGTTCGCCGACGACCGTGTCGAAACCTTCGGGGAGCTCGTCGATCACGTCCATGATCCGGGCGGCCTCAGCGGCGCGACGCATGTCGTCTTCGGTGGCGTCGGGGTTCGCATAGCGGAGGTTCGCGCCGACGGTGTCGTGGAACATGTGCGGGTCCTGGTTCACCACGCCAATCGACTCCCGCAGGCTGTTCTGCGTGACCGACCGCAGATCCTGGCCGTCGATCGTGATGGCGCCGCCCGTCACGTCGTAGAGGCGGGGGACGAGGTTGAGCAGTGTGGACTTGCCGGCACCCGAGGGTCCGACGATGGCCACCAGCTGGCCAGGTTCGATGCTGAGGTTCACGCCATGGAGGACCTGGCGTTCGTCGGCGCCCGCGTACGAGGGCCCCGCAGTCACGGGTGTGATGCCGGCACCGATGTGTCGGCCGGGGCCGCGGCCCGGCGTCCGTCGTTGTGCCGCGTCCTCGAGCGACGCAATCGTCGAGTCGCTGGCGCTCGGGTAGGTGAACGTGACGTCGTCGAACCGGAGCGCACCCTTCACGCCGGTGAGTTCCGTGGCGTTGGGCGCGTCGGTGATCGGGTTCGGCATGTCGATGATCTCGAAGACGCGTTCGAAACTGACGAGCGCGCTGGTGACATCGACGCGTGCGTTGGTGAGTGCGGTGAGCGGCAGGTAGACGCGCACCACGAGGAGGCTGAGGGCGGCGAGCCCGCCGAGCGAGAGGTCGCCGCTGATGACCATGCGGCCACCGATCCAGTAGATGGCGGCGGTGCCGAGCGCACCGACCAGCGTCATCGCAGTCATGAAGACCCGGGCCAACATCGCAGACCGGATGCCGATGTCGCGGACGCGGGCCGCCCGGTGGGCGAAGTCGTCCGCCTCGACGGTCGGCCGGCCGAACAGCTTCACGAGCATGGCGCCCGACACGTTGAAGCGCTCGGTCATCGTCGTGTTCATCGACGCATTGAGCTCCATCGACTCCCGGGTGATGTCGGCCATGCGGGTACCGACTCGACGGCTCGGGATGACGAAGAACGGGAGGATCACGAGGGACAGCAACGTGAGCCGCCACTCGAGGATGAACATCGTGACGAGGGTGATGCCCAGGTTGATGACGTTGCCGATGACCGTGGAGAGGAAGGTGGTGAATGCGCGCTGGGCGCCGATCACGTCGTTGTTCAGACGCGAGATGAGCGAGCCGGTCTGGGTTTGGGTGAAGAAGCCGAGCGGCATGTCCTGGACGTGCCGGAAGAGCTTGTCGCGCAGGTCGTAGATGATGCCCTCGCCGATTCGGCTGGACAGCCAACGCTCGATCATCGAGATGGCGGCGGCCGCGAAGGCGGCGATGACGACGGTGATGCCGAGGATGTTGAGCCGGCGGGTGTTGCCCTCGGCGATGGCCGTGTCGATGATGTCGGCGAACGCGAGCGTCGGGATCAGGCCGATGACCGTGCCGAGAATGATCAGGATCACGAAGCCGATCACCATCGGCCGATACGGGCGGCTGAAGGCCCACACCCGGCGGACCGTGGCGCGGTCGATTCCCTTGGGCTCGTCCGACGAGCTGCTCATGGAGTGCAGTACTTGCATTGGATGCATGGTGCAGCCAACGCTACGCCGTGCGAATTCGTTCCCGTCGGCTGGAGCCGGTCAGATCTGACCGCACTCCAGGTCGAAACTGGAGCCGTTGGCGCCCCGGATTCGGGCCAGGTACGAACCGTCCACGTTGTCGTCCACGAAGGTGTTCTGGGCGAGGTCCGGAAGGGTCACGAGCCAGCTGCCGTTGCGCCGGAGCACGACGGCCCTCGGCTCCTCGTGCAGCATCACGTCGATCTGGATCGTGCCATCCGGTAGCGAGAGGACCGTGCAGGTGGGTTCCGGTTCGGGGGTTCCGGCCTGGCGCTCACACGCCACATCGCGGCGGACACCGTGCTCAACGAATCGAATGAGGTAGGTGTCGTCGGCTCGGCCGGCCGGGTCTTGCCAGTCGGTCGTGCCAGCTTCTGCGGTGTGGGCCCAGGAGCCGTTTCGGCGGATCACGGCGGATTCGTCCACGGCGATTTCGAACTCGAGATCCCGGTTCGTGACCGTGCACCAGGCAGTACCCGGCTCCGGATCTGGTTCAGGAGCTGGGGGAGTCAACGGCGGAACGCTCACCAGCGGATCGCCGGCGGCGCACTGGAGTTCGAGTCGGGGGCCGCCATCGACACTCATCCGGGTGAGGAATGCGCCGTCGAGGGGGAGGTCGTGGCCAAGACTCCATTGCGTGGCGAAGCCGCCGCCGAAGTCGTCGAACGGCGTGATGACGAGTTCGTCGACCGGTGGCGACGCCAGCCAGCTGCCATTTCGCCGGATGACGAATTCGTCGGGGGCCTGGAACGAGACCACGGTGATGGTGCGGTAGCCGTCGACGAACTGCGTGGTGCATTCCGCATCCGGAAGTGGCTCCGGCACGACAACGGGGGGAGGGGCCAGCGGCGAGGGTTGCGGGCCGGTGAATCGGGCGACGTGTCCTTGCGGGAACCAGTTCACGCGATCGAAGTCGCCGCCGACGATCAGCCCGCCGGTGGTCACGTTCAGGTGCCAGATTCCGAGGACGGACGTGAAGTGCGGATCCCAATCGGTGAGCACACCGGTCTCGGCGTCGACGCTGAGCATCTTGCGACGCTCCGCTGCATTTGGGTCGACGTCGATGCCCTTCCCGTCGTAATCGAAGTGGCCGCCGGCGTAGACCCAGGTGCCGTCGGTCGTGACCGCCTGGTAGTCGCCATCGGCCTGGCGGGTCCAAGCGGGACGGCCGCTGGCCACGGTGTGGAACCGGGACAGACGGTTTCCGCCAAGCGCCAACGAACCACCCTCGGCGGCGTACAGCGCCTCGCCGGACGGGTCGAGGGCCACATCCCAGATCATGAAGGGGGCGATCGGACGCCACGAAGAAGCAGCACCCGCAGTGAGGTCGACGCTGGCCAGATGGGATTGTCCCGTGCCGGAGAAGTCGAGGAACTCGCCCGCCACGTAGACGAGGTCGTGTTCGTTCCACTCGAGATCGTGGATCTCTTCGTCGGCCGACAGGTGCCACGGCAGACGCATGCCGTTGGTTGCATCGACGACGCCGATGCGCTCGGCTGGCGCGCCGGCGAGCGTGTGGAAGTCGCCGGCGATGATCACGATGGCGCCATCGGTGGCGAGCGCATTGACGCGCCGTTCGGTTCCCGGGTTCCACGGCAGCACGGAGTCGTCGGACAGGCTGATGGCGGCCAACCTGCTGCGGCTGTGTCCGTCCACCTTCTTGAAGCGTCCGCCGAGGTAGAGGGTCGTGCCGTCGGGGCTCGCCGCAAGTGCGTACACCGATCCGCCCGAGATCTCGATGTCGAAGGTCGACACCAGGTCGCCGGTCGTCGGGTCGATCTCGGCCAGGTGTGGCTGATCCACGCCGTCAATGCTGGTGAAGTCGCCTGCGATGAACAGGCGGCCGTTCACCTCGACCGAGTCATGGACCCGGCCAGCTGGCCCGATCGGATGGTCGATCGATGCGATCGGTGCATCCTCGACCGTAGGGTGGACGGGGTTGACGGCGGCCGCATCGCGACCCGATACGGCCAAGCCGAATCCGAGCATGAGAAGAAGAAAACCGAGCGTGCCGGCGGTCGTGACGACGGCGCTCGCGGTGGTGCTTTTGTCCCGCAACATGACCACCGAGAGTAGTCATTTGGTGTTGGATCCGAGAGGGCCGTCTGGCCCTGTCGGCGCTCAGGCAGCGAGCCGTTCCACCATCGAATGCACGGCCAGCTGGAAGTTCTCGCTCGGCTGCTCGAAGTGCATGTGGAGGCGCGCCCCCATCGGGCACGGGCTCACGCCCTTGATGCTGACGAAGCTCTCCAGAGAACCGATCGTGAGCTTCATCGACTCGGGAATCTTCACGGAGGTGTCGGCGATGTCGACACTCGCTCCCGTCGTCGAGACGTCGACGATGTGGGCATCGAGCACAGTCGGGTCGTTCCAGCTCGCAGCGGAAGCGATCCACTGCACGGTGGTGCGGTCCGACAGGGACACGCTGAATCGCTTGGCGCGACGGCGCGTCATCGGCGACCAACGTCGTCCACCTGCCACTCTCGAGACATCTCCTGATTCGGGCATCAGGCCACTCCCGTTCACATCGGCCGCCATGCACGGAGTGCTCCGTACCCCTTCCTGATCGGCCGGATCACCAGTGGACTTGATCCGATTCGCACAAAACAGGGTCCCGCCGGAAAACGGCAAAGGCCGGCACCGCCGAAGCGATGCCGGCCCTGCGCGGACTACTTGGCGAGGTTGTCGCGGATCTCCGTGAGGAGATCGACTTCGCTCGGGCCGTCCTCTTCCTCGACCGGCGGGTTCGCCCGGTTGTACGCCTTCACCATCATGAAGATGACGAAGGAGAGGATGATGAAGCCGACGACCGTGGTGATCCACGTGCCGATCTCGATGGTGGGCTCCTGCATCACGACCGTGCCGTCGTCGAGCGTGACTTCCTGGCTGCCGCCCAGGCCGATGCGGATGCTGCTGAAGTCCGGCTGACCGAAGATGCGGGCGACGACCGGCATGATGATGTTGTCGACGAGGCCCTGCACGACCGGCGCAAACGCAAGTGCGAGGATCAGGCCGACGGCTGCCTCGAAAACGTTGCCCTTGTTGATGAAGTCCTTGAACTCCTGAATCATTTTTCTCTCCCTGTATGTGAACCGCCGGGAGGCAGGCTAGCGCGGGTGGGCCAGTGGGTGAGAATGCTCAGCGGCGCGTCGGAAATTCCATCGGGAACGGCCTCAATACCGGGCGATCGCTCCGGTGGCTTCGGCGCGATCGAGGATCTCGAGGCCGAGCAGCGAGAACACGAAATAGAGAATCGCGCCGCCAAGCACCGCCCAACCCCAGCTGTAGCCCAGCAGCCCGAGGACCAACCCGGCGACGGCAAAGACCGGAGCGGCGAGTCCGCTGACGCCGAAGCCGATCTTCACGAATGCAGCGATCACTTCGTTTCTCCGCAGCAGGCCGAGCGACGTGGCGGCGGTGGAGGAGACCGTGGCGAGTGCCGCGATCCAACCGAGGCTTCCCAACCACAGATTCACCGCTGCGAATCCGGCGGAACCGGCGAGCATGAGCACGGCCAGCACGTTGAGGTCGCCGGCTGCCGCGGCGCGCCGCTCGTCGTCGGTCAGTTCGTCGGCCATCCCCGGCAAGCTATCGGCCGGACGGCTCGGGGTGGACGAGCGGCCACTTTCGGCTGCGCATGGGAGCGCCGACGGTGAACGGCTCGTCGGGATCGGGGAGCAGCGCCGGGTCCTGGAACACGCCTCGCCGCAGCATCATGCGAGCGTCGTCGCCCATGTAGCGAAGGGACAGCGCCACCCGTCGATCCGTGGCCGAGCGGTTGCCTCCGGAGCTGTGCACCGTCCGGGTGTGGAACATGACCGCGTCACCGGCCTCGAAGTCGAAGTCGACCACCTCGCCATGGCATGGGTCCTCGTGGAATGGCGGCGCGGCGTCGGCCCGGAACTGTTCGGCCACATCGACCGCAAGGGCGGCCCGCTCACCGACGTCGTCCGGTGGCAGGTCACCGTCGAATCCACGAGGTCGGTAGAACATCGTGTCCCGGTGCGAGCCCCGAACGAACTTCAGGCCCGACGAGTGCGCAGTGCACGGAGTGAACGTGACCCAGAACGACACGACCTGGTCGCCCTCGATCGGCCAGTACGGCTGGTCCTGATGCCAGTAGTGCTCGTCGATCGGCTGATTCGGTTCGAACGCAAAGAGGTGATCGAAGAAGAACCGCGCCTCGGCCGAACCCATCGCCCTCGCGGCGTTCTCGCCCATCACCGAATCGAGTGCCCAGCCGCGAAGTGCGGGTCGATCCAGGGCGAAGCATCGGTCGGTTGCAAAGCGTTGGACCGACCCGTGCGGGCCGGGTTCGGCCAGCTGGTCGTCGAGTTCGCGCAGCAGCGGAGCGAGCTCGGCCTGGTCCAAAAGCCTCGGCAACTTGACGAACCCGTCGGCCCGATAGCCGTCGATCTCCGATTCGGTGATCCGTCGAACCATGCCACCAGTCTCGCGCGGTCCCGCTGTCGGATCGACCCTGCGGTTCGACCGACTTGGGGGTGCTGGTCCGCAGTGGGAGTCGAGGGCGCCCTGCGCCCGGATCGACCCTGCGGCGAAAATACAGCACGCCCGTCCTCGGGAGTGACGGCCAGGCGATCTGCGGCACACGAGAGGCACCGCTGAGAGCTGCTGCCTTCCGGCCCTGACCCGGTTCACGGGCTCCCGTTGCACAGGACCCGACCGTCACACCCGAGGACGGGCGCATCTCAAAGCGTAGCGGGATACCGCAGTGGCGGGACAGTCGCGGGCGACACGACTCAGGAGAGAATCTGGTCGACGGCCTCACGCCCGGCCCGAGCGGCGAGGTGCACCATGCTCCAGCCGTCGATGGTCTTGATGTACGAGCTGCCGGCGAAGAAGATGCGATCGTCGATCGGGTTGGAGAGCCGGCGAGGCGTCTGCCAGTCGGCATTGTCCGCCAGGTAGGCCATGTGAATGTGCGGCTCGGCGTTCCAGTCCTGGTGGATGTGCTGCACGTAGGTGGCCGAGGGGCGACCGTCGAAGATCGGATCGAGGTCGGCGAGGATCAATTCGATCAGTCGACCTTCTGCCTGAGCTTCGCGGTACGGCTCCGATCCGGTGCCGACGGAGAACATGCCGAGCACTTTGCGGTCGCTGTCCTGCCCGTACGAGGCGTCGTAGTAGATGTGCTGACCGTCGTCGGTGTTCTTGCCGTCGAGCACGAGGGTCGTCGGGTAGAACTGCTCGTCGAACTCGACGAAGGCCTTGAACCCGCCCCACACGTCGGCCTCGTCGAGCGTGGTTCGCATCTCCTCGGGCAGATCGGGCGTGAAGGTCATCTGGTCTCGCAGGGCCACGATGGGGACGGTCACGACCAGCCGGTCGGCTTCGTATGTCGAGCCGTCCTCTGCGGTCACGACGATGCGATCGCCGGAGTGGTCGACGGTGTCGACGACGACCCCGAACCGCATGCGATCCGCGATCGACGGGACGATGAACTCGTCGAAGACGTCCAGCCACGTTCGTCCGACGAACTTCAGGTCGCTGTCGGGGTCCTCGGTCTCCAGCGTGTATTCGCCCCCGGACCAGTAGCCGGTTTCGTCGGTCGGCTTGTAGGCCGCCATCGTGATGCCGTGATCGGTTCGGTCGACGAGGGCGTCCAGCTCGGTCGCATCGGTGTGCAGCCATTCGCCGCCGAGGGGAATGGGGAAGTCGACGAAGTCCCGCACGGTCTTGATGCGACCGCCGTGAGCGGGTCCCGCTTCCAGAACGGTCACGTTCACGCCGGCCCGCTCGAGGAAGTGTGCGGCCGACATGCCCGCAGCACCGGCACCGATCACGAGCACGTCGCCGTCGAAGGAGCCGCTCACATCGGGCTCACCGCCGCATGCGGTGAGCCCGCCGAGGCCGAGGACGCCCATCAGGGCAACGAATTCTCGTCGGTTCATCTTCGGGCCTCTCGTGAACGTGGGCGGGCTACAGGCTACGGAGTTCCGCAAGCACGGTCGGGATCAGATGCTCGACGGCATCGGGAAGGTCGGACTGTGGTCCCTGCACCAGCGCGATGAGGGTGAAGCCGCCTTCGTCGAGGGTGAACACCTCCGAGCTGGACGGTCCTTCGTCGATCGACCATTGCGTCCACGTGCGTCCGGTGGCGTCGTCCACCGTTCCGGTTTCGGTGAGTTCGCCGAGCTGACCCGACAGCAGACCGATGAGCTGGTCTTGGCTTACAGGGGCACCCTGCTGGACCAGTGCGATCTGGTGGGCGAGGTTTCCGTCGTTTCGTACGGTCACGCCGAAGCCCTGCTCGATCCAGCCCTCGGGGTGGACGCCGGCCACGCCGAGCTGGGCGTCTTCGAAGTCGACGAACGTCAGGCCTTCCAGGCTGCCCGGAATCCAGATCGGCTCGCTGACCGAGTCGATGCAGGACATGTCGGTGGTTGCGCTCGGGTCGGCGAGGAAGTCGAGGGCGATCGCAATGCCGCACTCGTCGCCGACCACGCCGTGACCCACGTGGGGGAGGATCGCCAACTGACCGTTGGAGAAGCCTGGAGCGATCGCCTCGGCGAAGCTCGGGGGAGTGATGGGGTCGTAGCGGCCGGCCATGATGAGCGTCGGCACCTCCGACTCGACCGGTTCGATGACCGACGCGTCGGCCGATCCGGTGGGGAACGCGTCGCACATTGCGACCGTGTCTTCTTGTTCGAACCCGCCGAAGCGATCTTGGAACAGCGGCTCGTCGACGAGCCCGGCATCCCATGCGCTCGTCGGCGTGAGTTCTGCCAGGAAGTCGTGACACATCACGGCGGCGTACATGCCGTTGGAGATGAAGGCGGCATTCGTGATCTGCAGGCCGAGCAGCGCTTCGACGATGGCGGTCTCGCCGGCCTCGAGTTGGGCCACCATCTCGGGGAGGGCGGCGAAGGTCTCGGGGCTGTACAGCGCGTTGAACACGAGTCCGAGCAGGCGCTCGTCGTCCACGATCGTGTCGTACGCATCGCCCGTGAGCTGATCGATGGCGGGGACGTCGATCGGGTCGGCGGCAAGGTCGTCGAGCACGGCGCTCAAGCGGTCTTCGAGGTTCGGGTTGGCGGCGGCGCACTCGGCGTTGGCCTCACAGCCGGCGAAGAACTCGTCCAGCGCACCTTGGAAGGTGGTGGGCAGCGCGGCGAGCGAGCCGAGGTTCGGATCGGTCGGCTGAACGGAGTCGAGGATCAGTGCCCGCACGCCGTCGGGATGCTGGCGGACCAGTTCCTGGCCGAGCCGCGTGCCGTAGCTGATGCCGAGCACGTTCCACTGGTCGTGGCCGAGGGCGGCGCGGATGGCGTCGGCATCGTTGGCGGAGGCCACCGAGTTGTAGGCACCCAGGTCGGCGCCTTCAGCCTGCAGGCGTTCGGCGCACTCGGTCATCGCCGCGAGGTTCAGCGCATCCTCGGCGTCGGGGTCCGGGGCCGATTCGAGGATCTGCAGGCTCGCGTCGATCATCTCCTCGCATTCGAGATCGATTTCCGTGAGCGCCGAGCCACGCTGGCTGAACACGACGACGGGATGCTGGTCGGCAACCGGGCCGAACAGGTCGTCGAAGGTGAAGGCGATCAGGCCGAGGGCGTCGCCGCCGGGGCCGCCTTCGAGGTAGACGACGGGTACGGCGTCGGCCGGTGTTGCGTCGTTGGTGAAGGTGGCGACGTGGAGGCGGATGGTGTCGGGATCGGAGGGGTCATCCCAGTGTTGGGGGACGGTGACCCATCCGCACTCCACGTCGACGGATTCGGGGGGTTGGAAGGCGCAGGGGCCGGATTCGAACGCAACTCCCGAGGACGGCGCCTCGGTCGTCGTGGTGGTCGCTTCCTCTGCCGCGGCTTCGGTGGTGGGGGGAGCGGTGGTCGTGACCGCCTCGGCTTCGGTGGTGGTGCTGGGCTCGGCGGTGGTGGTGTCGCTCGAACAGGCAGCGGCGAGCAGCGCGATCGCCGCAAGGAGGGCGAGCAGTGGCCGGATGGTGCTTCGGGTCGATGGCATGGTTGTCCCTTTCGTCACCATTGAACGTATTCGTGAACGTCGTCGATGCTCATCGGGCACAGGGAGGGTTGTTGCCATCCTCCTTGAGGAGGAGGCGACCCCGAGTTCGTCGCGGGCTACGGTGCTGCCATGTCAGACAAGCCCGTGTGCATCATCGCCAACGCCCGTGACTACGTCGGTCCAGCCCTCGCCGGAGTGATGGCCGCCAGTGGCTACGACCTCGTCCTCGGTGATCCGACACCCGAGACCGTCGCCGCCGTTTCGGAGGCGGGGGCCGACAGTTGGGTCGTCGACAACGTCCGCGATCTCGCCGAACCATCAGCGGCTCCACGGCTGGTGGACATGGCGATGGACGCCTACGGGAAGATCGATTCCGCCGTCTTCTTCACCGGCACGATCGTCACCGGCCCGATCCTCGAGGCGTCGGACGCCGACTTCAACACGCTCGTGGCCGGCAACCTGGAGAGCGTGTTCCGGACGCTTCGAGCCGTGCTGCCCCCGATGGTCGATGCGGGCCGCGGTCAGGTCCTGGCCATCACCAGCGCCTCCGGCATCCGGCCCACACCGATCGCCCCGATCTATTCGGCCACACGGGCCGGGGCGAACATGCTGGTGAAGAACGCCGCCGCCGAGGTCGCCGCGAACGGCGTCCAGGTGAATGCCGTCGGCACCAACTGGATGGACTTCGACGAGTTCCGTCGGGTGAGCGGCGCCGACGACCCGGCCGTGCGGGCCCACATCGAGAATCTGGTGCCCATGAAGCGCCTTGGCACGATGGAGGAGTTCGCCCAGTTCTGTCGGGTCTTCCTCGACGGCACCGCCGGCTTCCACACCGGACAGGTCGTCGGGTTCGACGGCGGATGGTCGGCGGAGTGAGCTGAGCGGAGACGCCGGGACACGGAGCGACTACGTTCGGCCCATGGCCAAGCTCTCACTGACTGCAACACTCACCTGCCAGGACGGAAAGACCGACGAGTTCGATGCCGCCCTCGCCACCCTCATCGCTGCCAGCGAGGAAGAGCCGGGGTTGGAGATCTACTCCGCGCATCGTGTGCCCGACACCAACGACTACGTGTTCTTCGAGCTCTACACGGACGAGGACGCCTTCGCCGTCCACGGCAAGGGGCCGGAGATGCGGGCGGCCATGAAGGCCCTAGGAGCGCTCCTCGCTGGAGCGCCGGAGATCACGATGCTGGCGCCCGTGGTGGCAAAGGGCATGGACCTGTAACTCCGCATGGACATCGTGCTCACGGGAACCGGCTCGCCACTGCCGGACGCAAACCGGGCGGGGCCGTCGACGCTCGTCATGGCCGACAACACACATCTGCTGATCGACGCAGGTCGTGGTGTGACGATGCGCATGACCGCCGCTGGTACGTTCCCGGCGTTCCTTGCCGGGGTGTTCATCACCCACCTGCACAGTGACCACATCTGTGCGCTGAACGACGTGATCACCACCCACTGGGTTATGACGATGGGGAACACCCCGCTCCGAATCTTCGGGCCGCCGGGCATCGAGGAATCCGTACGGCGGCAGCTGCACATGCTCGAACACGACATCGGCTACCGGCTGGAGCACCACGACGATCTGACCGTCGGGCCCCAGGTGGAGGTGACGGAGCTCGAACCAGGGGCGGCGCTCACCATCGGCGATGTGCACGTCACCGCCGAAGCAACCGTGCACGCACCCGTTCATCCGACCCTCGGCTATCGCTTCGAACACGACGGCGCCACCGCAGCGATCGTCGGAGACACCATCCCGTGTGCCGGGGTGGACGCGTTGGCCGGCAACGCCGATGCCTACGTGCAAACGGTGCTCCGTGAAGAGCTCGTCGCCCAAATTCCGAGCCCGCTCGCCATCGACATCCTCGACTATCACTCGACCGTCGAGCAGGCGGCGCAGACCGCGGCGCGGGTCGGAGCGAAACGACTGGTCCTCACGCACATGGTTCCCGCGCCCACACCCGAGCAGTATCCGGAATGGGTCGCCGTGGCAGCCGCCCACTACGACGGCGAGATCATCATCGG
>JAHDEJ010000061.1 GCA_020628865.1 Acidimicrobiales bacterium
GATCGGGGAGCACCCCACCCCTTCCTCCAACCGAGGAAGGGGTGGACGTGTTTTTGACGGAATCGCTGGGTGCATGATCGACCCGGCGCCATGCGTCTACACTCGTCGAGCGATGACAGCGGACAACCGACGGGCGGACGAGGAACTCATCGGCATCGCCGCGGGCCGCATTCGTCGATTTGCAGAGGCGATCTCGCAGGGCCACGACTTCGGCATCGAGGCCGGAGAGCACGACGAACCATGGACGTTCGACTTCCATCGGGTCGCCGTCGACATCTACAAACTGACCCTCCCGTGGGCGTACCTCACAGGCCTCGCGTCGGCATTCGAAGACTGTGCCGACCGCATGCTCACCGACGAGCTCCCACCCGGCACCGCGCTCGACGACTGGTCGCTCGTGCACGACTACCTGCGCTCTGCGGCCAAGGCCATCACGGAGGCCAGTGAACTCACGATCGACCCGGACGAGCTCCCCACCGCCGAGGACATCGACCCCATCACTCCACCGGTGATGTCGTTCGGGAAGCTCGCCGCGCTCGTGTCGGCGGCAGGGGCCCAACGGCTTGCGGGGGCCGCAGGGTCGGTCGAGCACTCCTGTGGCGAGGCCGACACGTGCCCGCTCAGCGAAGCGGAACTCGACTGGCTCCGCCGGATCCGGCGCGGCGACCGCATCATCGACATTGCAGTGGATCACGGATACTCCGAGCGAAGCCTCTATCGGGCGCTCGCCGAGCTCTACGACGAGCTGTCGGTCGAGACCAGAACCGAAGCGATCGCCGTCGCCGCCGAGAACGGCTGGATCTGAGCTCACCTTCCCGGGTCGCAGCTTCACCGCATCGACAACATCTGTCAGATGTCTGCCATCGCAGATCGACAGACTCGGGTGGAGAGGAGTGCCGGCATGGAGGCCGACGGAACGCCACCAGACTCGAACCGCAACCGCAGCATCGGCTGTCGCCGAACTGTCCTCATCGGTCTCGTGGTCACGGTTGCAGCGGCGCTGGCGCTCGGGCTGATCGCCATCATGTTCGACGCCGTCGGCGCAGCGGACACGCAATCCATCGACACGACCAGGTTCCGCCCCGACCTTCGCCACCGCATTCGAGCCGAATGACAGACATGGGTCATTCGAACGCTCCCCCGTCACGAGAGAATTCCCACGATCCCGCGGGCGCTTGACTACTCTCTTATCCGAGGTAGTGTTCATCAGACAGTAGCGCCGGGCCAACCGGCAGAAAGGAACGACGTGGATTCGACGCAACTCCTCAAAGGGGTACTCGACGTCGCCGTGCTCGCCACGCTGCAACGCGGTGACAGCTACGGCTATGCGATCGTGACCCAGCTGCGAGAGGCCGGCCACGAACGAGTCGGCGAAGCCTCGGTGTACGGCACGCTTCGGAGATTGGCCGATGACGGCGCCGTGTCGAGCTACTCGGCGCCATCCGCGAGCGGCCCCAACCGCAAGTACTACTCCCTCACCCCGCACGGAACCGAACAGCTCCACGACGGAACCAAGACCTGGCGACACTTCGCCGAAACCATGCACTACCTGCTGCAGGAGAACCAACGATGACCGCAACCCGACACCAGGCGACCGACGAGCGCATCGACGCATACGTCCGGCAATGCGAGCCCTACTTCGCCGACCTCGACGAGCCGATCCGGATGAGCCTGGCATCCGACGTGCGGGAGATCGTTGCGGAGGTCGTTGCCGAGCTCGACGGTGACCCAGCGGATCTGGTCGGTCAACCCCAGGCGTTCAGCGACGAGCTTCGTGCTGCCGCCGGCCACCCGCCTCCGAAGCGCTCCGCTGCGACCGCGACCCAACGGGAGCAGTTGGGCAGCCTGATCGCCGGTGCGATCCGGCGGTGGGCGACGTCGACTGCGCTGCCTTGGTGCCGCACACTGTTCCGCGAGCTCCGGCCGGCCTGGTGGGTCGCCCGAGGCCTCGGCGTTGCGCTCGCGCTCGATGTGGATCACCTTCGCAGCGGTCACGGACTGCTCCCGGAACTCTTCGGGCTCGGCGTGATCTGGCTCGCCGTCGCTGCCGTGTTCGTCGTGCTCTCGGTCGAGCTCGGCCGCGGCTCGCTGCTGCCGAAGGGATGGAAGCGGCGCATCGCCATCTTCGGCAGCTCGGCGCTCGCGATCTGGGCGTTTGTGTTCGTCGCCACCGACATCCAGAGCGCCTGGGGGTTCGGAGCAACCATCTCGTTCGAGGGAGACGCCATCCCAGCTCCGAGCCTCATGAACGCCTACGAGTTCATCGAGGTGAACGACCTCTCCAGCGGTGCCGTCCTCTTCTCCGGCGACGCCACCTATGGCGAGTTCCTTCAGGTCGTCGAGAGCCTACGGCCGACCGAGACCGCCAACCGAGATGGGTATGCCGTGCTCATCGGGCTTGGTGAACAGAACGAGGTGTTCCGCGTCGACAGCTGGGACGCCGTGATCGACCTCGTCCAGGATCGGTTCCTCGCCGATTTCGGGCCGATCGTCGACTATCCCGACGCCGTCGGCGTCGGCCGGTAGCCGGCCGAAGGCCCGTCCGAGCATTGGTGGCGCCGACCGATGCGCCGCCACGAGCGGAGCGAGTCAGGCGCCCCTGAGCGGCTGGGCATCGGTCTCGAGTCGGTGCGTGCCGTGGTCGGCCAGATCGAGTAGCACCTCCAGCGGGCCGGGAGGCGGCACGGGTGACACGTAGATCCGATGCACCGCCTCGATGCTGGTTCCTCCGCCCCCGAGCACCGAGAGCCCGAAGTCGTTGTGCCACGCCGGATTTTCCAGCTCCGGCGTGAAGGCGGATCGTCCGTCGGAGAACCGCATCCCGAGGCGCCACAACACCTGCCTTGGCTCACCTGGACGATGAGGGCGAAACGGAGCCACGTGAAACGTGTACTCGCCCCACGGCCGGTCGTCCGTCATCGGATCACGGACGCCACCCGAAGCGTGCCGTGCATGCCATCCTCGTGAACGAAGAAGCTGTCGAACGCCACCGCCACCTCATCGAGCACCACCCGCAGATCGGGCAGCGCAACCGGCCGACCGAGCTCGTTCGGGAAGTCTCCAACTGCCGGCGAACGCTGCAACGGCTGTAGAGGTGACGACTTCGCCACATGTCGGTCCACCGGCCGCTCCTCCGGTACGTACTCAGGAAACTCGAAACTCGCCATGCCAACAGATTGCCGGACACTCGTGGCAGTTTCGACTGATCGCTCCGTCGCCGATCAGCCCTCGATGAGACCCCGGAGGCTCTCGCCGGCGCCGGTTTCGGACAGAAGGAGGATCGCAAGGAAGTACACGACCAGCAACGTGGCTGCCTCGAACTTGAACACCCGTTTGCGGGCGACCATGAAGATCCAGGCCAACGTCGCAACGATCACCATCACGACGATGCCATAGGTGCGCATCAGTTCGTCGTCGATCGTGCCGGCGCCGAGCACGGCGATCACGCCACCCACGGCGAGGCTGTTGAACATGTTCGAGCCGAGCAGGTTGCCGAGGATGAGTTCCGTCTCACCCTTCCGAGCCGCAGCAACCGCCGTCACGAGCTCCGGCAGCGACGTCCCCACCGCGACGAGCGTGAACCCGACGAATCCGCCGGAGAGGCCGAGTTCGTCGGCGATCGCAAGCGCACCCCAGACCATCAGCTGCGCACCGATGAGCGTGCCGAGCAAGCCGATGAGCGTCGTCATGAGGCTTCGGCCGAGCGTGGCATCGGCGTCGATCTCGAGTTCCTCGACCGAGTCCTCGTTGCCGCCGACGACGATCCACGTCAGCACGACGGCGAGGACGATGAGCAGGACGACGCCTTCCCAGACCTCGAAGCCGCCGACGGTGAAGAAGGCGAACAGGCAGACGGCGGCGAGCGAGAGCGGCGCTTCCTTGGACAGCACGGACTTGGTGACGAGGATCGGCACGATCAGCGCCGCCGCGCCCAACACCAGCGACAGGTTCGCCACGTTCGAGCCCACGACGTTGCCGACGCCGAGTTCGACGTCGCCGTTCCATGCAGCGATACCGGACACGAGGAGCTCGGGTGCGCTGGTACCGAAGCCGACGATCACCGCGCCCACGACGATCGGCGAGATTCGGGCGGCCGCAGCTGCGCCCACGGCGCCATCGACGAACTGGTCGGCGGCCTTCGTCAGCAGGAACAGGCCGATCAGGACTTCGATGATCGCAACGGCCAGAACCGGTTCAGTCAGGAATGTCACGCCGAACAGTGTGCCCGGTTCACTGCCCGTCGCGGAGCTTCTGCAACTCGTCGACCGTCCACAGCACTTCGCGGGCCTTTGAGCCCTCGCTCGGGCCGACAACGCCCTTGTTCTCGAGCTCGTCCATGATGCGACCGGCGCGGGCGAACCCGACGCGCAGCTTGCGCTGCAGCATGGACGTGGACCCGAGACCCGAGGACACGACCAGTTCGGTGGCCTGCCAGAAGAGCTCGTCGAGGTCGTCGTCGGCCGTGGTCGGCCGGTCGGCCGTGATCATGTCGCCGGGCGGAGGAGCCGGCGGAGCGGAGGACGAGGACGGCATGGACGGCGGCGGGGTGAGCCCACCGGTGTCGGGTGCCGACGGCTCGACGAAGAGTGTGTCCGGCGAAACGTCGGCTTCCGCCTCGGTCACCTGACGACGCCAGTGGTCGACGATGCGCTTGACCTCGCTCTCCTCGACCCACGCACCCTGGAGGCGCAGCGGGGTGGAGCTGGTGGGGTCCTGGAAGAGCATGTCGCCCTTGCCGACGAGGCGCTCGGCGCCCGGGGCACCGAGGATCACGCGGCTGTCCTGCATGCTGGACACGGCATAGGCAATGCGAGCGGGAACGTTGGCTTTGATGAGACCGGTGATGACGTCCACGGACGGCCGCTGGGTGGCGATGACCATGTGGATGCCGACCGCACGTGCCTTCTGACCGATTCGCACGATGGACTCTTCGACGTCGCGGGCCGCCACCATCATGAGGTCGGAGAGCTCGTCGACCACGACGAGGATGTACGGCAGGCGGTGGAACTGACGGGGCTCGCCGTCGGGGCCGAGCTGGCCGGCTTTCGCCTTCACCTTGCCCTTGTCGAACGCCTCGTTGTAGCCACCGATGTCGCGGAATCGGCACTCTTCGAGCAGCTCGTAACGACGCTCCATCTCCCGGACGGCCCAGGCCAGCGCGTTGGCGGCCTTCTTGGGGTCGGTGACCGGTTGGGTGAGCAGGTGGGGAATGCGCTCGTACTGCGTCATCTCGACCCGCTTGGGATCGATGAGGATCATGCGAACGTCGTCGGGCGTGTTGCGCATGAGCAGCGACGTGATGATCGAGTTGATGCCCGAGGACTTGCCGGCACCGGTCGCACCGGCGACGAGCGTGTGCGGCATCTTCGACAGGTCGGCGAGCAGCGAAACGCCGTTGATGTCGCGCCCGATGGCCACGGCGAGCGGGCCCTTCGCCTTGACGGCCTCGCCCGAGGAGAGGATGTCGCCGACGGCGATGATCTGCCGTTCCTCGTTGGGGACCTCGACACCGATCGCCTGCTTACCCGGGATCGGGGCGATGATGCGCACGTCAGGGGACGCCATTGCGTAGGCGATGTCGTCGTTGAGGTTCTTGACTCGGGACACCTTCACGCCGAGGCCGAGTTCGAGCTCGAACCGGGTCACGGTCGGGCCGACGACCATGTTGACGAGCCGGGTCTCGACGCCGTGTTCGGCGAGCGCACGCTCGAGGGTGCGGCCGCGGTCCAGGACGGCCTGTTCGTTGACACTCTGGGAGTCGGAACGGGCGAGCATGGACATGGGCGGAAGCGTCCATGTCTGTTCGCCGGAGGTGGTGACCGCGAGCTCGGCTTCGAGTTGTTGCGGTGCAGCGGCGGCGCTCGGCACGACGATGGTCGGCTCGGGAGCAGCCCCGTCCTGGTCGAAGATCGCCTTCTTCTCTTCGAAGGTCTTCTCCGGCGCAGCCGCGGGCTCGTCGTCCGTGGCCCTCTCGTCTTCGCGCGGCACCGGAATTTCGATGGTGGCGGCGGCTTCGGCCGCGTCGGTCTGGCCACCGATGTGGATCGATGGTGCGTCGGCGGCCGGGTCGTCGTCGGTGAGGTCGATGACCTCGGTGGTGTCCGAACCGCGCTCCCGGCCGACCACGAACAGCGATCGGGTTCCGCTGGCGGCGGCGCCGGCCACCGGTCGGGCCCGGCGGGCGACGGTGTCGACGAGGTGCTGCAACGAGAGGCCGGTCATGATGAGCAGCCCGGAGATGCCGAGAAACAGCAGGATCAGCAGACCGCCCCAGAAGCTGGCGATGGCAACGAGTGGTCCGCCGATGGCGAGGCCGAGCACGCCGCCGGCCTGGGAGAACGCTTCGACGCTGCTCCCCCACGGCGGGGCATCCCCTGCGAGGTGCACGAGCCCGGCGGTGGCGGTGAGGGCGGCCAGCCCGCCGACGATCATGCGGGGAGACAGATCGTACGGTTCGTCGCCCCGCCGGATGACCGCGAGGCCGGTGAGAATGATGACGGGCGGCGCAAAGTACCGGAAGACGCCGATCGCCCAGCCGAAACCGTCGTCGAACGCACGGCCGAGCGGGCCGGATGTTCCGGTGTAGATGCCCAGCGCGGCGAGGATGCCGGCGGCGATGAGGAACAGCCCGGTCAGCTCGGCGCCACGGCCTTCCAACGCAGCGGCCAGCGTGTGGCGGACCGGTGACGGTGCCGGCTTCTTGGCCGTGCTCTTGCGGGACGTGGAGCCCTTTCGGGCGGTCCCGCTCTTTGCGGTCGACTTCTTTGCCGGCGGACGGCCGCGGCGGGTCGTACTGCGCGAGCTGTTCTTGGACGCGCGTGATTTCGAGGAGCGTGATGTCGTGGCCACAGTGGCCCCAACCCTAGTCGTGTCCTGCGACACGATTTGGTCATTCCGACACGGAAACCGGCGCGTCTCGCGCGGTACGTGAGATCTCGGCCGTCAGGAGCGGGGCATCGACCGGATCACCGGAACGATGACGGGGCGCCGCTGGGTCGCCGCATTGACGTAGCGACCGACCGCTCGGCGAGCCACTCGCTCGCAGTCGGACAGATCGCCGCCCTTGGCCAACTCGGCCTCGATCGCCGACCGGGCTTCGCTGGCTGCACCGCTCTGCAGGTCGAAGCGCTCGTCCTCGGCCGCCCAGCCGCGGCTCTCGACCACCGGGCCGAACACGATGTCGCGCTCCCCCAGATCGATCTCGGCAACGACGGTGACGAAGCCACCCTGCCCCATGAGCGTGCGTTCTTCGAGCACCCGAAGATCGAGCGGGCTGGCGGAGCCGTCCATGTAGATGTACTCGCCGGAGACCTGGCCGTCCTTGCTGATGCCGTCGTCGGTCAGCAGCAGCTGATCGCCATCCGTGGCGACGAAGATGCTGCCGTCCGGCATGCCGAGTCGCTCGGCCAATGCGGCGTGGGCGAGCAGATGCTCGTATTCACCGTGCACGGGGACGAAGAGCTCGGCGTTGGCGACGTTGTGCAACGTCATCAGTTCCTGCTGCTTGCCGTGGCCGGTCGTGTGGATGTCCACGTGGCCGCTGTGCACGATCTTGGCGCCCTGACGAGCCAGCTGGGAACGCATCCGGGCGACGGCGGCCTCGTTGCCGGGAATCGGGTGCGAGCTGAACACGATCGTGTCCTGTTCTCCGATCGAAACCCACCGGCTGTCGTTGTTGGCCATCAGCCAGAGTGCCGAACGAGGTTCGCCCTGGCTGCCGGTCGAGATGATGCAGGTCTTCACCGGATCGAGGTCTTCGGCGTCGGCGATGTCGACGATGGAACGGTCCGGGATCTTCAGCAGCCCGAGATCTCGGGCCAGCGCCACGTTTCGCTTCATCGACCGGCCGAGGGTCACGATCGTGCGATCCTGCTCGAGCGCCACGTCGGCGATCTGCTGCACACGGTGGATGTGACTGGCGAACGCGCCGATGATGATGCGGCGGTCGGCATGCTCCGCGAAGACCTGGCGCAACGCACCGCCAACCTCCATTTCGGAGGTGGAGATGCCGGGGGCATCCGCATTGGTGGAGTCGGCCAGGAGAAGGCGGATACCGGGATCGCCGCTGAGCGCACCGATACGGGGCAGGTCGGTGACCCGGCCGTCGACCGGCGTGTGATCCAGCTTGAAGTCGCTCGAGTGCAGGATGATGCCCTGGCTCGTCTTGAAGGCGGTGATCAGCCCCGACGGCGTCGAGTGGGTGACGGGCAGGAACTCGCAGGTGAACGGTCCGATACGGAGTTCGTCGCCATCGGCGACCGTGTGGAACGTCGACCGTCCCATCGCCTGCACCTCGGTGACCTTGTGGCGGACCAGCCCGAGGGTGAACGGTGTGCCGTAGAAGTCCAGCTCGAGGTCGGGCACCTGCGACATGAGGTACGGGATGCCACCGATGTGGTCCTCGTGCGCATGCGTGACGATGCAGCCGTCGATCCGGTGGGCGTTCTCGGCCAGGAACCGAAAGTCCGGGACGATGGAATCGACGCCCGGCTGGGTGTCGTCCGCGAACATCTGCCCGCAGTCGAGGATGACCATGCGGCCCTCAGACTCGAGAACGGCACAGTTCCTTCCGATGTCGCCGAGCCCACCGAGAAAGGTGACTCGGACCGGAGCGGCCACTAGAAGCCCGGCCGACCCAGGTTGGAGAGCAGCTTGCGCGCCTCGTCCGCCAGGTGATCGGGTTCAGGGCCCATCGGGGCCCGACAGTCGCCGCCCGGAAGACCGAGCACCTTCAGCATGGCCTTGCTCGGAATCGGGTTGGGGGCGATGTCGCCGGTTTCGAAGTCCCAGGAGGCGAGGAGCTTCTGGTTGATTGCGGTGGCCTCCGCCGTGCGTCCCTCGGCGTGGGCCTGCACCATGGCCTTGGTCTCCAGGCCACACCAGTGCGTGGCGACGCCCACGACGCCAACGGCGCCCACGGCCAGAAGCGGCAGGGTGAGCACGTCGTCGCCGCTGTACACCTCGAAGTCGTCCGCCGTTTCGGCGATGACACGAGCGGTTTCGCCCGGGTTCCCGGCTGCGTCCTTGAGGGCGACGACGTTGTCGATCTGGGCGAGCGCAACGAGATTCTCGGAGTCGACCTTGCGGCCGGTCCGGCCGGGGATGTCGTAGAGCATCACGGGGAGATCGGTGGAGCCGGCCACGGCGGTGAAGTGGTTCACGAGGCCGAGCTGGGATGGGCGGTTGTAGTACGGCGTGACCGAAAGAATGCCGGTGGCACCGACCGCAGACGCCCGCTCGGTGAGCTCGATGGCGGCCCGCGTGTCGTTGCTGCCGGTGCCGGCGATCACCGGCACGTCCACGGCATCGACGACCGCTTCGATCAGATCGATCTGTTCGCTGTGTGTGAGCGTCGGGCTCTCGCCCGTGGTGCCGGCGATGACGAGACCGTCATTCCCGTTGGCGACGAGCCACTGTGCAAGCGTCCTTGCACCCTCGAGATCGAGGGCTCCTGCGTCGTCGAACGGCGTCACCATCGCCGTCAGTACCTGTCCAAATCGCGCCATGCGACCTCCTCACGGCCAAAAGGGTACACGGGAAGTGGTCTCACCCGGTGAGCCGGGGATCAGAGGTCGCGCTGTCCGATGTCGCCCCGCGCTTCACTCCCCCGGGCGATGCGACGGAGCACGAGTCCGTAGCCGATCAACCCGATCGTGGCGAACGTGAACCATTGGAATGCGTAGCTCCGATGGGGGCCTTCACCGAGGTCGGGCGGCGGGATCACCCGGGGGAACTCCGCCGTCAACGCCGGGTCCTGCGCGTCGAGCTCGAGATAGAGCGAGGAGTCCAGGACGAGGTCCATCCCGAGGGTCGTGGCCGCAAGCGTCGCGTCCGGCCGGCTGAGCTGGCTGCCGTCCTCGGACAGGCGGCCGCCGCCGTCGAGCCCCCTGCGCAGCAGACCTTCGACGATCACTGCGCCCGGGGTGGCTTCGATGCTGGACAGCGGAACGGCTCCATCGACGCCGATCACGATGGCTCGGCTGACGAAGCCCCGATTCACGAGGATCTCGCCGCCGCCATCGATCTCGAACACGGTCCAGGCCCAGAACCCGGGGGTTCCCTCGTCGGACCGGTTGGCGATGAGCACCTCACGGCCCGTGTCGTACACTCCGGCGAGCTGGACGCGCCGATACTCCTGTTCCTCCGGCGTGTCGCCGGGAACATCGGGCAGCGCCACCGGCTGGGAGGACTCACGGGCGAGCACGGCCGTGTTCGCCGCCTGTCGCTCCTGAAGCCGTTCGATCTGCCAGAAACCGGCGATCACGAACGCGACGATCAAGGATGCGGCAAACAGATGGGAGGCGATCCAGCGGGGGGTCCAGAACATCGGTGCGGGTCGGGTCAGCGCAGAACGAGGTCGTATTCGAACTCGTCCCGGATGGGAACACCGTCGAGCCGTTCGGGCAGCCGGCCGGCGCCGAGGCGTCCGCGGGTCGTCTCCCAGGCCCCCGGACGGGCTGCACACAGCCGGAAACCGTGCTCCTGGAGCATTCGCTGGGTGGAGAACTCGGCGTTGTGGCACACCGTCCAGATGCGCCGGCAGTCGGGGCGGGCACCGTCGATCGCCGCCTGCAGGAGTCGTTGCGGCAGCCCGGGGTCGCCGACCTCGCCGGCGATGGCCACGAGTTCGAGCTCTTCGTTGTGGCCCATCACGGTCACGAGGCCGTTTCGCACGCCTCCGCTCAGCGACACGATGCCCGGAAGTACCGCGGCATCGATGATTGCTCCTCGACGGATTCGCATGCGCCCGCAGGAGCGTTGGAGCAGATCGTCGGCCCAGGTGAGGTCGTCGGGCGTGTATCGACGCGTGGACGGCCCGTCGGCGCCAGCCGCGAGCTCTGCCGCATCGAGTGTGACCATGGCCGGTCAGGTTACTTGATCCGTCCCCGTTGCACCGGCCGGGACACGACGTCAGTCGTCGAACAGCAGCGAATCGAGCCCGAGGGTCAACCCGGGCCGGTCGGCGATCGCCCGGGCGGCCAGGAGCACGCCTGGCATGAAGCTCGTGCGGTGCATGCTGTCGTGGCGGATGGTCAGCGTCTCGCCGGTGGTGCCCAGCACCACTTCCTGGTGGGCGACCATGCCGTGCATTCGCACACCGTGCACCCCGACGCCCCCGACCTTGCCGCCACGGGCACCGGCCACGACCTCCTGTTCGGTGGGGTCGGTGTCCCACGAACCGCCGGAGGTGGTCTTGGCCGCGTCCATCCGTTGGGCGGTCATCATCGCCGTGCCCGACGGCGCGTCGCGCTTCGCGTTGTGGTGGAACTCGATCACCTCGGCCGTCTCGAAGAACGGCGACGCCATCTCGGCCATCCGCATCATCATGACGGCGCCGATGGCGAAGTTCGGTGCGATGAGGGCGTTGCTGTCGACGAACCCGTCGCGGAATGCTGCGAGGTCGTCGTCGCTGAAGCCGGTGGTGCCGACCACCGCGTGGACGCCATTGGCCGCGCACCAATGCAGCACGCTGCGGCTGACCTCGAGGTGGGTGAAGTCCACGACGACATCGACGTCGGCGGGATCCAGCTGATCCACCGAGCCGACGGCGGCATGGCTGCACATCGTTCCTGTGGCCTCACCGAGCGACGTTCCCTCGATCGAGGGGTCCACTCCCCCGGCCAGCGTCAGGTCTGCGGCGGCGTCGACAGCACGGCAGACCTCGCCGCCCATTCGACCCCCGGCTCCGGTCACCACGATGCGCGTCATGCGTTGCACCGTAGCGCCCGAATCCGGGGGCCGACATGGTCGGCTCAGTAGTAGTAGACGGTGTCCTCGTTGTCGCGGCGGGCCGCCGTGACGGCCACCGCACCGGCGACGAGGAGCACGAGGGCGAACCCGACCAGTCCACCGGCTTCCCGACCGGTCAGAGCGAGCGGAGCGGGCGGCGGGTCGGCGGTTTCCGCAACGGCCAGGATCGCCACGTCGTGGTCGTCCTCGTCGTTGCCGGCGTTCGAGACCTCGTCGTCGACCGGATCCTCGTCGTCGGTGG
>JAHDEJ010000034.1 GCA_020628865.1 Acidimicrobiales bacterium
TGGGGCCATTTCTTCCGCTTGCGGGTCCGAGTGCCGGCGCCGTCTGGCTCGCCGGTTTCCGAACCCTGCTCGTCGTCTCGGTTGTGGGCACGGTGTGGGAGTTCGTCTACCACGGGCTCCAGCAGCTGCGTTGGGACAAGGATTGGCCCACGCTGTTCGGCCTGCTCGTCGGACTCAACGAGGGAGCCGTTGCCTACGTCCTGCTGCGCAACGGACTCCCACTCGCGATCCCCGGCATCACCCTCGCCCCGTTCGTTTGGCAGTTCGGCACGGTGTGGCTCGTCGTATGGGCTGTGTCCAACGGCCCGATCCGTGTCCTGTTTCCCCGCTGGCGGTTTGCTGGGGGGAGGTTCTGGTGACCGTTCCCTCCGTCTCGATCGCCGAGGCGGCCCGCGCTCGGCGGGCGGAGTTGCAGGCCCGTGCCCATCGGCGCAGCGTGCTCCTTCCCGCCACCGTCATCGGGCTGTGGCTGGCCGTCATGGTCGCCACGGATCAGTTGGGCCGAGCCGGCGACAACCTGGCTGCAGCAGTGACGATGGTGTTCGGCAGCTTCGTCGCCGGGTCGACACCTCAGGGTGGCGGAGCGGTCGCCTTTCCGGTGTTCACCAAAGTGCTCGGCGTCACGGCGGCGGATGCCAGATCATTCAGTCTTGCCATCCAGGCGATCGGGATGGGCACCGCTGCGGCGATCATCGGCATCGCCCGCCGGCCGGTCGATGCGGCGGCACTGCGTTTCGCGGTTCCGAGCGCCGTCTCCGGCTTCCTGTTCGGTTGGTTCGTGTTCCAGCTCGCCACACCGTCTGGGCCGCTCCTCAAACTGGCGTTCACGCTCGTCGTGGTGACCGCGGGTGCGGCCACCGTGCTCAGCCGCCGCGATCAACTCGTCGAGCAGCTCCGAGCTGTGCCGATCGACGATGCCCGGCGGCTCGCCGCGGTCGTTTCCGCTGCCTTCGTCGGAGGCATGGCCTCGGCGCTCTTCGGAAGCGGCGCCGACATCGCCGTCTACCTCGTACTCACGGTGGCGTTCGGTCTTCGACCGAGCATCGGCGTGGCCACGTCGGTGGTCACGATGGCGGCCGTCTCGATCGTCGGGCTGGCCACCTTGCTCGTCAGCGGCACGCTGTCGTTCGGCCTTCCGACAGATGCCGGAGTCGATGTCGCCGGCATGTGGTTCGCAGCGATTCCGGTGGTCGTGCTCGGTGCACCGATCGGCAGTTGGTTCGCAAGCCGGGTCTCGGCGGCCGCGCTGGCCCGCTTCATCGGCGGCCTTGCCGCACTCGAGCTCGGCTCGACGCTGCTGTTTCTCGATGAGCTCCGCACCGATCGGTTTCTCGCCGGCGCCGCCGTCGTGGGGCTGGCCGGCACGGCGGTTGCCGTCCGTGCGATCCTTGCGACCCGCGCCACTGTCGCCGAAGGTCGGCCCGTCCGACATCGGTCGATCCGGCGGCTCGACCTGGACGTGGAGATGGCCCGATGAGCGGGCGACGGATCGGGCCGCACCGCGTCGCCGACGACCCGATGCCGAGCGTGCTCGGCCACCGGTTCCGCGACGTGACGGGAACACGGATCATCGAGACGACGTCGCTGCGCTGCGATGAGGAGCGCTTCGAACGAGCGCTGCGCCGCCTCGAAGTGGTCGACGCCATCGATTCACCCCACCTGGTGCCGATTCTCGACGCCGGTTTGGACGGTGAACTGCTCTACGTCGTCACCCCGTCCCCTGATCACACGGCGAACGAGCTTCCCGCGATCGGGACCGCCGCACTCGAGCCCCATCGGGCCGTCGCCGCCGGGCTCGATGCCCTGCACGAGGCCGGAGTACTCCACCGGGACCTGCAGCTTCGCCATGTCGGCTGGTACGGCGACACGGTCCGGTTGGATGGCTGTGGCCTGCTCGACGTGATCGGTCCCGGCGGTACCCAGGGCATCGGCCCGATCGGCGCAGCCGACACGATGGCACCGTCCATCGTGTGTGGCCGATCCGCCACCCGAGGGTCGGACATCTATTCGCTCGGAGCAGCCCTGCACCTTCTGGCCGTCGGGCGGGCCGTCCACCCGTACCTCGAGGAGTCGCTCACGGACCGGTTGCAGCGGATCGCCGCAGAACCGCCGCAGGTTGCCGACAGCTGTCCGACCGCCGTACGCCGAGCCGTCATTCGTGCGCTCGAGGCCGACGGCGAGACCGCCCCCGCCGACACCGCAGCGGAGACGCTCGCCGACACCACACGCTCCACTCAACCGGAAGGAACATGCCCATGAACAGCACCGTGGCCACGGGAGGAATCCCGCTCTACTCGCGGACCGACGGCCGTCGTGTCGCTCCCCATCGGATCCGCAGACCGGCACCCGACGAACAGATCGCCGTCGTCGTGCTCGACGACGGACAGGCGCACTCGATCAACGGAGACGTCGTGTTGGGGCGGATGCCGAACGATGACCGACGCGTGCGTACCGCGTCGGCGTCAGCGATCGTCGTACCGGACCCCGGCCGCCAGGTTTCCCGCTCCCATCTCCTGCTTCGGATCGACGGCTGGCGCGTCGAAGCGGCCGACCTGGGTTCTCGAAACGGTTCGTGGCGCATGGGGAAGGACGGCCAATGGCACCGTCTCGTACCCGGAATTGCCACGCCCTTGGACGACGGAGCGACCCTCTGCCTCGGTTCCCGCCATGTGCGGATCCGAACGCTTCATCACGGAACAGAGAAGCGGTTCTGACGGATCTCAGCCGCCAAAGCGTGAGGCCTGGCTGAGGCCGAGTTCGGCGGAGCCGAACTCGAGGAGAGAGCGGAGCGAACGGCTTCGGCGGAGCCGAACTCGAGGAACCCGAAGGGTTCCCAGAGAGCGAAGCGAACGGCTCAGACCTCGATGAAGATGCACTCGCCGGGGCATTCTTCGGCGGACTCGATCACGCCGTCTTCCTTGCCCGAGGCGACTGCAGCAAGGCCCGAAGGGCCGCCGGGGTTGTAGACGGTGGCGCCTTCCTTGACGTAGGCGAGGCCATCGTCGAGCAGCGTGAACACGTCCGGGGCGATTTCGACGCAGATGCCGTCGCCCGTGCAGAGATCCTGATCGATCCAGACCTTCATGTTCGTGCCTCTCGTGGAGTTGCCGGTGTCGCAGTGTCGGGTCGCCCGTGAACTTTTCTGCGACGGGGGTAATCAGGTCGGGCGATCGTACCGAAAGTGTAGCTGGGCGGCTGTTTCGGTCCGCCGCGGTACGGCAACGGAATTCGCGTGGGAACCTTGTGGTTGGCTCCGCCGACACGATCGGGTGTACGACTAGGGTCCGTTGAGGGAGGTCCAACGTTGACCGACGAAGCACAGCATCTGGAAGCACAACTGGCCGCAGAGCGACAGCGGGCTGCCGTGCTCACCGAGGAGATCGAGGCCCTGCGCCACCGCCTGCTCGAGGCGCCGCGACGGGTGCGCACGCTCGAGGAGCGGCTGCTCGAGACGAAGGGACAGCTCGCAAAGGCCGTGTCCCGCAACGAGAAGCTCACGTACACCCTTCGTGAAGCCCGGGACAACATCGCCACACTGCGTGAAGAGGTCGACAAGCTCACGCAGGCGCCGGCCAGCTACGGAACGTTCCTGGGATTCAACGACGACGAGAGCGCCGACGTCTTTGCCGGCGGCCGCAAGGTTCGTGTGTCCGTGAGCCCCGAGGTCGCCGAGGAGCTGAAGATCGGCCACGAGGTCGTGCTGAACGATTCGCTGAACATCGTGTTGGCGCGTGGCGCAGACACGACCGGCGAGATCGCGAGCGTCCGCGAAATGCTCGATGCAGATCGAGCCATGATCGTCGGCCGGGCCGACGAAGAGCGAGTGGTCGAGGTCGCCGAAGATCTGCGTGCGGGCGCCCTGAAGGCGGGCGACAGCGTGCTGGTCGACCCCCGATCCAACGTCATTCTCGAAAAGCTTCCCCGGGCCGGAGTCGAGGACCTCGTACTCGAAGAGGTGCCCGATGTCAGCTACGAGGACATCGGTGGTCTCGACGAACAAATCGAGCAGATCACCGACGCGATCGAGCTGCCCTTCCTCCACTCGGATCTTTTCGCCGAGTTCGACCTGCCATCGCCGAAGGGCATCCTGCTCTACGGCCCTCCCGGATGTGGCAAGACCCTCATCGCGAAGGCCGTGGCGAACTCGCTAGCCAAGCGTGTGGCCGAGGTCAGCGAGGACGACACCGCCCGGTCGTTCTTCATCAACATCAAGGGCCCCGAACTGCTGAACAAGTACGTCGGCGAGACCGAACGTCAGATCCGTCTGGTGTTCCAGCGGGCTCGCGAGAAGGCCCAGGAGGGCTGGCCCGTCATCGTGTTCTTCGACGAGATGGAGTCGCTGTTCCGCACCCGTGGTTCGGGCATCAGCTCCGACATCGAATCGACCATCGTGCCGCAGCTCCTCGCCGAGATCGACGGCGTCGAGGCGCTGCGCAACGTGATCGTGATCGGTGCCTCCAACCGTGAGGACCTGATCGACCCCGCCATCCTCCGCCCGGGACGCCTCGACGTGAAGATTCGCATCGAGCGCCCCGACGAGCTGTCGGCGGCGTCGATCTTCGAGCGGTACCTCACGGCAGAACTGCCGATCGATCCGACCCTCATCGCCACGACCGGTGGCGGCGACCGGAACAAGGCCGTCAAAGCGATGGTCGACGACGCCGTCCGAGAGATGTACCGCACCGACGAGGACAACCAGTTCCTCGAGGTCACGTACCAGAACGGCGACAAGGAGATCATGTACTTCAAGGACTTCGCGTCCGGCGCCATGATCGAGAACATCGTGCGGCGCGGCAAGCAGCTCGCCATCAAGCGCGTGATCAACGGTGGCGAGCGGGGCATTCGCACCGAGGACCTCATCGCGGCGACCAAGCGCGAGTTCCGTGAACACGAGGACCTCCCCAACACGACCAACCCGGACGACTGGGCGAAGATCTCCGGCAAGAAGGGCGAACGCATCGTGTACATCCGTACGCTGGTGGGCGATGCCGCCGACTCGGCCACCGGTGGCCGTGAAGTGCAACGGGTCGGGACGGGGCAGTACCTGTAGATGGCGGTTCCCAAGACGCTCGGCATCGAGACCGAGTACGGCATCGTTCTGCGAGGAACCGATGACCCCAATCCGATCTCGGCGTCGAGCCTGCTGATCAACGCATACCTGTCGAAACGCGATCCCCGCCTGCAGCCCCGGGTCTCCTGGGACTTCGAGGACGAATCGCCGAGCAGGGACGCCCGAGGCGCAACGCCGATCAGTGCGATGCCACCCGAGATCGAGACGCATCTGGTCAACGCCGTGTTGACCAACGGCTCCCGGTACTACGTCGACCACGCCCACCCGGAGTACTCCTCGCCCGAGTGCGCCGACGCATACTCGGTGCTGGTGCACGACCGCGCCGGTGAGCTGATTCTGATCGAGTCCATGGCTGCGGCCGACGAGATCCTGCCTCCGGGGCAGGAGATCGTCGTCTACAAGAACAACAGCGATGGCAAGGGCAACTCGTACGGTACCCACGAGAACTACCTGATGGATCGCAGCACGCCGTTCGGCGACATCGTCCATCACGGCACCGCCCACCTGGTGACCCGCCAGATCTTCACGGGCGCCGGCAAGGTCGGTACCGAACTCCCGGGAATGAACCGCGACGAGGTCGACTTCCAGATCACCCAGCGGGCCGACTTCTTCGAGGAGGAGGTCGGGCTCGAGACCACCCTCAAGCGCCCGATCATCAACACTCGGGACGAACCCCATGCCGATGCGAGAAAGTACCGCCGGCTCCACGTGATCGCGGGCGACGCCAACATGGCGGAGGTCTCCACGTACCTGAAGGTCGGTACGACGGCGATCGTCCTCGGAATGGTCGAAGCCAACGCAATCTCGCGTCTCTGGACCTTCGCCGACCCGGTCCGGGCCATGCAGCAGGTCAGCCTGGACCTGACGATGCGTGCGCCGCTGACCCTCGACGACGGCACGCGAGTGACCGCACTCGAGATCCAGGAAGCGCTTGCTGCCGATGCCCGGCGCTACGTCGATTCACACGGCACCGACTACATCGGTGGGCCGGTCGCACTCGACGTCCTCGATCGCTGGGAGCAGACGCTTGCCGCGCTGCGCCGCGATCCGATGGAACTCGCCGACCAGCTGGACTGGGTGGCCAAGTACAAACTGATGCAGGCCTATCGGGACCGCGACGACATGTCCTGGGACGACCCCCGCCTCGCGGCGATGGACATCCAGTACCACGACATGCGGCCCGGCCGTTCCCTGGCCAGGAAGCTCGGCTTGCAGACGATCGCCGACCCCGCACACGTCGAGGCCGCGATCACCGACCCGCCCGAGGACACCCGAGCCTTCTTCCGGGGCGAATGCCTCCGAAAGTGGGGCGACCAGATCGTCGCAGCCAACTGGGATTCGTTGGTCTTCGACGTCGGCATCGACCCGTTGCGTCGCATCCCGATGATGGAACCGACTCGGGGTACCCGCGCACATGTCGGTACCGTGTTAGAAGAAAGTGACACACCGCTGGAATTGTTGGAGCGGCTCCGAAGTTGACGGTGTGGCGACGCGCAGGAGGAACCAATGGCTGAACGTGAACAGCGCAAGAGGACGAGTCCCTCGGAGGACGAGCAGGTCGAGGAGATCCCGGCCAGCACGGAAACGGGCGAGAAGCTCAAGGCCGACATGGACGATCTCCTCGACGAGATCGACGAGGTGTTGGAGACCAACGCCGAGGACTTCGTGAAGAGCTACATCCAGAAGGGTGGCCAGTGACGCTTCCGCAGTACGGTCCGGGCACCGACCCGGGCCCGGACTTCACCGCGTTCCTTCGCCGCAACGGCATCGAACCGATGCCCGTCGCGTCACCGAACGCCCCGCATTCGCCCACCACGATCACGCACGGCACCACGTGCGTCGCCGTGCGGTACACCGATGGCGTGGTCATGGCGGGGGACCGCCGTGCCACCTCCGGAAACCTCATCTCGCATCGCTCGATCGAAAAGGTGTTCCCGGCCGACCGCCACAGCGCCGTCGCCATCGCGGGCGCAGCGGGCCCGGCCGTCGAGATGGTCCGGCTCTACCAGCTGCAGCTCGAGCACTACGAGAAGGTCGAGGGCGCACCGCTCAGCCTCGAGGGCAAGGCCAACCAGCTGAGCCAGATGCTGCGAGGCAACCTCCAAGCCGCAATGCAGGGCCTCGCCGTCGTGCCGATCTTCGCCGGCTACGACCTGGCCCGTGAAACGGGTCGACTCTTCGAGTTCGACATCACGGGCGGCCGTTACGAAGAAGCCGACTATGCGGCGACCGGTTCCGGTTCGCTGCACGCCGAGACGGTCATCAAAGTCGGCTACCGCCGCAACATGGGCGCCGACGACGCAATCAACCTGCTGGCGCAATCGCTGTTCCAGGCGGCCGACGCCGACTCGGCGACCGGCGGCGCCGACAACCTGCGCGGCATCTACCCGATCATCGTGACGATCAGCGCAGAAGGCTACGAACGCGTGGCCGACGAGGTCGTCGGGGAGCGGTTCGCCGCGATCGCCGACGAGTTCTCCGCCAACCATCGGGAGGTCGGCGCATGACCACGCCGTTCTATGTCGCTCCGGAACAGATGATGAAGGACCGGGCGGACTACGCCCGGAAGGGCATCGCCCGGGGACGCAGCCTGGTGGCGATGTCGTATGCCGATGGCGTCTTCATCTGCGCCGAGAACCCGTCGCAGACGCTCCACAAGGTCTCCGAGATCTACGACCGCATCGCCTTCGCCGGTGTCGGCAAGTACAACGAGTTCGACCAGCTCCGGATCGCCGGCGTTCGCCACGCCGACCTGAAGGGCTTCACCTACAGCCGTGAAGACGTCGAAGCCCGGAGCCTGGCCAACAACTACGCCCAGATGCTCGGTCAGACCTTCACCCACGAGATGAAGCCGATGGAGGTGGAGATCCTGGTGGCGGAAATCACCGACACACCGGGGGAGGAGCAGCTGTTCCACATCCTCTACGACGGCACGGTGATGGACGAGACGAACTTCGTCGTGCTCGGCGGAGACTCCGAGTCGATCACCACCACGGTGGCCGAGGGCTGGTCGGCGGGCATGTCCGCACGCGACGCCCTCGAGCTCTGCCGTTCGGCGCTTGCCGGACCGGACCGTGAGCTGACCGACGACGCGCTCGAAGTCGCCATGCTGGACCGCAACGTCGGCCGGCGTGCATTCCGCCGAATCGCCGACACCGACATCGCCTCCCTCTGACGGTCGGGCTCTCGCCAAACCCTCAACTTCCCACCATTTCCCGCCGATTCGGTGGGTATGGCCATCGGCGAGGAACCCACCAAGACTGACGAGGACTTTGCGCGAGATCTTGCATCCGCAGCAAGTACCGCACGCACCCTGATCGGATACTCGATCGAGGGAGCAGCTGAAGCGATGGGCATCGCCCCGTCGATTCTGAGCGATGCCGAAAGCGGTCACGCACCGATCAACACCGTGATGCGGTTCCAGATGGAACAGCTCTACGGGGTCAAGCTGGAGAACTTCATCTCCAGCCGTCCCGAATGGAAGCCACGGACCCCGCTCGAATACAACGCCGAGCAGGGCGTTCTTCGGGTCGGCACGTTGGGCGTCCGGTTCCGGGTCGGTATCGACGACAACGATGCCCTGTTGCGAGGATTCAGCGCGGCCATTCGCCGCCAGCGTCGTCTCCCACCGAGTGTTCCCCTTCGTCTGCGTTCCGCCGACATCCCCGTGCTTGCCACCCTCCTCGATCTGGAAGATCCGGAGCTCGATGAGCGCGCACAGTTCTGGTTCGGGCAGACGCCGGAAACGGCCCAGGGCTTCCGTCAGCTGCTTCGCATTGCGATGGTCGCCTCGCAGTCCGCTGCCTGATTCGCCGCACCGTCCACATCTGGTGATCCCCGGGCTTGACCGCTCGTTGGCGCGCTCGTGCGGCTACGGTGGTCCGCAATGAGGCGTCGCATCTACGGGATCGAGAACGAGTACGGCGTCACCTGCACGCTCGAAGGCCAGCGGAGGCTCTCACCCGACGAGGTGGCCCGCTACCTGTTCCGCCGCGTGGTCTCCTGGGGCCGAAGCAGCAACGTGTTTCTGGCAAACGGCGCCCGCCTCTACCTCGATGTCGGATCACATCCGGAGTACGCCACGCCCGAGTGCGACAACGTCTACGACGCCGTCGTGCACGACAAGGCGGGCGAGCGCATCCTGGAGCAGCTGCTCATCGGTGCCGAGCAGCGGCTGATCGAAGAGGGCATCCGCGGCGACATCTACCTGTTCAAGAACAACACCGATTCGGCCGGCAACTCCTATGGCTGCCACGAGAACTACCTGACGAGCCGACGCGACGACTTCGGCTCGTACTCCGAGGTCCTCATCCCGTTCCTCGTTTCGCGCCAGATCTACGCCGGCGCCGGCAAGGTGCTCCAGACGGCCCGCGGTGCCATGTACTGCATCAGCCAGCGGGCCGAGCACATCTGGGAAGGCGTGTCGAGCGCAACCACCCGCTCCCGCCCCATCATCAACACCCGGGACGAACCGCACGCCGACGCCGAGCGCTACCGCCGCCTCCACGTGATCGTCGGCGATTCCAACATGAGCGAGTACACGACCTTCCTGAAGGTCGGTGCGGCGTCGCTGATGCTCCGAATGCTCGAGGAACCGAACGTCGTCCTGCGAGACATGACGCTGGAGAACCCGATCCGGGCGATCCGAGAGATCAGCCACGACACCACGTGTCGTCGTCGGGTGCGGCTTGCGAACGGACGCGAAGCGTCGGCGTTGGAGATCCAGAGCGAGTACTTCGAGCGGGCGGTTCGGTTCGCCGAGCACCACGAACTCGACCCGCTCGAGAAGCAGGCGCTCCAGATGTGGGAGCACTGTCTCACCGGCCTCGAGAAGGACCCGCTGAGCCTGGACCGGGAAGTCGACTGGGTCATCAAGCACAAGCTGATCGAGTCCTACCGCGAGCGTCACGACCTTTCGCTGGCAGATCCACGCGTCGCCCTCGTCGATCTGCAGTATCACGACATCCACCGTCAACGAAGCCTCTTCTATCGCATGCAGCGCAAGGGCCTCGTCGAGCGCATCTGCGACGACCACGACATCGGTCAGGCGGTCGAGAATCCGCCGCAGACCACCCGGGCCCGCCTCCGTGGCGAGTTCATCCGTCGGGCCAAGGAACGTCGTCGGGATTTCACGGTCGACTGGGTGCACCTGAAGCTCAACGATCAGGCCCAGCGCACCGTTTTGTGCAAGGACCCCTTCCGCAGCCACGACGAACGAGTCGACAAGCTCATCGCATCGCTCTAGGTGCATGGCCCGGCCGAGGGCGGTCAGTATGCTGCGGCTGTGTCGAAACTTGAACGCCTCCTGAAGCTGCTCGCCGTGTTGCTCGACACGATGATCCCGCTCACGGCCGAGGAGATCCGCGCCAAGATCGGCGGCTACCCCGACGCTCAGGCCTCGTTTCGTCGAGCATTCGAGCGAGACAAGGACGACCTCCGCCAGCTGGGCGTGAACGTCCGAGTCGAGTCGGTCCCGGGAACGGATCCGCCCATCGACGGCTATCGCGTGGACGCCGACGAATACGCGGGCAAGGATCCCGGGCTCGAGGCCGACGAACTGGCTGCGTTGCACCTTGCGGCCGCGCTCGTCCGGTTCGATGCGTCGCCCGATGGGGCCATCCGCAAACTCGGCGGGGCCGAGGGAGGGGCCGACGCCCCAGAGGCACTCGCCACCGTGCCGTCCTCGGAGGAAGCTGCGCAGCTCTCCACGGCGATCGCCGAGCGACGTTCCGTCACCTTCACCTACCGCGGGCTGGAGCGGGTGCTCGAGCCATCGCGTCTCAGTTTCAAGCGGGGCCACTGGTACGTCTCGGGATTCGACCGCACCCGGGAGGCCGCTCGCGTGTTCCGCTTGGACCGGATCGAAGGTGCGTTGACCGCCGGCGCGCCGGACGACTTCGAGCCCGTTGCAGCCCGGGGACCAGAATTGACTCGTACGTGGGAACTCGGCGACGAGACGCCGGTGACCGCACGCGTGGCCATCGACGCCGACGAGGCCATCTGGGCCCAGGTGCACCTCTCCGCCGAGGAAATCGCCGAGACGAGCGAGGACGGCAGCGTGGTCGTGGAAGTCACCGTGCGAAACACGAGCGCGTTCCGCAGCTGGGTCCTCGGCTTCATGGACAACGCCGAGATTCTGTCACCGCCCGAGCTCCGCACCATGATGCGCGAGTGGCTCGCCGAAGCCGACGGAGCCGTCGCATGAGCCGCATCAACGCCACCGACCGCATGGCCCGCCTGATCGCTGCGATTCCCTGGATCGTCGCCCAGGACGGCGCACCGCTCGACGAGATCGCCGAACGCTTCGACTACCCGCGCGATCTGTTGCTCGACGACCTTCAGGACGTCGTGTTCTACGTCGGTGTGCCGCCGTACACGCCGGACACGCTGATCGAGGTACACATCGACGACGACCTCGTGTGGATCAACTACGCCGACTGGTTCTCCCGGCCGATGAAGTTGTCCAGCGGCGAAGCCCTGGCATTGCTGACCGCCGGCGAAACCGTGTTGGCGTTCGACCGGCAGGACGAGGCCGGCGCACTCGCCCGTGGACTCACCAAGCTCCGCCTCGCCACCGGAATCGACGCCGATGCACTCGAAGTGCAGCTCGGGGCCGCCGACGATTCCGTGCTTCGCGACCTTCGGCAGGCCGTGGCCGACGGCGTTTGTGTCGACATCGTCTACTACTCGTTCGCCCACGACGAGCGCACGGAGCGCCGCATCGAGCCGTCGCGGTTCTTCCCGGCCGACGGCCACTGGTACGTGGCGGCGTGGTGCCATCGGGCGCAGGGGGAGCGGGTCTTCCGCCTGGACCGCATCGAGCGGCTCACCGTCAGCACCGATCCGATCACCCATGCGCTCGAGGTCGATCCGGAGGCACCCTTCTCGATCGAACGTGCGCCCCGTGCGGTGATCCGCATGCCGACCGAGCAACTCTCCGTCCTCGAACAGAGCCCGCACGACGAGCTCACACCCGTCGACGACTCCACGGTCGAGGTGACGCTGCCCGTGTCCTCGCTGCGCTGGCTCGAACGCCTTCTGCTGCGTGTCGGAGCAGGCGCCGAGGTCGTTCGCCTCGACCCGGAACTCGGCAGTCTGGATCTGGCTGCAGCCCGGGCTCGGGTGCGCGACCGCTACGCGGACTGAGCCCCTCAGGCATACCTCACAGGGTCCGATTCGTTCGGTACGCTTGACTTCCTGTGGCTGACGCGAACGACCAGATGACCGGCGCCTCTGCCGACGACTCCGAGTGGATCAAGAGCCTCGTGGCCGAGGCGCTTCTGCGGGCATCTGACGACGAGCCGACGGACGCTGCCCCGCCAACGCCAGCCGCACCGTCGAACGACGCACCCGCAGCTACCGGAGCCGCCGCTCCAACGAGCGCTCCCGTCGCCCCGGTGCCACCGTCCACCCCGGTCGCGCCAATGGCCGCTGCCGCGCCGCCGATGGCGCCTGGCAACCCTGCTCCGGCAACGCCTGCGGCAGAACCTGTCGCACCCGCCGCTGAACGCACCGGACCAGTGACAACGCCGCCCACCGCAGCGCCGGAGTACGTGGCGCCTGCGTCGGCCGCACCGCCGGCCGAAACCGTTCCGCCCACGACACCGTTTTCCACCGGTGCGTCCCCGCTGGTCGTCGGACGTCGCACGATGGATCCTGACGCGGCTGTGGCCGACTCGATTCCCGGGTTCTCCAACACGTCCACCGGATTGGGCACCGCAACGCTGAGCGATCCCGAAACGGGTGCGTTCGGAACAGACGGACCGGCCCAGGACGCCGACCCCGTGATGGTCGAAGCCGACGCCACAACCGAGGGGTTTCGCTCGTCCGACATCCGAACGGTCCTCGAATGGTTAGCCGTCATCGTCTCGGCCCTCGCCGTCGCGCTGCTCATCAAGGCGTTCGTGCTCCAGGCGTTCTGGATTCCATCCGAGTCGATGGAGACCACCGTCAACAAGGGCGACCGCATCCTCGTCAACAAGGTCAGCTACCGCCTCCACGAGGTCCGCCGCGGCGACCTCGTCGTCTTCAAGAAGCTCCCGGGCACGCCGGGCGACACCGAGGACCTGATCAAGCGGGCCATCGCACTGCCCGGCGAGACGATTGAGGTTCGGGCCGACGGACGGATCTACATCTGGGGTGCGGGGGAGACGGCGGAAGATGCGCTGTTGCTCGAAGAGCCGTACCTCGACCCACAGAACGAGTTTCTTGCCGGCCCGTCCGCCAGCGATGCGTTGTCCGTCGACATCTGGGACGAACGCTGCGTCAACCAACCGCGTACACCGGGACGCTGCACCTTGGCCGACGATCAGCTGTTCATGATGGGCGACAACCGAAACTCGTCATCGGACAGCCGGTTCTTCGGGCCGATCACCGAAGACCTGATCGTGGGCCGGGCGTTCCTGCGCATCTGGCCGCTGGGCGACATCAGCTCCCTTTGATCGCCGATTCGGCGATGGCCTCCATCATCACGTCGGTGTGGTCCGAGTAGACGCCGTCGATACCCATCCGCAGCAGGTTGTCCAGGATGCGCCGGTGTTGCGCATCCCAACCGAAGCACAGCCGCTCGAACCGATGGAACAGCGTGACCATGCCACCGGTCCATTCCGGCTGACGGAGGTTGACCGCGTCGATTCCCGCTTCGGCGAGCTGGGCGGCCCGGCGTTCGGGTCCATCCGACATGTGTTTGAGTGCCGTCGAGTCGACGAGCCGCACGTGTTCGTCGATCGACCGCCAGTCGGCAAGCTTCTCCCAGTCCGGGTGACAGAGATACAGACGATTTCTCGTCACTGGTGACAGTTCACCTGCCCAGTCCAGCAGTGGGAGCATGGCTGCGTCGTCCTTGATGTCGATCGACAGATCGATGCCGTCGGGAACCCGTTCGAGCAGCTCAGGCAGCGTGATCATCGTGTCCGGAAGCTCGCTGCGGGTGAGCGATGCGATCGGCCGGCGGCGCAAACCGATCGTCCGATCGTGGGTGAGCATCAGCAGACCGTCGGCGCTCAGCCACACGTCCGACTCGATCCCCGTGGCTCCGAGACGGACCGCCAGATCGAACGCCTCCGGGGTGTTCTCGGGTGCGTGTGCCTTGGCGCCGCGGTGCGCGAAGCCGATTGGTGGGTTCAAACGGGAGGGAAGCCGGAGCGACATCCCACCATCATCGCCGATCGGATGCCCAAACCGTTGGTTTTCCGGGGTTTGAGCGGTCGTTGTGACCAGATTGTGTGAGCGCGACGGCCCACCGCTCCAGAGGTGAAATAGTCCACCCGATCCTCAAGGCAAATCCCACACGGGCCGAATAGTTCCTTGTAAGCAAAGTGGGGTTTTCGCACATGGCAACCATTCGAGCAAGCTGTCCAGACTGCGGCGACGTCGAGCTGACCACAGCCGACGTCCGAGTCCGAGTCTGTCTGGACGACGACCGCGGTGAATACCGATTCACCTGTCCCATCTGTTCGATGGTGGTCGTCAAGCCGGCTGAGCATCGCACGATCGACCTGTTGGTCGCCTCCGGCGTCCAGATGGACACGTGGACGCTACCGGCCGAACTGTTCGAGACCCGGAGCGGTCGACAGATCAGTCACGACGACATTCTCGATTTCCATCGCATGCTCAACGACGAGGATGCGACTGCTGCGGCCCTTTCGGCCATCAGCAACGGCAGCTGATTCGGAGCGGGGCGAGGGGCATCGCCCCCGCCCAACTCGCCCCTCCCGGCGAGCCGCCGCCCCCGGTCACTCGGGGTAGACTCACACCATGTTGAACATCGGTGGTGGGGAACTCCTCATCATCTTCTTGGTCGCTCTGGTCGTACTCGGTCCGGGCAAGCTTCCCGAGGCGGCCCGCCAGGCCGGTCAGGTCATGCGCGAGTTCCGTCGCATCTCCAGCGGGTTCCAGCGAGAGATGCGTCAGGCGATGAACGATCCCGTCGGCGCAGCCACCAAGTCGGCAACCAAGAGCGTCGAGGCCTCGTCGAAGCCGGTCGAGGCGGTCGCCGCTCCGGTCGATGTGACCGAAGAGGCCGAGCTTCCCGACATCGAGACGCCGGCCGCCGAGACCTCCTGGTCTGGCGATGATCCGGAAACCCGTCAGGCCCGGGCGGAGAGCATCGCCGCGTCGGCACCGGCGACGCCGATCAACCCCGACGCCGATCCGTTCATCTCGAAGGTCTCCGATCCGTTCGCGGCAACTCCCGACGACGGTCCGGACGAAGACGCTGCGGGGCTCCCGAGCGACCGATGACGGAGACCGAAGAACGCCCGCAGGGCGAAATGACGCTGATCGAGCATCTGGAGGAGCTGCGCACCCGCATTCTCCGCGCCGCAATGGCGATCACCGTGGGCGCAATCGTGTGCTTCATCTTCCGCGGCCAGATCATCGATGCGATCATCGAGCCGTACTGCCAGTCGTTGCCGGAGCGGGACAACGACGGCTTCGTGTCGCAGGAGAACTGCCGACTGTTCCAAACGGAGCCGCTCGAAGAGTTCAGCCTCGTCTTCACCATCGCCGCGTACGGCGGATTCATCCTGGCGATTCCCGTCGTGCTCTGGCAGGTGTGGAAGTTCGTCGTGCCCGGCCTCTACCCACACGAGCGTCGCTGGGCGATCCCGTTCGTCTTCAGCGGCGCATCACTGTTCCTGTTCGGCTCGGCGCTTGCCTACTGGAGCATCCCCCGGGCCCTCGACTTCCTGCTCAACTTCGGTGGCGACCGAATCGACAGCCTGCTCACTCCGGGGCCCTACATCGCGTTCGTCGTCAAGATGCTCGTCGCCTTCGGCCTCGGGTTTCAGTTCCCGCTCGTCCTGATCTTCCTGCAGCTCGTCGGCGTCGTGTCCACGCAGGCGCTGAAGTCCGGCCGCCGGTACGCAATCGTCGGCATCGTCGTCCTCGTGGCGATCCTGACGCCGAGCGGTGACCCGATCACGCTGATGGTCCTCTCGGTGCCGATGTACATCTTCTACGAGGCTGCGGTCCTGTTCGGCATCATCCGAGCTCGCAAGCAACGCAAGAAGGCCGCCACGGCCGCCTGATGGCCGCCACCTTCGACGGGCCGCCGCGCTCCTTCGATCTCGACCGCTTTCAGGTCGATGCCATGGACCACCTCGACGCGGGCCGGTCAGTCGTCGTGTCGGCGCCCACGGGCAGCGGGAAGACGTGGGTGGCCGAGTATGCGATCGCCCGAGCTGCGTCGCAGGGCCGGCGAGGCCTCTACACCACACCGATCAAGGCACTCTCGAATCAGAAGTTCCGCGATCTTCGAGGGTGGATGGGACGCGACAACGTCGGCCTGTTGACCGGCGACAACTCGATCAACGGCGACGCGAGCGCGGTCGTGATGACCACCGAGGTCCTTCGCAACATGCTCTATTCGCAACCGGAGCGCCTCGACAGCACCGACGTCGTCGTCATGGACGAGGTGCACTACCTCCAGGACAACTACCGGGGACCGGTCTGGGAGGAGGTCATCATCCACCTGCCGTCCCACATCCGTCTCGTTGCGCTCAGCGCGACCGTTTCGAATGCGGACGAACTGGCCGAGTGGATCTCCTCCGTGCACGGGCCCTGTGAGGCCGTCACGGAGACGACCCGACCGGTCCGCCTCCAGAACAACTACCTGATCGGCGAGAAGAAGAGCGGCCGACTCCACCTGCTTCCCACGCTCCGAAAGGGCCGCAGCAACCCGGAGGGCCGCAAGTACGACCCGCAACGCAGCGGCGGTCGGGACAAGCGCCGGAACGGGCCGCCCCAGCGCCGGCCCTGGCGCACCCCGCGCCGGCCGGAGGTGATCACCGAACTCCGTCGACGCAATCTCCTTCCCGCCATCACCTTCATCTTCAGCCGGGCCGGTTGCGAAGACGCCGTCGACGCGGTTCGCACCGCGGGAATCCGTCTGACCGACGATGCGGAGGCCCAACGGATCACCGAGCACGTCATGTTGCGCACCGGCCACCTCAGCGAGACGGATCGGGCCGCGCTCCGATGGGACACGTGGCTGGCCGGCCTGCAGGCGGGTGTGGCCGCCCATCACGCCGGAATCGTGCCGCTCTTCAAGGAGACGGTCGAGGAACTCTTCACCATGGGTCTGCTGCGGGCGGTCTTCGCCACCGAAACGCTGGCGCTTGGCATCAACATGCCGGCCCGAACCGTCGTCATCGAGAAGCTCTCGAAGTTCACGGGCGAGCACCACGAGACCCTCTCACCGGGCGACTACACGCAGTTGACGGGGCGGGCGGGTCGTCGAGGCATCGACGACGAAGGCCACGCCGTCGTGCTCTGGACCCCGTTCACCACGTTCGACGAGGTGTCCGGACTGGCGAAGAGCCGGGCCTTCGAGCTCCGGTCGGCGTTCCGCCCGACCTACAACATGACGTGCCACCTCGTGGAGCGGTACACGCGCAAGGAGGCCGAGGAGCTGATGAGCCGATCCTTCGGCCAGTTCCAGGCGAACCGCGCGATCGAGTCCCTGCTCGAACGGCGCGCCGTGCTCGAGAAGCGACTCGGGCAGACGACCGAGGAGGGTCTTGCCAGCGCCGACCGCACGGAGATCGACGACGCCCTCAGCCGCCTCCGCCCCGGTGACGCCATCGACGTCGGCCGGGTCGTTGCGGTGCTCTCCGTGTCGTGGCGCCGTCGTGTGGTGAAGGTCGAAGTGCTCGACCGCGACGGCGAACCACACACCCTCGATGCAGACGCGTTGACCGAGCCGCCGCTCGTCGTGAAGTCGCTCCGGCTGCCGGAGCCGTTCAACCCGCACAGTCGGTCCCACCAACACGACCTGGTGGGCCAGCTCCGCTCGCTCAAGCGCCGAGCCAACCGGACGAAAGCCTCGGCCCCGACTGCTCCTGAACCGTCGAGTTCGCCGTGGCGCAACGAGGAGACCACCCAGACGCGCCGCGAACTCAAGCGGGTGAACGCTCGCATCGCCCGGCGCCGCGGCCAGCTGGCCGAGCGATTCGGTTCGGTCGTTGCGCTGCTGACCGAACTCGGCCACATCGACAAATGGACGCTCACCGAGCGGGGGAGCATCCTCCTCGGTACGTTCCACGAGCTCGACCTCGTGCTCGTCGAGTCGCTGCTCGCCGGCCACCTCGACGATCACGATCCGGCGACGCTCGCCGGTCTGGTGTCCGCCTTCGTCCACGAACGGCGCCGCAACGACGACCCGCCACCGGAGTGGTACTCGACCCCCGCCGCAGAAGCCTCGATGCGGGGCATCGAGGCGACCCTCGCTCGGATTCAACGCCTGGAGTCCGCCCACGGTCTTCCCGAAAGCCGAGACATCGACCCGAGCCTGTTCGCCGCCACGCACGGCTGGGCGGCCGGAGGCGGCCTCGGCGACATCCTGGATGAGGAGGACCTGTCGGGCGGAGACTTCGTTCGTTCGATGAAGCAGGTCCTGGACCTCGTCTCCCAGGTCGCGGTCGTTGCGCCGAACACCGGCACGCGCCGCGCAGCGGCCGCCGCCGTCGACATGATGCAGCGCGGCATCGTCGACGCTCCGATGGAGGAGGACGACGCCGAGACGGCCGACGGAGCGGACGGATGACCATCGAGAAGGGCGAGGACTGGGGTGGCCGTGGCCGGCTCCCGGCCGACGCGCCCGTCGTGGACGCTGACGCCGCTCTTGCCGCCTCATGGTCGGCCGACGATCCCGATCGCGTCGTCGGCCTTCTGGCCGGGGACCTGCACCGAACCGTCGGTGGGCGCGGCACCGTCCAGCAGCTCCGCAACGAGGAGCGGACGGTACTGCCGATCGACATCGGCATCCTCACGCTTCCGGACGGGACGGAGCGACCGTTCGTCGCCCACGTCGTTCGGCGGCGCCGTTTCTGGGCGGGCACCACGCTGGCCGTCATGAACGCCAGTTTCGTGGGGGAGTGGAACGTCGCCCCACGGGGCCATCCGAACGACGGCCGCCTCGACGTCGTCGAGGCCAAACTGTCGTTTTCCGACCGCCGGAAGGCAGCGAGCCGTCTCCCCGCAGGGGCACACGTACCCCATCCGGACATCTCGATTCGCCGTCTGAAGCGCGGCACGTTCGAGGTGGCCTCCGGCGATCGACTCATCGTCGACGGCGAGCCGATCACCGCGTCGGGACAGATCGAGTGGACGGTCGTGCCCGACGCACTCTCGATCCTCATCTGACATCTGTTCGGATGCCGGAGATTTCGGCCCCCGATCCGTACACGAGCACCACCAGCGCCGTAGCATCAGGCGCCGTGGGCGCATACGACGTAGAAGAGTTCACCCCGGCTGAAGCCGACGTTCTCCGGCGGTACTTCACCAACCTCGATCAACCGGTCTTCGCACTGGTCAACCTGCCCGAAGTGGTGAAGGGCGCCCTGTTTGCCCGCTACTCGCGTTCGCACAAGAGCCTCCGCCGACTGTTTCTCGAAGAGTTCGTCGACGATCTGGACATCAGCGGCGACGAGTCGATCGATGCCACGACCGGTCTGCGCCGGGCCGAGGAACTCTACGACCGGGTCTTCTTCCAGTACGGCGACGATTCCGTTGCTCAGCTCGGCGGCGTTCACCTCGCCTGTGAACAGGCTTCGAACGTGCTCACCAAGGTCCTCGAGTGGGGCCGCATCATGTCCTACCTCGAGCAGTCGACGCGCTACATCCGCTACGACGAGCGCCTCGGCGGCCGCTACCGCTTCTATCGGGACGACGACATCCTGAACTCGACCCTCGGCACCCGCTACATCGGCGAGATGGACCGGATCTTCGACGACTACAGCGGCCTCATCACCCCGCTGGAGGACTTCCACAAGGAGCTCATCCCGAAGCGGGAAAGTGATGTGGACATCGCCTACCGGCAGGCGATCCGCGCCAAGGCCCTCGATTCGATCCGCGGCATGCTGCCCGCTGCGTCGCTGTCCAACGTCGGGATCTACGGCAGCGGTCAGGCCTACGAGGCACTGCTGCTTCGGATGCGGGCGTCGGCGCTGCCCGAGGCTCGCGTGTACGCCGACCTCATGTTGTCCGAGCTTCGCAAGGTGATCCCGTCGTTCCTCAAGCGCGTCGATCTCCCGGATCGCGGCGAGGTGACCAGCAGTTACATGGCCGACAACCAGGCGGCCGTCGCGGAGCTTTCTGCGTCGTTGTTGGACACCTCCGCGCCGCCGCAAGCCGAGACGATGGTCGATCTGGTCGACTTCGACCCGGACGCCGAGGTCAAGCTCGTCACCGCCATGTTGTACCCGACGACCAACCTGGCCGAGCGAGAGATCGTCCGTCAGGTGCAGGCGATGACCGTCGACGAACGCCTGGCAATCATGAAGGCGTACGTGGGTGATCGATCCAACCGTCGCCATCGCCCCGGTCGAGCGTTGGAGCGGGTCGACTACCGCTTCGATGTGCTCTCCGACTACGGAGCGTTCCGTGATCTGCAGCGCCACCGCCTGCTCACGATCGAGTGGCAGCCGCTTTCCACCGACCACGGTTATGTGATGCCAGAGGCGGTGTCCATCGCCGGACACACCGAGATCTTCGAACGGACGATGGAGCGTTCGGCGTCGCTGTACGAGGCGTTGGCCGAGGAGTTCCCGGCCCAAGCGCCGTACGCCGTGGCGCTGGCCTACCGTGTGCGCTACAGCATGCAGATGAACGCCCGATCGGCGATGCACGTGCTCGAGCTGCGCTCCGCCGTGCAGGGCCATCCTGCGTACCGGTACGTCGCCCAGGAGATGCATCGCCAGATCGCAGAGCGTGCCGGGCACCGTGCGGTGGCCGAGATGATGACCTTCGTGGACCACTCCCAGGAGGACAATCTCGAGCGTCTGGACGCCGAGAACAAGGCGGCAAAACGGACGCAGTGAGCGGACGTGACGAAAAAAGTTGGCGCAATGGTCGCCGTACCGCCGCGTTCTGCCTATATTCCCCCCAGAGCTGCTCCCACCTACTGAGGATCAATGGCTGACGAAGACCTTGTGGACGACAACGAAGAAGACGTGGAGGACGTCGACGTCGACGACGACGACCTCGACCCTGACCTCGACGGCGACGACATCGACCCCGACCTCGACGATGACCTCGACGGCGACCTTCCGCTCGATGGCGATGACGACGACCTCGACGACGAAGACGACGAAGATGAAGACGGCGCGGCGCCGGTCAAGAAGGCCGTCGCTGAAGATGAGGACGAAGACGACGAAGACGATGTCGAGGCCGACCTCGATGTCATCCTGAAGGACCGTCTCGCCTCCGGCGACGACGAAGAAGACGACGAGGACGAAGACGAAGGAAGTCCTGCGGCTCCGCCGAAGGCTCCGGGTGAAGACGTCCCGGCCAAGAGCGAGGACGAGCGCACCTGCGAGTCCTGCTGGCTCATCAAGCCCCTGATCCAGTTCCCGGACGACGACGTCATTTGCGTCGATTGCGCCTGACCAAGCGGAGCCGGCCACGGTACTCTGAGGTCCATGGCCAGCCAGAAAAAGGACTCGTCTGACCAATTGTTGGATCTGCTGGTGTACGCACCGGTCGGTCTTGCATTGGAGGCGCTCGACAACTTCCCGAGGCTCGTGGAACGGGGCAAGTCCCAGGTGACCCTCGGCCGCTTCGTTGCCCGAACGGCAGCCAAGAAGGGCACGTCAACCCTCGAGGGGCTGGCCGATCGTGTGACGAACGAGGCCGGGCAGGTGATCGTCGACATCTTCGGCATCGATCTGACACCGTCGTCGACGCCGGACGCAGAAGCGGCTGCCGCCACCGCCACGGTCGTTTCCGAGCCCGACGACTTTCCAATCGCCGAGTACGACAGTCAGGCCGCCGCCCACATCGTGAAGTTGTTGCCCCAACTCACGGCGGAGGAGCTCGATCAGGTCGAGGCCCACGAGGCCGCGAATCGGAACCGGGTGACGGTCCTTCGCAAGATCGCGCAGTTGCGAGACAGCGAGTGACCGAGCCCATCGCCGTTTCTGCTCGTCCCGCGACCGCAGACGACATCGCAACGCTCGTGCAGCTCGATGCCGAGGCAGCGACAGGAATCGTCGGCGTTCGCGGTGGCCACCTCGAAACCCAGTTGCACGGCCGCCGAGACGACGTCGCCGCCGGGTTCGGCGAGGACCTGTCGGACGCGGACACACTCGTCCTGGTCGGCACGATCGACGACGTGGTCGTGGGCCACCTCGTCGCCACACGCCATGGTCTGCCCGACGGCAGCACCATTTCGACCGTTCGTGATCTGTTCGTGCAGGCGCCGGCCCGCGGCGTCGGTGTTGGCGAACGCCTGCTCGCCCTGGCGGTCGAGGACGCGACGAACCACGGTTGTGCCGGCATCGACGCCCGGGCACTCCCGGGCGACCGCGCCACCAAGAACTTCTTTGAGAGCTTCGGCCTGGTCGCACGCTCGATCAGCGTGCACCGAAGCCTCGATCAGGACTGAGGGGTCTCCGCCGCCGGAGCCGGCGCCTCTGCAGCGGGAGCAGGGGCAGGGGCAGGAGCGGGAGCTGCGGGGGCAGCAGCCGGAGCCGGCGTGTCGAACATTGCGGCGATGTGTGGCACACGCTTGGAGAGCTTGCGCACGGTCGCTCGGAGCTCGTCGGTGACCTTGGCAGGCAATGCCTGCGGCTGGACCTGCTGACGAACGGGCGAGTACGCAACAGCGTCCAGCACGGTGCCCCAACGCTCTGGAGCCGTGTCTGCCGTCATCGACGCACTGGCTCCCTCGGCGAGACGGGTCGCCAGGTCGCCGGGGAGGGGTGCTCCGGCCTTCGGTGGGCGTGACGACTGGCGCAACGCTCGCACGGTCCGGCCTTCGCCCAACAGGCTGTTCAGTTCGCTGAGCCACTTGCCGTGCTCGGCTTCGACCCGGGCGCTGAGGCCATCCTTGAGCTGCTGCGCCAGCGCTCGGCCCTCTTCGTCCTTGGCGCCGTTCTCGGCTGCGACAACCACCTTGCGGATGTCTCGCAGGTCGACGTCGGCAATGCCGGCGAGCGCGGCCTCGGCGTTGTCACGCCATTCGGCGGATCGCAGGCGGGGGAGGAGCTTCTCGCCGACCGCTTCGAGCATCTTCGGCGGAATCTCTGGCTGCGAGCGGGTGCGGGCGAGCTCGTTCTGCTTCTCGATCGTGGAGCGCAGCCCGGGAACGCCGTCTCGAAGGACGATGCGGGCGAGCGGCCGCTGCATCTCGGGGATGTCGTTGAGCGCAGCATCGCGATGGATGCGCTTGGCGCGGAGGCGCTTCGGCTTCGGCTTCGGCTCTGGGCGTGGACGTTCCCGACGGGGACGATCGTTGCCGCCACGGTTGCGTGAACGGCCATCGCGACCGCCATCGCCGCGGCCACCGCGGTCGTTGCGACCGCCACGATCGCCGCGTTCGCCCCGGTTGTCTCGTCGTCCACCGCCACGACGCTTGTCGCCGCGACCGCCACGATCACCGCGGTCGTCCCGGCCACGCTTGCCCACGAGTTGGGTGGTGACACCGCCTTCGTCCTTGCCCGAGCCGAGGATTTCCAGCGTCTGGGGCTTCTGGCGCTTCGCCTTCGGCGGCTGCACCGACACGATGAACACGCCGTCAACGGCGAACTCGGCGTCGGCCCGCACGACGTCGCCGACCTCGGCACCCTCGTACAACAAGGCACCATCGAGCTCGCCCTTGGGCTGCTTCGCCCCGGCGGCTCGCCAGGTGTAGGTACCGTCTTCTCGTTTGCTGGTCAGTTCGACCTCGAGGCGTCTCGACATGCCACCACGCTAGCCGTGGTTGCGCCACAGAACGTATTTGGGCCACCACGGTCTCGGAGGCACCCACTCGACCCTGCGGATAACCCTGTGACCAACTTCACAGGTTCTGGGGATATCTTGGAAAACCTGTCGACAACTCTGGGGATTCTCGATTTTCGCTTGACGCATTTCCGACCGGCGACAAAGGTGGCGACAGCAACGGAGGAACGGCAGCGAAACCGCCACCGGGGCTCGGGAGAACCACCGACTTGTCGGCGGGAATCACGGGCAAAACGGAGGTAGGAGCGAGGTCACGGAATCCGAAGCGAGGGACACGGTCCGCCGCAACCCACACCACGATCAGCGCCTTCGGGCAACGAACGAGGAGCGGGGCGCAGCTCCGGGTGACGGCTTCGGCCAGAACCTGGGACCCGACGCAGAACTGCCCCGCCAGACGCAAGTCCGACGGGGCAGTGGTACATCGAATGAAACGGTACAACCGGTGAAGACGATGCGGGTGGATCCTGAACCGACCTTGAGGCCCCTGGCGCACGACTTCGGTCGTCCGACAGGGGCCTCTACCTTTTTCGTCCGGGCAGGCGGGCGCACGTGAGCACGGTTCGAGTCGACGTGTGGCTGTGGGCCGTCCGGATCTTCAAGACCCGCTCGGCAGCGAATGCCGCGTGCGCAGCCGGGGCCGTCCGGGTCGACGGCGTCATGGCGAAGCCGAGCCGCCCGGTGGGCGCCGGAATGCTCGTGCACGTGCGGCAGCGTGGCCGAACCCGCGAACTCGAAGTGGTCGAGACCCCAAGCAAGCGGGTCGGCGCAGCCGTCGCCGCCACGGCCTACGTCGACCACAGCCCGCCGCCGGAACCGAGCCCGATGCGTCCGGCACCGGTCGCAACCCGGGAACCCGGGGCCGGACGGCCGACGAAACGAGACCGGCGCCGCCTCGACGAATTCCGTCGGGGTGAGGGTGGCTGACAAGCCGTCACGAGCAGTGCCCGGGTGAGAGACTCGACGCATGTCCATTGACCCGTCCAACCCATCCGACGACGTGCTTGCATTCCTGGCCGAGCGGCACCTTGCCTCGCTCACCCTGGTGCGGCCGGACGGGACGCCGCACGTGACGCCGGTCGGTTTCAGCTACGAGCCCGAGACACGAACCGCACGAATCATCACCTGGTCTGCGTCATTCAAGGCCCGCCTGACCACGAACGAACCACTCGCGGCCGCCGTGTGCCAGGTGGACGGAGGACGGTGGCTGACGCTGTCCGGAGTTGCGCGCTGCACCGACGACGCGGCGATCGCCGCCGACGCGGTGGCTCGTTATGCGGCCCGCTATCGGCCGCCAAAGCAACGCGACGATCGAGTCGTCATCGAGATCGACGTCGAAAAGATCATGGGTCGGGCCTGACTGGGTCGAGGGACCCAAACCCGCCCAACGGACCTCATTGCACGGCGACTTCGGCCGATGGCATCGGAACGGACGCCCTCAAAGGAGACCCCCGATGCGCGTGCACACACCACGACGGCGCACCAACCTCGCCGCCATTCTTGCCGGAGCTGCCCTGCTCTTCTCAGCCTGCTCCAGCCCCGATGACGGGGCGGTCCCCGAGTCGTTGGCCTTCGCCGCACCGGGCGATGCCTGCCCGGGCGACATCGTCATCGCTCCGGACGTCAACCTGGCCGAAGGCGTGGTCGAGAGCGCTGGACCGTTCGCCGTGTCGATTCCCGCAGGCACCTACGAGGTCCGGATGTCCTCCTGGGCCGACATGGACGATCCGGTCGAGCCGAACGAGCGCTGGTTCTTCACCGCTGACTCCGGCTACACCTCGCCGATCATCGCCGACCCGGGCGACAACCACGTGATCGTCCAGTCCTACACCGACCAGGTGATCACCTCGCCGATCTCGTCGATCACCCTGCAGCACATGCTCCCGGGCGACTCGGTCAACAACTCGGTCGTGGCCAAGTGCATCTCGTTCACGCTGACCTCCGCACCGGAGACCACGACGACGACCGCTGCGCCGACCACCACGACCACGGCCGCGCCCACCACGACCACCACGGTCGATCAGGGCGTGCTGGACACGGCGACGAGCACCACGACCACGACGACCACCACGACGACCACCACCATCGCCGTGGCGGCCGCCGCTCCTGAGCAGCCGCAGACGCTGGCACTGACCGGTCCTTCAGACCTGGCCGCCTCGCTGGCGCTCGTCGGTGGCGCACTGACCCTTGCCGGCTTCGCCGCTCTGGCCGCAGGCCGTCGTGCCGAGGACGAGCTCGAAGCCTGATCCCAGGCACGACAGACGAAACGATGCCGGCGCAGTTCTCTGCGCTGGCATCGTCGCGTCCGGAGCAATCATTTCGCTCTCGTGGTCGATCCCTCCCCACGAGGGCTAGATTTGCGTGATCGTTCACCAGTGAGGGTTCCACAACGTGTTTGAGAAGGTACTTGTCGCCAACCGGGGCGAGATCGCCGTTCGAGTCATTCGGGCCTGCAGCGAGCTCGGTGTGAAGACCGTTGCCGTCTACTCCGAGCTGGACCGTGATGCCCTGCACGTTCGGCTCGCAGACGAGGCCTTTGCGCTCGGCGGCCAGACGGCGGCCGAGTCCTATCTCAACACCGATCGAATGCTCGAGATCATCCGAGAGTCCGGCGCCGACGGCGTGCACCCCGGCTACGGGTTCTTCAGCGAGAACGCCGACTTCGCCCGTGCGATCACCGAGATGGGCGTCACCTTCATCGGTCCTCCGCCGGCAGCAATCGAGGTCATGGGCGACAAGATCTCCGCTCGTGAGGCTGCCGAGAAGGTCGACGTCCACGGCGTACCCGGCACGACCGACCTCATCACCGATCCTTCACAGGTTCACGCCTTCGGCGACGAGCATGGCTATCCCATCGCGATCAAGGCGGCCTACGGCGGTGGCGGTCGGGGCATGAAGGTCGTCGGCTCGGCCGACGAAGTCGAGGCGGCCATCGAATCCGCCCAGCGTGAGGCGCTCGCCTACTTCGGCCGCGACGAGATCTACATGGAGCGCTACCTCAGCAACCCGCGCCACGTCGAGGTGCAGGTGCTCGCCGACCATCACGGCAACTGCGTTTCCCTCGGCACTCGGGACTGCTCGGCGCAGCGTCGCCATCAGAAGCTGATCGAGGAAGCGCCGGCTCCCGACATCGACCCCGCCATCCTCGACGACATGAGCCGGGCCGCCATCGCGGTTGCGCATGGTTGCGACTACACGAACGCCGGCACCGTCGAGTTCCTGTACGAGGACGGAAGCTTCTACTACCTGGAGATGAACACTCGTCTGCAGGTCGAGCACCCCGTCAGCGAACTCGTGACCGGCATCGACCTGGTCGAACAGCAGCTCCGCGTGGCCTCCGGCGAGCCGCTGCCATTCACCCAGGACGACATCACCATTCGCGGCCACGCCATCGAGATTCGCATCAACGCGGAAGACCCGGCCGAGGGCGCGTTCCTGCCGTCGCCGGGGCCGATCTCGATCCTGCGGGCCCCCGATGGCTTCGGCACCCGGTTCGACACGGGCTACGAGTCCGGCGACGAGATCAGCCAGTACTACGACAACCTGGTGGGCAAGCTCTGCGTTTGGGGTCACGATCGTCCAACCGCCATCCGTCGGGCGCTCCGTGCGCTGAACGAGCTGGTCATCGAAGGCGTGGCCACCACCGTTCCCGCCGACCGCGCCATCCTCGAAGCCGAGGCGTTCCAGACGGTGACGCACTCGACCAACTGGGTCGAGAAGACGCTCGACCTCACCGGCGTGCGGTCCGATGCCGGAGGCGCCCCCGACGTCGACGACGACGTTGTCCGCGTCATGAAGCAGGTGCCGGTCGAGGTCGATGGCCGCCGCTTCGACGTGCGCATGTGGGTCCCCGAAAGTGCAGCAGCTCCCGCCGCAGCGGCCCCATCCAAGCGACGGGCGGCGGCGAGCAGTGGGGGAGGCGGAGGCGCCGGTACCGGCGAGATCGCCGTACCCATGCAGGGAACCATCGTGCGGGTCAACGTGAGCGCCGGCGATGCTGTGGCCTCTGGCGACGCTCTGGTCGTGCTCGAAGCCATGAAGATGGAGAACAACATCGATTCCGATGTTGCCGGCACGGTCACCGAAGTGCGGGTGGCCGAAGGCGACAGTGTCGGCGCCGGCGACGTGGTCGTGGTGATCGACCCTTCCTGAACCCGACGGCCCCGCTGGGGGACCGGTCAGCCGAGCTGGTCGATGACGTCCTGCGGAGCCTGCACCAGCTCGATCAGCACACCCTCGCCGGACAGGGGCAGTTCGTCGGACGCCTTCGGGTGCACGAACACGATGTCGTGGCCGGCCGCTCCGGGGCGGATCCCTCCTGGAGTGAACCGCATGCCCTGGTCCGAGAGCCACTCGACGGCCGCCGGCAGATCGTCCACCCAGAGTCCGATGTGGTTCAACGCCGGGTCGTGCACCTTCGGGCGCGACTCGGGGTCGAGCGGCTGCATGAGATCGATCTCGACCGCATGTGCGCCGGACCCGAGCGTGAGGATGTCTTCGCGGACGTTCTCGGATTCGCTCGTGTAGTCGCCGGTCTTCTGCACGCCGAGCACGTCGACCCAGAGGTTCGACAGCGCAGCGAGATCGAGCCCACCGATGGCGATCTGTTGCAGGCCGAGAATGCGGAACGGTCGATCGCTCATTGGCCGGCCTCCATTCGACGTTCGTGCAGCAGCGCAACCACCTCTGCTGCGGCCTCCGGCACGTTGGTTCCCGGACCGAAGATTCCGATCACGCCCGCAGCCGTCAGCTCGTCGTAGTCCTTGGGCGGGATGACGCCGCCGCAGATGACGGCGATGTCGCTGCCATCGGCGTGGAGGGCGCCGATGAGCTCGGGCACCAGGGTCGTGTGACCGGCCGCATGGCTCGACACACCCACCACGTCCACCTCATGGTGCTGCGCCTCTGTGGCGGCCTCCTGGGGCGTCTGGAAGAGCGGTCCGACAACGACGTCGATGCCCATGTCGGCAAACGCCGTGGCAATGACTCGTCCGCCCCGATCGTGGCCGTCCTGGCCCATCTTCGCGACGAACATCCGCGGCTTGCGTCCGTGGGCGCTCATGAACCCGTCGACGGCCGTCCGTACGGCTTCGAACTCTTCGCGCCCCTCGTAGGCCTCGGCGTAGACGCCCGACAGCAGTTCCGTCTGGGCACGATGCCGTTCGAACACGGCTTCCATCGCGTCGGACATCTCGCCGACCGTCGCCCGGGCTCGAGCGGCGACCACGCACGCTTCCAGCAGGTTGCCGTTGCCGATCGCCACCTGGGTCAATGCCTCGAGCGCCGACTCGGTTGCACCGGCATCTCGTTGGGATCGGGTTTCCTCCAGGCGTCGAACCTGTTGCTGGCGGACCTCGGTGTTGTCGATGTCCAACACGTCGACGGATTCGCCGTCGTCGACCCGGTACTTGTTGACACCGACGACGGTGTCCGTTCCCTGATCGATGCGAACCTGTCGAAGTGCCGCCGCTTCCTCGATGCGCAACTTCGGAACACCGTCGGCGATCGCCTGCGTCATGCCGCCCATGCCTTCGATCTCGGTGATGATCTCCCGCGCCCGATCGGCGAGGTCGGCCGTCAACTTCTCCACGTAGTAGCTGCCCGCCAGCGGGTCGACGGTTCGGGTCACGCCGGTTTCCTCCGCCAGGATGAGCTGCGTGTTGCGGGCGATTCGGGCCGAGAATTCGGTCGGCAGGCCAAGCGCCTCATCGAACGAGTTGGTGTGCAGGCTCTGGGTGCCGCCAAGCACCGCGGCCATCGCCTCGAACGCCGTACGCACCACGTTGTTGTGCGGATCCTGCTCGGTGAGCGACACGCCCGACGTCTGGCAGTGTGTGCGCAGCATCGACGACTTCGGATCCTGCGGCTCGAACTGTGCCATGAGCTCGGCCCAGAGCAGACGGGCCGCCCGAAGCTTCGCGATCTCCATGAAGAAGTCCATGCCGATGTTGAAGAAGAAGCTCAGCCGGCCGGCGAACGCATCCACGTCGAGGCCCTTGGACATTGCGGCTCGGACATATTCGAGGCCGTCGGCGAGCGTGTAGGCCAGCTCGAGATCGACCGTCGCGCCAGCTTCCTGGATGTGGTAGCCGCTGATGCTGATCGAGTTGAAGCGCGGCATGTGCTCGCTCGTGTACTCGATGATGTCCGCAACGATCCGCATGCTCGGTTCCGGCGGATAGATGTACGTGTTGCGAACCATGAACTCCTTGAGGATGTCGTTCTGGATCGTTCCCGAAAGGGCATCCTGGCTGACGCCCTGCTCCTCGGCCGCAACGATGTAGCAGGCCAGGATGGGAAGGACGGCGCCGTTCATGGTCATGGACACGCTCATCTGATCGAGCGGAATCCCGTCGAAGAGGATCTTCATGTCCTCCACCGAATCGATGGCCACACCCGCCTTGCCCACATCGCCGACGACCCGCGGATGATCCGAGTCGTACCCCCGGTGGGTGGCGAGGTCGAAGGCCACCGACAGGCCCATCTGGCCGGCAGCGAGGTTCGCTCGGTAGAAGGCGTTCGATTCCTCGGCCGTGGAGAACCCCGCATACTGGCGGATCGTCCACGGCCGGTTCGTGTACATGGTGGCCCGAGGCCCACGCACGAAGGGCGCCACTCCCGGCACACCGCCGAGATGTTCGACCTCGGCGAGGTCGGCTTCCGTGTACAGGGGCTTGACGGGAATGCCCTCCGGCGTCATCACCTCGAGCGTGTCCGGATCTGCATCCCGAAGCTCCCGGCGGGCCCGCTGCTGCCATTCCTCGATCGACACATTGCTCCCTTCGACGTTCGCCATCGTAAACGACGACCCTGCCGAAACGTGGGTTGTGAATATTCGCGAAACCGACCATCGGTCGGGCGGGCCGGCGGCTACCGTTTCCGTATGCGAATGCGACATGCACTCTCTGCGGCAGCGATGGCGATCGCTCTGGCTGCCTGCGGTGGCGAGGCGGACGTCGACACCACGGCCGAGGCCGCCGATGCGGCACCGGCGACCGAAGCAGAGACCGTCAGTGAGGCTGAAGCCACACCGGTCGTGTTCGACACCGTCACCGGTGGACAGATCGATCTCGGTGCGCTCGAGGGCCAAGACACGGTTCTCTGGTTCTGGGCCCCCTGGTGACCGACCTGCAAACGTGAAGCCGGTGCGGTCGCATCGGTGCAGGAACAATTCGGAACAGACGTGAATTTCGTCGGCGTGGCCGGACGGGACGATCTCTCCGAAATGCAGGCGTTCGTCGAAGAATTCGATGTCACCGGGTTCGAACATGTCGCCGACGAGGACACCGAGATCTGGCGCCAGTACGGGGTCACGAGCCAGCCGGCGTTCGTCTTCATCGACGACTCCGGCGAGGTCGAGGTGCTCATCTCGGCACTGGGCGAAGACGGCCTCATCGAACGCGTCGAGGCGCTCCTCTCCTAGAGCGCGCCATTTCCAACCCGATCGTCATGAAGGGCCGTTCGACCCTCACGCGCAACCACGGTGGCTCCGACGGAGTCGTGTACTTGGACGTTGGCGGAACGGCGGAACATGACAAAGGTGTCGACGCGGGCGGCCGCGACACAACACGCGGATCGATCGTTGCGGCGTTCGGTGCTGAGCACTGGCGCGCTCGGGGTGGCCCATCTCGCCTGGCTGGTCGTTTCCGGACCCGGCAACTGGCTCATCTGGACGATCTTCGTCGTCCTGGAACTGTGGGGGTTCGCGCAGTTCGCCCTCCGAGCGATGCTTGCGTGGACCAGTCCGTCGCCGGAACGGGCAACGGCCGGACCGGTGGACGTTCCCGTCGACATCGTCGTCACCTGCACGTTCCACACACCGGAGGAGCTGGAGCGGACGCTGATCAGCTGCCGGGAGGTGCGACACGCACACCGGGTCGTCGTGACCGTTCAGAAGGAGCGGCCGGAGCTGCTCGACGTGATCGAGGCGTTCGATGTCGATGTGGTCGTCGCTCCGGGAAACCATGTCGACGGGTTCTGGGCGGGAGCTCGTCGTAGTCGACTCGCGCTGTGGCTCGAGGCCGGACAGGTCCCGATGCCGTCGTGCATCGAGGTGCTTGCACCGAACTTCCGAGACCCGAGCGTCGCCTACGTGCAAGCCGGGCTCGGGCTCCTCAACACCGATTCCTTCGCCCACCTCCGCGGCGGGCGGGACGAGGACGCGTTCCGAAGCCGGATCGTCCAGCCCGGGTTGGGGGAGCGGGGCGCCGCATCCTGGCGCGGCGGCGGTTCGATCGTGCGCGTGCTGGCGATTGCCACGAGCGGCGGCTTCGATCGCGGCGACCAGGCTGCCCTTCAGCGGTCGATGGTCCGCTTGCAAGCTGGCGGATGGAACTGCCGCTACTACGGCGGTCCCGAGGTCGTCCACGCAGCGGCCCCGGACTCACTCGGCTCCTACCTCATGGCGCGGAGGCGCTCGGCCATCGAGCTGCTTCGGGTCTTCACGACCGCAGAGAACCCACTTCGCCAGCCAGAACTCGATCTCCGTCAGCGGCTCGACCACGTTGCCCTGGCATCCGGCTTCGCTTCCAGCCTTCGCCAGTTCGCGCTGACGCTCCTGCTCATCGCCGTGCTTTTGACCGGGGCGGTGCCGTATGCGGGCACGGGCGTCCTCTGGGCAGCGATGTGGGTCCCGCTGCAACTGATGCTCGTCTCGACGAACCGTCGACTCGCACGTGGAACGATGGAGCGCGGCGACTGGACCCGGCAGGCCTGGAGAACACTGGCCGCGGACATGAATGCGTTCGCCACGGTCCTCGGGATACAGCGTCGGGTCGTGGCCTTCCACGCCAGCGCTGGCTCCGGTTTCGGAGCGCTTGCGAAGCTCCGCCTCCCCACAGCGACGCTGCTTCTCCTCGACGCAGCGGTTGCGGCGCGAGGACTCACGCTGATCTGGCCGCGGCTGCTCCCGAGGTTCTCCCTCTCCGGCCGGCTCGTTGCACTGGGGATCGGGCTCGTGGTGATCGTGGTCCTGGTCGACGTCCTCCAGATGGCGGTTCGGCGCAAGCAGCGCCGGTCCAACTTCCGCCTCACGACGGACCTGTCGGCAGTCATCGACGGTCACCCGGTGCGTGTCATCGATCTTGCCGTCAAGGGCCTGGGCTCGAAGCTCCAGGCGGCGACCTGTCCCTACGAGATCGATCAGACGGTCGCCATCTCGTTGCGCCTGCCGGTACCGAACGGTGACGCGCGAACGCTGCAACTCGAGGGAGTGGTGCGCTCACTCGTGGACCTGGGCGACACCCACCGGGTGGGCGTCCAGTTCCGCGGGCTCAGCCCGGAGGCCCGAACGGGCCTCATTTCCTACTGCGCGGTGGGCCACCACGCAGCGAGCGACATCGACACCACGCACGACGTCGATCCCACCCGCTTCGAGGTCACTGCGACACGCCGGAGGGCCACGAAACTGCTGTCGGCGGCGGCCATGCTCCTCGGCGTCGCGGTCTTCTTCGGTGGACCGGCCGCACCAGCCGCACTCGCCGATGTGGTCGCCACCAGCTCGGTGTGCCTGCAGACATCGACCGGCGAGCCGATCGCCGGGGCGACTGCCGGATTCGAGTACGACGAGGAGTGGCACACCATCGGCGAGACGGGTGAGGACGGCTGCGTCGAGGGTCAGATGCCCGAAACGAAGACCAAGGTCGAGCTGGTCCACCGCGAGGTGCGGCAGGTGATCCGACAGCATTTGGGAAAGAACCCGGTCGTCCAGTTCACCACCGTGCCCGTTCGCATCGAGTTGAACAACGCCGCGGGCGACGCCATCGCGGGCGGAGCCGCTGAATTCAAGAGCGCGGGGACGTGGAAGACGATCGGGGTCACGGGTGAAGACGGCCGGCTGTCCATCGAGCTGCTCCCCACGCGTCGGCCGTTCGCCGTGACGCTCGACGGCGTCCGGGTCGAGAAGACCGTCGACCTTCGTCAGGTCGCGAACGTACCTTTCTCGACCTCGCCATTCGTCGTCTCGTTGACGGACTCCGCTGGCAATCCGGTCGGCGGCGCCGCGGTCGAGTACCGCGGCGAGGACTGGATTGCGCTGGGGACGACCTCGGAGGACGGCGAGTTCCGCGGCGAGATGCTGCCGGGCAGAGTTCGCTTCGGACTCTCCACCGGAGGAGGCCGTACCACCGTTCGCCAACGACTCGCGGACGACCACGTGGTGCGCTTCACGACCACGGCCGTTCGCATCGGGTTCGTCGACTCCACCGGATCCCCCCTTCACGACGCGCTGATCGAGATCCAGAACGGCCGCGAGTGGAGCGAGCTGGGCCGCACCGATGCGGACGGGGCGGTCACCACCGAGCTGCTGCCACAAACGCGATCGTTCCGGGTGAACCACGAGGGCCGCCGGAGTCGCATTCGGCAGGACGTCGGGGTCGATCCGGACGTTCGCTTCTCCACCGTTCTCGCGGCCGTGCAGCTGTCTTCAGCCGACGGATCTCCGCTCTCCGGTGTTCAGGTCGAGGCCCATGGCGGGCAGTGGGCCACGCTCGGAACGACAGGCGATGACGGCCGTGTGGAAGCTGAGCTTCTTCCGGTCCGCACGCGCTTCCGCATGAGCTTGGACGGCATCCGTGCGCAGGTTCGACAAGACCTGAGCGTTGACACCGATGTCGGCCTTTCTGCTGTCGAAGCCGTTGTTCGGCTTCTTGACTCGGCCGGTGCTCCCATCGCCGGCAGCCAGGTCGACGTGAAGACACAGCGCTGGACGTTGATGGGCACCACGGACGTCAACGGCGAAGTCCGTCGAGAGGTCCTTCCGACCGCCGTCAGCTTCCGGGTCCTCCACGAGGGTCTGCGCAAGTTCATTCGTTCCGACGTCTCGGCGTCGCCGGTCGTCGAGATGCGGACGGCGCCGGTGTTCGCCGACGAGATCGGCACCGTGAGCGACTACCGGGCCGGTAGCTGGCGCCCCTTCGTCGATGGCCTCGAAGTCCTGCCGATTCGTCTTCAGGTGCGGATGGAGGACGGCACCCGCCACACCGTGCAGGTGGCAGCGGACGCAATGACCTTCATGCCATCCGGCGAGACCCAGAGCCTTGCCGAGCCGTCAGCCGCCGCCGATCCCACAGGCGCGGAAGAACCAGTCGACCCCGATGCGGTTCCCACGACGACGGCCGCGCCGACGGACCAAGAGGCTGCGGACACAAGCCCCGACACGATCGACCCCTCCAGCCGCGGTCTTTCGGCCGACGCTCCGACGAGCACCACCACGATCGACGTGACCACGAGCAGCTCGGCCCCGACGACCACCACAGCCGCGGCATCAGAGCCTCCTACAACCACCACCTCCGCGGTCCCTCCCACGACGACGACTGCGCCTGAAGATTCGACGACGGCTCCGCCCAGCAGCGTCCCCACGACAGACGTCGACTCGACCGAGGTGGCCCCGACGACCGTGCAGCCCGACGAACCGGCGTCGACCACGACGACGGCGCTGGTCGACCCCGTCGAAGAAGCTCCTTCGTCATCGACCACGACGGTCCTGAGCGAAGCCGCAGAACCGGACACCACGACAAGCGCTCCGGCCACGACGGTTGCGCCGGTTGCGCCGGACAGCTCCACGACGACCACAACACAGGAGACTTCGCCACCGACGACGGCAGCACCTGCAGACGAGGCCGTCGTGGGGGAGGGTGCCACGACCACGACGGCCGCCCCCAGAACCACAGCTGCCAGCAGCACGACGACGGCCAACACCGCCACGCCGGAGGAGCCGGCCGCATCGGCCGACACCGAAGCGGACCCGGACGGAGACGAGGATGAAGACGAGGATGAAGACATCATCCAGCAAATCGCTGGTGTCGCCGTGCTCGCGGCCGAAGGCGAAGTCTTCGCTCCGGAGACGATGGCAACCACGTTCACCTGGTCGAGCCCAGACGCGGTGGCGACCGAGGTCCTCGCTGTGACCCTCGAGGACGCGGCCGTTTACACCGAACTCGAGACGGAGTCGACGGTCGGCTACGAGTTCCTCATCGACAACGTCTCCGACGTGGACCTGGAGCGCGGATCCGTCGTCGAACTGCACATCGCAGGAGCGATGGAGTTGAGCCCCGAATCCCAGAGCGAGTGGGAGTGTGACGCCGATGGCGCAACGTGGCGCTGCACCCGACTGGCGCCATTTCTCGCCGATTCGTCCTCGACGATTCGGGTCGCCGCAGCGCTTCCCACACCGGAGGTCCTCACGGTCACGACCGGGAGCCGCTCCGAAGACTTCGGCATTCTGGCCGCAGCAGCCGGGCTCCTGCTCGCGCTCCTGTACGGCGGGTTGACCCTCGCTGGACGCGAATCCACAAGCCAATGATCTGGTAGAGCCGAAGCCCACCACTGGGTGGCCTTGCCCATTGCGGCACACCAACTCGATCCACCACTCTGGGTGACATCAGCGAACTGTTGCGGCACAGTTCGTGTGGGGGATTCGCTGACCCGGAAGGTGCACGTGTCGCTACAAGAAGTGAATGACGGCCCCAGGCTGACACCGGAGGGCGAACAACTGCTCCGGTCCGCCCTCGAACGCCGTGCCGGTCAGACCCGCTGGGACAACGACATCCTGGACACCGACGAGGCGCCACTCGACAGGCCTCCGCTGTCCACAGGCCGGAAGAGCAGCGGCACCCTCGTTGCACTGAGCATCGGCGCCGCCATCGTCCTCATCGGCCTCGTGGTTGCCATCGGAGCCCTCGCCGGTTCTGCTCGAGAGGGTGCGGTGGCCTCAGAGCCCACCACCGGCGGCACCGGCCTCGACCCGATCGACCCAGAGGTCATGGGGCGCTCGGAGACCGCAGCGCCCGAGACCGAACCCGCAGGCCCAGTGGCGGCAACATCGGATGACGGCGCAGCCGACTCCGTACCGCCGGCGCCCCGAGCATCCGCCCCCGAGCTGCTCGGGACGATGGAGCTTCAGTCGTACGCCACGGGCCAGTCCTCGATCACCTCGTTCGTCGTGCGAGCACGACAAGTCGGTGGTGAGACCATCGAGACGGCGCACTTCAGCATTGCGGTCATCGGCGTCGACGGCCCGGTCTCGGCCACGCTGCAGTTCGAGCAGGTCGACCTACCGGCCGAATCGTCTGCCGTCGCCGTCGTCCGCCTCGCCGACCCGCTGACGACGCCGGCCACGCTCCAGCTCCGCTACGACGGAACCACCGTCGCCGAGGCCGAGCTGACGCCGACAAGCTCCTGAACACCGGCTGCATCCGTTCGTCGTCTGCCGTTCGAAGAACTCCTGACGGCGCTCACGACCTCCCAACCGCGTGCCGACGGAGTCCCAATGAATGACGCCCGTGCAACCACCACGATCGGTTTCCTCGGCACGGGTGCCATCGCCGAGGTGATGATCGAAGGCCTTCTCACGGCCGGAGCGTTCGACGGCGACATCCTCGTCTCCCGCCGATCGGAGCATCGCTCGCTGGAGCTGTCCGAGCGCCACGCAAGCGTCCTCGTCGCGCCGACCAACCAGGCCGTCGTCGACGGCTCCGACATCGTCGTCGTGAGCGTGCTCCCGGATCAGGCATTCGACGTCCTGACCGCCCTCGATTGGCGTTCCGCCCCGACCGTTCTCAGCGTCATTGCCGGGCTCGAGGTCGAGCGGGTGACGACGCTCGTGGGACGAGCCGACGCCGACGTCGTCCGGCTCATTCCGATGCCCCCGAATCGCAATGGCCTCGGTCCGCTGCCCATGTTCCCGCCACATGAGCGAATCGCAGAACTGTTCGCCGATGTCGGCACCATCATCCCCGTCACGGACGAGGACACCTTCTCCACGTTCGTTGGCAGCAGTGCCCTGATGGGGTTCTTCTTCGAACTCGTTGCGACGAACGCCGCCTGGATGGAAGACAACGGCGTCGCGCCCGAACATGCGGCCGCCTATTCGACGGCGTTGTTCCACAGCCTCGCCGGCGAGACGCTCGGGCTCCCTGCACAGGAACTCGCGCAGACGGCCGATGCGTGCCTCACCGCAGGCGGGCTCAACGAACAGGTTCTGTTCTCGGCCCGAAAACAGGGCTTGTTCGATGCGGTGAAGGACGAGCTGGACGCCATCCTCGAACGGATCCAGCCCTAGCGATCGCGTGGGCTGCGCGCCCGTCGCCCGCTCCGCTACTGTCGGCACCGACACACGGAGGCTGCCATGATCGTTCGCTCCATCGCCGACCTGAAGGCCCAGGGCCGCTACGCCGAGAAGCCCGGCGTCTGGACAAGTTCGAGGTACCTGCTCCGCGACGACGAAGTCGGGTTCACCATGACCCAGACCACCGTCGCCGCCGGTCAGCGCCAGCTCATGGAGTACAAGAACCACATCGAGGCGAACCTGATCATCGAAGGTGAGGGTGTCGTGATCGATGTGGCCACCGGAGCGGAACATGAACTGGGCCCGGGCGTCATGTACACGCTCGACAAGCACGATCGCCACGAACTCCACGCCCGGACGGACATGCGGATCGTCTGTGTGTTCACGCCCGCGCTCGTCGGCACCGAAACCCACGACGACGACGGCTCGTACCCAATCCTCTGACGCCTGCGGTGACGGAACCGATCGAAGCCACATTCGTACCGCGACCTCACCCGCACCGGAAGGTGAAGGGTGTGACGCCGTCGGACAGCCCTCGGCCCGAGACCTGGTCGCTCATCGGTGACGAACTCCTCTGCGACGGCGCACTGCGAGTCCGCCTTGCCGATGTGACCGACGTGAAAACCGAGCGCGTACCGATTCGCCGGCATCGACGGGCTCCCGCCACCGAATACTGGCGGCGTCTCGAACTCGTCCACGGCAAGAGGACGACGCTGTCGTTCCGCTCCGCCGCGAACGACCGCCCCGAGGACTTCTTTCGCCTGCAACAGGCCATCATCGAGCGCGTCGCCGAACTCACGCCCGCCGCCAAGGTTCGCCGTGCCGGGATCACGCCAGGAGCCGGCTGGGTCGGGTGGATCGTCTCGCTTGTGATCGGCTGGCCGGCGGCGCTCAACGATGACGTGGGCCGGCAGGCCAACGGCAGGTACGCCAATCCCGCGTTCAACCTCGGATTCGGCATTCTGGTGCTGCTCGTGGGCCTGCTCCTGTTCGGTTGGTGGCTCGCGAACGCCGGACGACCGTCCGAGCGCACGGCCGCCCGACATGTTCAGGATGCGGCCACACCCGGGCGGCGGCACTCCAACGATTCGGAGCGCCGATCCCAACTCGTGTCCCTCGTCGTGACGTCGATGCTGCTCGTCGTTTATGCGATCGTCCTCTGGACGTTTCGGCTTTCCTGACGAGACGGCGTTGGGCGCTGCCGCGATCCGCATCCAAAACCCTGCAAGGCTGCGGACATGGCCACCCACGAACTCGAACCGCGTATCGCTGTCTTTCTCGACTACGAGAACCTGGCGATCGGGGCGAAGGACAACCTCGGCGCCCCGTTCGACTTCGGCCCCGTGGCCGACGCACTCGCCGAACGGGGGAGGGTCATCCACCGGAAGGCGTATGCCGACTGGTCGTACTTCGACAGCGACCGGCGGATGCTCACCCGCCACCAGGTGGAGCTCGTCGACATCCCGCAGAAGATGGGCGGAAGCCGAAAGAACGCGGCCGACATCAAGATGGCGATCGATGCCATCGAGCTGGCGCTCGACCGCGAGTACCTCACCACCTTCGTGATCTGCACCGGGGACAGCGATCTGAGTCCGTTGGTCCAGAAGCTGCGAGAACTCGATCGCCAGGTGATCGGCGTCGGTGTGCGCCAGTCCACCTCGAAGCTTCTTCCGCCGGCCTGCGACGAGTTCATGTTCTACGACAACCTCGTGTCCGATGCAGAGGACGAGCCGAAGACGAAGGACAAGGAGGATGGCGCCTCGAAGGGATCAGACCTGTCGCTGGTGACCAGCACGCTCGCCGGCCTCTCCGCATCGTCGGGAACCGTCCGCTCGTCGAGCCTCAAGCGGGCACTCCTGCGCAAGGACCCGACCTTCTCGGAGGCGGAGCTCGGCTTCCGGAACTTCGGCGCCCTCCTGGCCAGCCTCGCCGATCGGGGCCTCGTCGAACTCTCCGGCAAGGGCGATCCCGAGGTGGCGCTCAGCGGTGCCAACGGCGCCCAGGTGGACGAGCTCCTCGCCACGCTGCTGAAGGACGAGGGGCCGATTCCGCTGAGCGGACTGAAGACCGCACTTCGCAAGCGCGACCCGGACTTCAGCGAACGCAACCTCGGCTACCGCAACTTCGGGAGCTTCGTGACCGCCGCAGAGGCCCGAGGCGTCATCGCCATCTCCGGCAAGGCCGACGGCCGCATGGTGAAGGCGCCATCGAAACGCCGTCGCCGCTGACCGCCACGGACCTCACCGACTGGCGATGTCTGAACCGGCGTGGAACCCGTTGGTCCACGCATTCTGGAAGTTGAAACCACCGGTCACGCCATCGACGTCGATGATCTCACCGGCGAAGTAGAGGCCGGGAACGATCTTGCTCTCCATGGTCTGGAAGTTGATCTGGTTCAGAGCCACGCCGCCGCACGTCACGAACTCGGCCTTGTTGGTGCTCTTGCCGTCGACCGTGAAGGTCGCATCGGCGAGCTGGCGCACCAGAGCTGCGGCCTGCTTCTTCGGCAGCTCCGCCCACGTCGTCGTGTCCGCAACGCCGGCCGCGTCGAGAAATCGCAACCAGAGCCGCTTCGGGATGCTGGGGAACGGGCTCCGGCTCGAGAGTTGACGCTTGCGTTCACTCGTCCGCTGATCTGCGATCACCGACGCAACATCGGTGCCCGGCACCCAGTTCACGGACACGTCAAAGCGGTAACTCCGTTCGGCGAGTTCACGAGCGCCCCACGCGGAGATCTTCAGAATCCCGGGGCCGCTCAGACCCCAATGGGTGATCAGCACCGGGCCACTGCTCTCCAGCTTGGTGCCCGGAATGCGCACCTCTGCGTTGTCCACGGACAGCCCGGCGAGACCGTCGAGGCGCGGGTCGTCGATCTTGAAGGTGAAGAGTGACGGAGTCGCCGGCTTCAGTTCGTGGCCGAGGTCTTCGGCCAGCTTGGCTCCCGCCGCGCTGCGGGTTCCGCCGGTGGCCAGAAGCACGTGCCCGGCCGAGTACGTGCTCCCCGATTCGGTCGTCAGTTCGAAGCCGGCATCCGTCGCCGTGACCGAGCGAACGCCTTCGGACGTTCGGATGCTGACACCGGCATTTTCTGCTGCGGTCAACAACGCATCGATGATCGTCTGCGAGTCGTCGCTCGTGGGGAACATCCGGCCGTCGTCTTCGGTCTTGAGGGCCACGCCCCGCTGTTCGAACCACTCGACCGTGTCGCCGGCAGCAAACCGATGGAACGGGCCGATCAGCGACTTCTCGCCCCGTGGATAGTTCGTGCTGAGCTCACGCGGGTCGAAACATGCGTGGGTCACGTTGCAGCGCCCGCCACCGGAGATGCGCACCTTCTGCAGCAGCGTGGACGTCTTCTCCAGAATCAGCACCGACTTGTCGGACTGCTCCGCGCACGTGATGGCGGAGAAGAACCCAGCGGCACCTCCGCCGACCACGATCAGGTCAAAGAACATCTCCGCTCACTGTAGGGAGTGAGGCGACGTTCCACGGGCCCGCTCGTCGGCCAAGACTCGATATTCGGTGGCCTCCGCAATCGAATGGCTGAAAACGACCGCGGTCGTCAGGACGAGCGCCAACCCGGCGATCCAGAACTGCAGCGCCAGCATGATGATCGCAAGATCGCCCACGGTCAGCACATGAATACGAAAGCGGTTGGTCCCGCCATAGCGCGACCCCGTGACGCGCCAATGAACGATGTGCAGGGCCAAGGTCAGGGCGAAGCCAACCCCGATCGCTGCCACGGCCAGCGTCGTCGCGGTGGCCGCGTCGTCAACACGTTCACGCATCACCGAGGCCACAACAGCGATCGTGCTGAGCACAACAGACAGCCACCACATGCGAGCCATGCCCCATGAAACCGCATCACCGACCGCCGTGTTCCACCGAACACGCTGTTCGAACCGGGCCGGGGGAGTGGCGGCTAGGTTGGCCCCGCATGGAACAGCTCGAGCGACAACTCGGCGCATGGGCGTCGGGCAGCACCGGCACGGAAGCCGCCGTCGAGCTGCTCATCGAGACCGGCTACTGGCTTCGCCGAGCGGAGTTCGTCGATCAGGCCATCACGACCGGCGAATCGCAGGCGTCGATCGACTGGGTGACGGCGAGCACCCTCGCATCCCAGCTGCAGTGCTCACGAGGCGAACGGTTCGTGCTGCTCCTGGCCTGTTCGCTGGCGGACCCCGAGCAGACGGTTGCGATGTCCGACATCGCTGCGCTCGATGGCCGCAACGTCGCCCACGTGCTCGAGGCGCTCCGAACGGCAAAGTTCGGGTGGTGAGCTGCGCTCAGGTCGAGAGCGGCTGGAGCGTGAGCGTTTCCGTCCGCAGCACGAGTTGTGTCGTGTCCAGCTCGATCGGCCGCACGTCGACGCGGCGAGGCACACACCTCGTCGGCAGGATCGCCAGCCCCAGCCCGGCAGACACGAGATCCAACAGCACCGTCGTATCGGTTCCCACGTAGGTGGTGCTGCTCGACCGGTTCGCAATGGCGATCGGTGCCATCGCCGGTGTGTCGATCCAGAGCGCATCGGTGAACGTGTCGGGGCTCAGCTCGTGGGCCCGCAGCGGATGGTCGTCGGGTACGACCACGACCACGGGTTCCTCCACGATCGATGCGGTTCGGAACAAGCCGGCTTCGGCCGAATACAGCGGCGTGCCCGGCACCACCACGCCGGCAACCGCAGCCGCGTCAACCTGACCATTCGTCAGCATCTCGATGGCACCAGCCGAGGCGGCGTCGATGATCGAAGACGCGTCGTTGCCTCCAAGCGCGACCGCGGCCCGGAGGTCCGCCAGTGGGCTGACGGCGATCCGGAGGGGGAGTGGTGCGTCGGAGTGGGCCAGTTCCGCCGTCGCCACGTCGACGCGCCGCAGGATGTGGGTGGCGTGTTCGAGCAGCCGGGTGCCGGCCGGTGTCAGCGCCACGGGTCGGCGGGTCAGCAACGGATGCCCCAACGCAAGCTCGAGGTTCCCGACCTGCTGTGAGACCGCAGATTGGGTGTAGCCGAGTGCGGACGCTGCGGCCGTGAACGAGCCGGTCCGGGCGACGGCCACGAACGAACGAAGATCCCGCAGCTCCATGACATCACGCTAGCTGATGTCGACATCGAACAATATCGTTGGATCTACTGAGCCGCAGTCTTCAGACTCTGCTCATGCCGCACTCTGCAAACGCCACCCGCATCGCCATTGTCGGCGACCGCTCCGACCAGGTCATTGCCCACACGAGGACCCCCGGGATCCTCGACGGCCTCCAGAACACGCTCGGCGACATCGACGCCTACTGGCTGCACAGCAGCTCGATCGATGCCACGACCGACTTCGAGGGATTCGACGGCATGTGGGCCACGCCCGGAAGCCCGTATGCGAACGAGGACGGCGTACTGCACGCCATCGCTGAGGCACGAGCTCGACAGATCCCGTTCCTGGGCACCTGCGGCGGCTTCCAGCACATGCTGCTCGAACTCGCCCGGAACGAAGCCGGGCTGGACGTCCACCACGGCGAGTCGTCCCCAGATGCCGTCCGGCAGCTCATCACACCGCTGACGTGCTCGTTGAAGGGCGAGGAAGGCACGTTCGAGGTACTTCCAGGCACGATGGCGGCCGAGATCATGGGCGCCGGGCCGACCACCGAGCGCTATTTCTGCAGCTACGGCGCCAACGAGGAGTTCCTCCCAGCGCTGACCGAGGTCGGCCTGCGGGTTGGTGGGCTCGCCGCCGACGGGAGCGTGCGGATGGCGGAACTGCCGAACCACCCGTTCTATCTCGGCTGCCTGTTCCAACCCGAACTGTCCAGCACGGCCACGTCGCTCCATCCCGTCCTGGTCGCCTTCGCCCAAGCCGCCCAAGCCCGATCAGCGCAAAAAAGTCTGGCTGCGCGACACGGGTCTGCACCACAGGGGTCAGACCCCCAAACGAAATCGGGAGTCTGACCCCCAATCGGCAATAGAGGTCTGGCAATAGGGGTCAGACCCCTGGCTGGCCCTCCGACACCAGAACGTTGCACAAAGCGTGGAGAACAGGAGCCGCATCGTGTAAACCCACGGCACCGGTTGAAGGGAGCACGGATGAAGCACGACACAGCCGTTTGGTTGTTGACCTCCGCCATATTTCTCGCATCGTGCTCGGTTCCTGGCCAGTTCGAGGGCGACCAGCGGTCCCGACTTGACTCAAGCATCAGCGATGCTCATGGGGTGTCGTTCGAGACGCCCAACGAGTGGCTTCCAACGGGGATCGTCAACCGGCAGGGCATCGTGTCCGCTGTCGTATCGGTCGAAGACGCAGGCGAGCTCACGAGCTTCGGGTTCTGCACCTCATCAGAAGACAGCAGCGAGCCATGCACTCGTGAGGTTCCAGACACCTGGCCGACGCTTTCTCGTTTGCTCTCGACTGAGGGCGGTACAGCGAGCCTGTCGGTCGCGATTTGGTGTGATGTGACGATGCCGTGGTGCAACGACGTCTACCTGCAGGGCCTCGCCGCATCGATGTCGCAGTCCTGAGGAATCAGGGTTTTCCTGTCGGACTTACTTTACATAACGTATATTTCCGGCGGTGTGTACGGATTGGGTCGAACGGACTACTGGCTCCACCGGTGCGCTTCAGCGCCCTCACTCCAGGCTTGCATCGCCATCAGCAGGTCGTTTGCGTCGTCGTAGCGATCGTCCGGATCGCGAGCGATGCACCGCAGACAGATCTCCTCGAGCGCTTCAGGAATGTCCCGCTCCGGCGCTCGTTCTCGCGGCGGCACGATCTCGCTGCCGACGACGGCGTTCATCAGCGCATGCAGGCTGCCGCCGGAGATCATCTCGACCCCGGTCAGCACCTCGTACAGAACGGCACCCAGGCTGTAGATGTCGCTCCGATGATCCAGCTCATCGGATTCCTCGATCTGCTCCGGCGACATGTACAGGACCGTGCCCTGGAGCTTGCCCTGGCCGGTGAGCGACGGCTCGACCGTGTCTTCGGGCAACAAAGGCGGATCGTTCTCGTTGAGCCGCCACACCTTTGCGAGACCCCAATCCAGCAGCAGCACCTCGCCGAACGGGCCGATGAGGATGTTCGCCGGCTTCACATCGCGATGCACCACTCCGTGGTTGTGGGCGTAGTCGAGCGCATGACAGACCTGGATGAGCATGTCGATGAGCCGGCGCAACGGAGCCGGGCGCCAGCCTTCGATCTCCGCTTCGCCGTCGAGAATCTCACGCAGCGTCGACCCCTGCACGAGCTTCATCGTGAAGTAGTAATGGCCGGAGTTGTCCCGGCTCAGTTCGTACACCGGCACCGTGTTCGGATGCTGCAGCATCGCCGTCACACGCGCCTCGCGAAGGAACCGCTGGTTCTCGAACGGGTCGTCGGCAAGCTCGGGCCGCAGGCTCTTGTACGCCACCACGCGGCTCAGATGGAAGTCCTTGCACGACCGGATGACGCACTTGCCGCCCTTCGCGATCGTCTTGAAGTACCCGTAACGGATCTTGTTGTTGACGACATGCTGCGGCAGCGCGATGTCGGTGTCCTTGAGATACAGGACCGGGTACTTGTCCTGCGGCTTGGGAAAGGGACGCACCATGCCGGGAGCCTAATCACAATCGGCGACGGCGTCGGGCACATCCGATCGGGACGGACGATGGGTGATTCACCGCTCCCCCTGCGATCCGACGATCAGCCGCCCAGCAGGCGGCGCAGCAGACCGGGTCGAGCCGGTCGGGCCGACCATTCCGAACAGGCACACCGGTCCTCGGCTGCGACGTCACCGAGCACATCCTCGATGTGGGCGCCGCAGCCCTTCCATCCGGGCTTCCCGCAGTCCCCACACGTCACTTGTCGACACATGGGGCCAATTGTACGTACAAATACGTCAGGACGTCACCCCGGGCGTCGATCCGCCCAGGGATGGGCGGCCTCGAGCTGCGCGGCGACACGAATCAACACGTCTTCTCGTCCGTACGCGGCCACGAGCTGCACACCGATGGGCAGGCCCTCGCTGTTCCAATGCAGCGGCAGGCTGATGGCCGGCTGTCCAGAGATGTTGAACGCCGGCGTGAACGGCACGAACGCTGCTGCTGCGGCCAATGGCGCCATCGGATGATCGCCGTGCGTGAACAGCTCCCCAATCGCCACGGGCGGCGCGCCGAGCGTCGGGGTGAGCAGCAGGTCGTTGCCGTCGGCCCACCACTGCTGCGTCGCTCGGCGGAAGTTCTGCATCGCCTGCAGCGCATTCGAATGATCGACCGCACTGATCGTCCGGGCATGTTCCGACTGCACCCAGTTCACCGGTTCGACTTCGTCCTCGTTGGCCGGCCTCCCCAACGGCGTCTCGAGGCCATCCACAGCGGCTGCACGGCCGGCCGCCCACACCGCCATGAACTGCGCAGTGATCGTCGGGTCGTCGAACGACGCCGGGTGTCCGACCTCGACCACGTGGCCGAGGCTTTCGAGCAGGCTCGCCGCCTTTCGAACGGCGTCGACACAGTCGGGATGCAGGCCATCCCCGGTGGGAACCGAATCGAGCAGGCCGATTCGCAATCGGCCGGGATCGTCACCAACCTCGTCGATGTACGGGCGAGCGGGAGCCGGGGCAATCGCCGCATCCCCGACACCGGGAATCGCGACGGCGTCCAGCAACGTCGCCGTGTCTCGCACCGAACGGCTCACGGCGAAGTCGACACCCAGCCCCGTCTCGGCGCGATGCGGACCAAGGCTCACGCGGCCCTGAGATGGCTTGAGGCCGACGAGGCCGCAGCACGAGGCGGGAATGCGGATGGACCCGCCCCCATCAGACGCGTGTGCGATCGGCACCATCCCGGCCGCGACCGCCGCTGCCGCTCCCCCGCTGGAGCCACCACAGGTCCGACTCGTGTCCCACGGGTTGCGCGTGGCCCCGTACGCATCCGTTTCGGTGACCGGCAACGTTCCGAACTCGGGACTGCTGGAACGGCCGAGCGTGACCAATCCAGCGTTCTTGAAGTGGGTCACGAGGGTGACGTCGTGGTCGGAGACGGGTTGTGCGGCGACGAGGGCGCTGTTGCCGTTCGTGAGCACCTGACCCGAATAGTGAGCCCAAAGATCCTTCAACAGAAACGGCACGCCACGGAACGGGCCCTCCGGCACCGCTCCCCCGGCAACCTCTAGCGCGTGCTCAAACCATCGGACGACAACGGCATTGAGCGCATCATCACCGGCTTCGATCCGTTCGATGGCTCCGGTCACGAGTTCCTCGGCCGAGACCTCGCCACTCGCCACCAGCTCTGCCTGAGCCGTTGCATCCAACCATCGAGTCTCTTCGGAAAGGGTCATGGCCACCGTTCTAGCGCACCGCCGTTCGATGGCTCCCCACCCCGACCGTTGACTAGGGTCGCCCCACATCATCGACAGGGGGCGCACATGGCCGACGAGAAGATTCAGGGGTTTGCAGGCCTCGATCTGGGAGACATCAAGGACGCCGTCGGCGCGGTCGTCGGTTCCGGCGACGACGTGGCCGACGCCGTCAACTTCGTACGAGAGCACGGAGACGACCTCGTCGACTTCGTCCGCAGGCTTCCGGAACTCATGTCGTCCACCGCCAGCGCGCTCTCCGACGCATCGGAGGACGTCGCCTCCGCCGCAGCCTTCCTCACCGGCGGGAAGGGATCCGGAGACGGAGTGCAGGCGCTGACGGAACTGGCCGGCGACGCACTCGACGTCTGCCGCCGCGAGCTCGGCTCGGCTCAGGGCCTCCTCGACACCGTGGCCGACCAGTTCGACAAGCTTCCGATCCCCGATGGAGGCATCGGAGAGAAGATCGGCGACGCTGCGAAACGGTTCGATGCGGTCGGCGATCAACTGGCCGACGTCGCCCAACAGCTCCGCAAGCTGGGCGGCGCCGTCGACAACGCCGGCCACGGCCTCGCTCGAACAGCCACCAAGCTCGATCGCGGCGGCCGAGCCCTCGCCAAGTTCCAAAACTGAGGGGCGACCATGCAGGAGCACCATTTCGACCTGACAACACCCGACGGCGAGATGCCCACGTGGGTGATGCGCCCCGACGGTGACGGCCCCTGGCCGGTCGTCCTCTTCCTCATGGACGCTCCGGGCATGCGGCAGGAGATTCGAGACATGGCGATGCGAGTTGCCACCAGCGGCTACTGGGTCATCACCGCGCAGCAGTACTACCGCGAGGTTCGTGAATACAACCTCTTCTCGAAGGAGGTCACCGGCCACGATCTGAAGCGGATGTACGAGCTGATGGGCAACCTCACCAACGGCATGGTCGACGCAGATGCCGGGGCGATGCTCGCACACGCAGCGAGCGATCCAGCCGCTGATCCCAGTCGGGTCGGAGTGGTCGGCTACTGCATGAGCGGGCCGTTTGCCGTGTCGGTTGCCGCTGCACATGCCGACGTCGTCCGCGCCGCAGCATCGTTCCATGGCGTTGCCTTGGCCACAGAGGCCGCCGACTCTCCCCACCGCCGCCTCGACGACGTCACCGGCGAGATCTACGTCGCCCACGCAGAGCTCGACACCCACATCGAGGAGCCCGAGGTCGCTGCGTTCGAGGCCGCGCTCGCCGACTCGACGGCGACAGGCCGCGTCGAGCGCTTTGTCGGACTCGATCATGGGTTCACGTTCCCCACCCGCCCCGCCTTCGATCGGATCGGGGCCGAGACCCACTGGGAACGGCTGCTCGACCTCCTTCGGCGTAACCTCTGACCCACATCTCCCCGGACGCGCCACCGCCGCACGGGGAGGGAACCGTGCGGCGGTGCTCTTGGGAGACGGCCTCCGCAGCGTGGGCGGCAGTTGCCACGGAGGCCGGTGAAAGTCAGTCAAGTCCGGTCGGGTGAGAATTCGGCAAGGACGACCTTTGCAGGAGACAAGAATCGGTACCCGACCATGGTCTGGCCTCCCGGTACGCTCCACGGGGTGGAGATCCTGTCCGCTCCCCGGTTGACCGTCCGCACGGGCGCCCTGGCCCGCAACCACGATCGACTCTGCGCCATGACATCGGCGAACGTTGGCGCGGCGGTGAAGGCCAACGCATACGGCCTCGGCGTCGACGTCGTCGTTCCGGTCCTGGTCGCCCAGGGATGCGAGAACTTCTTCGTCGCCTCCGCGGCCGAGGGAATCGAGCTGCGCCGCATTGCCCCCGACGCCGCCATTCACGTGTTCAACGGCGCCATGCCGGGGACGATCGACGAGCTTCGCGAACATCGCCTGATTCCGGTGCTCATCAGCCTCGCGCAGGCAGAGGCTTGGGCAACCGAGGCGCCCGACCGTTCGCTTCCTTGTGGGCTCCACTTCGACACCGGCATGTCCCGCACCGGGCTCACGGCGGCGGAAGCAGACCTACTCGCGGGGTCGCCGCTTCTCGACCGGCTCGACGTTCGATTGGTGATGAGCCACCTCGCCTGCGCCGATGACCCCGATTCGACACATCCCGAAGAACAGCTCGAACGCTTCCGAGCGATCCGTGAACGCTTCCCGCACGGCATCGCCTCGCTCTCCAACTCGGCCGGAACCCACCGCGGCCCCGAGTTCCACTTCGATCTCGTCCGGCCCGGCATCTCGCTCTACGGCGGCGCATTCGCGGACGCAGACTCCAACCCGATGGAACCCACCGTCGTGCTCGAGGCGCCCATCCTCCAGTTCGATCGGGTCGAGCCGGGTACGACGGTCGGCTACGGGGCCACGTTCGTCGCGACCGAACCGGCGACGCACGCCGTGGTCCCGGTCGGCTACGCAGACGGCTTCCTCCGCGCCAGCTCGAACACCGGGCACATGTGGCTCGCCGGCCACCGGTGCCCGATCGTCGGACGCGTGTCGATGGACCTCACCGTGCTCGACGTTTCCGCGGTTCCCGAACACGAGGTCCGCCTCGGGGCGCCCGTCGAGGTGTTCGGCGACAACGAACGACTGGACGACGTCGCTGCCGCGGCCGGCACGATCGGCTACGAACTGCTGACCGAGCTCGGCCGCAGATACGAGCGTGTTGCCACTACGGACTGAGCGCGGTCGGACTACGATCTCGCCATGACGAGAGTCCCCGGAATCGACCCGGCCGAGGCGGACGATCGCACCGCTGCGGTCCTCGACGCACAGGCCGAAACATGGGGCGCACCACTGGCAAACCACCTGGTGTACGCCCGGCGACCGTCGCTGTTTCGCGGCGCACGGAGCATGTGGTCCGGCCTCGCGCAGTCCGGATTGCTCGAGGAGCCACTCGTTGCGTTGCTCAACCGCCGGGTGGCCTCCATCATCGGCTGTGGGTTTTGACAGGACATCAACGCTGCCGTGGGCAGCGAGCACGGACTGACCACAGAACAACTCATGGCGGTGGTGGTCGACGGCCCCATCGACCCCCAATTCTTCGATGACCGGCAGATGAGCGCCCTTCGCTACGCCGACGCCATGACGAGCGCCGACGTCGACGACGCGATGTTCGCCGACGTCCGCGAACACTTCGATGACGAGGCGATCGTCGAGCTGACGGGTGTCATCGCCTGGGAGAACAGTTCCGCCCGCTTCAACCGGGCACTGCGGGTTCCGAGCCAGAACCTGTGGGACGGCCCGACCGAAGCCTGACCCGCTACGGTCGCGCCATGGACGAGTACCTCGACGCCAATCGACGCAACTGGGACGACCGGGTGGACGGCCACATGGCGCCGGACGGCTACGCAGTCGACGAGCTCGTGAACAACCCGGACCATCTGACCGACGTCGTCTGCTTCGACGCCGAACGGTTGGGACCGGTCGATGGACTCCGACTCCTCCACGCCCAATGCCACATCGGGACGGACACGCTGTCGTGGGGCCGGCTCGGAGCAACGGTCACCGGATTCGATTTCTCGCCGAAGGCGATCGAAGCCGCACGGTCGATCGCCGATCGGATGCCGATCGGTGCAACCTTCATCGAGTCGGACGTTGCCTCGGCCGACCAGAACGTCGAGGGACCCTTCGACATCGTCTACACGAGCGTCGGTGCCATCTGCTGGTTGCCTGACCTCCATGGCTGGGCTCAGGTACTCGCCGGGCTCCTGGCCCCTGGCGGGCGGTTCTACATCAGAGACACCCACCCGGCACTTCTCGCGCTCGACGACGAGCGGTCGGACGACGCAATCGTCACGATCTACCCGTATTTTCACGAGCCGACGCCGATGAACTTCCCGGACGAGCAGAGCTACCTGGGTTCGGCGACGCTCACGCACAGAGATGCGTACGAGTGGAGCCATCCGCTTTCGGAGATCGTGAACTCGCTCCTCGACGCCGGCCTCGTCCTCGACCGACTCGACGAGCACCAACACCTCGACTGGAAGATGTTCCCGAACATGATCGCCGAGGGTGGGCGCTGGTATCTTCCTCCGGAAATCCGGAATCGGGTTCCGACGCAGTTCTCGATCCTCGCCCACAAGCCGGGAGGGTAGCCATGGGGCTGACCGCCGCACAGGTCCAGCAGTACGACGATGAGGGCTGGATCGCGCCGATCGACCTGCTCTCAGCGACGGAGACGGCGGCGATCCGAGGAGCGCTCGAAGCGGCCGAGCGCGAGCACCCGCAGCACCTCCACGCCGAGCACCGGAACAACGCCCACCTGATCCTGCCGTTCCTCGCCGACCTCGCCCTGCACGAGACGATCATCGAGTGCGTCCGACCGCTCGTGGGCGACGACATCGCACTGGCGGCGTCGGTGCTCTTCATCAAGGAACCGGCGTCCGGAAGTTTCGTCAGTTGGCACCAGGACGCGAAGTACATGGCGCTGGCGCCGGCCAACTTCGTGACGGCGTGGATTGCGCTGACACCGAGCACGCCGGACAACGGCTGCGTGGCCGTGATTCCGGGAACCCACCACGGTGGCGCTCGGCATCACGACGACACCTTCGGTGAGGACAACATCTTGACCCGGGGCCAGAACGTGCCCGACGTCGACCCCGACGATGCGGTCGACCTCGTGTTGCAGCCGGGACAGATGTCGCTCCATCACCCGTGGCTCGTGCATGGATCTCGGCCGAACCGGAGCGATGAGCGGCGGATCGGCGTGGCCTTCCAGTCCTACCTCGGTCCCGACGTCCGCCCCGAACACGGCGAGTATCACGTGATGCATGTTGCCGGCGGGCCGGTGCGTCCCGAGTTCGTGCTGTGTCCGCGTCCGGCTGCCCCCTTCACGCCGGCCGGCATCGCCGCTCGGCAGGCCGCGAACGACGCCTACGCCGCTGTGTTGTACGAGGGCGCTGAGCAGCGCCGATCGCTCTGATCCTTCGTGACGTCGGGCGACGGCGAGTTGTCCCCGCAAGATCCACAGACGGAGCAACGATTTCCCCACCTCCATCCTCTTGTCCCCCACAGGCCACGTCCTTCACACTGAGCACACGAACCACACGAGCATCAGGGAGCAGAACGACATGGCCGCCTTCGCAATCGAACTGTCGAATGAACGCATCGAACTCGTGGAGGGCGTCGACGCCTATCAGCAGGAGGGGCCGCTCACGACCTTCTTCGCCGTCGAGAGCCAACGACTGGTGATCGACTCGTGGTCCACTCGCGTGGCGTCGTTCCGCACCGCCGACATCGTGACCGTGCGGCGCACCTGAGACTCAGTTGAGCCAGGGCTGATCGGGATAGCTCGCCAGGAACCGGGTGAGGCCACCCTGGCGCCGCAGCACGCGGGCCCACATCGAGTCGTCGCTTTCGCTCCACAGGTCGGACGGCTCCATCGAGGCCGTGATCCATGCCCCGGCACGAAGCTCGGATTCGAGTTGGCGAGGCCCCCAGCCCGCATACCCGGAGAAGACCCGCGCCCGAATCAGCCCGGAGGAGTCGACCTCACCGGGATCCGCCATGTCGAACAGGCCCACGCCGCCCCGCATGTAGTGCATGTCCGGCAGCGCGGGATCGATCGGCTCGGCGAGGATCAACGCAGTCCCCTCTTCCACGGGGCCACCGAGGTACAGCTCGGCGGGATCCGCCAGTGTGGCCATGACGGGAAGTGCGTCGGTGACGGCGATGCCGCTCGGCCGATTGAGCACGAGCCCCATCGATCCCTCTTCGTTGTGGTCCAGCAGGAAGATGACGGTCCGATCAAACGTCCCGTCGTGCATTCCCGGGGTGGCGATGAGCAGTTCGCCAGCTGACACCATGAGCGCAGTCTTGCGTGTGGCCGTGGTCGGTCACCCAATCGGGCGCTCGAATTTTCTGATCTCGATATCAACCGATCCGCATCAGGTGATCAACGAAGGTGTTCGCAAGGACTGTCACGGCAACCACGCATCCGATGAGGATGCCGATGCCACGGATGTGAACGGTCATGTGGGGGTCTCCAGTGTGTTCCGCCGTCGTGTTCCCTTCTGACGACCGAACCCCGGACGTTGTTACACACCTGGGAGGAATCACCCAGCGGCCCGATCACCCCTTCAGATTGATGTCCCAGAGCACTTGCTGGAGCGCCGCGTCGGCGGTGACGGCCGAGAACGCCTGCGGGCGCTCAGGTGTCACACAGGAGGCAAGCGGGTTCAACACCGTCCAACCGGTCGGATGACAGAACTGCACCATGCTGATGCGCTCTCCCGGATTGTCCGGGTCCGAGACCACACGATGGATGCCGGTGGGGATGACGCCGTTGGTGATGCGTTCGAGCATCATGCCGGTGTTGATGATCATGTGACCGTCGGGCGGCGACGCGTCCACCCAGCCGTCCCCCGACTCCACCTGCAGTCCCTTTGCGGTTGCTCGGGGCAGCGCGGTGATGAGGTTGATGTCGCCGTGGGCGTCCGCCCAGACGTGGTCGGCGGACGGAGCGTCGGCCATCGACGGATACCGGATCGCCCGGCTCAACGTTGGGCCGTCCGTGGTCATCTCGTCGAAGAAATTCTCGGCGCAGCCGATGCCGACGGCGATGATCCGAAGGAAGCGGCGCTGGATGTCTGCGAGGCGACGGTGGAACTCCATCAACGCCTCGGTGATGCCCGGGACGGTCTGCTCGGGCAGCACCTGGTCGGTGTACTGGTACGGAAACGCGGCCCGCAGCGGATGCCCTTCCGGAAGCGGCAGCTTCCAGTTCAGCATCTCCTTCCAGTCCGGCTTGTCGGCGCCGGCGGCGGTTTCCACCAGCAGACCCGTGTAGCCGGTCTGCCCGAACGTGCCGGGCGCATGGGACTTCTCCTTCTCCTCCTGCGAGACGGAGAAGAACTCGGCCAACATCCCGTAGACCTCGTCCATGACGGACGCTTCCAAGTCGTGTGCGGTGTACACGAACCCGCTCTTCAGGCTGCGGGTGACGCCGTCCACGACTGCGGCGCGTTCGGCCGCCGACCCGGATTCAAAGCGCAACAGGTCCACATCGAGAATCTCATCGCTCATGCCTGCGACTCTACGTCGTCCACGCCGAACCGTGAACGAACACGCGACCGAACATTTGTTCGCTAGGGTGGGACCATGGCCGTTCTCCCCCTCACACTCTTTGGTGTCGCCGAACCCCAGGTCGCCCCCGACGTTCCGCTCGAACGGGTCCAGCTGGATCCCTGTTGTTGGGCCGACATCGGCCGAGGGTTCCTGCTCGGCGCCGACGAGCTCCTCCACCGCCTCGAGAACACGATGGACTGGCATCGTGGTCGGCGGCTCATGTACGGCACCTGGTTCGACGAGCCCCGCCAAACCGCCCTCGAGCCTCGCAGCGATGCGGCGCTACCGGAGACGATCGACGAGATCCGCTCCACCCTCACCCGCCGGTACGACCGCAGTTTCACCGGGCTGTTCTGCAACCGGTATCGCGATGGCGCAGACAGCGTGGCCTGGCACGCCGACCGCATCGGCCGGACCGAAATCGATCCGCTGGTCGCCATCGTCAGCCTCGGCGGCCCCCGCACGTTCCTCATGCGTCCGTTCGGCGGCGGCGAGGCCGAACGGTTCGTGTTGCACTCCGGCGATCTGCTGATCATGGGCGGCGCGACCCAGCATCACTGGGAACATGCCGTGCCGAAGTGCGAGCGGGCGGCGCCCCGCATCAGCGTCACGATGCGGGCAGGTGGCCCGATGCTCAGCTCGGTCGAGCCGGGAGACCCGCGGCCTGTCGGGCCTGCTCAACCCTGACCTCGGCCCGCAGCGCATCGATCTCGGCGCCGATCAGCACAGCGAGCGCCGACAGCTGCAGCCAGAGCAGCACCACGATGATGCCGGCGAGGGCACCGTAGGTCTCGTTGTACGAGCCGAAGTTCCGGACGAACACCCCGAAGCCCCAGCTGAGCGTCACGAAGAGCACGGTGCCGACGATGGCGCCGATGCTCACCGAGTCCCGTTTGCCGCCGGGCAACAGCTCGATCGACGCGTTGACGACCGAGGTGGGGCCCACGCGGTAGAGCACGGTGAGCCCGAACGCCATGAGCAGGCCCAACCCGACGAACCGGGCCACGTTGATCAGCCATCGCAGGGCCGAGCTGTCGACCCAGTTCTCGAGTTGTTCCGGGATGATGGTCATCGTCACGACCATCGCTCCCAACAAGATGATCGCTCCGAGCAGCAGGCTGATCGCGAGCAACCGCTTGGCGAGGAAGTTCCGTGACTCCGTCCGATCGAACACAACGTTGAGCGCTGCCATCAGGTTCCCGATCGCCCCGGACGCCGAGAAGACCGCGAGCCCGATACCGACGGCAGCGGCGATTCCCACACCGGATCCCTCGCTCTCGGCAATGCTTCGCAGCTGGGAGACGAGGAACTCCCGCGTCTCGTCCGGTGCAGCCTCGAGCGCCGATTCGGCTTCAGAGATCAGATCATCGGAGTCGGCGACCAGGCTCGTGATCGACACGGTCGCGACCAGGGCCGGGACCAACGCAACAAACGCGAAGAACGCGATCGCCGCCGCGAAGATCGGTATGTGATGCCCCGTGATCCGGTTCTTCAATCGAACCAGAAACCCGGGTTGCTTCTCGACGCCATCGTCGGACTTGCGAGCCATGCTGAGCGTGCACCTCCACGTGCAATACGGCGACTACGGTCTGTCGGCGTGACGCAATTTGTCTTTGGTGTGGACCTCGACGGCGTCTGTGGTGATTACACCACAGCCTTCAAGTCAATTGTCGCAACCGAGCTCGGAATCTCTGAGTCGGAGTTGCCCGACGAGCGTTCATGGGACTTCAACGAGTGGAACCTGGAACGGGCCGGAGGCTTCGAACGTCTCCATGCGATGGCGGTGGCCGAGCACCACATGTTCGCCACGATGCCGCCGATCGAAGGCGCCGCCGACACCCTGTGGCGGCTGTCCGACGCCGGCATCTGGATTCGGGTCATCACGCATCGGCTCTACGTGAACTGGGGCCACGCCCAAGCGGTCGCCGACACGGTCACCTGGCTCGATGAGCATCGGATCCCCTATCGGGACATCTGCTTCCTCGGCAACAAGCCCGATGTGGGCGCCGACGTGTATGTCGACGACGGCCCGCACAACATCATTCAGCTCCGGCGGGCGGGACACGAGGCGATCGTGTTCGACCAGCCCTACAATCGCGACCTCGGCGGCTTGCGCGCCAGCGGTTGGGCCGAACTCGAGGAGATGGTCATGGAGCTGGCCGCAGAGCGGCTCGGATCCATGCAGCCGCAGCTACCGGGGGTCGACGCAGGCGCCGACCGACTGGACCGTCGCCGCGACTGAGGTGCCTGGCACCTTTTGCACCGAAAGGTGCCAGGCACCGTTCGGGAGTGCGTTGGTC
>JAHDEJ010000094.1 GCA_020628865.1 Acidimicrobiales bacterium
CGGACCCCTCGATCTACGAAAGCGTGCGGGCCACGGTGACGGCCGGCGAGTCGCTCCCGGCCAACATTCAGACCCGATTCGCCGAGCTGGCCGGCTGCCCCGTGCTCGACGGCATCGGCTCGACGGAGCTCCTGCACATCTTCCTGTCGAACACGCTCGACGCCCAGGTGCCGGGTTCCAGCGGCTGGGTGGTCGACGGCTACGAGGCCGAACTGCGGGACGACGACGACAATGTGATCGTCGAGCCCGACACCCCGGGCTACCTGCACGTTCGGGGCGACTCCGCCGCAACGGGTTACTGGGAGCGCCCAGAGGCGACCGACGCAGCCTTCCGCAACGGCTGGGTGCGCACCGGCGACGTCTACACCCGAGGTGCCGACGATTCCTGGACGTTCCTCGGCCGCAACAACGACATGATCAAGGCGGGAGGGATCTGGGTGTCCCCCGCCGAGGTCGAGAGCGTGCTCATCGAACACGCCACCGTTCGCGAGGCCGCAGTCGTCGGTGCTCGGGACGAGGACGGGCTCGAAGTCGCCGTCGCGTTCGTGATTCCGGCGGCCGGCACAACCATCGACCCCGACGAACTCGATGCGCACTGCCGCGACCGCATGGCCACGTTCAAGCGGCCCCGCCAGCTGCACGTCGTCGAGGACTTCCCCCGCACCGCCACCGGCAAGATCAAACGCTTCGAGCTTCGGGACTCGCTCGCCTCCTCCTCCTGAGACGGCGATCGACCTGCGGCATCGCTAGTGTCGCTGCGACGGCCACACCGGTCGTGGGCTGAGCGAGGGGAAACCGCATGGAAACCGTGACGTTGGACGAGATCGAGTCGACCACGGCGGCGGCGCTCGTTGCGCATGGAGCCACCGAGCCCGTGGCGGCATCGGTCGCCCACGCCGTGCGTGTGGCCGAGGGCAACGGCAACCGGATCTGCGGGCTCTACTACCTCGAGAGCTACTGCGTGCAGCTCCAGACCGGCCGCGTGTTCGGCGACGCCGAACCGGTCGTCAGCCAGGACCGTCCGGCAGCCGTCCGAGTCGACGCGAAGTTCGGCTTCGCCCAGTGGGCCTTCGCCGCCGGGTTCGACACGGCGATCGCAGCGGCCAAGGCCAACGGCACCTGCGGCTACTCGATCGAACACAGCCACACCTGCACCTCGCTCGGCTACTTCACCGAACAGTTCGCCGCCGCCGGCATGCTGGCCATCGGTGCCACCAATTCGACCGCCCGGGTCGCACCTCCCGGTGGGTCCACGCGCCTCCTCGGCACGAACCCGATGGCCATGGCGGTGCCGGACGGGAAGGGCGGCGTGGCCTTCCAGTTCGACTACAGCACCAGCGCGGTGGCGCTCGGCAAGATCACGATGGCTGCCGCTGCGGGCGAGGCCATTCCGCTCGGTTGGGCCGTCGACGCCGATGGCAACGACACGACCGATCCGAACGCTGCGCTCGAGGGTTCTCTGCTCTCCACCGGCGGGTACAAGGGCTACGGCCTCGGCCTGATGGTCGAGGTTCTGGCCGGTGCGCTCACGGGCAGCCTGTCGAGCACCGAGATCCCGCCGCTGAAGGCACCCGAGGGTCCGCATCACGACATCGGCCAGTTCTACCTCGTGATCGACCCGTCGGCGTACGGAGGCGATGCCTTCCACGATCGCATCGCCGACCTTGCCGCTGCGGTTGCCGACCAGCCGGGAGCGCGTCTCCCCGGTGCCGGCCGGGTGGTTCCCCAGTCGGTCGAGGTCGATCCCGCCGTGTGGGCCCGCACACAGGAGCTCGCCGGCCGCTGACTCGTCCGGTCAGCGTCGACGCTGACGCGCCAACAACTGATCGGCGAGCGTGCGGGACACGGGTGTGCTGAGTGCCAGCTGACTGTCCGCCCGGGTCACGCC
>JAHDEJ010000062.1 GCA_020628865.1 Acidimicrobiales bacterium
TGGTTCTGCATTCAGAACCGGAAACGGCTGGGGGTGGTGAACGGGTACCCGTGAGCCTAACCGAACAAACGTTCGATTGCAAGAGATTCACCAACTCCCCAAGGAAATCCCACCTCACACGGCTGATTCGCCACTCCTTCCCGGTCGAGATCGCCGTAGTCTGCAGCCGTGACGTCGGAGATCTACCGGTGGCAGGCAGCGATGGGGGCGATCGCCGGCGCGCTGGTGGCCGACGCGGTCGCAACGGGATCCGACGTATGGACAGACGACGGGTTGGCCGGCATTGCGATCGCCGAATCGTTGCTCGCAGGCAGTCCGACGCCGATCGACCTCGCCGCCGACCTGGCCTGGCCCAGCGCGGTTGGGTTGAGTGACGCACCACCTCCGCTCTTGGCGGATCAGACCACCGTCGATCTGATCGACGCCGTTCGATCGGCGCTCACCACGGGCGAACCGATGCGGGTGACCGACTCGCTACTCGCCGAGCTCGCGACGGCCACCGAAGTGGCGCGGTTCGACGATGCGTTGGCGCGAGCGGACGGCGACCCGACCATCGCCCGCCTCGTTGGCGGCATGTTCGGCCTCCGGCACGGACTCGGCGCGATTCCGGCTCGCCTCGTCTCCACCATCACTGCGCCCGACGGACGGCGGGGTCGCCGCTACCTCTGCGGTCTGACGAATCGCCTGCTGGGCATCGAGCGGCCGCTCTGGTACGACCCACGAAACCGGCGCGGCCCGAAGGAGGTCCTCCCCGGCCTTTGGCTCTCGAACCTGCTCGGGGTCGGCGCGTTCACCAGCACGCATCCGGATGGGCTCGTCCTGTCGCTGTGCGACGACGAGGGGCGGGTCGCCAATCATCCGCATCAGGTGGCCTTCCACCTGGAAGACACGCCGAAGGCTCGGGCAAACCCGAGCCTGCCCGTCGTCGTCGACGAGATCCTCGGCGAGATCAGCGCTGCCCGCGCCGCCGATCAGCCCGTCCTGGTCCACTGCCGGCACGGCGCATCGAGAACCGGGCTGATTCTGCGAATCCTGCTCGTCGGCGAGCTCGGGCTGGACGCAGAGGATGCACTCACTGAAGCGCAGTGCCTCTGGCCGCACACGAGCACGTGGAACAAGGAGTGGGCGGCCGAGGTGGAGCGCCGGGCAGACGCTGCCGGCTAGCGGGTGTGCAACACCTGCGCTCGAGCCGGGGACGCGGCGCCTTCCACGAGCTCGGCCCATGTCGACTGGATGGCGTCGGTGCCATGGAGATGTTCGATCTCGACCTGGTCGGCGACGGTTTCGACAAAGCCCGGCCACGCAGCGGCCAGCCGTGTCTCGAGGCCTCCGGGACCCCAGTCCTTTCGACGCTGCTCCACCCGGGCGGGAGCGAAGAAGAACTCCTGGGGCGGCCCCGGCATCGGCTCGCCTGAAGCGGCCTGCCGATCTTCCCAATGGGTGAGGCCGACGGCAGAAGAGAAGCCGAGATCATCTCCGTAGTGCTCGTGCACGGACCGGACGACATCCGGATTGCCGCTCATGTCGACCAACACGGCGGAACCGCTCGGAAGCTGAGAGGCGTTGTCGTAGGACAGCACCTGGTCGTAGACGCCGAGCGACTCGACGAACTCGACGTTGCCGGCAGAGGTCATCCCCACCACGGTGATGCCGTCCCGCTTCGCCAGCAGGTGTGCGGTCCCGAACGCGGTCTTACTGGAGGCGCTCGCCAGGATCACCGTGGACGCCTCGCCGAACTCGATGTCTTCGAGAAAGTCATCGATCAGGAAGGAGGTGAAGAACAGCGGCCGGTACAGCATCTGCTCGGCCTCGAGCTCGGGGTCGTAGCCCGGATCTGCTGCGCAGCGGGCGTACTGGTTGTACACGGGTGGCAGTGAACTCCGATGGGCGGACCCGTCCGTGACGCTGTGGTCGTTGATGCGCGCCGGTTCGATCACGAGCTCGGTGGACATCGGGAAGTAGCCGTACAACCGCTCTCCTTCGGCGATGCCTTCATGGCGACTCTCGACGACATCGGCGAAGCCCCATACGGGAGTCCGACCCCAGTTCGTGTCGCCGTCGGTGTCCGGTGTCGGGAAGAACGTCCAATAGCCGATGAGGTCCCCGGCCGCCGCGTACGTCACGTTGTTCGCGGTGAGCCCGAAGGTGTCGACGGCGAGCCGGCACTGGCCGTCCGCAAGGTCGGACGGTGGCGCCGAAACCACCGTCGTGTTTCGGTAGTCGTCGCGGTCGATCAGTACATGCCAGGCGTCCATGCGATGACGGTACTCGCCGAGCGTCCGAACGTCCGGTTCGACGACATGTCCTCCCGGGATTTCGGCCCCGGATCCGTCGATTTCGACCGGCCGTCCACTTCTGACCATGCCCTGTCCAGCCGCGACCTTCCGCGTCCACGCCACCCGGGGTCAACTCATTGCAGCCCCGAATCCGGGGGCCAATGACTCAGGAGTTCCTCAATGAAACCCATCAGACTTTTCACCGTCGTGGCGATGTTGGCCGCGATGCTCGGGCTCGCCAGCAGTCCGGCAGGCGCGGCCGAAGGCGACGAGATCAACCTCATCGGTCAGCGCTATTCGGTCCAGAACAACTTCAACTTCGCCGGTGACCTCACCCCGTTCGACACCGAACGCACCGGCATCATCCGTGGTCGCAAGACCGAGATTCAGGGAAGCAGCTACTTCTACAACATCAACTTCAAGTCGAACCGCATCGTCATGAACTGGTCGGACAGCGCCGACTACGACATCTACGAGCCCTACGTCGGCAAGGCCGGCGGGCTGACCCAGGAGGAAGCCTCTGCCGCTCCCGCCGCCGACGAGTACTGGATCACGCTCGAGGAGCCGATCACCGACTACGTGATCACTGCGAACTCGAACAAGGACATCGTCCCCGAGATCCGGGTGATCGACGACAACACGTTCGTCGTCGCCTTCCCCGGCGGCACCGACCTCGCCGACGGCCTCGAAGCGGTCATCAATTTCCGCACCAGCCCGGCACCGGAGCGGGACGTCAACCTCAACGGTCAGTCGTTCACGTTGCAGAACAACTTCAATGCCGGCGGCGAGCTCACCCCGTTCGACACCGAGAAGTCCGGTGTGATCCGTGGCCGGAAGACCGAAGTCTCCGGCAGCAGCTACTTCTACAACATCAACTTCAAGGCCAACCGCATCGTCATGGACTGGTCCACGAGCGAGGACTACGACATCTACGAGCCGTACGTCGGCAAGGCCGGCGACCTCACGCAGGAGCAGGCAGCCGGCGCCCCCATCGCCGATGAGTACTGGATCACGATGAGCGAACCCATCACGGGCTACGACATCACGGCGAACCCGAACAAGGACATCGTCCCCGAGATTCGCATCATCGACGACAACACCTTCGTCGTCTCGATTCCCGGCGGAACGACCATCGGTAACGGCCTCCGCGCCGTCATCAACATCCGGCCCGCAGCAGCCTGACCGACCCAATGCTTTGCCCGCAGCCGATCTCCTCGCAGATCGGCTGCGGGCCACCTCTCGTCGACCTGCGATTCCCGCTCGACCGGTGTCCGGATGTCCAACTTCGACCCGACCGGGTCAAAATGGAACCTGTGCGGCCTCGTCCCAGCGGTGTTGACTGAGTTGGTGACCATCAGGAGCAGTGCATGAAGCGACTTCTGCGCAAACGGGCCACCCGGATCGTGCTCGACGTGTCCCTGTTCGTCGGGTTCATCGTCGAGTTCCTGACCCGCGAACCCGACTTCGATCCGGACTTCATCCTTCACTCGTGGGTCGGCATCGTCCTCATCCCCGTCATCGGCGTCCACCTCGCCGGCAACTGGGCGTGGGTCCAACGAGTTATCCGAAACGGCCGAGACGACAAGGAGTTCGGACTCGGAGTCCTCAACTCGGCGCTCGGCAGCCTCGCAGCAATCTGCATCGTCACCGGCTTCCCGCTCTGGTTCTCCTGGTCGGACGCCGGCTGGCTGTCCGGGCTCCACACCGTGACCGGCATGCTCTCCATCCTCCTCATGTTCATCCACCTCGCCATGAACCGGGACCGCATCGGCAAGCTCATTCGACCTCGAACCGTCGCCTGACGCCGCGCTTGCGCTCGACGGCGATGGCGGGCGAACGGCAAGCGGATACTGTGCGGCGATGGAACCAGATCACGCCCCCGTCACCGTCGTCACCGGCGCCAACTCCGGAATCGGGCGTGCAACCGCCCTGCACCTCGCGTCGGTCGGGCACCGAGTCGTCGGCACCGTCCGCTCCCTCGACAAGGCCGAGAAGCTGCTCGCCTTCGCCGCGGACGCCGGCGTCACCATCGAACTCGTCGAACTCGATGTGGCCGACGACGCCTCCGTCGCAGCGGGTTTCGAACAGATCCATGCGCTGACGGGCCGGGTGGACAACCTGGTGAACAACGCCGGCGTCGGCGGCAACTCGGTCGTCGAGGAGTGTCCGTCGGACACGTACCTCGAGGTGTTCAACATCAACGTCGTCGGAGCGACCCGGTGCACCCAGGCGGTCCTTCCGGGCATGCGGGAGCGCGGCAGCGGCACGATCGTCAACATCACGTCCGTCGCCGGCCGTATCGCATCGATCGCGCAGGCACCGTACGTCGCATCGAAGTGGGCGCTCGAAGGCGTCAGCGAGGAGCTCGCTCAGGAGGTCGCACCATTTGGTGTCCGTGTCGCCATCATCGAACCCGGCGTCACGAAGTCCTCGATTTTTGCGAAGAACACCGACGTTCCGAACACGACCGGCGCCTACGCCACGCAGTACGGCCACATGTTCCGCTTCTACATGGCCGGCCGGGACAACGCGACCGACCCGGTCGAGGTCGGCAAGATCATCGAGCATGCGATCACCACCGACGAGCCGCAGATGCGTTACGCCGTCAGCTGGTGCTCGCCGGAAATGTCACCGCTGCACGACCGCATCGACCACGAGGACTGGCTGGCCCTCGGCATGATCACCGATGCCGACGAATACGACGAGCGCTTCCAGCAGATCTTCGGCGTCGAGATCTGATCTCGACGTTGGGCGGCCGCATCAGCCGATCTGCACGATGAGCTGAAACTCGAGGATGCCCTCGTCGGCAACATCAGCGACGGAAGACTGCGGCGTCTCCACGCCGTAGTCCGCCCACACGAGATCGGCGGAGCCGACGATCAGGCCGAGGCCGTCCTCGACGATCGTCGCTTCGATGGGAATGGTCACCTGATTCGTCGCCCCGGCGATCGTCAACGCCCCGGTGACATCGACCGTGACGGTTTCCCCGGCCGCAAGTGCGTCGGTGTCGAGGGCCACCGCCTCGGCGACAAGAAACGAACCGGTGGCATGTTCATCCACCTTGATGGCGTCGTTGATCGCACCTTCACGGGCCGAGTCGTCGGACACCATCTGCGTCATGTCGACGGTGATCTCCGCCGCGCTCAGCTCACCCGAGCCGATCACGACCTGACCGGTCACACCGCCCGTTCGCCCCACCGCAGTCGCATTCTGACCGGAGAAGAACTCCTTCTCGACGCGGAATCCGGCGAAGCTGCCACTCGCGTTGTCGAATCCGAACTCGCCGAATTCGTCATCCACGACCCAGGTGGATTCGATCGAGTCGGCCGTCAGGCTCACCGGGTCGGCCTCCGCCTCGACGGTTGCCGAGTCGACCCCGTCGGCTTCGGCCGCCTCGGTCTGGAGCTGCTCCAAGGCCGCATCGGTACTCACGGCGTCGGGCGCATCGGTGTCGATGATTTCGTAGACGAACCATCCGGCGGCGATGAGAACGACGGCGCCAAGAGCGATGAAGATGTTGCGATTCATGCGTCCACCGTAGGAACGCGCACGAAGGGTCGAGCAAAGTTCACCTGAAGAACGTGCAAGAACGGAAGTGCGGCCGGCGCCACTGAATCGGTCTCCGACGGCAGGGTAGGGTCCCCTCCATGTCTGCCTACCTTGTCGTCCGAGTCACGGTCACCGACCCCGAGAAATACGGGGAGTACGTCAAACACACGCCGCGCATCCTGGCCGAGTACGGCGGCCGCTTCATCGTCCGAGGCGGTGCCATGACCACCGTCGAGGGCCCCGAGGAGACCGGCCGTCTCGTGATCATCGAGTTTCCCGATGCCGAGTCGGCCAAGGCGATGTACGAAAGCGAGGACTACGGCCTCGCGAAGGCGATTCGAGCCGGCGCCGGCGACGCCCAGTTCGTGATCGTCGACGGCTACGACGAAGGCGACTGGCTCGCCGCCCTCGACGCCAGTCGCACGCTCGACTTCGACCGATGAACGCCGACGCCTAGGTCGAGCTCGCTGAGCCGGCGACCCGTTCGGCGATCGCAACGATTCGGTACATGTCGCGCAGCACCGGCTTCTCGATGAGCTTGCCGTCGATGACGACGAGGCCCGTGTCGGCCTCCTCGAACGTGTCGATGATGCGGCGGGCGCGGGCGACCTCGTCCTCGCTCGGGGTGAAGACCTCGTTCAGCGCAGCGATCTGTTTCGGGTGAATCGAGCCCTTGCCGGAGAACCCGAGCTCCTTCGCCTGGCGGGCCGCAGTGACCATCCCGTCGTGATCGTCGAGGTCGAGGAACGGCACGTCGATCACATCGAGCCCCGCCGACGCTGCAGCGTGGACCACCCGTGACCGGGCATAGAGCAGCGGTTCCCACGCGTTGGCGCACCGGAGCTCGGCGGCCATGTCCACCCCGCCGAAGAACATGGCGTTGATTCGCGAGGAGCAGTGGGCGATCTCGTAGGCCGCCTCGAGCGCCTGGTTCGTCTCGATGATCACCTGCAGCTGGGTGTCGTGCCCGCGTTCGGTGAGCAGGTCGTCCAGCCACACGACCTCGTCCGGTGTGCGCACCTTCGGCATCATGAGCACGGGCGGCGGCGTGTCCGAAGCGAGCACGGCACCGACATCGGCCAGGCCATGTTGTTCCCGAACGCTGTTGATGCGAACGACTCGCTCGACACCGTCGTCGGCCTGAGGCTCACTGAACAACGCGAGCGCCCGCTCCCGGGCGAGGTCCTTGTCCTTCGGCGCCACCCCGTCCTCGAGTTCGACACAGACGATGTCGGTGCCCGACGCAAGCGCCTTCGGAAACATGTCCGGGTTCAGGCCGGGGGCGAAGATGAAGGTCCGGCGGGGCCGGACGTCGATGCGGTCGGTCATGCGATCGACCGCCCTTCGGCTTCGAGGCGGCGGTGCAGCACCTGGCGAACGCGCAAGCCGGCACCGTCGGCGGCGAGACCCACCTCGACGGTGTCGGCACCTCGCGGGTCGTGGGCCACCTGCTCCTGCAACCGTTCCAGCAGGTGCTTGTCCTCGTCGAAGGCCTGCACGACGTTCTTGCGCGACAGCTCGATGGCGTGCTCGTCCACCTCGGCGATGTCGAACGCTGCCGCCCAGTAGTAGTGCGTGCGTCCGCGAAGGCCGGGCGTGACGATGTGGCACCCGCGCATGAGGAACTCGTCCCGATCACCGGGGTCGGGCTCCGGGTCCGTCACGTGCCAATCGGAGAACGACACGGCGAGCGAGGGCATGGTGCCCACCTGGGTGCGGGCCACCGGCTTGTCCTCGCTGAAGCCCATCGCGTGGCAGAACAGCGGGCTGAGTGGAGCCGGGTCGAACGACTGGCGATACGTGATCACGTCGCCGTCGATGGTCGACTTGGGGATCGTGTCCCAGTCGTTCTGCTTGAACGTGTTGGCGTGGAGAAACGGCAGGTGGGTGAGATCGAGCACGTTCTCCCGGATCAGTACCCAGTTGCAGGCCACGTCGTAGTAGCCGGTCACGACGGACCACTCCGGATCAGCCGTGTACCCCATGTCGACCGGCGGCTCGTGATTCTCGATCTCGGCGGGGTCGCCCATCCAGATCCAGATGAACGCGCCGCTCTCCCGCACCGGATAGCTGGCGATGTCGCTGCCGACCGGGATCTTGCTTTGTGTCGGCACGAGCTGGCACGTGCCGTCCGTACCGAATCGCATGCCGTGGTACGGGCACACGATCTGGTCGCCGTCGACCGTGCCTTCGGACAGCGGCGCCCATCGGTGCGGACACCGATCGTCGAGCGCCACCGGGGCGCCGTCTTCGGTCCGGAACAGCACGACCGGCATCTCGAGGATCCAACGCGCCATCGGTTTCGTCGTGACTTCGTCCACCATCGCGGCGACCCACCACATGTTGCGGGGGTAGTTGTCGCCGAGAAAGCCGTTCGGTACTCGTTGACTCATGGGGTTGCGCCTTTCTTCAGCGCCGCGTCGAGCGCAGCCGCTTCGTCCGGATCCATTCCGTAGCTGTGGTCGTCGTCGGGGAACACGCCGTTGGCCACGTCGGCGACGTACGCCTCGAGCGCCTGTGTGGCCACCTCGTTCACGTTGCCGTAGCGCTTTGCGAACTTCGGTTTGAACGTGTCGAACGAACCGATGAGGTCGTAGGCGTTGAGCAGCTGACAGCAGGGCGAGCCACCGGCGCCGATGGAGAACGTGAAGATGGAGACTGCGTCGTCGACGGCCTTGCCGACCTCGCGTGGCACGGCCTCGATCTCCATGCCGATCGCACCGGCCTCCTCGATCGCCTTCGCATGGTCGATGATCTCCAACGCCTGCGCCGCCGTGCGCCCCTGCGTCTTGAACCCACCCATGCGGTGCACCTGGTGCGGGATCAGCCCGACGTGACCCATGATCGGCACGCCGGCATCGGCCACGGCCTTGAGGATCTCGAACTTGTCGCGTCCGCCCTGCAACTTGACCGCATCGCACCCGGATTCCTTCATGATCCGCAATGCGTTGACGACGGCGATGTCGACAGTGGCGTACGAGCCGTAGGGCATGGCCGTGATGCAGAAGGTGTCGGGCGCACCCCGGCGTACCGCCTTCGTGTGGTCGATCATCTGATCGAGCGACATCTCCATCGTGTTCTCGTGGCCGTACATGGTCATGCCCATGCTGTCGCCCACGCCAACGATGTCGATGCCGGCCCGGTGAGCCCAGGTGGCGGTCATGAAGTCGGCGATGGCGACCATGGAGAGCCGTTCCCCGGCCGCCTTCTTCTTCGCAAGGTCGGGGACGGTGAGTTTCGGCTTGCGGGGCGTGTCGCTCATCGGTCTTCCCGACGGAACGGGATGTCGGTGAGACGGGCCGGCACGAGCTCATCGCCGCGGCGCACCTCGACAGAGTCGCCGATCTGGGTCGAGACGGAGAGCAGCCCGAACCCGATGTTGCGCTCGAGCTTGTAGCTCCACGTTCCGCACGTCATGTCGCCGACCTTCTCGCCGTCGACGAGCACGTCGTACCAGACGAGGTGGCCGGGCTTCGGGTCGTCTCCCTCGAAGACGATGCCCAACTGATGACGCTTCGGCCCCTCTTCGGCGATTCGGCGAAGCACCTGGATGCCGATGACATCGTCGGGCACGTCGAGGTCGACGAACCGGCCGAGCCGCACCTCGAACGGGTTGGTGTCGTCGTCGCAATCGCCGCCCCAGCTGACCAGCCCGTTCTCCATGCGTTCGGCTGGCGTCGGGTAGCCGGGGCCGATGTTCCACGGCGCACCGGCCTCTTTCACCGCGTTCCAGAGTTCGATGCCCCGGGACCCGTCCATGAGGTACAGCTCGAAGCCGCCCTGCTTCGACCAGCCGGAGCGGGCGACCTTGAGCGGGATGCCGTTCAGTTCGGCGTCGCCGAACCAGAAGTACTTGAGGTCTCGAACCCAGTCGCCGAACATCGACGCCACGACGTCCTCGGCGTCCGGCCCCTGCACGGCGAGCGGCGACACGTCGGGTTCGCTGACGTCGACGTCCATTCCGCGTTCGGCGGCGACGCAGCGAGCCCACATGCGGATGTCGGAGTCGGCGATGGACAGCCACCAGCAGTCGTCGTCGATCTTCAGGGCGATCGGGTCGTTGAGGATGGAGCCGCGGTGGTCGCACACGGCGACGTACTTGCCCTGACCGATCACGGCCTTGGAAAGGTCCCGAGGGCACAGGATCTGCGCAAGCGCTGCCGCGTCCGGACCCTTGAGTTGGATCTGGCGTTCGCCGCCGACGTCCCACATGGCGACACCTTCGGTGAGCCGGCGGTACTCGGCTTCGGGATCCGTGTAGGCCAGGGGCAGGAGCATGTTGTTGTACGGGATGAAGGCGGACACACCTTCGGCGACCGTGGCGTCGTAGTAGGGCGACCGCCGCAGGCGAGTGTGGATTCCCAGTTCGGGCATTGCGTGACCTCATCGAACAGGCCGGCGTCGGTGCCGGCGAGCGGAGTGAAATTAGTTCCATTCGGAACAATTCCGAACAAAAGGCTACGCTTGTGACGATGGTCATGCAAGGCCCGGACCCCGACACAATCTTCGAAGAGATCGCGTTTCGCGACGCGTACCGGATGTCGTACCTGATCAACGCCATCATCGTCCCGACCTACGACCAGGTCCGACGGGACTTCGGCATCATCCGCGCCGAGTACCACCTCCTCATGTGCCTGGCCCACTACCCCACGCTCAGCGCCCAGGACGTGTCCCGGCTGACCCGCCGGCCCCGCAACTCGATCTCGCGAGCCGTGCACCGGATGCTCGCCGAGGGCTACCTCACCCGAACCCCCGACCCAGACGACGGCCGACAGGCGCTCCTCACCATCACCCCCGAGGGCCGCAAGCTCCACGAAGAGATCGCCGCCCGACTCGCCGAGCGACAGGAGGTTGTCCTCGAACCACTGACCACAGACGAACGCGTCCAGCTCGACGGCCTCCTCCAACGCCTCGCCCGTCATGTCGCCGACCTTCCACCCGACGGCTCGGCGTGACGACACCCGGCGAGTCCAGCGCCGCCGTCCGGTACGTCCTCATCAACTGGTTGAGCTTCACCACCCTGCTCGGCGCGCTCATCGTTCTTCTCCCGCTCCATCTCGAAGCGCTCGGACTCGGTGTCGACGCCATCGCCGCAGTGTCCGCCGCGGCCGGCGTCGGCGGCGTGATCTCTGCCGACGTGGTCGGCCGCCTCGCCGTACGCTTCGGCGCCGTCCGACTCGTACGGGGCGGAATCGCGATCCTGGGGCTCTGTGTGGTCGGCATCGGCCTCACCCGCTCCTTCATCCCCTTCGTACTGCTCCACGGCGTCATCGGTGTCGCAACGTCCATGGTTCGCGTTGGCAGTCAGATGGTCGTGCGCAATCGGGTGGACAACGATCGACGGGGGCGGGTGCACGCCCGCCAGGGGTTGACCACCCGCATCGGCTTTCTCATCGTTCCCGTTGCGGCGGGTGTGTTGTGGGAACTCCTCGAACCCGAATGGAGCTTCATCGCCCTGACCGTTGCGGCAGTGGCGATTGCAGTTCTCGCCGGCTCGCTGGCAGTCGCGCTCCCGGCACCGGTCGCTCCGTCACCGGGCTCGGCCATGCCGTGGCCACGCATGTTGCGTTACGCCTCCGGCCCCATCCTCTTCGTCGCCTCCCGAGCGGGCCGCATGCTGCTGCTGCCGCTCATCGGACTCGAGCTCAACCTCAGCCCGTCACGCATCGGCGCGCTGGTCGGGCTGTCTGCCGCAGCGGACGTGATCATCGCTCCGGTTTCCGGCCCGATCATGGACGGCCGGGGCCGCCTCGCGACGATCGTGCCGTCCTTCGGCCTGACCGCGGTCGGCTTCGTCCTGCTCGGCATTGCGACGGACGGTTGGCTCCTCGGCATCGCAGCGGTCGTGCTCGGTATCGGCAACGGCCTGAGCGCCGGGCTCCTGCTCACGATCGGCACCGACCTGGCTCCCGCCGGCGCCGAGGGCCAGTTCCTCGGACGCTTCGGCGCCATGTCCGATGCCGGGCGACTGATCGGCCCGTTCGTCGTCGGCCTCCTCGGCGCGTGGTTCGGGCTCAACAGCGCCGCCTTCGCACTCGCCGTGACCACCACCATCGGG
>JAHDEJ010000035.1 GCA_020628865.1 Acidimicrobiales bacterium
GATCGCCGCCGACTCTTCATGGCTTCGTGTGCTTCCATGCTGCCGTCGTGGAACGTGCCAAACCACTTGTCGAGCGGCAGGAGCAGCATCCCGTAGTTCACCTCGAAGTAGCGGTGGTGCAGGTTGTGGAAGTAGTCGCCGCCGTGGAAGTCCCGATCCTCCCCCATCTTGAATCGATCGAACCCGGAGTGCGAGGGCGACGGGGACAGCATCAGGTAGACCCCGCAGAAGGTGATCAGGAAGGGGGACCCGGGGAGCAACAGGAACACGAACGGGAGGCTGAAGTAGAGCAGGTGTTCGAGCGGATGCATCGAGATGCCCGACCACGGCCCGGTGTTCACGTTGCGATGGTGAAGTGCGTGTGCCCACTTGTAGAGCGGATCGACGTGAAGGAGCCGATGGTTCACGTAGAAGTGAACGCTCTCGATCCAGAACACGGCGAAGGTCATCGCCGCGATCGCCCACAGCGACGACAGTTGTGGGATCGCTTCGCCCGCATACAGGCGGAACATGATCGCCTCGTAGAGGGCGGCGATGGCGCCGCCACTCACCAGTGTCCAGAACATGTTGTCCCGTGTCTGGTTGTTGAAGAGGAACGACGAGCGATTCGTGGCCAGCCAACGCGATTCGTACTTGAACTCGGTCCCCTGGGCCTTGCGAATGTGGAGCCACCAATGCTGTCCGCCGATGACGACGAGCATGAGCAGGACGTTCCGACCCCACAGAACGGCGACGTCGTCGACCGAAAGCGATCCGAACCGGTCGAGGCCGGGGGTGCACAGCTGGTAGGTCAGCACGGAGATGCCGATCCACAGCAACGACTGCGGCCACATGTAGGCGGTTACGAGCCATCGCAGCATGGCCACGGGCCGTGATGGCGATTGGAACAGCGGCGGAACGGCCATCGGTTCGGGGTCGTAGCCGCGGGCCCGTTCCATGCGAGTGCGCGTTTCGCTCATGCCGCATCTTGACTGAACGAACGTCCAGCGCGCAAGCGAAGCCGACTGCCGGAGATGCGTCTATGCGGCGAGCGTCGCGGACGCCTGCATCGCGAGGCCACCGTCCGGCGTGGCCGCCCAGAGTTCGATCTTGTCGGCGTCGCGTCGGCCCGAGATGGTGAACGGAGCGTCGTCGAACAACGGTGCCAGACCGCGGAACGAGAACTGTGCGAGTCGACGTCCGGACTCCGCCTCGGCGAGACCGGCGAGGAGGGTCGCGGTCAGCGGCCCGTGCACCACCAGATTGGGGTACCCCTCCACCGACCGTGCGTACTCGCGGTCGTAGTGAATGCGATGGCTGTTGAAGGTGAGGGCCGAGTATCGGAACAACAGCGGAGCGGATGGGGTGATCGTGCGAACGACGTCCGCATCGTCGGGAGCGGGTTTCGGCTGTGGTCGGGGTGCGTCCGGTGCCGGATCGTCCCGATACACGAGGTCCTGCGATTCGGTGATTCGGAGCTCACCGTCAACCAGCAGGTCATGGCGGACCGTTACGAAGACGAGGAGGCCCGACCGGCCATCCTTCTGCTCGATGTTCTCGATCGTGGAGTGCCGGGTGAGCGGTTCGCCGAGATGCACGTCGTCGTGAAAGGTGATTCGTCCACCCGCCCACATCCGGCGTGGAAGGCGCACCGGTGGAAGGAAGCCACCCCGCTTCGGGTGACCGTCCCGGTCAAGTTCCGACAGCATGGCGGCCGGATGGTGCGAGATGAAGTGCCAAAGCGGCGGAAGCACGTCGCCCGCCGCCAGGACGCCGGGTCGATCGAGGGTCTGATGCAGCTCGTTGCAGCGCTCGACGGAGACCGGTTCTGTCCGGGTCTCGGTTCGCCCGATCCACGTTCGCAGCGTCTCGATGTCGTTGGTGTATGAACCGTCGGTCATGCAGACGCTCCTCTGTGGGGTTCCCTCGAGTATCGCAAACAGGCGGAGCTCATCGTTGCCTCAGAAGACGACGACGCCGCGACCGCTCTGACCGGAGAGCATGTTGGCGCAGGCCTCGTTGATGTCGTCGAGTTCGTAGCGAGCGGTGATCAGCTCGTCGATGGGCAGTCGGCCGTCGCGGTGGAGCTTCGCGTAGCGAACGAAGTCCTGGTGGGTGTCGGCGCTCCCGAAGATGGATCCGGTCAGCACCTTCTCCTCGCGGATGAAGGCCATCGGATCGACGGCCAGGGAGGTACCGCCGGGCGGCATGCCGACGAGGACCGCCGTCCCCCGACGGGCAAGACAGTCGTTCAACGACTCGGCAATCCGAGCATTGCCGACGGCGTCGAAGGCGTGGTCGCACCCAACGCCGTCGGTGATCTCGCGAATGGCGGCGACCGCGGTCTCCGGTCCGATGAAGTGGGTCGCGCCGAGCCGGCGGGCGAGCGCCTCCTTCTCGGCGTGCAGATCGACGGCAATGATCGTCGTGGCCCCCGCTGAGGCGGCTCCCATGATGATGGACAGCCCCACTCCCCCGGCCCCGAACACCACGACCGAGTCGCCGGCGGCCACGCCGGCCCGATTGATGGCCGCACCCACACCGGTGGTGACGCCACAGCCGATGAGCGCCGAGACCTCGTAGGGGACGTCGGGCATCCGGACACAGCTGATGGCGGGAACGACGGCGTGCGTCGCCCAGGTCGACAACGCACTCAGGTGACGAACGGGCTCGCCACTGCCATCGCGGAGGCGAATCGAGCCGTCGAGCATGGTGCCGGCCCAGAGCGCCTCGAGATGGGTGGCGCACAGATGGCGCAGACCACGCCGACATTCACGACAGCTGCCGCAGTTCGGGATCCAGCTCAGGGCAACGTGGTCGCCCACCCGAAGGTCGTCCACGCCCTCGCCCAGCGCTGCGACGACGCCGGAGCCTTCATGCCCCAGCACGACGGGAAGGTCCACCTCCGAGTCGCCCGTGACGCAATGCCAGTCGCTGTGGCAGACACCGGAGGCGCGCATCTCCACGAGCACCTCACCGGCACGCGGCGGATCGAGCTCGAGCGCTTCTATGGAGAGATCGGCGTTGAGCGACCGGAGGACGGCCGCACGGATCTCCGTCAGGGCTGACGTCCCACGAAGGCGATCAGCTTGTCCTGGGCGCTCGCATCGTCGGCGACGTCGACTGGCGGGCCGAACATGTTCTCGCTTCGGAGCATCTCGTCGGGGAGGCGCTGCAGGCCCATGAGTGTGGACTCCACCGCGGTGGCGGGCAGCGTGTCGTCGGCACCGATGGACCGAGCCAGATCCCACGTGTGGACGAGAAGGTCACCGATGACGAGTCCGGCCACGCCCTGCTTCGGCATCCCGCCGAAGGCGTCGGCGTTGCCTTCGAGATTGGTCGGGTCGCTGAATGCTGCGGCGAGCGCTGGCTGGATCGTCGTCCAATCCTGGCCGGGTTCTGTCCCGGCACCGAGAACGCCGCCACCCATGGCCTGCCAGTGCATGGCGTGGTCCACGAGGTCCTTCACGTTCCATCCGTCGCACGTCGTGGGCTTCTCCCAGTCGGCTTCGTCGATCTGGCCGGCCACCTCGGTCCACTTCGCAGCAACCGTGTTCCAGACATCCCCTGGACCGTTCATGTGATTCCCCTTCGTTGTTGGCGGCCCAAACGTTAGCCGAGCGCCCGTGGCGATCGCGCCCACATCAGGTTCGCCCCTCGGCATGGTCCATGAGCGCGCCGCCGAGTGCGTTCAGGCTCGTGCGGCACCTGCGGGCGATGTCCGGATCCACACCAACCTTCGGCTTGCGCGCCGCGTTCAGCAACGACGAGAGCACCGGCATCGCCGCCTGTCCGATCGACCACGTGCGCCGGCTCGGTTCGCCGGCCGCACACTCGTCGTGCAGCACCTGCAAGCCCGCGATCTGTCGACCGAGCGTCGAACGAAATCCGGGGCGGAGCTGGCTGTCGAGTCCGTCGAGCGCGATGGCCAACGATCGAAAGTCCCGCAGTGCATCCGCCACCGCCGGTTGCAGGCCCGAGGGCTGGGTGGTCACCCGGAGGTCAGCCGCTTCGTTTCCTGGGCGGACAGCGACTCCTCGAGCTGCTGTTCGGACCATTCGGCGTCGAGCGCGCTCCACACGAGGTCGGCCTGCGACGCGGGCGCCAGGCCGCCGATGGGCGGATCGCGGTCGAGGTTGGTGGGAAACGGGTAGCCCTCGGCCGCGGCGGCCACCGCTCCGGCGATCGCCGACCGGGACGCTCCAGCCTGCAGACGATTGCGAAGTTCCGGGTAGAGGACACGGACGATTCGGCTGCGGTCGACCGTCTCCATGGCACGACCGAACGCACTCGACACCTGCAGCAGGTTGGCCATCCGACGAACGTCGCTCGTGTGGTTGGACCCGGCGGCGTGCAGGACCGCCGGATTGAAGAACATCGCATCCCCGGCTCGCATCTCGTACTGACGATGGTGCGCCTCGAACAGCTCCATGACCTCGGGCTCCCTCCACGCGAGATAACCGGGGAGGTACTTCTGTGAGTGGGGCAGGTACTTCGTGGGCCCGGACTCGATCGACATGTCCGCGTGGGCCACCGCTCCCTGAAGCGTGAGTACCGGCGAAAGCCGGTGCACGTGGGCCGGGAAGCGGGCGGCGGCGTCGTTGGTCATGAACCCAAGGTGGTAATCGCGGTGCGGCGACTGAGCCACGCCTCCCGGGTTCACCACATTCACCTGTGCGGTCATTTGATAGGCGGGCCCGAGCCAGGCTTCCGACGCCAACGCAATGGCATCGCTGGCGTAGTAGTCGACGAAGGTGGCCGGGTCGAGCAGCGCGAGCTTCTCGAGCGCGTTCCACACCCGGTTGTTCACGCCGGCCTTGGCGAAATGGTCGCCGGCGGCCTGACCGGCGGCGAGCTCCGACGCGATCATCGACTCGAACGCCTCGGTGGCGCGGTCGACAACGCTCCGGTCGACGGCACCGCGGAACGCGATGATGCCGGGTCCGGCCTCGAGCGCGTGAGCGATCTCCTGCGCAACGGCAGAGCGCACGGCTCGGTCCTGCACGAGATCGCCGAGGACGGCCATGTCGTAGAGAACGACCTCGCCGTCGACGCTCGCAGCGTGCGGATAGTCGCCGGGATCGGTCGAGGTCTGGATCAGGCGGCGCAGCTCCTCGACATCGACGTCGTCAAGCGTGAGTTGCCCGGAGAGGGGGACGTGCGTGGTCATGAGATTGAACGTAGAGGACGAACGAGACCCTGACCACTCGCCCCCGACCTCGCCTCGCCACGACGGAGGGGACGGTGCCGAGCCGTTGGACGATCGATGTCGCGCCGGTCAGCCGGCGGCAGCGATGCGCTTCTTCGGGTCGAAGAACGGCTTCGCGACCACTTCAGCGTTGCGCACCTCGTCCGAGCCCATCCCGACACGAACCGTGGTGCCGATCACGGCCGCCGCATTGTCGACGATCGACAAGGCGATGTTCTGCTCGAGCCTCGGCGAATACACGGCCGACGTGACGTACCCGACGGTGTGGCCGTCGTGCTCGACGGACCAGTTCTCGTCGTTCGAGCCGTCGATCGGATCGCCGTCGATCACGAGCCCGACGAACTGGCGGCGGACGCCTTCGTCACGAATCCTCCGCAGCGCCGCCCTGCCGATGAAGTCTGCATCCATGTCCAGGTCGAGCAGGCGTTCCATCCCGAGCTCGAGCGGATTGACGGTGAGGTCCATGTCGGCCTGGTACGAGAGCATGGCGCCCTCGATTCGGCGGATGCTCGACGTGTGCCCCGGGTGCAGGCCCATCGGCTGACCGACCGTCATCAGGTGCTCCCAGAGCCGATCGCCGGCACTGCCATCGCGCAGGAAGATCTCGTAGCCGAGCTCGGAGGACCAGCCCGTGCGCGAGATGATCAGCGGGACGCCGTCCCAGTCCCGTTCGACGAAGCGGTAGTAGCGGAGGTCACGCAGGTCCTCGCCGAATGCGGCACAGAGGATGTCGCGGGACTTGGGCCCCTGGAGCTGAAGCGGTGACACATCCGGTTCGCGAATCGTCACGTCCATCCCGGAGTTGATGGCGACTCCTTTGGCCCAGAGGATCACGTCGCTGTCGGCGATCGACAGCCAGAAGTGGTCTTCGGCCAGCTTGAGCAGGATCGGATCGTTGATCACCCCGCCATCGCCATCGACGAGGATGACGTACTTGCATTGACCGACTTCGCAGGCACGGAGATCCCGGGGGCAGAGCAATTGGGTGAAGGCCGCGGCGTCCGGGCCGGTGATCTCGACCTGACGCTCGACGGCGACGTCGCAGAGGATCGCGTCGTTGACCAGGTTCCAGAAGTTCTGCACGTGATCGCCGAAATCCCGGGGGATGTACATGTGGTTGTAGACGGAGAAGCCGGTTGCCCCCCACCGCAGCGCCGCGTCGCTGTACGGCGACTTTCGCACCTGGGTGCCGAAGCTCATCGCCGTGAAATCCCGTTCGTCCTGTTGTGGCACCGCTGTGCTCCTCACTCTCGGCTCGTCGTTGAGCGTCGAGGAAGCCTAGGCCGGTCCGCCGATCTGGGGATGCCTGACCGGGTGGGTCTGTTCCCCAGGATCGTGGTCGATCACGACTCCCAGTCGAACACGAGGAGTCCGTCGATGCCCTGCTCCGTCGCCGCGACGAGACGGGCGCCGGCGGCCTGATGATCCGGGTGGACGAGGTAGGCGTCTCTCGCTGCTGCGTCGACGAAGTCGAGCGTGAACCCGTGGGTCATGCCTCGTTGCATTCCTTCAGGGCTGCAGTCGGCACCCGACGACGTTGCGAGGATGCCCGGGACGACATCTGCGAGCGCTTCGATGCCCGCAAGAACGTCGGCGATCTCCGCGTCCGAGGTGCCTGCCTTTCGGCGGAACAGAACGACGTGACGGATCATGTTTCCTCCCCTGCAAGGTGCTCGGCCACCAGTTCGAGGTGTCTCGGGCCGATGCCACAGCATCCGCCGAGCATCGTGGCGCCCGCTGCCTGCCAGGCCGGCAGGTACGCCGCGTATTCGTGCGGGGAAAGGACCCCGTCATGGGTGAACACCCCATCGATGACGGCCCCGGCATGGGCGTAGGCGCCCAACGGGCCGTCCCACCGCGAACGAACCGAAGCCACGCACCGCTCCACGAGCCGCACGTCGGTGTGCATGATGCAGATCGCGTCCACCGCCTCGTGGTTCGCGGCGACGTCGACCGCCTTGGCGAGGCTTCCGCCGTCGCGCAGCTGAATGTCGTCTCCCAGTTCGGAGGGATCGTGTCCGAGCTCGTCCCCGACGGAGAAGCCAACCCACATGGGCAGGCCCGCTGCGGCTGCCGCCTCGAGGCTGGTGGTGAACCGTGGGAGGTCGACCATCATCTCCAGGCTGAGGAGGTCCGCACCTGCGTCCCGCATGATCATCGCCTGCGCACCGGTGTCGGCTGCAAGCTGTTCGAGCGTCGGATGGTCGCCGGAGAAGCTCCAGTTGCTGATTCCTCCGGCCACAACCGTGCCCGCCGCTTCGTCGCGACTGTCCCGTGCCTCCACCGCAAGCTCGATGGCCCGCCGGTTGAGACGTTCGAAGTCGTCCTCAGCGCCGACGTCCCGGAGGATGTTTGCTCCCGCTGCGAAGGTGTTCGAGGCGATGAGGTCGGCGCCGATGTCGAGGTAGTCCTCGTGGATCGAGCGGACGATCTCCGGGTGGCTGAGCGCAGCGCCCCCGCTCCAGCCGTTCGTTCGTTCCGGAACGCCCCGCCGCATGCATTCGGAGCCGGTCGCACCATCGATCAGAACCGGCGCACCGCTGCGGGCTCGTTCCATCAGTGCCTGGTAGCGGGGTGATCCGGCCATGACGAGCATCGTACGTTGGCGGGCCGCCGCGGACCGGGTCCGCCGCTACGGCTGTATTGCTCAGGTGGGTGCGAACGAGCCTGAGCAGGCGTTGTCGTAGATGGCAGCTGCGAGATCGTGGGTGAACGGCACCGGGTTGCCACCTGCCGACGGATCGAGGACGGCCGCCGCTGCGATGTCGTCGGTTGCATCGGCGTCAACGCCCAGCTCGACAAGGTCGTTCGGCACGTCGAATGTCGTGCGTAGCTCGAGCACTCGTTCCAGGAAGCCGTCGAAGCCTCCCTCGATCCCGACGTAGGCCGCGACCCGATCGAGCGTGACCTCCACCGCCGGCCGGTTCGCGTGGAGGACGTATGGCATCAGGACGGCATTCGTCATCCCATGGTGGGTGTCGAATCGTGCGCCGATCGGATGTGCGAGCGCATGCATCCCGCCCAGCCCCTTCTGGAACGCGACGGCCCCCATCGCCGCAGCCGCCATCATCTGTGTACGACTGTCGAGGTCTCCCGGATCGTCCACCACACGCGGCAGGTGATCGAGCACGAGCCGCACACCCTCGAGACCGATGCCGTGTGCCATCGGGTGATAGCCGGGAGCGCACAGCGCCTCGAGCGAATGCGACAACGCATCCATGCCCGTTCCGACCGTGAGGATGCGGGGCAGTGCGATCGTGAGTTCGGGGTCGCAGAGCACCGCCACCGGGAGCATCTTCGGGTGGAACAGGATGACCTTCCGTTGCTCCGACTCATGAGTGACCACGCCCGCCCGACCGACCTCGCTCCCCGTGCCCGCCGTTGTCGGCACGGCGATCACGGGCGCGATTCCGGCGGGATCCGCACGCGTCCAGTTGTCGCCCACGTCCTCGAACGACCACAGCGGAAGCGTCTGCCCGGCTTGGAAGGCGATCAGCTTTCCGCAGTCGAGCGCCGAGCCGCCGCCCACGGCAATCACGCCGTCGTGGCTACCGGAGCGAAACGCCTCCACCCCAACCTCGATGTTCTCCCCCATCGGGTTCGGCCGCACGTCGCTGAACACGGCGACGTGCTCACCGATGGCTCGAAGCACCCGACCGAACGAGTCGAGCTCCCGCATGCCGGGATCGGTGACGATCAGCGGGTTCGTGATCCCGTGCCCGGCGCAGGTGGCGGCCAGCTCCTCGATGCAACCGGCCCCAATCCGCATCGCGGTGGGAAACGACCATGTCGTCGAACCTGCCATCGCCACTCCTCCCCGGACGCACCGAGACGATGCGACTGCGGACATGTTGACACGAACTTGCTAGCCTCGGCCGCCATGGAATGGCTCTCTGATCCCGAAGCCTGGAGCGCGCTCGTCGCCCTCCTGGCACTCGAAATCGTCCTCGGCGTGGACAACGTCGTGTTCATCTCGATCCTGGCGAACAAGCTCCCCGAGGAGGAGCAGGACAAGGCCCGTCGCACGGGCATCCTCGCAGCCGGTGGCATGCGCGTCCTCCTGTTGCTCGCGATCGGCTGGATCATCACCCTCGAAGAGGAACTCTTCGAGGTGTTCGGTAAGGGCTTCAGCGGCAAGGACCTGATCCTGCTCGCCGGTGGCTTCTTCCTGATCTGGAAGGCGACGAAGGAGATCCATCACAAACTCGAGGGCGAGGACGAACACCAGGAAGCCAAGGTGGCGGCCACGTTCGGTGCCGTCATCGCCCAGGTGATGCTGCTCGACCTCGTGTTCTCGATCGACTCGGTCATCACGGCGGTCGGCATGACCGACGTCGTCCCCGTCATGGTGATCGCCATCCTCACCGCCGTCGTGATCATGCTCGTCGCGTCGGGCGGCATCTACCGCTTCGTGAACAACCATCCGTCGGTCAAGGTGTTGGCGCTCGCCTTCCTCCTGTTGATCGGCGTGACGCTGATCGCCGAGGGCTTCGGCGAGAAGATCCCGAAGGGCTACGTGTACGCCGCGATGGCGTTCTCGATCTTCGTCGAGGTGCTGAACATCGGCGTCCGTCGCAAGACCAAGGAACCGGTCACGCTCCACGAGAAGATGACGCCGGACCCCGATTCGGAGTACGCCAAGTCCTGATCCTCCCTCCGGGCAGGATCAGGTCGCCCCGCAGGCGGCTGGAGCCGCCAGTTCTGCCCACGGCGCTCCCGACAGATACTTCCAACCGGCGTCCGGCAGCACGGTGACCGCGCGTCCGCCGTGTGCAGACAGATGGTTCACGGCTGCACGGAGGATCGCACCGGACGAGGTCCCGACGAAGTGCCCCTCCGTCTGCATGACCTCGTGCACCATCTCGACAGCGTCACCCTTGCGTACCTCGTGGCGATCGGTCACGAGCCCGAAGTCGGCCACGGGCGGCTGGAAGGGGTCTGACTGGCTGCGCATGCCGCTGATCGGGTCGTCGACGAACTCCTCCACGGAATGCACACGAATGTCGGGATGGCGCTTTCGCAGCCCCCGGCTGACACCGGTGAGGGTGCCGCCGGTGCCATAGGCACAGAAGACGTGCTCCGGTGGCTCGTCGAGCGGCCAGTCCCGGATGATCTCGAGCGCCGTCCCGAACTCATGTGCCTCCGGGTTCCCCGGATTGCCGTACTGGTAACACATGTAGCCCTCGCCGGCATCGACGAGGGACTTCGCCATCTCGATCGACTCGTTCGGGCCGCCATCCACCTCGACCAGTTGGGCCCCGTACGCCCGGAGAAGTTGCTTTCGTTCGGGTGTGGAGTTCGCCGGAAGGCAGATGGTCATCGGATGTCCGTTGAGCAGTGCGAGGCGGGCGAGTCCGATACCGGTGTTACCGGACGTGGACTCGATCAACGGCATGCCGGCCGTGAGGAGCCCGGCTTGGCGGGCATTCTGGAACATGAACCACGCAGCCCGGTCCTTGATGGATCCGGTCGGGTTGTGCCATTCGAGTTTCGCGAAGAGCCGGGTACCCGTCGGCGCCAATGCGTGCAGTTCGACGAGTGGGGTGTTGCCTGGGGTCATCGAGTCGTGCCTCTCGTCGCGTGCGTTGCGGCGCAAGGCGCCTGCTCCTGCAACCGGGTCGGCCCGGCGTGCATTCCAGCGATCACCGGTTCCCCACAGTGTCGCTGTGTTGGGGATTTGTGGTCGCTCAATCGTCGGACTGATTGAGGGCTGCGGCGTCCTTCATCGCGTCCTCGCCCTTCTTCCACAGGTTGCCCTGCCAGAGCTCCTCGAGGCCGGTCTCGCCGGACGCCCCCGGCGTCGTCAGATAGTCGTAGTAGGCGGTGGGTTTGCGACCGGTCAGGTTGTAGAAGTCCGGGCTGCACCGGCAGTAGAAGCCGTTGGACAGGTATTCGAAGAACTCGGCCCGAGTGCTGCCGAAGTCCGCTTCGAAGTCCTCCATGGTCTGCGCCCGGTACTCGAGTTCCTTGCCCATCGCCCGACCGAGGTCGGCGGCGATCTCCGTCATGGTCTGGGGTTCGGGACCGGTCAGGTCGTAGAACTTGTCGCCGTGCCGTTCGGGTCCTTCGGAGAGGACCACGGCCGCCGCTGCGGCAATGTCTCGGGTGGCGACGAAGGAGTTGCGGGCATTGCCGAGTGGGTTGCTGAACCACCCTTCCGAATCGATGGTCTCGCAGTCCGTCTTCAGCAGGTGGTTCATGAAGAAGTTGTTCCGGAGCACGGTGACCGTGAGCCCGGCGTCGATCAGGGCCTTCTCGCCCCACCAGTAGTGCTGCAACATCAGTGGAATTCCGGCGCCTTCACGGGATGCGTGCTTCGACGAGTCGTACGAGGCGGTGTTGGTGTCGGCACCCATGCAGCTGACGCGTACGACGTGGTGGATCTGCTCCTTGCGTCGGCCGAGCTCCTCACAGAACGCGAGGTGGCCCTCCAACATCGGGTCGAGCGACGCGGAGTAGACGGCGCTGACGCCGTCGAGGGCGGGGCCCCAGGTCTCCGCATCGTGGAGGTCGAATTGGACGATCTCGTGCGCTCCAAGGGAGCTGAGGGACTCCCGATTGTCCGGATTGAACGAACATGCCCGAACCGTGAACCCGCCGTCTGCGGCCAGCAGCGCAACGAGTTCCTTTCCGATTCGGCCGGTGGCGGAGGTGATCAGGACAACAGGCTTGGACACGGGGCCGATAGTACTGTCCGGGGCGTGGATGCCTTTCGATCCGAGGTCACCGATTTCCTGGCCCGTTCGATCGACGACGGTGTTGCCTGCCCGGCGTTCGGGGCGATCCTTCCACCGGAGCTTCACGACCGGGCCCGACGCTGGCAGGCGGAGATCGCCGCGCACGGATTCGCCGGGCTGCACTGGCCCTCCGAGTGCGGCGGGCGTGGCCTCGGTGCGGAGTACACGGCGATCTGGTTCGAGGAGTGTGCCCGGGCCGATGTGGCTCCGTACCTCAACCTTCAGGGCATCGTTCTCGCCGGCGAGGCGATCCTCCGAGCGGGGACGCCTGCGCAGAAGGCCGAGCATCTTCACGCCACGCTCACGGGCGAGACGCTGTGGTGCCAGCTGTTCAGCGAGCCCGAGGCGGGATCGGATCTGGCATCGCTTCGCACCTCGGCTGTGGCCGACGGCGAACGCTTCCTCGTGAACGGCCAGAAGGTGTGGTCGTCGAATGCCCAGTACGCCGACATGGCGATCCTCATGGCGAGAACCGACCCGGACGCGCCCCCGCATCGCGGCATCACGTTCTTCCTCCTCGACATGTCGCTCCCGGGCATCGACGTTCGGCCCATCACACAGATGACCGGCGACCAGGAGTTCTGCGAGGTGTTCCTCACGGACGTCGAGATTCCCGCCGACGCCGTCCTTGGCGGTCGAGAGAACGGCTGGGCCGTCGCCATGAACGTGTTGATCGACGAGCGCGGTTCGTTCGATGAGGCGGGAGCCATCAGCCTCGAGCGCGAGATCGATGCGCTCAGCAGCCACGACCTCGGTGACGACGCGATCGCCGTCGATCACGTGGCCGGCCTCATGGGCGAGGGCCGCGCCCTGATGGCGCTCCTTCAGCGCGTCGGGGCAGACCCGACGATGGCGCCCGCGGCAAAGCTGCTTCGTACCGAGCTCAGCGTCGACCTTCAGCAGCTGCACGCGTCGGTTCGCGGCGCCGAGGCGATGCTGGCCGGCGACGCAACGACAGCGATGCTCTACGCCGCCGGTATGCGGCTCGCCGGTGGCACGAGCGAGATCCAGCGGAACATCATCGCCGAACGCCTGCTCGGACTCCCGAAGGAGCCACGGTCGCCCACGAATGGCGCCGGCTAGCGGTCGAGTTCGTCGACGACCGTGATGCCCGGCGGCTGACGGCCATCCATTGCGGCCAGCGCGGCGCCCACCTCGGACAGCGGGATTCGACCGGTCACCAGGCGTCCGGGTTGGAGCTCCCCGCTCGCGACCAGCTGCATCAGCGGCGCAAAGCCCGAGGCATCCAGCCCACGCATGCCATGGATGCTGAGCTGGCGGGCGTAGACGAGATCGAGCAGCTGGAGAGGAACGGTCGTGTTCGACCCGACCGGCATGCCGACCTGCACGTGGCGTCCGAGCTTTCGGAGGGAACGAAGCGAGTTCTCGAACGTCGCCTGCACGCCCAGGGCGTCGAGCGACACGTGCGCACCACCGCCGGTGGCGTCGCGCACCATCTCGGCAACGTCGTCGTACTCATTGGCGTCAACCACGACGTCGGCGCCAAGTGGAGCGGCCATCGTGAGCGCGTCCGCGCTCACATCGATCGCCACGGTCCGTGCGCCCAGTGCCCGCGCGATCATCACCGCAGACAGTCCGACTCCGCCGGCCCCGTGAATGGCCAGCCATTCCCCCTCGCGCACGGCGCCGCGGTCGTGCAGGGCCCGCCACGCGGTCGTCACCCGGCACCCCATGCCCGCGGCCGAGACGAAGTCCATTTCGTCCGGCAGCGCGACCAGGTTGAAGTCGGCACGAGGCACGGCCACGAACTCGGCGAAGGCGCCCCACGCCGTGAATCCGATGACCTCCTGTCGATCACAAGCGGTCGCCTGGCCGCCGGTACAAGCGACACACGAACCGCACCCGAGGATGAACGGCGCCGTCACCCGGTCACCGATGGTTGCGTGACGACAATCGGGGCCAACCTCGACGACCTCGCCGGCGAGCTCGTGCCCCATCACGTGTGGAAGTTCGACGTCCGGGTCCGTGCCCTTCCACGCATGATGGTCCGAGCGGCACACCCCACACGCCCGAACGGCGACGACCACACCATCGGCCGGGCAGGCCGGGTCAGGCGCGTCGCTCAGCGGAACCGCTCCGTCGTACTCGTGCATCACCGCAGCCTTCATGGCCGAAGTATCCAACCAACACGCACGCTCCCGCCAGCCCGGTGACCCTCGGGTACTCTGACGCCATGCGGACCACCGAGGAAGAGCGGTCGATCATTCGAGAGGTCTTGGACCTCGTCGCGGCCGGCACCACCCACATGCTGCCGGAGCCGATCAAGAACCCCGTGTCCAACTACACCGACCCGGAACGGCTCCAGCGAGAGATCGACGTCCTGTTTCGTACGTTCCCGCTTGCGGTCGCCCACAGCTCCGAGCTCGCCTCACCCGGAGACTTCGTGACGCACGACGACACCGGCGTTCCCATGCTCATCACTCGCGGAGACGACGGAACGGTCCGAGCCTTTCTGAACGTGTGCCGGCACCGCGGCGCCCGAGTCGAAGACCTGCCCTGCGGCAGCAACCGCCGGTTCACGTGCCCGTATCACGCCTGGACCTACGACCTCGACGGCGAGCTGCGGGGCATGCCCCAACCATTCGGGTTCGATGGTGTCGACCGTGAGGACCGCGGACTCGTCGCCCTTCCCGCCTGGGAGCGGTTCGGGCTCGTTTGGGTGGTGCCGTCACCGCAGGAACGGGAGATCGACATCGATGGCTGGTTGGCACCGATGGCCGAACACCTCGACGGCCTCGATCTCGGCTCACACGTGGTCTTCCGGAAGTGGGCCTTGCACAAGGACATGAGCTGGCGGTTGGCGCTCGAGGGGTTTCAGGAGTCGTACCACTTCTGTTCCGCCCACCGACACACCGCCTGTTCCAACTACCTCGACAACCAGAGCCTCTGGCGCAACTACGAGCCCCACGTGCGCCACGCGGTGCCGCTCCCCCGCATCGAACAACTGCGTTCGCTTCCCGAGGAGGACTGGGACTACCGCTCGAACTTCATGACCCAGAACTACCTCTTTCCGGCCAACTTCGTGCAGGCCATGACGGACCACGTCTACATCCACACGATCATTCCGACCGGTCCCGGAACCTGCGCATTCCACTGCACGATGCTGATTCCCGAGGCGCCGGCTACGGAGAAGGCGGAGCGCTACTGGGAGAAGAATCACGAAGTGGTCCGTGTGGTGTTCGACGAGGACTTCACCATCGGCGAAGGGATCCAGCGAGGCTTCGCCGCCGGCGCCAACGACGAGTTCGTGTTCGGGCGCTACGAGGTCGGGCTGCACCACGGACAGAAGGCCATCGACGACGCGCTCGCGGGCCGTATCGTCGTCTGATCGCTGACCTGCGTTTGCTACGGTCCGGTTCAGCCGACCGCCCCGGAGCGACGCCCATGCAAACACCTCCCACGCTCGATTCCTTCGTCGAGGCCTGCAAGCCGTTGGCCCGAACGCGGGACCACGAGGCCGTCTCCCGTCTTCTCGAGGACCTCATCGCAACGGCTGGGTTTGCGGACAGCATCCCGGCGTTCACCGACGTGGAAACATCCCCATTGGGATGGACCTTGGGCGGCGAGCACGTGTGCCACAAGTCGGACGAACTGACCGTGATGATTCTCGACACGCTTCCGGGCGTGCTGCAGCCTCCGCACGACCACGAGATGCACGCCATCATCGGGGTCTTCGAAGGCCGTGAAGACCAGCGGTTCTTTGCCCGCAGCGCCGACGGTGTCACTCCCGCCTCAGGCCGGCCGCTCGAGGCCGGCGACGTGATGGTTCTGGGCGAACGGGCGATCCATGCCATCAGCTCCCCTGAAGGCCAGCCGGCTCGGGCGATCCATGTCTACTTCGGTGACATCTACGCGATCGATCGTTCGCTCTTCCACCCGGACACGCTCGAACCGCTGCCGTACACGGCCAGCAACTACGACGAGCTCTGCCGAGCCGACGGCTGAACCCATCGCGGTTTTCCGTGGCGACCCCCATGCGCCACACTGGACATACAACGTAAGGGGGCCAGGATGACGGATACGACTGCAGCGAGCGCCGAACCCATGTTCAATCCGGACATCGTGACGCCGGAGATGGAGATGGCCGAGAAGGGCGCCGGCGTTCCGGCGGCCGCCGACCTTGCGATCGAGGACATCAACCCGGCCAACGCGCACCTCATGCGCGAAGACCGCTGGCAGGATCACTTCACCCGACTCCGCGCCGAGGACCCGGTGCATCTGAACGAGTTGGAGACCGCCGGGCGCTACTGGTCGATCACGACGTACGACGACGTTCGGGCGATCGACGGCGATTGGGAGACATTCTCTTCCGCCAAGGGCATCACGCTGGGACTGAAGGAGATCGCCCAGAGCGAAGAAGGCATGCGGAATGCGGCCGTCAACTCGTTCATCTCCATGGATCCTCCAACGCATACCGATCAGCGCAAGACCGTGCGGTCGGTGTCTGCTCCAGCGAACCTTCGAAACATCGAGCCGATGATCCGCGAGCGCACCGGAGAGCTCCTCGACTCGCTTCCGGAGGGCGAGACGTTCGACTGGGTCGACACGGTTTCGGTCGAGCTGACGACCCTCATGCTGGCCACCCTGTTCGACTTTCCGATGGACGACCGCCGGAAGCTGACGCGCTGGTCGGACATCGTGTTCGCCATCCCCGGGCCGGGAGGCATCGTCGAGACCCAGCAGCAGAAGATCGACGAACTCATGGAGTGCGTCGCCTACTTCGAGCGGCTCTGGGCCGAGCGCCAGGAGAATCCCGGCTTCGATCTCGTCTCCATGCTCGCCAATGGTGAGGCAACACGGGACATGCCGACCATCGAGCACCTCGGAAACCTCTTGCTGTTGATCGTGGGCGGCAACGACACCACGCGAAACACGATGACGGGGAGCGTCTACGGTCTGAACACGTTCCCGGAGCAGTACGACAAGCTCATGGCGAACCCGGAGCTCATCGAGGGCTTCGTGCCGGAGGTCATTCGGTGGCAGACGCCGCTGGCCTACATGCGCCGTACGGCAACCCGGGACGTCGAGTTCGGCGGCAAGCAGATCCGGAAGAACGACCAGGTGCTCATGTGGTACCTGTCCGCCAATCAGGACACGGACATGTTCGAGGACGCGCACGTGCTCGACATCGAGCGGCCGAACGCCGATCGGCATCTCTCGTTCGGCTACGGCATCCATTTCTGCATGGGCAGCCGGGTCGCCGAACTGCAGTTACGCGTCCTCTGGGAGGAGATCCTGCAACGGTTCGAGCGAATCGAGATCCAGGACCAGCCGGAGCGGGTGTTCTCCTCGTTCGTACACGGCTATTCGACGCTCCCGGTCCAGGTGACGCGTCGCTGAGAAAGTGCGGGCGTCAGTCCGCGAGTTGCTTGTGAACGATCGCATCGCAGAGTTGTGCGACGGCGATATGCGTTTCGGGGGCCATCCCATCGACGTGATCGTCGATGATTCCGTGGGTGGAGTTGATCAGCCCCTCGGCGACCATCACGTCGAGCAGTCGGCGTTCGGCGTTCGGACTGTGGAGTAGCCGGGCGTCGCCGGCCCGAACCGCCATGGCGGCGGCGATGGCCGTGCAGCCCCAGTTGGACACCGCTGCGGTCACGAGCACGTCAGCCGTGGACACGGCGCCGATACCACCGCCACACGGGCAGCTTCCGTCCGCTCCGAAGGGCACGTGCGACTTCACCTGGTCGGCAACGTTGCCCATGCCGATCTCGTTGCCCCCGTCGCCGATCGCCACGACGGGAATGCCACGCCGTGTGCCCTCGTCGAAGAGGTCGTCGATTCGAGCGCGGCCCATTCCGTAGTCCCGACCGCGCATGTTGTAGTACACGCCGTTGACGTTGCGTCCGACGCGTTCGGTCGAGATCAGGAGGTCCGGGTCGAGTTCATCGAGCAGGACGGTCGCAGCCGCCGGCCCCTCGTCATCGGTGAGTGGGAACGACCGCTTGGAAGCGACGACGAGGCTGCCCTCTGCGTTAGCCCGACGGGCAGCGTCGAGATCGACCATCGAACAACCGGCCGCCTGAAAAACGCGTCCCATCGGGCCGAGGAGCGCATCTTCGGCCACGAGCACAACGGTCGCGCGTCGCGCGAGGACGAGTGCCCGGGCCAGCGCTGCCGCGCCCGACGGCCCGTCGTTCTCGCCGATCTCGGCGGAGATCCACGCCCTCGACACCGATCCCGTCGTCAGAACCACGGTTCCTCCCTCGGGGACGCTGAGGAGCGCAGATGCCGCCGCGCCGACGAGCGAACCTCCCTGCTGTGCTCTCGCTGCGACGTACAGCGGTTCGATCCCCCGATTGCCGATGTCCAGGTTGACCAGCCGATCGAGCCGGTCGTCCATCTGTGCGAGCAGTGCATCGTCCATGGTCAGGTTCCTTCCGAGCCGAAGAGCAGCGCTTCGAACCACGACAGGTCCGACAGTTTGGCGGCAATGGTGTCGATGGCCCCGTCCACGGCCGCAGCGAGTGCGACCGCCCCACCGACGGCCTCGGCGGCGCCGGCAGTGGGCTTGAGCCGGATCGAAACCCGCCCACCGGGCTGCCCGTGGGTGTTGACCGTCAGTACGCCATGGTCTCGCAGCAGGAGCATTCCGACCGCTGCGGTGACTTCACAGGGAACGAGGTCGGTGTGATCTGTGCCCCTACGGTCGAGGGCACGTTGCATGACGACGTCTTCGGCCAGGCTCGGTCCCAGATCCGAGCGGACGAGTCCCTCGTCGCCGAGTCTGGCGACCAACGCGTCGGCGACTGCGGCGCCGTCTGCGGCCTCCTGCAAAAGGAGCTCCGGAGCGAATCCCTCCAGCGATCGAACGGCCCCGAGAGCGATCGGCGCCCTGGCCTCGATTCCCAGTTCCGACGCTCGCGCAAGCACGGCGAGAACCGGCCCTTCACGACCCACGAGCACACCGCCACGCGGGCCGCTGAGGCCCGCCTTGTCCGTGTTGGTGATGGCCAGGTCGCCACCGAGTTCGAGACTCTTCGCGCCGTCGTGCAGCACCGGCCGCAGCCGTGCCCCATACGCCTCATCCATGAACACGGTTGCACCGTGGTCATGAGCGGCGGCAACCGCCGATCGCGTCAGGTCGTCCGGCATGCGGACAAGCGTGCTCGTGACCGTCGTGATCACGACGAGTGCCGGGTTCGTCGACTCGATGACATCTCGTACGGAGCCGCCGCCACCGGTCTCGACCAGTTCCACACCGGCCAACGCACATCCTCGGATGACGGAAGCGTGACTGCGGTCGCCGTCCGGCACCACGGAAACCACCGGTCGCCCTTCGTAGAGGGCCGAGACGGCGGCGACGATTCCGCCCGAGGTTCGGTTGGTGACCACTGCGACATCGGTTGGCTGTCCCCCGAGGTGATCGATTGCAACGGCCCGCAACCGGTCTGCGAAGCGACCCGGCCCGATCCACTCCTCGGCGAGCTCCAGGTCGTCGGCCGTCAGCGGGAACTCGCGTGCGTTGCCGGTGAACACACCGATGGATGCCAAGCCGTGTTCGGCAACTCGTTCGGCGGCGACCATCTGGGCACGGCGCAGCCGGCGGACCTCGTCGGCGCTCGACGACAAGAGCTGGCCGCGCGCGTAGCCGACCGTTGGGTCCAGCGGGTTGCCGAACGCGTCGTGTGGCGAAGCGGAGCTGGTGGAGTTCACGTCGCGAGCCGCATGGTGACGGACTTCCTCGACGTGTACGCCTCGAGCGCGCCTTCGATCGAGTATTCACGACCCTGACCGCTCTGTTTCACGCCACCGTACGACATTCCGGGGATCTGCCCGCCGCCGTCGTTCACCCAGATCCAACCGGCTTCCAACGCGTCGCTGGTTCGCATGATCGTGTTGACGTCTTGGCTGAAGATGAAGGCGGCAAGGCCGTAGTGGGTGTCGTTCGCCATCGCGATCACCTCACCCTCATCGGACCAGGGAATGGCCACCATCACGGGCCCGAACACCTCTTCGCGGCTGATGCGCCAATCGTTGTCCACACCGGAGAGCACGGTTGGGATGGGCTGAAAGGCGGAAGCATCCTCAACGGGAACGGGCGTGGAGCCGGTGAGGAACGTGGCGCCCGCCTGCTCAGCTTCGGCGACGTAATTGCGAACCTCCTCGTACCGCTCTGCGTTCACGATCGCGCCGATGTCGGCTGCTTCATCGAGCGCATCGCCAACCACCATCCGTTCCGCGATCTCGACGACCTTCGTCATCACCGGCTCCCACACGTCCTCATGAACGAACAGTCGCGAGCCGGCGGTGCAGGATTGTCCCTGCCGGGCGAAGCGCATCGCGTTGACGATGCCCTGCGCCGTGGCGTCGACGCGGTCCGGCGCTCCGGCATCCGGGAAGACGATGCACGGGCTCTTCCCACCGAGTTCGAGCGTCGAGTGGGCCAGCCGTTCAGCCGCCTGCCGGGCGACCGAGAACCCCACCTCCGAGGATCCCGTGAACGACAGCTTGTCGACATCCGGATGCGCAGCGAGGGCCGCCCCGGCCTCCTCGCCGACGCCGGTGACCACGTTGAACACGCCAGCGGGAAACAGGTCGGCGGCGAGTTCGGTGAGTCGGAGGATGGCCAGCGGCGCATCCTCGGCCGGTTTCAGGACCAGCGTGTTGCCAGTCGCCAACGCCATGGAGATCTTTCCGCACCCAAGCTGCAACGGTGAGTTCCACGGGATGATCGACCCGACGACGCCAAGGGGTTCACGGGTCGAATACGAGAAGAGTCCGGGTCCGAACGGGAGCACTTCGCCCTTCTGCTCGACCGCCACGCCGCCGAAATACGTGAGCACACCTGCCGCGCCGGCGGTCTCGCCGCGGGATTGGGTGCGGATGGCGTTCCCGGTCTCGGCCGCGAGCAGCCGTGCCACCTCCTCGTGGTTGGCGGAGAGCCGGCGACCGAGCTCGGCGAGGAGCGCACCGCGCTCGCTTGCCGGGCGCGCCCGCCATTCGGGGAGCGCTCGGCGGGCCGCAGCGACCGCAGTGTCGATCTCGGCTGCGCCGCCCTTGCCGACGGTGGTGATCGTCTCCCGTCGCGACGGATTCTCCACGTCGAGCGTGTCCGCAGGCCGGTGCCACGCCCCATCGATGAAACAGCCGGCGAGACCGTCGGTTGGCAGGCTGATGGGAAGCAGGTCGGTCACGAGTCGTCTCCTGGAAGCAGTGTGCGATAGAGGGCGGAGTAGTCGAGGTCTCCATTGCCGGCCTCGGCGAATTCGGTGAAGCGCTCTGCCGCTTGGCGGCCGAACGAGGTCTCGAGTGAGACGGAGGCGGCAGCGGCTTGCGCCAGCCGAAGGTCCTTCGCCATGAGGCGCGCAGCGAAGCCTGGCTCGTAGCCATTGGACGATGGCGCGCCATCGACAACGTCGGGAACCGGGCACCGGTTGTCGAGCGTCCAGCACGCGGCGGCCGCGTTCGAACACAGCGCGTGAAACGCGGACGCATCGAGGCCGAGAGCGTCAGCCAATGCGAACCCCTCGAAGACGGCCAGACCCGTGATGCCCACGATCATGTTGTGACAGGCCTTTGCCGCCTGACCCATTCCAGTGGGGCCGAACGTCGTGACACGCGACCCGAGCGTGTCGAGGAGCGGTCGAATGCGTTCGACGGCGTCGTCACGTCCTCCGACCATGAAGCTGAGCGTGCCCGCAGCGGCGCCCTCGGGTCCGCCCGATACCGGTGCGTCCACGAGCTCGAGGCCTCGTTCGGATGCCGCAGTGTGGAGTGCAGCCGTCGTTTCGACATCGATCGTCGAGCAGTCCAAAAACACGGTTCCGTCGGCGACGTCCTCACGAACCGACGCGTGGACCGCCGCCACGTGTTCACCTTCGGGAAGCATCGTCAGGACGACGTCAGCGGTCGAGACGTCCACATCGGTGGGTGGTGGAGCAGCGCCGCCTGCCGCGCCGAAGGCCTCGCGTGCCGCCGCTGAGACGTCGGTGGCCACCAGGTCGATGCCGGCGTCGAACAGCGTTCGCGCCATCGGCAGCCCCATCGTTCCCAGCCCGAACTGCACCACTCGCATCGTCGTCGTCCTCTCAGCCTCTCGGGCGCTCGTGATCCGGATCGTAGATGCCGTGTTCGTGACGCTTGGCGGGGAGGTCCGCTCCGTAGCCGTCGATCGTGAAGCCGTCGACCGTCGATGCATGACGGCCCTCGACGTAGCCGAGGCAGATGCGTTCGCCTGTACGGAACCCCATCGACGCCGACGTCACGAAACCGACAGCTTCACCGTCGACGCGGATCGGAGCAGACGGCGGCGGGTCGCCGGCCGGACCGGGCATCGTTGCGGTGTCCACGGTCCAGACGCCGTAGCTCCATCCCGGTGGTTGGTCGGCCATCGCACGCGCAGCGTCGCGGCCGATGAAGTCCGGCTTGTCGAGGTCGAGGAATCGGTCCAAGCCGACATCGAACGGGGTGTACTCCACGCCGAACTCGCTCCCCCACCCGTGGTAGCCCTTCTCCACCCGCATGGCGTTCAGCGCATACGAGCCGAAGTCGCGAAGGCCGAGATCGGCCCCTGCTTCCTGGATTGACTGGTAGAGCGGTCCGAGGTCGGCGTCGTCGACGTGCAGCTCCCAGCCGAGCTCCCCAACGAAGCTGACTCGCAGCGCCGTCACCATCACGCCGGCGATCTCGACCTCGCGCAGCGACATCCAGGGCGCCGCCTGTTTGGACAGGTCGGCATCGGTGAGACGAGACAGCAGGTCGCGGGACTTCGGCCCCATGACCATCAGCGTCGACGTGCGTTCGGTACCGATCGACAACCGAACGGAACCGTCGGCAGGAAGATGTTGTTGGAGCCAGTCGAAGTCTCGTTCGCGCGCGGCTGTCGGCCCGAGCCACAGGAAGCGGTCTTCGGCGAATCGGCCGATCGTGGCTTCGCTCCACACCGTGCCGTTGGGTCGAAGAAGATACGACAGGCGCACCCGTCCGACTCCGGGAAGGCGCGTGCAGATCATCTTGTCGAGGAAGTCGGCGGCTCCGGGCCCGGAGATCTCGTAGCGGGTGAAGCCGCCGTGGTCCATCACACCGACGTGGTCACGGACGGCCCGACACTCCTCGGCGACGGCGTCGTGCCAGTGCTCGTCCCGGTAGCTGAGGGTCTCGTGGGCGTACTCGTCGGCACCGAACCAGAAGGCCCGTTCCCAGCCGGCGATCTGGCCGAATCGTGCGCCCTTCTCGGCGAGCGTGTCGTAGAGGGGCGTTTGCTGCACTGGGCGGGCAGAGGTCCACATGCGATGCGGGAACGGAGCCCCATATTGATGTTCGTACATCTCGCGGACGCGGGTGTTCGCATACGAGTCCCGACCGCTGCCGGCCAGCGCCCAGCCGCCGAATCGGCGGGGGTCCCATGGCCAGACGTCCCATTCGGTGTCGCCGCCCGTGATCATTTCCGTCAGTACCTTGCCGGCGGCCGCCGCGTGAGTGATGCCGATCTGCACCCCAACCGCTTGGTAGAAGCCCTCGACGCCCGGGGCGGGGCCGATCAGCGGGTTCATGTCGGGGGTGTACGTGATCGGTCCGTTGACGAACTCGGCGATGCCGACCTCGCCGAGAAGCGGCACGTGGGCCATCGCCAACTCGGCGATCTCGGCGATGCCCTCGTCGTCCGGTGCGAACAGCGACGCGTCGAACACGTCGGGTTTGGCGTCCTCCCAGACCGTGCGCCCTTCGTGGCCGTAATTGCCGAACAGCAGGCGGTCGTTCTCGCGGCGAAGGTAGAACATGATCTCCGGGTCGCGGACGAGCGGGAAGACCTCGGTGTTCTCCACCAGTTCGGGAACCGCACCGGTCACCAGGTATTGGTGTTCGAGGACGGCGAGCGGCACCTCGATCCCCGCCATGGCGGAGATTTCGGCCCCGTAGAACCCGGCCGCGTTGATCACGATATCGCAGTCGATCGTCTCCGTCTGCCCCTTCCGCTCCACGTGGACTCGCCAACGGGCGTCGCCGCCGTCGACCGGGTCGATGCCGACCACGCGAGTGTGTCGCCACACATCTGCACCCATCGCGCGGGAGCGACGCGCCAACGATTGGGTCAGCCCACTCGGGTCGATGTCTCCCTCATACGGGTCGAGTAGGCCGGCGATGACGGTACCGTCATCCGACCAGTACGGGTGCATCGCCTCCATCTCTGCCGGAGACACGATTTCAAGATCGAAGCCGAGCCCCGTGGCGATCGCCACGAGGTGGTGAAAGTGATCGATCCGGTCGGGGGTGTGGCCCGGCCAGAATGCCTTGGTGTGGCGATACGTGATCGGATCGTCGGGGTCATCGGCGAGCTTCGAATACGTTTCCCACGCATAGTTGCCCGCCCGCTGGCCGAGCCAGCTGTTCGAGAATGTCGGAACGTTGCCGGCGGCGTGCCAGGTGGAGCCGGCTGTGAGTTCGTGCTTCTCCACCAGCACCGAATCGGTACGACCGGCCGTGGCGAGGTGCCATTGAATCGACGCGCCGACGGCACCGCCGCCGATCACCACGATCTCGAACCGTTCACTCACGCTGTCTCCTCAAGATGAATCGGGAACGCCGCTCGAATGGCCGCTTCGTTCGCCGGATCGAGATGGTCTGGCCGTCCGGCGGCGAGGATCTCGTTCACCCGTTGGTGGGCCCGGTCCCAGAGGCTCGGCTCCCCGGCCGACACCCACTCGTCGACCGATTGACGGTCGCCGAGTTCGGGGTACACGTACTCGCTGCGCATCAGTTCCAGGGTCTGGGCTGTGCCGAGATAGTGGCCTTCGCCGGAAACGACCTCTTCGATGATCGCGAGGTCCAGATACGACGTGTCGACCTCAACGCCGCGAACCGATCGAAGGATCGCGCCGCACATGTCGCTGTCGATCACGAGACTCTCGGGGCTCGCCACCATGATGGAGCCGAGCATGCCGACCGAAAGCTGCACCATGTCCGCACCGGCGTGCGCCGCAAGCGAGACCGTGTACCCCTTCTCGTAGCCGGCCTGGTTGTCCGCAGCCTTGGCCTCGGTGATGCCGGCGGAGACCGCGTGCGGGATGTTGAGGTCGCTGAGCAGCTGAGCGGCGGCGGCGCTGATGACGGCTGCCTCTCCGCTCCCTCCGGTCATCGCTCCGGTGCGAAGGTCGGAGACGAACGGCATGAATGCGTGGATGCAGGGGTGTCCGGGCTTGATGGCGTCGGCGAGGACGACCCCGGCGAGTATCTCGGCAAGTCCCTGCGCCAGGGAACCGGCGAGCGACGGTGGCGAGGTTGCGCCCGCCTGGCCGGCGGAACACGTCTGGACGATCATTCCCCGCTGGATGGCCCGCTCCATGATCTCGCACCCCTCGGGAGAGAAGCGCAGCGGTGGTACCACGTGGACGACGACCGCCATGGAGAACGGCTGGGCGGCGAACCGGCCCTCCCCTCCGAGCGCTCGGTCGAACATGTCCACGACGGGGTCGACCGTGTCCGCAGAAGTGAAGCTCACGCCGGTGGGCTTCGCCGTCGCCGCGGTCACGGCGAAGGCGGTGTTCAGGTCGAGTTCCAGCGGGTCTTCGAGGTCGCGGGCCACGAGTGGGCGAAGTCCGTAGTGGATGTTCGGAAGTTCGTCGAGCACCCGCATCATCGTCCAGAGGTCGTGCAGCTGGGAGTCGCGATACGACCCGGTCGTGGCATCGAGCACGCGGACGGCAGCGCCACCGGTGCCGATGTGCACGCCCTTCCCGCCGATCGAGACCCCCCGATCTTCGACGAAGCCCGGGAGTTCGACGGTCGAGGGCGCCCGCTGCAGTGCGGCCTCGACCATCGGTCGGGGAAGCAGCACGCGTCCGTCGCTCCTCCGCTTGGCGCCGGCCTCCATCAGCAGATCGATGTAGCGCTGGGGAGCGTCGGCCATTCCGACATGCTCGAGCATGTCGAATGCGTGGTTCGTCAGCGCATCGCGATCGGCGTCGTTCAGTGGACGAAAGGCACCTCCGTCGGGCGCGGGTGTGACAGCCGGGATCGGAGCGGGTGCGGGTCGGTTGCGATTGCCTCGGCGGGCCATGGGCGTCAGGAACCGGCCAGCCGGTTGACCGTGGCCAACATCTGCTCGACCTCGCTGCGGGTGTTGTAATGACTGGCCGACGCACGGACACAGTTCTCGAGGCCGAGCGGCTCGAGAACGCCGGCCGAGTAATAGTCACGCTTTCGCGCATGCGTTCGAACGCCGTCAGCGTTGAGCTCGTCGACGACGGCCAGGCTGTCGTGACCGTCGATGGTGAACGAGATCATCCCCGATCGATGCTCGCTGTTCGACGGGCCGACGACCTGCACGTTGTCGAGCTGGCCGAGCCCCGGAAGTCCACCGGTGCCCCACATCATGGCGTCGACGAGGTCCTGTTCCTGGTCACGGATCATCGCGGCCGCCCGCTCGATCAGCTGTCTCGGCGTCAACGCTGTGCGATGTTCGTCGGAGTCGAACTCGTCGGAGTCGAACTCGTCGGAGTCGAACTCGTCGGAACCCGAAGGGTTCCCGCCGAGCCACTCCAGATATCGGGCCACCTCGGAGAAGGCGGCGTACGCCGAGGTGTCGCGGGTGCCGAGTTCCCAGACGTTCTCCGGCGCTCCGGCCAGCTGGTCGTGCGGTGTCGTGGCCAGGCGGTCGGACACCCATGCGACGCCGAAGTTGTGCCGGGAGAACAGCTTGTAGCCACTGACGACATAGCCATCGACGTCGTAGTGGTCGATGTCCACCCGGCCGTGTGCGGCGTGCTGAATGCCGTCGACGATGATGAAGCAGTTCGGTGCAACCGATCGGATTTCGGCGGCGATTGCACCGATATCGACGTGCATGCCGGTGACCGGGCTCGCATGGATGATGGTGGCGACGGCGAGGTCCGGCGTGATCGCTGGTCGGTATTGGTCCACACTGACGACGGTCGTCTCCACGTCGAACGGCACCTGTTCGTAGGTCATCCCGGCGATCGGGGCCCAGCGGCGACAGGGGCTGTAGGTGGCCGGGTGTTCGAGATGGCTGCCGATGACCAGCGAGCCGGTGCCGGCGAAGATCGCGTTCCGTACGAGGCGGCCGAGGAGTTCGGTCCCGGACTCGCCCACGAACACCTCGCCAGTCGACGCGCCGAGCAGCAGTTTCATGTCGGCACGGCCCTGCGCAATGACCTCGACCAGGTACTTGGAGGCCACATTGGTGCGACCCTGGTTGTCGGGAAACGCCATCAGCTCGGCCGTCCGTTCGACGGCGGCCTTGAGCGTCAGCGAGCCGCCGGCATTCTCGAAGAACGCACGAGGGCCCTGAATGGGGCAGGCGTCAGCGTGATGGAATCGGTCTCGGATTTCGGTCAGAAGTGCGGTATCGAAGGTCACGATTGAAGATCCTTCCACGTGTCGTCGAGTGCGCCACGGAGCCGACGGGTCGCCTCTTCGATTTCTTCGCTGTTGATGATCAGGGGTGGCATGAAGCTGATCCGGTCCGGGGCGATCGCCCGCAGGTACAGGCCGCGATCGTGGGCATGATCCTGGACGCGTTGTCCCACCTTGAGCGCCGGATCGAAGAGCCGGCGCGACGCCTTGTCGTCCACCAGCTGGATGCCGCAGAAGAGCCCGACACCGCGTACGTCGCCGACGAGCGGATGATCGAGCAGAGCTTCACAACCGGACAGGAATCCTTCGGACACGCTGCGCACGTGGCCGACCAGATCGATCTCGTCGTAGATGTCGAGCGTTTCCATGGCGATTGCAGCGCCGACCGGATGCCCCGAGTAGGTGAAGCCGTGACCGAGCACGCCGATCTCGTCGGCGTTGGCCTGGAGGTCTTCGTAGAGGTCCTCCTTGAAGAGCAGCGCAGACATCGGGAAGAACCCGGCGGTGAGCGCCTTTGCGCAGCTCACGGTGTCGGGCTCCAGCCCCCAGGTCTCGCTCCCCCAACGATTGCCGGTACGACCGAATCCGCACACCACTTCGTCGACATGGAAGTGGATGCCGTGCTCGCGGAGAACCGCCTGCATCCGAGGCCAGTAGCCCTCCGGCGGCTTGATCGCCCCGCCGCCGGACTGCATCGGCTCGGCCGCGAACGCCGCGATCTTGTCCGGTCCGGATTCGAGGATCACGCGCTCCAGATCGTCGGCCATGCGCTGCGAGAACTCTTCCTCCGTCTCACCATCGATGTGGTTGAGGTAGTAATTCGGGGTTTCGGTCTTCATGAAGCCGTCGAGCGGAAGCCCGAATTTCGCGTGCATGTGTGGCTGGCCGGACAGGCTGACCGATGCGACGGTGTTGCCGTAGTACCCCCGCCATCGTGAGATGAAGACCCGACGATCGGGTTCACCCCGAGCGGTGTTGCGAGCCCAGAGGAACTTGATGAGCGTGTCGGTCGCTTCGGAGCCGCTGCATTGGAAGATCGCTCGAGACATTTCGCCCGGAGCCAGGTTGACGAGTCGGCCGGCGAGCGCTGCGACGGTCGGATGGGTGCGGCCGTAGAACGTCGGCGCGTAGGGCAGCGTCGACAGTTGTGCGTGCGCGGCATCGGCGATGCGAGCGTTGTCGTAGCCGAGCGAGGTGCAACCCAGCCCGGAGAAGCCGTCGATGAGTTCGCGACCGTCTTCGGTCGTGATCCACACGCCCTTGCCGGCCACGGTCATGGCGGTGGGGCCATGCTCGGCGTGGTGACGCAGGTCGGTCTGTCCGTGGACGTGATGGCGTGCGTCGAGGGCGGCGAGTTCTGAGTCTGTCGACATCCGCCAATTGTCCTCACAAGATCGATGAGCCACAATCGAAAAGAATGACGGTTTCGATGAATGCTTCTCATCCGAATGAGCGCCCGACGCTCGAGGTTGCGCATCTTGAGGCGATGCGGGCCATTGCCGACCACGGCCGACTGAGTGACGCAGCCGCTTCGCTCCACGTGACACCGTCGGCATTGTCGCATCGGATTCGGGAGGCGGAACGACGCCTTGGCATCCCGCTCTACGTGCGGGCACATCGCCGACTCGAGCCGACGGCAGCGGCCGCCTACCTGACGCAGACCGCCGGCACGATGCTCGACCAGCTCGGTCGGGCCGAGGCCGATGCTCGCCGCATGACAGGGGCCGTCAAGCGTGTGGTCCGAATTGCGACGGACGTGTACCGGTCCTACTCGTGGTTCCCGGAATTCCTCCAGACGGTTCGGGCCGACCTCCCGGAAGTCACGTTGCAGGTGTCCTCCAGCGGGTCCGAGGATGCGACGTCGAAGGTGGCGACGGGAGTGCTCGACCTTGCCATCGCCCCCGGAGACCGACCCGACGCCCGCCTCGACGACACCTACCTCTTCGACGACGAGCTCGTCTTCATCGCTCCGCCCGGGCATCCGCTTGCCGGCCGTGAGCATGTCAGCGGCCCCGACATCGAGGGTGTCGACTTCATCACCTACACCCGAACCCCGGAGCCCGATCGCGAGTTCGCTCGCCTCTTCCGACCGACCAATCACTTCCCGGCCTGGGTCGAGACCGTCGAGCTTCCGGAAGCGATCGTGGACATGGTGGCCGCCGGCGTTGGCACGTCCGTGCTCAGCCGCTGGGCGGTGGCTGATGCAATCGCTCAGAATCGCGTCCATGCGAGCCGAGTCGGCACCGACGGGATCACCATTCCCTGGCACGCCTTTGTGCGCCCTGATGACACACCCTCGGCCGAGGTTGCCCAGGTGCTTGCAGGATTCTGCGCCTCGCACGGCGGCCTGAGCGACTGACAACCCTGTCGATGGTGGGATGCAGCGCTCGTCAACCGATGGCAGACCCCGTGGTCGGCTCCTCCGGGCACACCTCGCAGGCACCGTCCACGTCTCGAATCCATGCCCAACAGGACAACCACGGTGTTCCACCGGTTCGGGTTGCATGCACCCGGCCAGGGTCGTTCCAGAGGACCGAACCGGCGGGACGTACCATCCACTCACCTCCGTCGAACCGCCACTCCGTGGGCCCGGTGAGGTTGAGGTAGAACTCGGGCGCTGGGTGATGGTGGTCCTTGTAGAGGACGCGCTCCCGAAGCAGGAAGAGCCCCATTGCGAAGTCGTCAGCCTCCAACAGGACGACGTGCATGTTCCCGTTGCGATACCCATCGCCGACGTCGGCGCCTGGTCGGTAGTAGAGCCCATCGTCCACACGCCATGTCAGCTCACCGTTCGATGAAGCGATCGCTTCGCCGATCGCCGAGAGCCGTCCGTCGCCCGACTCCCGCGCTTCGGCCAGCGCGGCGTGAAGCGCATCTGGGTGCGGCACTGGGGTGAGGTCGCCCGGAGCGGGTTGTCGTAGGGCGCCCCCGAGCTCACCGATGCGCCCGCGGAGCTGCCGAACACCGTCGTCCTCGGGGTACGTGGCAACCAGGTAGCGGAGTACCGCCACCGTGACTTCGCCGAGGGCCTCCACAACCACTTCCCGGGTCGGCACGCGGCGCCACACGTAGACGACGCCGACTGCCGCGGTCGCCAGGATCGCAAGGCGAACGACGGGTTGCTCGACGAGGAAGACACTGATTGCCGAGAACACGATGATGCACCCGATGGCGAGGAACTTCGCCCGCCGGGGCATCCCGAGGCCGGCTCGATGGTCGGAGACCATCGGTCCGATCTGTGGCAGGCCGAGCACCCACGCCTCGAGCCGCGGGCTGGATTTGGAGAAGGCCCAGGCGGCCACGACGAAGAACACGGTCGTCGGGAGCCCGGGCACGACGATGCCCACGGCGCCGATGCCCACGCATGCGAGCCCTAGGCACATCCAGAGCAGCCGCATCATCCGAGCGCTTCCGGCTCGACGATGAAGAACGCGTACGAGTACGCGTGGGAGAAGCGCTGGAACATGTCGATCTCGTGCTGCGCCATCGCTGCGATCTCTGCGGCGAGCGCATCGCCGGGATGACGCTCGAGCATCTCGTCGATCCGCTGGGCCATCGGGTCGTAGTACTCGACGGTCCACGCAGTCGCCGGCAGCACGAAGTCGGCGACCGTTTCGAAGCCCGCTGCCGCGATGCGATCCCGAACGGCTTCGAGACCGGACATCGGCGGATACTCGGCCCGCCACCATTCTGCGAGCTCCGTGGCAGGTTCGTCCACGAGCCAGATCGGCTCGGTGAAGGCGACGCGACCTCCACTGCTGAGCAATGGCTCCCACGCTCGGAGCGCTTTGGTGACGCCCAGGTTGTAGATCGATCCTTCGGCCCAGATCAGGTCCTGCGTCGCCGGGTCGACGGGCGGCGTGGCCATGTCTCCGCACATGGCCGTGGCACGACCGCTCAGCCCAGCGTCGTTCAGGCGGAGGTTGGCTTCATCGACCATCGACGGGAGCAGGTCCAGGGCGAGCACGGTGGCGTCAGGAAGCGCTTCCGCGAGGACGACCGTTTGTTGCCCCGGTCCGCAGCCGAGGTCGAGCACGGACTGCGCCGCGTCTCCAGCCAGACCGAGCGCCCGCCGGGTGTGGTCGTCTCCCCCGGGCCCGGCCCGGGGCAGGGTTCCGTAGACCTCGAGGAACAACCCGCGTGATCGATCGTCGTCCACATCCGAACCCTAGAGCAGATGATCGCCGTCGCCGTGCTGCGTAGGGTGGGCAACATGAGCCAGCACCTGCCGAGTTTCGACCTTTCCGACCACGTCGTGGTGGTCACCGGCGCGAGCCGAGGCATCGGACGTGGTCTGGCGGAGGCAGTCGGTGCAGCGGGGGCGACGGTGGCCGTCACCGCCCGATCGGAGGACGATGCGGCCCGGGTGGCGGCGGGGATCCACGACGTCGGAGGATCGGCCACGGCGCACGCACTGGACGTCGCCGACGTCGATGCGAGCCGACGCGTGGTGGATGCGATTGCGGCCGAGCATGGCCGGATCGATGTCGTCGTGCTGAACGCCGGCCTCGGGTTCAACCTGCCGGCGCTCGACGTGGACGAAGCGCACTGGGACTCGATGATGGACGTCAACCTGAAGGGTGCGTTCTTCACCGCACAGGCGTGCGCTCGGCACATGGTGCAACGAGGTTCCGGTCGGGTCATCGCCATCAGTTCGCAGGCGTCAACCGTCGGCATCGTCGATCACGTCGCCTACTCGGCGTCGAAAGGTGGCGTCAACCAGATGGTCCGGGTGCTCGCGCTCGAATGGGGGCCGTTGGGGATCACCGTGAATGCGGTGGCGCCAACCTTCATCTACACACCCGGCACCGCCGAGCGACTCGACGACCCCGCCTACCGGGCGAAGGTCGTCGAACGGATCCCCGTCGGTGACGTGGGCACCACAAAGGATGTGGCCGGAGCGGTGGTCTATCTTGCGTCGGAAGCCGGAGGCCTGGTCAACGGGTCCATCCTGGCCGTCGACGGCGGCTGGACCGCCCAGTAGGTCGGCTCAACCGCCCGGGGCGATCAAGCCGGTCTCGTACGCGATCACCACGAGCTGAGCACGGTCGCGAGCCTCGAGCTTCGCCAGGATTCGGCTGACGTGCGTCTTCACCGTGAGCGGGGAGATGAACAAACGGTCGGCGATCTCGGCATTGTTCAGGCCGCGTCCGACCTCGGCGAGGATGCCCTGTTCCCGTTCGGTCAATGAGGTGAGCACGCTGCCGGCCTCACCGGGGTCGGGGCGTGCGGCGAACTCCTCGATGAGCCGACGGGTGATCGCCGGTGCGATCAATGCGTCGCCGCCGGCGACGATCCGGATGGCGTCGAGCAACTGTTGAGGAGGCGTGTCCTTGAGCAGGAAGCCCGACGCGCCGGCGCGTAGTGCGTCGTAGACGTACTGGTCGACGTCGAACGTCGTGAGCATCAGCACACGAGTCCGGTCGAGCCGCTCGTCTGCGAGTATGCGACGCGTGGCTTCGATGCCGTCCACCTCGGGCATTCGGACGTCCATCAGGATCACGTCCGGCTGCAGGGCGTACGCAGCGTCGATCGCCTCCGAGCCGTTCGCAGATTGGCCGACGACGTCCATGTCCGGTTCGGGTGCGATCAGCGCGCCAAACCCACGCCGGACCAACTCCTGGTCGTCGACGAGAAGCACGCGGATGGGCCGGTCCTCGGTCATGCGTGGGACCGTCCGTAGGGAATGCTCGCAGACACGAGGAAGCCTCCGTCTTCCGTCGGACCAGCTTCCAACAGCCCACCGACGGACTCCGACCGTTCCTTCATCCCGACGATGCCGACCCCGGTGGAGTCCAGGACTGGAGCGGCCCCGCGACCGGCCTCGTTCCGAATCGAAACCTGCACGCCTTCCACCCCGTGGCCGAGGGTCAGCATCGCGTCCACCGGGCCGGCATGGCGGGCTACGTTCATCGTTGCTTCCTGGATGATTCGATGGACGGCGACGATGACCGCGTCTCTTGTTCCGCCGGGAAACGCTCCCTCCTGTTGGATTCGGACTCGTACTCCCGCTCGCTCGGCACCGGCGACGACATCGCTGAGGTCGTTCGGGTCCGCCGGAGTGGGGCGGACGTCGGCGGTGTCGGTTGAGCGCAGCGCACCGACCATCGAACGAAGTTCGGCAAGCGACGAACGGCCCGTCTCGTTGATCACCTCCAACGCCTCCTTGGCCTGATTCGTGTCCCGGTCGACCAGCCGGGCGGCGACCCCCGATTGGATCGCGATGGTCGACAGGCCATGGGCCACGACGTCGTGCAGATCCCGGGCGATGCGGAGCCGTTCCGCCTGCACACGCGCCTCGGCCTCCGCCTCGATCAGATCTCGAACTCGATCTTCGCGAGTCCGAACGGCATCACCGATGGCGATCGGTAGGAACGATTGGGCGCCCTCCTCGAGGAGTTCGACCAGATAGGGGTCATCGCCGAAGCCGGCGTTGATCAACGCCATGGCTGTCGCACCGCCGCATGCCGTGAGCACACCGGCTCGCCGATCCCCATGGCGCGCCACGGTGTACAGCGCGACTGCGGTGATCGGCAGCATTGCAAGCCCGGAACCGGTCGACCAGTTGACGAAGAGCCGACCGGCAATCGCCACGACCATCACCAGAACCGGGTGCGATCGCCGCAGGGTCAGCGTGAAGACGCCGAGCCCGACAACGAGCAGCGCGAGCGGGCCGACGGTCATGTCGCCCTCGAGCACTTCGGCGGCCAGCGCGATGAGTACGAGGACGACGAGCACCGTGTTGCCCAGCAACGCCGGCCGAGCACGTCCCAGCTGCACTGCCCTCTCGGCGACCTGTTCCAACATGACGTCTCCAGTGTTGCTGGCCGACGGACAGCGGACGTACTCCCGGAGATGTATTTGAAGACTCCCATGGGCGGACGACCGGTCTGCACGCACCCGTCAGGCTCAAGCCCATGAACAAACGAGCACTGACATGACCGCCACCCTCGACCGACCGACCACGGAACCAGCGCCGTCTCGAAGAGGGTTTCTCCGCGCTGTTCGCACCTGGCTCAGGCAGCCACGATGGAGGCGATTCACGGCTGCCCAGCTCGCCGTCCTCGGAGCGGCGACCGTCGCTCCGGTGATGATCGTCGGACTGCTGGTTGCCGGGACCACCGGGCTGATGTCCATCGAGGCGATGATCGAACTGGCGCTAGCTGCGGGTGAGGAGCCGGGCATGTTCGTCTTCGCCGCGATGTTTCTCGCCTCGCCGGTCCAGTGGCTCACCGGCCGCACGCAGGTCCGGGTCCGGAAGTACCTCGGAATCGTGTTCTTTCTCCTGGCGCTGAGCAACGGCGCCATGTTCGTGATCGAGACCGGTGTCGGCGCTGCCTTCAGCGCACCGTTCCTCGTTGCCGGCAGCCTCGCGCTGTTGCTGTCCGTACCACTGTTCCTCACGAGCAGTCGCTGGTCACAGCGGGCCCTGGGACTCAGACGATGGCGGCTGCTGCACAAGGCCACCTACGTGATTGCCGTGGCCTTGCTTGTGCACGTCGTGTTGATCGACGGGCCTGGAATCGCGGGCATCGTCATCCTCGCCGGCTTTCTGGCCCGAGTCTCGCCGGTACGCCGATGGCTCGAACGGCTCGGGAAGCCGACTGCAGTCCCTGCGGCCGTGTGATCAGCCGAGATGGGTCGAGAACGCGGTGACGAGCGCATCGGCATCGGCTGGGCCGACGTCGAGGTGCGTCACGATGCGGAACCGGCGCTCGCCGAATGCGCCGATGTCGATGCCGTCGTCCGCGCATCGGGCGACCAACTCGGCCGCAGGCAGGGTGTTCGCAGCAAGGTCGCCGATGATGATGTTCGTGTCCACCGGCATGAGGGATTCCACGCCGGCGAGGACGCCGATTCGCTCAGCGATTGACGTGGCCAGGGCGTGGTCGTCGGCCAGCCGGTCGACGTGGTGATCGAGGGCGTGGAGACACATGGAGGCGATGATGCCGGACTGCCGCATGGCTCCGCCGATCTGTTGTTTGATGCGCCACGCACGATCAATGAACTCGGCCGAGCCCGCCAAGGCGGCGCCGACAGGCGCTCCGAGGCCCTTTGTGAAGTCGAGCCAGACCGAGTCGTAACCCTTGGCCATCTCGGCCGCCGACACACCCGACTGCACCACGGCATTGAGCAGCCGGGCGCCGTCCATGTGCGTGGCCAGGCCGGCGTTCTTGGCCACTGCGGCGACGGCGTCGAGCTGCTCGACCGGCCAAACCGCTCCCCCGGCCATGTTGGCCGTCTGCTCGACGCACACCAGACGACTTCGGGGCGCGTAACGGGACGGCGTTCGAATGGCGGCCGCAACCTGTTCCGGGCGAAGTGTGCCGCCTTCGCCGTCGAGCGCATGGATCATGGCTCCAGCAAAGGACGCCGGGGCTCCCCCTTCGAAGGCAACGATGTGCGAGGACCGCTCGCAGATCAGCTCGTCGCCGGGATCGATGTGCACCCGAAGCGCAATTTCGTTGCACATGGTGCCGGACGGAAGGAAGACCGCGGATTCCTTGCCGAGCAGTTCGGCGACACGTCGGCAGAGGGCCTCGGTGGTCGGGTCTTCGCCCTTCTGCTCGTCGCCCACGACGGCGTCGAGCACTGCGTGGCGCATCTCCGCCGTCGGCTTTGTCTTCGTGTCGGAGTAGAAGTCGCTTCGCATGGCACCCGATCTCGTTCGATTGCCGACAGTCTCTCACGACATCGACGGGCCATCGTTCTCCAGCGTCAGGTCGCGAGGGAGCTCCATCGGGCGCAGACACCGGCAGACAGCGAGCGTCCGGCGGGGGCGTCGAGTGCGAGCGGGCGACTGGTCGTGCGGCCACCCCTGGCCGCACCGAGGACACTCGTGATCGCATTCTTGGCATCGGAGGCGTCGAAGCCCGGGGCGTGACAGCTGAAGACCAGGAAACGTGACCGGTCCTCGGTGGGTTCAAGCAGCTCGCTGCAGGCCGCCAGCAGCTCCCAGAGCGAGTCCCGGAACTTGAATGGACGGCCTTTCGGGCCGTGTCCGTAGGTCGGCGGATCGGCGATGATGCCGTCGTAGCGGTTGCCGCGGCGACACTCGCGGGCCACGAACTTCATGGCGTCCTCCACGAGCCAGCGAACCGGAGCGTCGGCCATCGCTGATGCGTCAGCGTTTCGCTTCGCCCACGAAACGGTTGGGCCCGATGAGTCAACATGGGTCACTTCGGCCCCTGCGGCGGCAGCGGCCAGCGTCGCCCCTCCCGTGTACGCGAACAGGTTCAGCACGCGAGGGACACGGTCCTGCATCGTGCTGCGTTGCGTTTCGACCTGCTCAGCGATCCAATCCCAGTTCCGGGCCTGCTCGGGGAAGATCCCGACGTTTCCCGATGCGCTCCGTTGCAGCAGGAGCTGCGTCTGCTCGTGGCGCACCGACCACGCGTCGGCCTGGTCGCTGGTGGCCGGCTCCGCCATGTCGATCCACTGGCCCGATCCGCCCTTGGCAAGGTCGAATCGAGCGGTGGCCGCATGCCAAATCTCGGGATCGGCCGGAGAAACTCGCTCCGCCGCTGGGCTCGGCCGGTCCAGCACCTGATCACCGAATCGCTCCAGCTTTCGTCCCGATCCGAAGTCGAGCAGTTCGTACTGGTCTGGCGCGAACACGATGAAGGATGCGTACGGCTAGGTGGCCGACGCGTCGGCCTTCGCCTGCTGCGCGAAGAACGACGCCTCCTTCGGCACCTCAGGAAACTCCATCTCGTAGCTGCTGCAACGCACCCGGTTCGTACGCTCGCCCCGAACCACTTCGCCCTCGTGAACGCTGGGCAGATGGTTGACCTGCAGTGGCTTGGCGTCTTCGGCGCGGTACTCGGCGATGAAGAGCGTCCGCGGATGGTCGGACCGATTCGGAGCCGAACCATGAAGGAGTCGCGTGTGCATGAGACACGCCGAGCCCGCCGGGCCGTGCACCGGGATTGCATCGCCCACGTGGGCGGCTTCGACCTCGGGGGCGACCGCTCCCGTGTAGATGCCGTCATGCCAGTGATCCCAGAGTTCGTTGCGATGGGTACCCGGCACGACGTTGAGCGGACCGTTCTCCAGCGTCACATCATCCAGGAAGAACAGGCAGGCAATCAGGTCTTCGTTGGTGTGCGGCTGGAACATGAAGTCCTGGTGGTACTTGATCTCGGTCGAGGCGCCGGGCTGCTTGGCGTTGATCTTCGAATTGTTGAACTCGACATTGGGCCCGATGAGCTGGGCCACGGCGTCCAACGCTCGATTGTCCCGCATGGCCCCCAGATAGGCGTCGGACACCTCGACCGGCGACGCCACGCGTCGAAGCCGTGGTGCGTCTTCGCTGTGTTCGGGCGCGAGGTCGAAGCGGGGACGATGAGCGAGCGTGTCGCCGTAGGGCGCAGTGTGAGCCCGGCTCTCTTCGGTCCACGCGTCGAAGTCGGCGATCAGCTCCGCCAGCTGATCGTCGGTCAATGCGTTCTCAACGAAGAAGTAGCCGTTCGTCCAGTACGAATCCACCTGGTGCGGTGTGAGGGGCCCCGAAGTCATGGGGCGATGGTACGCCCATCTCGGGCCCGGATCGACCCTGGGCGGACCGTTCTCGGCAAACTCACAGCTTCGGCTGCTCTACTGGGGGCGATGACCATGCAAGAACCGGGGAACCGCAGATGACCGCCGGACGTCTCCTCGTCGTCGATGACGAGGACAACCTTCGCTCCATGCTCGCAGCGGCACTCGCGCACAACGGATTCGAGGTCGAGACAGCGTCGGATGGGAACGAAGCGCTCGCCTCACTGTCAGAGCACAACTCCGACCTCGTCGTGCTCGACGTGATGATGCCGGGAATCGACGGTTTCGAGGTCTGCCGACGCATGCGAGCGAACGCTGACACCACGCCAGTGCTGTTCCTCACCGCCCGAGGTGACACGTCCGACAAGGTTCGCGGCCTCAAGCTGGGCGGCGACGACTACCTCGAGAAGCCGTTCAGCCTCGAGGAGCTGACGGCTCGCATCGAAGCCATACTGCGCCGGACCGACGCAGCTGATGCCGCTCCAGCGCTGATGCTGGGCGACCTCACGCTGGACGAGGATGCGCATCAGGTTGTGAAGGCTGGCGAGCACGTGCATCTCTCCCCGACCGAGTTCCGTCTGCTCCGCTACCTGCTCCTCAATCAGCGGCGCGTCGTTTCCAAGGCCCAGATCCTCGATGCCGTCTGGGGCTACGACTTCGAGGGTGACGAAGGTGTGGTGGAGACCTACGTCGGCTACCTGCGGCGGAAGGTGGACACCTCGGAGCCCCGACTCATCCACACCGTCCGCGGCGCCGGGTACGCAATGCGTTTGCAGCCGTGAACCTCAGCCTGCGGTCCCGCCTGCTTCTCGCCGTTCTGGTGATCGCCGTGGTGCAGGTCGTCGCTGCCCTGGCCGTCATCTCCATCACCGGCGACCAGATCCTCGACCAGGTCGATGATCGACTTGCAGACGCAGCCGAGGTTGCGGAGGGAACCGGCCGGCAACCGCTGCCGGAGCTCGACGACCTCTATCAGGGCGTGCTCCTGGCCGATTCCCGCCTCGTCACGTTGAACGAGGTGATCGACCGGGGCAACGCCGCTCGCCCACCGGTCCTCACGGGCGTGGAGAGCGATGCGTTGGGTTCTGGGCCGTTCACCGTCGAGGCGGGGCGAAGCGAGGACGAGTATCGGGTGCGGTTGGTGCCGACGGGCGACGGAGCAACGTTCGTCGTGGCAGGGCTCCTCGACGGCTACGAGTGGACGATCAACCGACTCATTCGGGCCATTGCGATTGCGACCGCAGTGGTGGGGTTGGTCCTTGCCGCCGTGTCCTGGTGGGTGTGGCGGCTGGGAATTGCCCCCATCAAGCGGATGACGTCCACCGCAGAGGCCATCGCCGCGGGCGACTTGTCGGAGCGCGTCGACACACCCCGCGGCACGGAGGCCGGCCAGCTTGCCGACGCACTCAACACGATGATGGGGCACATCGAGTCGTCCTTCGCCGAACGCGAAGCCGCCGAGGCTCGTCTTCGCCGGTTCGTGGCAGACGCGTCCCATGAGCTGCGTACGCCCGTCGCGACGATCCGTGGCTATGCCGAGCTGTACGAGGCCGGGGGCCTCGCCGACTCCGAAGCGTTGGACGATGCGATGCATCGCACACTGCAGGAAAGCGAGCGTATGTCCCGCCTGATCGCCGATCTCCTGCATCTGGCGAAGCTGGACCGTGAACCGGCGATGGAGGCCCGGCAGGTGGACCTTGCGGCGATTGCCAGTGAGGTCGTGGCGGATGTGTCGGTCACGCATCCGACCCGCATCATCGGCCTCGCGGCTCCACCTGAATCGGCGATGGTGCTCGGCGATCCGGACCTCCTGCGCCGGGCGCTTCTCAACCTGGTGGACAACGCTGTGCTCCACACCGACGGCGACAGCACGGCGACCGTCACGATCGTCGAAGAGGCCGCGTCCGTCACCATCCAGGTGGCCGACACCGGGGGCGGAATGGATGCCGAGGTTGCCGCGCGAGCAACCGAACGGTTCTTCCGAGCCGACCCCTCGCGGAGCGGTCATCAGGGAGGGAGCGGTCTGGGCCTCGCCATCGTCGAAAGCATCGTTGAGACACACCGCGGCGACTTGTGCATCGAGAGCGCCGAAGGAGGCGGGACGATGGTCACGATTCGGTTCCCTGCGAGCGCTCTCGGTGGTGACTCTCAGCCAACTCACGGCTGACTCTGGGCTGGCTCTGAGGTCCGCTCGCCATACTCGGACCGTGCAACCCAAGACATCCCTCAGACGCATCCGTTGCCGTCGAGCAACGACCGCACTACTCGCTGCGTTCCTCCTCGCCAGTTGTGGCGATGGCGGCGGGGGCTTTCAGGCGGACGACGTCCAAGTGAACGCGCTCGACGCTGCCACTGCCGGCACGAACGAGCTCATGATTCCCGATCTCCTCGAACCGACGATGGTCGATGGAGTGGCTCGGTACGACCTCTCGATCGCCCCATCGAGTCACGACTTCGGTACCGGCGTCGATGCGGAGACCATCTCGTACAACGACCAGTCGATCCTCGGTCCGACGCTGCGATGGACGAGCGGTGCTGCCCTGGAGCTGCATGTCACGAACGGCCTCGAGGACGGGACAACCGCGCACTGGCACGGCGCAGACGTGCCAGCGGAGGACGATGGTGGCCCGCACAGTCTGATCGGCCCGGGTGAAACGTGGACCGCCGACTTCGACGTGATCCAGCCCGCAGCGACGCTCTGGTATCACCCCCATCTCATGGGAACATCAGCCGAACAGGTCTTCGCCGGAGCTGCCGGGATGATCATCGTTGACGACGACAACCCCAACGCAGCGACCATCCCCCAGACCTACGGTGTCGACGACATCCCGGTCATCCTCCAGGACCGGGAGTTCACGGCCGACGGGCAACTGAGCTTCGAGATCGACAACGACGATGACGGCGACCTGAACCCGGACCTCACCGTCAACGGCACGCTCGATCCGTACACCACCGTGCCGGCCGGCCCCGTCCGCCTGCGGTTGCTCAACGGCAGCCAGGCACGCATCTATGAACTGCAGGTGAGCAACGGCTCGATGGTGAAGATCGCATCCGATGGTGGCTACCTCCCGGCTCCAGCGTCCATCGACACGCTCGTGATGGGCCCCGGCGATCGGGCGGAGATCATCGTCGACACCAGCGCCGGGGAGGTCATGTTGGTCGACGCCAACTTCGGTCGCGTTCTCGAGCTGCGCCCCGACCCCAACCTTCCCGCTGCGGAACATCCGCCATCAACGCTCGCCGCGATCGACATGATCAGTCCGGATGAGGTGGACGGCGAGCGAACGTTCGTGATGGACGAAGTCGGTGACGGTTGGGGCATCAACGGCCAGCGGATGGACATGGCTCGCATCGATCAGACGATCGCCTTCAACGACACGGAGTACTGGACCGTCACCGTCGAAGACGGCATCCACACGTTCCATGTTCACCAGACCCAATTCCAGATCGTCTCGATCAACGGGGAGCCCCCGCCTCCCGAGGACGCCGGCTGGGAAGACACCGTTCTGGTCACGGAGGACCGGGAGGTGGTGATCGCGGCCCGATTCAACAGCTACCCGAACCCGAACATCCCCTACATGTTCCACTGCCACCTTCTCGACCACGAGGACCTGGGGATGATGGGCCAGTTCCAGGTGATCGAAGGCTGACCGCAGCGGCCTATGCGACCGCGTCGTCTCCCACGGAGCGGGTGGTGCCCGATGCGTGCGCCATCGTGGTGGCGATCATCGCCAGAACTGATGGCACGAACTGCGGCAGACCGCTGGCGATTTCGATCGTGACGGCTGCGGCGATGCCGGCCACGGCGACGAAGGCAAGGAAGCACATGGCCACACGAAATCTCCACTGTGGATCAGTGATGAGCAGGGACCAGATGGCTCGGCCAATGCTCTTCCTCGTGCCGTACCCCCTTCCGGGTGCAAGGATGGCGGCATGCACAACCGTCTGACCCACTTCGCAATCAACGCGGACGATGTGGAGGAAACGCAGAGGTTCTACGCGTCCGTGTTCGACTGGCAGTTCCGCGCGTACGGGCCGCCCGGATTCGTCCAGATCCTCGACGAGAACGGCACCGAGCCGGTCGGATCGATCCAGCAACGACGGGACCTTCTGGACGACGCGCCGACGCGTGGCTTCGAGTGCACGTTCGGTGTTGACGACGTCGAGTCCGTTCGGCGCGACGTGCTCGAGGCCGGCGGTCGAATCCTGATGGAAATCACCGAGATCCCTCAGGTCGGTCGACTCCTCGCCTTTGCCGATCCTGGCGGCAACCCCGTGCTCGCGATGCAGTACGACCGAACCGAATGAGCCAGACCGAGCGGACGCCGACCCACGGCCGTCAGTCGGCTTCGCTGTAAAGGACCTCAAAACGCTGGAAGACCGTCTCCATGTCTTCGGTGAACTCAGCGCCGATTTGGGGCAGGTACCGCTGGAAGAACGTCGTGTGCGCGTCCAGCCAGAAGGACCGAGTTCGATCGCCTTCTCCCTCGTCCCACGCGAACTGATCATCGACCGATGAGAGCGGGCCGACTCGAACGTCGGTGGCTCGGATGACTGCACGAGGGCGGAGCGAGCCGTCCAGCAGGATCTCGATGTCGCCGACCTGTGGCAACGGGCTTCCCTCGCGCTCGTATTCGATTGCTGCTCCTGCCGTGGCCCTCTTCCGGCCTTCGAGCACGAGGCCGATCAGTTCCTCGGCCAGTTCAGCCGTGTCTCCGAATGGCCAAGCGTCAGAGACCGGTTCATCGGGGTTTCGTCCCGTTGCCGCTAGAAAACGGGTCCAGAACGCGGCAACCTCGTCCGCCTCGGGCTCCGCTCCGCCGTCCAACACGATGCCGTCTCAGCTGGCTGCGGCGGTGAGCTTGGGCGAGCGAGCCCGACCGGGTGGAACGGAAACGACGGGCGCCGCCACCTTCGGCTCGACGGTTTCCTCGTCCTCGGCGCCGGCGTACGTGTGGACGTACTTCTGGCCGGAGAGTTGGGCGATTTCGAACATCACGGCGTCGGCGAACGGCCGAATCGTGCGTGGATCGTCGGGGTCACCGAAGTCGCGGATGTGCATCGGCTCACCGAAGCGCACGGTCACGGGCAGCCCCGGCTTCATCACGAACTGGTCCGGAGGCTGCACGTCCAATGTGCCCTCATGGCCGACGGGGATGATGGGAGCGTCGCACCGGACGCTGAGCCGCGCTGCGCCGGTGCGGGCCTTGTGGAGATTGCCGGAGCGGGAGCGCGTGCCCTCCGGGTAGATCATGAAGAGATGGCCACCATCGAGGACGCGGGCCGCCGTATCGAGCGCTGCCTGGGCCGCTTCGCCTCCGGAGCGGTCGACCGGGATCATGCCGAAGGCTGGGAAGAGGTGTTTCGTCTTCCAGTCGTCCATGTATTCGCCCTTGCCGATCGCCCAGACACGCCGACGCAGCGACACCGGCACGAAGACCGAGTCGCAGAAGCTGAGGTGGTTCGGGCAGAGAATGGCCGGACCCTCGCTGGGCACGTTCTCCTGCCCTTCGATCGTCAGGTCCCAGAGTTTGTGGACGAGCCGACGAACGGCGCTGAGGCCATAGCGGGACACCCGCTCGGAGCCGGGAAGATCGGGTGCGGTCTCGAAGGTGAAGTCAGGCAGCGTCGACGTCATCGCAGCTCCCGCCGAATCTTCTTGCCCGTGGGGGCCACCGGTAGTTCGTCCACCAGGTGGTACGCCGTCGGACACTTGTAGCGGCTGAGATTCGCTCGAGCGTGCCGGTCGAGTTCGTCGGTGTCCACGTCGCCGGACACGTGAGCGACGACGGCCTCGCCGGTGTCCAGATGGATGGTGCCGACCACGACGGCGCCGCGCACGTCGGGATGTTCGAGCAGGACGTTCTCGACCTCGGCCGGATACACGTTGAAGCCGGAGACGATGATGATGTCCTTGATCCGGTCGACGATGTAGAGACGGCCGTCTTCGTCGAGGACACCGACGTCACCGGTCCAGAACCAGCCGTCCGGTGTGAGCACCGCCTCGGTTGCCTCGGTGTCGTCGAAGTATCCCTGGAAGATCCCGGGTCCTCGAACGACGATCTCGCCGGCGTCGCCGACATCCACCGGGAGTCCGTCGTCTTCGACGAGCAGCATCTCGATGCCGTCGGCGGCTCGTCCGACGGATCCGGCCTTGGCGTCGCCACGACTACTCGTGACGATGGGAGAGGTTTCGGTGAGGCCGTAGCCCTCTTCGATCGTGATGCCGTGCCGCTCCTGCATGTCTTCGAACACGCTCACGGGAAGGGCGGCGGCGCCGGAGGCAGCGATGCGCACGGTCGAGAACGCATCGGTGGCCGAATCGACGATGCTCCATTGCCGCCACATGGGCGGAGCGCCGCCCAGAACGGTGATGCCGTGCCGTCGGCAGAGGTCGAGGCTGTCGGCGACATCGAACCGTCGTTGGAGGACGACGCGACCACCCTGGCGAAGCAGCGCCAGCAGAATCACGTTGAGCCCGAAGATGTGCGAGAACGGGAGAACGGCGAGTGCGACGTCGTCGGGGCCGAGCCCGTCGGGGCTGTCTTCGCATACGGCCGCCTGGGCCCAGGCAAGGTTGGCGTGGCTGAGCATTGCCACCTTGGCGTCGCCCGACACGCCGCTGGTCAACATCATGATGGCGATGTCGCCAGCCTCGCGTTCGACGATGTCCGGGCTCGTTTCAGCGGTTCTGGGCACGGTGCGCAGGTCGACCATCGGAGCGGTGATGCCGTCGGCATGTTCGTGCATCCATGCTGCGTCTTCACCGACGAGGATGAGTTGTGGCCGGATGGACGCAAGTTTGCGATCCAGCTCTGGGAGCGGGTTCGTCGGCTTCATCGGGATGACGCGTGCGCCGACGCCGAGCGCGCCGAGCGTCGCCGCCACGAATGCCGGCTCGTTCCCGGCAGGGACGGCCACGCGGTCGTCTGGCCCAATGCCGCGTTCGGTCAGAAGCTGGCGGATGGAGGCCGCCCATGCTCGGAGTTCGCCGTAGGTGACGCGTTCCTCCCCATCGATGATCGCGACACGGTCGTCCGCATGGTTCTCGATGATGGTCGCGATATTCACTGGCGGCTCCTCGACGTTCCTGGGACCACTGTAGATGAGTTTGCGAAAGCCCTCAGATCGCAGGATCTGCGGGCCTGTCAGCCGCCGGCGATACGGCGAACGAAGTTGGCGATCTCCTCGATGACCTCGTCCCGATTCGTCTCGTTCACGAGTTCGTGGCGTGCACCTTCGTAGACGCGGATGACCTTGTCGGTCGACGGCATGGCCTCCACCGCGGCGAGCGACGTGCGGTAGTCGACGAAGGGGTCGGCGTCGCCATGGCAGAACAGGACCGGCATCGTCAGCTGGCCGATGTCCTCCTGGAACTGGTCGAGGGCAACCATTTCGGCTTCGAGCAGCGGACGCTTGTACTTGCCCCGGTAGACGAGCGGATCGGTGGCGTAGCCCTCCACGGCCGCTGCATCTCTGGACATGCCGGAGAAGTCTGTGGTGGCAGGCGGAAGATCGGGAGCCGCCAGTGCCTCCCGAGCCCAGGTCCAGTCGCCGATGACCGCACCGAGCAGCCCGATGGCCGCCACGTCCGCCGGTTGGCCCTGCGCGAACCGTGAGGTCAGCAGACCACCCATCGAGTGGCCGATCATGATCAATGGCAGGCCCGGATGGTCGACGTTTGCCCGGTCGACGAGGGTCCGCAGATCTGCGACGACGTGGCCGAAGTCGGTGATGAGGGCTCGTTCGCCATCGCTGTGCCCGTGGCCCATGTGGTCCTGGCCGTAGACGACGGCCCCGTCGGCCACGAGCCGCTCGGCCAGGTGGGCGTAGCGCGCCGCGTACTCCGCATAGCCGTGGACGATGACCACGATGCAGTTGGGGGGCGAGTCGCCGGCCCATCGCTCGTAGTGGATCGACCCGGCAGCTCCGTCGAACGTTGGCATGACGTGTTGTCTAGCAGCCCGCCGCCTCCGCATCGACCACTCGCCAGTGGGCACGCCCGATGCGAGCGCGACGGCACGGCAGCTGCGAGACTGCGGGCATGTCGCTGACTCAATACCGAATCAACCGTGACGGCGTCGACCGTCTGCTCTTTCTGATGCATGGCTACACGGCCGAGCAACACCACCTCGCTTCGTACGTCCCGCTCGTGGACCCGAACGAGCGCTTCACCGCGATCGCGCCGCGCGGCCCGATGGACATGCCCGACGGCGACGGCGCCGGTTGGTGGCACATCGACCTCGACACGTTCGAACAGGACCTCTCGCAGTTCATGCCGTCGCTCGACACGCTGGAAGCCTTCATCGCCGACGAAGCCGACCAGGCCGGCGTGCCCCTCGAACGCTGCGTGATCGGTGGGTTCAGCCAGGGCGGCTACCTGTCGCTCGCTCTGGCGTCGAAGCCGGACGCACCCCGATACGCCGGAATCTGGGCGATGTGTTGTGGCGTTCCCAAGGTGCCGGGCCTCGAGCTCGACCTGTCCAACGGCGACGGCCGTCCCGCACTGTTCCAGTGGGGTACGAAGGATGGTTTCATCGGGCCGGACCAGCCCCAGGAGGTCATTGCGGAACTCGACGGCGGCGGTTGGGATCTTCGGCACCACGCGTACGAGATGGCGCACAGCCAGACCATCGAGATGATGGTCGACGCACGGGAGTGGCTCGAGACCGTTCTCTGACCCGAGGCCGGGCTGCAGCACCGAGGGCTGACTCACAGGAAGCTCCCAGACAGCTCCAACACCGCTCCCAAGGCGGGTTCGTACGTTGCTCACATGCTGAGACGACGACTCCACAACCGATCACCACTGACCGCAGCTGCGCTGTCCGCCGGGCTCCTGCTGGCCGCCTGCGGTTCGACGGAGGCGGACACGGTCGCTTCCGCGACAGACGACCCCGTCGTCGAGGAATCGACCACGACGGACGCGCCCGAAGAGACCACAACCGAAACGGCGGATGCGCCGGTAGACGCATCGACGACGACCACGACCGAGGGTGTCGACGCGGACGATGAGAACGCCACAGGCGACGCATCGTCGACCACCTCAACCACGGCGTCGGCCGACCCGGTGGAACCCTCCGCCGGGTGTGAGGCAACCGCCGCGCTGTTCGTCACGCGTGGATCCGCGAACGCGGATCTTCCGGATCCGGAGGTCGAGGCGACCTGTACCGGTGACACGATCGACGTCGTCTCCAACGGTGTGCCGGACTACACCTACATCGGCACCTCTCCGGGCGCGCCCGACGGGCGGGAGTTCACCTTCTCCATGCCAGCGGAACCCACCATGGCCGTCGCTCCCACCGACATTCCCTACATCGGTCCGATCGGGATGACCCTCGGCGGTATCTCGATCTACGGTCCGACCGAAGGCACCGGCGGCGACGTCGACTCCCTCCCCGGGATCATCTCCGTGTGTGGCAGCCACAACGGCCCCGGCGGCTTCCACACCCACAAGATCCTGGCGAGCGAAGAGACGGACTGCTTCTTCACGCCAGAAGAGGTTGCTGCAGCCCCACAGCTCGCGGGCTACGCGTTCGACGGATTTCCCATCTATACGGGCGTCGACCAGTTCACCTCGTCGTGGCAGCTGACCGACGAATCCCTCTTCGCCTCGGACACGTGGGCTGCCCATACCTATGTCGAAGGCTCGGGCGACCTCGACCAATGCAACGGGCGCTACGACGAGAACGGCGACTACGCCTACTACACGACCGAAACGTTCCCCTATCTGCTCGGTTGCTTCATGGGTGAGGTCGAGGTCCAGGAAGCCGGCGGTGGAGGTGGCGATCGCCCGGAGCCGCCCGAGGGCGGCGATGACGCCGACCGGCCGCAACCGCCCGAAGGCGACGCTGCAGCGGGAGACGAGGACCGCCCTGAACGGCCGGAGCGACCGGAACGGCCGGAACGGCCGGAAGGTGAAGAGGATGGGGATCGCCCCGCTCCCCCGGACGCTGGCGAAGACGGAGACCGCCCCGCCCCGCCCGACGACGGCGCAGACGCGTGACCAGCCCAGGATCGCGTCGCAGCTTCCTCCGCACGATGGGCGCCGGAGGTGTCGGCGTTGCCGGTGTCGCCGTTGGTGTTGCCGGGTCGACGGCGGTCCACGCGGTCGGCCACGCGACCGGCGGCGAAGGCCACGCCATGGTCGATGTCGGGTTCTGCACCGACATGACGGTCCACCATGTTCAGGCGCTCGCCATGTGCCAGCGGGTGCTGGGTCGCGACACCGGCGATTCGGTGCAGGCGGCCGCGGCTGAGGTTCTGCAGACGCAATCGATCGAGATCGGGATGATGCGAGCGTGGTTGACCGACTGGGGTGAATCGACAGCCGAGCCGGAGACGGCCATGGGCTGGATGGACATGGACGGTGGCGGAGCGATTCCGATCTCGGAGATGCCGGGGCTCGCCAGCGACGACGAGATGCGGGCGCTCTCCATCGCCACCGGCATCGAGCAGGGCCGCTTGTGGCTCGAGCTCATGCGATCCCACCACGTAGGCGGCGTCGACATGGCAAGTGCCGCAGTGCAGATGGCCGGCACCGAAAAGGTCCGACGCATCGCGCAGGTCCAGATCGATGTGCAGACCTACGAAATCGGGCTCTACGACATGCTTCTCGCCACCGAATACGCGTAGCGGAAGGCCCAAGGTCGGGACGCTAGAGTTCTCCGCGAGGAGTCCCGTGTCTGATCTTTTCGAACCGCCCCGCTACTTCCGCGAGGTCACCTTCCACAAGCACACCGACCGTACGGTCGGCTTCCTGGAACTGTTCTACGACCTCGTCTACGTCGCCACGCTGATCCAGATCGGCAACTTCCTGAGTAGCAATCTGACGTGGCTCGGGTTCGGGCAGTTCCTGGTGCTCATGTTCCTGGTGTGGTGGGCGTGGACCGGCGAGACCGCGTTCCAGAATCGCTACGTCATCGACGATGTGCCGCATCGCCTGCTCGTGCTGCTCCAGATGTTCGGTGTGGCCGCCATGGGGCTGAGCGTGAGCGAAGCGTTCGGGGAGCTCTCGGCGCAGTTCGCCCTTTCTTTCGTTCTTGTTCGTTCGCTCCTCGCCGTGATGTGGTTTCGCGCCTATCGGGCCCACCCTCCGAGCCGAGCGCTGGCCGTTGGCTATCTGCGGGGGTTCATCGGCGGCATCGCCATCTGGCTCGCATCGATCGCGCTGCCAGAGGATGTGCGGTGGATCGCCTGGCTCGTGGCCATCGTCTTCGAGATCGTCTTCTTCTCACGCCATGCGATGATCGAGGCGATCCGATCGTGGGCTCCCGACGAGCATCACTTCATCGAGCGGTTCGGCATCTTCACGATCATCGTGTTGGGCGAGGCGTTCGTGAAGGTGCTCGACGATGCGCAGGGAACCAGTCTCGGGATCGAGCAGGTCTTCTCCGGCATCGCGCTGCTGACCCTGCTGTTCGGGTTGTGGTGGATCCACTTCTCCGACACCGCCGATGAGATGTACGACCTGAATTCCGACCCGAAGGCACTCGCGTGGATCTACGGCCACTTGTTCCTGGCGACATCGCTCGTGATGTACGGCGTCGCCGCGAAGAAGCTGTTCAGCCAGAGCATCTCGTACCCGAAGGAGACGGTCACCGATGAGTATCGGGTCCTCCTCACCGGGGCGATCGTCGGGTTCCTCATCTCGCAGACACTGATCAACTTCGGTCTCGATGACTCGGCCACGGCGCGGCCCATCAACCGAACGCTTCGCCTTTACGTGGTGGGCGCGGTCGTCGTCGGCGCCGTGGGGCTGCTCGCCACCGGCCTGAGCGGCACGCTGATCACGTTCGCCATCACCGCAGTGATCCTTGCCCTGGTTATCGATTCGATCATGCAGACGAAACGCCAGCTCGCTCACTGAACCGCATCGTGGCGTTGGTTGCTCACACCAGATCGTGCCGCATCCATACGTTCGGCTCGACGTACACGGCAACGTTCTGCTCGGCCATGCAGTAGACCGGGGACAGTCCTCCCGGAATGTGGATGGGACCGGTCTTGGAGAACTCGACGCCCGTCCACTGATTCCATTGCTCGAGGGTTCCGGTCACTGTCTGGGATGCCGGCGCAACCCGTTCGATCACGCCGCCGAGCCGGGCATGGACCCGCAACCACGCGTCGGTGGGAAGTCCGTCGCCCGCGGGTGCGGTGTGCGTAGTCCTCCATGTCCGTGTCGGGTTCGAGGCGCTTCTCGCTCGGCCGTACCGGGGCGAGAAGTTTCTTGTAGCCGGCGGCGCGGGCGGCGTCTCGCATCGCCCCCACCATGAGCTGTGACAGACCGTGGCCACGCCATTCGGTGTGAATGGAAACCTCGAGGGCACAGGCCGTATCCGGCTCGACCCCGAGAGCAAGATCGCGATGAGCCCAGATGAGTGCTTGGTCCCAGCCCTTGTCAGGAAGTGTGCGTCGTCCGTCGGTATCGAAACGGAAGGCCATCGCGGTTGCGTGGGCCACAATGTTGTCGTCGGGGTCCGTGGCCACGACGCCAAGGTCGCGGTACGCCTGCACGACGGGGCCAAACAGGGCCTGGCCAATGGGATCGTGCTCCATGAATTCATCCCAGGCGTCGGGCATGTTCCAGACGTGGCTGATCAGTTCTGGCCGCTCGGCGAGTGTCGACGTTGTGATGTTCACGATTCGGAACCTAGCGGAACGACCTGCGCCGAAGGCCCCGATCGGGCGTTAGCCCGCCTCGAGCGCGGCGATTTCGTCGGCTACTCGTTTCGCTCGGGTGGCTTCGCGCTTCGCTGAGTAGAGGCGGTACAGCACCTGCCGTTTCGCCGAGTCCGACAGCGCGTCGTAGGCACGCTGGGCAGCGGCGGAGGAGTTCAGAGCGGATTGAAAGTCTGGCGGAACGATGAGGTCGTCGATCGGTTCGAGGAACGCCCATGCACCATTCGCCTTGGCCACGTCGATGGCCCGCTGACCTGCTTCCCTCATCCGCCCCAGCTCGGAGAGTTCAGCGACGTGGTTCTTGTTGACCTTTGACCAAACGCTCTTCGGCTTACGCGGCGTGAAGACCTGCTTGTAGCGCTCGTCGTCGATGGGTTTGACCTTGCTGTCGATCCACCCGAAGCACAGTGCTTCGCGCACCGCCTCCTCCCAGGTGAGACCGCGCTTTCCGGTTGATGCACGGAAGTACACGAGCCACACCCCAGCGGCGGTCGCGTGGTTCTCCTCCAACCAGGCGCGCCAATCGGCGGGGGTCCTCGGATGGATCTCGTTGAGCGCCTCCTCAAAGGATGACATCGGACGCTGCTCTCCTACCGGCCGGCCGCGAAGGCACGGATCTGCCGAGCGACGGAATCGTCGGTCGCGTACAGCACGCCGCGGTGGTGCATGAATGTGGAGTCCGCTCGGTTGAGGTCGAGCCGTGCGCCATGAATGTCCGAGGCGACTGCGCCGGCTTCGTCGAAGAGGCATGCGGTTGCGGCCATGTCCCACAGGCTGCCCCCACCGCTCGGCTTCGGAAACTTGACGTAGCACCCGGGCGGTCCATCGAGCACGCCCACTGCGTTCATCACGGCTCCACGCGGTTCGCGGACATCGAGACCGTCCAGACCGAGGTTGTCGGCGATGTGGGCCAGTCCGTCGAGCACGTCGGGGCGATGGTCGCTCGTCAGAAAGCTGTGGTCGACGAAGACGGACAGTTCCCTACCGTGCGCTGCCCGGCTTCTCGCGAATGGTGTGCCGTCGCGAAATGCGCCGGCCCCGGCAATCGCGTGGAGCAACGTTCCTTCCACCGGGTCGTGAACAACGCCGATGAGCGGTGCACCGTCGCGTCGCACCAGTGCGATCGACACCGCATAACCGGGGACGCCCTCCACGAAGGGCAGGGTCCCGTCGAGCGGGTCGATGCACCAGAAGTGATCCGACGTGAGGCGACCGCCATCGTCGTCGCGCTCTTCGGTGAGCAGCCCGAGCTCGAAGCGTTCGAGGGACGGCGCCAGTGCATCGAGAATCATGTCCTCGCTGCGCCGGTCGATCTCTGTCACCACCTGTGACGCAGCGCTGGCTGCGCCCGTCTTGTGTTGTACGTCCAGCGGACGTGACCGGGAGATCATGTCTCCGGCCTCGCCGGCCGCCCGGATGGCCAGATCGGCCAGCTCGCGGAGGTCGGTGTCGGACAGCCTCACAGCGACGCGAGGACCTCGCGTGCGAGCCGGGCGCTGTACCTGTGGAGCTTCCAATGGCCGGGGCTCCATCCCTGCAGAAAGCGGGTGAAGTCGGTCCACGCCAGCGGGTAGAGACTGCGCCATTCGGCCTCCAGCGCATCGACGTCGAGTGACTTGCCGCAGCGGTCCAACTCGATTCGCAGCAGCTCGAAGTACCGGTCGAGCAGGGCCGGCACCATGGCTTCACTTTCGTCCTCATCGAGGCAGCTGCTGACGAAGTAGGCGACGTCCTTCATGCCACAGCCGCCACCGACGTACTGGAAATCGACTGCCGCCGCCCGACATCCGTCGGTCTGAAAGCAGAAGTTGGCCAGCTTTGCGTCGCCGTGCACGAAGGTTTGGAACTGCCCCTCTGCCAATCGCCGGTCGATCGTTGCGGCGGCAGCTTTCAGCGGGCCGTCTTCTAACGCCGCAAGCTCATCCGGACGGGTGGCCAGGTGCCAATACGTGCCCGTGGGCCACAGCCCCTCGGGCGTTTCGAGCATGAACGTCGCATGGAACGCGGCCAGCCACGACAGACACGCCTCCAGTTCCGCGTGGCCGACATGCGTTCGTCGACCGGCGAAGCCAGCACCGTCGAGGTCTTCGATCACCATGATGACCTCGTCTGGCTGCGTCTCGATCGCGAGGCGCTTCGGGACTCGGCACTGATCCGGGCAGCGCTGGGCGTGGTGCTCGTACCAGGCCGTTTCGACTCGGTAGGACTCGACCTTCCGTTCGTGCGAGATGTCGGTCGTCCACCCGCGTGGGTGGGTTCGATTGCTCGGCCAACGAACGTGCTTCACGATCACGCTCGACAGCGGGGCGCCGTCGAGTTGGCACCGAAGGATCTGTCCGTACCCACTCCACAGACTCTGCACGACCTCGACGCCGACGATCGCCCGGGCCTGGGCCGCCGCCAGCACGAATGCCTCGTGCTCCGGTTCGAGTTGCGTGGCGGTCACGCTGGTCCCAGCCGTCGGCAGGGACGGGGAGCCTGTTCCGCGAACATGGTGCAACCTTACGCCGATGCAGTCGGGCCCAGATGGAGGTCCCCCGACGTCGCGCTGGTCAGCCCGCGACCAAACCGGCCTCGACGGCGAAGGGATCCCAGTGCGGATCGTCGTGCCAGTCGTATTCGCAGCCCGCCGCCATCTCCTCGGCCTCGTCCCGGCCGAACAGCCGCCCGATCACGGCGAGGCTCATGTCCATGCCGGCAGAAACCCCCGATGAGGTGAAGTACTTGCCGTCTTCGACCCACCGAGCTTGCCGGATCCACTCGACCTGCGGGGCCAGCCCGATCGTGGCCAGGAAGTCTCGCTTGTTGGTCGTCGCTCGCCGGCCATCGAGGATGCCGGCGCCCCCGAGCAGAATGCTGCCGGTGCAGACCGAAAGGACGAGCTCTGCGTCGGCCGCAGCGCGACGCAACCAGTCGAGCGATCGCTCCCGTTGCAGTACGTCGATCGCCGAATCGCCACCCGGCACCAACAACAGGTCCGGCATTGGGGCATCGTCCACGTCGGCATCAGGTAGCAACCGTTGGCCTTGCACACTGGCAACGGCCTCACGCGTCTCGGCCACGATCGCCACCTCCACCCGCCCGGGGAGGGATCCCAGCATCTCGAGCGGACCATAGAGGTCGAGTGTCTCGAAACCGGGAAAGACGAATGCAGCGAGCGTTCGCGGTGTCGGAATGGGAGCTGATGGTTCGGCCATGAAAAACAAGCATTGCAGACAGTTGCGAAACTATGCAACTATGAAGACGACGCCTCCTGGAGATCACTTCATGCCAACGACCGCCACCGAGAACAGCACATGCCAATTGGGATCTGCCGAGCCCCATCTCGATGCGGTGAAGCGTTCGATGACCACCCTCGACGAGGCGACGGCGGTGACCGATCTGTTCAAGCTGCTCGGGGATCCAACCCGGCTTCAGATGCTCTCGGCACTGGTCGAGGCCGGCGAGCTGAACGTCGGCTCACTCGCTGCCGCCGTCGAAACAACCGAGCAGAAGGTCTCCCAGGGTCTTCGACTTCTTCGCAGCGCTGGCCTCGTCGCCAATCGGCGCGCAGGCCGCACGATCTACTACCGCGTCACCAGTGACGAAGTCCGCCAACTCCTTGGGCTCTCGCTCGACCACACGACGCTGCCCACCGATCGCTCGCCGCACATCGGTTCCATCGAGCGCATTTCGTTCGCACCGAACAGCGGCGACCCACTCGTCGTGGTGGACCAGGTGGCGGTCGAGATCGGCACCGGCATCGAGGGCAACCGGCCGGGCGAGAACTCCGCCCGCCAGGTCTCGATCCAGTCCCGCCAGGAGCTCGACCTTGCGGAGAAACGCTTGGGCCGGCCGATCCACGCCGACCAGACTCGCCGCAACATCACGCTCGACGCCGGGGAACTCCCCCGGGTTCGAGGCCAGCGCCTGCTCCTCGGCACCGTCGAGCTCGAGGTCTTCTCGGACGCACCGCCATGCGCCACCATGACTCGGATCATCGGCACGGGCGCCCGACCGGCACTCCGCAAGCTCGGCGGCATCCACTGCCGGGTGATTCAGGCCGGCACCATCCACGTCGGTGACGACCTCCACCTCGGGCGAGGCCCGCGCGACTGATCTGACACGCTCACCCAGTGCCCAGCGGGCCGTCAGCTCCGCGGCTGAAGGACGCAGAATTCGTTGCCTTCCGGATCGGCCAGAACGACCCAGGACACGTCGCCCTGGCCGACATCGACCAGCGATGCACCCATGGCGGTGATTCGTTCGACTTCGGCCGCCTGGTCGTCGGGGCGAAGGTCGATGTGAAGCCGGTTCTTCGACTCTTTGGCATCACCCACGGGAAGGAACATCATTCCCGGAAACTGATCTGGTTTCGGCTGGATCTCGAACACCGGAGGGGTGTCATCCACCACCACCCAGCCGAGCACACCGCACCACCATCGACCGAGCGCCGCCGGGTCATGGGCTGCAACAACGACTTGTTCCCACTCAACTGCCATGCGACGACCGTAGTGGCGGTTCGGTGAGATCCCGGTCTTCGAGTTCCCAGGCGTGGTCCAACATGTGCCAGGCACAACGGCGAATCAGGAATTGGAGCGCCCACCGGCCCGCCGGCTCACCACGCTCGTAGTGGTCGCGGATGCCGTCGGCGAACGCCGCACGATAGGCGCGAAGCGCGGCCGGGTCGTCACGGGTTTCCAGCGGCACCCGAACCCCGACCTTCCGAGCGAATTCGTCGATCTCGGCGCCGTTCACGTGGCGGATGATTTTGTCCTTCTCCCAACCTCCCCCACGCGGGCCCTTGCGAAGCTCGTCGGAGACTCGGGCAGCCATGTCGTCGAACGTCGTCCAGGACGCCTGCAACAAGGCGAGCTTCCGCTCGAATTCCGCCTCGGCCAGCGGTTCGAGTTCCGCCGAGGCCGTGCGCCCCGACACGCCGTAGTAGTCGGTCATGCCGATGCCATCGACCTCCTCGACCACCTCCAGTGCACCGAGTCGGTCGAACGCCTCGCCGTAGCCGGCGAGCGCTGCGACCTTCGCGAATCGAGGGCGGTAGCGCTCGAGCACTCCGACGGGATCGTCACCCAACTTCGTGCTTCGATCCCAGCCGGGCCAGTCGAAGGCACTCGCAACCACGCGCTTCTTCTTGCCAGTCTCCACCATGACGCGGATCCGCTCACCCATGCCATCACCATAGGTCGACGCGCCGGCCCGGTTCCGAGCGTTCCGCTCGCGCTATCCGAGAGCGAGGTGGTTGTCGATCCCCGGGATTCGATCTTCGAGACGGTGGTTCACGTAGAGGACCGTGGTCTCGCCCGAGCCGCAGATGCGTTCGATCAGAGCGAGGACCAGCTGGCGGTTCATGTCGTCGAGCCCAAGACAGGGTTCGTCGAGGATCAGCAACGGCGGGTGTTTGACCATGGCCCGTGCGATCAGCGCAAGGCGCTGCTCACCGAAGGACAGGCTGTTGAACGGCTCGTCGGCGCGGCCGGTCATTCCGAGGAGTGCCAGCCAGTCGTCGGCGATGGCCTTCTGCGTGTCGCTGCTCCTGGTGTAGAGACCGATGCTGTCGTAGAAGCCCGAGATGATGACGTTCCTCAGGCTGGTGCCGACCCGGTACTCCCATTGCAGCGCCGTGGAGACGTAGCCGATG
>JAHDEJ010000095.1 GCA_020628865.1 Acidimicrobiales bacterium
GAGGCTGTCTGAAAAGTAAAAATCAGGCAGCCTCGTTTATTTTTGGACAAAAAGCAAGATGTATTATTGTAATTTAGATGTGTAGTTGGGTTTTAGCTGAAAAAAGCTTATTTCTTCTTTATGAAGCCGTTTTTACTCTATTATCTCCCTTTTTAGCCTCATTTTGCCTTAAAACCGACCCAATTGGGCAGACCCCGTCCACTGGAGCTCCAAGTTTACTCCCCATTCGGGCTATATTCATACTTAATGCTAAGAGACCTAATTCTATTTCAACTTTTTCTTTCCCTCTAAGCAAAAATCTTCGATATCCTTTATTATGTTTTAGCTGTCCAAAGGTTCCTTCTACATCCACACAACGTTGCCCTCGTTTTTTTCGACCTAACTCGCTTGTTAGTTTTTCTCTCGCTTTTGCTTTATGTCTTTCTAAGTTATGATTGATGGTTACTTCTCTATTCCCTTTAGCTTTGTGACAAGCTCCTCTCATAGGGCAACCTACACAATTTTTTGCTCGATAAACACTCAATATCTGAACATACCCTGTTTTCGTTTTATTCTGCTTTTCATATACTTTCGGCATTGGTTGCCCTATAGGACAGTAGAGAATATCTTGCTGTGCATTATAATATAAATTGTCTTTTTTACTAGGATTTAGATGAGGAGGGTTTTTCTTTTTTCTTTTATCTCGCTCCTCCTTATGGAAATAACTATACTTGACAAAAGCCTCTATTTCTTTGGATTCTAAATATTCATAATTCTCTTCGCTGCCATAACCAGCATCGGCTGTATCACTGTCTGGATAAAAACCATACTGCTCATTATAACTTTCCATGTGAGCTTGATATAAAACCGTGTCAGATGTCGTTTGTCCTATCGTATAGTTGACAACAAATTTGTCAGAGGTAGAGAATTGAATATTATAACAAGGAGTCAATTGACCATTTTTCATGTAATCCTCCTTATTTCTCATAAAAGAGGCATCAGTATCTGTTTTGCTATAGCTGTTTCTCCCATCTAGTATAGCTTCTTGTGCCTCATATTCTCTTAATTTATCTGGCCATCTTTTGGCATATTTTAGTTTGTCAGCTTTTTTTTTTTCGATGTTCTTATCTGCGAGTGCTTCATTAATACTATTAATTGTAGCTTCGACTTGTTCTGGACTTATTGCTTCAAAATTTGGTCTTTCTGGTACTTGAGACTCCTCTGATTGATAAACTTCTTGGACATAGGTCCACAGTTCTTCTAACTGCTTTTTGATACGCTCTTTATTTCTTTTTATGGCTTTAGCCCAAACAAAAGTATAACGATTCGCATTCGCTTCTATCTTTGTTCCATCTGTATATACATCCTTAATATCTACTAAGCCCTCTTCTACCAAAAGCAAAACAACCTGTGTAAAAATAGATTTGAATTGACCTTCTAAACGTTTTGATCGAAAATCATTGATAGTATTATGATCAGGACATTGCAGTCCACTAAGCCACATAAAGTGAATGTTCTCTTTTAGAGCCATTTCTATTTTACGAGAAGAATAGATATTCCGCAAGTAACCATAAACAAGTACTTTTAACAACATCTTTGGATGATAAGAGGAACTCCCTCCTCCTTCGTAAGTCGCTATCAATGGTTTTAAATCCAACTGGTCAACGATTCGATTGACGATTCGAACTGGATGATTTTCTTCAATAAAACTATCCCAGCTGGGAGGTATCAACAAAAGTTGGTTCTGGTTATAGGTCTTGAAGGTGACTTTATTATGTAATTTTTGCTTCTTTTTCATGCTTAAATATATGAAAATCAACCTAAAATACATAATTACTTAATAGCTTTATTTGCCAGAATGCATGAAAAAGAGGCTGCCCTTTTCAGACAGCCTCTT
>JAHDEJ010000006.1:0-56260 GCA_020628865.1 Acidimicrobiales bacterium
GATCGGGGAGCACCCCACCCCTTCCTCCAACCGAGGAAGGGGTGGACGTGTTTTTCAGCCGTTCGTGTCGAGCGTTTCGACCCACCGCTCGAGGGCCTCGATCCCACAGCCTGCCGGAGCGACGATGAGCAGGTGGTCACCGACACGGAGTTCGGTGTCGCCCGATGGTGTGATGTGGTGGTCGTCCCGTTGGATCGTCGCAACGTATGCGCCGCCGGGGAGCGGCACGTCGTTCAGCGCATGGGATGCAACCCGTGAGCCGGCAGCGATCTCGAGCTCGATGAGGTCGGCGCCGTTGCCGTCGATCGGCTTGATCTCCGCTCGCATCGCCGGCAGTTCCTCGGACTCGACGTGGAGCCGCCGGGCAACTGCTCCGATGGTGGGCCCCTGCACCGCCACCGACACGATCACGACGGTGAAGGTCACATCGAAGATGAGCGATCCGTCGGGATGCCCTGCGGTGGACGGGATCGTGGCGAGCACCACCGGTACCGCGCCACGGAGACCGGCCCAGGAGACGACCGCCATCCGACGCAATGGTGTGCGAGACCAGACGAGCACCAGGCCGACGGCCACGGGACGGGCGAGGAAGACGAGGGCTGCCGCAAGGGCGATCGACGTCGGTGTGTTGTCGAGCAGGTCGCTCGGGAACACGAGAACGCCGAGCAGCAGGAACAGCGCCGCCTGCGCAGTTGCCGCAAGACCCTCGTGGAAGCTGACGACGCTGCGCGAGGTCCGATGCTCTCCCGCCAACATCACGCCCGTGAGGTAGACCGCCAGGAACCCCGAGCCGCCGCTCACGGCCGCGGCGCCGTACGAAACTGCAGCGAAGGCGAGCGTGAGGACACCCATCGATGCCACCGCCGGGCCGGTGAGTCGCAGGATGAGTGTGTGTGCGGCCACGCCGACGAGCAGACCGACGACGAGCCCGACGCCCAACTGGATGGCGAGGAACTCTGCCCAGTCCCAGACATCGGGCGACCCCCGCCAGACTTCGATGAGGCCGACCGTCAGCAGAACGGCGAACGGATCGTTGAGCCCCGACTCGAGCTGCAGGATCCGTCGGGTCCGATTGGGAAGTGGTTCGGTCCGCAACGCCGCGAAGACGGCCGCCGCATCGGTCGACGAGACCACCGCGCCGAGGAGGAAGGCGGTCGTCGGTTCCAGATCCAGGAGAATCCATCCGACGAGCCCCACGATGCCGGCGGTGATCGTCACTCCAACGGATGCCAACAGCGCAGCGGTGCTGCCGTCCTGACGAAACGAGCTCGGATCGGTACCGAGACCGCCTTCGAAGAGGATCACCACCAACGCAACGGTTGCGATGTTCTGCGCAAGGACCGCATCGTCGAAGCGAACCAGCGCAAGTCCCTCATCGGCGATGAGAATGCCCAGCCCGAGAAACAACAACAGGCTCGGAATTCGAATGCGAGACGCGATGCTGCTGGCAAGCACGCCGACGAGCAGCAGCGCTCCGGCCACGAGAATCGCCGGATCGACGGCGAAGCCGGCGCTCATTGCGTCAGCTCGCCGGCTGATCGGTGGGGGACGGGCTCTGTTTGGAGGAGCGCCGCCGCTTCCGCGCTGGGGCCGCCGCCCCGATCACGGTTGCCGGGGCCCGGAGGGCGTCGACCAGGACGGACGTGACACCGGTGAGACCACGATTCAGGCGATGGAAGCGGAGCCAGCCGAGGCGAACGAAGACCGCCATCGATCCGACGGCAATGATCGCCATCGCAAGGACGATCCAGCTCAATGCCCGATCCGATCCATCGCCCGGCAGGGGGACGTTCATTCCGAAAACAGCGGCCACCAGGGCGAGGGGCAGCAGGACCGCGGCGTACACGGTCAGCACCTGGGTGATCTCGGTTGCACGTCGTGCCTCGGCACCCTGGTAGGCGGCCAGAACCTCGGCCAGGGCAGAGCGCACGCCATCGAGCTCGTGGACCGCACGGCTGGCGGTGTCGTAGGCATCTGCGAACCGGCGTCGCCCCTCGTCGGTGACGCCGGGCATCGGTTGGCGAAGCTGGTCGAATGCGTCCCGATGCGGGCGCACGAGACCCCGAACCTGCGCCACTTCGCTGCGGAGCGCCGTCAACTCCTCGAGCAGCAGCGGATGGGCATCGAGCGCCATCTCGGTCAGTGCTTCGATGTTGTCGTCGACCACTCGCTCGATGAGCAGATAGCGGCGAACAGCGGCTTCGCCGATCGAACCGGCGAGCTCGTCGGGCCCGGCGAGGTCGAACCGTCGGCCGCTGGCGATGTGCCCGTGGATCGCATCGATGACCGGTGATGCCTCGTGTCGGACCGTGATCAGAAGTTGTGCGGTCAGAAAGCAGGAGATCTCGTGGGTGACGATCCGATCGGCGCTCAGTTCCCGCAGCACGATGAGGAGGTGGTCGTCGTAATCGTCGACCTTCGGGAGATCGAGGTCGGGGCCAATTGCGTCGTCGAGCGCGAGGCGATCGAGGTCGAGCGGAGCGAGCAGCCGCCGAGCCGCCTCGCCCTCCCCGGGCCCGTCCAGCAGGATGTCGAGCCAACTCCAGGTGGGCTGTTCCGGATCGAGCACCACGGCGGAGTCCGCCGGTTCGAACCGTCGTCGCCCCGGGTTGAACGTGTGGGCGGAGATCGTCATGACGTCGGGTGCCCGGCGGCCGAATCGTCGAGCCACCGGCGTATGATCGCATCCTCGACCGTTCCGGCCGCCGACGCATGCACCGGGATTCGCACGGTCAGGGTGACGGCGTCGCCCTCGCTGGCGCTGAGGAACACGAGCGGATCGACATTCGCCGGCGTGAGTGCATGCGTTCGAGCACGTTGCTCCATCTGTCGGCGGGCTGGCTCGACGTACTCTCCCGCACACGCTTCGGCGGCGCTGAGCAACGCGGCCTCGTCCGACCGCCAACTGCCCCGGTCGGAGGTCACGGCGAACGAGTGAAGCACGTAATCGTGGCCAGCCGTTTCGTTCAGCACCGGGATGGTGAGGGGAAGACTGTTCGGCATCGTGATCGTCCGCCCCGTGCGGGTGCTGCCCGGGCCGATCTCGATGAGGGTCGTGGTGAGGAGCGAGTGGTCGATCACCTGACCGCGAACCTCCCCGACGGCGATCCGATCGCCGATGGTGTACGAGCCACTCGTGGCCCGAACGGCTGCGCCGACGGCCGATTTCACGACGTCCTGCAACGAGATGGCGATGGCCACGGCAAACGCGACGAGCGACAGGCCAACGACCCGAAGCTCGTCGGCCCAGATCATGGCAATCAGTACGATCCCGACGAGCAGCGACACATTGCGCAGCAGCACGATGTGGCCCCGGCGGGCTTCGATGGTCGCCTTCGTGTCTCGCCGAAGGGCGCGGCCGACCAGGATCCGGGTCAGCACGACCAGAATGACGACGATGCCGCTGCCGACGATTTTCTCGATCACGCTTCGATCTTGGTCAACGGCGGCGGGGCGATGCAATCCGTGTTCTGCTGTGCCCGTTCATTCGGCAACACCGCAGGTTTCCAGCCGGTTCCCCAGATCCGGTGGTCCGATCTGCCCCCGGGGGCAGTCTGCATCGAGCGCAACCCACCGTTCGCCGTCGACGATGACCGCTCGATCTGCGATCGGTTCACCGAGGTCGAGCGGAAACGAGCCGAGGCAATCCGCGCCCTCGATTCGATCGCCCCGAACGTTCGTGATCCGGATCTCGGCCGCCGACTCCTCGACGTCAGCGCTCACCTGTTGGGCACAGTTCGTGAGGAGCACTGCGTCATCGGCTGAACCCTCGATGCCGAGCGGCTCCGGCTCGTTGGCGCAGGCGACGAGCATCGCGGCGATGCAGACGAGTGTGGCCGGGAACCTGATCGATCGCATGCGACAACGGTATTCGGCGATCGTGGCAGAGATCCGACAGGTTGCAGGCGTTGCGAAATGACAGGTCCATGTCATTTCCTCGACGCCATGCGCGGTGAAGCTGTCCTCACTCGAAGAACGTGTCTTCGACCCGATCGCCTTGGAGCAGCCGTGACCACCCTGTCCACCCCGCCGCCGGTCCGGCTGTGGGCGCCCATCGAGGATTCGGCTCCGCCGCAGGCCGTGCCGGTCCTGAGCCCGGAGACCCCGATCGAGTCTGCCGACCTGGTCGCGATGCGGCTGACCGATGTGGTGGTGGACCCCATCGTTGGCTCGGTGACTCATCTCGTCGTGACCCCGCCCGGCCCCCACCAGATCCCCCGACTCGTTCCCCGCACACTCGTGCGCTCGACCGCTGAAGGACTTCGGATTTCCCTCGCCGACCGCGGCGTACGATCACTGCCTCGGGTGCTGCCCATCCAGTTCCTCCGTGGACCGTGCGAGAACATGGCCACCGACATGGACGTGCGGTTCCGAACCGTCCTGCTCCATCCCTACGTGCTGGACACAGCGCCGGCACGAGCACACGGCACCGTCGGCGGCATCGACGCCCTGGACTGTGAGTTGCGTCGGGGGGACGACGTGGTGACCCGAGACGATCGAAGCCTCGGGCAGGTGCGAGCGCTACTCGCACGGCAGGGGAGGGTCACTGCGCTCGTGGTGGGCTCCAGGTTTGCCGGCCGAAGCGCGGCTGCAACCGTTCCGGTCGAACTCGTGGGTCAGCACCTGCCGGGCATGATCATTCTCACGGCCGATCGCGACGACGTGCTCAAGCGAGAATCCGCCCTTCGCTCGGACCTGCGCCGCGCGGCATCCCCGAATGGGGACGATCGACGCAGACGCCGCTACGACCACACATGAAGGCCGACTTCACGACGGTTTCACGAACCCCGTTTGATCCCCCAGCCGGGGGACACGGATCTTGGCGGTGTTTCCAGACTGGAGTGGTGGACTTCTCCCTACCCGGTCACACGGATCCGGTGAGCCTCGTCGTGATCAACGACGTCGACCTCGTCGTCGCCGGCCTGGTGTCGATGCTCGAGCCGCATTCCGATCGCGTCCGTATCGCCGGAACAATCGCGGGGGAGCTGCGGCCGATCGCGGCTGACGTGGCGCTCGTCGATGCGTTCGGCCACCCGAACGCCGGTGTCGATCGGCTGCGAGCAGTGATGGAGCTGGGCTGTTGCCGACACGTCGTCCTGTACACGTGGCGGTTGTCGACCTCCATGGCCGTCGAGGTCGTTGAGCTCGGTGGCGCAGGGATCCTCGCCAAGTCGTCCTCCTCCGAGGAGATCGCGTCGGCGATCGTGCGCATCGCAGGCGGAGAGCGCGTGATTCACGACTTCCCGCTCACCATGAACTACCCGTCGACCCTTGACACCGGCGGCCTCGACCTGACCGACCGGGAGATCGAGCTCCTCGTGCACGTCGCTCGCGGCCACAACAACGCCCGTATTGGTGAGGCGATGTTCCTCGCCGAGTCGACGATCAAGACCTACCTGAAACGCGTCTACCGCAAGCTGGGAGTGAACTCGCGCGCGCAGGCCGTCATGCGGGCGGTGGAGCTGGGAATCGCTCGGAAGGACAACGTCACCGACCTCCGGTGACGGCCGACCGGGTCAGCCCGAGCTCGACGATTCTGGCCGCAGCGTGGGCCCGATTCCGGGCCCCGACCTTGTCGAACAGCCGCTGCGCATAGGTCTTCACGGTCTCCGGCGAGAGGCCCAACGCCTCGGCGATCTCCGGGTTCGTCCGACCGTCGACGAGCAGCATACCGACGTCCATTTCCCGCGGCGACAGGGGCTCGATCCATCGATCGGCGACCTGTCGTGCTTCGGGGCCGAAGATCTGCACGTCGCTGCCAGCCGCAGCAAATTCGATCGCTTGAACGACCGAGAGGGGCGATGCCGTCTTCGACAGCACGCCCGCAACTCGAGGGCGGCGGGGCGCTTGTTCCCATGCGCCTCGGGCGTCCCACGCATAGAGCAGGACCCGCTTGGCGAGGTCGTGGTCGATCAGCTCGTCGATTCGTTCGCGCAGGTCCGTCTGCGTTCCGGTCGCGTCGAGCAATGCGATCTCCACAGCGACGTTGGGCGGCCCACCGACCGACGTGTCGAGCACGACAACCCGTTCGGAATACGGGGCAAGCATTGCCTCGACGCCGCGGACCACCAGCTCGAAGTCGTTCACGACGCTCACGGTGATGGGATTGTTGGTGGCTTCCATACACGGGGTGTTCCCAGCATGGGGATCGACGAAACGTCCAGATCCCAACCGACGCCTCCACGGGTCGAACATGCTGCGGCCGACCCGGACTGTTGGTGGCGGGTCGAGGCCGGCCGCAGCGCGCCGCCAGATCGGGGGGTCGCGGCAAGGAGGGGGCAAGCTCGGGCCGCGCCGTCAGGCGGTGACCTCATGATCGCCACGGTCCCGGATCATTGTCCATCGGGGAGCGCAGAAGTCCACTTCTGGGGATGCGGGGTTTCGTCGGCGCTCGCCGTGGGAACGGTTCAGAGGACGGCAACCAAAGGAGCAACACGATGATTGCAATGGTCAACCGCCAGCGGCAGCACGCCACCCGACTGGTCGAGCACCTCAACGGCACCGCCCGAAGCGTGCTCGCTCCCGGTGTTCGGTCGACCCGGGCCCTGGCGCGGAGCTTCGGCAGCGCACTGGAGCACCTCGGTGAGGCGATCCGGTCGACCGCCGATCCGGGTGCGGTCGAGAGCATCGGTGAGCAGCTTCAGCTGGACGATCTGACGACCGCAGAGCTGTACACCCGGGCGCAGGATCAGGAAATTCGCGGCCGGTCGAAGATGAACCGCGACGACCTCATCGCTGCCCTTCGCGACCGCAGCTCCGTCCAATGACGTTCGTGTGTCATGTGTCGGATCGATCGGATCCCGATACTGATTCCAACGGCGCCGCAGGGGTGCCCAACTCGACAGGAAGACAATGACCAAGACCATCCCCACCACTCGGAGCCGCATCGGTGCGGCCGTCGTGCTGGCCGGAATCGCCACGAGCGCGTTCGGTCTCGCCACGAGCTCCGCTGCCGGAGCGACGATGGGCTGCGGCCAGACGAGTTTCGGTTTCGAGGGCACCCGCCTTCTCAACGACGGGATTTCGAACTCGGCGGGACCGTTCTCGATCATTCTTCCCGCCGGAACCTACGACGTCGTGATGCAGTCGTACGACGCCCACGACGAGCATCCGGGTCAGGTCGATCAGACCGCAGAGCAGTGGTACGCCGCCCTCGACTCTGGCTGGGTGTCGCCGGTGTCGTCCGATGTCCCCGACGATTCGAACACCAGTGTCGATGTCTTCGAGGGGCTCGTCGTGCCCGAGAGCTCGGCGATCACCCTGCACCACCTCGGTGAGGGCAACGTCAACAGCGTCAGCCCGATCTGCATCGGCTTCACGCCGGTCGCTGGCATCGAACCGCCGGCTGCAGTCGTCGAACCTCCTGCGGTCGAAGTGGCGCCGCCCGTTGCGGAACCGGCGCTCCCGGCCGAGATGCCGGTGAACGAGCCCGAGATCCAGATCGCCGGCCCGAAGCTCCCCGCCAAGGACGTCGTGGAGCTGCCGGAAGAACCGGCGGTCGTGGTGGAAGTGGCTGCTGAGGTCGAAGAGCTCGCCTATACCGGGCTCGGCGACCTGACGGCGGTCCTGGCCATCATCGGCACCGGCATGGTCATCCTGGGCGGGGGACTCACCATGTCGGACCGGCTCCGGCTTCGCTGACCCGTCAGGAAGTCGGAGATGTTGCCTCGGGCGCAAGCCCGGGGCAACGTCGCGTTTTGGCTACTCCACGACCAGATGGTCGACGAGTCCGGCGAGCTCGAGGAGGCGGGTGACCGCCTCGCTCACGGGCGAGAGGACCAGCGTGGCCCCGGTGCTCGCATACCGTTGATGACCGTCGACGAGCACCCGCAGCCCGGAGGAGTCGATGAAATCGACGGCGCCGAGGTCGAGAACGATCCGTTCCGCATCGGCCACGGCAGCCAGCGCCTCAGCCAACTGCGGCGCAGTGTGCGCGTCGACCACGCCGCTCACGACGAGGCCGGCATCGACCGTGTCGATGCGAAGCGAAGAGGACGTTGGCATGGCGTCAGACTAGCGAGCCAAGGGGAAGCTGATGCGCACGCTGACGACGGGGAGGGGCGAAACGTCGATCCAGCGAACGGTGACGTCGTCGGCGACGGCAACGATGATCGCAAGACCCCGACCGTTCGTTGCGGTGGGCGGGGGCAGTTTCCAGTCGGGGACCGGCGGGATGGCTCCCTGCGGTGCCTGGTTGCGCACGTCGATCGTCAGCCGGCCCTCAACCTGCGCCATTCGCAGCGTTGGAGCGGTGCCGTGCTCGCAGGCGTTGGACAGGAGTTCGGCGACGGCCAGCTCGACGTCGTGCAAGCGTTGCAGGTCCACGCCGAGGCGGCGCGCTGCGACCACGGCCCGTTTTCGCGTGGCCCCGAGGTCGACACAGTCGATGTCGACCCGGGTGCGTGCTGTTGCAGTCGAATTCTCGTGCGCCACCTCGGTCGGCCCCCACGTCGCGGGAAACACCGGTCTCGACAGACCCGCCATGATCGTCCTTTCAGATGAATGACTCATGCTGCTCGAGGTGTTCCCAAGAACGGAGTGGTCGAAACCTGTGGCGACAACATTACTGTTGCAACGATGCAGGTGACGTCTTCATGACGACGAACAGTGCTCCTCGGGCCAGCCTCTGGTTCCACGAGTTCGGCTCGTCCATCCATTCGTCCGAAAGCGCAATCCTCGGACTCCGAGACCACGACGTGGATGTCGTCGCCGCGTCGGACGCCGGAGCGCTGGCCGATCCACGCCCTGATGCCATCGTCGTCGGCATGTCGGGACTCACCGAAGAGGCGCTCGGTTTCCTGCGAACGCTTCGCGCCGATCCGATGCGACGCGACATCCCGACGCTCGCCTGGTTCGCTGGCACCGCCACCGGCAGCGATCAGGCCGCCGCCTACGAAGCCGGTGCAACCTCGGTCGTGGACGAGCCGACATCGCCCGAACTCATCGCTGCGCTCGTCGGTGCGCTCCTCAACTCACGAGATCGCCAACGCGAACTCGAACTCGCATTGAGTCGTTCCGGGTCCGGAATCTTCGATTGGGTGATCCCGACCGGTGAGGTCCGGTGGACGCCGTCGCTCGAACGGATGCACGGGATGCAGCCGGGGGAGTTCGGCGGGACGTTCGAGGACTTCGTCCTGACCCTCCACCCGGACGATGCCGACCGTGTCGGCCGCGAGATCGCCCAGGCGATCGACGAGGGAGGCGACAAGTTCGAGATTCTCTTCCGGGCGATGCATCGAAGCGGAGAGGTGCTGTGGATCGAAGGGCACGGAAAGATCTTTCGGAACCGCAGCGGGGACCCGGTCAAACTGCTCGGGCTCGCAATCGATGCAACTGCCCGGGAGGAGAACGTTCGCCAACTGGACCTGCTGGCCCGACTCGCCGCCGACCTCAACGCGTGCCAGACGACCGAAGCCGTCATCGAGGCGTTGGCAGAGACCCTCCAAGGCTCTGGTATCGACGTGGCCGTCCGAGCGGCCGACGACGCACCTTCCGATGGCCGAACGAACGTGCTCCGCCGTGAGACCGAGCACTTCGTCGTCGACGTTGCGACCACGGCCCACCCGGCCGACGTCCCGGATCGTCGGCAGATCGCCGTCGTCGCCGACCTCGCCGAGAACGCACTCCATCGCACCCGGCGATACGAGTCGCAGCGCCATGCCGCCCAAACGCTCCAGCGGGCGCTGTTGCCGGTACGCCTGCCCTCACCCGATGGATGGGCCGTCTCGGCGCACTACGAGTCAGCCGTCGGCCCCACGGCAATCGGCGGCGACTTCTACGACGCGATCGACGTGAGCGGCACGCTCGTGGTGCTGATCGGCGATGTCGAGGGGCATGGGCTCGCTGCAACGGCGCAGGTCGGGTTGATGCGGAATCTGCTCCGCACGCTCGCGGTGCAATACGGAGCTCGTCCCGTCGACATCCTCAGGCGCGCGAGTGAACTGATGCCGGAGCTGTGTGGCGCCGACGCCCCATTCGTGACCACGGGAATCGTGTCGATCGAGACGACGACTGGCCGCATCGCCTATGCGTCAGCCGGCCACCTTCCGCCGATCCTCCGTGCGGGCTCCAGCGCACACGAGCTGGCGCGACGGCCCACCTTCGCCCCACTCGGCAGTCCGTTTGCGTTCTCGGATGGCCGCGCCGTGGAGGCGACGATGCGGGTGGGAGACGCGATCGTCCTCTACACCGACGGGGCCATCGAGCGAAGGGAAGAGCCGATCGACCGCTCGATCCGGCGATTGGCCGACGCCACGGTCGACACCGAAGTCGGGGACCTCCGGGCGGCGGAGCGTCTCCTCGAACGCGTCCAGGATGCTTCGTTGAACGACGACGATCGCGCCATCGTCTGCGTCGAGCGACTCAGGTGAGCGTCGTCGGTGTCAGCCGCCGGCTTGTGCCTTCAGCAAGACGAGCGAGCGTCGCAACAGTCGCGAGACGTGCATCTGTGAGATGCCAATCTGTTCGGCGATCTCCGACTGGGTCATCTCGTCGAAGAAGCGAAGGCGGATGATCTCGGCATCGCGCTCCGGCAGCGACTGGAGCAGCTGATCGACCATCACCCGTTCCACGGCGCGTTCAGGGGTGAGGTCATCGCTCGTCCCGACACCGCTGGATGCTGCGGGAGCCGTCTGGCCGTCGTGTAGAGGCGTGTCGAGGCTGACCGGCGAGAATGCGGTTGCCGTTGCGGAGGCCTCGATCACCTGATCGATCGTGATGTCGAGGTAGGTGGCGATTTCACGAGCGGTGGGCGCCCGCCCCAATTCGGTTCGCAACGCGTCGGTCGCGTGTCGAATGGCCGTGTGGCGCTCCTTGGTGGAGCGAGGAACACTGACGACCCATGACTTGTCTCGGAAGTATCGCTTGAGCTCACCCTCGATGGTGCGGCCCGCAAAGGTCGTGAACGCGGTGCCATGATCGGGGTCGAATCGTTCCACCGCCTTGACCAGGGCGAGCAACGCCACCTGACGCAGATCCTCGTCGGCCACTCCCTTGTTGGCGTACCGGCGGGCGAGGTGGTGGGCGAACCCGGTGTGTTCCTCGACCAACCGGTTGCGGATCGATCGCTTGCGGGAGGCGGCGTAGTCGTGGAAGAGGCGGTCGATCTCGTCGTGGTTCGCCCTCGTCATGGACGACGCTTGAGCATTCGTGCCCAGCCGTTCCGGAGTTCGAACTCGTCGGCAACGGACGCAAGAATCTGCTCCGCCAGCGGATCGGGTTCGATGGGGCTGTCGGCTCCGGCATCGTCGACGGTGACGATGAGTTCAATGGCGGTGTCGCCGAGCAGGGTGAAGCGCAGCGCCACTTCGGTAGCTCCTGCGTCCTCGGCCCGTTCGAGCATGATCGCTGCGACCTCGTTCGCAGCGATACGGAGCTCTTCGAGCGCGTCCACGTCGAAGTCCAATTCCGCGCCGAGGCTCACAGCGGTCACCCGGGCGAGGGCGACGAAGCGGGTTTCGGGCGGGACGGCGATGCGAATCTGGGAGTCGGCCACGCGTGAGATCGTAGTGGGCTGGTGGATCGACAACGTCAGGCCGCCAGCGGCTCGGGCAGCGGGGTCGCCTCGACGAGCGCAGCCTGCTCGATCATCGCGGCGACTCGGAGCAGGTCTCGTTCCACCGCTCGTTCCACGAGCCCGAACCACTTGGCCAGGGTCTCGAGGAGACCTTCGGGTTCGTACCGCATCCAGAAACCGAGGCGGGTGGTGTGCGGGTCCAGCTCCTGCAGGGTGATCGATCCGTGTTGGATCGGACCGCGGGTCGTTGTCCACGCCAGAAAGTGATCGTCGGCGTGGTCCAGCACGATCGTGTCGAATTCTCGCCGGACGCCAGCGATGTTCACGTACCAGGTGGCCTCGTGGTCGTCCCGGCGACGGACGCCTTCCACGTGGTGCAGGTGGTCCGGCAGCGCGTCGACGCCCGTGAACGTCTCGTAGGCGAGTCGTGCCGGCGCCGAGATGTCGATGGAGTGGAAGATGTCGATGTTTGTGGTGGCCATGGTGGTTCTCCGATTCATGTGGGGGGCGGGAGGTACGTGTGCGGTCGGTCAGAACAGCGGTGCGCGCGAACCGGCACCGATGTGGTCGGCTGCGCTGCGGATGCGGCGCCGAGCACGTCGATGGTGAACGAACGGCTCGGGCCGGCCATGCGACGTCGTTCGGTGGATGCGGAGCCTTCGACGGAGGTCGGTGAGCGCACCCGAGAGGTGCCGGGCGGCGGAGCGGTGGGGTGGGGTGGGGGTGGTTGGTGTCTTCATGTCTGGAGTGTTCCCACGGCGGGGACGGAGTAAACCTCCCGACACACGACGGCTCGGATTTCGGTCGCCGAGGCTGCGTCACTCACCCGCGGCACGGGACCGGAGCCGATGGGCGAGCCGACCGCCGTCCTCGCGTCCGAACTGAGCGGAGTTCAGCACCGCAACGAAGACGACGCCGCCGACGGTGTTGCCCAACAACACCAGGCCGACGAAGCGCGGAACCGACGTCCACGAGGCGTCGCCGGTCAGGACGGGATACAGGACCTCCAGGGTTCCGGTCACGACGTGAAACAGGTCGGCGACGCCGATCAGGTACATGAGGGCCCAGACGACGACGATTCGTGCAATCGTCTCGCGGGCTCCGTGGAGCAGCCACACCATCGAGGCAACGATCCAGCCGGCGATGACGGCCCGAGCGATCACGGTGGAGGATGCTGCCTCGGTGGCGTGGGCGCCGAGCTCCACCGCAATGACGCGTGACGAGTCGCTCAGCGCATCCGACCACGCCAGGAGTGCCGACATCATGACGGCGCCGACGAGGTTGCCTGCGAGTACGACACCCCACAGGCGGCCGAGGGATCGAACGCTGGCAAGGCGGGTCAGGACGAGCGCCACCGGGGTGAGCGTGTTTTCGGTGAAGAGTTGGTAGCGGCCGAGCACGATCAACAGAAACCCGATCGGATAGAGGAGGTTGGCCACGAGGGGCGAACCGCCGTCCACCGGAGTGAAGGTCACCCGAGCCAGGAACGTGAGCCCGAGCGCGAGACCGGCGGCCACGCCGGACCAGAACAGCAGCGTCGTGGGCCGCTCCAGTTCCTCGTTGCCGGACGCAAGCACCCGACGAAAGATCTCGGGGAAGGAGAACCAGTCATCCAGGTTCGATCCGGCGGCCGGTGGCCGGTGGATCTCGATGTCGTCCGTTTCCGCTCGGGCGGAGGCGTCCTTGGGTAGGTCGATCGTGCTCATGGTCAGGGGCTTCCCGATTCCTCCAGTTCGCAAACACTGTTTGCGGCTTGCGTCGGTCGGGTACGTCACCGTCGTCATCGAAGAAAGGAACACCACATGGCCCAGAAAGTCGTCCTCAGCCTCGACGCCGCGACCGAGGTGCACGACCTCATCGAGGATCGTCCCGGAGATGCCGACGAAGCCGCGCTCGAGGACGCTCGACGATCGCTGCAACGCCCGGTGGCACAGCTGCCCTCGGAAACGCAGGAGCTGGCCGCCGCCGGCAAGGTCGTGGCCATGGAGATCGATGACGAAGCGAGGGAAGCGATCGACACGCTCATCACCGAGAACACCGAGTCGAAACCCGGCGTGCTACGGCGGCTCGGGCGACGTCTGCAGGGAAAGCTCGCCTCGGCGCAACACCGCCGCAGCTCTCGGTCACGGAATTCGGAGAAAACGGTGTGAGCAGCATCAATTGATCGGAGGCGGAGCGAACTCGGAGCTCCCCACCCTGCAGCTCGATGCAGATCGGATGACCACAGATCGAGTTCTCACATCGATCCAACGCGAGACCAAGGTCATCGCGAATGAGTGAGCGGCGAGCGCTCCGTCGAACTCGGTTCGCCCGACGGGCCCGACACCTGATTCGCAGAAATGAATGTGGAAAAGCGAACGATGCCCCCGGCCAATGGCCGGGGGCATCGTGGAGTACGACGAGCTGATGAAGGTTTTATGCGTTGGCAGCTTCGTACAGCTCGGCTGAAGTCAGCCCGAGTTGTTCTCGGACCGCCGTTGAGGGAGGGACGTCGATCGTGGAACGGATGAACCACTGCAACAGTTCCAGGTTGGCGGTCTGGCCGATGAGCAGGTCCTCGGTGACCGGATCGCTCGATGACACCCCGATCGAGGTGCGATGGCCGAGCACCACGTGGGTGTACATCCGATCGAGCGCATGGAGATGGTCGCTCACCGAACCGGCTGCAATGTCGTAGGCGAGCGTCGTGTCGGTCATGGCGATCGCCTGGGCTGTACCGAGCGGGAATCCTCCGAGCGTCCGGAGCCGCTCGGCGACATCGTCCGACATCGCCCGGACATCGGTGGCGTGGGTGTCGAGCGCCTCGTGAATCGACTGGAAGTTGGGGCCGACGATGTTCCAGTGCGCCTGCTTCAGCGCGAGCTGGAGGTTGACGAGATCGGCGAGGCGCATCTGCAATTGTTCGATGAGGACGCGGGCAGTTCCGTCGTCCATGCCGGGAACGGTTCGGAGCGGCTGCGAGGACATGGTTGGTTCTCCTTCATTGTTGCGTGCCCATGCCGTACCCGATCGGCCACCGCCGCAAACCTCGATCGACATGTTTGGTCGCTGCCCATCTCGGGTACAGGACCTGCAACGGCGAGTACCGACTCGACCCCTCGCCCTACCGAAAGGATGATTCGATGTACGCCCACGATCCACGCCTCCCGGATGAGCTCCGACGCCTCCTGGATCGAGCCGGGATGTTCGTCACCGCCTACTTCGACGTGTCCACACGATCGCCCGAACTCCAATGGGCTGACCAGCGCTCCGCCGTCGAGGAGGCCGGCCTGTCAGACGCCGTGGCTGCCATCGACGTCGCCGCCGCCACGAAGATCGACGAACACACCGCCGGGTGGGCGGTGATCGCCAGCGAGGACGGCTCCACGCTCGTGGTCGAATCGCCGGACCCACCCAAGCGCCCGCACGTCAAGGTCGGTGCGCTCCCGTACCTCGCCCCGATCCTCGAGTGGCGACAGAACGATGTACCCCATCTCGTCGTGTCGCTTGCAGACGCACTTTCGCCGGCCGGTGAGGATGCTGCCGCAGATGTCGAGATCCTGCCGTTCTCGGTCGTAGGACTCGATGATCCGATCGTTGCAACGAGCGACCAGGCCCTTCATCTCGTCGCCGAACTGGCGGAGGGACGGAACATCCCGCTCGTCATCGTCGTCGGCCCGGAACTCGTCGCCCGATCCTTTGCCACGCAGCTGCGCCGACGGGTGCCGATCGAGACGTCGATCCGAACGTTGTCGCATCCGGGCGACGACCTCGATGGATTGGCCGACGACATCGTGCGAGCGGCCGCCACGGAGCGTGCCGTCGAGACGGTACGCCGAATCCGGGAGTTCCGATTCGAACGCAGTCACGCCAATGTCGCCGAAGGCGCAACGTCCACCATGCGGGCGGTTGCGTCCGGTTCTCCCCGCATGGTGCTGGTCCACGACGACCCGTCGGACCATCGAACCGTGCTGTCCTCGACCATGGATCAGCCCGTTCGCCTCGTCGACGCCGTGATCGCAGCCGCGTTGTTCCACGGAATCGACGTGCACATCATGCCGGCCATCGACGACGGCCCCCGCCAGGCGTTGGGAGCGGTACTCTCCAACGCGTCAGCTCCGGCGGGACAGTTGGCCGAACCACCGGTTCGTATCTGGGCGATGGCCGAGGACGTCCCGCTCACCCAGGGCGACCTCGTCGGTGCGTGAGCCGGAATGACACGTCTGCGCCATTCGGCTGATCGCGTGCCCCTGCACACTGCACTCATGCGATCCACCGACCTTCAGCGCCGCCCGGCACCCACACGGATTCCGCTCGTCGTTGCCACGATGGTCGTGCTCAGCGCGTGCGGCCCGCTCGTGACCCGGTCGGCGCCGGAACCGGCCCGAGCACCGGCCGAGACACGCGTGATCGTGATCGACGTGGACGGGCAGCCCGCGCTCATGGCCGAGGCCCCTCGGGCCGTGTGCGGCGCCGACAGCTGTGAGCTGCTCCCATGAGCCCGGTCGAGCAACTGCGCCCAACCATTGGCTGGCGCGAGTTCATCGACCTCCCCGAGCTCTGCTCGATCCCGATCGAGGCGAAGATCGACACCGGTGCTCGCACCTCGGCCCTCCATGCCCACTCGCTCGACATCGTTTCGCTCGACGGGGTGGAGCATGCCTCATTCGAGTTGCACCCATTCGTCGACAGCGAAACGTCCACTCCATGCGTGATGGTACCCATCGTCGAGCATCGCGTCGTCACGTCGTCGAATGGCGCCCGTGAACTCCGACCCGTGATTCGAGTGGCGATGGAGCTCGCCGGACGCAGGCAATCGATCCTGTTGACACTCACCAACCGAGACCAGATGGGCTTCGCCATGCTCGTCGGTCGCAGCGCGCTCGGCCGCAAGTTCCTCATCGACCCCTCTCAGAAGCACCTCACTCGGAGCGAACCCATCCATGACCACAACCACCCCGTCCCTCTCGCTCGCAATTCTGTCGCGGGCACCTGACGCCTACTCGACCCGTCGCCTCGCACAGGCCGCAGTCGATCGGGGGCACCGCGTCCGGGTGATGGACACGCTTCGCTTCGGGATCGACCTGTCCGAGGACACGCCTGATCTGCAATACCGGGGTCGGTCGCTGCCCGAATTCGACGCGGTCATTCCGCGCATCGGCACGTCGATCACCTTCTTCGGTCTTGCGGTCGTGCGGCAGTTCGAGCAGATGGACATCCATACGCTCAACTCGTCGACGGCGATCGCAAATTCGAGGGACAAGCTCCGGGCCAACCAGATCCTCGCCCGGCACAACATCGGGCTTCCACCGACGACCTTCGTCCGCAACCGCAACGACGTCCTCCCAGCGATCGAGCGGGTCGGCGGTGCACCGGTGGTGATCAAGTTGCTCGAGGGCACGCAGGGGATCGGCGTGATCCTCGCGCCCGACACCACGGTGGCAGGCGCGGTCATCGAGACCCTCCAGAGCACCCGACAAAACGTGCTCATCCAAAAGTTCATCGCCGAGAGCAAGGGGCGCGACGTGCGCGCGCTGGTCGTCGGTGACCAGGTGGTCGCGGCGATGCGGCGGGTGGCCAAGGGCGACGAATTCCGCTCGAATGTGCATCGCGGCGGTTCGACCGAGCTCGTCGAGCTCGACGAGGAGTATCGCAGCGTTGCAGTTCGCGCCGCCCAGATCATGGGCCTCCGGGTGGCCGGCGTGGACATGCTCGAGTCGGAGCACGGGCCGCTGGTGATGGAAGTGAACTCGTCGCCCGGACTCGAAGGCATCGAAGGCGCCACCGGCCTCGACATCGCGGGCGCCATCATCGACCATCTCACCCTCCACGTCGCCTTTCCCGAGATCGACGTGCGTCAACAACTCTCCGTCTCGGCCAACTACGGCGTCGCCGAGCTCACGCTCAATGCAGGTGCCTCACTGCTGGAGACGACCTCGACCGTCGGCGAGCTGCGGGAGCGCGACATCACGGTCCTCACGCTGCACCGAGGACACACGGTGATCCCGAACCCGAAGGACTCCCGCGAGCTGCTCGAGGACGACCGTTTGCTGTGTTTCGGCAATCTCCAGGTCATGCGCGATCTGGTTCCCGAGCGTCGGCGTCGACGCCGCAGGACGACCGTGCAACCTCTGCAGAGCGCCCGCTAGCAGCCGCGCGACCGGGGACATCGACCGGACCCCGTCACCCCGGAAGCGGGTTCGGGCCCGGAAGTTCGAACGTCACGGTCGTGCCGCGGCCCGGCTCACTCTGCACATCCCAGTGGCCCGACGCCCGGGCGGCGAGTTCTCGACACGTGGAGAGACCCATGTGGCCGGCCTTCGAACGACGGACCCGCACGGCGTCGAAGCCGACGCCGTCGTCGACGATCACGGCCCGAACCCCGCCGTTCGAGCCATCCAGTTGCACCGTGACCGCCGTCGCGTCCGCATGCTTGGCGACATTCCACAGGGACTCGGTGGAGAGCCGATAGGCGAGTGAGGCCGTGCCGATGGCGAGCTCGTCGTCGAGTTGATCATCGAGCGTGCACGTGATGCCGAGGGGTTCGAGCAGCTCGTACATCCAGCCGTCGAGCGCCGCCCCGAGGCCCTGATCATCGAGCGTTGGCGGGTGGAGGTCGATGAGAAGTCGGCGCATCCGTTCGATCGCCCCTGCGACCGACGCCTGCACCTCGGCGAACAGGTCCGCACCGTCGTCGGCCACGTGGCGTCGAAGCCGCTGCAGCCGGAGACCAACCGCGGTCATGGCCTGGATCGGGTCATCGTGCAGCACACCGGCCAACGTCGATCGTTCCTCGGCAATGAGGCGTTGGAGCAGCAGCTCGTTGGCGTGGCGTTCCACGGTCAACTGGACGAGGTGCCCATGCTGCCGCAGAAAGGCCAGCTCGGCATCCGTCAACGGATCGGCCGCACTCAGGAACACCACCAGCGTGCAGACGGTATGGTCATCGTCTCGAATCTGCAGTGCGGCTGCAGCCTTCACCCAACCCGAGGACTCGTTGGCAACCGACGGCCAGCGTTCTGTCTCGTCGCGCACGTGGAAGACGACCGGCCCGGGTGCCTCGTTCGAGAGCCACCCGGAGGCCTGCGCCACCATCGCTTCGGCGATGGCGGTCGGCACTGTCTCGGTAGCCACGACGGATCGTTCGCCGTCGCCGAGATCGAGGAGCACGGCGGCGGCACTCGCCGACCAGACGTCCTCGAGCGCTGTCACGATGGCCAGCAAGACTTCGTCGACCGGCACGTTGGCGACCAGCATCTCGGCCACTCGGCTCTGCGCATCGATCAGGGTGGCGAGCTCGGGGCGGGGAAGGTCGACGATCGGCGCAGTGTCTGCATCGAGTTCGGTCATCATTCCTCCATCCGGCCGACCACTCGACCATGCCACATCCTGGTCGCCGGATGAGGGGTCGGCGAATGACACATCTGTGCCTTGAGCTTTGGCTGCCCGGCGCCGAGAATGAACCCAACGAAAGGACGACGTGAGTACCGACCACGACGACGCCACCACAATCTCGATCGTATTGGTCGACGACCACGTCGTCGTCGCGCTCGGCCTGAAGGCCCTGATCGAAGACGAGCCCGATCTCGTGGTGGCAGAGGTCGCCGGCTCGGTTGCCGATGCGCGTTCTGCGATCGAACGGCAACGGCCGGACGTCGTCATCGTGGACTTCCGACTCCCCGACGGGAGTGGGATCGAGTTGATCGAGAACGTACGCGCAGTACATCCCGATGCGGGAGTGGTGATGATCACCGCAGCCGCCGACCGGCGAATCCTCGCGGCTGCGCTCGATGCCGGCTGCCACGGCTTCCTCTCGAAGGGGGCGGATCAATCCGACCTGGTCACAGCTGTCCGAGCTGCTGCACGCGGGGAATCCCACTTCACCCCCGACGTCGTGCGGCATCTCTCGCACCTGCGTCGGTTCGAACAGGTGGACGCGGAGGAACTCAGCCCCCGGGAGTGCGAGGTGCTGCAGTTCTCGGCCGAGGGACTTGCGCCCGAAGAGATCGCCGAGCGGCTCTACCTGAGTGTCCACACCGTGCGCAACCACATCCGCAACTCGATGGCCAAGCTCCATGCCCACACCAAGCTCGAAGCCGTGGTGACGGCGAGCCGACTACGACTGATCTCTCTCGATGACTGACCTCCGACCCGCCACCCACTCGACGATCGGCGTGATCGCCGCCGACGATGACCCCGACATCCGCTACGCCCTGGCCGAACTCCTGGGTGATCACCCGGCCTTCGACCTGCTGGGCACCGCAGCCTCGGGCCGCGACGCCGCCGCTCTGGCCGCGCACACCGATCCACAACTCGTGGTCGTCGACGTGCAGATGCCACAGGGCGGTGCGGAAGCCATCGCACTCGTCAACGCAGTGGTGCCGAATGCCATCGTCGCCGTGTTCACCGCCAAGCGGGATAGAGCCACCAATCGGGAGATGTTGGCTGCCGGTGCGGCTGCGGTGTTCATCAAGGGCACGACCCTGGACCTCGCATCTGACCTCGCCGCACTCGTCGATGCGTGACGTTCACGCCTCAGCGAGCCGAGCGTGGAGGTGCTGCCGCAGGTCGGCGTCGTCCACCTCGCGCGACTCCCGCCGCGACCGCTGCACCGCCGCACCCGCCGCCCCGGCGAAGCCGATCACACCGGCGAGCCCCAGCCACTTCCACCATCGCATGAGGCGAGCGTAGCGGTGGGAGCCGGCCCGACGCTGACCTTCCGCGACGCAGCCGCCGAGACTCGAACGGGCGACGTCTGGCTCTTTCGCGGTCCGAGTACGGCCGACCGCGCCATCCGTCTCGTGACCAACAGCCCGTTCAATCACGTGGGCATGGTGATCGCAATCGATGACCTCCCGCCCCTGCTGTGGCACGCCGAGCTCGGTGCATCGCTCCCGGACGTCTGGGCCGGCGAGCACCGTCGGGGAGCGCAACTCCATCGCCTCGACGGCGCGGTCGCCACCTGGGTGCATCGGTACGGCCAGGCCGCCTGGTTCCGTCCGATCGATCGGGAAGTGGACCGCACTGCGGAGAACGCTGCGCTTCGGGCGGTGGCCGACCTGGGCGGTAGGCCGTTTCCCCGAACCGCCGCATTGGCCCGACGGTGGCTTCGCGGGCGGGTAGCGGGGCGGTCGGACGTGCAGCTCGAAGACCTCTTCTGTGCGGAGATCGTCGCCCTCACCTACGAACGGATGGGCCTCCTCGGCGCCGACCGTCCACCGAACTGGTACGACCCGGGTCGGTTTTGGAGTGGTGATCGGCTACAGCTGGTCGGCGCGAGTCTCGGGCCCGAGGTTGCGGTGACCGACGTTCCGCCGCTCGATTGACATCGCCGCTTCGGCGACGCCGGTCGACGCAAACATCGGGTCGGGCGTACTCGTGATTGTCGGCCTGAGCACGCTGCTCGCTGGAGGACCGCTCCACCGGATCGAGCGTCGCGACAACATGAGGGCCTAGCGACGACGGGCAAGCCGCGGCAACGAGCGATCGTCACGGCGGTTATGGACCGGCCAACAGGGTCGTCAGTGATCGACCGGTAGTCTTAGGGGCGTGCCGGAGCGCTACTGGATTGAGACGCTGGGCTGTCCGAAGAACGAGGTCGACTCCGACAAACTCGTCGGAACGCTCACCACGCAGGGGATGGCGGCAGCGGCGCGCCCCGAAGACGCCGATCTTGTGGTCGTGAACACGTGCGCGTTCATCGAATCGGCTCGCCAGGAGTCGATCGACACCGTGCTCGGCCTCACCGAACAGGCCGGCGACGCCAAGGTCGTCGTGACCGGCTGCATGGCGGAACGCTACGGCGATGAGCTGGCCGAGGCCCTGCCCGAGGTCGAACGCGTCGCCGGGTTCGGTGTGCCGGTGAGCATCGGTCGCAAGCCGCAGGATCCCGCCGTTCCCAGCTTCGATCTGTTGAACCTGCCTCGTCCGGCATCGAGCCGGCCGTGGGCGTACGTGAAGATCGCCGAGGGCTGCGATCGGAACTGCGGCTTTTGCGCCATTCCCACGTTTCGTGGCCCGCAGCGGTCGCGCACACACGAGTCGATCCTCGCCGAGGTGGACCAGCTCGCCGCCCAGGAGATCGTGCTCGTCGCGCAGGACCTGGCCTCGTTCGGCCGGGATCAGGGTGTGGGGGAGCGCACGATCGTCGAACTCGTCGACGAGGTGTCGGCTCGGGTCGACCGTGTCCGCCTGCTGTACCTGTACCCGTCCGACCTCACCGATTCGCTCATCGAGGCGATCCTGCGTACCGAGGTGCCGTACTTCGATCTGTCGCTCCAGCACGTGAGCCGGCCGCTGATGCGGCGCATGCGGCGGTGGGGCGATGGCGAGCGGTTCCTCAACCGCATTGCCGACATCCGCGAACGGGCGCCAGATGCCGCATTCCGGTCGAACTTCATCGTCGGCTACCCGGGCGAAACCGAGGACGACCACGACGCCCTGCTCGATTTCGTGGAGCAGGCCCAACTCGATTGGTGCGGCTTCTTCCCGTATTCGCCCGAGGAAGGCACGTACGCCTACAACCTCGACGGGGCCGTCGACGATGCGCTCGTTCAGGACCGGCTCCGGGAACTCACGGAGCTCCAGGACTCGATCACGGCGTCGCGGCGCGACGACCTCATCGGGTCGACGCTCGACGTTCTGGTCGATTCGCCGGGAATCGGACGATCCCACCGCGAAGCGCCCGAGATCGACGGGGTGATCCTCATCGGCGAAGATCATGAGGTGGGGACGATCGCTCGTGTCGAGATTGCCGGAGCCGTGGGCCCGGATCTGGTCGCGGTCGGTGTGGATCCTGACCGGGCCGAGCCATGAGCACCCGCGAATCGGTCCTGCACCACGGTGCGCAGTTCGTGATGAACCCGGCGAACATGATCACGGCCGCTCGCATCGCCGCATCGCCGCTCCTGTTCATTGCAATCGTCTCGAACGAGGAGTCCAACGGCACGTCCTGGTTGGCCTTCGCCCTCTGCTGGATCTTCGGCGCCACCGACTACATCGACGGCGAACTCGCCCGGCGCTACGACCTCGTCAGCCGCTCCGGAGCCTTCCTCGATCCGTTGGCGGACAAGGTTGTCGTCATCGGATCGATGGTCAGCCTGTTCATCGTCGGCCGCTACCACTGGTTCCCGGTCGCCCTCGTCGTGATTCGGGAGATTGGCATCACCGCTTTCCGCAGTTACTGGGTTCGCAAGGGGCGGGTCGTGCCCGCTCGCACCCTCGGGAAGTGGAAGTCGCTCTTCCAGGGCCTGGCGATCGTGGCGGCCGTGTTCCCCACGTGGAAGGACCAGGATCTCGTCGTCAACGGGCTCCTCTGGTTCGCCGTGGCATTCACCCTCTATTCGGGGCTCATGTACCTGCTCGACGGTTCCGCCGCGACCCGGGCGAGTGGCAACCTCAACGAAGCCCCGTGATCCACGAAGAAAGTGTGGCCAGCAATGCGATGTGAAGTTGTCGCCGTGGGATCCGAGCTGCTGCTCGGGCAGATCAACGACACCAACTCCTCCTGGATCGGGCAGGAGTTGGCGGCGGTCGGGATCGACTCGCACTACCAGACGAAGGTGGGAGACAACCTCGACCGGATGGTCGAGGTCATCGAGATCGCCCTCGAACGCAGCGATGCCGTCATCTGCACCGGTGGCCTCGGCCCCACGCAGGACGACATCACCCGTGAGGCGATCGCGAAGGTGATGGGTGTCGAGCTGGTGACCGACGAAGCCTTGGTGGAGAAGATCCGCCACATGTTCGGCAGTCGGGGCCGCGACATGCCCGAGAGCAACCTGTTGCAGGCCCGAGTTCCCGCCGGCGCAAGCGCCATCCCCGTGCAGCCGGGCACCGCCCCCGGGCTTGCCGCCGAGTTCGAACGGAATGGCGAGACGAAGCTGATCTATGCGGTTCCCGGCGTGCCGTGGGAGATGCAGGAGATGATGACCGGGTTCATCGTGCCGGACCTGATGGCCCGGTCCGGAGCGTCCGCGGTGATCCGGTCCCGGGTGTTGCGCACCTGGGGTACGCAGGAGGCGGCGCTCGGCGAGCAGCTCGCCGAAGAGATCGAACGACTCGATGCCGAGGGAAGCGTCACCATCGCGTTCTTGGCGAGCGGCATGGAGGGGCTGAAGGTGCGCCTCACTGCGAAGGGCACCGATGAGGCCGAAGTCGAGGCGTTGCTCGATGCGGAGGACGCACGGGTGCGCGAGATCATCGGCCCGATCGTGTTCGGCGTCGACGACGAGAACATGGAAGCCGTCGTACTGCGGCTCTGCAAGGAGCAGGGCCTCACGTTGGCGACGGCCGAGTCGATCACCGGTGGGCTCATCGCACAGCGGCTCACGGCCGTTCCCGGCTCGAGCGCAGCGTTCCGGGGCGGCGTGATCTCGTACGCCACCGATGTGAAGACGGCGGTGCTCGGGGCGCCCGAGGGGCCGTCCGTGTCTGAGGAGATGGTCGAAGCGATGGCCCTGGGTGCCTGCGCGACCCTCGGCGCCGACGTCGCCGTGGCGACCACCGGCGTGGCCGGGCCGGACGCCTGGGAGGGCATCCCACCCGGCACCGTCTGGGTGGCGACCTGTGTCGACGGCGAGGTCGAATCGCACATGCTGCGCTTCCGCACGGACCGGGACCGGTCCCGTCAGTACACCACCATCACCGTGCTCAACTTCCTCCGCAAACGCCTGGTTGCAAGGGCCGACTGAGGGGCCGAAAGGCGGTTAGTGAGCGGAGCGAACGGCGCGGAAACGTTTGGTTGCAAGGGCTGACTGAGGGACGGAGCGTTTCGGCCCCTCAGGGCCGAAAGGCGGTTAGTGAGCGGAGCGAACGGCGCGGTTAGTGAGCGGAGCGAACGGCGCGGAGCATCATTGCCGCGCGGATGGCGGAGCAGACCAGGACGTCGTGTTGGTTGAACGCACGGTGCTCGAAGGTGGCGATGCCACGGTCGGGCTTCGAGCTCGAGGGCCGCAGTGAGAGCACCTCGGTCTCCACGTGGATCGTGTCGCCGTGGAACAGGGGAGCGGGGAAGGTGACCTTCTCGAAGCCGAGGTTGGCGGCCGTGGTTCCGTGGGTCATCTCGTGTACCGAGATTCCGACCACGATGCCGAGGGTGAGCAGCGAGTTGACGAGTGGCTGGCCCCAGTCGGTCGATGCGGCGTAGTCGGCGTCGAGGTGGAGGGGCGCAGGGTTCATCGTCTGCGTTGAGAAGCCGACGTTGTCGGCCTCGGTGATCGTGCGGGTCAACGGGTGTCGATGGACGGCGCCGACCTCGAGCTCCTCGAACCACTTCCCAGTCGGAATCACATGCATGGACAGAGTCTGGACGCCCACTGCGGACTGGACAAGCCGGCTCGTGGCCCCAGTTCCTGGCTAGACGTTGGTCCGGAGCGCGAAGAACTCGAAGTCCTGCAGGTCCGCCTCGGCGACCGTGTCCCAGGGATAGGAGCTCCGGCGGCCCCAGGCAGCGCTCTGGAGCGCGTGAGCGGCCGTGTGCTGCAGCCGGCGCATGTCGGCCGGACGGAGCGGTTGGAGGGTCACACCGGCCTCGAGAGCGAGGGAGACGGCGCAGGCCTCGAGATGGTTCTCGGTTGGCGAGCTGCCGGGTTCCTCCAGCGCAGACCGCAGATGCGCAGGAAGCTGATCGCCGAAGACGTCGAGCGATTCCGTGAACGACCACGGCACGTCGAAGGGTTGGCCGATCGGCTCCATCGCGTCGAGCAGTCGATGCGCCGCTCCGACCACGCACCCGCCGGGCGTGAGCACCCGGGTGTGGGCCAGCAGGGCATCGACGGTCGTGCCGACAAATTCCATGGAGTGGACCATAGACGAGGTCTCGGCACGCATGCTGGCGCGCTGTAGGAACCCGGGATGATCAGCCCATTCGGTCAGTCTTCGGTGGACGCGTCCTCGTCGGGGGCAGCGTCCTCATCGAGGCGGAGCGACGCCGAGTTCATGCAGTAACGCAGGCCGTTCGCGCCGGGGCCGTCCGGGAAGACATGGCCGAGGTGGGCGCCGCATTTGCCGCACACCGACTCGGTCCGGACCATGCCATGGCTGATGTCCCGGTGCTCTTCGACGACGTCGTCGTCCATGGGCGCTGTGAAGCTCGGCCAGCCCGATCCGCTGTCGTACTTGGTGTCGCTGCTGAAGAGGGCCTCATCGCACACTCGGCACCGATACGTGCCCGGCGTCTTGGTGTCCCAGTATTCGCCGGTGAAGGCTCGTTCCGTGCCGGCTTCCTGGGTGACGTGGAACTGTTCGGGCGTGAGCCGCTCGCGGAGTTCCTGGAGTTCTGGGGAGTCAGTCATTCGTCTGCCCTTTCGGAAGAGTCGCATACCGGCACCGTACCGGGTCGCTTCTCCTCGTGGTGTCTGCAACGACGGGCGTTCCGAATTTGTTTCCCGGTGGGGCAGGGAATGGGCCGGAGGGTCCCTCAAGGCGGAGCGGCTCTGCGTCGAATCCCAGTGAATGTTCCGCCGCCGCTCGACCACCACCCCGGAGAGGTACACCCGGCTCTGCGCCGACGACCTCCAGGTGATCGCCGCATTGGAGTCGCACGGAGCTGATCTGGACGAACCCCGACACGTGTTGCACTACGTGCAGGTGGCCAGCCGCGAGGTCGCCGATCGGGCCGCACGACTCGGTGGCCGGTGGCTCACGACGATCACCGACCCGGGCGCGCCGGGGGAGGGCTGGTTCGTGATCTACGAGCGTCACGACCGCGTCCTCACGCCGGTCAACATCATGGCCGACCGCAGCCTGTTCGAGAACATGGCAGAAGTCCACCAAGGCATCTACGACGGCTGGGAAGTCAGCATTTAGGTTCCCAGCCGGGTGTGTGCCTTCTAACGGATGGCGAGACCGGTTTCGATGTCGAAGAAGTGCAGGCGGCTGGTGTCGACCGTCAGGGAGATCGAATCGCCGTTGCTGACGCTCGATCGCGGGCTGACCCGGGCGACGAACACTGCGGTGTTGTCCTCGTCGGAGCCGAGGCCCTTCTCGGCGTCGTCCTCGATCGCATCGGCGACCACGTACTGCTCGGCTTCGAGCGGGAAGTGCACGATGATCTCGGATCCGAGCGACTCGACGAGGCGTGCGGAGGTGGAGAGCGTGCGGTCGGCAGCGCCGGGGGTGAGGGCGGCGTCTTCCATGTCTTCGGGGCGAATGCCCATGACGACCTTCTTGCCCATGAAGCCGGTGAGCGGTGAGCCGTCGGCGATGGGATCGAGTCCGAGCGACACACTGCCCATTTCGAGCACGGGCGCTGCGGCGGTGCCGCCGAGCGTGGCCTCGATGAGGTTCATGGACGGCGAGCCGATGAAGCCGGCAACGAACACGTTGGCGGGCTCTTCGTAGAGTTCCTGCGGCGAGGCGACCTGCATGAGGTAGCCCTTGTTGAGCACGGCGACGCGGTCGCCCATGGTCATGGCCTCGACCTGGTCGTGCGTGACGTAGACGGTGGTGACTCCGAGGTTGCGCTGGAGTGCGGCGATCTCGGCGCGCATGGCCACGCGCAGCTTCGCATCGAGGTTGGACAGCGGCTCATCCATGAGGAAGGCGCTCGGCTGGCGGACGATGGCGCGGCCCATGGCAACACGCTGGCGCTGACCGCCGGACAGCTGCCCGGGCTTGCGGTCCAGCTGCTCGGTGAGGTCGAGAATGGCCGCAGCCTTGCGGACCCGCTCCTCGATCTCGCCCTTCGAGACCTTCGCCAACTTGAGCGCGAAGCCGATGTTGTCCGCAACGGTCATGTGCGGGTAGAGCGCATAGTTCTGGAACACCATCGCGATGTCCCGGTCCTTCGGCTCGACGTCGTTCACGACCCGGTCGCCGATCTTGAGCGTTCCGGAGCTGATGTCTTCCAGACCCGCGATCATTCGAAGCGCCGTCGACTTGCCACAGCCAGACGGCCCGACCAGCACGAGGAACTCGCCGTCGGCGACGTCGATGCTGAGGTCGTAGGTGGCTTGGAACCCGTTTGGGTACACCTTGTTGATGTTGTCGAGCGTCAGTCCTGCCATTGGTTCTCCCCTTCCAAGGCCCCGCCGCCGAAAGCACCGATCGGCAGGCCAGCTGAAGACCCGATGGTAGTGCACCTCCCGGGTGACTGCCCAGACAGATCGACGACACAGATCGTTCGCAATCAAACGATCTGAAGACGAAAGTCAGGGCTCGGACGACACCCGTGGCTGTGTGGAGGATCGGATCGTCATCGAGACGTCGAGGAGCCGACGTTGGCGGGGAAGATCCGGGTTCTTGATCCGATCGAGCAGCACCTCGAAGGCGGCGTGCCCGAGCTGGCCGACCGGCAGATGCACGGTGGTCAGCGACGGGCTGATGCGGGCCGCGAGGTCGATGTCGTCGAACCCGATCACCGAGAGATCGCCGGGCACCGACACCCCGGCGTCCCGGTAGATCTGCAGCAGGCCGATCGCCTGGATGTCGTTGGCGGTGACCACACAGTCGACCTCGTGGGCGAGGATGTCCTGGCGGACCGGTTCCGGGATGTTCGTCGAGTAGTCGAGCGAGTATTCCCACACCACATGTGCGTCCGGCGGGAGGGTCTCGAGCAGACCGGCACGACGGACCCGGCCGGTTTCGGACCATTCGGGACCGGAGATCAACCCGATTCGTCGGTGGCCCTGCGCGGCGATGAGTTCGGCCTGCAACTCCCCGCCCCGACGTACGTCGGCATTGACGGAGTCGAACTCGGGCAGTTCGCAATCGAAGGTGACGACCGGGAAGGGAAGGGGCGTCGGGCGGCTGTCGAGGACGTCGTCGGCGACCGGAACCCAGATGAGGCCCTCGGGGACGCGGTCGGTCAACATCTGCAGGCCCTCGAGTTCGTGATCGGGACAGCCCTGTGCGTCCATCAGGAAGACGCTGAAGCCGTTCTCGGCGGCCGCCCGGTGGACACCGCGGGCGAACTCCGGGAAGAACGGGTTCGTGAGATCGGCGAGCGCCAGACCGATGGTGCGGGAGCGCCCGGTGCGGTGGGCCACGGCCAGGGAGTTGGCGCGGTAGCCCAGCTGCTCGACGCAGTCCCGGACCCGTTGGGCGGTCTCGGGCGAAACCGAGCCGGTTCCGTTCAGGACGTAGGAGACGGTGGCGGTGGAGACGCCTGCTCGTTCGGCGACGTCTCGAATCGTGGCGCGACGCATGAAGAGGATCGGCTGGGCCGGTCAGCCCTTGCTTGCTCCGACGCTCAGGCCGGAAATGAACTGCCGCCGCAGCGCGAGATAGATGAGGATCGTCGGAATCACGACGATCAGTGAACCAGCTGCCACCAGGTTGTCGTCGGTGAAGAACTCACCGCTGAGATTTCGCAGCGATGACGTGATCGGAAGATCGTTGCCCTTCTGGACGAGCACGACCGCCCAGAAGTAGTCGTTGTAGATCCAGGCGAACTCGAGGGTGGCGAGCGCTCCCAGGGCCGGACGGGTGAGCGGCATGACGATCTGCCAGTACTGGCGCCAGAGGCTGGCACCGTCGACCATCGCCGCCTCGTTGAGTTCCTTCGGCAGGGTCTTCATGTAATTGCTGAGCACGAAGGTGCAGAACCCACTCTGGAACGCCACGTGAATGAGGATCAACCCGATCAGCGAGCCGCGGAGCTCGCCGCTGTTCGAATAGGGAGCGAACTCGGGGAGCGGGATCCGGTTGTAGATCTGGAACAACGGCTGGATGATCGACTGCGGCGGGAGCAGGTTGCCGGCGGTGAACAGCATCAGCAGGGCGATGTTGAACTTCCAGCTGTACCGGCTGACGGCGAAGGCGACCATGCTCGAGAAGAACAAGACGAGGATCACGGCCGGAATCACCACGAGGAACGTGACGAACCAGTGGCGGGGCATGTTGCCGCGGGCCCACGCATTGCGGAAGTTGTCGAGCGTGAGCGTGTCGGGCCACGAGAAGAAGCCGTTGGGGTCGGTGGACGTCTCTGCGTACGGGCGGAACGACGAGATGATCATGCCCAGGATCGGCAACATCCACAGGACGGCCATCGCGAACAGGAAGACCTGGGCGATGATCTGGTTGCGGCGGCTGGAGATCATGCGTCATCCTCCCGGAACGTGCTGCGGAGATACCAGACGACGAAGCCGAAGCAGAGCATGAGCAACATCACGCCGTAGGCGGAGCCGCGGCCCACGTTGCTCGACTCGCCGAGAATGCTCTCGGTCACGAGGATCGAGAGCACGTCGGTGCCGATGGGGTTGTTGAGCACGTCGATGATGTCGAAGACCCGAAGGGCTTCGATGACCGTGATCACGAGGATCACGATGTTCACCGGCTTGAGCGACGGGAACACCACGTTCTTGAAGCTCTGCCACTCGTTGGATCCGTCGATGGCAGCGGCCTCACGTAGCGACGGGTCGACCGCCTTCAGCCCGGCGAGGTACAGCACCATGATGTAGCCGACGTGGCGCCAGATCATGGGGGCGATGATGGCGAGGAAGTTCTTGCTCAGGCCGTAGTCCGACACGAGCGTGATCACCTGGTCGGAGTCGCCGAGCCAGCTGATCTGGTTGCCCTCTTCCGTTCGGTTGAGCAAAACGTTGAGGACGCCCTGACGGGGGGAGTAGATCACGCTCTTCCAGATGAACCCGACGACGGCCAGCGAAAGGACGACGGGGAAGTAGAAGACGCTCTGGTAGACGGCGGTGCCGCGGAGATTCTTGTCGAGGATGTAGGCGACGAGAATGCCAAGCGGGGTGGCGATCACGAAGAGGAAGATCAGCACCCAGGCGTTGTTCAGCAGGGCCTCGTACAGGTCCTTCTCGAAGACGGTGAACAACTGTTTGTAGTTGCGGAGTCCGACGAACTCCATGTTGTCGAAGCGAAAGCCGTTCCAGTTCGTGAACGAGAGGAGGAACGTGCAGATCGCCGGGACCCAGATGAGTGAGACATGCAGGAAGGTCGGCACCCCGACCATCGCCTGCAGCACACGTCGATCGTTGCCCGTGAGCAGCGAATACCGCCGCCGCCCCTTGCGGGGCGACGACGGATCCGCTTCGCTCACGGTCGCGTCAGATGAGGAAGCTGCATCGGAAGGGTGCTGCAACGACGTCATCTGACTGACTCAGCCGGCGTTGAAGTCGGCGAAGATGGCAACCTTCTTCTCTTCGAGATCGGCGAGCATGCCGTCGACCCCACCCGGGTTCTCGATGAACTCGGCGAACATGTCGCCACACGCTCCAGCGAAGTCCGGGATGGTGTCCCGGTCGAGGAACTGCGAGATGCCGGTGGCGGCGCTGGCGAGTTCCGAGGACTTCTTCTGCAGGTCGTTGTACACCGAGGTGTTTGCGCCCGAGTTGGAAGCGACGACCGAGGGATCCTCGGACAGGTAGGCGTCCTGAGCCAGCGGCGTGGACATGTGCAGCAGCATTTCCTTGGCTGCGGCCTCGTTGGTGGGCTCCGACACCATCTGGAAGCCGTCGATCGGGGCATCGAGTGCGCCGGCACCGATGGCCGAGTCGAACTCCGGCACGTTGAAGAAGTCCATGTCGGCGGCGAAGGCCTCCGAGTTCGACGCAGCGAAGGTTCCGAGCAGGTACATGCCGGCGCGGCCTTCCTCGACGTCGGTGGCGGCTTCCTGCCACGTGCGGCCGTTGGCGCCTTCCTGGTGGAAGGGCAGCAGGCTCTCCCAGGTCGTGAAGACGTTGCGCACCCGGTCATCGGTCCAGGACCCGTTGCCGCCCATGAGGTCGACATGGAAGTCGTAGCCGTTGAGACGGAGGTTCAGCGCATCGAACGTGCCCATGATCGGCCACTTGCCGTCGTTGGCGAAGGCAAACGGGGTCACACCATCGCTCATCATCTGCTCGGCGAGCCCGATCAGCTCGTCGGAGGTCGTCGGCTCGGTGTAGCCGTTCTCGCCCCAGAGCTTCTTCGAGTAGTTGATCGCCCAGGTGTAGAAGGACGTCGGCACGAAGTACTGGTTGCCATCGGAAGCGGTCGATGCGGCCTTGAAGCCCTCGCCGAGACCGGTGATGTTCTCCCACACGTCGGAGATGTCGCCGACGAGGCCCTGGTCCGCAAAGAACTTGTTGCGGAAACCAGCGAACCAGGCGAGGACGTCGTCGTCCTGTGCCTGGAGGATCGTGGTGATGTTCTCCTGGTAGGTGTTGTGGTCCAGCGTGTTGATGACCACGTCGACGTCGGCGTTCGGGAACGCGTTCACGACGGCCTGCAGGCCAGCCTGCGGTGCCGGGTCGGACGCGTTCGAGCCGATGTTCAGCGTGCCCGAGGCACTGCCGATCTCACCGGAGAACGTGTCGCCACCACCACATGCGGCCAGGACGCTGCCGCCCACGGCGAACGCACCGACGGCGGCGCCGCCCTTGATGACGCTGCGACGGGCGACGTAGGCATCCCACGCACCCGGCTGCGGGTAAGAGTTTGACATTTTCGGATTCCCCTCCTGTTGTGTGCCCGTCCGGACTGACGGGCACGCACGTGTCACGTGCATCTTCGCACAGCGACTCGTCCCACGGGCCGCTGCGTGGCAGCATCGTAGGCTTAACCGTTTAACCCGGCAAGCATCCGGCGCTCCGAGCGCCGGGAGCCTGGTGGTGGACCCCCATGGCTGCGGGTTCTAGGTTGGGACTCGTTCCACGAGGGGGAGAGACATGGCAGCGGTACAGCTGGACGCAGTGACGAAGGTCTACGACGGGGCGGACACCGCGGCCGTCGACGGCTTCGAACTCGACATCGCCGACGGCGAATTCATCGTGTTCGTCGGGCCGTCGGGTTGTGGGAAATCGACGGCGCTGCGGATGATCGCCGGTCTCGAGGAGATCACCGGTGGCGCCGTGCGCATCGGCGACAACGTCGTCAACGAGATCCCGCCGAAGGATCGCGACATCGCCATGGTGTTCCAGAACTACGCCCTCTACCCCCACATGACGGTCGAGCGGAACCTCGACTACCCGTTGCGGATCGCCGGGGTGGAGAAGGACGAGCTCGCCCGCCGGGTCAACGAGATCGCTCGCACGCTGCAGCTGACCGAACTGCTCGATCGCAAGCCCGCCCAACTCTCCGGCGGTCAGCGCCAGCGCGTTGCCATGGGTCGCGCCCTCATCCGGCGCCCGGCCGTGTTCCTCATGGATGAGCCACTCTCGAACCTCGACGCCAAGTTGCGCGTCTCCATGCGCTCCGAAATCGCACGAATCCAGAGCGACCTCGGGGTGACGACCGTCTACGTCACCCACGACCAGGTCGAAGCCATGACCATGGGTGACCGGGTCGTCGTGTTGAACCGGGGCAAGCTGCAGCAGGTCGCCCCACCCGAAATTCTCTACACCCGTCCGGCCAACGTGTTCGTCGCTGGCTTCATCGGGTCACCGGCGATGAACCTCTGGGCATCGTCCTTCCATGGCGACGCGTCCGGCGGGACGATCCGCATCGGCGAACAGGAGTTGGCCGTGCCGACCGAGGTCATCGAGGCGAACGGGCTGGCGGCTCGATCCGGCCAGCCGGTCACCGTCGGGATCCGGCCGGACGATCTGCACGACGATGCGACGGCCGAGTCGAACGGCGCGATCGAGGTGAAGGTGACGCTTCGTGAGGCACTGGGCTCCGAGGTCATCTGCCACTTCGACGTGGGCGAGACCCGCCTCCTCATCGAAGATCCGGATCTGGAGGAGATGGCGGCCGAAGGCCTGTCGCCCGAGGTCGACTTCGTCGGACGGTTCGCGCCGGCGAGCACTGCGGCTCCGGCGGAAACCCGAACCGTACGGTTCGACGTGTCGAAGCTCCACTTCTTCGACCCGGACTCCGGATTGCGCCTCGAAGACCTCCCGGTCTGACGCAGGCCACGATGATCACCGATCCGAAGTTGCTCTTCGACCCGAACCTGTTCGAGATCAACCGACTCCCGCTCGGCAACCCGGACGTTCGCCGCTCCGCCGCGGACCACACATCGCTCGACGGCCCGTGGGACTTCCTGCTGGTGGATCGGCCCGACGCCGCCCCCACCGGTTGGCAGAGTGGTGCCGGAACCTTCGGAACGATCGAGGTCCCCGGCGTCTGGACCCGACAGGGGGTGGGCGATCACCCGCACTACACCAACGTGCAGATGCCGTGGCCGGGCCAACCTCCCGCCGTGCCGTCGGCGAACCCGACCGGTCTCCACCGCACCACGTTCTCGTGGCCCGACCCGGGCCAACGGTGTGTCCTGACCATCGGGGCGGCCGAAGCGGTCGCCGTCGTGTGGTGCAACGGATCGTTCGTCGGCATGGGCAAGGACTCGCGTCTGGAGTCGGCGTTCGATCTCACGCCGCATCTGGTTGCCGGCGACAATACGATCGCCGTGATGGTGCCGCGGTGGGCCGAGTCGACGTGGATCGAGGATCAGGATCACTGGTTCCACGGCGGAATCCACCGTTCCGTCACCCTGCATTCGACACCCGACGTATACCTGGCTGACCTCGCCGTCGACGGCGACTTCGATCCGTCGACCGGCGACGGCACGCTCACCGTCGTCGCAACGCTCGGCGCAACCGGCGAGATCGGCGACGGGAACGCGGTCGAGCTGCTGGACCACGCCGGGACGGTGCATCGGCTGGACGTGGTCCGCGATCCGCTGCCCACCGACGGCGTACCCGAAGTCGCCTACGGCTATCCGGGTCGCCAGGTCACGTTCGTCGTGGACGCTTCCGGCGTCGCGCCCTGGTCGGCCGACGACCCGCAGTTGTATTCGGTGCAGGTGCGACTCAACCCCGGTGGCGCCGATGAACAGGTCGTGGACAGCCGGGTCGGCTTCCGTCGGGTTCGCATCGAGCACCGTCAGCTGCTGGTCAATGGCCAACCGCTCCTCATCAACGGAGTCAACCGTCACGACCATCACCCGGAGACGGGGAAGACCCTGACCGCCGACGAGATTCGGGACGAGCTGGTCACGATGAAGCGGCACAACATCAACGCTGTCCGAACGTCGCACTATCCTAATGACCCGATCGTGCTCGATCTGTGCGATGAGCTCGGCCTGTACGTCGTGGACGAGGCGAATGTCGAGTCCCATGCCCATCACGACGCGCTGTTGCCGGGGGGAGTGTTCGACGCCGCCGTCATGGATCGCATCCGCCGAATGGTGTTGCGAGACCGCTCACATCCGTGCGTCATCGGCTGGTCGCTCGGAAACGAATCCGGACACGGCGCCGTCCACGACGCTGCGGCAGCGTGGGTTCGACGCAACGACCCGAGCCGATTCGTCCAGTACGAGGGCGGATTCAACCCGACGTTCGGCGAGCGCGGCAGCCGCGAGCTCCGTGAGCGGGCCCCCGACGCGTCCGATCGACTCGTCTCAGACGTGATCTGCCCCATGTACCCACCCGTGGACTCGATCGTCTCGTGGGCCGAGTGGGCCGAAGCCAGCGACGCCGACGATCGACCGTTGATCCTGTGCGAGTACACCCACGCAATGGGCAACTCCAACGGCGGCCTCGCCGACTACTGGGCCGCCTTTCGGACACACCGTGCGCTCTCCGGAGGGTTCGTGTGGGACTGGCGCGACCAGGGACTCCGGGAGGTCACCGACGACGGTCGGGAATGGTGGGCCTACGGCGGGCACTACGGAGACACACCCAACGACTCGAACTTCTGCATCAATGGCCTGGTCGGCCCGGATGGAGCGCCGCACCCCGCCCTCGCGGAACTCGCATGGCTGGCGCAACCGGTTGCCGTCACCTTCACCGAGTCCGCCAACGGCCACTCGCTCACCGTCGAGAACCGGCGCCACCTCCGATCACTCGACGACGTCGAGCTCACCTGGGAACACCACCACGACGGTCAGTTGTGCGCCGACGGCACGATCGATGTGGGCGGTCTCGCCGCCGGGGCGCAGGCGACCATCGAGCTTCCTCCCTGCGACACGACGGCGCCGGGCCTGCACACCCTCAGCGTCGTGACCGCGCTGCGGCACGCCACGAACTGGGCGGACACCGGCCACGTCCTCGCCCACGATCAGGCCGTCCTCCGCGATGACCGGGCGCCCACGACGCCGGTGGGCGAGCCGTCCGAGCTTGTCGCCGACGTCGTCGCCTCAGCGGAGCTGAGCCTGTGGCGGCCGCCGACCGACAACGACCGGTACGCCGAAGGCGGACGAGCAGGTCGTGGTGTCGGACGTCTGTGGCTGGCATGGGGGCTGGATCGGCTCGACCGGACCGCCGACGAAACCGTGGTCGACGGGGATACGTCGGTGCGCAGCCGAACCCACCAGGGCGTCGGACAGGTCGCGGCCCAACATCGGAGCACCGTACGCCCCGTCGCCGGAGGTCTCGACGTCGAGGACGTCGTCGAGATCCCCGAGGAGTGGACCGATCTTGCACGCGTGGGTGTTCGCATGGTCGTTCCCGCAGCGTTCACGAGCATTCGATGGGCGGGTCTCGGCCCCGACGAGAGCTATCCGGACAGAAGGTCCGCCCAGCGGCTGGGCGTGTGGGCCAGCACGGTCGCCGACCAGTACCACCCCTTCGTTGTGCCGCAGGAACACGGTCATCACACCGACACCCGGTGGTTCGAACTGATCGCCGACGATGGCCGCACCCTCCGGTTCGACTTCGAATCGCCGCTCGGCTTCTCTGCGCTCGACCACACGGCGGCAGACCTCACCGCGGCAATGGTGCTGTCGGAGCTCGACCGGGTGGACCACGTGGAGCTCCACATCGACGTGGCGATGCGCGGGCTCGGCACCGCTGCCTGTGGCCCGGACACTGCTGAAGAACACCGGGTCGGACCCGGCACACACCGTTTCCGGTGGCGCGTCACGGAGTGCTGACCGTGCGGCCGATCAGTCGGCCGACAGGTGAATCACGATCGCGGACTCGGGGTCGAGGGCGGGCGGCTGGATGCCGATTGCCTCGAGCATTGCCCCGGAGATGTCGGTGAGGCCGGACCGGGTCCACTCGGGTTGGGCGATCGCCAACCCGACACGGGAGTCGCCGAGCAACTGCATCTCGATCCGGTAGCGAACGTCCGGCACGAGCCCCGGCAGACGAATGGGTGAGGGCACCGCATATCGGGCGATCTCCAGCTGGGCGATCGAGAGAAGCGCTTCGGTCCGGTCGGCAGACACGAACAGCAGCGCCTGTTGTGCCGGATCGGCGACGTCGGGCTGCCAGACGGTCCCGGTGTGGATGAGGTTCCGGTGCCGTTTGTGGACCTCGATGATCTCGGCCAGCTGGCGGCGTTCCTCATCCGTGGCGTCGAGCAGGTTCCATTCGATGCCGAAGGACGCAAACATCGCCGTGGTCGCCCGGAATCCGAGGCCGTGTCGGCGGCCGGACGTGTGGCTCTGCCCCGGGCCGACGTGTGCGCCCATCAGCTCGGGCGGGAAGACCCGCAGGAATCCGCTCTGGATGCGCTGCCGCTCGAGGGCGTCGTTGCTGTCGCTGGTCCATACCCGGTCGGTGCGCTCGAGGATGCCGAAGTCGGCTCGGCCGCCGCCGGACGAGCACGACTCGATCGTTACCGTTGGATGGCGAACTCGAAGTTCATCGATCAGCCGCCAGTTCGCGATCGTCTGCGCCCGAGCGGCGGCTCGGGCACCCGACCCGGCCTGTGTGAGGTCGCGGTTCATGTCCCACTTCACGTACGAGACGTCGTGGTCGGCGAGGAGGCGATCGAGATGGCCGAGGATCCGGTCGAAGACCTCGGGCCGCGTGAGATCGAGGACGAGCTGGTTGCGGCCGGTGATCGGATCGTGGCCGGGGTCCTGCATGGCCCACTCGGGATGCTCACGAAACAGGTCGGAATCGGGATTGACCATCTCGGGTTCGACCCAGATGCCGAATTCGAGCCCGAGGCCCGTCACGTGGTCGATGAGCGGGGTCAGGCCATTGGGCCAGACCGTCTCGTCGACCCACCAGTCTCCGAGGCCGGCACGATCGTGGCGGCGCCCGTGGAACCACCCGTCGTCGAGCACATAGCGTTCGGCGCCGACCTCGGCGGCACGATCCGCAAGTGCTTTGAGCGTCTCGAGGTCGTGGTCGAAGTACACGGCCTCCCACGTGTTGAGGTGGATCGGCCGTGAGCCGGACGGGGGAGTGTGGCCCGGCCGCGCCCGAAGGTGGCGATGGAACGCCTGGCTGACGCCGTCGACTCCGGCGTCGCTGGCGGCGATGTAGAGCCAGGGCGTCGTCAGATCCGTCGCCGGTGCAATGCGCCCCTCGTCACCCTGAAACAGCTCGCCGAGCTGCATGACGCGACGGCCGTCGGTGAGCACCTCCGCTCGGGTGGCGGCGTTGCCCGACCAGCCCAGGTGCAGCCCCCAGACCTCTCCGGTCTGGTTGGTGAATCCGTTGGTACCCGCAAAGAGCGTCGGTGGACGATCGTGCGAGGTCCGTCCCCGACGGTTTGCGATTTCGGTTGCGCCCACGCGCAAGGGGATGTCGACGTGGTGGAACTCATGCACCCACCGGCCTTCGGGCACACGAAGGGTGCCGAAGCGGTGGGGAACGGGGACGGTCAGGGCGATGCGTTCGGCCACCCAGTCTCGTTCGCCCTCGTTGAGGATCGAGGCTCGGCAGCGCAGCACGCCATACGGATCGAGCTCGATCTCCGTGGTGAGGAGCAGCCCGGCGACGGCATCACGGGCCCGGACGACCAGACGGTTGTCGATGCGTTCCTCATCGAGGAACGTGACCCGCGGCGACCAGCCGGAACCGTCGTCGGCCCGGCCGGTGAGGCCCGGAAGGCCGGGCCAGCCCTCTCCCTCTTCCGGAAGGAGCGTGGCCGGCGCCTCGACGTCCAGCGCGGCGTTCGGCACGGAGCGTTCCCGCAACGCCTCGAGGCCGCCGGCGCCGCCGGCGAAGGCGCGTCCGAAGTGGACGATCTCGGGTGCGCCGGTGCGCGTTTCGACGATGAGAAGACGCGACGCGTCTTCCGTCATCAGCTCATGCAGGGTCATTGCAGCTCATTTCTCGCCGGTACGGGTCACCACGACGTGATGTGCGGTTGGTTGGTCATCGATTGTCGTCACTCGGCCGTCCGGCCAGGTGATGGTGAGGTCGACGGTGGTCACCGATCCGAGGCCGACGTGGGCCTCCGAAGGATCGGACGACAGATAGCCCCGGCTTGAGGTGATGGCGCGACGCCGGGTGACGTCGTCGACGGTCGCGTCGATCGTGGAGCCGAGTGCGGTCGGGTTGCCGGTCCCTTGCCACACGAGGGCAACGGTGAGGGAGACGCCGCCACACAACCGGTTCTCGAACAACCGCGAGGGCTCGTCGAGGTTGTTGACGACGACATCGAGGTCGCCATCGGCATCCAGATCGGCGAAGGCGACGCCGCGTCCGCCCGCCGGATCGTCCAGCCCCCATTCGGGGATCGGCGAGAACCCGGAACCGCCGCGGAATGCGCGGTTCTCCTCGACCAGGCGGGCGTCGGGGAGGAAGTCGAAGAGCTGGTCGCTGCGCATCCCGGTGGCCACGTACAGATCCTGGGCACCGTCGTTGTCGAGGTCGCCGAACAACCCGGACCAGGACCAGCCCGTGGCGTCCACCCCGAACCCCGGGGCCATGTTCTCCCAGCCATCGTCGGAGGCGGAGAGAAGAACGTTCTCCGGGGTCTGGATGTCGTCGACCACCGGTGCGGCGGCAAGGTCGGCTTCGACCTCCCGATAGCGGTCGTCGGGAGCAGCGGGCTTCATGTCGGTCGAGAAGATCTCGGTGGTGCCGTCGTTGTCGATGTCGGCGGCGTCGAGCGACATGGTGCTGTACGACGTCGTGGTGAACGGTTCGGACCGTTCGAAGCCGTCGTCGGTGGCCAGCCAGATCTGATCGGGCGTCGCGAGATCGTTGCCCACCATGATGTCGGTCCGGCCGTCGCCGTTGAGGTCGGGGGTGATGAGCGCAAGGGCCTGCGCAGACTCGGCGAGTCGGTCGACGCGGAATGTGTCGTCGTCCTGACGCTCGTGGAGCACCACGCCGGTGTTGCTCCCGAGCACCGGGCTGTTCCGAAGGAGTGTCAGTTCGGCGTTGTACGACCCGGTGACGAGGTCGAGGTCGCCGTCTCCACCAAGGTCCGACCATGCCATCGAATACGTGGCGGCATCCACCCCGTCGAGCCGTGTGCGCTCGAAGCCGTCGAGCTCGCCGGTTCCCGGGTTCGTGAACACGACCGGAGGACCGATGCCGGTGGTCAGGACGACATCCGTCCAGCCGTCGCCGTCGGTGTCGACGGTGGCCACGCCACGAAATCGGCCGACCTGGAACGGCCGGGCCACGAAAGAGAGTTCACCGGTGTTCTCGAGAATGTTGGAGTCACCCGAGAGGTTGGGGAGCACCAGGTCGAGGTCGCCGTCGGCATCGAGATCCGCAACGCCGACCCCGGCCCCGGTGCCGTCGAACGTGGAGGCGGTGTTCCCGGGGCCCGACGTGAGGTGGGGCAGATCGTGCGCAACGAAGTCGCCGGTGCAGACGCCGGTGGCGTGGGGCGTGGAAGAAACGTCGGCGGCGATCGTCGAGGCGGCGGAACCACACGCCGCCGCCGTGATGGCGAGCAGCGCCATCATCGCCAAAACGCGGAACGGGTCCCGCCTCCATCGAACGATGGAGGCGAGACCCGTCATGTCGCGTGAGTGTCTCTCAGATCAGCCGGCGAGTGCAGCGTTGACCTCTTCGGCCGCAGCCGGAAGGAGGTCAGCAGCCTTGCCCTCACCACGGAGCACCTGCTCCATGACCGGGCCGACGGCATCTTCGATGCGCGAGCCGGAGTCGGTGATCGGGAAGAGGAACGTGGTGTTGTTGTCCACGTGGGTGGTGAAGGCCGACACGTCCACGCCGTTGGCCGCGTGGGCCTCCTGCGCAACTGCGGTGGCCGACGGGATCGCCGGGAACACGACGGCGCCGCCGCCGACAACTTCCTGGCAGGCCGGGGAGGCCATGTACTTGACCCATTCCCAAGCGGCGTCGGGGTTCTCGGCGGACTGCGTGATCGAGTCAGCAAGACCGTTGAACATCGAGGCGCGGTCGCCGGACGGGCCGACGGGGGTCGGGGCGTACACGACGGGGACCTCGGTGGCGTCACCCGACAGGGTCGAGATCATCCAGGAACCGTTGGTCTGGGACGCGGCCTGGCCGGTCTGGAACATCGTGGTGCCACCGAGGGACTGAACGTCTTCGATGGGCGTGATGTAGCCGGCTTCGATCCAGTCGGCGAACCACTGGATGGTCTCGGCGAGTGCCGGGTCGTCGTAGTTGGCCGAGTCGGCCCACACGCCGTCGACGGCGGTCCAGCCGTTGGAGGCGGCGAAGGCGGAGAAGGTCGTCTGACCGAAGGCACCGAAGTTGCCCTCGAGGCCGAAGCCGTACACGGCGACGTTCGAGCCGTCGAAGCCGTCCTCGTTGCCGCGGACGCCGTTGGCGTCGACGGTCATGGCCTGGATGAGCTCACCGAAGGTGCCGCCGTCCTGGGGGTTCCAGGTGGCGTTGTTGAAGTCGTCGATCGAGAGACCGGCGTCGGTCATCATGTCCTCGTTGAGGACCACGGCAATGGTGTCCCAGTCCTTCGGGAGGCCGAAGCGCTCACCGTCGGGGGAGGTCCACAGTTCGGCGAGACCCGGGAAGTAGTTGCCCACGTCCACGCCGTCGCGCTCGACGAAGTCGTTGAGGGAGACGAGCACGCCGCTCTCCACGAACTCCGGGTAGCGGGCGAGGTGATCGGTGAAGACGTCAGGAGCGGTGTCCGAAGCGAACGCAGCGGTGAGGCCGTCCCAGTAGTCGCCCCAGCCGAACTGGCTGATGGTCACGGTGATGTTCGGGTTCTCGGCCGTGAAGGCCGTGGCGCACTCTTCGTAGAACGGCTGCTGGTTGCCGTCCCAGAGCCAGTAGTCGAGGGCAACGGCTTCGCCGCTGTCCTCCATCGCGTCACCGTCACCGGAATCGGTGGACTCGGCCGCGTCGCCGGAGTCGCTCGCTGTGTCGTCGGAATCGCTGCCGCAAGCTGCGGCAACCAGACCGAATACCAGCAGGAGAGCCAAAAGGCTTCGCCAGGATTTCATCATTGGATTTCCCCTCCAAGGGTTGTCAGACGTACGGGCACAGCAGTGCCAGAAAGCGTTGGTATCAGCATAGACACACAAAGCCGAACGTTTAGTGTCAGTGGCGGCGGAATTAATGTGCGAATTTGACAGCTATTTGGTCGATGATGTTATCTTTGTCGGGAGTTCGACAAGATTCGGGGTGCTGTGGGAGAAAATCGATCGACCGGGAGAATGCTTGCCGCCCGACGCCAGGAACTGATCCTTCGCCAGGTCGAGCGTCAGGGCAGCGCCCGAGTGCGGGAGCTGAGCGAGCTCCTCGGTGTCTCCCCGATGACGATTCGGCGCGACATCGACGCGCTGGCCGACGACGGCCGGCTCGCCCGTGTGCACGGCGGCGCCGCCGCAACCCGCGAACCGCTCGAGGCAGCCAGCGCCGACGAGCCGGGATTCGCCATCAAGTCCCGCCGGCAGTTCGTGGAGAAGGTGGGCATCGCCCGACGGGCCGCGGCCATGATCAAACCGGGTTCTGCCGTGGGAATCACGGCAGGAACGACCACTGCGCAGCTCGCCGGTGAACTCGCCGACATCGCGGACCTGCTCGTGGTCACGAACTCGCTTGCAGCCACGTCGATCCTGCACCAGTCCCGCCGCAACGACCTGACCGTCCTGGTCACCGGCGGCACGCCGACGCCCTCCGAGGCGTTGGTCGGGCCGATGGCAGAAGCTGCGCTGGCCACCCTGCACCTCGACCAACTCTTCATGGGCGTCCATGGCATGGGGGAGCGGGCGGGCTTCAGCTCCCCGAACATGCTCGAAGCACAGACGCTGCGTGCGTTCGTGCATTCGGCCGAGGAGGTCGTGGTCCTCGCCGACCACACGAAGTGGGGAATGACCGGGCTCTCCAGCATCGGAGAGTTGAGCGCCGCCGACATCGTCATCACCGACGACGGCATCTCCGACGCTGCACTCACGGCGCTCGAGAGCGAGGTCGAAACCGTCATCGTGGCCGAGCAGGGCGTTGGCGCCCCGCTCGACGGGTCGACTACTTGATGCCGCTGAAGCGGATGCTGTCGACGATCCGCTTGCCGAAGAAGAGGTAGATGATGATCACGGGCAGCGCCGCCATGAGCGTTCCCGTCATCAGGCCCGACCAATCCGGCGAACTTCCCGGCTGCTGGGTGGTGAACACGCCGAGTGCGACCGTGAGCGGCTGTACGTCCGGATCGCGGGCAATCACCAACGGCCAGAGGAACTCGTTCCAGGCCGTGACGTAGGTGAGGATCCCGAGCGTGATCATCTGGGGCGACGCAATCGGGAGAATGACCGATCGGAAGATGCGGAAGTGGCTCGCGCCGTCGATCAGTGCAGCCTCTTCGAGCGACCGGTTGATGCTGAGGAAGAACTGTCGGAGGAAGAAGACGGCGAATGGGGTCATGAGCGCAAACGGCGCGACCACGCCCTGGAAGGTGTTGATCCAGCCGAGGTCGCGCATCAGGATCAGGTTGGGGATCAGGATGAAGATCGGCGGAATCATCAGCCCGCTCAGGTAGACGAAGAAGATCTTGTCCCGGCCGGCGAACCGGAGGCGGGCGAAGGCGTACGCCGCCATCGCACTGAAGAAGACCTGGCCGACGGCGATGGTCGTGGCGATGATCACGCTGTTGCGAAGCGCCAGGAGGTAGTCGAACGATGCCGAGTTCTGGCGGCCGGAGGCGGCCTGGATCTCGGCCTCGGACGCCAGCCCCAGGATTCGCTTGAAGTTCACGCCGGTGAATTCCGGCGGGAGCAGGCCCTGGCTGCCCGAGAACAACGCCGGGTTGGTCGAGAGCGCAGTTCGGATCGTCCAGTAGAACGGGAAGAGCGTGGCGATGAGCAGGAGCGCAATGAGGCTCCACGCCGTGGCCTTGCCCATTCGGGCACGTGGGGTCATGTTCGAACGACCCGCCATGTCGGAAAGCTGTGTGGTCATGATGCGAGGTCCGATTCTCCGGCCCGCAGCAGGCGAAGCTGCACGGCGGTGGTGAGCATGAGGATGACGAAGAGCACGACGGCGATGGCCGCCGCATAGCCGGTGTCGTTGAACCGGAACATGTTCTCGTAGATGTAGAGGTAGATCACGCGGCTCGAGTTGACCGGGCCGCCGGGCTGGCCGCCGAAGCCGCCGGTTGCGACCTGGACGGTGTCGAACACCTGGAAGGACCCGATGACGGTGACGACGAGGACCAGAGCGAGGACCGGCCGCATGAGGGGAATCGTGATCTTGCGGAGCATCTGCATTTCGGTTGCGCCGTCGAGGGCCGCAGCTTCGTAGAGGGTCTTCGGGATGGTCTGGAGGCCGGCGAAGATCAGCAGCGCCGTGTAGCCCATGTGGCGCCAGGTGTTGATGCCGGCGATGGTCGGGATCACCGAGCCGGTTCCGACGAGAAAGTCCGACTCGAGGCCGAACCAGCCGAGGAAGGTGTTCAACACCCCGAGGTTGGGATCGAGCAGCCAGACGAACACGAGGGCGACCACCACGTTCGGGATGAGCCAGGGGAGGAGTACGACGCCTCGGATGAAGGCGGACTTGGTGACCCGGTCCATCATCACGGCGATCAGGATGGCGAGAATCGTCTGGCTCACGATGTTGAGGAAGACGTACCACCCGGTGATTCGCATCGAATCCCAGAACTGATCGTCGCTGATGAGGGTTCGGTAGTTCTCGGCGCCGATGTACTCGCCCTCGTTGGCGAGCAGGTTCCAGTCGGTGAAGCTGATCCAGATACCGCGGAACATGGGGAAGAGGTAGAAGACGACGAAGCCGATGGCGCTCGGCAGCAGGAACCAGAAGGCGACCTTCCAGCCGCCGTATTGGTTCAGTGATCGTCGGCTCTGGATTGCTCCGGCCGTGTCTGACACCGCTTCCTCCCCCGGTCTGCGCCTTTTCCCGCGCTGTGCTCCGACGTTCCCATCCCAGATCGGATGCTGTCAAACAGACCACACAAAGACGAACGGCCATCGGTCCATGAATGAGCGTTTCTGTTCGTCAACCGGGCGAATACGGGAGAGTTTCCGCTCATCGATGGCCAGAGCGGCCACAGTGTGCGGAACTTCGAACAGGAAAATTTCGATGTGCGAAGACCGGGATTCGGTGTCCTACCATCGCGTCATGCCCGGGCCCAATCTCGCACTCCTCGGCCTTGGGATGCGCAACCTTCGATCTCAGGCGGGCCTGGTCGGCGCAACCGTCGCAATTGCGGCACTCATCGTTGCCCTCACGGCTGCGGTGCCGTTGTTCGCCCGGGCGGTGTCGGGAGACCTGTTCGCCGTGAGCACGGCCGGCGCCGATCGGGCGGAGGTCCGGATCGCATGGAATGGCAGCGTGCACGGGCCGACCTCGTGGACCGAGCTCTCGGCCGTCGATGACGACCTTCGGGCCCGAGCTGGCCGCGGGCTCGTGCTTCCCGATGGGCGAATCCGCTCGCTCGTCGACTCGGTGCGGTTCCAAGTCCGGGTGCCGGATGCAGGACCGGAAGCAGTCGGGTCGACCTCGTTGAGTTGGCACGACGACCTTCGCGAGCTGGCGCGCATCACGGATGGCACGTTTCCGGACGCCTCGTTTGCGCCGGGCGGGCGAATCGAGGTGGCGGTCGAGGCCCAGACCGCCGCGCTCCAGGGAATCGGCGTGGGTACCGACCTCACGCTGGCGCTGCGGTCCACCGAGGTCTCGATCCCTGCGACGGTGGTCGGGCTGTGGGTCGCCGACGACCCCGACGGCTGGGTGACCGCCCCCGACCTGCTCGCCGATCGGTATTTCACGGACCGGGCGGCGCTCGAACGCATCTTCGGCATCGGCGGGAACGGCCAGGAGCCTGATGCGGTGCGAAGCGCACGCTGGCTGGTCTCGAGCTCGGCCGCTGACCTGACCGCAGCCGAGGCACCCGCAGTGCGGTCGGAGGCCGCCGGTCTCGTGCGTGCAGCGACCGACCTCGTGCCCGAGCTCGAATCCGACACGCGCCTCGCCACGCAGCTCGATCGGTTCCTCGAGGACACCGTCTCGATGCGCCGACAGATGGTGGTGGTGATGGCACCGGTACTGGCGGCCCTCGCGTTCTTCACACTGCTGCTCGGCCGACAGCGCGCCGCCACCCGACGCCGCGAATTCGACCTCTGGCGATTGCGCGGTGCAGCCGAACGGCAGGTGACGACCGTCGTCATGGTCGAAGCCGTCGCCATGGCGCTGCTGGCAACCGTGATCGGGCTGCTGGCCGCGCCGCTTCTCGCCCGTCTTCTGGGCTCCTTCGACGGCTTCCTCGACCCATCCGCGCGGATCGGGCGGACCGTGTGGTTCACACGTCCTGCAGCTGCGGTGGGCGTGGCCACCGGACTCGTCGTGCTCGTTGCCCTCCTCGCCGCCAGTGTCCGCATGCAACGCGAAGTCGTGACGTCATTGACGGTGCTCGGTGCGGCCGTCGTTGCCCTCCTGGCCGTCGTCCTGGCAACGGCGCCGACCGAGGTCGACGGGTTCCGCGATCCGGCGCCGTTCGTCGTTCCCGTCCTCGTCGCGGCCCTCGCTGTGGGTGTCGGCGCGCTCGGCCTCGTCAACGCCGGTCGGTTCGTTCGGCCCCGCATGGTCGACGCAACCACCGGCGCCGCATCCATCGGACTTGCGGTGCGACGGTTGGGGACTTCGCGCTGGATGGCGGGGCCCGCAGCCTTGCTCGCCGTCGGCGTGGCGGTCGCACTCACGTCGGCCGCCGTCGGCCGATCGACCGACCAACACCTCGAGGAGACGGTGCGCCACGACGTGGGAGCCGACTGGGTCATTCAGGAATCGCTCGCCGTGCGTCTGCTCGGCGCCGGTGACGGCGGCCTTCGAGCCGACCCCATGACGAGTGCACAATGGCGAGAGGTCGACGGCGTGGAGGCTGCGACCCGCGTGGGAGAGTGGACCGGGTCCGTCGGACCGCCCGGGCGCGCCGCAACCGACATGACGCTCCTCGCCATCGACCCGGACACGTTCTCCTCGGTTGCCTGGTGGCGCGACGACTATGCCGACGAACCGCTGGCCACGCTCATGGACCGACTCCGCGACGGCGGCGTCCTCGCCTCACCGGGGGCCGGCCTCACCGTTGGCGCCACCGCCGAGGTACGCGTCTTCACCGGGACCGATTCGAGGGTGTTCGAGGCGCCGGTCGTGGGCCGCCTGACGGCGGCGCCGACCTGGTCGAGCGACGCGTCGCCGGCGGTGATCGTCGCACCATTCGACACCATTGCGTCGCTGGTCGGAGATGCCCGGGGTTTCGAGACGTGGCTGTCGGCCGGTGATGGCTTCGAACGTTCGGCGCGTGAGGCCACGTTCGTTGCCGCGGTCGAATCGGCGGGCGAACGGATCGACGCGATCCGCCAGGACCCGGTCCGACGAGGCGTTCACGGGGTCCTCTCGTTCGCTGCGGTCCTCCTGTTGGGCCTCGGCCTGCTCGGCGGGGTGGTCGCCGTGCTGTTTGCGGACCGTGCTCGCGCCGGCGAACGCTCGCTGCTTCGAGCCATCGGCTTTCCGCCACGTCGCCTCGGCGCGGCGGCGGTCCTCGAGGCGTCGCTCGTTCTCGTTCCTGCGATGCTTGGCGGAGCGCTCATCGGTCTGGCCGTCACGGCGACGTTGCTCGGCGGGCTGATCGGCGTCGGAACCGGAACGCCTGGGCTGCGGTTGGTGTCGGATCTCCGTTTGCTCCCCGTTCTGGCGGTTGGCGCGCTGGCCGCCGGCCTGGTCAGCCACGTCGTGGTGGCCCGACGCGCCGCAGCGCCCCTCGACCTGCACAGCTTCGCCAACGAGGGGGAGTCATGAGCTCGGCTGCGCTCGTGGAGGTGCGCGATCTGGTGAAGGTCTACGCCGGCGAGCCTCCGACCACGGTGCTGCGTGGGTTGGACCTGGATGTCGATGCTGCCGAAGTCGTCGGCCTCATCGGACCGAGTGGATGCGGCAAGAGCACGCTGCTTCGGATACTGGCTGGACGCGAGTCGGCGACAGCGGGATCCGTTCACATCGGTGGGACCCGGGTCGACGGAGACGACGACGCGGCAGGTGTCCGTCTCCGACGGCACACGGTCGGCATCGTCCGTCAGGGCGCCGACCTCAACCTGGTCTCGCACCTCGACGCCCTGGCCAATGTGGCCCTGGGGGCCGACTTCGTCGGCACGAATCGGCGCCGGTCAACGGAGCGAGCCGCGCACCTGCTCGATCTCGTCGGGCTCGCCGATCGGACGACCGCCAAGCCGGCCGAGCTCTCCGGTGGACAGCAACAACGCGTGGCCATTGCAGCGGCGCTCATCAACGAGCCGGCGGTGGTGTTGGCCGACGAACCGACGAGCGCGCTCGACCGACGCTCGTCCGATCAGGTGTGGGGCCTTTTCGACCACATCCGAGGCCAACTCGGAACGACCGTGCTTGTGGTGAGCCACGAGATGGCGCTCGCCGACCACGTGGATCGCGTGCTGCAGATGGCGGACGGCGCGATAGCCGGTGAACATTCGGCGGCGAATCTCGACGGGTCCACGGTCGTGGATCAGCGCGGACGAATCCGCCTTCCCGCCGACTGGCTGGCTGATCGAGGAACACCCGAGAGCGTCCGAATCGACCGCGACGGCGACGATCTCATCATCCGGGGCGACGGATGATGAGGCGCACCTCAGGCCTTGAGCCGGTGGCCGGCCTCGAATGCCGGGATGAAGTCGCCATGGGCGTCGATCAGCTCGTCGACGAGCGACCAGATCTGCTCGAGGTCGAGCTCGCTGCTGGTGTGCGGATCCACCATGGCGGCGTGGTACACGTGATCGCGGTTGCCGGTGAGCGCGGCCTCGACCGTGAGCTCCTGCACGTTGATGTTGGTCTGCATCAGTGCGGCCAACTGCGGCGGGAGCTGCCCGACCTTGGTCGGCTGCACCCCGTTGCCGTCCACCAGACAGGGCACCTCGACACAGGCGGTGCCGGGGAGGTTGTCGATGAGGCCGTCGTTGGCCACGTTGCCGTAGACGACCCGCGGAGTGCCCGTTTCGATGCTGTGGATGATGCCGGCGCCGTACTCCACGCTGGGCTCGACCGGAAGCTCGGTGTTCGGGTCCTCGAGCTCGGCCCGCATGACCTCCCACGCAGCGATCTGTCGTTCGCAGCGCCGCGGGTATTCATCGATCGGGATGCCGAAGTCGTCGAGCAGGTCGCTGCGTCCCTCCTTGATGAAGTACGGGACGTATTCGCTGAAGTGCTCGGAGGACTCGGTCACGAAGTAGCCGAGCCGCTCGAACATCTCGTACCGGACGGCATCGCTGAGTCCGGAGATGCCTCCGTCGGAACGCTCTGCGTCGCCGCGCAACGGTGCTTCGGAGGTGCGGGCGAACTCGGCGATCCTCGGGTACAGATCGACGACACCGTCCGGGGTTCGCTGGCCGAACTCCAGGTAGAAGGCCATGTGGTTGATGCCGGCGCATCGATACTCGAGCACAGCCGGGTCGACGCCGAGGTCGCCGGCGAGCTGCTCGGCCGTGTGCTGCACGCTGTGGCACAGGCCGACGGTCGCGATCGTGCTGTGGCGGTTGATGGCGGTGCAGTTCATGGCCATCGGGTTGACGTATTGGAGGAGCGTGGCGTCGCCACACAACTCCTCCATGTTGTCCGTGAGGTCGAGCAGCACGGGGATCGTGCGAAGACCGCGCATGATGCCGCCGATGCCCAGGGTGTCGGCGATGGTCTGGGTGAGCCCGTACTTCTTCGGAATCTCGAAGTCGGTGACGGTGGCCGGTTCGTAGCCGCCGACCTGGAACATGGTGATGACGTGATCGGCGCCGTCGATCGCCGTCCGCTGGTCGGTACTCGTCTCGATGGTCGGATTGACGCCGAGGGTCGCAGCGACCTTCTCGGCGACGACGGCACTGGTGCGCAGGCGGCCCTCGTCGATGTCGTGGAGCCGAAGCGTCGCATCGGCGAGTTCCGGGAACGACAGGATGTCGCCCATCAAATTCTTGGCGAAGACGGTGCTGCCGGCACCGATGAACGAGATAGTGGTCATGGCAATGGAGTGTAAATGAATCTGAACAGTGGAGCGGAGCGTCGTGCGGTGACCGCACGGGCGCCCGGACGAGTCAATCTCATCGGTGAACACACGGACTACAACGACGGGTTCGTGCTCCCGATGGGGCTGCCCTTCGATACGACGATCTCGATGGAACGGCGCGATGACCGGACGGTCACGATTTCGTCGGTCGGTTGGGGCGAGACCAGCTTCTCGCTCGACGACGACCCGGGTTCCGTCGAGTCGTGGGCCCGCTACGTGGCTGCCATGGCGCACTTCCTGGCCGACGAGGGCCTCCCGGTGCCGGGCGTCGACATCTCGATGCGATCGACGATCCCGGGCGGTGCCAGCCTGTCGTCTTCGGCGGCGCTCGAAGTCGCCGCCGGCTTCGGCTTCACCGCCATCTGCGGCGCCGAACCGGACCCGGTGCACATGGCGAAGCTCGGCCAGCGTGTCGAGAACGAGGTCATCGGCATTCAAAGCGGAATCATGGACCAGCTCATCTCGGCCACCGCCCGTGAAGGGAGCGCCAGTCTCATCGACTGCCGGTCGCTCGAGAGCACGCCAGTCAACCTGCCTGACGGCACTCGGGTGCTGATCATGGACACCATGACCCGTCGGGAACTCGCCGACAGCGAATACGACCTGCGTCGCCAGGCGTGTGAACGAGCGGCAGCCGCCATCGGTGTGCCCGCACTCCGGGACGCCACCGCCGACCAGCTCGACGCCGTGACCGCTCCACTGGACCGGCGGCGAGCCGGGCACGTGATCGCCGAGAACGATCGGGTTCTGGCCACCGTCGAGGCGATGGAGCATGGCGATCTGGCCGCGATCGGGGCGCTCATGAACGAGAGCCATCGCAGCCTGTCCGAGGACTACGAGGTCTCATCGGAGGCGCTCGATCAGATTGCTGCGATTGCACGCGAGCACGACGGCACGATCGGCGCCCGGATGACGGGCGGCGGTTTTGGCGGCGCCGCCGTGGCGCTCGTGCACGACGAACACGCCGACGCTGTCGCCACCCACGTGGTCGAACGGTACGAGGCCGAGACCGGCCGGCGCAGCGATCTCTGGAGCGTCGTCCCCTCCGAGGGCGCCTCCATCGTGTCGATCGCCTGACGACGGCTCAGAAGTAGCTTCGGGCGAGCGCCAGCGCGTCTTCTCCGACGCGCTGTCCGATCCGGCGTCCCTCGTGGTCGTCCGCCGCAATGTGGATGCCGCCGTAGAGCCGCGAGCGGCCGGCTTCGTCCGCTGCGTCGGCGTAGGTGCCCCACTGGAGCACGATGTCGGTGGTCGGCCCTTCGTCGAACCGGAGCGACCCGGCGGGCGCGGTGAACGTGCCGAGTCCGTCGGGGAAGAACGCAGATCCGGTCAGCCCTTCGAGGACGACGGCGCCGGCCCGACTGAACGTGCTGTGGCCGCTCACATAGCCGGGGAAGGACGGCGTCACGAACGTGTCGAGCTGGTAGGGGACCCAGGTGCGCCCGTCGATCCACCGGACGTCGTCGGCCGAGTCGTGGAGGGTCGGGTGGCCGGCCCACCCCAGAACGGCGATCGTGCCGGCCGACAGCCCGTCGTGGCGATCGCCCGTTTCGTCGGTGACCAGCTCGACGAGGCCGTCGACCAGTGGCAGGCCATCGGGATGGAACGACGCTGCGTCGGGGTCGCTGCTCTGGCCGAGAGCGGCACGATGGCGGATGAGCGAGATCGGGCGGGCCGAGTCATACGAGCGCTTGGCGCCCCACGCGGCGATGGCTGCATCGTGCATTGCGCCGTTCAGCGCCAGGTAGAGACGCAGATCCCACTGCAGGCGGGTGAGTTCGACGCCGTCGGAGGACTGCAACGGGGTGGGTAGGGCGTCGCTCACCTCGTTGGCGAGCACGTTCCAGTGCCCGGGTGGCGTTTCCGAGCGGGGTCCATCCGCCCAGTACTCGGCCACGACCCTTCCGTAGTCGGCGGAGGAGACCATCGCCGGTTCGTAGGGATCGCCGGTGATCGGATTCACGGTGTGGCCGGTGCCATCGTCGGTGCCGAGCGTGCTGTTGCCCCGAGCTCCGGGGCTGATGTCGATCGGCGCGCCCAAGCGTTCGTCGAGGCCGCTCTGCAGCTCGATCACCTCGATGAGCTCGGCGTCGATGGTGGCACGATCCTCGGCCCGATCGAGGCGGGGTGGCGGTCCGGGGTCGATCGGGAGACCGTCGGCCGCCCGTTCCATGGCGAAGGGTTCGACGGAGCCCCAGTGCGGGCCGATGTAGCTCTGCAGCCCGACGAGCTGTGACTGGTCGTTCTGGGTGATCGACTCGTTCAGTTGCAGCGGCTGCCACGAGTCGGGCGCCTCGACCGGCACGCCGACCTCGGCCACCCGGAGCGGCTCGTTCGACGGGAAGTAGGCGAGGTCGAGGTAGCCGTCGAGTTCGAGCGACCCGTCGTCGATGAAGGAGTCCAGGATCTCCGTGGCAATCAAGCGACCGTCGGCGGCTGGGCCGTCCCCATCGGCGTCGGCAGCGTCGAGGCACAAGGCAGCGAGCGTTCGATCGAAGGCCTCGAGGGACTGCGCGCCGCCGACCGAGTTCCGATACCGGGCCGACAGCAGCTCGTGGGCGGCGTGGCTCATCGCGACCAGGGCGGCATCCGGGTCGGTCGACCGGTCGAGCTCGACGAACACCGCCCGGCCCTCGCCCGTGTAGGCCACCGATGCGTCCCACATGGCGGCCGACGTGTGGAACAGGTTTCGGGCATGGACGGTGGGTGCCGGCGTGTCGGCTCGCACCGCTTCGAGCAGTACCTCGTTCCACACCCGGGCGACGCTCCGGCCATCCTCCGGTGCACAGACGGCCCGTACTCCATCGCCGCAGGCCGAGGCGACCAGGGCCGCGAACACGACTGTGGCGCCCACTCTCCAACGCATCGCACAGACCGTATCGCCGCCAACGACACATCCGGGCGGCGGGCGAGCTTCGTCATGGCGACGGTTCGGCCACCGCCTGGAACGCGAAACGGCATCCCCCTCGTGCCACGAGAGGGATGCCGGTATCGACGGGTGTTGAAGTCAGCCCAGCATGACTAGGCGCGCACCCCATGCAGACGGCGAGCCTGACCGAGAATCAGTGCACCACCGAGGACCGCGGCTCCACCCATGACGGCAAGCAGGATGCTGCTCGCACCTGTGACCGCAAGCTCTGCGACCGCAGCGCACGTGAACGTGAGTTCGAATGCGTTGCCGGTGACCTGTTCCCAGCCTTCTCCGATTTCGACCACCATCGTGGTGTCCGAGTCGATGCGCAACGACGCCGACACGTTGTCGCTCGTCGCGCCCGTGACACCGTGTGGCTCAGAGAACGTCAGGTAGTAGCGGTCGAAATCGCCCGCCGGGTAGGTGTTGAACACCTGTGACCAGAACGGATCATCCATCTCCGGGAGGATCACCTGGGAGATGCCGTCGGCCTCGATGTCGATGCTGAACAAGCCGCTGACCGGACCGAACGGGGTGTCGGGCTGCGCAAGCGCCGTGGGGAACTCGACCGATCCGAACGCAAGCGTTGCCGTTTCGTCGAACAAGGCGTCGTCTTCAAGGCCGAACACGGCGGGGTACGAAATCTCTGGTTCGCCCCCGGATTCCAGGGTGTTGTGCATCAGGATGCTTGCACCCTCGGGCAGGGCACAGCCGGCCTGCGCTGCCGCTGGGCTGGCAGTCATGAACAGCGCAGCAAGCAGCCCCGTCAGGGTGGCCAGGATGGTCATCAGTCTCTTCATTTGTGTCTCCTACCAAGACGAAGTGGCGTCCAGAGCTCGTTGCCGAGGACCGTGAAAACGGTAGTGAGCACGTTGTTGAAGATCGTGAGAGCATTTGGTCTACCACTGGTCGAAACCTGACAACTTGGCTCGCGGCGTCAGGTGGGGAGGGCCCGGTGGATCGCATCGATCATCGCGGACGGTTCGACGTCGATGCCGGTGGCAAGCGCATCGAGTTCGATGCCGATTTGCGGGCGTTCCGCATCGTGTACCGCGAGGAGATCGGCGTGCGCGGCCCCATCCCAGCGGCGGAGGACCGCGACCTGGAACCGGGCGTGCGTGCGGGTTCGGCGCTGGGAGATGCCGACGAGCTTCCGGCCGTCGGTCGTGAGTTCTCCTGCCCCGAGTCCGGCGAAGCAGATACTGGGGGAGTGGACGGTGGTCAGGTGACGGCCGGTGTGCATGTGGGTTTCGATGCCGAACTCCCGGAGCGCTGCGGCGCAGGCAACGCCCACCCATTCGAATGCCCGGCCCACGTCGTCGGCCCACAGCGGGTCGTCCCGGCCGATGATCAGATCGAACCAGACGAGATCGTCGACGGAGACGAGGACGGCACCCCCGCCCGTTCGGCGGCGGGCGACCTCGACGCCGCGCTCGGCGCATCGGGCCAGGTCGACCGTGGATGCGTCCTGGGAACTGCCGAGCACGAGGGTCCGCCGGTCGTCGAGTGCGGGTATCCACAGTTCGCGACGGTCGGGTTCGAAGGAGCGGTGGTGGAACGCTTCGACGGATTCGACGAAACGACGACGGCGAAAGCTCACGCCGTCACGCTACCGCTCCGATCGCCGGCCGACCGGAGGCTGCGGCCCGGTTCTGGGACACGGCCCCACCACGCCCCACCGCGTCTCCCACCACGCCCCACCGGCGTGGCCGGCCTCGCGGCGATGCCAGTGCAGAGGCGCCGAAACCACCGAGAAATCAACGATTTCGGAGCGATCGAGCGAGAAGTTCCCCCGCGGGCGTTTGGGAACGAACGTTCGATCCTAGCGCAGTGTTCGTGGCTTCGGGGGGTGAAATGGGGGATTTTTGGGGTAATGTGGCATGAAATGCTTGTCATGTGTGGCGAAGTGTCATAACGTGTCACGTCATGGAGTACGTCGCACACGCCGGAACCGGAGAGGAGAGCAGTGTTCGTCAACCACTACGAGCATTCGCTGGACTCGAAGAACCGCGTGGTGCTGCCGGCCAAGTTCCGGAATTCGCTCGGCGATCGGGTGTACCTCGCCCCGCAGGACAATTCCCTGGCCGTGTACTCCGAAGCGGAGTTCCAGAGGGTCACCGAGCGGTTGCTCGCCCTGGTGCACTCGGGGGAACTCGATCCGATGACACGACGGGGCTTCGCCGCCAACACGGTGGAGGTCGAACTGGACACGGCCGGGCGGATCACCATTCCCGCCCGATTGCGCGAGTTCGCCCAGCTGGAGAACGACGTCGTCATCAACGGTGCGCTGACCTACATCGAGATCTGGAGTCGCCCCGCCTTCGAGGCGATGGAGCAGGAACTCACGGCAGTCGTGCAGGAACAGTTCCGAGCCGGGGGGAAGATCAACTAGATCGGGCCGGCTCCACGTCACCGACGTTTCGGAGGGCTGGCTGAACCACGACGCACGAGCACGGCTCGTTCATTGACAGTCTCCCGGTTGGCAGATGGAAGGCCCCTACTCCGCCCGCTTGCCATCAGCTCGATCGGGGGAGAAATCCCGACGTGCGCCCGCTGACCGGGGGACTGTCAATGACCGAGACGACCTGCGAACAGCTGCTCGACCGTCGTTTCCTGCCCGCCACACGTGAACGGTGCTGACCTTGGCTGACCCTGACCTCGACTTTTTTCATGTCCCGGTCATGCGCGACGAGGTGCTCGACGCATTCGACGAGGCGCCCGCTGGGGCGATCGTGGACGCAACGCTCGGCGGCGCCGGGCATGCGCTTGCGCTGCTCGAGCACCGCAGCGACATCGTGCTGCACGGCATCGACCAGGACGCCGTCGCCATGGCCGTCGCCCGCGAGCGCCTGACCGCGCACGCCGATCGGGTGCACACCCATCCGGTCCGGTTCGACGCCGCTGCGGACGCGCTGGACGATGCCGGTGTCTCCGAGATCTCCGGATTCCTCATGGATCTGGGCGTCTCCTCGCCGCAGCTCGACCACGCGGACCGTGGATTCAGCTATCGCAACGATGGCCCCCTCGACATGCGCATGGATCGGACTCGGGCACTCACCGCCGCCGATGTGGTGAATGGCTACGACCTCGGTGAGCTCATCGACGTGCTGCGTTCGTACGGCGATGAGCGCCATGCGCCACGGATCGCCCGAGCGATCCTGGCCCACCGGCCGATCTCGGGCACCGCCCAGCTCGCCGACGTGATCCGAGACGCCGTGCCCGCGGCCGCACGCCGGGCGCCCGGACATCCGGCGAAGCGGAGCTTTCAGGCCATCCGCATCGAAGTCAACGCCGAGCTGTCGATCCTGTCGTCCTCGATCGATGCACTCATCGCCCGACTCGCCGTTGGTGGCATCGGGCTCGTGCTGACCTACCACAGCGGCGAGGACCGGATCATCAAGGACCGGATGCGGGACGCAATCGACGGAAACGCTCCGGCCGGGCTCCCGGTCACCACCGACTTCGAGTGGCTCTGGCGCGGTGCGCACACCCCAACCGAGGAAGAGATCGAGCGCAACCCCCGGGCCAAGAGCGCCCGTCTTCGTGCCATTCGGCGAACGCGGAGGGCCGATGGCTGACTCCGGAACCCGCTCACTGCGTGCCACGCTCGGCAGCGCAGCCGCAGACGTCCGCGACAAGTTCCCTGCGGTGAAGTCCGGCGAGCTCTCCTTCGCAGCGGTCGCGCTGGTCGTCGTGTTCGGATCCCTGCTCGGCATCGTCGTGCTCCAGACCTTCATCGTGCAGAACCGGGTGCAGCTCGACGCGGTGAATCGACAGCTCGACGACGCGCGGGACGAGAACCG
>JAHDEJ010000006.1:56360-75939 GCA_020628865.1 Acidimicrobiales bacterium
CGAGTCCTCCGGAGACGATGACACCGGTGACGGAGGCGATGAGCCATGACCGCCATCTCCGGACTCGTCCATCTTGTTCGCACGCCGCCCCGCAACGGCTTTTCGGGGTGGCGCTTCGCCGCGTTGGCGGTGCTGATCGTCGGCGTGGGCTCGCTCATGATCTGGCGGCTCGTCTCCCTGCAGGTGCTGCACCCCGAGCGTTACGTCGAGCACGGCGAAAACCAGCGGATTCGTTCGGCTCCGCTCGCGGCCGAACGCGGGGCGATTCTCGACCGCAACAACGTGGAGCTCGTCGTCTCGAGCGCCCGGCAGAGCATCTGGGCCGATCCCCGCGTCATCACGGACCCGGCGGCGACCGCAGCGGCGATCGTGGCTGCCGTCGGCGAAGACGCCGAGGGCGACGTCGAGTTGCTGACGCGACGGCTGTCGAACGACGGTGCAAAGTTTGCCTGGATGGCCCGTCAGCTGGACGACGAGATGGTGGCGGCCATCGTCGACCTCGAGCTTCCCGGCATCTACACGCTCGAGGAACAGGCCCGACTCACCCCGTCGGGTAGCGAGGTCGCGCGGGCGATCCTCGGTCGGACCGACGTCGACGGCATCGGCGTGTCCGGTCTGGAGAAGCAGTACGACGACCTCCTCACCGGTGAACCCGGTCGCGTCGTGGTGGAACGGGGTCTCGCCTCCGGCGGCGGCCAGCCGCTCACCATTCCGAACGGACGCTACGAACTCGTCACGCCCACCGAGGGTTCCTCGCTGATCCTCACGCTGGACCGCACCGTCCAGTTCGAGGTCGAGAGCCTGCTCGTGGACCATGTCACCGCCGCTGGAGCCCAGTCCGGCACGGTGGTCATGTCGCGCCCCGCAACCGGCGAGATCCTCGCCATGGCGACCGTTGTGCGCGGCGAGGACGGAACCGTTCGAGTGTCCGGCGACAACCGCGCGGTCACGCAGATCATCGAGCCGGGCTCGATCAGCAAGCCGCTGGCGCTGGCCGCCCTCTTCGAAGCCGATCTCGCCACCCCTGACACCCAGGTGGCGGTCACCGATCGGGTCGAGATCTACGACCAGGTCTACACCGACGCCGTCGGCTACGAGTCCGACGTCCTCACCGCGGCCCAGGTGCTCGAATACTCGTCGAACATCGGCACGGCGCTGTTGACACAACGGCTCTCCGACGAGCAGATGTACGAGAACCTCGACGCCTTCGGCATCGGTCGGTCCACCGGCCTCGACTTCCCCGGAGAGTCTGCCGGCGTGCTGCACCCGCTCGACGACTGGAGTGGCGTCTCGCTCAGCCAGACGTCGATCGGCTACGAATACTCCGCCACGCCACTGCAGATGCTGCGGGCCTACAACGTGTTTGCGAACGGCGGCGTGCTCGTCGAACCCCACCTCGTCTCCGGTGTCATCGAAGCCGACGGCGACCTCGAAATTCTCAGCCCGCGGGAATCCCAGCGCGTCCTGTCCGAGGAGACCGCGGCCACGATGACGACGTTGCTCGCCGGCGTGGTTCGCAACGGCACCGGGCAGCTCGCATCGGTACCGGGCTACGAAATCGCAGGAAAGACCGGCACGGCCTGGATCGCCCAGCCGAACGGCGGCTACCAGGACGCCTCCGGCAACCGTCACCTGCGCACGAGCTTCGCCGGCTATCTGCCCGCATCGAACCCGGAACTGTCCATCATCGTGGTGATCGACGATCCGGCAGAAGAGTCGTCCGGTGGTCGGCTCGCAGCGCCCTTGTTCGGCGAGATCTCCAACTTCGCGCTCCAGAAGTTCCGCATTCCGCCCGCCGAGTCGGTGCACGAGGAGCGCGGCTGATGGCGCAGATCACCATTTCCGAACTGGCCGCCCGCCTCGTGGCAGCCGGGGTCGAGACCGAACTGGTCGGAGCGGGCGACGCCGAACTCACCGGCATCACCGAAGACTCCCGCCGCGTCGGGCCGGGGGCCGTCTTCTGTGCACTCCGAGGAACGGTCGGTGATGGGCACGACCACATCGAGGGTGCGGTGGCGGCCGGCGCCGCCCTCGTCATTGCCGAGGAACGGCGAACCGACGCCGTGCCCACGATCCTCGTTCCCGACAGCCGAATCGGCACCGCACACGCTGCCGCCGCCATGCACGGCGATCCGAGCACCGAACTCGATCTCGTCGGCGTCACCGGGACCAACGGAAAGACCACGATCGTCACCCTGCTCGAACACCTCGGCCGTCACGCCGGCCGCAACGCCCGCTCGCTCGGCACCCTGACCGGGACGCTCACCACCGCGGCGGCACCCGCATTCCAGGCCACGTTGCGCACCCTCGCCGACGACGGCGCCGACCTCGTCGCCGCAGAGGTGTCCTCCCACGCCCTCGACCAGCATCGGGTGGACGGGACGACGTTTCGGCTCGGTCTTTTCACGAATTTGACGCAGGATCACCTTGACTACCACGTCGACATGGACTCCTACTTCGACGCCAAGGCCAGGCTCTTCACCGACGGGCTGTGTGCCACGGCGATCATCGACACGTCGACCGACGCAGGCCGGCGGATGGCCGAACGCTCGACCGCACCCGTGATCGCGGTCGACGCCGCCGCCGCCGACGTCCTCGAGATCTCCTCCGGCTCGAGCACGTTCCGATGGCGGGGCCACACGGTCGAACTCCCACTCGGCGGACGATTCAACATCGCCAACGCGTTGCTCGCCGCCGAGGCGGCCGCACAGCTCGGCATCCCGGAAGCAGTCGTCGTTTCCGGGTTGGCCACTGCGCCACAGGTGCCCGGACGGTTCGAATGGGTCGGTGCCGGTCAGCCGTTCGGCGTGGTCGTCGACTACTCGCACACCCCGGCCAGCGTTGCCGCAGCGGTCGACGCTGCCCGGGAGATCACCGATGGACGGGTACTGCTCGTGTTCGGCGCCGCCGGTGATCGCGACCCCGGAAAACGCCCGCTGATGGGTGCCGCCGCCGGCGGAGCCGATGTGCTGTACGTCACGTCCGACAACCCGCGAACCGAGGATCCGGACGCCATCATCAACGACGTGTTGCAGGGAATCGACCATCACCACGTCCACCGTGAACCGGATCGACGCGTCGCCATCCACGCAGCGATCGCTGCTGCGGACAGCGACGACCTCGTCGTCATCGCCGGCAAGGGGCACGAGGACTATCAGATCATCGGCACGACCCGGCACGACTTCGACGACCGCGTCGTCGCCCGGGAGGCACTCGCCGCCATCGGCCACACCACCGGAGAGGACTCCGCATGATTCGTCTTCTCATCGCCGCCGCCCTGTCGGTCTCCGTGTCGCTCTTCGGCACACGACTGCTCATCGACTTCCTGACCCGCAACCGGGTGGGGCAGCCGATCCGCGAGGACGGCCCGGAAGGTCACGCCGTCAAGGCCGGCACCCCGACCATGGGGGGCATCGCCATCCTCGCCGGTGCGTTCGTCGGCTACATCGGCGCCGACATCACCAATGTCTTCGGAATCGGCCCGACCGCCGTGTTCACCCGGACCGGTCTGATCGTCATGGGCACGATCCTCGCGACGGGCATCGTCGGCTTCCTCGACGACTGGATCAAGATCTCCCGGGAGCGCAACCTCGGCCTCAACAAGCGGGCCAAGATCGTCGGCCTGGTCACCGTTGCCGTGTCCTTCGCCGTGGCGACGATGGCATTCACGACCACGCAGACGAATCTTGCGTTCACCCGCTGGGATTCGATCGGCCTCGACCTCGGTCGGGTGGGGTGGAGCATCTGGGCCATCCTGCTGCTCCTCGCATCGGCCAACGCCGTGAACCTCACGGACGGACTCGACGGGCTGGCCTCGGGCGCGGCGATCCTGAACTTCGCCGGCTACACCTTCATCGCGTTCTGGGCGTTCCGTCACTCGGACAACTATCAGGTGGCACACGCCCTCGACCTCGCCGTGATCTCGGTCTCGATGATGGGCGGGTGCGTGGGCTTCCTGTGGTGGAACGCCGCACCGGCGCAGATCTTCATGGGCGACACCGGATCGCTGGCGATCGGCGCCGGGCTTGCCGCGCTCGCCCTCACCACCAACACCCACTTCCTCCTGCCGATCATGGGCATGCTCTTCGTGGCCGAGACCGTTTCGGTGATCCTGCAGGTGTTCGTCTTCCGGACGCAGAACGGCCGACGGCTGTTCCGCATGGCACCCATCCATCATCACTTCGAGCTCGCCGGCTGGCCGGAGACCCGGGTGATCATCCGCTTCTGGTTGCTCAGCGGGCTCACGACGGGCGTCGGGGTCGGCCTCTTCTACTGGGACGCGATCAACCAGGGCATCGGCGCATGACCGAACCCCTCCAGCCGGGCGACTCGGCCCTGGTGCTCGGATTCGGGCTCTACGGTCGCGCCGTGACCGAGGCGCTCGTCGACCGCGGCGTCATGGTGACGGTGATCGAGGACCGCCCGACCGACACGAGCGCCGAGCAGGCGATGGGCCTCGGTGCCGGATTCCTGGCGGCACCCGACTCGGACGTGATCACCAGCGCCATGCGGGCAAGCCACGTCTTCCTGCCCAGCCCCGGCGTTCCCGAACAGCATCCGGCGTTCGCGATCGCCGCCGATGTGGACACGCCGATCATCTCCGAGTTCGACCTGGCCCGCTGGTGGGACGACCGGCCGATCGCCGCCATCACCGGCACGGACGGCAAGACCACGGTCACCATGCTCACCGTGGCCATGCTCCAGGCCGCCGGCATCAACGCAGCTGCCGTCGGCAACACGGAGACGCCGCTCATCGCAGCGATCGACGATCCGAGCATCGACGTGTTCGTGGTCGAGGCCTCCAGCTTCCGCCTCGGGCACACGCAACGGTTCTCGCCCCGCGTCGCCGCCTGGCTCAACTGGGGCCCCGACCATCTCGACGTGCACACCGACCTGGACACCTATGCCAGGGCGAAGGCGTCGATCTGGGATCACCTGCCCGAAGACGGCGTCGCCGTGGCCACGCTGTCCGACCGGGTCGTCATGGCCTATGCCCCGAAGGATCGCCGGGTGATCACCGTCGGTGCCGGGGGAGTGGCCCACCTCGTCGACGACCAGCTCCACGTCGGCGACACGGTCGTGGCGACGCTCGACGATCTGCCCCGACGATTCGATCACGACATCACCAACACGCTCACCGCCGCCGCCATCGCTCGGGAGTTCGGAGCGGAAGCCGATGCGATCGCATCCGCAATTCGCAACCACGAGCAGCTCCCGCACCGGATCCAATTCGTGGCAACCGTCGATGGCATCGACTGGTACAACGACTCGAAGGCGACCGTGCCCCACGCTGTGGTCACTGCACTCGAGTCCTTCGATCGCGCCGTGCTGATCGCCGGCGGGAAGAACAAGGGGCTGGACCTGAGCGAGATCCGGTCCGCCGACGATCGCATCGGCGCCGTGGTGGCGATCGGCGACTCGGGTCCCGACGTCGTCGAGGTCTTCGCCGGTGAGTTCCCCATCGTCTCGGCTGATTCGATGGACGCCGCCGTCGCCGCAGCCCGTGGCCTCGCCGAGCCGGGGGACGTGGTCCTCCTCTCGCCCGGGTGCGCCTCCTACGATTGGTACACCTCGTACGGCGCCCGCGGTGATGACTTCATTCGGGCCGTGCACGACCTCGACGCTCGAACCGCATCGGAGCCCGGCCATGAGTGACAGCCGAACCACCGCCGCGCGCTCGACCGGACGTCGCACGACGACGAAACGGCATCAGCCGCGCAACGGCCGCAACGGCGCCGACCGAGTCGAGCGCACCCGCCGCGCGGCCGCGTCATCAACGACGTCGAAGAAGACCGGGACCTCCACCCGCCGTGCCGACCGGGCGACCACGGCCGCCGCTCGCCGAATGGCGGCCGCGCCGTTCATCATCCTGCTCACGATCGTCGTCTGTCTGAGTCTGCTCGGGCTGACCATGGTGCTGTCCGCCTCGTCGGTCACTTCGCTGACCGAAACGGGATCCCCGTGGGGCGAGTTCACCTCACAGCTCATGTGGCTGGTGATCGGCACGGTCGTGATGGCCGTCGGCACGTTTCTCGACCACAACCACCTGCGGCGGCTCACCCTGCCCGGCCTCGTCCTGAGTCTGCTGCTGCTCATCGGGGTGCTCATCCCCGGCCTCGGCGTCTCGGTGAACGGTGCACAGCGGTGGATCCGGCTCGGCCCGCTGCAGTTCCAGCCGTCGGAGATGGCGAAGCTCGCCCTCGTGCTCTACGCCTCCCACGTGTTGGCCAAGTCGAAGACCATCGACCTGCGACGGTCGGTCAAGCCGATCGTGGTCGTGCTCATCCTGTTCGGCGCCCTCATCCTCCTGCAGCCGAACCTCGGAACGACGATCATCATCTTCTCGATCGGGTTGGCCATTCTTTTCGCGTCGGGCGTGCGCCTCTGGGTACTTGCACTGCTCGGCTCGATCAGCGTGTTCGGCGCCACGATGCTGGCGTTCTTCGCCGACTACCGGCGGGCTCGGCTGCTCGCATTCATGGATCCGTGGGCCGACCCGCTCAACCAGGGTTGGCAGACCATCCAGTCCCTGGTCAGCGTTGCGAACGGCGGCGTGACCGGCGTCGGCATCGGGGCGAGCCGCGGAAAGTACGGCTTTCTCCCCGAAGCCCACAACGACTTCGTGTTCGCCGTGACCGCGGAGGAGTTCGGTCTGGTCGGCGCCGTCGTCGTCGTGTTCGGGTTCGTCTTCTTCGGCCTCACCTCGCTCGTGGTCGCCCGCCGCGCCGACCGCTTCGGCGCGCTGCTCGTCGTCGGCATCAGCACGTGGATCCTCGTCCAGGCGTTCATCAACATCGGCGCCGTGCTCGGTGTGCTCCCCATCACGGGCGTGCCCCTGCCATTCATGTCGGCCGGCGGCACCTCGCTGGTCACGACCATGGCCGGCATCGGTGTGATGCTCAACGTCGCCCGGTCGATTCGATGACGACCGAGTCGGGCACCTTCGCCCTCATCGTCGGAGGCGGCACCGCCGGCCACGTCCTGCCGGGCGTGGCCATCGGCCGCGAACTCGTCGCCCGGGGGCATGCGCCCGAAGCCGTGCACTTCGTCGGATCCGAACGGGGCGTGGAACGAAAGCTCGTGCCCGAGGCCGGGTTCGGCCTCACCGTGCTTCCCGGTCGCGGGATCCAACGCCGACTCACACCGCAGAACTTCGGTGCCGTCGCCGGTCTGCTGCGCGCCTTCGCCACGTCCTTCTCGCTGCTCCGCAGACACCGTCCTCGGGTGGTCGTCGCCCTGGGCGGCTACGCCAGCGTCCCTGCCGGGCTGTGGGCGGTGCTGCGACGCGTTCCCATCGTCGTGGCGGAACAAAATGCCGTGCCCGGCCTCGCCAACACGATCATCGGCAGATTCGCCCGAGCGAGCGCCGTCTCGTACGACGGCACGGACCTGCCCCGTGCGGTGTGGACCGGAAACCCGGTGCGGCCCGAGATCCTGGCTGTCGCCGAAGCCGACCCCGCGGGCCGAGCCGAAGCCCGAGAGCGACTCGGCATCGCCGCCGACCGTCGGCTCCTCGTCGTCTTCGGCGGATCGCTTGGCGCACGAACGATCAACAACGCCGTGCTCGGCGCGCTCGATGGACTCCGGGACCGCGATGATCTCTCGATCCGCCACATCATCGGCGTCCGCGACCACGCCGACATCGTCGCCCGCGCCGGAGACCGAACCGGCGATGCGCTGGAGTGGGTGCCGATCGAATACGAGGACGACATGGCGACCGTCTTCGCAGCCGCCGACCTCGTCGTCTGTCGCGCCGGAGCGACGAGCTGCGCTGAACTCGCAGTCACCGGCACACCTTCGGTCCTCGTTCCGTTGCCGGGCGCGCCCGGCGATCACCAGACCGAGAACGCCAAGGCGCTCGAGCGGGCCGGAGGCGCCGAACGAATCGACGATGCGGACTTCGAGGGCCGGGTGCTCGTCGAGACCGTCGAGCGACTCCTCTCGGATCCCGACACGCTCACGTTGATGGGTGCGCGTGCCCGCTCCGTCGCCCGCCCCGACGCTGCGGCCGCGGTCGTCGATCTCGTCGAACTGCACGCAGGGGTGGACGCATGACCCGGCCGGACCTGAGCTCACCTCGACGCATCCACATCATCGGCATCGGCGGCGCCGGCATGGGCGCCATCGCCGAAGTACTGCACGCGATGGGCCACGACGTCAGTGGCAGTGACCTGTCCGACTCGGGCGCCTACCGCCGGGTGCAGGACCTCGGCATGCGCACCGCGCTCGGCCACGACGCAGCCAACCTGCAGGACCCAGACGTGGTCGCACGTTCGACGGCGATCCCCGACCACAACGTCGAGGTGCAGGCCGTGGAGGCTTCCGGCGGCACCGTGCTGCGCCGCGCCGAGCTGCTCTCGGCCATCTCCGACCTTCGGTCCACCGTTGCCGTCGCCGGCACCCACGGCAAGACGACGACCTCCTCGATGCTCGCTGTCATCGCCCTGCACGCTGGCATCGAGCCCTCGTTCATCATCGGCGGCGATGTCACCGAGCTCGCCACCGGCGCCGCCTGGGGAGCCGGCGAGCACTTCATCGTCGAGGCGGACGAGAGCGACGGCACGTTCCTCGAGCTCGGCCACTCGATCGGCATCGTCACGAACGTCGAACCCGACCACCTCGAGCACTACGGGGGAGAGGCGGGCCTCCGTCAGGCATTCGTGGACTTCGTGGCCGCCGCCGAGACCGCCATCGTCTGCGCGGACGATGAGGGCGCTGCGGCGCTCGCCGGGCCCGGCGTACTCAGCTACGGCCTCAGCGAGGCAGCCACCCACCGCATGACCGACCTCACGCGCACCGCCGCGGGCTCGACCTTCCGCCTCCACGCGCCCGACGGCTCCTCCGGCAGCCTCTTCGTGCCCATGCCGGGTGCGCACAACGCCCGCAACGCCGCCGCGGCGGCCACGGCAGCGCTCGCCATGGGGGTCGGGTTCGATGCGATCGCCGATGCCCTCTCGACGTTCCGGGGGGTGGGTCGTCGATTCCATCACCGTGGTGAGGCGAACGACGTGCTCCTCGTCGACGACTACGCACATCTTCCGACCGAGGTGAACGCGGCAATCGACGCGGCGACCGACCTCAGCCGCCGACGCATCGTGGCCGTCTTCCAGCCGCACCGCTACAGCCGGATGCAGGCGCTCTGGCAGGACTTCGTCGACTCGTTCGACGACGCCGACCTGCTCGTCATCACCGGCATCTACTCCTCCGGCGAGAAGCCTCGAGAGGGAATCACCTCGCAGCTGATCGTCGACGCCGTGTTGGGTGGCGCCGCCCCGCCCACCGTCATCCACCTGCCCGATCGGGCGACGCTCGCCACCGAGGTCGTCGAGCTGTTGGAGCCCGGCGATGTGTGTCTGACACTGGGCGCCGGGGACCTCGTCACCCTCGCCGACGAACTCCTTCCGCTCCTGGAGAACCGATGATGGTGGCGCCGACCCGGCTCGACGAGGTGATGGATGCCCTGCGCTCCATCGACGACCTCGAACTCGAACGAGACGTGCCCGCAGGGCCCTTCTGCACCTATCGGGTCGGTGGCCCTCTCGCCGTCGTCGCCACGGCGACCACGCCCGACGCCGCTGTCGCGCTTGCGCAGGTGCTGGCCGACCACCCGGTTCCCCGCCTCGCAGTGGGGAACGGCTCGAACCTCCTCGTCGCCGACGGCGGTTTCGACGGCGTCGCGATCCACCTCGCCGGGTCGCTCAGCGACATCGCCGTCGATGCTGCCGTGCCGACCAGGATGACCGCCGGTGCCGCGGCACTGCTGCCACGAGTGGCCCGAGCATCGGTCGCTGCCGGGCTGCGCGGCTTCGAATGGGCCGTCGGTGTCCCGGGAACGATCGGTGGCGCCGTCCGAATGAACGCGGGAGGCCATGGGTCGGACATGGCGGCCGCCGTTCGATCGATCGACCACGTCGATCTCGCCACGGGCGTCCGCTCGCAGCGACCCGCCGACGACCTCGACTTCGCATACCGGCACTCGAATCTGGGTGCCGACGACCTCGTGCTCGCCGCCACGCTCGACCTCGACACCGGGGATCGGGAATCCGGCGAGCAGGCGCTTCGCGAGATCGTCTCGTGGCGTCGAACCCACCAACCCGGGGGAGCGAACGCCGGGTCGGTTTTCACCAACCCCGAGGGCGCCTCCGCCGGCCGACTCATCGACGAGAGCGGAGCCAAGGGCCATCGCATCGGGAGCGCGGAAGTCAGTCCCAAGCATGCGAACTTCATCCAGGCGGATGACGGCGGATCGGCCGACGACGTGATGGCGCTCATGCGTCACCTCGTCGACCTGGTCGAGGACCGCCACGGGGTGCGACTCCACGCCGAGACCCGACTCGTCGGGTTCACGGCCGACGAGGTTGCGCATGTGCAGAGCGGGGAGCCGTCGTGACCACACCAACCATGAATCCACGTCAGCGACCGCGTCCCCGCCCGGGACCACGGCCTCGCCCACACCCCACACCCGGGCCCCGGCCCCGAGGCGCACAACGGCGGGTCGAGCCGGCCGAGCGGACGCAGCGGCGTGTCCGGAGGGAGGAGCGTCCCGAGCGGGAGCCCATCACCTTCTCGTGGCGATGGGGTTTCATCGGGATGCTCGTCGTGTGCCTCCTGGCGATCGCTGCCTTGCTCCGGGCACCGTTCTTCTCGATCTCGGTCGTGCAGATCTCCGGCGAGTCCCGAACGAGTGAGGGAGCCGTTCGTGCCGCCCTCGACATCGACGTGGACCAGGCGCTGGCCACCTACGACACCGACGCCGCCGAGCTCCTGATCTCCGAGCTCCCATGGGTCGAAGCCGTCGATGTCTCCCGCGGTTGGCCGTCGACGCTGCGCGTCGAGCTTCGCGAGCGTGTACCCGCTGCCGCATTCGCGCCCGAGACCGGGGCGAGGTGGGTGGTCGTCAGCGAGTCCGGCCACGTCCTGGAACGCCGAATGACCCCACCGGTCGGTGTGCCGCTCGTGGTTGCACCGCAGGCGTTGGTCTCTTCGGCCGTGATCGGTGTCCCCCTGCCCGACAGCGAGGGCGTGCTGGCCACCTCGACTAATCTCCCGGCGCAGCTCGTGCCGTGGATCGAGAGCTGGACGATGGACGCCGACGGCGTCGTCGCCGCCGAACTCGTCGGCTCCGCGACGGCCGTCTTCGGACGTGAACCCGACCATCGAACGCAGTTCGTTTCGCTGGCCTCGATCCTCGATGGCGGCACCAGTCTGGTGTGTATCGAACGCATCGATCTGCGCATTCCGGACACCCCCGTCATCGAACGCGGAGCCGCCTGCATGGCGGCGGCCCGCGAGCTGTCCTGAGCGCAGGAAAATTCTCCGCTGTCGTTTTGCGCAATCGACCGATCTGCGCTTTCCTACTTCACGTGCGGTGCTCAAGGCACCACGCAACGCGAGTAGGGGCTGCGAGGCGCACGCATTGACGCTTCGACCACCTGTAGTGTGCACTCCCGCAACGTGCCCCTTCCCCGAAAGCGGAGGGATCATCTGCGAGAATGTGCGTTACGGGTGGTCGAAAGCGTGAATGATCGCCACGCTAGGGAGTCGAACGCATGAACGGGACCGGAGGAACCAGCCCCATGAACGGAACACCTCAGAACTACCTTGCCGTCATCAAGGTGGTCGGAGTAGGCGGTGGCGGCGTGAACGCCGTCAACCGCATGATTGATGCCGGGCTGAAGGGCGTCGAGTTCATCGCGGTCAACACCGATGCCCAGGCATTGCTGATGAGCGATGCCGACGTGAAGCTCGACATCGGACGGGAACTGACCCGGGGCCTCGGCGCCGGCAGCGACCCGGAGGTCGGCCGCCAGGCAGCGGAGGATCACCGCGAGGAGATCCGAACCGCGCTCGACGGCGCCGACATGGTCTTCATCACCGCCGGCAAGGGCGGAGGCACCGGCACCGGTGCAGCCCCCGTGATCGCCGAGGTCGCCCGTGAATGCGGCGCGCTCACCATCGGCGTGGTCACCCGGCCGTTCGGGTTCGAGGGGCGCCGTCGCGCCGTGCAGGCCGAGCAGGGCATCCAGCGGCTCAAGGAGAACGTCGACACCCAGATCGTCATCCCCAACGACCGACTGCTCACCGTCTCGAACGAGAACACCTCGGTGCTCAACGCATTCAAGATGGCGGACGAAGTCCTCCTCCAGGGTGTGCAGGGCATCACCGATCTGATCACCACCCCCGGCCTGATCAACACCGACTTCGCCGACGTGAAGATGATCATGTCGGACGCCGGCTCGGCCCTGATGGGCATCGGCTACGCCTCCGGTGAGGGCCGGGCGCTCGCTGCGGCCCGCGCCGCCATCAGCTCCCCGCTGCTCGAGGCCTCCATCGAAGGTGCTCGCGGCATCCTCCTCAACATCTCCGGCGGTTCCGACCTCGGCCTGTTCGAGGTCAACGAGGCCGCCGAGGTCATCCACGGCGTCGCCCACCCGGACGCAAACATCATCTTCGGCGCCGTCATCGACGACGAGATGGGCGACGACGTGCGGGTCACGGTCATCGCCGCCGGCTTCGAACGTTGGGACGGCTCGGGCAGCACCAGCACGATCGGGACGTCCGGCACCGCCACCGACACCTCGTCGGCACCGGCAGCCACGCCGAGCACGCCGGTCACCACCGCCGACACCTTCTCGATCGGGTCGTCCAGCTCGGACGAGTCCGACGAACTCGAGATCGCCGACGTGTTCGCCGAGTACGACGAACCTGACGAGGACGGCCCCGACGATGACGACGACGAGTTCGACGTCCCATCGTTCCTGCGCTGACACGAGGACGTGGCCCGAATACACCGCGTCGACCGGGCGGACGGCTCGACCGTCGAGATCGCAATCACCGAACGTGGTGACGGCGACTTCCACATCGACTCCGAGGGCGTTGCCGATCGTCGCGCCAACGTGATGCCCGGCCCGTGGGCGGTCGTTCGCCAGGTGCACGGCGCCATCGTGGCCGAGGCAGACCCGGCGACGGCGCCGGAAGCCGACGCCGTCATCACCGAGACCACCGGCCAGCCGATCGCCGTGCAGGGAGCCGACTGCGCTCCCGTGGCCTTCATCGGCGCTGCCGGGCCCATCGCCGTCGCCCACGTCGGCTGGCGTGGTCTGGAAGCCGGGGTGATCGACCACACCATCGAGGCGCTCACCCAGCGGGGCACCGCACCGACCACCGTGTTCGTCGGGCCGATGATCGGACCCGAATGCTACGAATTCGGAGCCGACGACCTCGAGCGGCTCGCCGAAACCATCGGACCATCCGTTCGCAGCACAACGAGCACCGGAACCCCGGCGCTCGACGTTGCCGCCGGCATTCGCTCCGTCCTCGAAGAACGGCACGGCATCGATGACGTGCGGATGGTCGGCTCCTGCACCGCCTGCGCCGACGGTGGATGGTCGCACCGCGCCCGGCAGGAACCCCAGCGACACGCGCTCGCCGCCCGAATCGTCGGAGCGGACGATGCGTGAGTTCGCCGAGATCGAACAGCAGCTCGGCGACGTCCGGGAGGAACTCGGCCGCATCGGCCGGCCCGACGCCCGCATCATCGCCGTGACCAAGGGGTTCGGCGTCGACGCATGGGAGATGGCGCATCGGCTCGGTCTCGACATCGTCGGAGAGAGCTACGCCCAGGAACTGCAGTCGAAACTCGGCGAGCTGCCGGCCGACGCCGTGGCCCCGAAAACACACTTCATCGGTCGCATCCAACGCAACAAGGTGCGCAAGGTGATCGACGATGTCGATCTGTGGCACAGCGTCGCCCGCCCCGAGATCCTCACCGAACTCGGAAAGCGCCGACCCGGCAGCCGAGCGCTCCTGCAGCTGTCGGTGGCCGACGACCCGACGAAGGACGGCATCACGTCCGACCAGATCGAGTCGATGCTCGAGGTCGCCGCCGATGCCGACGTCCACGTCGACGGATTCATGACCATCGGGGTGCAGGGCGACGCAGCCGCCTCTGCCGCAGCGTTCCGAGAGGTCGATCGTCTCGCCGACCACCACGGTCTCGCCGAACGCTCCATGGGTATGAGCAACGACTGGCGCGATGCGGCCGCCGCCGGGGCGACGCTCCTGCGACTCGGCTCGGTGTTGTTCGGGGCCCGCCCATGAGCCCGGTGGTTCACCGGATGCTCCCACCCTTGGTACTGTTGGTGAACTGGAGGTCGACATGTCCGGCTTTGTGAAAAAGGCAGTCGTATGGCTGGGACTCAACGAGGAGTACCCGGCAGATGATCGTGCGATCGTCGAACCGCCGCGCCCCGACCGCCCCGAACGCCCGGTGGGCCCCGACCGTCAGGCGCCTCGGCCGTCCGGTCCGGCACCCCAGCCGCAAATGCAGGCCCGTGAACGGCCTCAGCCGCAGGCCGGGCCCGCCGCAAGCCGGCCGGCCGACTCGGCCGTCCGCGCCGTTCCAATCGAAACCGAAACCACCAATCCGACCTCCGAACAGACTGTGCGGGTACTGCCCATGGATGCTCCTTCTCCCTCGTCTGGCTCGGACCTCGGCATCGGCACGGTGCGCCCCGTGACCATGCCGGCGACGACCAAGCCGCAACTCATCATTCCGAAGTCGTTCAACGACGCTCAGGCCGTTGCCGACGCCTTCAAGGACCAGACCCCGGTGATCGTCAACATGCAGAGCGCCGAGCGCGATCTCGCTCGCCGTCTCATCGACTTCAGCAGCGGCCTCTGTTACGGACTCGGCGGTCAGATGGAACGGGTGGCCGAGTCGGTCTACCTGCTCACGCCGACCGACGTCGAGGTCGATGACGAGGAACGGCACCGCTACTCCTGATCACGATCGTCAGGATGGGGCGGAAGGGTCCCCGTCCTGCGGCAGGTGAAGAAAGTACGATGCTCCGATGGACCTGATTCGCGAACTGAAAGACGTCCGGTTCGAGTTGAACCTGCGCGGCTACGACTGTGACGCGGTCGACGCCTTCCTGGCCAAGGTTCGAGCCGAGGTGGCCGAGGTGCAGAGCCAGCGCGAGGCCGCCGCCTCGCGGGTGTCCGCACTCGAAGAACAGCTTGCCGGTGGAGAGTCCGACACCGAAGGAACGCTTCGTCGGACACTCGTCCTGGCACAGCGGCTCGCCGACGAAACCGTCGCCGATGCCCGGACCAGCGCAAACGAGCTCGTCGAGACCGCAACGGCCGAAGCGGAACAGACCCGTTCCTCCGCCCAGGCGGAAGCCGATCGCCTCCTCAGTTCGGCCAACACCGAGGCTGCCGATGTCCTCGCAGCCGCCGAAGCCGAGCGCACCGCAGCTGCCGGCGACGCCGAACGTGTTGCCGCCACCGCGGAACAGGAAGCCAACCGCACCCGCTCGATCGCATCCGATGAAGCCGAACGGCTGCTGGCCGAGGCGGAGCGCGCCGGCGCCGCCCGTGTCGAGGCGCTCGAGTCGACGGCCCGAGACGAAGTCGCCCGCATGCGCGAGCCGATCCGCGAGGAGATCCGCCAGCTCGAAGAGACCCGAGACCAGCTGCGATCCGACATCGACGCACTCGAGGCCCATCTCACCGAAGAGCGAATTCGAGTTCGCAAGGCCGTCGAAGCGCTCCGCGAAGGCATGTCCGGCTCGATCGACGATCTCGCCCGCGTCGCCGCCGACGACGAATTGCTGACGGCTTCTGCCCGTCCGGGGCTCTCCGGAGCTGCCGGAGCCGATGTCGCCGCGGCCGAGGACATCGACGTTGCCGAATCGGTCCAGCGCACGGCGACCCCGGCACCGACGGTCGAACAGCTCGAGAGCCGGGCCAGGGCCGAAGCGCAGGACGCCGCTCCGGCGGCACCGGTCGTTGAGGAAACGGACGTGATCGAGCATCGGCCCGCCCACGCGCCGGCCCACGCTGCGGTTTCGGTGGAGGATGAGCCTGCGGAAACGGTCGACGCCGGCCCCGCAACCGAGCCGATCCCGGTGATCGAGCCCGCGACCGATGGCATTGCCGACGTCGCTCCGGCCGTCGTCGACCTCGATCAGGCCCCGTCTGCGCTGTTCGGAACCGACGTCGCCGCTGAGGCCGCCGTGGTCGAGGCGAGCGCATCCCCGGTCGAGGCGGCCCCGGCTCCGCCAGCAGCCGAGGCCGACCCGGTCGGCGACGAGACGGAGGCTTCCAGCGAAGCCTTCCTGCAGCGCTTCACCGAGGCGATCGACGAGCTTCCGCTGGCCGACTGAGGGCCCACGGGAACCTTCGTTCGACAGGGTCCGTCGCAACCGCCGGGTTCCGGCATAGAATTTGCGGCTCAAGACGGGCCGTTCCCCTCCGAACAGACCGCTTGTGATGCCCGATCCGTCAGGATCGAACAAGAAAGGGTGGCCAGCAGTGGTGGCGAAGAAGAGCGCGGCGAAGAAGAAGGCGACAACCAAGAAGACCGCGGCAAAGAAGGCGCCCGCAAAGAAGGCGCCGGCGAAGAAAGCGCCCGCAAAGAAGGCTCCGGCGGCCAAGAAGGCCCCGGCAAAGAAGAAGGCGCCGGCAAAGGCTGCACAGTCCACGGTGGCCAAGCTCGACGATGCGAAGGCGGCCGAAGAGGCCCGCATGGCCGAGTTCCGGAAGGTCTCCTCCAAGGAGTTCAACAAGACCTTCCTCAAGAGCCAGCGTGAGATTCTCGAGGCCGAGCGGGAGAAGTACACCCGCTCCGCCGTGTCGTACAAGGAAGAGGCCGACTCGCTCGTCCTCGACCGCGAACCCGGCGATGTCCAGTTCGACGAAGAGTCGGGCGAGGGTGACACGCTGGCCGTCGAGCGCGAACGTGATCTTGCGTTGAGTGCGCAGGCCCAGCAGGCCGTCGACGAGATCGACGCAGCACTCAAGCGGCTCGACGACGGCGTCTACGGCGTCTGCGTCGAATCGGGTCTTCCGATTCCCAAGGAGCGGCTCGAAGCCATTCCGTGGGCATCCCAACGAGTGGAATACAAGGTTGGCGGCCTCGGACGCCGCTGAGCTCGACGCGCCGGCCACACCTCCCGAGCTCACCCCGGGGCAGGTGTCGGCTCGTCGCTGGCAGCTCCACGTCGTCGCCCTGGTCGTCATCGTCGTCGACCAGTTGACGAAGTGGTGGGCGGTTGGCGCGCTCGACGACGGAACGATCCACGAGGGTCCGTTCGGCTCGCAGCTCCGCCTCGTCTACAACACGGGTTCGGCGTTCTCGCTCGGATCCGGGCTCGGCCCGTTGTTCGCCGTACTTGCCGTGGCGGTTTCCATCGCGCTGACCTGGATGGTCAAGCGGGTGCCGCTGCGATCCGTGGTGTTCGGCCTCGGCCTGGTGCAGGGCGGCGCCATCGGCAACGTGATCGATCGAGCGTTCCGCGACGGCGACGGCTTCCTCCGGGGGCCGGTCGTGGACTTTCTCGAAATGGGCTCGTGGTGGCCGGTCTTCAACATCGCCGACGTCGCCATCGTCGTCGGCGGCATCATCGTGGTGCTCCTGGGCTCTCGTGAATGAGCTGATCCCGGATGCGCTCGACGGCGAACGCATCGACCGGGTTCTCGCCATGGTGGCCGACGTCTCCCGATCCCGGGCGGCGGCGCTGGTGGCCGACGGCCAGGTACGGCTCGACGACCGCGTCGTCGGTTCGCGATCCAACCGGGTGAGCGCCGGGCAGATGCTCACCATCGCCGGCGAGATCGAGAACACCCCCGACGAGTTGGTCGCCGATCCGACGGTGGAGCTTCGGCTGCTCCACGAGGACGACGACGTCCTGGTGATCGACAAGGCCCCGGGGCAGGTCGTTCACCCCGGCGCCGGAAACACCATGGGCACGATCGCTCAGGGCGTGGTGGCCCGCTACCCGGAGGTCCGAACCGTCGGCGAGCCTGACCGCCCCGGTGTCGTCCACCGCTTGGACAAGGGCACGTCGGGCGTCTTCATGATGGCCCGCTCGGATCGGGCCCACGCGTCGCTCACCGAGCAGCTCCACGATCGCCTCGTCGAGCGCCGCTATCTCACCGTTGCATGGGGGCAACCGGCCGCCACCGAAGGACTGATCGAAGCGCCGATCGGCCGTGCGGTCCGCGACCCAACCCGAATGACCGTCCGCGAAGACGGCAAGTCCGCCCGCACGAACTACCGGGTCCTGCGAACCTGGGCCTCGCCGAAGGCGGCGCTGATCTCGTGCGTGCTCGACACCGGTCGTACCCACCAGATCCGTGTCCACCTCGACGCCATCGGCCATCCCGTCGTCGGCGACACGCGCTACGGCGGGGGTCGGTCCAGCCCCGACATCGACCGACCTGCTCTGCATGCGGCCGAACTCGGTTTCGAGCATCCCGCCACGGGGGAGTGGCTCAGCTTCGAGTCGCCGCTGCCCGCCGACATGGCCGCCCTCATCGACGGCTACGGCCCAGCGGACTGGGAACGCTGACCCGGTCGCCCGCCCGACGGTCGGGTGTGCGATGATCTCCCCAATGACCGAGCCCACGCCCACACCGCCGGCCTTCTCCGGCCGCTCGACCATCGGCATCGTGCCATCGCTGGTGTGGGGTGTGCCGTCGGCCGTGATCCCGGACGAGATCGCCGGAGCCGAGCGTGCCGTCCTGCTCGTGCTCGATTCGCTCGGTTGGGAACAGATGGCCGAACGCCCCGGCCTCGCGCCCACGCTCCAGGCGATGAGCGGCGGCTCAGCGACGACGGTCGCCCCGTCGACGACGGCAGCGGCGCTCACCTCCATCTCGACCGGCGTCGCTCCCGGAGAGCACGGCATCATCGGCTACCGCTTTCCGGCCGGAGGTGCGGTGATGAACGCGCTGCGGTGGACCACCCCCGGCGGCGACCACCGCGATGCCGTACCGCCGCAGTCGGTCCAGGTGGCACCACCGTTGGGCGGCGGCGACTGGTCGATCGTCAGCAACCGGCAATTCGCCACCTCCGCCTTCACCGAGGCCTACCTGGGAGACAACGCCTACCACGGGTACGAACACCCCTCGTCGATCGTCGCCGAGGTCCGGGCGCTGCTGGATGCGGGGGAGCGGCGGGTCTACGCCTACTACGACGGACTCGACCATGTCGCCCACATCCACGGGCTCGCCTCCGGCCACTTCGACCTCGAGCTCGGCTTCTGCGACTGGCTCGTCGGCCGGCTGCTCGACGCACTCCCGACCGGCACCGCCCTCGTCGTCACCGCCGACCACGGCCAGATCGACGCCGCCCCCATCGTCACCATCGGCGACGACGTGCTGCGCTACGTGTCCGGTCGCTCGGGCGAACCCCGGTTCCGCTGGCTCCACGCCACCGCCGGCGCCGCCGACGACCTCCTGGCCGCCGCCACGGCCGCCCACAGCGATCAGGCTTGGGTTCGCAGCCGCGACCAACTGATCGACGAGGGATGGTTCGGGCCCACCGTCACGGATGCCGCCCGCAACCGGCTCGGCGACGTCGCCCTCGTCGCCCACGCACCGGTCGGGTTCGACGACCCCGGCGAACGCCACGCCGACCTCCTCAAGGGCCGCCACGGATCCGTCACCGCCGCCGAGATGCTCGTCCCCGTGCTCCACGCTCTCTGCTAGTTCTCGACACTTCCGGTCGAGATCCGTCTTTGCTGGTCTGGTCGGCTCGGCCCGTCCGGTCGAGATCGGTGTTTCGCTCGAC
>JAHDEJ010000006.1:76039-87642 GCA_020628865.1 Acidimicrobiales bacterium
TCCGGTCGAGATCGGTGTTTCGCTCGACACTTCCGGTCGAGATCTCGTGAGGATCGGTCCGGCTCCGCCGGCCGGTCCGGGCGGCGCATGCGCAGCAGGCGCGAGGTCGAGGGCCCCTCGGGGCCCGAATCCGAGCCCTGGAGGCGGCGAAGCGGCCGGGAAGTAGGTAGGGTCGCAAGTAGGTGGAATCACAGCCGTGTGATTCGGCAGCTTCCACCACCCGTTCTCGATCTGTCCGCGGAGGCGCCTGAGTGGCCGGGTCCTTCACCCACCTGCACGTCCATACGGAATTCTCGATGCTCGATGGAGCATCGCGCCTCGACCCGCTTGTCGCCGCTGCGGCCGCCGACGGCCAACCGGCGCTCGGCATCACCGACCACGGCAACATGTACGGGATTCTGGACTTCTACAAGTCCTGCAACAACCACGGGATCAAGCCGATCCTCGGTACCGAGGCCTACATGGCCCACGAACACCGGACCGAGCGGCCGTCCCGGCGTGGCCGCGTCGACGACTCGGGCGGCTCCACCGAGGGCGGCAAGAAGCTCTACTACCACCTGATCCTGCTCGCCGAGAACAACACCGGCTATCAGAACCTCATCCAGCTGTCGTCCAAGGCGTTCATGGAGGGCTACTACTACAAGCCCCGGGTCGACTGGGAGCTGCTGGACCAGCACTCCGAAGGCTTGATCGCCACCACCGGCTGTCTCGGTGGCCACGTGCTCCAGGCGCTCCTCCAGGGCGACTTCGACGGCGCCGTGCAGAAGGCCGGTCGCCTGCAGGACATCTTCGGCCGGGACAACCTGTTCATCGAGCTGCAGGACCACGGCATCCCGGAACAGACCCGCACCAACCCCCAGCTGCTCGAGATCGCCCGCAAGATCGGTGCGCCGCTTCTCGCCACCAACGACAGCCACTACACGACCCAGCAGGACTCCGCGGCCCACGATGCCCTCCTGTGCGTGCAGACCGGCTCGCTCAAGTCCGACCCGGACCGGTTCAAGTTCCACGGCGACCAGCACTACCTGAAGTCCGCCGCCGAGATGCGCCACATGTTCCGCGAGGTCGAGAGCGCCTGCGACAACTCGCTCTGGATCGCCGAACGGTGCGACGTCGAGATCGAATTCGGCGAGCCGCAGCTGCCGAGCTTCCCGCTGCCCGAGGGCTTCGACAACGACGACGACTACCTGCTCCACCTCACGATGGAAGGGGCGCGGAAGCGTTGGGGCGACAACCTGTCCGATGCGGTCACCGAGCGACTCATGTTCGAGCTCAAGGTGATCCGCGACATGGGCTTCTCGTCGTACTTCATCATCACGTGGGACCTCATCCGCCACGCCCGAGACAAGAACATCCGGGTCGGCCCCGGACGTGGTTCTGCTGCGGGTTGTGCGGTGGCGTACACGCTGTGGATCACCGACCTCGACCCGATCAAGTACGACCTCCTGTTCGAGCGATTCCTGAACCCGTCTCGTATCTCGATGCCGGATATCGACATGGACTTCGACTCCCGCTACCGGGACGAGATGATCCGCTACTGTGCCGAGCGCTACGGCCGGGACCACGTCGCCCAGATCGTCACGTTCGGCCAGATCAAGGCCCGAGCCGCCGTGCGCGATGCCGCCCGTGTGCTGGGCTATCCCTACGCCGTGGGCGACAAGGTCGCCAAGGCCATGCCGCCGCTCATCATGGGCCGCGACACGCCGCTGCAGTACTGCTTCGAGAAGCATCCGAAGTACGCCGACGGGTACGCCCAGGCCGGCGAACTGCGCGAGATGACAGCGTCGGACCCCGTGGTTGCCGAAGTGGTCGATGTGGCAAAGGGACTCGAGGGTCTGCGCCGGTCCGACGGCATCCACGCCGCGGCGGTGGTGATCACGAAGGAACCGCTCACCGAGTACCTGCCCATCCAGCGAAAGCCCGAAGCCGGCCAGCCGATCGAGGAAGCCCCCGTCGTCACCCAGTACGAGATGAACGGTGTGGAGTCGCTCGGCCTGCTCAAGATGGACTTCCTCGGCCTCCGCAACCTGGACATCATCGACGATGCGCTCCGGATGATCCGGGAGAACTGGCAGGTCGACCTCGACATCGACAACGTCGACCTCACCGACCTGAAGACGTACGAACTCTTGCAGCGGGGCGACACGATCGGTGTCTTCCAGCTCGAGTCCACACCGATGCGTTCCTTGATGAAGTCGCTCGGTCCCGACACGTTCGAAGACGTGGCTGCGCTCGTGGCCCTCTATCGGCCGGGTCCGATGGAAGCGAACATGCACAACGACTATGCGGACCGCAAGAACGGTCGGCAGGAGGTCACGCTGCTGCACGACGACGCTTCGGAGATCCTCGGCGACACCTACGGGCTGATGATCTACCAGGAATCGATGATGCGGGTGGCGCAGAAGTTCGCCGGCTACTCGCTCGCCGACGCCGACTCCCTCCGCAAGGCCTGTGGCAAGAAGATCCGCGAGGTCATGCAGAAGGAGAAGGCCAAGTTCGTCGATGGCTGCGAAACGACCGGATACGGACGCGATCTGGGCGAGGAGTGGTGGAAGATCATCGAGCCGTTCGCCGACTACGCGTTCAACAAGAGCCACTCGTACGGCTACGGGTTCGTGGCGTACCAGATCGCCTATCTGAAGGCCCACTACCCGGTTGAGTACATGGCCTCGTTGCTCACCTCGGTGAAGAGCAGCCTGGAGAAGGCGGCCATCTACCTCAACGAATGCCGCGTCATGGGCATCGACGTCGTCGTGCCCGACATCAACCGGGCCCGTGTGGACTTCCACCCCGAACCAGACGTCGACGGGGACACGCTCGGTCAGATCGTCTTCGGCATGTCTGCGGTCCGCAACGTCGGGTCGGCGCTTGTCGAACTGATCGTTGCCGAGCGGGCGGAGAACGGCCCGTTCGAGAGCTTCCTGAACTTCGTCGAGCGGGTCGACTACACGGTGCTGAACAAGCGCACGGTGGAGTCGCTCATCAAGGCCGGTGCCTTCGATTCGCTGGGTCACCCGCGCAAGGGCCTGCTCAACGTGTACGAGGTCATCATCGATCGCACCGTCGCCTCCCGCAAGGAGCACGATGCCGGTGTGGCGACCCTCTTCGGGTCGCTCGGCGATGCCCCCACCTTCGACGACCGACCCGACATCCCGGACATCGAGTTCGACAAGATGCCGAAGCTGGCCAACGAGAAGGAGATGCTCGGTCTCTACATCTCGGACCACCCGCTGCTCGGTTTCGAGGCCGCGCTGGCCCGTCGCTGCGACAAGACCGTGGGACTCCTCGAAGACGAAGCCGATGGCGCCTTCCTGCGCGTCGGCGGCGTCATCACGAACCTGCAGAAGAAGTGGACCCGCAAGGGCGACCTCATGGCAATCCTCGAACTGGAAGATCTCGAAGGGTCGATCGAGGTCATGGTGTTCCCACGAACGATGACCGAGCACGGCCACAAGCTGGTCGACGACGCCATCGTCGTGATCCGCGGCCGGCTCGACAAGCGGGACGACATCCCCAAGTTCATCTGTCAGGACATCGAGGTGTTCGACAGCTCCCAGATGTCGGCAGCGGTGCCGGTCCGGGTGCAGCTGCCGATCCACGCCCACGACCCCCGCACGCTCGATCAGCTGAAGCGGCTGCTGACCGAACATCCCGGCGATTCCGAGGTGTATCTGCACCTGGAAGACCGTCAGATCATCCGGCTTCCCGACACGCTCACGGTCGACACGAGCAAGGGACTCGTGGCCGAGCTCCGGGTGCTGCTCGGCCCCGACGCCGTCATCGTTTGACCCGCTGTCGGTCGCTCACAACGATCCATCCCAACTTGCGCTTTCATGGGGATTTCGAGTGGACTGGTGAACGGAATTCACCGCGCGAACAAGGGCGAAACCACACATGGCTTTGGAAGTAGACACGAAGGACTGCATTGCGCTCAGCGATGCGGAGATCTCCGAGATGGCCGACATGTGTGCCGACACACCGGTGCCGTACGAGGCCGGGCTGCTCAGCAAGCAGACCGAGGAGTGGGTCCTGTGCTGTCAGGCGACCGACAACGGTCAGCTCAAGGGATTCGCGTTCTACACGCTGGAGCGCATCGGCGGTACGCCGGCAATCATCATCGGTCTTGCGGCCGTCCGCCGGGACTCGCGTCGCGACAGCGTGCTGAAGGGCATGGTGACCGACCTGATGCACCGTGCCGTCATGGCGTTCCCCGACGAGGACGTCATCGTCGGCGGCCGCATGCAGGCGCCGGATGCCTTCGAGGTCCTCAAGTCGTTCGAGGACATCGTCCCGCGGCCCGACCACAAGGCATCGGGTGAAGAGCGCGCCTGGGGCCGCCGCTTCGCCAAGCGCTTCGGCATCTCGCCGCTTCGGTACGCCGACCGGGCCTTCTCGACGACCGGCGATGGCTCGCTCCCGTGCATCATCGACCACGAGTCCTCGAAGCCCGAAGAGATCTCCGACGACCTGAAGGCGCTCTTCTCCGAGCTCGACGTGGCGAATGGCGACGTCCTGATCGGTTTCGGCTGGGCGATGTCCGAGGATCTTGCCAAGTTCGCCTGAGCGGGCCGACCTGTCCTTCGCCGATGCCATTGCGGCACGGCGGATGACTCGCAACTTCTCCGACGAACCGGTCGACGATCGCTCGCTCGAGCAGCTCGTTGCCTGGGCGCACCGTGGACCGAGCGCCGGAAACAGCCAGTCGCTGCATGTCCTGGTTCTGCGCGGTCCGGACGTCGGGCGCTACTGGGGATCGACGCTGAGCCCGGAGGCTCGGGAAGGCTTCCCCTGGCCGGGACTGCTTCTGGCCCCAGTCCTGCTGGTGCCGTGGGTCGAGCCGGGGCGCTACGTGGACCGGTACGCGGAGCCCGACAAGGCCCGGACGGGCCTCGGGGCGGGGGAGGAGGCGTGGAGCGTGCCGTACTGGTGGGTGGACGGTGGTGCAGCCGTGCAATCGGTGCTGCTCGGCGCGGAAGCGCTCGGCCTCGGAGCCTGCTTCTTCGGTCAGTTCGAACACGAACCCGCCGTGCGGTCCCAGTTCGGCGTTCCCGACGGCTTCCGGGCCGTGGGCACGATCGCGGTCGGTCACCGGAGTCCCGATGGAGATCGGCCCAGCCAGTCGGTGCGCCGGGGTCGTCGTTCTCCGACAGAGACGGTGCACTGGGGCACGTGGTGATGGCTGCCACCGGCCATACTTGCCGACGATGACGACACCTCCGACCGGCGTGGCCCTCTGGGTCGCCGGTGCCCGACCGAAGACGCTCCCGGCAGCGGTGGTCCCCGTTGCGGTGGGGACCGCGGCGGTGGCCGACGACACGTTCATCCTGTGGCGGGCCCTCGCAGCGATGATCGTTGCGCTCGCCCTTCAGGTCGCCACCAACTACGCAAACGACTACAGCGACGGCATCCGAGGCACCGACGACGATCGGGTCGGACCGCTGCGGCTGGTCGGCTCGGGTGCCGCGAGCCCGGGCGCCGTCAAACGAGCGGTCATCGCGTCGTTCGCGGTTGCCGGGGTGGTCGGCCTCGTGCTCTCCCTCGCCGTCACGCCGTGGCTGCTGGTGGTCGGCCTGTGCTCGATCCTCGCCGGCTGGTTCTACACAGGTGGGAGCAACCCGTACGGCTATCTCGGGTTGGGAGAGGTGTTCGTCTTCGTGTTCTTCGGCCTGGTGGCAACGGTCGGGTCCGCCTTCGTGCAGGTGGAACGCATCGACGGCCTCGCTGCGCTGTTGTCCGTGTCCGTGGGCATCTTCGCCACGGCGCTGCTGGTGATCAACAACCTTCGAGACCGGGTGGGTGACGCAGCTGCGGGAAAGCGGACGTTGGCGGTCCGGATCGGCGATGGGGCCACCCGCTCGCTCTACACCGTGATGATGGTCGGGGCATTTGTCGTGCTGGCCGCCGCTGTGGTCGTCCACGATCGCCCCTGGGGGCTTCTGGGCCTCATCGGCGTGCCGCCCATGCTCATGGCGGTTCGAACGGTGCAGAGCGGCGCAGAGGGGCGGTCGTTGATCGCCGTCCTGGAAGCGACCGGGCGCACGCAGCTGCTCGCCGGAATCGGACTCTCGGTCGGCCTGCTGCTCTGAGGGCCGCCGTCAGCGGGTGGCGGTGATGAGCTGCGCCGCACCCAGCGTGAGCTGACGGTGCTTCACGTCGGAGAAGCCGGCGGTCGAAAGCATGGAGAGCAGCTCTTCACGCGGCGGCAGGTAGGCGAGGGAGCGGGGCAGATAGCCGTACGCCCGCTTGTCGGACAACAGCCCGCCGATGAGCGGCACGATCTTGCCGAAGTACAGGCCGTGCCCCATCGCCACGAGCTTGTTGTCCGGCTCGGAGGCGTCCAGCAACGCAATGCGGCCGCCGGGTCGAACGACGCGGGCGAGTTCCTCGAACACCGGCGTGAGGTCGACGAAGTTGCGAAGGGCGAAGCCGCAGGTGGCGCCGTCGACAGAGGCGTCGGCGACCGGGAGGTTCATGCCGTCTCCCTGGAGGAGCGGGGCTCCGGTTCGGGCATTGGCGAGCATGCCGAACGAGAAGTCGGCGCCGATGCTTCGATATCCGCGTTCGTCGAGTTCCCGGCAGAAGTCGCCGGTGCCCGTCGCCAGATCGAGGATCGTGGAGCCGGGGGAGAGGGAGAGCGTGTCGATGGCGATCCGGCGCCAGCGGACGTCGAGGCGGAAGGTCATGATGCGATTCACGAGGTCGTAGCGAGGCGCGATGGTGTCGAACATCGCCTGCACGGCCTGCCCCTTCTGGTCGCCGGTGGGGAGCGGCTGATCCAATGCGGGGAGTTCGGCGGAACCGGTGGTGGTTTCTGGAGGCACGCCTCCAGCGTACGAGCCGGAGCGTTGCGTGAAGGGACCCTGCGGGAATGGAGAAAACCGGAACGGACCGACTACCGTTCCTCCGGTGAGCACGGACGACATGGCGGTCGATGGGCGCGAAGACGAGGTGGCCGACGTGGCCCGACGGGCCGCCATGGCCGCGTCCGCAAAGCGCCAACAGGTCCGCGACGGCGGTGATGCGCCGACCGCCGAGGACGTCGACCAGAGCATGCTCACCCGAATCGGGGCTGCCCTCGAACGCATCGAGTACCGCTGCTCGAACTTCTCCGGCGCCATGCTCTTCCGCGGCGCCGATGCCCAGCCGATCGTCAGCCTGATGCCGGACTTCGGGTCCGAGGAGGCGAAGCGCACGATCAATCGCGTGGCCACCGCCGTGCGCATGCAGTACGACCTGCTGGCCGACAGTTCGCTCGGCGCCTACCGGGACTCGGTCATCTCCACCGAGCGCGGCGCCGTGCTCGTGAACGTGATCGGCGACGACCTGCTCATCGTCGCGGTGGCCGGCAGTCCGCCCGACGTGGGCCCGGCCTGGATCGCGATTTCCGGCGAGCGAGCCGAGATCCGCGAAGCCGCGGCCAAGCTGTTCGGTTCCTGATCAGTCCTCGCGACGGCGCTTCATCTCTTTCGAGTGGCGCTCGAGCGTCTGCTTCTGCTGCTTGGTGAGGCTGTTGATGCCCTGCTCGGAAACCTGATCGAGCAGTGCGTCGATCTCGGCGTCGGAGGCGGCCGTGGGCGGCGGCACCGCTCGCAGGCCGGCCTTGTTCTTCTTCCGTGAGCGCTTGCGCCGCGACGGTTGCGAGGACGAACCGGAGGTGGACGGCACGGCGCCCGGAATCGGGACGGTGGGAATCCACTCGACCCGGTCGGCGAAGCCGAGGGACTTGGTGATCACGAGGCCGACGAAGGCGGTGGTCATCAGCATCACGAGCCCGGCGACGCTGCGGAGCTGCAGGAGGCTCAGGAACTGCACGAAGAAAATGAACGCCACAACGACCCAGAACGGGATGTTGAAGAACGAACGGGCCTCCGGCATCATCGCCGAGAAACCGCAGGCGACGCCGAGGAACAGCAGGCTGAGGCCGAACCCGGGAACACCCTCGTTGAGGCCCACCGCAACCAGAACCCCGAGCACGGCAGGAATCACGATGAGTGAACCGATGAGGATCGTGTACGAACGGCGGCCGAGCATCCGTTCGAACTGGCTGCCGATCATGAAGAAGAAGATCATGCCGAGCAGCGCCCAGAAGAAGTCTGAGTCCGGCGGGATCGGCCACGTGACGAACCGCCAGATCTGGCCGCCGGTCAGCGCACGCTGCGAGAGGAGCAGGCCGTTGCTGACGGTTCCCCGCCCGCCTTCGATGACGGTGAGGATGACGCCGAACGCCGCCATGGCGGTGACGGCGACCGTGGTGGTGACGTCCACGGAACCGACACGGAACCACGGGTCTCCGCCACGGGCGAACGGACTCTGAAATGCGTAGCGATCTGCCATGGACCCTCCAGAGTAGCCCTGTCGGCACCGGGTGCCGGAACTGCAGTGGTCAGCGAGTGGAACGGCGCCGCGGGGCCGCAACCGATTGCCCACCGTCCTTCATCTGGCTGGCCCGGAGCTGCCCGCAGGCAGCATCGATGTCGGTGCCGCGGTTGCGGCGGATCGTGGCGTTCGTGCCGGCGTCCTGAAGCCATCGCTGGAAGCGGGCGACGCCCTCCGGAGGGGTGCCGATGGTCGGATAGCCGGGGGTCGGGTTGAGCGGGATCAGGTTCACGTGGGCCCGCAATTCGCGGCACAGTTCGGCGAGGTGCGTGGCCTGGTCCCGGGTGTCGTTCACGCCGTCGATCAACGCCCACTCGAAGCTGAGCCGCCGGCCGCTCGCCGCCACGTAGCCGGCGCACGCTTCGGCGAGCACGTCGATGGGGTACTGCTTGTTGAGCGGGACGAGCTCGTTGCGGAGTTCGTCGGTGGAGGCGTGCAGCGACACCGCAAGGCTCACCGGCAGCGACTCTTCGGCCATTCGGCGAATCCCCGGTACGACGCCGACGGTCGACATGGTGATGTGGCGGGCCGAGAGGCCGAGGTCGCCGTGGATGCGGCGCACGGCGCCCCAAACGGCGTCGTAGTTCGCGAGGGGTTCGCCCATGCCCATGAAGACCACGTTCGAGAGGCGTCGGGGCTTGGCGGCTTCGCGGGCGCGAATGACCTGTTCGACGATCTCGCCGGTGGTGAGGTGGCGGCGGAAGCCCTCCTGGCCCGTCGCACAGAACCCGCAGGCCATGGCGCAGCCGGCCTGGCTGCTCACACAGACGGTCGATCGGCCGGGATAGTGCATGAGCACGGTCTCGACGGCGTCGCCGTCGGCCAGGCCCCACAGCCACTTGTGGGTCTCTCCGCCTTCGGAGATGCGCTGCGTGCGCTCGTGCAGGGCGCGGGGGAGGAGCTCGCCGAGGTCGGCCCGGAGGGCCTTGGGGAGCGTGGAGATGTCTTCGAGCTCCAGGCCTTCGGCGTAGAGGCCCTGCCACAGCTGGTCGACGCGGTAGGTCGGGTGCTGGTCGAGCAGCGCCCCGAGCGCGTCGCGGTCGTGGTCGTAGCGGGTCTCGGGCCGCTTTCGGCGAGTCGGTGCCGTCATGATCGCTGCCACAACTTGTCGGCGCGTTGCGTGCTGAACCCGATGCGCTCGTAGGTGGCCACGGCTGCGTGGTTGTCCGACTCGACGTAGAGCATCCCGGTCGTGAGGCCGCGGTCGGCGAGGTGGGCCAGACCGGCGAGCGTCATGGGAACGCCGAGGCCACGGCCATGAACGCTGGGGTCCAGTGCGATGACGTAGATCTCGCCGAGCGCCTCGGGCTCGGTGTGGACCTTGGTCCAACAGAAGCCGGCGAGGCGACCGTCCACATGGTGCAACCGGAACCCATCGGGGTCGAACCAGTCTGCGGCCCGGTCGCGGGCGAAGGATTCGCGGGTCAATCCGGACTGTTCGGGGTGCCACGAGAACGCCCGGTTGTTGACGGCGATGAACTCATCGGTGTCGTCGTCGGTGAACGAGCGGGTCACCAGGCCCGTCGGCGCGGCGGGAAGCGAGCAACGCATCTGCAGGAGCGTGCGGTTGCTCGTGAACCCCTCGGCCGTCATCGCCTCGTCGAATGCGTCGGTTGCTCCGTGGACCCAGGTCGGGCAGTCCGCACCGGCGTTCTCGGCGAGTCGGATTGCGTCGATGAGTTCGACGACGCCGTCGTCCGGCTCCGGATCGAGGTGCACCACGGACGGCAGGTCAGGACGGGGTTCGATCCGCAGTTGCATGGCCTCATCCTACGGGGCCGTGTGCCCGCAAAAGACGAGGAGCGGATGCGTGAACGCATCCGCTCCTCGGGCGACACGAGGGCGGCGGAACCCTCAGCGTGTGTCGCATCATGACCTCCAGGTGGCGGAACCCGGGGCCATGTCGCGAACGTAACACGATCGTGCAAGCGGTCGCCTCCCCAGTTCAAGAATTCGGCAAGTAGCGTGACACCCATGACCTCTGACCAGGCCGAGCTGTCCACCGTTGCCACCCAGATCGAGGAGCTCGTGGGTCGAATCGCCGACGTGGCCGAGCGCCATCGGGGCACCGAGCACGACGACGTCTCCATTCGCCTCTTCGAGGTGGAACGGTCGCTGATCAGCGCCTCCCGCAGTCTGCAGAGCGCACAACGGGCGTTCTGATGCCGCGCCCTGCAATCCGAGACGACCTCGCGCTCCGAGCCGGGTACCACTCGCCTCAGCTCGATGTCGAGGTTCGGCTGAACACGAACGAGGCGCCGGCCTCGCCTCCCGCAGCGTTTGCCGAGCGTGTCGCTCAGGCCGCTCGGGACATGGAGTGGAACCGCTACCCCGACCGGCAGGCGACGGCCCTCCGAGCTGCGCTGGCGGAACGGTATGGCCGTTCCGCTGATGAAGTGTTCGTCGGCAACGGGTCCAACGAGATCCTGCAGACGCTCATGTTGACGTTCGGCGGTGTCGGCCGGACCGCCGCCGTGTTCGAACCGACGTACGCACTCCACAGTCACATCTCGAAGACGGCTGGCACCACGGTGGTCGAGGGCGCCCGTCGGGACGACTTCTCGCTCGATCTCGACGAGGTGCAGCGGGTCATCGAGCAGCACGATCCGAACGTCCTGTTCCTGTGCTCGCCGAACAACCCGAGTGGCCTCATCGACCCTCCCGACACGGTCGACCGGGTGTTGGAGATGCTGGCCGGCTCGCACACGCTGCTCGTGGTGGACGAGGCCTACGGGCAGTTCGCTCCGGGTTCGGCCGTCGGCCGAATCGACGAGGACACCGCCATGGTCGTGTCCCGAACGTTCTCGAAGACGTGGTCGATGGCCTCCGCTCGTCTCGGCTATCTGCTCGGACCCCGTTGGGTCGTCGACGAGTTGTTCAAGGTGATCCTGCCGTACCACCTCGACGGGATGAAGCAGGCGGCCGGTTTGGCCGCGCTGGAATTCGGCGACGAGATGGACGCCCGAGTTGCACAGGTGATCGAGGAGCGGGGCCGGTTGCTGACCGCGTTCGAGGATCTGCCGGTCACGACCTGGAACAGCGCTGCGAGTTTCTTCCTGTTCCGGCCGGAATCGATGGGTGGCGACGAGCTGTGGCAGGCGTTGGTCGACCGGTCGATCCTGCTGCGCAACTGTGCGTCGTGGCCGGGCCTCGAAGGCTGCTTGCGCGTGACCATCGGAACCCCCGAGGAAAATGACCGCCTCCTCGCCGCCCTGCAAGAGATCCTG
>JAHDEJ010000006.1:87742-89368 GCA_020628865.1 Acidimicrobiales bacterium
CATCGGAACCCCCGAGGAAAATGACCGCCTCCTCGCCGCCCTGCAAGAGATCCTGGGCTGACCAGCCCTCGGCGCTCCCTCCAGGCCGGCCTGTCGAGATTGAGCGCATGGGTGAGCAAAACACCTTCCCGGCGCTCTGCGAGACAAGCCGCCGTGGACTGGCCGTGACGCCGGCCTGTCCGGATGGGGCGCATGGGCAAGCACAGCTAGACTTGGTCGCATGCGTACCGCATCCGCCAGCCGTGACACCAAGGAGACCCGGATCAAGATCGAGCTCGATCTCGATGGTTCCGGATCCACCGATTGTGCGACGGGAATTCCATTCTTCGATCACATGCTCGACCAGCTCGGTCGACACGGCGGTTTCGATCTGATGGTGCATGCCGAGGGCGACCTCGAGATCGATCTGCATCACACGGTGGAAGACACCGGCATTCTTCTCGGCTCGGTCTTCAAGGAGGCGCTCGGCGACAAGGTCGGCGTGCGTCGCTTCGCGTCCAACATGGTGCCGCTCGACGAAGCGCTCATCGAGACGGCCCTGGACCTGTCGGGACGTCCGTACCTGCACTACGAGGTCGACATTCCGGGCGAGGTCATCCATGGCACACCGCCGTTCGATCCGCAGCTCGCCGAAGAGTTCTGGCGGGCCTTCATCACGTCCGCCGGCATCACGCTGCACATCACGTCGAAGCGTGGCGTCAACACGCATCACCTCATCGAGGCCAGCTTCAAAGGCGCGGCCCGGGCGTTGCGTGACGCTGTTGCGGTCACCGGTGGTGGCCTTCCGTCGACCAAGGGCGTGTTGTGACCGCCCCCCGGGTGGCAGTCCTCGACTACGGAATCGGCAACCTGCGATCGGCTCAGAAGACGCTGGAGCGCGCCGGCGCCGATCCCGTGTTGACGAGGGATCCGGACGAGGTCGCTGCTGCAGCTGGTGTCGTGCTGCCGGGTGTCGGTGCCTTCGGTCGGGTCATGGAGGCGATTCGAGAGACCAGGGTCGACGACATCGCGCACGCGGCGGTGGCGTCGGGTACGCCGTTCATCGGGATCTGTGTCGGGATGCAGGCGTTGTACGAGTCGAGCGAGGAGAACCCCGGGGTCGATGGTCTCGGGATTCTTCCGGGCACCATTCGCCGGCTGACATCGGCGGAGACCCGCATCAAGGTGCCGCAGATGCAGTGGAACCGGCTCGACCTGCACGGCGATTCACCGCTGTTTGCGAACCTGCCGGAGGACCCGTGGGTGTACTTCGTGCACAGCTACGCGCCGGAAGCGACCGACGATGTGATCGCCACCTGTGAGTACGGGGGAACGGTCACCGCAGCAGCCGCCCGCGGCAACGTGATGGCGACCCAGTTCCACCCCGAGAAGTCCGGCCGTGTGGGCGTGCAGATCATCACGAACTTCGTGGAGCTCTGTCGAGACCCAGCGTGGTCGGAACGCCCCGAACGGAGTGCGGGAGAGTCTGCTGCTGCTGCGGCGGCGGTGCAGACGCCAGACCCTGCGTGGTCGGAACGCCCCGAACGGAGTGCGGGAGAGTCTGCTGCTGCGGCGGCGGTGCAGACGTCAGACCCTGCGTGGTCGGAACGCCCCGAACGGAGTGGGAAACAATGACCGCTGCAGCAC
>JAHDEJ010000006.1:89468-96449 GCA_020628865.1 Acidimicrobiales bacterium
CCCTGCGTGGTCGGAACGCCCCGAACGGAGTGGGAAACAATGACCGCTGCAGCACGCGTGATTCCGTGTTTGGACGTGGACGCCGGTCGGGTCGTGAAGGGTGTGAACTTCGTCGACATTCGGGATGCCGGTGATCCGGTCGAGCTGGCTGCGCTCTACGACGAGCAGGGTGCGGACGAGTTGGTCTTCCTGGACATCACGGCGTCGTCGGATCAGCGCGACACCATCGTGGATCTGGCTCGGCGAACGGCCGAGGAGGTCTACATCCCGTTCACGATCGGCGGCGGCATCCGCACGGTCGAAGATGCTCGGCGGCTGCTCCGCGTGGGCGCCGACAAGACCGCCATCAACACCGCTGCCGTGCGACGGCCAGAACTCGTGAAGGAGATCGCCACCGAGTTCGGTTCGCAATGCTGCGTCGTGTCGATCGACGCCCGGCGGATGGACGACGCCGACGCGCCGGCAAGCGGATTCGAGGTCTTCACCCACGGCGGGCGCACCCGGACGGGAATCGACGCAGTGGTGTGGGCACAGGAAGTCGTGCGGCTCGGCGCAGGCGAGATCATGCTCACCTCGATGGATCGTGACGGCACCCGCGATGGCTTCGACGTGGAGCTCACCGCCACCGTTTCCGATGCCGTCGACGTGCCGATCATCGCCTCCGGGGGAGTGGGCACACTCGAGCATCTCGCTGAAGGCGTGACCGAAGGACGGGCCGACGCGGTGCTCGCTGCATCGATCTTCCACTTCCGTGAGCACACGGTCGCCGAAGCCAAGGAACTCATGGCGGCGCGTGGCGTCACCGTTCGACCTCCCCAGTAGTCTGAGTCGGTGACCTCCGCATCCTCGAACGCATCGTTTGCGCCCCAGAACGGCACGGCCGCCGGCCTGCCGATCAAGATGCTCAACGACCGCATCCTCGTCAGCATCGGCGAGGAGGGCGAACGTCGATCTTCGGGCGGGATCCTCATCCCGGCCACGGCGCAGGTGGGTAAGCGCCTCACCTGGGCGGAGATCGTCGCTGCGGGGCCGAACGTTCGCAACATGGAACCCGGTGACCAGGTGCTCTTCAACCCGGAAGATCGGTACGAGGTCGAGGTCGGCGGCATCGACTACATCATCCTGCGCGAGCGCGACATCCACGCCGTCGCTGCGGAACGGCTCGAAGAGGGCTCGACCGGGCTCTATCTCTGACCCAATGTCGATTCAGCCGAGCTTCGAGGAGTTCGCCGCCCACGCGGCAGGACACCGCATCGTTCCCGTCTGGCGATCGCTGTTGGCCGACCAGGTCACGCCGGTCGCCATCTTCGCCCGCTGTGTCGGCGACGACGACGGATTCCTGCTCGAGTCCGTGGAGAACGGCGAACGCTGGAGCCGTTGGTCATTCCTCGGCCGCAACCCGCTGGCGACCGTGCGGTCGGTCGGCGGCAGCGTGTCGGTCTCCGGACCGTTCGCCGAGGACGTCCCCCTGGGTGACGGCATGCTCGCCACGCTCGAGCTGCTCCTCGAGCGCTTCGAGTCTCCCGAGATCGAGGGCCTTCCGCCGCTGCATTCCGGGCTGATGGGCTACCTCGGCTACGACATCGTGCGCGAAGTCGAACGACTGCCGGACGTTCCCGAGGACGACCGGGGCCACGACGACGCAGTCATGGCGATCATCGGCGAGCTCGCAGCGTTCGATCACTGGAAACAGCAGGTCACCCTCATCTCCAACACGATCATCCCCGAGGGGGCCGACGAAGCGGCGCTGCGCTCGTTGTACGACGACGCCGTCGCCCGCCTGCTGCAGCTGCAGGCCGACGGCGCCCGGCCGCTCGACGAGCCACTCGTCGACCCGCCGCCGCTCGATGCGGAGCTCCCCGACGTGTCGTCGACGATGGGACGCGACACCTACTGCGCAGCCGTGGACGTGGCCAAGGAGTACATCCTCTCCGGCGACATCTTCCAGGTCGTCCTGGCGCAACGGTTCGACTTCGACCTCGACGCCGAACCGTTCGACGTGTACCGGGTGCTCCGCCAGATCAACCCGAGCCCGTACATGTATTTCCTCCGCATCGGCGACATGAGCATCGTTGGTGCCTCGCCGGAACCGATGGTTCAGCTGATCGAGGACCGGGTCATCTCGCGCCCCATCGCCGGTACGCGCCGCCGTGGGGCCACCGACGAGGAAGATCGTCGACTCGGCGCCGAGTTGGCCGAGCATCCGAAGGAGGTGGCCGAGCACATCATGCTCGTCGACCTCGCTCGCAACGACATCGGTCGTGTGATCTCGTTCGGAACCGAGACCCGTGATGCGCTCATGACGCTCGAGCGCTACAGCCACGTGATGCACCTCACCTCGCAGGTTTCCGGCGAGCTCGCTCCGGGCAAGACCGCAATCGACGTGCTCCGGGCGACCCTGCCCGCGGGCACGGTGTCCGGTGCGCCCAAGGTCCGGGCGATGGAGATCATCGACGAATTGGAACCGGTGAAGCGGGGCCCGTACGCCGGCGTCGTCGGCTACATCGACTTCTCGGGCACGATCGACACGGCCATCGCCATCCGCACCATGTTCATCAAGGGGAATCGGGCGTCGGTGCAGGCCGGGGCCGGCGTGGTCGCCGACTCCGTGCCCGAGCACGAGCACATGGAGTGCGAGAACAAGGCCCGGGCGCTGCTGGCCGCCGTACCCGGAGCCCGCCGAATGACGGCGCAACGAACGGCCGGACGAAGCGAGGGACAGTCATGAGCGTCTACATCGGCACCCGCGACGTGGTGAGCGCCAGCGGACCGGAAACCGTCGACTATCTGCAGGGCCAGCTCAGTCAGGACGTCACCCGGCTCGCTCCGGCCGAGAGCGCCTGGAGCTTCATCCTGCAGCCGCAGGGCAAGGTCGACGCCTGGTTTCGGATCACCCGAACCGGCGACGACAGCTTCCTCATGGACGTCGACGCCGGCTGGGGCGAGGTTCTGCTCGCCCGACTGCAACGATTCAAGCTGCGCACGAAGTGCGATCTCGAGCTGGCGACCTGGGACTGGCACGCCTACCGCGGTGTCGCGGCCGGAGACATCGACGCCCCGATCTTCGCCGACGTGAACTGGAACGGCCCCGGCACGGACGTCGTCGCCCCCGGGCTGTCCGAGCCGTCGGGCATCGATCGTCTCGACGAGGCCGCCTTCACCCGGCTCCGCATCCTCGCCGGAGTGCCGGCGATGGGGAGCGAAATGGACGAGGGCACGATTCCCGCCGAGGCCGGTGTGGTCGAGCAGAGCGTGTCGTTCACCAAGGGGTGTTACACCGGCCAGGAACTGGTCGCCCGAGTGGATTCGCGGGGCAACAACACCCCGCGCAAGCTTCGGCTGGTTCGCGGACCTGGCAGCGCACCCGCCGCCGATTCGTTCGAGTCGCTGCTCGGCGACAGCGGCCGGCTCACCTCCGTCGCCCCCGATGGCGACGGCTGGGTTGGGCTCGCCTACCTCGGTCGGGCCGTCGACGTGCCGAGCGAGCAGGACGGCATGGCCTTCTCCGAGATCGGCGCCGGCTGATGGCGACCTACCTCGACCGCATTCTCGATGACCATCGGGCGACCGCGGCCGCCGACACCCGCTCGCTGGACCAACTCATCGAGCGCGCCGGTGCAGCCGAACCGACCCGCGGGTTCGCCGCAGCACTGCGTGCGGCTCCGGGCCTCGGCGTCATCGCCGAGGTGAAGCGACGGTCACCGAGCAAAGGCGACCTCTTCCCCGACCTCGACCCCGGCGTCCTGTCGACCCAGTACAAGGCCGGCGGCGCCGCCTGCTGCTCCGTCCTCACCGACGAAGCCTGGTTCGGCGGCTCGACCGACGACCTGCAGGCCGTCCGTGCCGCTGTCGACCTTCCGATCATCCGCAAGGACTTCACCGTGTCCGCCCTCGACGTGGTCGACGCCCGCCTCATGGGGGCCGACTGCGTGCTGCTCATCGTCGCAGCGCTCGACGACGCCGAACTGGCCGACTTCCACGCGCTTGCCACCGAACTCACGCTCGACGTGCTCGTCGAGGTGCACGACGAAGCAGAAGCCGAACGTGCCCGCAACGTGGGTGCCACCCTCCTTGGCGTCAACCAGCGAGACCTGGTCACGTTCGAGGTCGACACCGCACGTGCCGTTCGCGTGGCGTCCTCCATGCCGGCCGAGGTCGTCCGGGTGGCCGAGTCCGGCATCAAGGGCCCGGAGGACATCCCGGCGCTCGTCGCCGCCGGATTCGACGCCGTCCTGGTCGGCGAGTCCCTCGTCACTCACACCGGCCCCGAGGAGGGCGTGCGGGCACTCATCGACGCTGCGACAGCCGATCGCTAGGGTCAGGGCCGTGAGCGAGCGCGAACTCTTCGTCAAGATCTGTGGCTTGACCACGGTCGACGACGCATTGCTTGCCGTTGCCCTCGGCGCAGACGCCGTGGCCTTCAACTTCGTGCCCGGTTCCAAGCGGCAACTCGCTCCGGTGCGTGCACGCGACATCGCCGCCCGCATCCCGGCGGAGACCCTCACCCTCGGCGTGTTCCGCAACGAAGCGAGAGAGCGCGTGGTGGACATCGCCCACAGTTCGGCGCTCGGCGGCGTTCAGCTCCACGGCGACGAATCCGTCGAGGACACCGCCTGGATCGCCGAGCGTGTTCCCTACGTGATCAAAGCCATGGCCGCCGGCAGCGCACAGGCCGCCCGAGCGGCCGAGTTTCCCGTGGACGCCGTGCTCGTCGACGCGCCGACCCCGGGATCCGGAGAGGTGTTCGACTGGTCCCTGGCCGACACGATGCCGATCGGACTCCGAATGATCCTCGCCGGTGGTCTCGACCCCGACAATGTCGCCGACGCCATCGCCGCCGTTCGCCCCTGGGGCGTCGACGTGGCCAGCGGCGTCGAATCAGCGCCGGGTCGGAAGGATCCTTCCCGAATGCGCCGCTTCATCCAGAATGCGAAAGCGGCCGGCGAGCTCCTCAACGAGCAGGAATCGCACCCCACCTCCACCGACAGCGGGGGAGAGGCCATGTACGACTGGAGAGATGAGTAACCAATGACCGACACCGCACCCCAGACCCCCCTCATGGGCGACCCCAGCCCAGAAGGCCGATTCGGCCAGTTCGGTGGACGGTTCGTACCCGAGACGCTCGTGCCGGCCTGTCAGGAGCTGGAGAAGGCCTTCCGCTCGGCGTGGGGCGATCCGGAATTCCGGGCGGAGCTGCACGACCTGCTCACGAACTACGCCGGCCGACCCTCTCCCGTGACCGAAGCCAAGCGGCTCGGCGAAGAGCTCGGCTACCGGGTGCTGCTCAAGCGCGAAGACCTGAACCACACCGGCTCTCACAAGATCAACAACGTGCTCGGCCAGGCCCTACTCGCGAAGCGAATGGGCAAGACCCGTCTCATCGCCGAGACCGGCGCCGGTCAGCACGGCGTCGCCACCGCCACCGCAGCGGCCCTGTTCGGGATGGACTGCATCGTCTACATGGGCGAGGTCGACATCAAGCGTCAGGAGCTCAATGTCTTCCGCATGAACCTGCTCGGCGCCGAGGTCGTGCCTGCCATGAGCGGCTCGCGCACCCTCAAGGACGCAGTGAACGAAGCCATGCGCGACTGGGTCGCGAAGGTCGAGGACAGCTACTACTGCCTCGGCTCCGCCATGGGCCCCCACCCCTACCCATGGATGGTCCGCACCTTCCATGAGGTCATCGGCGCAGAGGCCCGCGAGCAATGCGCGGCGCTGCTCGACGGAGGCGTCCCCGACGTCGTCACCGCCTGCGTCGGCGGCGGCTCGAACGCCATCGGCATCTTCTCCGGATTCGCCGACACGGACGCCGAACTCGTCGGCGTGGAGCCCGCCGGTGGCGCTGCCGTCGGCCGCAAGGTGCCCGGCGTGGTGCACGGCTCGAAGTCCTACCTCATGCAGGACGAGGTCGGTCAGGTGCTCGAGGCAGAGTCCATCTCCGCCGGCCTCGACTACCCCGGCGTCGGACCCGAGCACGCCCACCTCGCCGACATCGGACGCGCCCGCTACGAACCGGTGACCGACGCCGAGGTCGTGGAGGCGTTCCAGCTCATGTCGCGCACCGAGGGCATCATCCCGGCGCTCGAGCCCGCCCACGCGTTGGCATGGATGATGCGCGACCGCGAAGCTCTCGCCGGCAAGACCGTGCTGCTGAACCTCTCCGGTCGTGGAGACAAGGACGTGGCCCAGATGATGGATGTGCTTCGCAATGACTGATCTTCCTGTCGGCCCGTTCGAGGCGGCGCTCCGAGCCCGCATCGATGGCGGCGGCAAGTGCCTCGTCCCGTACATCACCGGTGGCCTGAACGACCAGTGGCTCGACGTACTGCGAGCGGTCGCCGACGCCGGGGCCGACGCGATCGAGGTCGGCATACCGTTCTCCGACCCGGTCATGGACGGTCCGACGATCCAGGAAGCGAACGACCGGGCCCTCGAAGGCGGGGCAACCCCGCAGTCGATCCTCAACGACCTCCGCAACGCCGACGTCGGCGTACCGCTGGCCGTCATGACCTACTACAACATCGCGTTCCGGGCCGGCGACACCCGCTTTGCCAGCGACCTCGCCGCCGCCGGCGTGAGCGGTGCGATCCTGCCCGACCTCCCGCTCGAAGAGACCGGCCCCTGGGCCGAAGCCGCCGACGAGGCCGGCATCGAAACGATCCTCCTCGCTGCGCCGACCGCTCCCGACGAGCGCCTCCCCACCATCTGCGAACGCTCACGCGGGTTCGTCTACGGCGTCGGCCTCCTCGGCATCACGGGCGTCCGGGAAAGCCTGGCGGAATCGGCCATGTCAATCGCCGGTCGCCTCAAAGCCGTCACCGACAAGCCAGTCCTCGTCGGCGTCGGTGTGGGCACGCCCGAACAGGCTGTGCAGGTCTCCTCCGTGTCCGACGGCGTCGTCGTCGGCAGCGCCATCGTGAACCGCATGCTCAACGGCAGCCCAGAGTCTGTCGGTGAACTCGTCAGCGAATTCCGAGAGGC
>JAHDEJ010000006.1:96549-98176 GCA_020628865.1 Acidimicrobiales bacterium
AGTGGATGGTTCTTGCTGCGAACCAGGCGAGGTTGAGCATTGCCAGGCCGTAGATGAAGGTTCGGATGTCTTTGGGTTGACGGCGGGTGAGCCAGAACATGAGCAGCCAGAACGGGGTCATGATCGCCCATTGGATGGCGACGACACGGTCGGTTTTCGGTAGCAGCAGATCCAGCAGGAACTCACCCATCACGCCACGAACCCGCTTGCGTCGGTCATGATTCCAACGGGACGGCGGAACAGGTCGGTCGTCCAGAGGGTTTCTTCGACATGTCCACGGATCTGATCATCATCGGCGGCGGAACGGCAGGCCTCGGAGCGGCCCGGGAAGCCATCGCCGCCGGCGCCCGACCGCTGCTCGTCACCGACGGCCCGATCGGCGGCGACTGCACCTTCACCGGATGCGTGCCGTCGAAGTCGCTGATCGCCGACAGCCATCGTGGAACACCGTTTCACGAAGCGATGGAACGCCTCCACCGCGTCGTCGAGGAGATTGCGGCGACCGAGAGCGCCGACGTGCTTCGCGGCGAAGGCGTTGAGGTCATCGAAGGTCGAGGCCGTCTCGTCGGTGCGGGCGCGGTCGAAGTCCACGACGTCGTGCGTACGGCCAAACACGTCATCGTCGCAACGGGCGCGAAGGCGGCCGTTCCACCGATCCCGGGCCTCGAGTCGGTGCCGTACCTCACCAACGAGACGCTCTTCGAGCTGACCGAGCTGCCCGCCCGATTCGGCGTGATCGGCGGCGGTGCCATCGGCGCCGAGATGGCGATGGCGTTCGCCGGCTTCGGAAGCGACGTGACGCTCATCGAAGGGCTGGACTGCGTGCTCCCACACGAGGAACCGGAGGCATCCGCCACGATCCAACGGGTGATGGAGGCCGAAGGAATCACCATGCTCCTCGGTACACACGTGACCTCGGTTGCGGCGACCGACACCGGCATCGAGGTGACGGTCGGAGATCGCACCACGGTGGTTGATGCCCTTCTGGTGGCCACGGGTCGGCGGCCGAACACGGCCGGGCTCGGGCTCGAAGAGCTCGGGGTCGCCCTCGATGACCGCGGCCACGTGGTGGTCGACGGAAAGCTCAAGACGAACGTCGATGGTGTGCGGGCGGCCGGTGATGTCACCGGTCTGTTGCCCTTCACGCATGCTGCCTACGAACAGGCTCGCCTCGCGGTGGCGCACGCCCTGCGCAAGGGGAGTCGCTGGTCGTACGATGCGTCGACCACACCGTGGGTCACCTTCACCCGGCCGGAGGTCGCACGGGTCGGCCTGACGGAACACGAGGCGGCCGAGCGGGGCGGCCGGGTGGCGTACCTTCCGCTCACCCATGTGGACCGGGCGCTGACCGAGGATCGGACGGAGGGCTTCGTCAAGTTGATCGCTGGGCCCAAGCCGGTGACCCGGCATGCCTTCGGCGGTCAGCTGATCGGCGCAACGATCGTGGCCGAACGTGGCGGGGAGATGATCCACGGGCCGGCGATGGCCGCCCGGCTTGGCATGTTCACCGGCCGATTGGCGCAGGTGACGGTGCCGTACCCGACATGGACGATGGCGGTGCAGCAGGCGGCGGGTCAGTTCTTCCAGAACATGCACGGGTTCGAGGCCCGTCCGGCCCAGAGGACGA
>JAHDEJ010000006.1:98276-190003 GCA_020628865.1 Acidimicrobiales bacterium
GGTCAGTTCTTCCAGAACATGCACGGGTTCGAGGCCCGTCCGGCCCAGAGGACGAAGTAGGGCCCGTCCGGCCCAGAGGACGAAGTAGGGCCCGTCCGGCCCAGAGGACGAGGTAGGGCCCGTCCGGCCCAGAGGACGAGGTAGGGCCCGTCCGGCCCTGTCTGGGCTAGTTGTCCAGGGTGACGTTGGCGATGTTCTGGCTGAACTGGCGCAGCCGCTCGAGGGCGGCGTCGTCGGTGGCGGGCGCCTGCGAAGCCAGATCAGCCTTGATCTGACGGAAGACGTCGGCTTCGACGCCACAGTCCACACACATGTCGAGATGCGCACTGATCTGCGCCATCTGGTCGGAATTGAGCTCACCGTCGAGATACGACTGGATTCGCAGCCCGACTTCCCTGCAGTTGTTGAGTTTTGGTGCCATCAGTACTCCTCCGCAGGGAAAGCCTCGAGGTGCTGTCGAATATTCCGTCGCGCTCGATGCAATCGGCTCATGACGGTTCCGACCGGGATGCCGAGGCTGTCGGCGGCCTCCTGGTAGGTGAGTTCGTTGAGGTCGACGAGTTCGACGACGCTACGGAACTTTTCGGGCAGCGCGGCGAGTGCCTGAGCGATCGGAGCGGAGAATTCCTGATCGATGACCTGTTCCTCGGCCCCCGCACCTTCGACGGAATCATCGGCGACCCGGCGCATGGTTTCGTCCGGGTCTTTCATGAGCTCTGGCCGCTTGCGTCGTACCCGGTTGACCTGGGCGTTGCGCATGATCGTGAGCAGCCAGGCCCGTGGGTAGCGGCCGTCGAACCGTTCGATGGCCCGGTAGGCCCGCAAGAGTGTGTCCTGGACGAGGTCTTCGGCGTCGGTCGGGTTCCGCGTGATCGAGTTCGCCACCCGGTACATCACCTCGAGTTCCGGGATGACGTACTTCTGGAAGAGCGCGTCCTGCGCGGCGGTGTTCGTCGAAGCGTCAGGAGCCATGGCCGACCACTCTAGTTGGCAGCGTCGGGCAATCCGAAACGGGCCTGTGGGAGGTCGTCGTTCATCGGTTCGACCACTCGTTGTAATTCGATTGTGCCCTTACACATATCGCCGCCGACGTCAAGGGCGCCTTGAGTTTCCAACGAAAAATGGGGACACCAACCGCGAGAAGCCTGCGAAACCCCACTAAGGTGTCCGACACATTGTAATTCTCTCAACATCCCGCCAGAACGGCGGTCAGGAGGTACCCAAAATGAACAAGAGCGAATTGGTCGCAGCGATGGCTTCGAAGGCCGATGTCACCCAGGCCCAGGCCGGTGCGTGCGTCGACGCCATGATGGACATCGTTGCCAGCGAGGTCTCGTCCGGCGGCGAAGTCAACATCCCCGGCTACGTGAAGTTCTCCCGCAAGGACACCAAGGAGCGCATGGGTCGCAACCCGCGCACAGGTGAAGCCCGCCTCATCCCGGCCGGCACCGCCGTGAAGATTGCTCCCGGCTCCAAGCTGAAGGCTGCTGGCAAGGGCGCCTGAGCCAGCCAAGTACCTCGTTCATCGGGAGCGGTGCCCTGCTGGGGTGCCGCTCCCGATGTCGTTTTCGCCCGAACTGCGTCAGTAGGCTGACGATCTCTCCACCCGATCGAGGATCATGAGTACCTTTCCAACGCCGGAGGATGTCCTTCCTCACCGAGCACCGTTTCTCTTCATCGACGAGATTCTCGACCTCCGTCCGGCCGAATACGGCAAGGCCCGTTGGACGATCACCGAGGACATGTTCTGGACGCCCGGTCATTTCCCGGGTCGGCCCACCCTGCCGGGCGTGTTGATGTGTGAGGCGATCGCCCAGATGGGTGCCTACACGGTGCTCACGGCGGCCGACATGTACGAGGGCAAGCTCCCGCTGTTCGGCGGGCTCGACAATGCTCGCTTCCGCCGTCAGGTGGTTCCCGGGGACACGGTGGAAATCGAGGCGGAGATCACCCGGTTGTCGGCTCGTGCGGGCAAGGGCACCGGCCGGGTCACGGTCGAGGGCGAGGTCGCCTGTTCCGCCGACGTGATGTTCGTGGTGGTCGACGCCTAATCTCGTCCTCAGTCACGAACTGAGGGGGCGACATGGGCGAGATGATCGAGTTTCCGGTGAATGGAACGTCGGCGGGGGGCTATCTGGCGGTACCGGACGGCGGCTCCGGCCCGGGCGTCATGGTCATCCAGGAGTGGTGGGGTCTCGTGCCCCAGATCAAGGGTGTGTGCGATCGACTCGCCGCCGAGGGGTTCGTGGCGCTGGCGCCCGACCTGTACCACGGCGAAATGGCCGAGCACGACGAGATGGACAAGGCCGGCCATCTGATGACGAGCCTGCCGGCGGAGCGGGCGGCGAAGGACATGAGCGGCGCCATCGATGCGCTGCTCGGCCACGATGCGGTTGTGGGCGATGCGGTGGGTGTCGTCGGCTTCTGCATGGGCGGGATGCTCACGATGTTGATCGCAGCCCAGGCCGGCGACCGTGTGGCAGCTGCCGCGCCGTACTATGGCGCCCCGCTGGGGGAGGGCGGTCCGGACTGGTCCGGGCTCACGGCAAAGGTTCGGGGCCACTTCGCCGGTGTGGACGACTTCTTCCCGCCCGAGGCGGTCGAGGAGCTCGACGCTCAGCTCAAGTCGGTGGGCAAGGACGTGGAGCTCACGATCCACAAGGGCACCGGCCACGGGTTCACCAACGAGGAAGACCCCCTCGGCAACTACAACCGCGACGCCACAGCAACCGCCTGGGCCGACACCCTCACCCTCTTCCGCGAAACCCTCTGACCCCTCGGCCCGCGTTAGGTGCGTCAGGTGCCTGGCACCTAAGCCCCCGTTAGGTGCCAGGCACCTGAGGTGCGAATCGTTGGAAAATCAACGATTCGGTCGCGTTGGAGCGCTCCAAGGTGCCAGGCACCTGAGGGATGGCGAGACCGAGCGCGTGGGTGAGCCCCAGCCGCCCTGGACTGGCCGTGACGGCGGCCTGGCGAGACCGAGCGCGTGGGTGAGACGCGGCCGCCCTGGACTGGCCGTGACGGCGGCCTGGCGAGACCGAGCGCTGCGGTCAACTACGCGATGATGTTGACGAGGCGGCCGGAGACGACGATGACCTTGCGGATCTCGGCGCCGTCGAGCAGCTCCTGAATGCGTTCGTCGGCGAGGGCGGCCGCTTCGAGCGTGGCGTCGTCGGCGTCGGCGGCGACGGTGATGCGGGAGCGCACCTTGCCCTTGATCTGCACAGGGATCTCGATCTCGTCGTCGACCAGCAGCGCCGGGTCGGCGGTGGGGAAGTCGGCGTAGACGACCGAGGTGTCGTTGCCGAGGCGCTGCCACAGCTCTTCGGCCACGTGGGGGACGAGCGGGCTGATCATGCGCACCAGCGGGTCGGCGACCTCGCGGGGCGTCGGACCGTCCAGCTTGGTCAGCTCGTTGTTGAGCTCGGTGATGCGGGCGATCGACGTGTTGAAGCTCAGCGCGTCCATGTCGGTGCGGACGGCATCGATGGTGCGGTGGAGTACCCGGTGCAGAGCGTCGGAGGCGGCGTCGTCGGACACGGTGAGCTCGCCGCTGTCTTCGTCGACCAGGTTGCGCCAGATGCGCTGCAGCAGGCGCTGCGAGCCCACGACGGACTTTGTCTCCCACGGCCGGTCCTGATCGATCGGACCCATGAACATCTCGTACAGACGCAGCGTGTCAGCCCCGTACTGCTCGTACATGTCGTCGGGCGTGACGGCGTTCTTCAGGCTCTTGCCCATCTTCCCGTACTCACGGGCGACGCTCTGGCCGTCGAACTCGTAGCCGTCGGCAGTCTCGGTGACGTCGGCGGCCTCCACGTAGATGCCGCGGTCGTCCTTGAACGCATACGCCTGGATGTAGCCCTGGTTGATCAGGCGTTTGAACGGTTCCTTGGTGGTGACGTGGCCCAGGTCGTACAGCACCTTATGCCAGAACCGGCTGTACAGCAGGTGCAGCACGGCGTGCTCGACGCCGCCCACGTACAGGTCGACGCCGCCGGCGTCGGCGTCCTCGCCGCCCATCCAGTACTTCTCGGAGGTCGGGTCGGCGACGACGTCGTCGCTCTCCGGATCGATGTAGCGCAGGTAGTACCAGCACGAACCGGCCCACTGTGGCATGACGTTGAGGTCACGCTTGAAGGTCTCGGTGCCGTCGCCCAGGTCGAGCTCGACCGTGGTCCACTCGGTGGCGCGGCCCAGCGGTGGCTCGGGCTCGGAGTCCTCGTCGAGTGTGCGGGGTGCCCAGTCGATCAGCTCGGGCAGGTTCACCGGCAGTTCCGAATCGGGAACGGACAGCGGGTTGCCGTCGGCGTCGAACAGAATCGGGATCGGCTCGCCCCAGTAGCGCTGCCGGGCGAACAGCCAGTCGCGCAGCTTGGTGGTGACGGTGCCTTCACCGGCGCCGGTCTCCTCCAGGTGCTCGATCATGGCGGACTTGGCCTCGGCGACCTCCATGCCGTCGAGGAAACCGCTGTTGATGGCCGGGCCGTCGCCGATGTAGGCCTTGCCTTCGCCGCCATTCTCGACGCCGACGAAGTCGGCGGACGGCTGCACGGTGCGGATGATGTCGAGGCCGAAGGCCTCGGCGAACTCCCAGTCCCGCTCGTCCTGGCCGGGTACGGCCATGATGGCGCCGGTGCCGTAGCCCATGAGCACGTAGTCGGCGATGAAGACGGGGATCGACTCGTCGTTGACCGGGTTGACCGCATACGAGCCGGTGAACACGCCGGTCTTGGTCTTGTTCTCCTGGCGGTCCAGGTCGCTCTTCTGCGACGTGGTGTGCCGGTAGGCGGCGACGGCGTCGGCCGGGGTCGCCGCACCGCCGTTCCAGGCGTCCTTGGTGCCCTCGGGCCACGCGTCGGTGACCAGGTGGTCGACGAGCTCGTGCTCGGGCGCCAGCACCATGTAGGTGGCGCCGAACAGCGTGTCGGGTCGGGTGGTGAACACTTGGATGGTGGCGACCTCGCCGGTCGCATCGGCGGCCGTGGGCACGCGGAAGTCGACGTGGGCGCCCTCGGACCGGCCGATCCAGTTGCGCTGCATCGTCTTGATGCTGTCGGTCCAGTCGAGCAGGTCGAGGTCGTCGAGCAGGCGGTCGGCGTATGCCGTGATGCGCATCATCCACTGCTTCAGCGGACGCCGGAACACGGGGAAGTTGCCGCGGTCGCTGCGACCCTCGGCGGTGACCTCTTCGTTGGCCAGCACGGTGCCCAGACCCGGACACCAGTTGACCGGCGCCTCGCTCACGTACGCCAGGCGGTATTCGTGCAGTGCGGCCCGCTGCTCGCTGGTGGACAGATCGGCCCACGGTCGGCCGTCGGGCGTGGCCCGGGTGCCGTCGGCGAACTCGGCCTCCAGTTCGGAGATCGGGCGGGCCTTCTGCTGGTCCTCGTCGAACCAGGCGTTGAAGATCTGGTTGAAGATCCACTGCGTCCAGCGGTAGTAGGCCTCGTCGGTCGTGGCGATGGCGCGACGATCGTCGTGGCCCAGGCCCAGACGAGCCAACTGACGGCTCATGTTGGCGATGTTGGCCTCGGTGTTCTCTCGCGGATGCACGCCGGTCTGGCGGGCGTGCTCCTCGGCCGGCAGACCGAAGGCGTCGTAGCCCATGGTGTGCAGCACGTTGTGGCCGGTCATTCGCTTGAACCGGGCGTAGACGTCGGTGCTGATGTAGCCGAGCGGATGCCCGACGTGGAGCCCCGACCCGGAGGGGTAGGGGAACATGTCCATGATGAAGAGCTTCGGGCGCGAGGCAAGGTCGGCCGGACCGTCGGTCGGGCCCTCGGTGAGGGAACCGGCGGGGTTCGGCGTGTGGTACGTGCCGGCGGCCTTCCAGGCGGCCTGCCACTTGGTCTCGATGTCGTCGGCCAGCGCCGCGTCGTAACGCTCGCGTGGCTTCTCCGTTGCTTCGCTCACCGTTCGATTGTACGGCGACCGCGCAGGGCAACACGCGGAGCCATCCGATCGACGGCAACCACCCAGAGCGCGCGCCGCCTCACAATGGGGTCAGACCCCATTGTGCTCGGCCGGTGACGGTGGGTGGCGGGTACGCTCGGCGGATGCGTCGCAAGCGTCCGGCTGCCCGGGTGGTCCTGTTCGATCGAGACAAGCGGATCTTCATGATCAACTCGAGCGACCCGTACGACCGGTCGAAGCCGGCCTGGTGGGAGATCCCCGGCGGCGGGATGGATCCGGGCGAGACGAGTGCTCAGGCGGCTGCCCGGGAGATCCATGAGGAGACGGGTATCGCCGACTTCGAGCTCGGACCGTGCGTGTGGACCCAGGAGTGCCAGTTCACCTTCGCCGGCATGTTCTTCGACTCCGAGGAGTGGATCCACGTGGCCTGGTGCGACGGTGGCGAATACAACCCGAAGGGTCTCGAGTTCTTCGAGGCGCTGGCCTTCCGGGGTGCCAAGTGGTGGGACGTGGACGAGCTGCTGGCCAACGACGAGCCCGTGTTGCCGCCGCGGCTCCGCGAGTTCGTCAAGCCGCTGAGCGAGGGCGTGATTCCGGAAGAACCGATCGACATCAGCTGACGCAACGGTCAGCAGCTGGTGATGACGCGGATCTGATCGAGGTGCGGTCCGAACCGCATGGACCACGAGAGCACGTTGGCGCCGGTGGCCAGCGACATGGTCATCGAGTCGTTGCTCTCCATCGGGCCCTGCACGTAGGTGGTGGCCGGGTTGCGAAGGAAGTTCGACGCATTCATCTCGTTCGTCCGGTAGATCAGGCCGGCGATCTCATGGCTCGAGAATTGCATCGAGCCGGTCAGCACGCCGCTGTCGTCGAGGCGATCGCCGTGCACGTAGTAACTGCAGATGGTTGTGCCGGCTGGGATCGAGGCGTTCTCGTTGGAGGTGCCGCCGAACGTGCCCGCCGTGGTGCGGTTCACGGCGAGGTCGGCGGAGAGGGTCACGGGGCCTTGTTCGAGGAACGCGTACGTCTCGGTGGGGCTGTCGAGCACCCCGCCTTCGGCCAATGAGGCGGGCGCCGACGACAGCCACACGCCGCCGTTGCTCATCGACGGGATCTCACAGGTCCCGGATGGTGCCGCCGCGGCGGCGCGATCGAGCGTCAACACGCTCGGTGCCACCCAGGCCGCGGTGGTCAGCGCTGCCCCGGAACGGAGCAGGGTTCGGCGGGAACTCATGCGCTTCCGTTCGTCCCAATGACGGAATCACTGAGCGAACGAGGTGATTCTCACCGTGCAGATGAGCCGATCGGCTCATCAGCGGAGTCAGTTCTGTTCGAAAACGACCTTGATGGCGCCCCGCTGGCCGGCCTGGGCGGCGTGGGTGATCGCATCGCGGTAGCGGTCGAGCGGATACCGGGCGGAGACGAGTCGGCCGAGGCCGGCGTCGCCGACGAGTTCGAGGGCCCGATCGAAGCTGCTCACGCGGGTGCCGTCCGGCCACTCGTCGGTGCCGTACGTGTAGGCCCCGACGAGTTCCGTCTCGCGGTGCCACAGGCCGGTGAGGTCGAGGCTGACCTTGCCCGGCATGCCGACCATCAGCACACGGCCCCGGGGTCGGGTGACGCCGATCGCCTGCTGGATGGACGCCGCGTTGCCGATCGCATCGATAGTGACGTCGGCACCACCGGAGAGATCGTCGCCGATCATGCGGCAGCCGGTGATCCGTCGGATGGCTCGCGCCGTCTCCGATGGACTCACGACGACATCGGCACCGAGTTCGCTGGCGAACCGCTTCTGAATCGGGTACTTGGCGACAGCGACGATGGTCTCGGCGTTCGTGTACTTGCGCAGGGCCGCGATGGTGACGAGCCCCATCGTGCCGGCACCCATGACCAGGACGACGCCACCGTCGACCTGGGCCTTCGCTGCCGCATGGACGCCGCCGGCGGCGGGCTCGAGCATGACCGCGTCTTCGTCGGTGACGGTGTCCGGAATGTGATGCAGCTGGCTGCGGTGGGCGACGAACTCCTCACCCCAGCCGCCACCCGTGCTGCTGCAGAACCCGACCTGGATGCCGTCGTCGATCTGGCCGGAGAGCAGGTAGCCGTAGTCGGTGCCGTCACCGGGGGCTGCGCCCTCGAAGGCGGGCGCCTCGCCCCGGGATTCCGGCCCGAGCACGGGCTCCAGAGCGACACGGTCGCCATCGGCGGTGGTGCCGACGACCTCGTGGCCGGGAACGAAGGGAAACGAGACGAGCGAATCGAAGTAGCCGGACGAGTGACCGTCGATCGTCGAGAGGTCCGACCCACAGATGCCGGTGAGTCGGGGAGCGACCCGCAACCAGTCCTCGCCGGGCAGTTCGGGCGGGTCGATGTCGGTCAACTTGAGCGGGCCGATGCTGGCGCCGGCGCCGGGCATCATGCGCGATGCCACGGCGGCGGCGGCATAGCGGGCTTCACGGCGTTCGAACACGAGTGCTTTCACCGTGCAAGTCTGCCCCGGAAACGGTGAATCGCTCAATCCGAAGCGTGATTGGGGCGCCACCTTCCACTCACGTTGCGGGCGCCGACGACCGATGGAAGACAATGGATTTTGAGTGGGCCGTCCAGGTGCAGCAGCTGCGGAAGCGTTTCGGGGACAAGGAAGCGGTGGCCGGCATCGACCTGGCCGTGCCGAAGGGAACCTTCTACGGGCTTCTCGGACCGAACGGCGCCGGCAAGTCGACGACGCTCGCCATGGTCACCGGCCTGTTGCGGCCCGACGCTGGAAGCGTGACGGTCGCCGGGCTCGACGTGTGGGCGGACCCCGTCACCATCAAGTCGAAGATCGGCGTCGTGCCGGAAACGCTGTTGCTGTTCGAACGTCTGTCGGGCCGGGAGCTCCTCGAGTACGTGGGTCGACTCCGCCAGCTTCCTCCCGATGATGTCGCCGAGCGCAGCGAGCAGCTGCTCGACGTGCTGGGGCTGACCGGCGAGGCACACAAGCTCGTGGTCGACTTCAGCCAGGGCATGCGGAAGAAGATCAGCCTCGCGGCCGCCCTGCTGCATGCGCCGCAGGTGCTCTTCCTCGACGAACCGTTCGAGTCCGTCGATCCGATCTCGGTTCGACGGATCCGCTCGGTGCTGGACCAGTTGGTGCAGAGCGGGGCGACCATCATCTTCTCGAGCCACGTCATGGCGACCGTCGAAATGCTCTGCGACCACGTGACGATCATGAACCACGGTGTCGTCGTGAACTCCGGTTCCATGGAAAAAGTGCGCGACGGGGGAAGCCTCGAGGATGCGTTCGCACGCGCCGTCGGTGCAGAGAACCTCGACACGTCGGATCTGGCATGGTTGCAGCAGGGGGAGCTCCGTGCCCACGCCTGAACTCGTCCGCATCGTCATGCGGATGAAGCTTCGGCTCGGCTTCCGCACATCCACGACGCAGGAGACGGTCTTCACCGGCCTGCTCCTGATGGTCGGCGTGGGTGGCGCCGCCGCCGGCCTGTTCGGCGTCTGGTCGCAGTTCGGCGAGCCGGATCGCGGCACGCGGGCCATGTTGGCCCTCGCCGCCGTGTCGCTCGGCTGGCTGTTCGTCACGATCGTCTTCGGCGGTGGTGAGGGCACGCTCGACCCCGCCCGCTTTGCTCCGTTCCCGATCACCGACCGGCAGCTCGTGGTCGCACTCTTCGCCGCGGCCTTCCTGGGCGCCCCAGCGGCCGCAACGGCGATCGTGACCGTCGCGACTGCTTCCTATGCGAACTCCATCGCCGGCGCGGTCGTGATGGTGGTCAGCGCTGTGATCGTGACCGTCACCGCAGTGCTATCGGGTCGCGTAGGCATCACGACGATGTCCGGGATGCTTCGTGGTCGGCGCACACGTGAGATCGCAGGCGGCATCGCCGCGCTGTTCGGCGTGTCGATTGCACTGGTCGCAACGCTCCTGGGCGAGTTCTCCGAGTACCTGACACCCGATCGGCTGGCCACGGCCCGCAGCATCGTCCGTTTCCTCCCGTGGGCCTGGGCCCCCGAAGCGGCCGGGCTGGCGGAGGAGGGCAACGTTGCGCTCGCCCTGGCCTATCTCGTCGGCGCGCTGGCGTTCGCCGGCGGTCTCCTGTGGGTGTGGTGGCGCATGACGGCCCGGCTGTTCACGACCCGTGCGATCAGCGAGGAATCGAGCGTCGGAAACGGCCTGGTTCCCCGCTGGATGACGGTCTTCGGCCGGTCGCCGATCGTCGGCGTCTGGGCCCGTTCGCTGCGCCAGCTGCGTCGAGACCCGCGCGAGTTCCTCGAGGTTGCCGGCTTCCTCCCGATGATGGTGGTCTTTGCGATCCCGTCGTTCGATGCGATCCAGGCCGGCAATCAGCAGGTGGTGCTGTCGTCGGCATCCCTCGGTGTCGCCATCGGCATCACCTCGCTGAACATGTTCGGTGCCGACGGACGGTCGTTCGGGGTTGACGCCCTCGCCGTGGGCAACATCACACCGGTGCTCATCGGGAAGGCGCTCGCCCGCATTTCGATCGGCGTCCCGCTCATCGGAATGATGGCGTTGGGGCTCGCCATCGCCACTCGTGGGTGGGCCTACATCGGACCGAGCCTGCTCATCGGTCTGACGGGGTTGTTGTCGATGACGGCTGTCGGCATGTTCGTGTCCACCCGGTTCCCGTTCCCACTTCCGGAGAAGGCGATGTTGGGCGGGCAGGGCGCCGACGGATGCGCCACGGGCATCATTCGCATGGTTGCGCTCGTGTCCGCCATGTTGATTTCGGTCCCCGGTGTCGCCGCAACGGCGTTGACGACCGTTTGGGTGTCACCGATGGCCGGCACCATCGTCGGTCTCGGCAGCGTGCTGTACGGCGGCGGACTGTTCTGGTTCAGCGCCACCCGGTCCGGCCGGTGGGCGACCCACGAAATCCCCCGGATCTTCCAGCAGCTGTCGGCCAAGGTTTGACACTGGTCAAACGTCCAGTCCATCCGGTACCCTCGCAATCGAAACCGAAACCGGACCCATCGGCCGCAACCGCCGTCGATGGCCTCGAGACAAGGTCAACAACATGAAGATTCTCTGCGCTGACGCGCTCGCCGACGAATTGCTCCAGCCGCTCCGCGATGCCGGACACGAGGTGTTCGTCGAACCCGACCTCGACGCCGACTCGCTGCCGACTCGCCTCGAGGGCGACACCGTCGAGGTGCTGGTCGTCCGGTCGACCAAGGTGACGGAGGCGGCCCTCGCCGCAAGCGGGTCCCTCGGCCTCGTCGTGCGCGCCGGTGCCGGTACCGACAATGTGGACAAGGTCGCCGCCTCGGCCCGGGGCATCTACGTGTCGAACGTTCCCGGCCAGAACGCCGTGGCCGTCGCCGAGCTCGCCATGGCCCTCCTGCTCGCCATCGATCGCCACATCGCCACCGGTATGGCCGATCTCCGTTCCGGAACGTGGAACAAGGGCGTCTACTCGAAGGCAGAGGGAATCCTCGGCAAGGAACTGGCGATCATCGGTCTCGGCGAGATCGGCTTTGCGCTCGCCGAGCGTGCCCGAGCCTTCGGCATGACCATCAGTGCGCTGCGCAAGCCCGGTCGAAGCGACGCGTCCCTCTCCCGCATCCGGTCCGCCGGCATTCGCCTCGTCGACTCGATGGATGAGCTTCTGGCGAACGCCGACGTCGTGAGCCTCCACGTCCCCAAGGCACCCGAGACCGTCGGCATGGTCGACGCCGAGTTCCTCTCGAAGATGAAGGACGGCGCCGTGCTCCTCAACACGGCTCGCGGTGAGGTCGTCGAAGAGGCGGCCCTCGTCGCCGCGATGGATGCCCGCGGCATTCGGGCGGGCCTCGACGTCTGGCCCGGCGAACCCTCCGCGAAGAGCGGTGAGTGGAGCTCGCCGCTCTCGACCCACCCGAACGTCGTCGGTTCGCACCACATCGGTGCGTCCACGGCTCAGGCACAGGCCGCCGTGGCCGCCGGCACCGTCGGCGTGATCGACGCCTACCTCGCAGGTCGGGTGGAGAACTGTGTGAATCTGGTCAACGAACCGATGGGGGCCGTGGTCCTGACCGTCCGCCATCTCGACCGAGTGGGCGTTCTGGCGAAGGTCTTTGCAACGCTTCGAGAGGCCGGAGCGAACGTTCAACAGATGGAGAACCAGCTCTTCGTCGGGTCGGTTGCCGCCGTTGCGTCGATCAACCTGGACCACGAACCCGACGCGACGGTGCTGGAACGCATCGCCGGCGACGACGACATCCTGGCCGTTTCCGTCTCGCACAAGGCCGCCTGATGGTGAGCGTCCGCCCATTCGTTGGGCAGCACATTCGCCCGGACTTCGTGCGTCGGGTCCCCGCACCCGCCTTCGACTCGATGTCCGGCGCGGAACGCACGGAGTACCTGGCCACGCATCCGGAGAGCTACACGCTCGTCACCCGCTCGCCCGGCGACGGCGGTCCGAACGACCAGGCCTCGACCCAGGAGCTCATCGACATGGGTGGGGAGGCGCTGCAGCGCATCGTCGACTCCGGCGCGTTCCACGAGGTCGATCGACCGGCCCTGTTCCTGTACCGGCTGGCCACCGACGACCATGCCCAGATCGGCATCGTGAGCCTCGTGGCCGTGCAGGACTATCTGGACGGACGGGTGAAGCGCCACGAACAGGTCAACGTGGGCCGGGCCGGTCACCTGTCGCAACACTTCGAACAGCTGGGTGCACAATCGAGTCCGATCGCGCTCGGCTACCGGGCGGATCCGGCCATCCGGTCGCTGCTCGACGACGTGCTCGCCCGTGTCGACCCAATCGTCGAGTTCACATCCGGCGACGGCCTGAAGCAGGCGGTCTGGGTGATGGACGACGAAGCCGACACCACGGCGCTCTGCGCTGCGTTTGCAGCACACGAGCTCTACATCATGGACGGCCACCATCGAGCGGCCGCCGCCGGACAGCTGCTGGAGCGCCGAGAAGATGCGCAGTGGATGCTCGGCGTGCTCTTTGCCGACGATCGGGTGAACATCGAACCGTTCCACCGGCGGGCCACCATCGCCGCTGACGCCGATCTCGCGGCCACCCACGAGGCACTCATCCAGACGCTCTCGCTCGTCGAGGACGACACCCGAGCGACCGAACTGCCCGAGTGGCCCGGGGGAATCGGTGTGTGGATGAACGGGCGGTGGTGGAGTGGCACGCTGCCGGACCCGGCCAGCGATTCGCCCCTCGACTCGATCGATCCGGTACGGCTGCAGACGGGCGTTCTCGGCCCGATCTTCGACATCGACCCGTCCAACCCGGCCGGCCGCATCAACTACTTCCTCGACGAGAAAGACCGGCACGTGCTGGCAGCCGCTGCCGACGAGCGGGACGTCCTCTTCGTGCTTCGGCCGGTCACCCCAACAGAGGTTTTTGCCGTCGCCGATGCCGGGCTCGACATGCCACCGAAGTCCACCTACGTCTTCCCGAAGCCCCGATCCGGCGTGTTCCTTCGCCGCTTCTAGCGGCGATCGGGTTCAGGCGCCGTCGGTGTCGACGGCGATCTCGTCCCAACCCCGCACGGAGTTGATGGCGAAGATCCGCTCGGCGCGCCGAAGGTCATCGATCGAGAGGGTCTGCTCGACCAGCTGCCCGCGGTCGAGGAGTTCTTCGCGCAGGGTGCCGGCGAGCAGCCCGCTTCGGTGATCGGGTGTCACGAGCCGGCCGTCGAGTTCCAGGACGAGGTTTGCGATGCACGTCTCGGTGATCTCGCCTCGCTGATTCCAGAGCACGACGTCGGGCGCATCGGGAAAGCGTTCGAGCGCTTCCTCGTATCGGCCGCGGGTGGTGGTCTTGTGCACGAGGAACTCGTCGAAGGGATCGGTCGGATGGGTGTCCAAGGGCAGGGAGCGAACCTCGTCGGACGACGACGGGAGCGCCTTCACCTGCAACTCGGGCGCACCGTTCGCATCGACGAGGAGACGCAGCATCACCGGCGTGTCGGATCGGACGGTGTTGAGGAGCTCCATCACGGCGTCCATGTCGACTTCGATGCCGAAATGGTCACCCGCTCGAAGGAGCCGGTTGATGTGCCGCTGACGGAGCGAGACACCTCCGTCCGGCGTCCACGCCATCGTTTCAAGCAGTTCGAGCGGCTTGCCGGCGCGGGCGAGGACTCGGGACTTGTGTTCGGTCTCCCGCCACTCGTCGTGCGCCTCGGAGTCCCAGACGATGCCGCCTCCGACGCCGTACGTGCCCTGACCCTCGATGAGGTCGAGCCACACGCTGCGAATGACGACGTTGAACTCCCAACGTCCGTTCGGGTCGAGGGCGAAGATCGAGCCGCAGTAGGCCCCCCGGGGCGATTGTTCGAGCCGCTCGATGATCTCGGTGGTCTGGTACTTCGGAGCGCCGGTGATCGAGGCAACGGGGTAGAGGGCACACAGCGCCTCGACGAGGGTGGCGTCGGCTTCCGCCGTCACGGTCGAGGTCATCGTGTGCACGGTGGGGTAGTGCTCGACGGTGAGGAGGTGCGGCACACGCACGGAGCCGGGGTCGGCGATGCGGCCGAGGTCGTTTCGAACCATGTCCACGATCATCACGTTCTCGGCCCGATCCTTGACACTGGCGTGGAGCTCGTCGGCGATGCGGCTGTCGACCTCGGGGTTGTGATGTCGGGGACGGGTTCCCTTCATCGGCTTGGACGTGAACGTTCGGTCGACTCGTGTGAAGAACAGCTCCGGAGAGGCGCTGCAGAGTGCGTGGGTGCCGAAGTGGAGGAAGCCGTCGTATTCGGCCCGCTGCGCCCGCACCAGTGAGGCGAACAGGCCTTCGGCGGATCCCCAGAAGGTGGCGTGCCGTCGGACCGTGTGGTTGACCTGGTAGGTGATGCCCGAACGGATGAGCTCGCGAATCTCGTGGATGGCGACCGAGTACGTCTCCTCGTCCTGATCCGCGTGCCACTCGGAGATCTCGAAGGGTCCGTCGAGGGGGCCGGCCGAGGGGATCGGCTCGTCGAACACGGCAAAGGCCAGCAGCGGTACGTCTTCGTCGCGTTGGCTTCGGACGGCGGGATCGAAGGCGGGTCCGGCGTCGTAGCTGAGCAGGCCGACGACCCACTTCCCGTCACGGCTGTGGGCCTCTGCACGTTCCAACGCGGGAAGGACGTCATCGAGCTCGTCGACCGTGATCACGACGGACGGTTCCTCGAACCGGTGCCATCCGCGATCGGGGCCGAACCGCAGCAGGGCGGTGTGCAGCCGGGCCGACCCGGTGGCGCTGCTCATCGCCTCAGCCTAGGTCGTCGATCTGTCGGCCGGCCCGTCGCCGGACTACTCTGGGATCGTGGTCTACGAAGCACCCGAATATCATCCGGCGTTCGAGGAGTATTGCGAGACGATCTTCGAACTGGCCGAGGACGGCCTCGACGTGAAGCAGGCGCGCATTGCCGACCGCCTCGAGGTGTCCCGACCGGCCGTGTCGGAGATGGTGCGGAAGATGGAACGGGAGGGCCTGGTCACGTTCGCCGACACCGGCACGCTCGAACTCACCGACGACGGCGCTGCGCTCGCCCAGCAGGTGGTTCGCCGGCATCGTCTTGCCGAGCGATTCCTCACCGATGTTCTGGAGCTCAGCTGGGCTGAAGCACATCATGAAGCCGGCAAGTGGGAACACATCATCTCGCCGACGGTCGAGGCGGCGCTCGTCCGCGTGATGGACAATCCGACGACGTGTCCGCATGGCAACCCGATTCCGGGATCTGGTTACGAAGGGCCCACGGGGGCTCGCAGCCTGAGCTCGCTGGACACCGGTGAGCAGTTCGTCGTGCAACGCATTCCGGAAGAGCTCGAGTTCGAACCCGGCCTGCTTGAGTATCTCGAGGAAGCGGGGGTGACTCCCGGCCAGATCGGCGTCGTCACGGCTGCATCGCCCGACGGCACCGCAACGGTCGAGGTCGACGGCAAACCATTCGGCATCGGTCCGTTCGCCTGCGAACGGATCATCGTCTCCGCCGCCTGACCGAGCGGATCGTCCCGAGCGACCCGCCGTTGGGCCGCCCGGGTTGTCCGGTCAAGCGTTTCGTCAGGCGCAGCTGATCGTGTTGAGCAGACCGTCCAGGCGATAGCGAACCTCGTAGGTGTTGCCGGCCGCAGCAGCGCCGGCATCGGTCCAGGTGACGGTTCCGGGGTCGAGCGTTGCCGCCCAGCTGTCGTTGCGGCGGGCCTGGTAGCTCGCTGCGCCGACGTCGTTCCAGCTGACGAGGATGTCGTCGCCCTCGACGGTCACCGTGCAGGCGAGCACCGGGGGAGAGACGGTCACCGTTCCGCAGTCGGCGGTCTCCGAGAGACCGTTGAGGATGCCGGTGACCGAGTAGCTGTAGGTTCCGGCGTCGACGGTCTGGACGAAGTCGACCTCGCCGTCGGTCAACGTCGCCTGCCAGGCGCCATCCCGATGGATGGTGGCACGGCTGAAGTCGGCGCCGTTGAACGAGACGGTCACCTGATCATCGACGTTGGCGACGCTGCAGACGACGGTTCGGGCCGAGACCTCGGCGGTTCCGCAATCGGCGCTGTTGGAGAACCCGTCGACGACGCCGGTGGCCGTGTACGCGTAGGTGCCCGGCTCGACGGTCTGGAGGAAGGTGGTCTCGCCATTCGAGAGCGTGGCCTGCCAGGTGCCGTCCCGTTGGATGCTGACCCGACTGAACTCACCGCCGTTGAACGAGACGGTGATCTCTTCGCCCACGACCGAAACGCTGCAGGTCAGGGCACGGCCGGGCGTCGTGCCCGAACACGTGGTGCTCTGCGTGACACCGTTGCGGACCGAGCGAATCTCGTACTCGTAGGTGGTGCCGGGCGCGAGTCCGGTGTCCTCGTGGCGCGTCCGGTCCTCCACCTCGGTCACGAACACGTTGTCGCGGCGCACGGTGTAGCGGTCGGCCTCGTTGTTGTTCCAGTCCACCTCGAGTGACGTGTCGCTGAGAACCTCGACGACGCAGGTGATCGGGACGAGGTTGACTCGGACGGTGCCGCAGTCGTCGGTTTGGGAGAGCCCGTTGCGGTTGAACCGGAGTTCGTAGCTGAGGTCGGTGTCGAACGGCGGATTCGGGTCGGTCCACGCAGTTGCGGCGGTGCCCGCCTGGAAGTCGCCGTTGCGGGCCACTCGCCATTCGGCCACGTTGCCGATGTCGGTCCAACTCACGACCGGGTTGTTGTTGGCATCGAGGGCGACGGTGCAGCGTGGGTTGCCGGCGTCTGGGGTTTCGTCGAAGAAGCCGGAGCGGCCGACGTTGAACCCGGCGACTCGGCCGCGGTCCTGGCCGATGAGGAGGCCGCGGTCGATGACGGTGATGGCGCAGACGCACTTGTAGGCGTCGCTACCCGGGTTCCACTCGGGGATGCCCCGCCCGGTGTCAGGATCGATGGCACCCATCTGGTACGCCCGATACACGTAGCCCGGGCGAACAAGGTCGACACCGAACGCACCCTGTGTGGAGCCTGCGTTGTAGGGCGAGACCTGGCCGTTGGCGTCCGGCTGGCGGCCCGGGAACGAGCTGGGGGCGTCGGGGTGGACCATGTAGCGGAAGTGGCCGCCGACGTAGATCGCATCGTCGGCGATGCCAATGGAGAAGACCGAGTCGAAGATGCGGGAGACCCAGACTGGCTCGCTCGGGGTCGTGCTGATGTTCCAGCGGATGGCGGTGTCGCACACCCAGCCGGTGTCGTGGCCCTGATGGGTCAGGGCGAAGTACGTGCCGTCTGGGCTGACCTCGAGGTCGCGGATGAAGATTCCGCGGTTGCCGCACGACGCGCGGCTGTAGGCGTTGTTGCCGCCGGGCATGAGCGCCTTGAAGCCGGTGACGCTGGCGCCGGCGTTGAGGTCGAGCATGGCGACGCCGGGACGCTCGAAGCGCTCGCCACCGTTGTTGAGATCGACGACGTCCTGACCGCGATGGGAGAAGACGAGGTAGCGGCCGTTCGGGGTCGCCGCAATGTTCGTGACGCCGAGCATGCCGGTGCGAGCGATGGACACGTCAGGGACGATGCGGAACGTTGCGTCGTAGGCGCCGCTGGTGGCGTCGAACCGGGCGAAGCTGGACTGCTCGTGTTCCAGTGGTGGGCGGCCGACGTCGGTGTCGTAGATCCGGTTGTAGTTGCCACCGACGTACAGGTCGTTTCCGACGAGTTCGAGCGTGAGGACCTTGGCGTCAACGCCACCGCGGGCGAAGTTGCGGTCGAGACGGCCGGTGGTCACGTCGATCTTGGCGATGCGATTCCGCGTCCGGACCCGGTCGTCGGTGTGATCGTTGATCTGTGTGAATTTGCCGCCGATGTAGATGCTCCGGCCGTCGGCGGCGGGTTGGATCGCTTTGATCTCCGGCGTTCCGTTGTTGACCATCAGGGTCGGAAGGAAGTCGTCCAGGAGGATGCCGCTGTCGATGTCGTACGCGTAGATGCCGGCCTGGTTGATGACCGGGCCGTTGCGAACGGTTTGGACTTGGGTGAAGTTGCCGCCGACGACCACGGCGTTGCCGACCTGTTCGACCGCCCAGACCTCGCCGTTCAGGGCGATCGGCGTGTCGAGACGCGGCTGTTCGGGAACGAGCGCGCCAGCGATGAGCGCTCCCGTGGTGACGAGCGTGCCGAGCGTGGCCACGACGATGAGAAGTCGTCGGAGTACGCGACCGGTGAAAACCGGCCGATCAGGGTCCAGGATTTTGTTCATCAGGAGGTGCTTCGACACGTTTTTGTGCGCACCTGATGGGTACGTACGCCCATGAGGGGAAGCCGGACACACCAGTGAAAAAACGACGTGGGACGGGCCCGGAGGCCCGTCCCACGCTTCACTCCCTCTCCGGGCGAGGCCCGGCTGCGCCTAGGCGCAGGTGATCGTGTTGCGTTCGCCGTTCAGGCGGTAGCGGATCTGGTAGGTGTTGGCGGCGTCGCCGTCCACGTCTGTCCACTCGGTGGTGCCGGCGTCGAGGGTTGCGACCCAGCCACCGTTCTTGCGAGCCTGGTAGCTGCTGGCGCCGACGTCGTTCCACTCGACGAGCACGTCGTCGCCCTGCACGGTCACGGTGCAGGCGAGGACCTTGGGCACGATCGTGGCCGTTCCGCAGCTGCTGGTTTCCTTGAGACCGTTGGCCACGCCCGTTGCCTCGTAGGCGTAGGTGCCGGGCGGAAGCGTCTGATCGAACGTGTTCTGGCCGCTCACGGTGGCCTGCCAGTCGCCGTCGCGTCGGATCGTCACTCGGCTGAAGTCACCGCCGTTGAAGCTGACGGTCACGTCCTCCCCGTTGACGGCCACGCTGCAGACGACGCCGGGAGCGCCGATGTCGGCGGTGCCACAGTCGGCGTTGCTGGCGAATCCGTTGACGACACCGGTGGCGGTGTAGACGTAGCTCCCCGGTTCGAGGGTCTGCGCAAACGTGTTCCGGTCGTCCACGGTGGCCTGCCAGTTGCCGTCGCGTCGGATCGTCACTCGGCTGAAGTCGCCGCCGTTGAAGCTGACCGTGGCCTCTTCACCGTTGACGGCGACACTGCACGTGAGTGTCCGGCCCAGCGTCTCCGCTGAGCAGGTTGTGGACTGGACCACACCGTTGCGGACCGAGCGAACCTCGTATTCATACGTGGTGCCCGGGGCGAGTCCGGTGTCCTCGTAGCGGGTGCGGTCATCGATCGATGCGAGGAACGTGCCGTCGCGACGGACGACGTAGCGGTCGGCCTCGTTGTTGTTCCAATCGACGTCGAGCGCGGTATCGCCCCGAACCTCGACGACGCAGGTCAGCGGTACGAGGTCGACTCGGACGGTGCCACAGTCGTCGGTCTGCGAGAGGCCGTTGCGGTTGAACCGGAGTTCGTAGCTGAGGTCGATGTCGAACGGTGGGTTGGTGTCCGTCCACGACGTGGCTGTGGTTCCTGTCTGGAAGTTGCCGTTTCGGGCGATGCGCCATTCGCTGACGTTGCCGATGTCGGTCCAGCTGACAATCGGGTTGTTGTTGGCGTCGAGGGCGACGGTGCAGCGCGGGTTGCCGGCGTCTGGGGTTTCGTCGAAGAAGCCGGAGCGGCCCACGTTGAACCCGGCGACGCGGCCGCGGTCCTGGCCGATGAGGAGGCCGCGGTCGATGACCGTGATCGCGCACACGCACTTGTAGGCGTCGCTTCCCGGGTTCCAGGATGGGATGCCCCTACCTGTCTGTGGGTTGATGGCACCCATCTGATACGCCCGGTACACGTAGCCGGGCCGATAGAGGTCCACACCGAAGGCGCCCTGGATGGAGCCGGCGTTGTAGGGCGAAACCTGGCCGTTGGCGTCCGGCTGGCGACCCGGATAGGAGCTGGGGGCGTCAGGGTGGACCATGTAGCGGAAGTGGCCGCCGACGTAGATCGCATCGTCGTCGATACCGAGCGAGAAGACGGAGTCGAAGATGCGGGAGACCCAGGCGGGCTCGCTCGGGGTCGTGCTGATGTTCCAGCGGATGGCGGTGTCGCACACCCAGCCGGTGTCGTGGCCCTGGTGCACCACGGCGAAGTAGGAGCCGTCCGGGCTGACTTCGAGATCGCGGATGAACACGCCGCGCGTGCCGCACGATGCTCGGCTGTAGGCGTTGTTGCCACCCGGCATGAGCGCTTTGAAGCCGGTGACGCTGGCGCCGGCGTTGAGGTCGAGCATGGCGATGCCCGGACGCTCGTAGCGCTGGCCACCGTTGAGGTCGACGACGTCCTGACCGCGATGGGAGAAGACGAGGTAGCGGCCGTTGGGCGTCGCCGCGATGTTGGTCACGCCGAGCATGCCGGTCTTGGCGATGCTGACGTCGGGAACGATCTTGAAGGAAGCGTCGTAGCCGCCACTCGTAGCGTCGAACCGGGCGAAGCTGGACTGCACGTGTTCGATCGGCGGGCGGCCGACGTCGGTGTCGTAGATCCGGTTGAAGTTGCCGCCGACGTAGAGGTCGTTTCCGACGAGCTCGAGGGTCAGGACCTTCGCATCGACCCCACCACGGGCGAAGTTGCGGTCGAGACGGCCGGTGGTCACGTCGATCTTGGCGATGCGGTTCCGCACTCGAATGCGATCGTCGGTGTGATCGTCGATCGTGGTGAACTTGCCACCGATGTAGATGCTCTTGCCGTCAGCGGCCGGCTGGAGGGCCTTGATCTCGGGAGTTCCGTTGTTCACACCGAGCGTCGGGAGGAAGTCCTCCAGCAGAATGCCGCTGTCGATGTCGTATGCGTAGATGCCGGCCTGGTTGATGACCGGGCCGTTGCGAACGGTTTGGATCTGCGTGAAGTTGCCGCCGACGACGACCGCGTTGCCGACCTGTTCGACGGCCCAGACCTCGCCGTTCAGGGCGATCGGGGTGTCGAGACGGGGCTGTTCGGGAACGATGGCCCCGGCGACGGCGGCGCCGGTGACGACGAGTCCAGTGAGAACGGTGAGGACGATTGCGACTCTGCGGAGCACTCCGGCCGAAATGCGGCCCGCTTCGTCACTTGCAGTGGTGGGACGGATCATGAACGCTGAGTGTAGTCACACCACGGGGGTCATCCATAGGTATTGCGCCCCCTAAAAATCCCCTGAATTCCCGCCATTTTTGGCACAAGCCATTTGAACAATGTTCACGGATCATTTCCCCTTCATCGGGTGTAACAACGATGTAGTTCCGTCACTCTGCGTGTCGAAATTGAATGATCAGCGTGCGTGTCCGAACTCAGCGCACCGAGGGCCGGCCGGGCTCCTGTCGGGCGTCGTGGTTCCGCACGATCAGGAACCAGGCGGCGACGAACGAGATCGCAACCAGAACGATGGCCATCACACCGGCCTCGGCCACAAACGACTCGCTGAACGAGCCGAAGATCTTCGTGGAAAGCGTCTGAAACCCAATGGGCGCGAGGATGAGAGTGATCGGGAGTTCCTTCATCGTCGAGAGCAGCACGAGGCCGCCGGCGGCGAACAGTCCCGGTGCCATGACCGGCACGTCGACGGTGCGGAGTCGCCGTCGGGGTGAAGCCCCGAGGATCTGGGCCGCGTCGCGAAGCCGTGGCGGAACCGCCTGAACGGCGATCAATGTCGTGCCCATCGCAAGCGCTGCAAACCGGATGACGTACCCGAAAACGAGGAGGACGTGGCTGTCATTGAGCAGGTTGAAGATGACGTCCGGAGCGTCGAGTACCCAGAACCGGGCAGCGAGCGCAATGAGAATGCCGGGCAAAGCGAATGTGGAGATGACCATGGCGTGGCCGAACGAGCCGGCGCGGGACCGGTGCCGGCCAACGAGGAGCGCGATCGGCATGACGACCAGAACGGCGACGATTGCGCTGACGAGGCTCACGGCGAAGGTGTTGGCGGTCACCTCGGCGACCTCACCCGAGGTGACGGTGAGGCCCCGCCCGCCCGAGGCGCTTCGTCGAAGGCCTCGAACGCTCCATTCGATCAATGCGACCAGCGGGGCTCCGAGGGCGTTCAGCAACAGGAAGGCAACGCCTGCGACCGCAGGGATCCGGAACCGCCCGAGCGGAAGCAGCGGAGTGCTGTGGCCTCGGACGGCTGGCGGATCGTCTCCGTGGCTTGTGGCGCGTTCTGCGAGTACGACGAGCGCGGCCAACGTCAGCAGGATCAGGCTGAGCGCAAGTGCGACCGCCTCGTTGAAGACGCCGAGATTGGTGTCGATCGCCCGGGTGAGGGTGTCGTAGCGCAGGATGGCGACGGCCCCGAAGTCGCTGATGGCGTAGAGGAACACGAGGAGCATTCCTGCGGTGATCGCCCGGCTGATCTGTGGCAGGACGATTCGGCGGAAGACCGTGAAGGAGCTGTCGCCGAGGAGCAGCGCGGACTGTTCGAGGGAGCCGGGCAGCCCGATCATGCGGGCGGCCACCGGCAGGTGAACGTAGGGGTAGGTGAACAGGGTGAGCACGAGCCAGGCGCCCCACAACCCGTCCAGCTGGGGTGTGCGGTCGAGGCCCACCCCGGTCAACAGATCGTTGACGATGCCGCCCGGATTGAGGGTGCGCACCAGCGCAGCCGCTCCGACGAACGTCGGGTAGACGAGGGGGAGGGGCAACAGGGTGCGGAAGACGCGGGCGAAGGGGAGGTCGGTCCGGGTGGTGAGCCATGCCGTTGCGGTGCCGATCACTCCGGCGCTCACGCTCACCAGGACCGCGAGCTGCACCGTTCTCCACAACGGCTGAAGGACCCGGGAGGACAAAAGGAGTCCTCCCGGGTCGGCGCCTTCAGTGAAGTTCCTGGCGATCAGATACAGGGCGGGGAGCCCCAGAATGAGAGCGATCAGGAGTGAGGCGACACGGAGGCCCAGGGGTGGTCGTGTCGCCGATTGCATTCAGCCTCAGCCGTTGATGCCGCTGGCTTCGATGATCTCGACCGTCCGCTGGAGGCCGTCGCCCAGCGAGTCGAAGTCGACGTCGAAGTCGTTGGTTCCCTGATCGAGGGCCGGGAGGACGTCGGCGGGAGCGACGCCGTCGGCGAGGGGGTATTCGAGGGTCTCCTGTGTGAAGTAGGTCTGGGCCGAGTCGGACAGCAGGTAGGCGATGAGCGACTCGGCGGCGGCGGTGTCGTCGGAGGCGGAGGTCATGCCGGCGGCCGTGATGATGAGCAACGAACCGATGTCATCGGTGGCGAAGCTGTGGTTTTCGGCTCGGTGGTCGGCGCCGATCGCTTCCTTCTCCTGGAAGTTGTAGTAGTGGTTCACCAGCCCGAAGTCGAACTCGCCGCGGCCGACGGCGTCCACGGTGGGGCGGTTGCTTTCGGTGATGATGGGATCGTTGGCAGCCATGTCGTCGAGCCACTGGATGGCGGCGTCGTCGCCCTCGACCGCCCGGAAGACCGTGAACCAGTCGAGGAACGAGCCGTTGTTGGCCGGGAGGGCGACACGGCCGCGGTAGTCCTCGCCGGTGAGCTCGAACACGGATGTGGGCAGCTCGTCTTCGGGAACGTTGTCCACGTTGTACACCATGACCCGCATACGGCCCGAGACGCCGACCCAGTCGCCGTCGGCGGCCCGGTTCTGCTCGTCGACGAGTTCGAGGGTCTCTGAGCTCAACGGGGCCAGCAGGCCCTCGTTGCTCAAGAAGCCGACGGCGCCCGGCGACTTCGACAAGAAGACGTCGGCCGGGGTGCGGTCACCCTCCTGCTCGAGCGCGAAGGCGAGTTCGGTCGGATCGCCGTACTTGACGGCGACCGAGATGCCGGAGGCGCAACTGAAGGCGTCGAGAACCGGCTGCACGAGGTCTTCGCTGCGACCGGAGTAGATGGTGACCTCGGTGTCGCCGGCGTCGACGCAATCACCGCTGTGGATGGTGCCGGCGAGATCGCTGAGGCCGTTGTCGGCGGGGGTCGTCGACGAGTCCTCGGTGGTGTCGTCCGATGCGACGACCGCATCGGTCGTGGTGTCGGAACCGCACGCCGTGGCGAGCAGGAAGAGTGCCAGAAGGGAGGGGAGAAGCTTGTGCATGAGGAGAATGTACGGTGCTGATCTTGCTTTGTAAAGTGCGCCTAACAACTTCCGGGTGTGCATCCTGTCACAGGCTGCCGTGCATGGTTCATGGTAGGGGTGCTTTGCGGACTTCGTGAAGCTGCGGGTCAAGAAATTGAAGGTGTGATTGAGCCGCACGCGCGCACCAACCCTCGGTAGGGTCGGACGCATGGGGAGCCGTCACGACCACGACCACGGGCATGAACACAGCCACATGGTGCACGACCACCGGGACGTCCAGGGTGGCGCCGCGCGTGCCGCAGTCTTTGGCATCAGCGACGGCCTGGTCTCCAATGTGGCGCTCATCCTCGGTGTGGCCGCGGCATCCACCGAAGCGTCGCCCGTCGTCATCGCAGGCGTGTCGGGTCTGCTCGCCGGTGCCGCCTCGATGGCCGCAGGTGAGTACGTCTCGATGAAGGCCCAGAACGAGCTGATCGAACGCGAGCTCCGCATCGAACGGGAGTCGCTCGCACAGAATCCGCAGGGTGAACTCCGGGAGCTCCAGACGATCTACGCCCAGCGAGGTCTCGATCAGCAGATGGCCCGCGAACTCGCGGAAGCCGTGCACGAAGACCCCGAGGTGGCCCTCGAAGTCCACGCTCGCGAGGAGCTGGGCGTCGACCCGGACGACATCGGCGACCCGATCGGCGCTGCGCTGAGTTCCTTCGTCGCTTTTGCGCTCGGTGCCGTACTCCCGCTGATTCCGTGGTTCCTCATGGAAGGCACGGCCGCAACGGTGGTGTCCGTCACCGTCGGCCTGATCGCCGCAGCAGTCGTCGGAATCGTGTTGGCCCGGTTCACCGAGCGGTCACCCCTGCGGACGGCGGCCCGTCAGGTGTCGTGGGCGGCTGGCGCCTGCATCATCACGTTCGGCATCGGCACCCTGCTCGGAACGACTGTCGCCTGATCAGAGCGTCCGGGCGAGCGACAGCACCAGCATCAACAACATGAACGCACCGAAGATCAGTCCGGTGAGCACCGGGTGCCGAAGCGGCCACGGGCTCGGTCGTTCCGCCGAGATCAGCTCGGCGAGCACCACGTAGCGGCCGGACTCCGCCCGATAGGTCGTGCATCGGCCCATCATCGCCACGGCTTCATCGGAGGATGCAAGGGCCCGTGGGGCGGTCAGCTTGGCCGACCGCTGCTCGCTGAGTGCTTCGAGGCGCTCGCGCTTCTGATGCCAGGTTCGCCAGATGGAGACGGGACTGACATCGATGAGCCGCGCGCCGTCGGAGCCGTCGCCGTGCGATGCGCAACACACCATCGCCTCGACGAAACCGATCGCCACCAGCTCGTGGGCATCGGGTGCGAGATCCTCGTCTTCGAGCATTTCTGCCGCCGTCATCAGTGCGTCGGTGGGGGAGAGCGCCGGGTTCGTGACCAGACGGTCGGCGGCGGTGGACGCGGCCAACCACGCCGGTTGCTCGCGGAACCAGTCGGCGCCGAAACGGCGCGGCGGCACCTCTCCCGGCGCCACACCCGTGGCTGCGAGCAGCCGAGAAGCCGCCTCGTCCGCAGTGATCACAACGACGAGGCTAGTGGTCGCTCAGCCGATGGCGTCCGGCATTTCGTCCTTGCGCTTGGCGATGTAGGCGAGCATCTCGGCATCGGCCGCATCGTCGAGCTCCGGGGCCGTGTAGTCGCTGAGCATCTGCTTCCACATGCCATTGGCGCGTTGTGCCGCGGTCAGGCTGCCCTCGTCGCTCCATTGCTCGTAGCTGTTGTTGTCCGCCACCGAGGAGCGGTAGAACGCGGTCTCGAAGTTGGCCAGGGTGTGGGCGTTGCCGAGGAAGTGCTGGCCGTGCTCGTTGGTGCGGAAAGCGTCCATCGCCTGGCCGTTCTCGGAGACGTCGACACCCTTGGCGTAGACGTTCATGGCCCCGAGCTGGTCGGCATCCATGATCAGCTTCTCGAGGCTGATGGCGAGACCGCCTTCGATCCATCCTGCAGCGTGAAGCACGAAGTTCACCCCGGCCTGCATGGTGGGGAGCAGCGTCATCGCAGACTCGTAGGCGGCCTGTGCGTCGGGAGCCTTGGATGCGGTGAACTGGCCGCCGGAGCGGAAGGGCACGCCGACGCGTCGAGCGAGCTCCGCCATGATGTAGATCGCAAGGCCACCCTCGGCCGTCCCGAAGGTCGGTGCGCCGGTCGCCATCGACATCGACGTTGCGAACGTTCCGAACACGACCGGGGCACCGGGTGCAGCGAGCTGGACGAAGGCCATGCCGGCGAGCGCTTCAGCGAGCGCCTGGGCACAGAGACCGGCGACGGTCACGGGCGACATGGCACCCATGAGGATGAACGGTGAGATCACGCACGCCTGGTTGGCTCGGGCGTACACCTCGGCCGCGCCGAGCATCGTGTCGTCCCACGCGAGGGGCGAATTGGCGTTGATGAGGCTGGTCATCACCGTGCGACCCTCGAGATCGCCGCCGAAGGCCATGCGGGCGAGTTCGACCGAGTCGGCCGCTCGTTCGGGAGCGGTCACCGAACCCATGATCGGCTTGTCGCTGTACTTGAGGTGCGAATACACCATGTCCAGGTGACGCTTGTTCACCGGGACGTCGACCGGCTCGCACACGGTGCCACCGGAGTGGTGCAGGTGGGGGAGTTGGTAGACGAGCTTCACGACGTTCTGGAAGTCGGCGATGGTTGCGTAGCGGCGGCCCTGGTCCAGATCGGTGATGAAGGGCGAGCCGTAGTTGGGGACGAAGACGGTCGAGTTGTCGCCGATCTTCACGTTCCGCTCGCTGTTGCGGGCGTGCTGGATGTAGCTCTTCGGCGCGTTCTCCTGGACGATCCGGCGAGCCAGACCCTTCGGGAAGTAGACGAACTCGCCTTCCACCCGGCAGCCGGCGGCCTCGAAGCGTTCGAGGGCGGCCGGATAGCCGTTGAACTGGATGCCGACCTCGCTGAGAATCGTCTCGGCGTTGGCCTCGATCTGGGCCAGTCCCTCCTCATCGAGGACACCCACCGGTGGCAGCGTGCGCTCGAGGTAGGCCTGGGTGACGGCGGCGCCGGCGGCGCGCTTTGCCTGTCGGGCGGCGCGGCCGCCTCCGGAACGTCCTCGGCGGGGTGCGTCGGTCATGACGGTGTCTCCTCTGCTGCCGGAGCAGCCGTTGCGCCTCCACGGCGTCGGCGTCGTCGCCCGCCGCTGTCTCCACCGGCCGCGGCTGCGTTGGCAAAGCGCCGCTCGGGGAGGGGAATGGCCTTGGAAAGGTGGGGGTAGTCGGCCGTGGCGTGTGGGATTGCCATGGCGGACACGAAGTGTTCCTGGAACTTGGGTTCCGTGGCCGTCTCGACCTTCTGGATGGTCGGAACCATGGATTCGATGGTGCGGCGAGCCTCGGCAGACAGGAGAGCGATCACGGCACCGGTGCCGGCGGCGTTGCCGGCCGCGGTCACGTGGTCGAGGTCGCAGTCGGGCACGAGGCCGAGGGCCACGGCGTAGACCGGGTCGATGTGGCTACCGAACGCGCCGGCGAGCCGAATGGACGCGACCTCGTCGATGTCGAGCTGGTCCATCAGGAGCCGTATGCCGGCGTAGAGGGCGGCCTTTGCGAGCTGGATGGCCCGAATGTCGTTCTGGGTGACGAGGATGTCGGGGGTGCCCTTGTGCAGCACGTAGCTGAACGTGCGGTCGTCGGCGATGATGCGGTCGGTTCTGGCGGCCAGCTCGCCGTCGACCACGCCGTCGGCGGAGATGATGCCGGACAGCATCATCTCGGCGACGACCTCGATGATGCCGGAGCCGCAGATGCCGGTGATGGTGATCTTCTTCGTCTCTTCGGCGAAGTCCGGATCGTCGGACCACAGGTCGGAACCGATGACCTTGAAGCGGGGTTCGAGCGTCTCGGGGTCGATGCGCACCCGTTCGATGGCGCCGACCGTGGCGCGTTGGCCGGACGAGATCTGCGCACCCTCGAAGGCCGGGCCGGTGGGGCTCGACGCAGCGAGCATGAGGTCCTTGTTGCCGAGAACGATCTCGGCGTTGGTGCCCACGTCGACGATCAACTGGATGCCGTCGGACTGATCGGGTCGTTCGGACAGGATGGCACCCGCGGTGTCGGCGCCGACGTGGCCGGCGATGCACGGCAGCACGTACACGCGAGTGATGTCCCGGCAGTTGATGTTCAGATAGGGGGCGCGGGCTTCGACGGCGCCGTCGGTGGCGAGCGCGAACGGCGCGCCGCCGAGAGGGACGGCGTCGAGGCCGAGGAGAAGGTGGTGCATGATCGGATTGCCGACTAGCACGATCTCGAGAACGTTGTCGCGCTCCTCGCCGGCCTCCTCGACGAGCTCACCGATCAGTTCGTCGATGGCTTCCTGCACGGCAGCAGTCAGGTCCTTCTCGCCGCCGGGGTTCATCATCACGTAGGAGACCCGGCTCATCAGGTCTTCGCCGAACTTGATCTGCGGGTTCATGCGACCGGCGCTGGCCAGCGCCTCACCGGTGCTCAGATCCAGAAGGTGCCCGGCGACGGTGGTGGAACCGACGTCGATGGCGACACCGAGCATGCGGTCGTGGAAGTCCGGCCATGCGGCGACGATCTCCACGTTGTCGCGGACGGCGACGGTGATCTCGCGGCCCTTCGTGAGAATCGCCTGGATCTCCTGGACGACGGCCAGGGGAGCGATGAGACCGTCGAGCCCCCAATCGGAACGGAGCGCGTCGCGGAGCATGTCGAGCTCGCTCCGGGGCGTGTCGAGGTGTTGTGCGGCGACCGTCGTGTAGTGCAGGCGGACGACCGGGTCGATTTCGATGTCGTCGACGTCGAGTCGTTTGCGAACGACCTGTCGGTGTACCTGGCTCTCGGCCGGAACGTCGATCACGACGTCGTCCAGAATCTCGGTGTGGCAACCGAGCCGGTGGGCCGGCGAGCCGAGCGGGCGGCGACCCCGGTATTCGGTGGTTTCGCTCGGACCGGGTTCGCTCACGCTCGTTTCGCCGGACGTGATGCCGTGCTTCGCGAACTCTCCCACTTCGGGCACGATCTGGCAGCGACCGCAGATGCCGCGACCGCCGCAGACCGTGTCGAGGTCCACGCCGAGCTCGCGCGCAGCATCGAGCACATTCGTGCCGCGTTCGACTTCGCCCTGCCGTCCGGACGGAGTGAAGACGATGCGAACGTTGTCGGTCATGTTCGGATCAGGCCCGGCGACGGCCGCCGCGACGGCGGGCGCCACCGGCACCGCCACCAGCTTCCGGGTCGCGCTTCTCGGCGATCCAGGCGGCGCAGTTCTCGTCGTGGCCGTTGAGCACGTCGGCGGCCATCACGCAGTTCTTCACTTCTTCGTGCATCGGGTTCATGATCGCGGAGGTCATGCCGGCGCCGATGGCCATGGACAGGAAGTTGCCGGTGATGTGATGGCGGGCGGGCAGGCCGAAGCTCACGTTCGACGCACCGCAGGTCGTGTTGACGCCGAGCTCGGTGCGCAGACGGCCGACGAGCTCGAAGACCTGACGGCCGGCCGTTCCCATGGCGCCGATCGGCATCACGAGGGGATCGACGACGACGTCCGCCGCCGGGATGCCGAAGTCGGCCGCACGGTTCACGATCTTCTTGGCCACCTCGAAGCGCACGTTGGGGTCTTCGGAGATGCCGGTCTCGTCGTTCGAGATGGCGACGACGGCGGCGCCGTGCTTGGCGACGAACGGAAGGACGCGTTCGAGCACCTCTTCTTCACCGGTCACCGAGTTGATGAGCGGCTTGCCTTCGTAGATCTCGATGGCGGCTTCGAGGGCCTCGACGATCGAGGAGTCGATGGCGATCGGGACGTCGGTGACGGCCTGGACTTCCTTGATCGCACGGACGAGCAGCGCGGGCTCGTCGGCAAGCGGGATGCCGGCGTTCACGTCGAGCATCTGGGCGCCGGCCTCGACCTGGGCGATGGCGTCGGAGACGACCCGGCTGAAGTCGCCATTCTTCATCTCTTCGGCGAGGAGCTTGCGGCCGGTCGGGTTGATGCGTTCGCCGATCATGACGAAGGGGCGGCCGAAGCCGATGACGACCTCTTTGGTCGCGGAGGAGATCACTGTGTCGGTCATGGGATGTTGCTTTCTGAATATGGGGGGACGTCAGGCGTTCGGATCGATCGCGAGAACGTCGTCTGCTTCTGCAGCGGCTGCTGCTTCGGAATCTTCGGTGGCCCCGTCGGTGTCCGGATGGAAGCCACCGGTCGCCACGAATGTGTTGAGGTATTCCGCCGTGAACTCGTCCTCGATCTCGGCGACCAGTGCAGCCACTGCTGCCTCGATGTCGTCGCCTTCTGCCGGGCGGGTCTCTGCCCCCATCTCGGCGATGTAGCTGTTTGCGTCCTTCTTGCCGGCGACCATGGCTGCTCGATCGATGGCCTTCTGGAACCGGTGGGGAAGTTCCACCTGGACCTTCTGATCGCCGGAGGTGCCGTTGACCTGGGCGGGGATGTCCCGCCACTTGATGATCTTGAGGGAGGGGCCTCCTCCGCGACGACGTCGTCCGCTCATGCTGCGGTTCCCTTCAGTTCCAGTATCCGGGACTCGAGTAGACCGCGTCCGACGTTTGATTGGTCGAGGCGAAGGTTCAGACGATTCGCGCATTGTTGGGCGGCCTCCGCAAGTTCGGGGGTGGGGTTCTGCGAGATCCACAGGACCCGGGTGTAGTTGCCGAAGTACATGTCTCGAAGCTCCGGATGGTCGGTGAGTCCGAGCGCACCGAAGATCAGAGCGTCCTGGTGGCGGACGAGGTAGTCCGTGACGAAGAAGGTGCCGAGTTCGCCTTCGAACTCGGCCTGCCACTCGTCGAGACCGGAGAAGAACGCGTAGCAGTGGTCGCCGGGCATTCGTTCGGCCTTCGGGTGGTGCAGCAGCAGGCGGTCGAGGTGACCGCCGGTGCCGCAGTCGCCGTAGCCGATCAGGATGCGTTCGTAGTCGTCGCTGCGGGTCTCGAGGACCTCCTGCACGGCCGGGACGATCTTCTCGGGACGGTTGTGGAAGTTGGCCGGCAGGTACTCGAAGTCGACGTGTTCCCAACCGGGGGTCGCGGTGACGGCACGAATGTCGCCAGCGAGGGCGGCGCACGAAAGAACGAGCGTGCGCCCGGGCTCGCTAGGCAGCACGACGTTCCTTGACGAGCTTGCTCGCCGTTTCGGATGCGACGGCAGCGTCGCGGCAGTAGCCGTCTGCGCCAACGGCGGTGCCGAATTCCTCGTTGAGCGGCGCTCCGCCGACGAGCACGATGTAGTCGTCGCGCATGCCCTTCTCCGTGAGGGTGTCGATGACGACCTTCATGTAGGGCATGGTGGTGGTGAGCAGTGCGGACATGCCGAGGATGTCGGGCTTGTGCTCTTCGAGGGCGGCCAGGTACTCGTCGACGTCGGTGTTGATGCCGATGTCGATCACTTCGAAGCCGGCGCCCTCGAGCATCATGGCGACGAGGTTCTTGCCGATGTCGTGGATGTCGCCCTTGACCGTGCCGATGACGACCTTGCCGATCGGCTCGGCACCGGTTTCGGCGAGCAGCGGTCGGAGAATGGCCATGCCGGCCTTCATCGCGTTGGCGGCGAGCAGAACCTCGGGCACGAAGAGGATGCCGTCGCGGAAGTCGATGCCGACGATGCGCATGCCTTCGACGAGGGCATCGTTCAGCACCTGGTCGGCGCCCCAACCACGCGCGAGGAGGATGTTCGTGCCTTCGGCGATCTCGTCGGCGAGTCCGTCGTAGAGGTCGTCGTGCATCTGGGCGGTGAGCTCGTCGTCCGGTAGGTCGGCAAGGATGATCTCTTCCTCGTCACTCATCTGGATCTCGTTTCGAACGGGCCACCGCAGTGACCGGGCTTGTCTGATTGTCTGATCGGTTGCGAGGTGCCAGACGACAAGCCGACGATGATGTCGGTCCTGTTGCGGGCCCCTCGTTCCGCATCGTGAAACTGTACCGCATGATGAAACAGGTTTTCCACTGTGGGGCCGGAAAGTCGGCAAATTTCTCGGAGCGGTCAGACCCCCGGCCAACGGCCTCACAGGGTGGTCATTTCGGCCCGTTAGGGCTCATGGTTTCGGGTCATTCGCCGATGTAGAGAGATCGGCGGGCGATGTTACGGGCACGACTCAGAAGAAACCGAATGGACGACAAACAAACAGCGAGAATGCGTGGGCGAATCGTCTTTGCCATCGCCGCCGCCTCCGGCGCGCTCTTCGCCCTGCGCGTCTTCGCCGGCTCGATGCTCTCGTACCTCATCCTCTCCGCCGTCACGTTGGCCGGTCTGTCGCTCGCCATTTCGCTGCGCGGGCACTACGACGACTACACCCACGGACCCCGACTGCGCCGCACCGCCGGATCCGCCAAAGAGGACGACGTCGCCTCGGAGGATGTCCCCTCGGATGTCCAGGAGCTCAGCTGGCGCTACGGCCAGATGGGCCAGCGAATGCGTCGCAGCCTCCAGCTTCGCGACGATGAGTCGGCGATCCTCGAGCTGATCGCCGAGGACACGGACCGATCCATCGTGCTGCGCAGCATCTCCGAGCTGCTGGCCAACCAGTTCCCGGGCTGCCGGTTCCGATTCGCCACCGCGAACATCGGCCGGCCCGACCAGGCCGACCGCACCTGGCCGATCGTCGACGAAACCGACCAGGACTCCGCGTGGGTGCTCCAGGCGGTGTTGGTCGACCCGTCGCAGAACCCCGATCCCGACGTCATCGCCCTGGCACAGGACCTGGCCCGACTCGCCCTCGACAAGGCCCGAGACCGGAACAGCCTGCGCTATCAGGCGGACCACGACGTCCTCACCGGGCTGCTGAGCCGCCGCGCCATCCTCGCCGAGCTCGATCGGGCGCTTGCCCATACCGAGGCGGTCGGCCTCATTTACGGCGACGTCGACCACTTCAAGAGCTTCAACGACAGCCTCGGTCACCTCGCCGGCGACGAACTGCTCGTTGAGGTTGCGTCCCGGATCCGGTCCAATGCGGCGTCGTCCGAACTCAGCATCGCTGCCGGCCGTCTCGGCGGCGACGAATACCTGTGCGTCCTCTCCAGCTGCACGGAGGCACAAGCCACGGACTTCGCAGAGCGACTTGAGTTCGCCATGCGGGCACCGTTCACGCTCGGCGCCATCACGACGTCTGCGTCGATGAGCTGGGGCGGCAGCTTCACCTTTTCCGACGACGGCGACAGCGCCAATCTGCTCCGTGAAGCCGACGTTGCCCTCTACCAGGTGAAGCGGAACGGCCGTGACGCGGTTCGCTTCTTCGACGACGACCTCCGCGCCTGGACGGCGGAACGCAAGCGCCTCGAGAACGACCTCAGCCTGTCGATCTCCAAGAAGTCCGGCATCCACACCGACTTCCAACCACAGTTCGATTCGGACAAGAACCTGATCGGGTTCGAAGCTCTTGGCCGTTGGCATCGCCAGGGTGTCGGCCTCGTACCGCCGGACGAGTTCATCCCGGTTGCCGTCGAACGTGGTCTCATGGCCGACTTCGACCACGAGATCTTCCGGCACGTGGCCCACGTCCTCGGAACGGGCCGCAAGGAAGGCCGCTCGTTCGGCATGGTCAGCATCAACGTGTCGGCCGAGCGCCTGGAACGGCCCGACTTCGTCGAGGCGACGCTGACAGCACTCCGTCAGGAGGCCATCGATCCGACGGACGTGATCATCGAGATCACCGAGAGTTCGCTGCTTCGCGACCTGTCCGAGCGTGGCCGTCGGCTCGAGGAGCTCCGTCGCTGGGGCATCCGCATCGCCGTCGACGACTTCGGCACCGGCTACTCGTCGCTGTCGTATCTCCGGGAGCTCCCGGTCGACATCCTGAAGCTCGACAAGGAATTCGTGTCCGACATCGACACGTCCACGGAGAGCCAGGCGATCGTCCAGGCGATCCTCGCACTGGCTCGGGCGCTCAAGCTGAAGACCGTGGCCGAGGGTGTGGAGCGCGAGTCACAGTTCGAGATCCTGTCCCGACTCGGCTGCGACATCTTCCAGGGCTATCTGCTCGGCCGCCCGTTGAAGTTGGACGTGGCCCGCGAACGAGCAGCCGCCACGTGGCGGCCGGACCCGTTCTCGACCGCCTACGAATGGCAGGACACCCCGCCCGACGATGCTGAGCAGCTCGAGGTCCGCAGCAAGGTGCCCTTCACCATCAACCTCGACACCGCCCGCGTCCAACACCGCGAAATCCCCGGGGCCTAGAGAGCCGTAGGTGCCTGGCACCTAACGACCCCTTAGGTGCCAGGCACCTGAGGTGAGAGATTGTCAGAATCGTTGATTTCATTGGGCATCGAACGATTGCATCGCTCGCAATGCTTCGTTTAGGTGCCAGGCACCTAACGAAGCACTAGGTGCCAGGCACCTAACGAGGTTGATGCCCGTTGGGCGGCGTTTCGGCGCAGCCGAAAGGCCAGTAGTGACGAGCCGTCAGGCGAGGAACGGCTCTAGGCCTCGTTGATGACCTGCTGTCGCCAATCCTCAGTTGCTTCTACCTGGTTGAAGGTGAAGACGTGGAGGCCCGTGATGTTGAGGGCTTCGAGGTCGGCGACCATTGGCTCGAGGATGTCGTCCGGGTCGTAGGCGCCGGGGGACATGAGCTTCGTGACGGCGGCCCGGTTCTTCTTGAGGAAGCGCAGCGAGGCGCCCACACCGAGGCGGACACCCATGGTCATGAGCTTTGTGCGATCGACGACACCGGGGATGCCGAGCTGCACCGGAAGGGTGAAGCCGGCAGCCCGCTCCTCGCGGAGCCACGACATGATGAGGTCGGTGTCGAAGCACATCTGCGTGCTGGCCCAACCCTCAACGCCGGCCCCGGCGAGCAGCGCCTGCTTCATGTGCAGGTGCTCGTGGATGACCTCGTTCGGGATGAGCGCGTGGCCGTCCGGGTAGGACGTGATGCCGACCTTCTTCAGCCCGTGCTCGGTCTCGAACAGATCCTGCAGGAACGCGTGGGCGCCCTCGTACGGGCCTGCGGGCTCCTCGGCGTCACCGGCGACCACAAAGATCGTGTCGTAGCCCTCGGTGCGGAACCAGTTGGCGAGCCGCTCGACGTGGTCCTTGCCCTCGACCAGACGGGCCGAGATGTGCGGAACCGGTCGGTGGCCGAGGTCGCGGATCCGGTCGGTCAGTTCGACCGTGGCGTCGAGGCCTTTCACCGGGCTCGCCGTCACGGAGACGAGCGAGTTCTCGGGGAGTGCCTCGATGCCGGCTTCGACCGACTTGAGCGGGATGAGCTCGAAGGTCATGCCCTCGACGAGCTGACGGCGATACGCCATCTCCGGCGAATCGATGGTCGGCTTCTTGTCTTTGCTGAACAATGCCATGTTGTTGGATGTCCTTTGGGAAGAGAGTTGTCAGAAGCTCCCGAGGGGAGCGGAGCTGTGCGAAGCGACCATGTCGGTCGCAGGGGTTCTCGGCTGGAAAGTGCCGAGCGTTATGACAGGTTGATGATGTTGCCGTCGGCGTCGATGTCGATCTTCTGGGCGGCCGGGGCCTTGCCGAGACCGGGCATGGTGCGCATGTCGCCGCAGATCGGGTAGACGAAGCCTGCGCCCACGGAAGCACGAACTTCGCGGACGGGGAGGGTCCAACCGGTGGGTGCACCCTTGAGCGCAGCGAACGCCGAGATCGACAGGTGGGTCTTGGCGATGCAGACCGGGAGGTTGCCGAAACCGTTGGCCTCGTAGTTGTCGATCTGCTTCGCTGCGGCGGGGGAGACGTCGATGCCGTCGGCGCCGTACACCTTCTTGGCGACGGTCTCGATCTTCTCGCGGATCGGCATGTCGTCCGGGTAGAGGACCTCGAAGTTCGACGGCTCGTCGGCCGCTTCGGTGATCGCGGTGGCGAGTTCGGTGGCACCCTGGCCGCCATCGGAGAAGTGGGTGGAGACCGCGGCGCGGGCGCCGTACTCCTGGGCGATCTCGTGGATGGCGTTGATGTCCTCGTCGTGGTCGCCGGGGAACACGTTGATGGCGACGACCGGGGTCACGCCGTGGACCTGCATGTTCTCGAGCTGCTTGCGCAGGTTGTCGCCGCCCTGGTGGACCTCGTCCGGGTTGGCTTCGAGGAGTGCGGGCGGAAGGTCCTTGCCGGCCACGATCTTGTGGTTGCCGGAGTGGGCCTTGAGGCCACGGACGGTTGCGACGAGCACGGCGGCGTCGGGGGCGATGCCCGAGTAGCGGCACTTGATGTTGAAGAAGCGCTCGGCGCCCATGTCGGCGCCGAAGCCGGCCTCGGTGAGGAGGTAGTCGGCGGTCTTGATGCCGATCTGGTCGGCGACGATCGAGCTGTTGCCGGTGGCGATGTTGCCGAAGGGGCCGGTGTGCACGAGGGCGGCGGTGCCTTCGAGCGTCTGCATCAGGTTCGGCTTGATGGCTTCCTTGAGGATGACGGTCATGGAGCCGGCGGCGCCGATGTCTTCGGCGGTGACCGGGGTGCCGTCCTTGGTGTAGCCGAGGACGATGCGGCCCATGCGGACACGGAGGTCCTGGAGACTGGTGCAGAGCGCCAGAGCGGCCATGACCTCGGAGGCGGCGGTGATGTCGAAGCCGGTCTCGCGGGGGACGCCGTCGAGGCGGCCACCGAGGCCGATGACGGCGTTGCGCAGCGCGCGGTCGTTGACGTCGAGGACGCGGCGCCAGGTGATGTTGTTGGTGTCGATGCCGGTTTCGTTGCCGTGGTAGAGGTGGGCGTCGAGCATGGCCGAGCACAGGTTGTGGGCGGCGGTGACGGCGTGCATGTCGCCGGTCAGGTGGAGGTTGAAGAGCTCCATTGGGACGACCTGGCTGTAGCCGCCGCCGGCGGCGCCGCCCTTGATGCCGAAGGTCGGGCCCATGGACGGCTGGCGGATGGCGATGGTGGCCGACTTGCCGATGTGCTGGAACGCCTGGCCGAGGCCGACGGTCGTGGTGGTCTTGCCCTCGCCGAGCGGGGTGGGGGTGATGGCGGAGACGACGACGTACTTGGCGTCGGGGCGGTCGGACATTGCCGGGATGGCTTCGAGCTGGACCTTGGCGGCACCGATGCCGTAGGGCTCGAGGTTCTCCTGGGGGATGCCGGCGCGGTCGGCGATCTCGGTCAGCGGAAGGAGTTCGGCACCCTGCGCGATGTCGAGATCAGATGGAAAAGCCATGACGAGGTCCCCCTGTTGGGAAGTGAAGAGTGATGGGTCGTGCGGCTAGTACCGACGACTGACGAGAGTGTAGCGAGGTGTTCCGCATAGTGAAAGTGTTCCACGATGCGGAAAACGCAATGTTCATCTTCGCTGTTCGGGGTCAGACTGCAATTTTGTGGGGTGTTGGTCAGGCGCCGGTGAGGCGCTCCACGACCTTGGCGAATTCGACCCCTGCTTCGCCTCCGCCCTGCTGGATCACGACGTAGCTGAAGCCCCAGCGTTCGCGTCGTTCCTGCAGGGTCTCGCAGATCTGGTCCACGTTGCCGACGAGCAGCGCCGGGCTCTGCGCCACGACCTCGGTGGGCATGCCGAACAGCTCGGCGAACAGTGCGAGCTGGCCGTCTCGATCGTCGGTGATCGAGGTCTGCATCGTGAGCGAGTTGAGCTCGATCTGGTCGAACCGGTCGCCGGCGGCCTCCCTCACCCGGGCCACCTTGGCGTCGTAGGCCTCGGGCATGGAATCGGCGATGGCGTCGCTGCCGATCTCGCCGGAACGCAGGTTGGCGGTGATGCCGACGATGTCGGCGTTGCGGGCGGCCACTCCGAGCATGCGCGGGCCACCACCTCCGATGATGATCGGCGGGCCGCCTGGAGCGTGGGGGAGCGGCTGTCCGTCGTAGCCGGCGAGCTGGTAGTGCGTACCGTCGTAGTCGGCCGCACCCTCGGCCCAGCAGCGGCGGATGACGTCGAGGCTTTCCTGCATGCGCTCGATGCGTTCGCCGGGGGCGTCGTACTCCATGCCGGTCTGTTCGTAGTCGGTGCGCATCCATCCGGCGCCGATACCGAACTCGAGGCGGCCCTCGGAGAGCACATCGAGCGTGGCCATCTCCTTGGCGAGAATGATGGGATGGCGGTAGTCGTTGCCGAACACCAGCGCCCCGACCTTCAACGTGGTGGTGACGGCTGCCGCGGCCGAGAGCGCGGCGATGGGGGCGAGCTGGTCGTGGAAGTGGTCGGGCACGACGAGCGACGAGTAGCCGAGGTCCTCGACCATGCGGGCGGTGTCGGTCCACGAACGGCCCTCGATGGGACCGCGAACCTGAAGGCCGAAACGAAAGGGTTTGCTCATGGCGCCAGTCTGACAGATGGACCGGCTCGGCGGCCGAGTGCTACGACTGGTCGACATCGCAGAACGATCGGGGGACTCGATGCGAACGCACACCTATTCGTCGTTGGGCTTGGACCGCGATGCGGTGGAGGCCCGGCTCGCAGCCGGCCTCAATCTGCCCGTGCACACCTACCTGGATCAGGCCGTGCACGACTTCGAGATGGAGGCCATCTTCGATCGGTCGTGGCAGTACCTGGCGCCGGTGCATCGACTTCGTGAGCCGGGCTCGTTCGTGACTGCAACGATCGGCCGGACGCCGGTGGTGGTCACTCGGCACCGGGATGGCGAGCTTCACGGGTTCGTGAATGCGTGTCGGCACCGCGGGTTCGAGGTGGCCAGTGGTGATGGCAGCTGTTCCCGGCTGCAGTGCCGGTACCACGGTTGGATCTACGACCTCGACGGCACCCTCGTGCGAATCGGCAACGCTCCCGATGGTTCGGTCGACAACATGGGGGACCTGGGCCTGCAACCGGTCTCCGTCGAGACGTTCGCCCAGGCCGTGTTCGTCAACCCGGACCCAAACGCTGCGTCGTTCGAAGACTCGAATCCCGGGATCCGGCAGGTGTGCGAGACGATCGGCATCTCGTTCGACGAAGACCGTTACGTGCCGTTCTCCCGGTACGAAGTCACCCAAGCCTCGAATTGGAAGCTCTGGTACGACAACGGCACCGAGTGCTATCACTGCCCGACGCTGCATTCGCAGTCGTTCGGGGCCGCCTACGACGTGCGTGACGGCCTGTACGAGACCGAGATGGCACCGAACTTCTATGCGGCGAAGTTCGCGGCTGCCGAGCGCAGTGACGGAGCGTTGGTGGGTGGCGGCTATCGGTCGTTGCAACCCTTCCCCGGCACCCAGTTCATCCAGCAGGACGATTTCATGGTTGCGGCGCGGATCGTGCCGAACTCGCCGTCCTCGTGCACGTTCGTGGCCGACTACTTCGCCGAGGACGGGGCGGATCCGGCTCGGGTGGAGGAGTGGGCCAAGCTGTGGAGCCAGACCTACGACGAGGACGCCGAAGTGGTTTCCGTCATCCAGCAGAACATGGCGAGCGGCCGGGTGAACGAGATGCGCTACGTGGCCCCGTTGGAAGACATCTCGCGCTTCTACCACCGCCTCGTCTGGGACCGGTACGTCGAAGCGCTCGAGGACTGACCAGCCTGCCGATTGGGTGGGCGAGCGCCCTCAGACTTGCAGGAAGCCGTCGACGGCAGCGCAAAACTGAGCCGGCGCATCGACCCAGGGGAAGTGTCCGCACCCATCGAGCGTGACGTGCGCGGCCGTGGGAAACAGTGAGGCGATGTGATCCCCCGTGGAAACTCCGGTTGCGCAGTCGAACGCGCCGGTCAGGACGAGGACCGGAGCGGTGCAGGCGTCGAGTTTCGGAGCGACAGCGTCCAGCGTGAATGCTTCGCTGTAGAACTCCGACCGCGCGGTCTGATTGACCTGCGATGCTTCCGCAGCGGCGTGTTGCTCGGCCGATTCGGTCCACGGCCCGTAGAACATCGGGTTCATGCGCGAGACGAGCTGGTCGACTTCGTCGGGTTCGGCCCCGGCGAGCAGACGTTCGCGAGCGGCGATTGCTTCAGCAACGAGCGGTTCGGTTCTGCGGGATTCGCGGATTCGATCGGCGTCGGAGGTTCCGTCGGGAAGTCCGCGTGCGCTTGGCGTGACCAGCACGAGGCGGTTGATTCGGTCGGGGTTTGACGCAGCGAAGAGCAGGGCGGCGGAGGACCCGGCGGAGTGGGCGAGCACATCGATGGGTCCGGTGCTGACGGCGGCTGCGGCGAGGGGCAGGTCCTTTGCGACTTCGGTGACTCGCCAACCTTCGGTGTCGACAGCATCGTCGGAGCCGCCGGTTCCGCGTGCGTCGGGAATCATCAGCGTTCGGGTTGACGTGAGTCCGCCAAGATCGCCGAGGTAGACGGCGCTGCGGCCCGGTCCTCCCGCGATGCACAGCAGCCGGGGGCCTTCGCCCGTGGTGGAAATCGTCATTCGTGCGCCATCGTCACGAGTCACGTCGATGCGTTCCATCGTCCGACGCTAGGGCATCGGCCCATTCGGTGCCGGTCAGCGGTGGGCGGCGTGCGCTGACCAGGCGTCGAATGCGGCCATGATCTCGTCGCTGGTGCGGCGGGCGCCGGTCTGGAGGTACTCCATGGCGTTGAGTGCGCCGTTGTGGGCGTCGAGGCTCGAGCCGGCGACGATGTCCTCGACAACGCGAACGAAGTAGTCGTGCTGATGGCCGTCGACGAACGTGTAGTGGACGCACACGTCGGTGTGGCCGCCGATGAGCACGAGCGTGTCTGCTTTCAACCCTTTCAGCAGGATCTCGAGTTCGGTGCCGAAGAAGCAGCTGTACCGCCGTTTGCGGATGAAGTAGTCGTCTTCTCGCATGCCGACGGCCGGGGACACCTCGGTTCCGGGGTCGCCCTCCAGCAGGTGGATGCCTTCGGCGCCGTCGAGTTCGCGGCCGAAATCGATCAGGTCGCGGCGGTGGGCTTCCTGGAAGAAGATGATTGGCACGCCGCAGTCGCGGGCCCTCTGGATGAGCGTCGGGGCCTTCTCCATCGCGGCGTCGTAGCCGGGCATGAGCGGAATGGAGACCTCGTCGGGATCCTCGCTCACGTTGTCTTCGCCGCCCTGGATGTCGACGACGATGAGGACCGGCTTGCCCTCGATGATGTTGCGGACGGGCATGTGGCGGCCTTCCCGGGTGTCAGTGGTGGCCGGCGTCCGGGGTTGCCGGCTCGGCGGGTGCTTCGAGCGGCCGCACCCGAATCTGGGTGATCTTGTGACCCTCGAGCTGCTCGACGGTGAGCTCGTGGCCCTGGGCTTCGACCTGACGGCCGACGGGCGGGAGCGTTCCGGTGGCGGCGAGCACGAGGCCGGCGAGCGTGGTGACGTCGGCGTGGTCGAACACGAAGCCGTGATCGTCGCGCAGCTCGGCGAGTGTGGTTTCGCCGTCGAGGGTGACGGACCCGTCGTCGTGGACGACGGCGGGAAGGTCGTGGTCGCCGGCCGGGTCGTCGATGACCTCGGAGATGATGTCGTCCAGGGTGACGATGCCGATCGTGCCGCCGAGCTCGTCGACCACGAGGGCGGCGTGAATGCGCTCGGTCTTGAAGCGGGCGAGCAGGTCGTCGGCGGCCGTGTTGCCGGTCACCGTCGGGAGGTTGCGAACGAGCGTGGAGAGGTTGATCGGATCGTCGGACTGCGACACCCGGACGAAGTCCTTCACGTGGAGGATGCCGATCACGTGGTCGAGGTCGTCGATGAACACCGGGTAGCGGGAGGTCGACGAGGCCGTGATCCGAGCGGCGATGTCGGCGCGGGTGGCGTCGTGCGGGATGGCGAGCACGTGGGGGCGTGAGGTCATGAGCTCTTCGGCCGTGAGCTCTTCGAGTTCGAAGATGTTGTGGATGATCTCCCGCTGGAGTTCGGGGAGCTCACCGCCTTCGGCGGCTTCGTCGGTGACGATCGCCAGTTCTTCCGAGCTGTAGAGCGACATGGCCTTGTCCGGCTCCGGGATGCGCAGGAGGCGCATGAGGGAGAAGGCGACCCAGTTGAGGGCGGCGACGGCAGGGCGGAAGATGAAGCTGAACGTCCGCATGATGGGGTTCACCCGGATGCTGGTGCCCTCGGGAGACTGCAGTGCGAGCGCCTTCGGGATCATCTCGCCGAGCACGACGTGCAGGTACGTGATGATGCTGAGGGCGACGAGGAATCCGACGGTGTGGGCGGCGCCTTCGGAGAGGCCGAGGTCCTCGAAGGGGTCGTAGAGCCAGTGGGCGATGGCGGGTTCGCCGTACATACCGAGGCCGATCGACGCCAGCGTGATGCCGAGCTGGGCGACGGCGATGTAGCTGTCCTTGCCGGCGGGGCGATCGAAGACCTTGAGCAGCCACTTGGCGCCACGGTTGCCGTTCTCGGCGAGGTCGACGAAGCGGGTGCGGCGGGAGCCGACCAGGGCGAACTCGGCGGCGACGAAGACGCCGTTGATCAGCACGAGCGCAATGACGGCGATGACGGGGAGGAGGACTCCGGTGACAAGGTCGACGGCGAGGATCATGACGCGTCCTCACCTCGCATGAAGCTCACCCGATCGACGAGCGTGCCGTCGATCGAGTCGACCCGCAGCGGCGGATGGTCAGGCGGCATCACGACGTCGTCCTCGTCGGACTTCGACGCAACTTCCTGGGCGGCGGTGACGATCGGGACCGTGTCGCCGATGACGGGGAGCCGGCCAAGGTGGTGCCAGACGTAGCCGCCGACGGTGTCCACCTCGTCTTCGGGAAGGGCCAGTTCGAACCGTTCGTTGATGACGCGAAGGAGGACATCGCCGCGGATGGAGACCTTCTGGCCGTCGATGGTGATGGGATCCGGCTCGACGTCGAACTCGTCGTTCACCTCGCCGAAGATCTCCTCGATGGCGTCCTCGCGAGTGGCCATGCCGGAGATCGAGCCGAACTCGTTGACGACGATGGCGACGTGCACGCCTTCGGTGGAGAAGGTGTTGAGCAGCGGGGTGACTTCGAAGACCTCGCTGACGACGAAGGCGTCTTCGGCGAGGTCGCCGACCGTGGCGTCGGATCCGGCTTCGACGGCGAGGTAGAGGGCGCGGAGCGTGACGAGCCCGACCACGTCCTCGCCGTTCGTGACCGGGAAGCGGGAGTAGGGGCTGGCGGAGAATTCGGTGAGCGCATCGCCGACCGGGGTCGAATGCTCGACCGTGATCATGCGGCGGCGCGGCGTCATGATCTCGCGGACGAGCCGGTCGGACACGGAGAGCGCCCCGGCGAGCATCTCGCGTTCAGCCGAGTCGATCAGGCCACCGGCCGCGGATGCCGAGTAGAGGCCGGCGAGTTCCTCGGGCGAGTGGACGTGGGAGTGCGAGTGGTCGATATTGAGGCCGAGTCGCTTCATGATCCAGAAGGCGGATCCGTTGAAGACGACGACGAGCGGGCGAAGCAGCCACTGGCTGATACGCATGGGGGTGAGCGTGGCGATGGCCAGTCGTTCCGGGTAGCGCAGCGCGATGGTCTTCGGGAGGAGCTCGCCGAGGACGACCTGCAGCGCGGTGATGAAGAGCAGGATGGCGATGATGGCGACGGTCGGGCCGAGGCTGCCGAATTGCTCTTCGAACAGGGGGATGAGCTGTGCCTGGCCGTAGGCACCGGCGACGAGGCTGGAGAGCGTGATGCCGACCTGGCAGGCCGCGACATAGTTGTCGAGCCGCTTCGGGTCCTTGAGGGTTTCGAGCAACCCTGCGGCTCCGCTGTTGCCGGCCTCGGCGGATTCCTGCACTCGGGAGCGACGGGATCCGACGGTCGCGAATTCGGCCGCCACGTAGAGGGCGTTGAATCCGACCATCACGAGGATGAGGAGGAGTACGACGATGGTGTTCATCCGAATTGCAATCGTAGTGAGGTCAGAGCGGTTGCGACGTCATTGGCGGTGGGCAACGTGTTGGGCGAGTCGTTGGTGGCAGAGAACGTCGGCTTCGCGCAGGTTGCCGGCCGAGGACCGGAGCACGTCGTGGACGAGGGCGTCGGTGGCGAAGTCGGGCGGGGCATCGCCGATCGCCACGCTGCGAAGGCGGAGGTCGATGACCTGCTGGAGCAGGGCGTGGTCGGCGGGTCCCAGGTGGTGGGTGACGACGCGGAGGCCGGCTCGTGTGGCGGGCCGGGTGAGGTCGCGGTGGGTGCCGGCGACGAGTGTGGCGCCGTTGGCTGCGCAGGTGCGGAACCATCGCGCACGAACCGGCGCTGGCATGCGGTCGAGCTCGTCGCCGTAGACGATGCCGCCGTCTGGCTGGGGTGGGGCTGCCCATCGGGAGCGCCAGGGGTTGCGAGGGACCCAGTGGTACGGACCGGGGTGTTGGGCCTGCCAGTGCTTGAGCTGTGAGGTCTTTCCAGCGCCGGCCTCACCGATGAGTTGCACGAGGGTGCCTGCGCCGGGCGGTGGTGTGGGGAAGCCGCGGTCGACGAAGGCGTCGCCGAGCACATGGTCGTGCGACGGCGCGGCAAAGGGGTTGGCGCGCAAGCCGTGGTCGGCGTAGCGGTCGCCGTGCCGTGGTTGGCGGTCAGCCATGGCCGAGCGGGTGGGCTCGGTCGTAGCGGCCGAGTCCGCCCCGGGGGACGACGAGGACCTCGGCGCTCGACTTTTGGTCGACCTTGAGCCGGAGGTCGGTCCGGGCTTCGATTTCCCAGCGGACCCGGATGAGCATCCCGTCGTAGGAGATGGGTTCGTCGTGCGGGACGTGGAGGTCGACCTGGCCGGAGGCCATTCCGAACTGGTCGACGGGCAGCTCGACGGTGGCGACCTCTGCGGAGTCCACTTCGCCACGGCCCTCGGTGTAGCGGTGGAGGCGGATTCGGACGGCCCGGATCTGGCCGACCGTGCGGTCGTTGAGCTCGCCGTCGGTCGGCGATCGCTTGACGTTGCATCGGAAGAAGTCGCCGACCTCGGCGATGTCGTGCTCGAGGTGGATGACGAGGTTGGGGTCGTGCTCCCTCATCGGCCGGCCTCCGGTGGCGCGTCCTGGATGTTCTGGTGGGGCTGGGCGAGCTCGGCGACGACGGGGATCCGGAAGGACATGCGTTTGTCGGCGCCGTTCGGGTTGGTCAGCTCGAGTTTCAGTTCCCAGGTGATCTCGTTGTGGGTGAGGTCCATGGTCGGGGCGCCGCGGTCGAGGGGGATGGTGAGCTCGATGGTTCCGTCGAATCGGCCCTGCGCGAGCGGTCCCATGCCGGATACGGGGAGGAGGGCGGGCGTGGCGGTGTCGGTTCGGGTCTCCGTTCCCACCTTGTAGATGGCCTTCTCGGTGCAGATGAGTTCGCCGGTGATTGCGATCGTTCCGTCGGGGACCGAGGTCTTCGCCACCCGGTGGACGTGGAGCTGTTGGCTCGAGCCGAGGGTGAGCGGCCATTCGCTGAACACGACTTCGATGGGGTTCCAGCGACGCATTTCCCGGATGCTCCATGCGGCGACCGCCAGCGCTGCGAGGAAGAGCAGACCGAGGATCGCCATGACGATGCCGTTGCTCCGGGCGAGGAACATGAGGAACGCGAGGATGATCGCGGCCGCGATGCCGATGAACGAGAAGGTGGACGCGCTGTCGTCGACCTCCCGATGCCCGCCGGGTGGGATGTTGGTCGTGCCGGTCACAGCCCGACAGTACCTGCCCCCGGTGAAGGGGTCGCGTCTCACTTTCACCCGCTGCGACGGCGAGACCTGCCATCATGCACGCGAGCGAGAACGGGGTTCGACGACATGGCAGGACTTGCGGCAGAGCTTGAGGCCGATCTCGGCAGTGCGGTGACGTCGATGCGTGCGGTCGGCGGCGGAGACATGGCGGAAGCGTTCGCTGTCGACCTGGCGGATGGCCGCCGAGTGTTCGCCAAGACGCATGCTGCGCCACCCGAGGGGTTCTTCAGCCGTGAGGCCGGCGACCTGCGCTGGTTGCGGGCCCCCGACGTGCTGCCCGTGCCCGAGGTGTTGGCCGTCAGCGACGAGGCGCCTGCTCGGTTGGTTCTGGAGTGGATCGCTCCGGGTGGCCGGAGTGGCTCGGATGAGGCGGCGTTCGGCCGCGATCTGGCTGCCTTGCACCGTGCCGGTGCGGAGACGTTCGGTCGCACGGACGGCCGTACGACCGGATCGCAGGCTCTGCCCAACGAACCATGCGCCAGCTGGGTGGAGTTCTTCGCCGAGCGCCGGCTGCTTCCGCTGGCCCGGATGGCAGCAGACCGGGGCGCCTTGCCAGGCCGGCTCGTGAGCGAGCTGGAGGGTGTCGCCGGTCGTCTGGAGGCATTGGGCGGTCCCGCGGAACCGCCTGCTCGGCTCCACGGTGATCTGTGGGCGGGGAACCGGCTGGTTGATGCAGATGGTCGGAGCTGGCTGATCGATCCGGCGAGCCATGGCGGCCATCGCGAGTTCGATCTGGCGATGATGCGGTTGTTCGGCGGGTTTGGTGAGCCGGCCTTTCGGGCCTATGACGAGGTGTTCCCGCTCGCCGATGGCTGGCAGGACAGGATCGGGCTGCATCAGCTCGCTCCGCTGGTGGTGCACGCCATCAAGTTCGGTGGTGGCTATGTGAGCGCCGTCGACGACGCCCTCGCCGGCCTCCGCTGACCGCAGTGCGGTAGTGTCGGGCATGGCCGAACACGAGCACCGGGACGACCACATCGAGCGGGATGCAACGGTGATTCCGTTTCCCACGGTGCAGCCCGCCCCGACGCCGGAGGAGCGGCCGAAGGTGCGCCACGCCATTGGCGAGGTGTTGCGTGAGGAGCGCACTGCGCAGGATCGGACGCTGGCCGATGTCGCCGAGGACGCGGCCGTGTCGCTGCCGTACCTGAGCGAGATCGAGCGCGGTCGCAAGGAAGTCTCGTCCGACCTGCTCGAGTCGGTTTGTGATGCGCTCGATGTGGACGTGCCGACGGTGCTCGAGCGGGCGGCGCGGCGCCTACGGGTGCACGGCGGAATCGTCGGTGGGCCCCAGATGCGCCTGCTCGCGGCCTGAGCCCGCAGGCTCGTTCGTCAGCACGTCGTCCACCACCCCGTAGTCGACGGCATCCGCGGCCCGCAGCACCAGCGCTCGGTCGGTGTCGGCCCGAATCTGTTTGGCGTCTCGGTGCAGATGTCGGGCGAGCAACGCCTCGCCTTCTTCGCGCACTCGGGCCAGCTCGGCCGCTTCGAGGGCGAGGTCGCTGATCGATCCGCGGCTGAGCTCGGCGTGGGGTTGGTGGAGGAGGATCCGGGCGTGGGGCAGCGCGGCCCGTTTCCCAGCCGCGCCGGCGGCCAGGAGGATGGCCGCCGTGGACGCTGCCTGGCCGACACACAGCGTCGCAACGTCCGGCGCGACGAATTGCATCGTGTCGTACACGGCGAGCGCTGCGCTGAACGATCCGCCGGGCGAGTTCAGGTAGAGCGAGACGTCCTGCTCGGGCGACTCGGAGGCGAGGTGGAGGAGCTGGGCGACGACGACGTTGGCGACGCCGTCGTCGATGGGGGTGCCGATGAAGATGATGCGGTCGGAGAGCAGGCGGCTGTAGACGTCGGCGACCCGCTCGCCCTTCGGCGTCCGTTCGAGGACGGTGGGAATCGTGTAGCTGCTCATGCGGCACCTGCCGTGGTGGTTGCGGCGGAGCCGATCAGGCCGACCTGGCGGACGGGACGGTGCGGGATGATGTCGTCGATCGACGAGACGATGTGGTCGACGAACCCGTAGGCGAGCGCTTGTTCGGCGTCGAACCAGCGGTCGCGGCCGACGTCCTCGATCACCTCGTCGAGGGTGTGGCCGGTGTGGCGGGCGATGATGCCTCGCATACGGTCGAGGGTGGCGAGCAGGTTGGCAGCCTGGATTTCGACGTCGGCCGCAGATCCGCCGAGGCCGGCGGACCCTTCGTGCATGACGACCTGTGCGTTGGGCAGGGCGAAGCGCTTTCCGGCGGTCCCGCTGCACAGCAGGACCTGGCCCATGCTGGCGGCGAAGCCGACGGCGACGGTGGCGACGTCGTTGGGGATGAGCTGCATGGTGTCGTACACGGCGAGGCCGGCCATCACGCTTCCACCCGGCGAGTTGATGAACAGGCAGATGTCGCTCTCGGGGTCCTCGGCGCTGAGCATGAGGAGTTGGCCGACGAGCCGGTTGGCGCTCTCGTCGCTCACGTCCTCGCCGAGGAGCAGGATGCGCCGTTCGAGGAGGCGCCCGATGGGGTCATGTGCAGCAGGTGTCATGCCGAAGCATGCGTGCGTTTGCGGACGCTCAGACCCGTTTCTGCCACAGGCAGAACGGGCGGACGGTCAGGCGCCGGTGACCGCGGCGTGGACGAGCTCTTCGATCTCGTCCTTGAGGGCCTGTCCGGTGGAGGAGTCGTCTTCGACGATCACGTAGGCGCCATAGCCGTCGTCGAGGTCGAGCCAGGGAACGGCACCCCAGGCGCCGCCATCGCTGATGCGTCCGGTTTCGCGGTCGACCCACCAGCCCATGCCGTAGCCCGTGTCGCCGAACCCGGCGTCCCCGCCGTACGTGGCGGCGATGCGGTCGGCGTGCATCGTGTCGAGCGATGCCTGCGTGAGTACGGCGTTGCCGTCGCACTCGCCGCCGCGGAGGTGCATGAGAAGGAGCTTGCCGTAGTCGCCGGCGGTGATGTGGGCGCCGCCTTCGATGTTCGGGTTCTCGGATGGCGTGACGCCGTCCGGGTCGCCGGCGAATGCGGTGGGGTAGCCGGGGGCGCCGGTGAGCACGGCGCCGAGGCTGATGTAGCCGAGCGAGTCGACGCCGCATGGTCCGACGTAGATCTCGTCGATGAGTTCGTCCCAGCTCTTGCCGGAGACGGACTCGGCGACGGCGCCGGCTACCTGCCACTGCGCGCCGCCGTATCGGAATTCGGAGTCGGGCGGGACCTGGTCGGCATCGTCGTCGGAGCTGGTGAACACGGCGACGCCGCACTCCTGCAGCGTGTTCGGAACGCCCCATTGGCAGAGGTAGGGGCCGTAGAGGAGGTTGGGTCCGAGCCCGACGAGGCCGGAGGAGTTCGAGACGAGTTGGGCGGGTGTGATGCCCGGGTTGCCGACGGCCCAGTCGACCTGGCCTTCGATGGGTGCGTTGATGTCGAGCAGGCCGTCTTCCTGGAGCCGCAGCAGCACGCCGGCGGAGATCATCTTCGATGCGGATGCGATCATGCTGACCCGGTCGGCGTCGAACGTGCCGAAGTGTTCCTCGTACAGCACGCCCTGGTCGCGCTCGACGATGATGAGGCCGGCGCCTTCGAGGCCGGCATCGTCGACAAAGGCTTGGACCGTGTCGGTGATCTCGGCGAATGGGTCGGCGGGCGCCTCGGTTGTCGTCGTGGTTTCTTCGACGACCTCGGTGTCGGCGACCGTGGTGGTCGTCTCTGCTTCGGTGGTTGTTTCGACCGCTGGAGCTTCAGTGGTTGTGACGTCGGCTTGGGCGGTGTCGGAGTTTTCGCTGGAGCATGCAGCGGCAAACAGGCCGATGACGGCGAGCAGTGCGACGAGACGGAAGCGGACGATGCGCGGGTGCATCGGCTCAAACTACTCCGAGCCGGGAGACGGTGGCGGTCGAAAGAATTTCGGGAGAGCTCTTGACTTCAAGTGCACTTGAAGTCATACAACCGAAGTATGCACACCACGGCAACCGACCAGATGTTCCTCGACGCCATCGGCGAGCTGCAATCCACGCGTCACACCTACGGCGGCGGGCTGTCGAATCACGGTCCGATGGCTGTGGAGGCGCTCGTGTCGCTCGGCAAGCCGGAGGTCATACCGGCGTTCCTCGCCGATTATGTCCCTCGGCTGCGATCGGGCGCGCCAGCGGATCCGGTGGTCGGGCCGGTGCGTGGTTGGCTGGCGGACCGACTGCCCGATCTCGTGGCTTCCGCCGGCAAGCACGCAGGCCACGGGCTGCTACGGACGGCGCATGCGGTTCGGGCCATCGAACGAGTGGCGGCCCGCACCGGGGAGGTCCCGGAGGTGCTGTTGACCGAACTGTCTGCCGCTGTGGGCTACTGGCAGGCGGGGGACGAGGTGCTCCCCGTACCCTCCGCGCTCACGGGGTCCACGCCATTGCCAGCTTGGTACGACGAACTGCCTCGTCTTCCGCTTGAGGAGCGCGTGGACGGTCTGTTGACGGTCACCCTCGGCAAGGCGGCTCGAATGTCCGGGTTCGTGGAACAGGTGGCTCGTTTGGACTCGGCCGGCCAGGTGCCGGACATCCTCGACCAGCTCGCACTTGCGGCAGCCGGCCGGTACCTCGCGAACGACGGGTTGGCCAATTTCACGCTGCTGCACGGAGTGACCGTCTCGTCGATGGCCCGTGTGCTGGTGCCCCACCTCCGGCCGAATGATCAGGCGCAATTGGCGGCGTCGGTCGCCGGGTTCGTGGCAGCGGCCGTCGTCGGCTTCGACGATGGGCCTGCGGTCGACGAGCGCACGTGGACGGTCGGGGAGGATCTTGCAACGGCCGCAGCGGCGTCGCTCGACGATCACACGATCAAGTTCGCTGACGCCTGCCTCGGCCTTGCCCAGCGAACCGGGTCGACTGTCCCGATCCGTGCGGTACAGCGACGGATCATCGAAACCGCACATCGTTGAACACCGCTCGACGGGAGTCCACTACGCTCCGCCCGTATGGAGCCTGACGTCACCGTTTCCCGAGCCATCGCTGCGCCACCTGAGGCGGTGTTCGCTGCGCTGACGGACATCACCCGTATGGGGGAGTGGTCGCCCGAGACGGTGCGAGCGGAATGGAAGGACGGTGCCACGGAAGCCGCGGTCGGTGCCGTGTTCACGGGGCACAATCGCAACGGCGACAAGGAATGGTCGATCGACGCTGAGATCGTCGAGCTCGTGGAGAATGAGCGGTTCCGCTTCGATTGCTCGGTCCGAGGATTCGTGTTCTCCAAGTGGCGCTACGAGATCGAAGCGACCGATGGCGGCTGCCTCGTCACCGAGTCCACGCAGGACCTGCGGCCGCCCGAGTCGCTGGAACGGAGCGCCCAGATCTCTGGAGTCGCGGACCGTGCGACGCACAACCGGGCGGGAATGGAGCAGACGCTCGCCCGGCTCGCCGCTGCGTTGGAGTAGCGGGCGGGAGGTTTGGAGAGAGGTGGCGGACCGGCCAGCGGTGGGTCCGACCGGCCCGCCATGTGAGTGTAGGTACGTCACCTGGCGGTGTGACGATCCCGAAGTTCCGGAATTGAGGCGTCTGGCCCACCTACCGGGAGGCCATGCAGTCGTCGATCACCGCCCGCAAATCGTCGGCCTTCCGTTCGACGTCCTCGATCGAATCGAAGTACATCATCCGCTGCAGGTTTGATCCGTCCTCGAGCTCAGGGTGTTCGCCGGGAATGGTGCGGCCGGCCGGAAAGATGAGGCTGGCTCGACGCTTGGCCGACCAGTTGAAGTAGCACATGATGCCGTCGTACTCGAACGCTGGGGCCCGGTATTTCACCGTCTCCGAGACGTCGGGGTCTTCCATGATCACGTTCCGTACAGCTGCGAGGACTGGGGCCAGAGGGTTGCGCGTTTCCGCAAACCAGGTCGCCACCGTCTCGTCCATCCCTCCCACGATGGCCTGCATTCGCGGGGGAGGGCGGATCGATACACCGTCAGTCGAAGCAGCTGTCGGGGAAGTGGAAGTCGAACGTGGGTGCGTTGGCGCCGAGTTCGTCGTAGAGCTCGGCGTTGTTCGCCTGGATGCGTTCGTAGTCGTCGATGCACTCGGCGGAGCTGTTCTGCCGGTTGGCGTCGAGCACAAACCAGCCTCCGACGGCGAGCACGAGCGCGATCGCCACGGCAATCGCCATCTGCTTGCGCCGCCCCTCGAGTGTCACCATGCCATCAAGTATGGCGCAGGCGGGAGTCGGCTATTGGGCGAGGGGGGATTCGAGGCGGGCGGTGACGGCGTCTCGGATCTGGGTGTCGAAGCTCTGCACGTGGGTCTCGACGAGTGAGGCGACCGAATCGCCGTCGCCGGAGCGGAGGGCGCCGAGGATCGCCTGGTGTTCGTCGACGGCGTGTTGCATGTCGGCGACGTCGGTCAGGTAGAGGTGCCAGAGGCGGTCGCTCTGGGCGTAGAGCATGTCGAGCGTGTCCCAGAGGAAGCGGTTGCCGGAGGCGGCCCAGATGATCTCGTGGCAGCGGCGGTCGAGGGCGAGCTGGTCTTCGTCGTCGAGTGAGGGGTCGGCGGTGCGTTCGAGGGTGGCTTCCATGTCGTCCCACTGCTCGGCGGTTCCGCGCAGGGCGGCGAGCCGGGCCGTGTAGGGCTCGAGGACGGCGCGGGTTTCGAACAGCATGGAGAGTTCGCCGACTTCGATGCCGCTCACGAACATGCCGCGGCGGGGGATGACGGTGACGAAGTGTTCGCGCTGCAGGCGCTGGAGGGCTTCGCGGATGGGGGTGCGGCCGAGGCCGAGGGTCTCTCGGAGTTCGTCTTCGCGGAGTACGTCGCCGGGGGCGAAGTCGAGGCGGACGATCTTCTCGCGCAGCAGCATGTAGGCCCGTTCGCCCTGTGATTCGGGTTCGCTCCCGGTGACGGGTGGGAGGTCGATCGTGCTCATGGAATGCCGCTTGCCTTTCGCACTGCAGTTGCGTAGTCTTCGAATGATACACAGCTGATATATCAGTTGTCGATCAAAAGATCTCGAACCCGTGCAACGCCGCACACTTCACGAAGAGGGGAATACCCGTGAGCGAATTTCCGAGCAAGGCCAATGTGGTCGTCATCGGTGCCGGCATCGTCGGCAGCTGCCTCGTCGGCCACCTGAGCCGCCTGGGCTGGGAGGACATCGTCCTCATCGACAAGGGCCCGCTCCCGAACCCCGGCGGTTCGACCGGCCACGCGTCGAACTTCATCTTCCCGGTCGACCACAACAAGGAGATGGCCCTCCTCGGTGTGCAGTCCGCCAACCAGTACCGCGACCTGGACCGCTCGGTTGACTCCGGTGGCATCGAGGTCGCTCGTACGCAGGAGCGCATGAACGAGCTCGATCGTCGCATGACGAGCGCGAAGGCATGGGGCGTCGAGGCAGAGATGCTGACCCCGGCCGAGGTCAAGGAACTGGTTCCCTTCATCAACGAAGAGGTCATCATGGGCGGCTTCCACTGCCCGACCGTGTCCGTGGTCGACTCGCTCGACACCGGCACGCTCTTCCGCAACGAGGCCATGGACAAGGGCGTGCTCCAGGTCTTCGCCAACACCGAGGTGGACGACGTCGAGACCGTCGACGCTCCCAACGGTCAGCAGAAGGTCAGCGCCGTGGTCACGAACCGCGGCCGCATCGAAGCCAACCACGTCGTCGTCGCCTGCGGCGTGTGGAGCAACCGGGTGGCCAACATGGCCGGCGCCACGATTCCCCTCGTGCCCGCCGTGCACCAGATGGCCGACGTCGGCCCGATGGACATCCTCGCCGAGACCAACAACGAGATCGGCTACCCGATCGTTCGTGACATGGACACGTTCTGCTACGAGCGTCAGTCCTCCGGTTCGATGGAGGTCGGCTCGTACGGTCACCGTGCGATCCTGCATCACCCGGACGACATCCCATCGAACGAGGAAGCCGCCCTCACCCCGACCGAAATGCCGTTCACGCAGGAAGATTTCGATCCGCAGATGGAGACGGCCATCGAGCTGATGGACTTCCTCGGCGACGCCGAGATCAAGTACGCCATCAACGGTCTGCTCTCCCTGACCCCGGACGCCATGCCGTGCCTCGGTGAGACCGTCGAGGTCAACAACCTGTGGTCCGCCGCTGCCGTGTGGGTCAAGGAAGGCCCGGGCATGGCCCAGGTCGTGGCCGAGTGGATGACCTACGGCTACCCGCGGGTCATCGATCCGCACGTGAGCGACATCGCCCGCTTCTACCCGGATGAGCGCAACGAAGAGCACATCTGGGCCCGTGCCGACGAGCACTTCATCAAGACCTACGGCATCGTGCACCCGGCCGAGCAGTGGGTGAGCCGCCGCAACCTGAAGGTCAGCCCGTACTACAGCCGCCAGGAAGCCCTGGACGCCATGTTCTTCCAGGCTCGTGTCTGGGAGCGGGCGCAGTGGTACAACTCCAACGCCGACCTCGTCGAGCGCTACGGCCTGTCCGAGCGCGAGGTCGAGTGGGACAACCGTTGGTGGAGCCCGATCACCATCGGTGAGCACCTCAACATGCGTGAGAACGCCGGTCTGTTCGACCTCACCCCGTTCCAGGTGTTCGAGATCTCCGGCCCCGGCGCCTGCGACTTCGCCGAGTACCTGGCCGTGAACAAGGTCTGCAAGGGCGTTGGCACCAGCGCCTACACGCCGTGGCTCAACCACGACGGTGGCTTCCACTCGGACCTCACGATGATGCAGACCGGTGAGGACACCGTTCGCATCGTCACCGGCGCCTTCGACGGTGGCCGCGACGAGTACTGGATCAAGAAGCACCTGCCGGCCGACGAGTCGGTCACGTTCACCAACATGACCGAAAGCGTCACCACGCTCGGTCTGTGGGGTCCGAACGCTCCGGCCATCCTCGGCAGCCTCACCGACGCCGACGTGTCCTACGAGGGCAGCCCGTACGGTTCGGTCATCAACATCGAGGTCGCCGGCATTCCGGTCACCCTCTTCCGTGTGTCCTACGTGGGCGACACCGGCTGGGAGATCTACACCAGCTGGGACAACGGCCCCGCACTGTGGGACGCCCTCATGGAGGCCGGCTCCGATCATGGTCTGCGCCCGACCGGCATGGGCGTGTACGCCGTCAGCGGTCGCATCGAGAAGGGCTACCGCCTCATGGGCGCCGAGCTCGAGAGCGAGTACAACCCGGTCGAGGCCGGTCTTGCTCGCCCGAAGGTCAAGGCAGCGGACTTCATCGGCAAGGAGGCCTACCTGGCCGCCCGTGAAGCCGGTGATCCCGAGGTGCACATGGTGACCCTCATCGTCGACGACAACACCGACAGCCAGGGCCGCAAGCGGTACATGCAGGGCGGCAACGAGCCGATCCTGACCGCCGATGGCGAGCGCATCACGGACAGCCACGGCCGTGTCTCCCGGGTGACCACGGCTGGCTACAGCCCGTCGCTCGAGAAGATGCTGATCATGGGCTACGTGCCGGCCGAGATGGCTGCCCCCGGCACCCAGATGAAGGTCATGTACATGAACGAGCTGTTCCCCTGCACCGTGGTGGGAACCGGTTCGGCCTTCGATCCCGAGAACACCCGCCTGAAGGGTTAACCCGATCTCTCGGTCCGGCACGGCGATCCCACCTGGTCGTGCCGGGCCGAGAACTCTTTCTTCCTAGGAGCAGAACATGCGCATCCTCGCATTGGTCAAGCGAGTGCCGGCCCCCGGCGCCCGCATCAACATCACCGCCGACGAGCAGTACGTCGACGACAAGAACCTGGGCCATGCCATCTCGCCGCACGAGGAGTGCGGTGTGGAGGCGGCCGTGCAGCTGATCGAGCAGCACGGCGGCGAGGCGACCGTCATGTCGATGGGCGCCGACGTGTCCGAGGAGCAGCTGCGTGCAGCCGTTTCGGTGGGCATGGCGAAGATGGTGCTCGTGCCGACCGATGGCACGCCCAAGGATCCGCAGGAGACCGCAGCGGCACTGACCGCCGCGATCCAGCAGCTCGAGGCCGAGGAGGGTGCGTTCGACCTCATCATCTTCGGCAACGAGAGCGCCGACCAGGGCGGCTTCCAGGTGGGCATCCGCATCGCCCACGCACTCGGCCGCCCGATGGTGAACGGCATCAAGGGCCTCGACGTGGACGGCGCATCCGACGGCCACATCCTCGCCAACCGGGAGATCGATTCCGGTGTCGAGGTGTACGAGCTGCCGATGCCCGCATGCGTTGGCGTGAAGGAGGGCATCAACCTTCCCCGCTACCCGACGATGAAGGGCCGCCTCGCCTCGAAGAAGGCCGAGCTGGCCACGGTCGAGGCCGCAGGCGAGGCCGGGGGACAGGCGCAGGTGAAGCTGCTGTCGCCGCCCGAGGTCGTCAACGAAACCGTGATCCTGGGCAACGGCCCGGACGCCGCACCCGCCATCGTCGATCTTCTGGAAGAACTGGGGGTCATGTAATGACTGCTCTTGTTGTTGTTGAGCACGATCGGGGCGCCGTTCCCGACGCAATGTTCGAAGCGCTGACCGCCGCCCGCGGTTTCGGCATGCCCGTGCATGCGGCCGTGACCGGCGACGGCGCGGCGGAGGCCGCCGGCGTGCTCGGCGCCTGGGGTGCCGAGGTCGTGCACCACGCCACCGGCGCCAACATCGGCGACTACAGCCCCGAAGCATGGGGTCAGGCCATGGTCGGTGTGGTCGAGGCCACGTCGCCCAGCATCGTCCTGTCTGCCGGTACGGATCGTGGCAACGAGCTCATGGCACAGGTTGCGGCGCGGATGGACCTTCCGTTCGTTGCCAACTGCGTCGAGGTGAGCGCCGACGGGTCGTCGATGACCCGTGCCCAGTGGGGCGGCGCGCTCCACGAGTCTGCCACGCTGACGGCAGACACGAAGCTCCTGAGCTTCGCCCCGCACTCGATCGAGGCGACCGAGCAGGCTGCAGCCGGCACGGTGGCCGAGGTTGCTGTGGACGTGGATGCCGGCCTCGCCCGCACCATGATCAAGGACCGCGTGGTCCTCTCCGAAGGCATCACGCTGGCGACCGCCCCGGTGGTCGTGTCCGGCGGGCGTGCCGTCGGTTCCGAAGAGGCGTTTGCGCCGCTCGAGGAGCTCGCCGGTGAGCTCGGCGGCAAGGTTGGTTGCAGCCGTGCGGTCACCAACAACGGTTGGCGCCCCCACAGCGATCAGGTCGGCCAGACCGGCACCCGCATCGCCCCGCAGATCTACATTGCGAGCGGCATCTCCGGAGCCACCCAGCATTGGGTTGGTGCCATGGGTTCGAAGAACATCCTGGCCATCAACACGGACCCGGAAGCCAACATGGTCGTCAAGGCCGGCTGGGCCGTCATCGGCGACCTCCATGAGGTCATCCCCGCCATCACCGAAGAGGTCCGCAAGCGCAAGGGCTGAGGCTCGACCTCACCACGGTTCTGATCAACAGCTCCGGTGTCCGCCAGATCGGCGGGTGCCGGAGCTGTTGTCGTTCTGGTGGACTGCCGCATCGGCCCCGCCGCAGGACTACGCGGCAAGCGGGTGCCGTACGCTGGCGACATGAGTGGTACGGCGTGGTGGCACGACATCGACTATCGCTGTTCCGTCAGCGGGTGTGGTGCTCCCGTGCAGAGTTCGATGGTGTACGAGGGTGAGGGTCTCTTCGGGAAGATCGGCTGGAGGATCCACGGTGCTTGTGGGGCCCACGAACAGCTCGTACTTCGGATCATCAGCTTCGACGATGGGGCGGGGGAGCCGCTGGTGATGTCGGCCGAACTAGCGGACGTGATGTCTTGGTTGGACTGTCCCGATCGGAAGCTGGCGTTCATATCCATCGTGACCCCGTCGACCTAGCCACGCCGATGACGCTGGCGATTCGCTTGACGAAGCCTTGGGCTTCGTCGATCTATGTATCGCCGATCGAGCGCAGGCGGCTCCCTGTCAGCGAACTACCGTGGGCTCGTGACCGTGCTCGTCGAACAACTGCAGTCTGTGTTGGCGCCAGGAATGTCGGTCCCGAACGAGTTCGCCGAGCTCTTCAGATGGATCGAGCACCACGGTTCGCAATTCGATGACCGCAACGGGCTGCGATGGGGGCAACTCGGCCGAAATCCAGAAGAAGGCAGCGGTGCGGTCACCGGGACTCGGATCGCGTTCGCAGCGCTTGGCAACAGCGGCCTCCACTTTTGGCTCGGCCACGACCGGAAGGAGGTGGTCGAACGGCTCTGTGTCTTTGCACAGACAGGTGGTGATGGTTCGATGGCTGCCTTCTGGCTCGACGAGAACGGGCAGCAGCGAATCGTCCACCTCGGCTCCGGATCAGGGTCGATTCTCTGCTGCGTGCTCGCGGATGAGCCCGTCGATTTCCTGCGGCTACTCGCGATTGGATACGAGGAAATCTGCTGGAGTGAGGATTTTGGCTTCCCGCCACCAGCCAAGGTTCCAGGTACCGATCGGACGCTTCAACCGAACGAGATCTTCAGAACATGGGTTGCCGAGACGTTCGCCGCAGAAATTCCGGTCACGGCCGCTGAGATAGTCAGTGATCCTGCTGGAATGGATGACCAGCACACGAACGACGAGTTCTTGCTCTGGTTGAGGGCTAGCGATCCCAAGTAGACATCGTTCGGACTTGCGGTCATCGGCGACCTCCATGAGATCATCCCTGCCATCACCGAAGAGTCGGCAAGCGCGAGGTCTCAGGCGGAGCGACTTGCCGCGTGTGGCCGAGAACCTTCTCGACCACCTGTTCAGCCCATTCGTAGTGCTACTCATCGAGTCTTCGGCGTCCACTTTCGGTTGTGAGCGATGATGGGCTGAACGTGAGGCCACAGCTCCAGAGAAGCCTGTGCCGCGGGACTGCCCGACCGTCTGCGGTCCCAGTCATATCGTCGAACGAGGAACGCAACCAGATCTGCGGCCTGGAGACCGAGACTTGGTGTGCTCGGGCCAAAGAAGGGTGTGTCCATGACGTGTTGTACCAATCGCGGCTTGTAGCCGCCGGTGCCGCTGGTCTGCGCGTCTTTGAGCTCCCGGCGAAGTGCGAAGTGAAGCTTGTGTTGAGACTCGTCACCCAGCAGCACAGCCGGTTGGCCTCGTTGCGCGGCGAACCTATCAACTTCTTCGACCAGGTATCTGAAGGCAACGACCTCCCTGGCCGCGTGAGTCGGGAGGCCGACGCCCTTTGCGACTACCCGTGCTCCAGAAGCTGCGATGCAGTCAAGAAATCTCGAATACCAGAACTTTCTCTCCTCAATGGACGATGAAGCCCAGGGGCCTTTTCCCGCAAATATCTCTGAACCATGGAGCTCCTGATAGCTGTGTTCTGCGGGTGATTCGGCCTTGGCCAGCTTCAGTTCTTCCAACAGCTGCGGCAACTCAGCTGGACCCACAAGAACCGCGCCGAACCAGAAGCTGTCCTGGTAGTAGCTCTCATCGAAGAACCCGACGATCACCAGTCCACAGACCAGCGTTGAAGGGCTTCGGAGACATCAGCTTGTTCGGCCGGTGGAGCGGGCTCGAGCAGCTCCACCGAAGGAAGCGGTGGCGGCGAGATCTCGGTTGGTGGCTGGCGTTGTTGGATCTTCGACGCCTTGGGCTGGTAGCCGACGAGGTTCTGCAGGATGTCGCCGTAGAAGGCCTCGATCGCATTGATGGTTGCCTGGCTGAAGCCGGGCTTCTTTCCCGCTCGGCGGGCCAGCCCCATCTCGCTTCGTGCGACAAGCCGGAACTTCACTGGTTCCTTCTTCGCATCGTCGAGGAGAACGGTTGGGTCTTCGCGGACGTCTTCCAGCGTCGCTGCCATCCCTGTTCGAGCGTTCTTCGCGTATGCCTCGATCACGAGCTGATCTGGTGCCTCCGTCAGTTGGCGGACAAGCCAACCGATTCGTCCCTTGCCACCCTTGTCGGTGGGTGCATCAAAGATCGTTGACAGTACGTTTTGCCGAGCCTTGAGGTCGATAGTGATATCGAGATCTGCGATCGTGTTGGGGATTCGGAGCGAACCGTCAAGCGTTCCCTCACCAGCGAGTGAGTCGATGAACGACTTCGTGCGGAGCGCCGGATCCGATTGCTGGGCCCTCGGGACGACCTCGTGCACGTCCTGGCCAATGTCAGCACCGAGCTTGAGGCTGGCGAAGCCCAGCAGCTGATCCCAACGCTGGGAGACATCAGTGATGCCCTCGGTTCGTTTGTTCAGCGTGCCCTCTCTGGCGCCATCGCGTATTGCTGTCCAATGCTCACCCATGTCGTCAAAGCCCAGGGCTCCGGACGCCGGATGCTCGAGGTAGCGGATGAGTTCGCCCAGAATCCAGGCCTGCTCAGGATCGTCGATGCCGCGGTGAACACGCTCCATCACGGCGGTTGTCAGGATGCGGGTCCAGCTGATGTGCTCGAGCGACACTTTCGAGTTGGCACGCAGTTTCAACCCGGAGGGATGTACGCCAGGAGTGGGCGGAATCTCATTGGAGATCGTGAGGACGGCGTTGTAGCCCTGATCCTTCGCCACCTCGACGTACGATTCCAGCTGGCCCTTGTCGAGCTTTGCGTTCCCCGTCTTCACTTCGACCAGCGCAACCCACGGCTCCTGCGAACCGTAGGAAACACGAATGAGGCCGTCGGGTCGTACTGAATGGCCAGACGGCAGCTTGAACGTGGTCTCGATGAACGTTTCGATGACTGCCTTCTCGGCGCGGCTGGCGCCAAGGGGAGTGAGGACTGCCTTGGAGAACGGCCGCACGATCGACAAGACAGCGAGCAGCGCCGATGTCGCTCGCTGTTCGGCCTCAGCGTCTCCCGAAATTCCAGCAACCGAGATCAGTCGCGCTTCTTGCCAATTCGCCATCGAGTATTCCCTACTCCCACCAAGAACGAACATACCCTGTCGGTCTGTTAGGCGGTTTGATGATTGGGCCACCGTGGAAGTGAACATCATTCGCAGCGGCCGATGGTTGGGTTGCGCCCGACGAAGGTCTTGCCTCCCGTCGTCATGTGCCGAGGAAGTGGTGTTCTTGGTCGAAATCAATGGCTCGACCGGCAGATCGCTGCTGTTTTTGTCGAGAACGTGAAGATGTCGCAAGCCATCGGCAGCCACGGCGAGCGGTTCACCGCGATGGGCAGACCCTTCGATGCGCTTGAGGCACGTATGGACGCCACCGACATGCGGCTCGATTACCTCTCGCAGGACATGGACCGCCGTTTCGACGAGGTTGGTCGACGGCTCGAGCAGGTCGACGGTCGCTTCGACCGGTTTGACCGGCAGATGGCGGCTCTTGCGAAGGAGACCGATCGTCGGTTCGAGGCTGCGGATCGGCGTATGGAGAGGATCGAGGACAAACTGGACAGCCGCTTCGAGTGGCAGACCTTTCTTATGTTCGTCCTTGGCACGCTCATCCTCTTCGGCGACACGATCCGCCCGCTCATGGGGCTGTAGCAGCCTCAGACCTGACCTCCGACCGGTTGCGGCGAACCGTTCCGATCTGATGAGTTCGATCGCGCTCCGATAGCTGCGCCCTGGCTTCGAGCAGTGCTGTTACGGTCGGCCAGGTGACCTACGAACCTGCTGCTGACCGCTATGACTCGATGCCCTACGCCCGCACCGGGCGCAGTGGCCTGAAGCTGCCCCGGCTGTCGCTCGGGCTCTGGCAGAACTTCGGGGGCGACAGCCTCAGTTCGGCCGCACGCGACATGCTGCTCAACTCGTTCGACGCCGGCGTGACGCACTTCGACCTCGCCAACAACTACGGGCCGCCCTACGGCTCGGCCGAGTCGAACTTCGGCACGCTCATGGCGAGCGACTTGAAGCCGTTCCGGGACGAGCTGATCATCTCGTCGAAAGCCGGCTACGACATGTGGCCCGGTCCGTACGGCGAATGGGGGAGCCGCAAGTATCTGCTGGCCAGCCTCGACCAGTCGCTCAGTCGCATGGGCCTCGACTACGTCGACATCTTCTACTCGCACCGCTTCGATCCCGAGACGCCGCTCGAGGAGACGATGGGAGCGCTCGACACCGCCGTTCGTTCCGGCCGGGCGCTCTACGTGGGCATCAGCTCGTACGGTCCGGAGAAGACGGCCGAAGCAGCGGCGATCCTGCGCGACCGCGGCACGCCGTGCCTCATCCACCAGCCCTCGTATTCGCTCCTCAACCGCTGGATCGAGGACGGACTGACGGACGTGCTCCGCAATGAGGGGATCGGCTGCATCGCCTTCTCGCCGCTGGCGCAGGGCATGCTCACCAGCCGCTACCTCGATGGGATTCCCGCCGACTCCCGCGCCGCCGGCAACGGGTCGCTGCAGTCACAGATGCTGTCGAGCGAGAACCTGGCCCGGATCCAGGGACTGAACGCCATCGCCCAGAACCGCGGCCAAACGCTTGCGCAGCTGGCATTGGCATGGGCCATGTGGGATGACGTCGTCACCTCGGTCCTCATCGGCGCGAGCCGCTGGGGCCAGATCGAGGAATGCCTCGGGGCACTCGACAACGTCGACTTCACCGACGACGAACTCGCGGCGATCGACGAATTTGCCGTCGAATCGGGCATCAATCTCTGGGCCCGCTCCAGCGAGGGCTGATCGCCGAACAGAGAGCGGTCGCTTGCCGTCCAGGTGGTGCCGCTGTGGAAGGCGCCGTCTTCAGCGAAACGGTTCCGAGCGTGTCGTGCTTGGCGGTCCCGCGGAACCGATTCGTGTGCCGGCTCGGCCAGATCACGAGCTTGTCCTCAACGGGGTCCGACAGAAGCCGATCACCATCATTGGTGGCGGTTTCGGCGTTGGGGCGTCCCGGGGGCCAATGATGAAGCGATCAGCGTTCTTTCTGGTGATGTGGGCAGCGATCGCAGTCGGCTGCGGAGTCGAGGCTCCACTTCCCGAGACGGTGGGCGGACCTGCGCCCGCGGCCTTTTCCGAGGTGCACCGGCTGGATGGCAACCGTGCCGTGTATTTGACCGTTGACGATGGCGAGCAACGGGCGGTCGTCGTCGACACCGAGAGCGGTGAGCTCGTCTACGCGGTGCCGAGCCATCCGCTCGCTCGGCTACGTGGGCTCGCGGCCGACATTGCGGTCGACTCGGAGAACAACCGCTTCTTCACCACGGGCCTGGTGTCGCTGATCGGCGACGGATCGGCCTACCTTGCGGCCCGCAACGGCGAGGACGGACTTGTGGCCTGGCAAGCCGACGCACCGCTCGTGACGAACGGGCCGTTCCTCTGTGGGGATGGCGTTGTCTGTATGCGGTCGGAGAGCGAGCAGTGGGTCTACGACATCGAGAATGGCGAGTTGCTCGATCGGATCGAGGTCCCCAACCAACGGTTCATGGCGGAAACGGACGGAGGGTTTCGGCTCACGATCCAAGAAGACGACGATGGGAACATCGCAAGCTTCATCGGGTCGCTCGACTACGGCCGTTCGGAATCGTGGCGAATCTCCGCTGCCGACGTCGTTGCGGTGACGGGCTCGGACCTCACGGCCTGGCAAGGCTGGAACTCGATCGTCGACGAGGAAGCGGGCGTCGTGGTTCTCTCCCTCGTGCCCGGCGGTGCCGTTGCCGCCACCACGTTCGCGTTCGCTCCGGCAACCGGCGAGCTTCTGTGGGGGAGCTCCGAAGGTCTGTCCTGTGGTTCCTACACACCGATGACGGTCTTGATCGCCTGCGACGGGCCAGCGGACTCGAGCGCCGACGACGCGGTGTCGATCCGCCGACTCGACATCCGGAACGGTGGGGTCATGTGGCAAACCGAGGTTCCCGGGATCGAGCTTTGGTGGGTCGAACTCGATCAGGACGACAACAACCTGTACCTGTGGCCGGCCGAAGCCGACGTGCAGGCGTTCGACCTCCGGACCGGTGAACTGTTGGGCCCGGCCGACCATGCGCCGTGTCGAGTGGCGGGGAACTGGGAGGTCATCGACTGGCCCGACCTCGACGAAGAGCTCACCTATCGAGGGGCGCCGCTCCTGTCGCTCTGCCTACCCGACTGGTCGGCGGCGCCATCCGCCGAGCTTTGGAGCCTCGCCGGCTCGCTCGGCCTGCCCGAGACGCCGGCGCTCCACTCGCCGACTGGCGTTCCGGTCTTTCCCGATTCGCTCGGCAGCGCTGCAGACGACGCCATCACGAGCTGAGGCCACCTACGGGTTGCTGATGGTGATGGTTGGCGAGCGGCACTCGATCGGCGTGACGAACTCGCCCACACGACTCGCATCCGCTGGGTTTCGCAGCACCATCTCGAGCTGCTGGTCCAGTCGGATCGTTCCGATCGTGCCGGCGTTGACCCGAAGGCGGGTCACCTCTCGTCCGTCGACGACCTCCTTCACCTTCACATCGAAGTCGGCCTCGTTGATGAAGGTCCACTCGCAGAATCCGGCGACCGGCGCAATCGTGAGGTCCGAATTCACACACGGGTCGGCGATGGTCTCACGCCACAGTCGTTGGCGGGTGGAGGTCTGGCGAACCAACCACGTTTCCCCGGGCTCCACGGCCACGGCCCTCGTCTCGCCGGCGGCAAGGCGGTGCTGGGTCGACTCACGTCCGTCGATGGCGAGCTTGACCTTCAACTCGTCCGGGTAGCCGTTGGTGATCGTGAGCGTGCAGGCTCCCGGAGGCGGTTCCTCGTCGGCGATCACGATCGTTCGAGCCATACAGTCGGCCGGCACCGCTTCGCGGAAGACCCGACTGAAATCGTCGGCTCGACGAACGGTCCAGCGGTCCCCGGCGTCAACCGGAACTCCAGCCGATTCACCCGGCTGCACCGTCTCCTGCGTTCGATCCCGTCCATCGATGAGCTTCTTCAACTTGACCTCAGTATCGAGTTCGTTGCGGAAGGTCCACATGCACTCGACCGGGGTTTCAGCCAGACGGTGCAGGTAGGTGGCGCCGTCACCCCGGGCGATGGCGACCGTGTCGCCGTCCACGTCGAAGGAAGCACCGAAGTCGTAGCGGCCCTCGGGCACCGCCCTCGTGTCGGTGAACGTACGAGTCCGCGTCCAGACCCCGTCGGCGTGTTCGTACAGGTGCACCACGCCGCGAAGTTCTCGTGGGGTCAGTCCGCCGGTGACGACGAAACTGGTCGATTCGCCGATGAGCAGCCGGTCACCATCGATCGCAAGCCGTTGACCGAACGTGTCCCATGGACTGTCGGCCGCCGCTGCGAGGGTGGACTCGAGTGTCCATTCGCCATCGACGAGGCGTTCGATTCGGACACTCCCGTCAGCCTCGAACGCAACGAGGTCGCCATCGTGAACCAGGGTGTCGGAGGCTCGGGCAGCGTCAGAGATCGGCCGTGGGTCGTTCGAAGGCGCCCAGGTGCCCGCAGCTCCTCGCTTCCAGAGGTCGCCCTCGATCATGGCCGAGTCGCCCTGCAGATAGGACGGAGTGCCGTCGACACTACGGCTCTGAACCTGCGTCCATGCGCCGTTGCGCTCCTCGAAGACCGTGAGCCGGCCGGACCCGAACACCAGGACCTGACCTTCGTGAACGATCGGAGTGCCGAGACCAGGTGTGGAGAGGGTCGCCTCTCGTCGCCACCGGCCGTCCTCACCACCTCGATAGACATGCAACGGCTTTGCGCCTGGGCTGTTGCCAGTCATCGCAAGAAGGTCGGCTTCGACGTCAGCCCCGTAGCCGAGAAAGCCTCCGGGAATCGGATTGGGTCCCGTGATGCGACGACGGCTCACGCTGCCGTCGAACGCCAGTTCCACATCCCAGACCTCGACCGATCCCTGCCAGAGCCAGTCGTCGGACGCATACCGGTTGTTCGTGACGAGTCGGCCCTCGCTCAGGGTGACTGCGGCGCCTTCACCCCGCATGGCCGGTGCGAGTAGCCGGCCGGCAGCGCAATCGCCGAGCGGGTCTGCACATACGTTCCGGATCCGAGCCGACGCCTCCTGGAACGGGCCGTCGTACAGCCAGAAACCGGCCGACGAATTGGCGACCACGAAGCGACCGTCGTCGGCGACCGTCAGGCTGAGGAGGTTCGCATCGATGCCCAGGAGCTTGGCGACGGCGTCCCAGGTCCCGTCGCCGCGCTGGCGGTAAACATGGACGCTTCGAGTCGTGCCGTTCCCGTCGACGTTGTTCCGATAGTCGAAGCTCGACACCGCGAGGACCCCGTCGTCAGCAGCGATTGACCGGCCGAAGATGCTTCCCGGCCGCTGATCGAAACCACGGATCGTGTCCTGTCGAACCCAGTCGTCTCCCGAGTGCTCCCACACGAGGACTGCGCCCGGACCGACGCGGGCGAAGTCGGGGGACACGTCGGCGATGTCGGCGCCCGCAAAGACCGTGTTGCCGTCGACCGCGACGGATCGTGGCCACTGGTGGCCCGGACGTTCGCCGAGCGCCGTCTCCTCCGGCTCGTGCGCGAGGCGGCCGGCGTCGGTCCATACTCCGCCTTCGAGCCGCCATGTGTGGACGGCGTTGTCGAGGCCCAGCGCAGCGATGCCGTCGCCGATCGCGGCGATCGGGAAGAGCGCGTCGCCCCCGGGGTTCGGGAAGGTCGTGATCGACGGAGTCGCGTCTCCCTCGAGCGTCGTGAAACGAATCGACTCCTCGGTGATCGACAATGCGCTGGTGCCGTCGAAGAAGATCGCTCCGGCCGGAGCATTCAGCTCGTGAACCAGTGTGAGCGTGCCGTCGTTGCCGAGGCGATAGTGGTTCAGCATCGAGTCGACGAGCCAACCTCCGCCGATCACACCCGGACGTTCGAGGTCGTCCACGACGTCGATGGAGCCATCGTCGGCCACCCGATAGATCGTCTGGGTGTTGTCAGACCGCGTGCGAGTGAACAGGTCTCCCGAGGTCGCGACTCCACTGCCGGTCGGGAAACCCGCTTCGGCGCGCTCCGCCGCGGGCTGGTACGTCGGCACCGCGGCGACCTCTATGGCCTCGGCACGGTTGCCCGATCGTGTGATGATCACCGTCATCAACATCAAGATGGCCGCCACCGTCAGCAGAACTCTGCGCACAATTACCCCTTCGTGTCCGCCCACCGCACAGGTTCTACAGTACGCGCCACACTGTGTGGTGAATTGAGCCAAAAGGCGCACTTTCGGCCGGCTCGATCGTCACCGTTCAGAGACGACCATCGGATGGAGGTCGCCAGCGTCTTCGAACCATGCGACGATCGTCCCGCTCTCGTCGATGGTCAATGCGTCCGGATGTTCGATGGGGAAGCCCCAACGCTCGCGATGCAGCGCTTCGGGAATGGGCACGGCGGCCACGTCGATGAGCGCTCCCGTCAGCGGGTCCCACGTCCCGGCCAGGAGTGATTTGATCGGTCCCTCATGGCTGCAGGTGAACGTGTCGAGGTAGGCGAATCGACCGTCTGGTGTCGAGACGAACTCGTAGGGCTCGATCCAGAACACCTCGATCGCCGTGACATCTGGAAGTGACCAGGGGCTCGTGCTGCCGTCTTCGGCTCGGATCAGCAATCGTGGTCGACGGACGGCGACCTCGCAGGTTCCGTTCGTCGGAGGTAGCTCCTCGACAAGAATGCGATGGCTCGAACCGGCCAGAACGAAAACCGGACGGTCCGGATCGGCGGCCGACATCTCCCCGGGGTCCATCGGCGCTTGCGTGGACCAACACGGCCGGAGCGCGGCGGTTTGCCCCTCGACTGCGTTGGTCTTCTGTTCCAACAGGTCGGCAGCCACAGGGTGAGCAACCTGGTGGACATCGGTGATCATCGCCCGTTGGCGGTGAATTTCGTAGACCACGGTGGTGACGGTCAATCGGTCGTCGTCGAGCCCAGCGGAAACATGAGTGATCTGACCGTTGGCACAGCCGTGACCCACGTAGCGGTCGAACAACGTGTGGCCAAACGACAAGGTCAAGTGCCCGATCGGCGAGTAGATCGGTGTGATCCGCTCGTCGATCAGCGAATACACCGTCCCGCCACCACCGCCGACCGTCGTCCCACCGATGACCACCTCGCCGATGCCGTCTGCATTCGAGTCCATCCACCAATACACCTCGCCGGGACCGTCGAAGACAGCGTCGATCCCGACGCCGTCGCGGCACGCCCAGAGGGTGAATTCGGACGGAAGGAACGCCCAGTCGATTCCGTCGACCGACGTGAAGTCGGGCGTTGCGCACGGGCCGCGTGGATCGGCCACAGAGGTGAATGGCGGAGTCGCCGGTGCCGTGGATCCGTCGGTCGGCGGCGGTCGAGTGGAGGGGCCGCTGGTGGACTCGATGCTCAAAGGAGACCGTTCGCCCGGGCCGGTGACGCTGGGTGAAGCGCCTCCGTCCGTGCACGCCGAGACGACCAGCACCACAGCCATCACGTGAAAGAACCGCCGCCACATCATGCTGCAAGGGTGAGCCGTTGCGAGCGCTCCGACAATGGGGGCTGCCCCCGAGACATGTGCGATGGCCGGGAAGGACATGGGCCGGTGATATCCGCACGTACCACGGTGATCTCACGTCTTGCACATCATCCTTCTGCCGGTGAACCTCTGGCGTCTCTGGCAGATTCGCCAGCTGATCGCCATGCTCGAGCAGACCGAGACCGGCGGTTTCGCGACCGACTGGCTCGTGAAGCATGCAACTCCAGAGTTCTTCGCCGCTGGGACCGACCCGTGCGCTCCGGTAGCCCGGCGAGCGAGCTCTATCTGATCAACTCAGGTGAGGCCGAAGTGGTGGGCGTCGATGTGGTGCTCGGCCAGGGCGACATCGTCGGCGAGATCGGGATGTTCACGGACACGAACAGCCATGGGGCAGACGTTCGCTCGCTGACCGACGTGGAAGCGCTCCGAATCTCCCGTCAAACGATGATGGAGCTTTATCACCGGGACCCTGCGATCGCCCTGCAAATGACCAGGCTCATCGTCGGCCGGCTCACGAGCGCCTGATCGGACAAAGCCGGTCAGCGCCTCGAACTGGCTGGGTTCGCCTAAGGGAACACAGCCGAGCTCTGCTGATCGCGGCGTCGTTTCCTCACCAGCAGCCTCGGACATGCCACGTTGCTTGTCTACGACCAGTGGACGAGATAGGAAACCTCGGTTCACAAAGGGATATTCAGTAGTAGGTTTCTTTCAGCGAACGGCCTTCTGATCCGTGCGTTGTGGGGATTCACCAACAACGCATCACGGGCCCCCAGGTTGCGGCGACTACCGAAAGGAAAGCATGGGCCTCTTCAAGAACACTTTTGGAAACCAGCACGGCTGGCAGTCCGAGATCGGTCAGGGTGGCAGTGCCATCTTCAGCCCGAAATACGCCCGTGGAGAGTACGACCATCGCAAGGCGCAGCGGGGCCAGAACGCCTACGGCGCCGGGGGCCGGCGAGTGCTGAGCGACGTGGATCACGCCACCGAGCTCGAGGGCCCGGCCATCGACGACCGCATCGCCTCCTTCAAGGCGTCACAGACCACCGCCGTTCTGTCGCCTCGGCATACGCCGAAGCGACGGGGGTTGCTCGCAAGGATCTTTGTCCGGCTGTTTGGGCACTGATTTGTTGCCCGGCGCGGCCAACTCCCACGCCTCCATCGATGCGATGGGATCCAGCGCAGGGTCGAGAAATTGGATATCGGAACGCTTTCGGGCAGACGAGGCTGTCGGTCCTGCTTCACTGTTTCTTGCAATCGGCTGGACTGTTGTCGCCATTGCTGCCTTTCGGGCGCCCAGCTCATGCAAGCGATCGGTCTTGCCGACAACTTCGCGGTGATCGAACCACCGCTGGCGGATCAAGTCTCCATGTGTGAAGCGAGGGACGGGCGTGGAATTGCCGCGTCTGGCTCGACGGGTGAAGAGGACGCTCCAACAATCGATGAGTCGGCTGACCAGGCGAGCTGGAAACCACGCCGTGGCGGTGCTGCCAATTGCAAGCGCGATCATGCTCTCCTGTTGCTCCTGCCCCGTTTGGTGGTCTTCGTCGCTGGTCCCATCTTGGCGAAGATCGTGTTCTCGTCACTCGTTGACGATGGCGAGCGAAACACGATGGGCGATCTGGTCGGAGCCATCCTCTCCCTCGGGCTGGGACTGATCGGCGGCGCGGTGACGCTACTTGTGGTCTGGATTCTCGGTTGGGTGATGTTGCGAAGTAGCTGACGGTTGGCGGCCTCGCAGCCAGCCTCAGTAGCCGGACTCCCACGGAAACGTCACAGGTGTAGCGAGCGATCCATCCTGCGCAAGGGCGGCGACGGTGCCCTCAGGCAGTGCAGCAAGCAGGGGAGCGAGCTTCACGAGCGAGAGCGCCGCGAGCTCTTCGGCGCCGAATCGGTGAAGCCCCCACTTTGCCTGCCAGACGTCGAACGTCTCCGAGCCGAAGTGGCCGATGATCCGATCCGTGAGGTGCCGCATCAGCACGTCGACCTCATCTCCGGTCAGCGGAAGTTCGGCCAACTGTCGGCGGAGCTCTGGGAGGTTCGACTCGTCCACGTCCATGCGTGAAGTCTCTCAGACGGAATGACGCCCACCCGGTCTTCGCAGCGGCTGTTGTAGCGGCGGCGACCCATCCGGCAGTCGTATCGGCACTGCCATGAAGTCAATTGCCGCAATCGGGATAGTTGTGCTTTGCGAGACTACTCAGATCGCCTTCTCTTGAATTTCGCGATGGGCGTGTCGATTGGATTCAAGGCGTGGCATCGGAGAGCAGGAACAGAATGCAGGTTCATTGGATGAATCGATCGATCGTGTTTGTGGCTGCACTCATTGCAGTGATTTTCTCGATGGGTGAGCGAAGCGAGGCTCAGGGCACTGCCACAGGCGATCTCAGAGTCCTTGTTCAATACCCCGATGGTTCGCTGGTGCAGGACACGACTGTCTGCGTGAACGGCTATCGCACAGGGGACGACGGAAAGCCGCAGTTCTGGTTCACCGAAACGGTTTACAACGTCGGAGCTCGAGCGGTTCTCGAGTCGGCCGGCCCGGAGTCGACCTACACGCTTCCCGCCGATTCGATCGTCGGTCTTGCTGCCATCGCTTGTGATCCGCAGGCAGCTGTCAGCTTCATCACGAGCTATCACACCGGCCCGGAGCCTCGAGATGGGCTCGACGATTCGCTCGACCCGATGAGAGACGGCATCCGGATCATCGGCGGTCAGGCGACGACAGCGGTCTTGGTCGTTGGGGAGGCCACGATCTCCGGTCAAACGCCAGGGGCTGCCTTTGGTAGCTGCGGAATCACGGTGTTTGGGACCCCCGAGATCGGCAAGGGCCAGTACCGGAGGTACGCCACGAATGCCGCAGTTGACTCGAGGGACGGCTCTTGGTCGGCCCGCGTGCCGCCGGGCTCCTATCAGATCATCTACGGATGTCCGGGTGGGTCGCAACACTGGCCCAACGGTTCAACCTTCGACACAGCCGGCACGATTCGAGTGACGCACGGAGATCATGTGCGAAACGTGAACTTCACCGAACAGACAATCGATGGTGGCGGACGTAGCTACTCGGTCTCGATGGAGCGGACTTCAGCACTATTCACCTACTGCGTAGACGTTGTGGACCTCAACGGCACGACGCAAACCCGTCGGGTCAACAACCGCTACTTCGGGTTTGCGGGTACGAACCCCGGAACCATCGCACAGCTGGTCAACGTTCCCATTGGGGACCACAAGATTCGATTCTGGGATTGCGGGGATGGAACGTTCGACGACGTCTGGTACCCGAACTCACCAAACTTCGAAGGCGCCGAGGTCGTACCCGGCTTCGCCGAGGGCGATCGTGAGCTGGAGGAGACCGTCGCCTTCTTCGGGTCCTCTGGACTGCAATGCGCCGGTAGGGCCGCAACGATCGTCGGAGCTTCGACGAAGAGCACGCTCGCTGGCACCGACGGGAATGATGTGATTGTTACTTTCGTCGGTCACGACACGGTCCTTGCAGGGGCCGGCGACGATGTGATCTGTAGTGGAAGCGGGAACGACATCATTTACGGCGGCGACGGGCGCGATCTTGTTTACGCCGGTGACGGCCTCGATCTCGTGCATGGCCAGGGCGACCCGGATCGGATCCACGGAGGTTCGGGTCGCGATCGATTGTTCGGAGGCAAAGGACCGGATCGTCTCTGGGGTGATCGAAGCTCTGACACGCTGGACGGCGGCCTTGGTAACGATCGTCTGATCGGAGGAGCCGGCAGCGACACGCTGATTGGGAACAACGGTCGACGGGACAATCTCGTCGGTGGTGGAAACATTGATACCTGCCTCGACCGGCAAGCAACCACACGTCGCTCCACCTGCGAGGTGTTCGAGTAATTCAACCGATGATACGACCGGCGCGAGCTGTCGCTTGTGCGGCCGAGGCCACCTACTTGTAGAGCGCCGGTCGACGACATTCGCCGGAGTTTCGTTGCAAACAGTTATCGATTGCCGAAGGAAGCTGATGAGTGATCGCAGTCCTGTTCGAATGCTCTTGTCCATCGCTCTTGCGTTGTTGACGGCGTGTGGAAGCGGAGACGCCGACGCAATTCAGGACAATGCAGCGCCGGTTGACGTCGATCGGGGAGCCGACGAAGTCGAAGTTGCGGAGTCGACGTCAGTTGTGCCAACGACGAGCACCACAACAACGACCACAAGTACGACGACAACGACGACGATCCCGATGGCCCTCGACTTCGACGCGTCTGGCGACGACGTTGCCGAGGTGTTCCGCGATCTCGATGCTGCCTACCGCTACCTCCGGCAACATCCGGATGCCGCGGACCCAGACCTGTACTTCGAAGAGTATGGCGGCGGCCGTGAGCTGCACTTCTTTCGTTCCGAGGGGCTGGCCGAAGAGCCGGAGCGTCCGCAGGACGTGTACCGAATCGAGGAGGTCGTGGTCCAGGAACTGCTCGACGACTATGCGCACCTCTACGTGCTGACTACCGCCGATCAGACGGGCAGGCGTGTCCTCTCCTCAGACGGGGAGGTTCGTTCCGAGGACTTCGGACGTCACGATCCCGAGTACGCAACTCAGGTGGAACTCCGCAAGGAGAACGGTCGGTGGCGGATCGTCGATCGAACTCGGGCGTGGAAGCCGGAGGCGGACTTCTACCGGGCGTTCGCTCCGACGACGCCGACAAGCTTCATTCCGCGTGACCAGACCACGCTGCTGCGTTCCGGCACCGCGACCTGGCCGGACGGTTCGCCGCTCGACTGGGAAGGCCACGCCTACATCGACCCAAGCACGGGTGGTCACTGCGTCGAGGTGCGTCTTCCGGGTGCGAGCCGCTTCATCCAATGCGCCGACGCAGGGACGGCCGCCTTGTTCAAGGACAACGTGTCCTGGGGTCGATCGTCGGCTCGAAGCGGGACGATCACCATGCTGAGCGGGTGGGGAGCCGACCTTCCGGTGAGCATCGGCGTGCGGTACGGACCTGACGAAGCCACGACGCTCCGTCCGATCCGATACACGAGCGGCATCGGCGGGCTTGTCGACCTCAACACAAAGTGGATCGAGGAGGTGACCGCACACTTCGAAGGGCGTTGGGTCGGCGGCGAGGTGTGGCTGGGCAACTACGTCTGCAACGGCTGGAGCCGAGGTGGCGATCCCGAATACACGAGCATGGGCTTCAACTCGGCGGAAGGGGGCCGCCGAACCGAGACGGTGCAAGAGCTCGAAGAGGTTGTTCTGCGGGCGGTTTATGACGCCTACATCGCGCCTCGCGTTGACGTGACGAGGGAGCCACCAGCCGACCTCGATCCGGACGTTTTCAACCGGCTGCCGGCCGACCCGACATGGTTCGTCGTCACCGTCACTGATTGGGATCAGGATGCGGGGGACCGCTCCCAAACATGGGCCACCGCGTTGACCGAAGGCGCTGACGGTTGGCTCATTGCGGAGAGTGGGTTCCGTCAGGACTGCCCGTCAGGCTGAGTCATCGGCGATGCGGCGAACCGTCTACGGTCGGAGCGAGTTCGCCATCTGGAGTTGCCATGCCTGTTCACATCGAACACAACGGTCCCATCAGCATCGTCACGCTTGATCGAGTCGCCAAGCGCAATGCAATCAACGGCGAGATGACGGGGGCGATCGATGCAGCGCTGAATGGTTGCGAAGATGACCCGAACTGTCGGGTCGTGGTGCTCACCGGCGGGGCCGATGTGTTCTGCGCTGGAACCGACATCGCCGACGGATCCGGAACCCCGACCGAACGAGGAGGGGAGTACGGCATCATCCGGCGGAAGAGCCCCATTCCGATCATCGCCGCGGTGGAGGGCGTGGCGTTCGGCGGCGGGTTCGAGATCGCCTTGGCCTGCGACCTGATCGTCGCCGCTCGGAGCGCCCGGTTCGCAATGCCAGAGGTGAAGCGGGGCCTCGTCGCCACCAGCGCCGGTCTGTTCCGGGTGCCGAGGGCGGTGCCGCTCAACGTGGCCCGAGAGCTGTTGCTGACGGGCGACGAGATCGATGTCGAGCGGGCCGAGCGCCTTGGCATCGTCAACGTCGTCACCGAGCCCGGTGGAGCGCTCGATGCAGCCATGGCGCTTGCCGAGCGGATCGTGGCCAACGCGCCCACCTCGATCAGGGCCACCCTCGAAGCGCTCGATGCCGTCTATGCCGCCGACGAGCAGGTCGGCTGGGACGCGACCGACGCAGCGAAACACACGGTGCTCAACGGCGAGGACCACGCGGAGGGCATCGCCGCCTTCTTCGAACGGCGAACACCCAACTGGCCCGGCCGCTGAGAGCGACGGTCGATTGGCCCCTCAGTGGGCGTCGAGTCCATCCAGCCCGGCTCGTCCCCTGGGGGAGAGCTCGTAGCCGTTCCAGAAGCGGTCCGTCTGCACCATCTCTTGCGGCCGGGAGTGCGCCGATTGAACGTGATGGCTCGCAACCGAATCCTTGGCGGACTTCTCCTGCTCGCACAGCTCGCTGTCGCTTGCGGATCGGCCCAGCCTGAGGTTGCCGCTCCAGCGCCGGTTGTTTCCACGACCACGACGACCACATCGATCGCTCAACCGGTGGAGAATCCGGCCACGCCGGCCGATGAGCTCCCCCAAACCAACATCCCGACGCCTGACGCGCTGGCGCTTGCGACTGAGGAAGCGGGCATCCAGGACGCAATTGCTGGCTCTCGAAACGTCGCGATTGCCTACGACATCTTCTTCAGCGATCGATTCGGGGACCTCGAAGAAGCGAACATGCAGGCCGCGTACCTGGCACTCGGAGCCGTCTGCGAAGGATTCGCCTCGGAGGAAACGCTGCACCTGCTTGTCGACGATGAGCGTGCCGTCGAGGAACTCGCGAAAATCGATCCACTTGAGTGCGAGCCGATCTACTTCACCTGGGAGCCGTTCACACCGGGAAGTGATCCGACCGGAGCTGCAACCTGGGACCGGATGATCGAGTTGCGGCTCGAGAGAATGTGGTCGTGGGGAACGGATCAGGACTTTGAGGAGCAGGCCCGGACGGTGTGTGATCGCGGCTTGCGCGGCCTCGACATCTCCGCATTCTCAACCCTGACGCTCAGCGCAGAACTGGAGATCGACGCCATCGTCCAGCACGGCGAGTGCGGCCTGCTGACGAACGAGACGTCGGCAACCGCTTCGACCCCGCACCTCAACGACCATTTGTTGCGCTGGTACGCCGATGACCAGGAGTACTTCGACGATGCCGCCATGGTGTGCATGACAGAGCTGACCGAACAAGAACAAGATCCGCCGGTGGCGGTGATGAACCTCATCGTGCTCTACTGCGCGCCGGACCTCTACATCGATGCGTGGGGAGCGAGCGTTGTGTTGCCCGGGGCTCCGGGCGCGGAGCACTGCTTTGCCCGTGTCGTCGTCGAGCACGCGGTGAGCGGTTCGCTCGTCGACGCCGCATGGTTCGGTATCGACCGGTGGAATCCACCAGAGCCGGTGCGGACCGAGATTGCGCGGACACTCGACCTCGAGTGCGGCTTCGGCGAAGCGGAGTGGATCGCGGCTGGCCTGGTCGGCCCGAGCGCGATCGACGCTGCACCCGACTCGGCCAGCCGGCGGCAGTTCTGCACAGACCTGTTCGACGTCGAGTACGCGGCGAGGCCCTTGGTCGACGCAGAGGACGCTGCGGCCTTTCTTGCGGACAGCGAGTGGAGGCTCGCTTCATACTCCGCCCTCGATGCGCCAGCGTCGCTCACCGAAGAATTCGAGGCGTTTCTCGCGGCCGAACAGGCAACGGTCGACGTGCTTCGGGACACCGGTTGGACGATGACCGAGTATTTCGACGCCGCTCTGACCAGCGTGGACGTCGGCCTCACGGCGCAGCAGGAAGCCGCATTGGGTCGCTTTCTCGATTTCAACTACGTCGAGTGCTACGAATGAGCGATCGCCCGTCAGGTCCTCAGCGGGCGTCGAGGGCATCCAGCCAGGCTCGTCCTCTGGGGGAGAGCTCGTAGCCGATCTTGAGGCTCGTGGTGAGGCCCAGATTCTTCAGCTTCCGGATGTCAAGCTTGAACGGCTGTGTCTCCCGGTCGACCATCTCGGCCAGGTCGGGTGCTCGCCGGGCCGGGTGCTCGGCCACGAGGCGAAGGTATGCCTCGGTCCACTCGCCGTGCTTCGACGCAGCATCGAGCCGCCCAAGTCGTTTGTCGAGGTCGGCGAGGTCCTCGTCGGTGAGCTCGCTGGCGTTGGCGAGCGCCTCCCGAGGGTCAGGTTCGTCGAGACGGCGGAACTCCACCCGCCACAGCGCGCGTCCCTCGTCGGTCCGGACCTGCGCGAGCGCATCGACGACCGATTCGTGGCCGGCCGCTCGAGCGTCGGCCTCCGTCACCGACGACGGTTCGACCTCATCCACCGAAACCACCTCGATCCGCCCGCCACCGGTTCGATACGGGCGCCCGACGACCACCGTCGGCCGCGTCCACCCGCGAAATGCAACCGTGATCGACCCGTCCTCGATGCCCGCCCAGAACGGCTTGGTGAACCTCATGAGCCAAGTCTGCCGCAGGGAAAGCCACCGAGGTCGGAAGCCAGTCGGCCAACATGAACCATGGAATCCCTGTCAGCGCTCGAGGCTGTTCGCCGGCGTCCCGAGATGTACTTCGACCTCGGCCAGAACCTGATGAATCAGTACGTGTTCGGCGCGATGTGCCTCGCTCTGGCCGACGCGCACTGCGGTTCGACCACCCGCATTCAGGTAACCGTCGACGGATGGTCCTTCTCGGTCGAGGACGATGGCGGGGGAGTGCGGCTCTCGGATCGCCCGGACGGCGAACGGTACATCGAACGGATGATGACCGAACTCTTCGCGTGCCGGGACGCCAAGGAGCACGACCAGCTCAAGCACGAGCTGTGCGGCGCAGGTTTGGCGGCGATCAACGCTCTTGCGGCGAGCGCCAGCATCGAGACCGTTGTCGACGGCATCTGTTGGGCGCAGACGTACGAGCGGGGAGCCCCGAGCGCTCCGGTGGCCATGCAGGCGTCCCTCGATGCGGGGACCCGGCTGCACTTCCGGATTGCCGATGACTTCCGTGGCACCGAGCTGTTCGACCAGGACCAGCTCATGGCCCGGATTGGCCTGGTCAGCGTCGATCTGGACTCCTGCGCCATCGAGCTCTCCGTGCGCTGAGGCACTCCTTGAAGTTCCAGCCCTTCTTGCGTATCGAACAAATGTTCGATACAATGTGCACATGGCGATCGGGGGAGTGAAACAAGCGGGTGCCGATGTGGCGGCGCTGGAGGCGGCTGTTGCCGACTGCTTTCACATACCCCTGTCCTGTCTCTCCGCCGAGGAGTTGTCCGATCGTGCGGTCGCGCTCGCGGTTGTCGCAGCGCGGGTGGATGCATTGCGGATGGAGGCATTGCACGCCGCCGACCAGGTGGATGTTGGCCGGTTGAACGATCAGCGCAACGCGGCCAACCATTTGGCGGCCCGCACACTGCAGGACCCGGCCGAATTCCGGGCACAGGCGCGGCTCGCCAAGTGGCTCGAGGACTTTCCAACCTTCGCCGATGCTTACCGTGTCGGCGACCTGTCGACCGCACACCTCCAGAAGCTGCGTTTGGCCGACAATCCCCGTATCCACCATCAGATGCGGGCCGACCAGGCCAAGTTCGTTCGCTGGTTCACAAGCTGTCAGTTCCGCGACCTCGATGAGGTGCTCGACCGCTGGCTGCTCGGAGCCGACCCCGACGGGGCGGAACCCAAATCCCATCTCGCCGCCGTTGGTCTGTCCATCACCGCATTGCCGGGCGGATGCTCGAAGATCTCCGGAACTTTGGACCCACTGCAGACCGCCGCATTGCGGACCGCCATCGAAGCGGAAGCTTCCAAGCTGCGGAATGCCGAGCGGGAGGCTGGTTCGGTATCGAGCATGCGCCGCCGCACGTTGGTGGCACTGCTGAACCTCGTGGGTCGTGGCGATGCTCGCCCAGACGGTTCGTTTGCTCGGCCACGAGTGAACATCGTGATGAGCCAGAAAGTGTACGAGTCCACGCTGGCGTGGCTCGAAGACCCGGCCCGAAACCGGTTCCCCGAGATCGACGGCAGCCATGTCGATAAGAAGTGCCAACTCATCGACGGCACACAAATCCACCCGCTCTACGGGTTTGCGGCTTCGGTCACGGCAACCTTTCGAAGAATCGTCTACTCCGCGAGGGGCCGGCCGATCAATGCCTCCTACGACAGCCGGCAGATACCCCAATGGATGCGGGATGTTTCGTCGGCAGCAACCAACGGCAAGTGTTCGAATCCGGTGTGCGACGCCCCATTCCATTGGTTGCAGGGCGATCACATCGTTCCCTACTCACACACTCAGGACACAAGTGTCTTCAACACCCGAGATGCCTGCGGGGGCGACAACGGCTGGCGTGGCAACGACGTCAGTCGAGGAATGTGGGCGTCCTACATCGACAACATGCACTGGGACCCCGAAGACATCGAGGAGGACGATCCCATCGTTGCGGCCGAACAAGTCGCCAGAATCCGCGCCCGGGTCCAAGACCTCATCGACGCCAAGGCTTCCTGATTCGCCCGCTCCCACAACGGTTCCACCTGTTGATCGTCAGCGGTTTGGATCAGGTGGCGCGTTTGACCCGCAGGTACTCGCCGTCGAACTCGTGACCGTTCAAGTGATGCACGGCGGCCTTTGCGTCGCCGGCTTTCGGCATTTCGACGAATCCGAACCCCTTGGACCGGCCCGTCGCCTCATCCATCACGATCACGCACGACTGGACCGCACCGAACGACTCGAACAGATCCTGCAGATCCGCCTGGGTGGTCGAGCGTGACATGTTCCGAACAAGCAACCGCATGCCGAGCACCCTACCGGCCGGTCCTCGCCGGTCCCGTTGGTGATGTTCAGAGTTGCGAACGGAGCTCCGCAAGGAAACTGTCGACTTCCTCCGAGCACGACCCTCGAAGCGCGAGTTCGAACCTCGCGGTGGCGACCTCGTCACTCGCCACCCGCTGCCCCGAGTCGAGTCGATCCGCAATCGAGGAAAGGAACCGCTTCACCGCTTCCGTGTCGTAGCCGCGAAGACGCGAGCTGAACTCCGCCTCTCGAAGGCGAGCGGTGTCCACAGTGGTCGGCACGAGGGCGAGCGTGCCCTGATGGAACTCGAGTAGCCAACGATCGCCGTCGAAACGCCAGACGGAACTCCGGTTGGCGGGAACGCCCCGGACGATCGAAGTGTACGTCACCAGCGCCGCCCCCTGGCCCACAGCCCGCACGGAGAAGTCCGGCAGCGGCAGGACGATGTCGATGTGGGGCGGGATCTGCTCTTCTTCGATGATCGTCACCCGGTCGAAGGTGCGTCCCGACTTCCCGTGTTCGGTGAAGGTCGGGGACAGGACTTCGTCCATCCACTGCGGATCGCCCCTGGTCTCGGAGATCCACAACGCCTCTTCCAGCCGGCGAAATTCGTCGATGTGCTCCGCCGTGACCGTCCAGCTCTCCATCCCGCCAGTATCGCGCCCCGCCACCGCTCCGTTGACCGGATCGCTCTCCGACACATAGGGTCGAAGCCGTGGCCCTTCGGGGGATTGGCCACGAGGGGGACAACATGCCGATCGAAACGCTCGTGTTCTACGGGGCGCTCGTCCTGTGGGCCGGACTGCTCGTGCAGGGCCTTCGCCGGTCCACATGGCAGGGGTTCATGTACTTCGGCATCGTGCTCATGCTCGTGCTGAACATCGGCTACTTCGTGCGGGGCCAGGGCGACGCCATCGCCTTCTTCGTCAGCATCTACGACCTGCTGGACAACGCCGGCGTGTCCTCCAACGGCGACCTTCCCGTGGCACTCAGCACCTGCCCGGACAACGCCTGTTCGATCGCCACGAACTACGACTCGCACCCCGCATGGGGCGTCGCCTTCCACGAACGGTTCGCCAACGGCCCGACACTCCGCCGCACCTTCCTCTTCGGCCACATCGCCTTCAACACGGTCGCCTTCGTGCTCGCCCACGTGCAGCTCGCCAAGCCCGGAACCGGCAGCAACGCCCGACAGCACCGAATCCTCGGCCGAGTCAGCTTCGGTGCCGTCACCCTCGGCACGCTCTTCGCCGTGCTGCTCGCCGGCGAACACGGCTCTGTCGAGGAGTACGGCGGCATCTGGTCGATGCTCGGCTTCTTCTCCATGGCCTTCGTCGTCTACGGCTGCGCCATCAAGACCGCGTCCACCGCCCGCGCCGGCGACATCGCCGCCCACCGAATCTGGATGTTCCGCTTCCTCGGTTCCATGTGGGGCGCCTTCTGGCTGTTCCGAGTGATGCTGTTCGTGCTCGGACCGATCATGCGCAACATCGAAGCGGGCGCCATCCTCGTGTGCATCTGGTTCTCGGCCCCGCTCGGTGTGCTGATCGCCGAGTGGTTCCGCAAGCGTCGCCCCGCCGGAGCACAACAGGGCACGAACCAAGCGCCCGCCATGGCCTGACGCGTTTCCAGCCTGTGAACTCTTAGCCCCTTCATTGAGCGTCAGGCTTCGCCTGCACTGGGCAGGGGGGTCGTGTGCACAGGGGAGCTGCCAGCGGGTGCAGACGACGGACTACCGTGTCGCGATGAGCGACCTGTGGGATCCCGTTGACGACGATGACCCGTCGCCGATCTGCCCCCACTGCGGGGTGAGCGGGCTTCCTCCCGAGGTTCCCGGCGAGCCCAGCCAATGCGAGAACGCAGATTGCGACAACTTCGGCGATCCGATCTGACGCCGTTTGGCCGTGAGGCCACTGCGCTTCACTAGGTTGTTCGCACACCAACCAGGAGGCCCACCGTGCCATCAGTCGAGTGGCGACACGACATCGATCTCCCCGGCGAGGGCCGCACCGTCGGCTTCTACGACCCGGCGCTGGACCTGGACCGCACCCAGGTGCCCGCCTCGCTCGCCGGCGAACGCCTGCTCGACGTCGGCTGCTCCGACGGCGGGCACTCCTTCCTGTGCGAAGAACGCGGTGCCTCTGTGCTGGGGATCGACGACCAGAGCTCGCCTCGCAACGAAGGTCGGAACAACTTCGAATACACGAAGGAACGGATCGGCGCCTCGGCCGAATATCGGCAGGGGAGAGCCGCCGACCTCCTCGCTGCCGGGGAACCGCCGTTCGACCGGATCCTGCACCTCAACGTGCTGTACCACGTCGAGGATCTGCTGGGAGAGGCCCGCACGCTCCACTCATTGCTCAAGCCGGGCGGCGTTCTTCATTTGAAGACCAAGTTCCTCACCGACCTGCCATCCCGAGCCACGTCCCGAGTCCCGCTCGCCGCCTGGCTCAAACAGCGGCCCCGCATCGAGTTCGTCGAGTCCGGCATCGCCGGCGACCTCACCTGCTACTTCGTGCCGTCGGCCACGGCCCTCATTGCGCTGCTGCGCCGAGGCGGCTTCGCCGACGTCACCCTCACCGCCGTCCACGATGATCGTGCCTACGTGAAGGCAACCGCAGCCACCGCCGACCACACCGGGAGCATGTCGTGACCGAATCCACCCACGGCGTCTTCGGCGACTACGAACCGCCGCCCGTGCTCACCACCCTCGGCGACGGACGGCCGCTGACCTTCGACGGCGACGCCGGCCGATCCAGTATCGAATTCACGTGCAAACCCGAGATGTGTCACTCCGGTGGCATCGCTCAGGGCGGCTTCGTCACCGGATGGATCGACGCCGCCATGGCGCACGCCTGCATCGCCCGCTACTCCGACGACTTCTGGATCGCGACCCTCGAGCTCAAGATCAGCTTCTTCAAACCGGCCAACCCCGGCACGGTCGTTGCAGAAGGATGGATCGAGCGGACCGGCAAGCAGACGATCTTCGCCGAGGGACGCCTGCTCAACGCCGACGGCGACGTCCTCGCCAAGGGAACCTCCACCATCCGCCTCATCCCGCACAAGGCGTAGCGCCCGGGCGTCACGTCGCCACGATGAACCGGTACTCACCGAGCTCCTCTCCGGTCCACAGATGGCTTGTGAGGGAGACCTCGACGGTGTCGCCACCGTCGTCGGCGATCCGGACGGAGCCGAACTGGCCCGAGTTGGAGAACACGCCGTGACTGTACGGGTCGTTCGTACGTGCACCGGGACGGTCGAGAGGAGCGCCGTGGATCAGGGGGAAGCCCGGTGAGCCGTCGTCGGCATAGCCAGTGTTCGTCCCATCGTCGATCGCAGAGAGGTGCCAATCGCCGCTGATCATCACGAGGTTGTCGACGTCGGCCTGAGCGAGCGCATTGGCGATTCGCCGGCGTTCATCTGCGTAGCCTCCCCACTGGTCGCTCCCGGGACGATCCCGAACGTTCCATGGCGCTGGGCTCGCCCACACAACCACTGCGTGGGTACGGGCGCTTTCGGTCAGCTCTCGGATCAACCAAGCCTCCTGCTCCGGCCCCAACATCGTCGACGGGGTTCGGCGCGATCTGGTGTCGATGATCACCACGCGGACCCGTCCGATCGAGAACGCCTGGTTGATCGGAGCTTCCGGCTCGGGCTGCACATCCCAGTGCGGAACGGTGCGTCGATAGTTGCGGAGTGCCGCCGTTCGTGACCGGCTCGAGGAGTCCGAATCGTTCGGGCCGTAGTCGTGGTCATCCCAAATCCACGCCGACGGGACGCTACTGAACAGGGCCGACTGCGCCGGCGTCGACAATGCCCTCGTCAAGAGGAAGAGATGGTCGTCGGGCTGCGGCGACGAGAGGTTGCCGTAGTGCAGGTCCCCGAGATGGACGAAGAGCTCCGGGCCGAGTGCACGAATGGCATCGAACACTGCGCCGTTCGAACCGGTTCGAGCGCAGGAACCGAACGCGATGGTCACGTCCTGCGCACCACCGACGGCGGTTCGGAAGGCGGCGTCGGCGCCGGCGGTCGAGGCCGCACCGTCGGCCCGATCCACCCGATAGAAGTGCTCGTGACCGGGTTCGAGTTCTGTCAGCTCGAATCGGGTGATTCCCGCCGAATCGGGAACCGCCTCGACCCAGCGGCGATCGCCGCTATCCGTCCAGTACGTGCACCGTTGACGAGTTTGGGCCAATCCCGCTGCGGTCACCCGGGCAGCCGTGGCGGTCACACCCCCAACCCACAACCACTCGGCCACCCACGGCGGCTTGACCGCAATGGAATCCGGCGTGTTCCGCTCCGAACGGACCTGGTACGCCTGGAGCATCCGCCAGATCACATAGCCGCCCATCGCCACGGCGCCGAGTGCGGCCCGCCGACCGGCAACGGGAGGGTCCGCATCGCTGTCGCCGATCAGAAGCAACGAGGCGGCGAAGAGGAGTGGCAGCGACAAGAGGAAGACCACTGGACGGAACTCCCACACCGTGCCGAAACTCGAGACGACCGCGGTCGCAGCGATCATCGTCGTGCCGGTTGTCGGCAGTCGCAGCAACAGCAGTGCGCCGACCATCGCAACTGCTCCGACGACCGTGAAGGTCACCAGGGCGGCCTGAAGGCCGACCCCTGGGCCCGCGGGATCTTGCGGCAACCAGACCAAGCGAGGTGCCGCCACATGGGCGAGTCCAGCCCCGAATGCCAGTAGGCCAGCCCAAACCCTCACACGCATCATGCGGGTAGTGAAACGGCCCTGCGAGAAAGCGGCGGGAAAGTGGGCGTTGCGAAGCGATTGCGCCACGGAGTCGTTCCGTCATCATCAGTCGAAGAATTTTCTCAACTGGGGTGTAAGGAACCGCGACCCCGTTCATCTCCTTGGTGTCAAAGCGTGCTCGACACGCCCACACCAAGGAGAAACGAACATGGTTGCAACGATCAACCCGAACACATCCAGCAAGCGGTTCCTGCGGGTGCTGCTGGCCAGCCTGGTGGCCATCGCCTCGACGATGCTGCTCGCCATCGCCCCCGCCGCGGCGGTCGAGGGTCCCGGCGACATCCTGCCCGGCGGCAACGGCCCCGACGAGGAAGGGCCCATCATCGTGTTCCCCGGCGTCCTCGTGCCACTCACACCGACGGCATCGATCGACGCCAGCTGCAAGGCAAGGTCGGCCACGATCACCGTCGGCAACAAGACGAACGACTTCCACCCGATCACGGTCACCGTGGACGGAGCGGACCACGAAGGCGGTGTCGTCGGCCCGAACCAGCAGTGGACCACTTCGGTCCCGCTCGTCGAGAACGAGACCATGCAGATCGAGGTGCTCGCCGGCGCCACCAGCCTCCTGTCGGAGGAACTGCACCGGGACTGCCTCCTGCCGGACCCCGGCTACGAACTGTTCTCGGACTGTGGTCTCGGCGTCGCCCACGCCCGTCTGACCAACACCGGTACCGACACGGCCCACATGGCGGTGCAGTACCACCCGAACCCGTACGCCCTTCAGCCGATCGAGCCCGGCGCCCACCTGGACTGGCCGCTCGTCGTCGAACCGAACGGCTCGGTGGACTTCACGATCCGCTCCGGCCACGACGCCATCGCCGTCGAGACGTTCGACTTCACGTGTGAGACCCCGGAACCGCCGGTCGAGCCGACGCCCGACCCGGAGACCGAGACCCCGGAGCCGCTCGTGGAGCCGACGCCTGATCCGGAGACCGAAACCCCGGAGCCGCTCGTGGAGCCGACGCCCGAGCCGGAGATCGAGACCCCGGAGCCGGTCGTCGAGCCGACGCCCGAGCCGGAGATCGATCCGACGCCCGTTGTCGAGCCTGAGGTCGATGGCGCCGTCGAGACCGACGACGAGTCCCCGAACACGACCGAGCCCACGGAACCCATCGAGACCTCCACCGAATCTCCCAGTGACGCCGCTCCCAGCGACGATGCAGCCGAAACCGAAGACGCTGACGATTCCGAAGACGCTGACGGCCTTGCCTTTGCCGGTGGGGATCCGTTTCAGCGGGCGCCGGATCGGTCGCTGGCCGACACCGTCGTCACCGTGCTGTGGGGCACCGTCGTCCTGCTCGCTGTCGCCGCCGGCCTGCTCGCCTGGCGACGCCGGGACGACGAGGCCGCCCCGCTCGCGCAGGCGTGACGGATCCCATAGTCTCTGAGGCGGCGATATGGGCCAACATGGGTCAGCTGTGCGAACGTCGGTCGACGTCCAAGGGCGGGGAACAACGCAGGAATGAACTGGGAACACGCGGGAGCGAGCGATTCGGAGCTCGTCGAGCAGGCGAGATCGCACGATCCGCAGGCGTTCGGTGCGATCTACGACCGCTATGCGGACGAGATCTACACGTTCTGCCGTTCCCGGCTCCGCAACGAGGCCGATGCGGCGGATGCCATGCAGGAGACCTTCGTGCGGGCAACCACCCGGCTCGGTCAGCTCCGGCAACCCGAGAAGTTGCGGTCCTGGCTCTTCGCCATCGCCCGCAACCAGGTCATCACCACCGGCAAACTCGCCGCCCGAACCACGGGCGGCGATGCCGTGGGTGACGTCATCGACCTTCGAGCCGACGTGGACGGCGATCTCCTCCGGGCCGAGGCATCGGCCGAACTGTGGGACGCCGCCGGCGGCCTCTCTGAACGAGATCAGGATGTTCTGGAGCTCCACGTTCGCCATGGCTTGAGCGGACAGGCCCTGGCCGATGTCATCGGGGTGACCGAATCGCACGCCAACGTGCTGGTGTCCCGCATGAAGGACCGCATCGCCACCGCTCTGGGCAGCCTCCTCGTCGCCCGGTCAGGCCGCGGCGACTGCGACGAGCTGGACCTGCTGCTCGTCGGGTGGGACGGCACGTTCACCATCGACATGCGGTCGAAGATCACCCGCCACGTCCGAGCCTGTGACGTCTGTGAGCGGACGCAGGGTGCGGCCCTGGCCGCCGGTGCGTTCATGTTGCCGGTCCTCGAGGTCCCGGCCGACCTCCGGGGCTCCACGATCGAGATGATGAGCGAGGCCGCTCGGCTGTCATCCGCCGGCGGCGCAGCCGAGGGGCGATCCCTCACCCGGCTCGAGTTCGCTGCCGCCGCGCAGGCGACCACGGCCGCCGACGTGTGGGACTGGCGAGCCGACGGATTCCCGTTCCCCGACGAAGACAACGCGATCGTCGTTGCCCCGACCACGCCGAGCACGTCGGCCTGGCTCGCATCGGCCGCCGCGTTCCTCCTCGTGCTGCTCCTGGGAGCCGGAGCGTGGTTCGCCTTCGGCCAGGGCGACGACGCCACGGTCGCCGTGGCCGGAATCAGCGAGACCGCCGCGACCGTGCCGCCGACGAGCGAGGCAGCTCCCTCGTCCACCGTCGCAGCCGAGACGAGCACGACCACCACGGCAGACAGCGCTGCCGCCCCGGTCGACGAACCCGAGACCGAGCTGGCGACACCGGTGACCGAGCTTCCGGCCACGACCGAGGCGGCGGCAACCACGGAGCCGCCGGCCACGACCTCCTCGTCGACCACCAGCGAGCCGGCCGAAACCACCACGGTGGCGCCGACGACGACGTCCACCACCACGACGAGCACGACGACCTCGTCCACCACCACCTCGACGTCCTCCACGACAACCTCGACCACTACATCCACGACGACAACATCCACGACCACCACGACCACGACAACCACCGAAGCGCCCCCTCCGCCGCCGAACCGGGCGCCGATCATCCGGTCGGTCGATGCGAGCCCGCTCGGCGTCACCGTCCGTTCCGGCGGGTGCACGGGGGACAGCACCCAGGTCGTGGTCGAGTTCGTCGACGACGGCGAGATCATCTCGGTCGTAGCGTCCTGGTCGCCGGGCCCGGGCGCCTTCTCCGAGGTTGCGCTGCTGCCCCGGACCGACTCGGTCTACACCGGTGCGGTCGGGCCGTGGACCGAGACCGGGCCACAACAGATCACCATCGTGGTCACCGACGACCGGGGCGAAACCGCCACGGGGCAGGGCAGCGTGCGGGTGACGGCCTGCGCAATCGGCGATTTCGCCGCCTGAGCTACCGCCGGCGCTTCTTGGCCGGAGCGGCAGCGAGAAGCTCGTTCAACGCGCCGGCATGGTTGCGGGGCAACACGTAGTAGCGGTCGTCGATCTTGACCTTCTTCGACGGCCAGTTCTCCTCGATGCGAAGCGTGACCTTCGGGTCCATCCGGATGAGCTCACCGACCTCCACCCGGCCCTCGGCCAGCTCGGCGAAGAAGTAGGCGTCCGGATCGGCGTCGAGATCGCAGAAGAACAACCCGGCCGGAGCACGGAGCAATGCGTGGCGGGACAACCCCTTGCGGGTCAGACGTGCCCGGGGGAGGTCCTCCTCGCTCGACATCAACAACACCGCCTCGTGCACGGTCATGTTGGTGTGTTCGGCGAGGTACTTCGCCAGGTCCTTGAGCAGCGCCATCGCCCGATGTTAGGGGGCTAGCCTGCCGCATGGCACAGATGCATCTGGTAACGATCGTGGTCGACGCATATGACCCGGCGATTCGGTTCTTCGTCGACGTGCTCGGGTTCGAGCTGGTCGAAGACAGTCCCTCCACCACGAACGATGGCCGGCCCAAACGTTGGGTGGTCGTTCGCCCGCCCGGTGCAGAGACGGGCATTCTCCTTGCGCAGGCCGATGGGCCCGAACAGCAGGCCGTGGTGGGGAACCAGCTCGCCGGTCGGGTCGGCTTCTTCCTGACGGTCGACGACTTCTCCGAGGCCTACGAGCGCATGCGCGCCGCCGGGGTCGAATTCACCTCGGACCCGCGCAGCGAGCCGTACGGCCAGGTGGTCGTGTTCCGCGACATCGCCGGGAACCTCTGGGACCTCCTCGGACCGCCGATCTGACCTATTGACAAATCTATTTGTCAATAGAAGGATGGGGCCATGCAGGACGTGGCCGTCATCGACGAACCCGAAGTTGCCCGAATCGCACTCGACCCGATGCGCGCCCGCATCCTTCGGGAGCTTCGGGAACCGGGATCCGCGTCGACGGTCGCAGCGGCGCTGGAGCTGCCCCGACAGAAGGTGAACTATCACCTCCGCCTGCTCGAAGAACACGGGCTCGTCGAGTTGGTGGAGGAGCGGCCCCGCCGGGGGCTCACCGAGCGGATCCTCACCGCCTCCGCCGTCGGCTATGCGCTGGCGCCCGACGTGCTGGGGGAGTCGTCCGCCAGCACACAGTCACTCGACCGGCTCTCCACCAGCTACCTGATCGCACTCGGGGCGCGGCTCGTCGGCGAAGTGGGCGCCCTCGCCCGCAAGGCCCAGGCTGCCGGCAAGCCGCTGGCGACCCTGTCGATCGACACCGAGCTCCGCTTCGCCTCGCCGGCGCAGCGAGCGGCGTTCGCCGACGAGCTCGGCGCCGCAGTGGCCCACCTCGCAGCCAAGTACCACGCGGAAGACGCACCCGATGGCCGCCCGTATCGGCTCGTCGTTGCCTCGCATCCCATCGCCCCAACCGAAACCAAGGAGTCCTCGTCATGACCGACGACCGCCGCAAGATCGAACTCGAGATCGAGGTGCCCGGCACCCCCGAGGCGGTGTGGCAGGCCATCGCCACCGGACCGGGCGTCAGCTCCTGGTACGTCCCGCACACGATCGAGCCAGTTGCCGGGGGAGCGATGACCGCCTCGTTCGGCGAGTCGCCGGAAATGCAGGTGAACGGCCGCGTCGCAGCGTGGGACGCCCCCAACCGACTCGTGTTGGACGGTGGGGATCCGAGCGAGGGGCTCGTTTTCGAATGGCTGGTCGAGGCCCGCGACGGCGGAAGCTGCGTGGTGCGCCTCATCAACTCCGGATTCGGTCAGGGCGACGAATGGGACGACCAGTACGACGCCATGCACGAAGGCTGGCTGATCTTCCTGTCGAACCTGCGCCTCCACCTGGCGCATCACGCCGGGGAAGCCGCCGTGCCCAGCCTCCCCATGACCTACGTGCCGGTCGATGCCGAGACTGCCTGGGAGACGCTCGCCGAGGCACTCGGCCTGCCGCCGACTGCGGACGAAGGCGCCGAGGTCGCAACTGCCGGCGATGGCGTGCCGAGGCTGGCGGGCACGGTGACGTCGATCGCAAACCCGAATGCCATCGATCGCACCGCCAAGTACCTGCTTCGGCTGGCGGAGCCACTGCCCGGAACCGCCTTCATCGGTGCCGAATCACACGGTGGGATGGCCGGCCTCTCGATCTGGACGTACCTGTATGGGTCGGAAGCCGAGGGCGTCGCCACATCGATCAGCGGCGAGTTCCAGCGGATCCTCGATGAGGTGGCCGCCGGGTTCGCTCCGGACGAAGGCAGCTAGACGGCCGAGGCGCTGCCGAGGTCGGCCAGGGCTGCGATGTGCTCGGGGAACATGTGGCAGCACCCACCGACGATCGACGAGCCACTGGCGATCCAACCGGCGCAGATGTCGTGATACTCCGCCGGCGTGAGGTCCTCCCGGCGGCCGAGCACGACCTCGTTGGCGGCGTAGCCCTCCTGCTTGGGCACAAAGGCGTTGGCATACCCGCCGGTGAGGATGTCGGTCTCGGGGTCAAGGGCGGCGTGGACGTGCCCCAGCGCAATGGTGATCGCCTCCGGGGGCGAGCAGTTGAACAGCACCGCCGCCACCCGATCCTGCACCGCCGCCACCGCATCGGCGACCGACTCGCCCGAGCGCAGGTCGACGACGTCACCCGGCGGCTCGTCCGGCACGCTGAACGACATCCACAGCTCGGCGGACGGATCATGGCGATCGACCGCCGCCAGGATCGCCTCGGCCTCCGGGATCGAACTCACCGTTTCGCCGATCCACAGGTCGACGAACGGCGCCTGGGCGGCAACCAGCAGATCGAACATCGCCGGCGCATCTTCGGGCCGGAAGAGCTCGGGCTGGTAGCTACCGAACAACGGGGGGAGTGATGCGGCCACGCGCACCGGGCGGTCCGCAGCCTCCGCCGCCTCGCGAGCCAGCCGCCCCGCCAGCGTGGCCAGCTCTGCTCCTCGCTCGAGGAACCGGTGCTCGCCGAGGTGGAACGGCGCAACCGCATATGAGTTGACGATGATCACGTCGGCCCCGGCGTCGATGAAGTCGACGTGCGCCCGGCGGACCGCATCGGGATCCTCCAAGAGGGCGAGCGCAGACCATTCGGGCTGACGGAACGGTGCCCCTGAGCGTTCCAGGTGCTTCCCCATGCCGCCGTCCAACACGATGCGTTCTGCTGCCATCCACCGAGTCTGGCCGATGGCACCTGTCGATCGGCACATGCCGGTCCCGGCAGCTCGTGCGAGTCGGCACTTCTGCCGAATTTCCTCCGTCCGTACGCTCCTCGCATGGGCGAATCCGGGGATCAGATCGAACGGCCGGATGCGGCCACCACCGCCGCATGGTCGCGCCGGTCGTTCACCATCGGGGCCCTTGCCCTCGGTGCAGCCGGCGGTGCCGGCTGGTGGGGGTACCGCCTGGCCACCGCCGGACCCGAGACCTTCGACACCAGCGCCATCACGATCGCCGGCACGCTGCCCATCCCTCCGCTGCTCGAAGACACGGGAGAAGGCCTTCACCTCGTGGCGGCGGCGTCCACAACGGAATTCATCGACGGCGTGCCCAGCGCAACCTGGGGATTCAGTCAGCCCTTCCTCGGCCCCACCATTCGGGTGCGCTCCGGCCAATCCGTCCCGATCACGGTGACCAACGAGCTGGATGAGGCCATCACCTCGCACTGGCACGGGTTGCACATCCCCGGCAACATCGACGGCGGTCCGTTCAACCTCATCGCCCCCGGCGAGTCGTGGGATCTCACCATGGAGATTGCGCAGCCGGCCTCGACGAACTGGTATCACAGCCACGTTCACGGACGAACCGGCCAGCACGTGATCCACGGCCTGGCGGGGATGTTCCTCATCGACGACGACAACGGCGACAGCCTCGGGCTGCCGAACAGCTACGGCGTCGACGACATCCCGCTGATCGTCCAGGATCGGACGTTCCTTGCCGACGGCACCATGTACACCGACATCGGACGCAACGTGTTCCTCGGCGAGACGGTCGTCGTCAACGGCGTGATCGGTGCCGAACTCGACCTGCAGGCGAAACGCAACCGGCTCCGGCTGCTGAACGGGGCCAACGGACGCGTCTTCGAGTTCTTCTTCGACGATGGCTCCACGATGCAGAAGGTGGCGAGCGAGGGCGGGTTCCTCAACGCCCCGGTCGAGGTCGAGTCAGTCCGAATGAGCCCGGGTGAGCGGTGTGAGATCGTGCTCGACCTCACCGGCCGAGCGGTTGGCGACCAGCTGATCCTCCGATCGCGAAACGTGAACGGCGACGGCGGGATGGAGGATGCGTTCGACATCCTGCGCATCTGGGTCACCGAAGCAATGCTCGAGAACCCGGCCTTGCCGTCCGTGATGAACGACGTCCCCGTGGGGTCCGAGCTGTTGGCCGCCGTCGACGTGGCCGCCGAGCGCAGCTTCACCCTCCGAGGCAACGCCATCAACGGTGAGGAATTCGACCACGACCGGATCAACCATGCGACGCAACGCGGCGCGTGGGAGCTCTGGACGGTGAACGGCGGCGCGCACCCGTTCCACGTGCATGGCACGTCGTTCCTCGTCGTGTCGCAGAACGGTCGCGATCCTGCGCCGGAAGATGCGGGCTGGCGAGACACGATCAACGTCGGGAACGGCGTCGAACTGTTGATGCGGTTCGAACATGAGGCCCCGCCGGAGGCCACCTACATGTACCACTGCCACCTGATGGGGCACGAAGACGCCGGGATGATGGGCCAGTTCGCCGTCGTCGATGCCTAAATCTGACCCAATGGTGAGGTTTTCTGAATCTGTACTATGGTAAAGGTTCATGGACTCGGACGGGTTGCTCACGATCGGCACGCTTGCCGCCCGCACC
>JAHDEJ010000063.1 GCA_020628865.1 Acidimicrobiales bacterium
TCTCGAAACGTCACTCGTCGTCGACGAGCACGACGATCGTGTGGTGCCCGGTCGCGCCGTCGGGAAGCGGTTCGACCCGCTCGTCGGTCTGCTGGCGGCCGTTCGCATCGGTTGCGCGCACAGAGATGGTGTGACGACCGGGCGTTGCCACCCATGGCAGCGACCACTGTCGCCAGGTCGAGCCGTTCACCTCTGCGGCGAGTTCGGCCGGCTGCCAAGGTCCATCGTCGATGCGAACGTCGACACCGCTGATGCCGGTCGGCTGGGCCCATGCGACGCCACCGATGACGGTTGGTCCCGCCCCGATGCGATCCAGGCCTCGGGGCGAGTCGATGCGACTCTGCAGCTTGATGGGTGCTTCGGCCGCATACCCGCGAGGGACCCAGTAGTGATCGAAGGCATCGAACGTCGTGAGCTCGATCTCGGTGAGCCACTTCGTGGCCGATGCATACCCGTAGATGCCGGGCACGATCAGGCGAGCGGGAAAGCCGTGTTCGAGTGGCAGCGGCTCTCCGTTCATGGCGATGGCCACAAGGGCGTCGCGTCCGTCGAGCGCGTCGACCGGAAACCCACACGTGTAGCCATCGACCGAACGGCCGACGATCTGGTCGGCGCCGGCAACGATGCCCGCATCCGCGAGCAGGTCGTCGAGTCGGATCCCCAACCATCGTGCCGTTCCGATGAGGTCGCCACCGAGTGTGTTCGACACGCAGGTGAGCGTGATGTCAGACTCGACAACGGGACGTTCGATCAGTTCCTCCCAGCTGAAGCGGAGGGGCCGTTCGACCATGCCGGAAACCCGCAGCTCCCATGTGTCGAGGTCCACCCTCGGCACCTCGAGCGCAGTGTCGATGCGATAGAAGTCCTCATTTGCGGTGATGAAGGGCGCTGCGCTGGGAGCCTGGGCGGCGCCGTCGACGGGCGCGAGCGGCGATGCTGGGACAGGGAGGCCCAGCGCGTCCCGCACCGCCCTTCCGGCGCGCTCGGTCAGCCGCCGACCGAGCAGCCCGACGGTCACACCTGCTGCGGCGAGCGTTCCGACGCCGAGCACGAAGGATCGCCGCCCCGCATCGGAGCCCAAGTCGGCGGGGCGGCCGTCCGGCTTGACGCAATCGAGCGCGACGAGCGCAATCGCCGTGGCGGTCGAGCCGACGAGCGTGGGTACGGTCGCAACGATGTCGGTTCCGGTCCGTGCTGCCAGCGCAGCCGCCACGCCGAGGAGCGCAAAGAGCGCAACGCCGATCAGCCCGTGGCTGAGGCGGCGCCGAAGTGCAACCACCCCGATCGTGGCTGCCAGGAGGGCGACGAGCACGCCGATCGTCAGGAGAAGGACGAGTTTGTCGTTCGTCCCGAAGAGTGCGATGGCCAGGTCCTTGATGACGGGCGGGACGTTGTCGACCACCCGATCACCCACATCGATGATCGGCGAGCGCAACCGATTCGAGGTCGACGCCACGACTTCGGCCACGCCCAGACCAAAGGCGCCTGCAGCGAGTCCAGCGAACGCCGAGATCGGCCGTGACATGGGTTTGGGTTGGGTTTCCGTCGTATCCATGCCAACGGTTCGGAGCCGATACGGGAACGGATTGAAATTGCCACCAATCCGCAGGCCGGTCCGCTCCGAACACCAACCATGCACACCCTCGCTGCACCAGCGACAATGGTCGACGTGAACACGGTTCCCTCTCCCTTTCGACGACGGCGCCCGCAAATGGACTCTGCAACGACGGCACTCGTCGCTGCCGGCCGAGGCGATGAGGAGGCGTTCGGTCGTTTCTACGACGAAGTCGCCTCACTCATCCATGGCGTCGTGCTCCGAGTCCTACGCGACCCCTCGATGTCCGAGGAGGTCACCCAGGAAGTGTTCGTCGAGATCTGGCGTCTGGCCCCGCGATTCGAGCCGTCCAAAGGCTCGGCTCGTACCTGGGCCTCCACGCTCGCCCATCGTCGCGCCGTCGACCGCGTCCGCTCCGAACAGTCGAGCCGCGAACGCGACACCCGCGAGCACGAGAAGCAGGATCGTCCTGCAGATGTCGTTTCAGAAGTCGTCATCGACCGCTTCGATCGCGCCCGGGTGCAGCACGCACTGGCCGAACTCTCGGACACCCAGCGAGAGGCGGTCGAACTCGCCTACTACGGCGGACACACCTACCGAGAGGTGGCCGCATTGCTCGACGTTCCGGAAGGAACAGTCAAAACACGAATACGAGACGGCCTCGGCCGCCTCCGAAATGAATTCGGAGTCGAATCATGAACCACGACCTACATCATCTTGCGGGTGCCTATGCACTCGATGCGCTCGATGCCGATGAACGCCGTGCGTTCGAAGCGCACTATCCGAGCTGCGACGTGTGCGCTGAGGAGGTCGATGCGTTTCGAGACGTTGCGACCCAGCTCGCCGAAGGCGTTCACACCCCTCCGCCCGGGTCACTGAAGGCATCCGTCATGGAGGAAATCTCCCGGACACGCCAGATCGCCCCGGTCGTCCAACCCAATGTCGTCGACCTTACGGAGCGTCGGCGGCGACGGGTTGCTCCCTTGGCGATCGCTGCATCCGTGGTGCTCGTCGCACTGCTCGGCATCGCGACGCTCGGGTTCAACCGCACCTCTCCCACCGAGGAAGTGCTGGCGTCCGCCGATGCGGTCGTGCTGTCCCTCGATGGGACCGACGGCTCCGTTCGAATCGCGTGGTCGGACGAGCTCGGCCGCGCCGCAGTCTTCGGCGACGGACTCCCGATCACCGACGACGAGAACGAATACGCACTGTGGGCGGTGACCGACGATGGCGTGGCCCCGGCAGCGCTCTTCGACGTCGACGCCGACGGATCAGTTCGTGCAGTGCTCGACATAGCCGAGCCAGATCCGAACGGGTGGGGTGTCACGATCGAGCCGAACGGCGGAAGCCCACAACCGACCGGCGAGATTCTCTTCCTCGGCACGTTCTGAGCCGATTTGGTAACCACCGTCGGCTCGTCGCCACGGAATCTGTCAGACGGCTGCCACCGGTCTTGTCTACCGTCGAAACATGGATCGCGACGCCTCGAAGCCATCTGTCGTTGTGCAGCTCGACCGCGTCGACGTCGATGTCCCGCCGCCACCACCGCCCGAGCGGAATCGACGAGCCATCGTCGTTGTCATCGCACTCGCCGCCGTCGGCGCACTCTGGATTGGCGGCGTCGCATGGGGCGATGAAGCCCCGCCGTCCGATGCCGCCGATCAACCTGCAGTCAGCTCCTCACATGCGAACACGTCGACGTCGTCGGTCGACCCGACACCCTCGCTGACGGAGGACTACCTGGTCCGCCGACCGACAGTCCCCGGCGACCTCACGCCGACGCGGTCGACCTTGGTACCGATCGAAGGACTCGCCAACCTCCGCGATGTCGTGGCACTCGACTGGGATCTGTTCGCGATCACCCAGTTCTCGATCCACCGCTCGCCTGCCGCAGCTCAGGACTGGACCGAGCTGCCGGCCACCCTCCCGGACGGTGAGCTCATGGCGCTCGATACCTCAGACGGGTTTCTGCTCCTCGCTGTGAAGGAACCGTATGACGCCGCGCAGGAGGCCGAAACCGGCCGTGGGGGCTATCGGGTCTCGTTCTGGGCCTCGCCGAACGGCGGCACCGAATGGTTCTCGGTGGCGGAGGTCCCCGGCAACACCGGAGACGCCTTCGACGGGACCGGTGAGCTGGTCCATGTCGACGTCGGACCGAACGGCGCGCTGATCACCGACATCGGCCCGCGCACACGAACGAGTCTCCTCTCGGAAGTTCTCGGGCCGGCACTCACAACGGCTGAAGTCGATCCACTCGATCTGTGCGCAGCCGAAGAACGCAACGGGGAGCTCCAACTCATGGACTGCTCGGGCGCGGTGCGGGCGTCGGTGGAAGTTGACCAAGTCGGACCGGTCTGGTCGGCTGCGCATGCGGTGCAGTGCGCCGAGCAGCTGATTCGACTCGATCAGCACTCGGTCGGTCACAGTTACCTCGACTATTCGACTGGCGACGTCGTACGACTCGAGCCCGCTGTTGCCTCCCTCGTGCGAGCGCTGACATCGGCTGGATTCGTCGTGGTGCACACGACCGCGCTTCCGCCGGTGTGCGATGCCGGCGCCGATCCATCCGTCACTCGCATTGCGACCACGTTGTGGGGCGGCGAGAACACCCGCGATCTCGAGCTCCTCGAACTTCCGCCGCCGGCACGCATCCTGGCGATCAGCGAGCGGAATGACGGCCGGCTCGTCCTCGTGGGCATGGACGACGTTCGTCAGACGACCGAGACCCCGATTCCGGTCCGCTGGAACTCGCAGGTCACCGCCTACGACGATGCGCTCTCGGTTTCGCTCGACGGCAACTCGCTCATGGCTCCGCTCGATGGTGGCCTCCACTTCGAGTCGCTGATCGACGACTGGCAAACCGCCATCACGTTCGGAGACGAATCCATTCCCGCCCTCCGGCTGATCTACGCCGACACCTCGGTTGCGATCGTCCAGAGCACTCCGACCGGTGAGCTCCTGTCGATCCCAATGCCACCAACACGATGAAACACCGAGCTCGGAACGGGATGGACGCCCCACATTCGAAGGACGGACCACTCCCCCGCCGTGCTGCGGTGGCGGTGAACGTTGCACTCCTCGGGCTGGCGCTCGGTTGCAGCGAAGGCGCGGACAATCCCATCGAACCAAGCGAGGCTGCGATCACGAGTGTTGCGCCAACGACCTCGACGCCGGCCACCGCCCCAGCGACCGACGCCCCAACGGCGTCGACAGTTCCCGATGTCGATCCCGTGCAGGCCCCACAGCTGGCCGAGGGTGACATCCAGGGTCTCGAACACGGGTGGTCCGTCGAGGTCGCTTCCGCCACAGCGCTCGACGGACGCCTCGACCCCGTGGGGGTGTGGACCGGCGACGTAGTCATCTGGTGGGGTGGAACGACCGGCGGCGACGAACGCCGCCTCCCGCTGGCTGGGGGTGTCGGCTTCGATCTCGAGACACGCTCCTGGCGCCAAGTCGCGCCGGCGCCGCTGGAACCGTCCGTCGATTCACCCGCCGTTTGGACGGGCGACGAGCTGATCGTCGGTGCTGGAACCGAGGCCGCTGCATACGCTCCGGGCGAAGATCGGTGGGAGCCATTGCCATCTCCCGGGTTCGAGATCCTGGCCTTGGACTGGAACGGCGAGTCGCTCATGGCGAGCGACGGCGTGTCGGCCGCGCTGCTCTCGCTGACGGATGCCGAGTGGGGGGCGATCGAAGCGCCTCCCGTTGCAGACGGCGAAACGGTCACACTCCATTTTGTGGCAGGTGCCTGGGTTGCCGTGATCACCGACCCTCGCCCCTCGTTCAACCCGCTTCATGCAGCGGTCTATGCCCCCGAAGCAGACCGCTGGACCGAGCGGGTGCGACTCGGCGCCTATTCGATCCCGCAGGTGGCCACCACCAGCTCGACGATCATTGCCGCGGGTGTCGGTGGGGCCGAGAGCGGACTTGTCATTTTCGACCCCGTCGCGGTCGACGTCGTGGCTCGGTTCGACTCGACACCGGTCGCCCGATGCGAAGGAGCGGAAGGCGCCGCAACTGTTGGCGACCGGGTCCTGGTCCTTGACCGTTGCGGGGCACCCGATGCATTCGAACTCGTCGATGGCGTCTGGCGGCAGATCACGGCGAAGGTGTTCCTCCGGGCAAACGCCGCCTCAGTCGACGCCGACGGAGTGCTCGTGACCTACTGGCCGCATTCGAACGACGGGCAGGGCCATATCGAGCTCCTCCGACCGCCGAGCTGAGGGCGAGGCGAGCGTCCGGCCGTTCAGCCGCCGGCGTCGCCGACCATCCCGCGGCGACGTTCCCGTTCGAGGTGGAGCTCCTCGGAGATCTCGTTGTACGGCACCGGTGGCGTACGGAGCCACTCGATCAGGCGTTTGAAGGTCGTTCGCAGGGTGTTCATGTCAAAACCGTATTGGCGGATGCTGGCAGGTTTCTGCCAAGTTCGAGCCTCCAGCCGACGACCGCCGTCTCAGCCACCGGTGACGAGTTGCGTCTCGATGTGGGTGAGCGAGTCGTGGTCGGTGACGATGACCTCGACCGGGAGGACCCGCCCGGAGTCGCTGGTGGTCTCGTCGCCGACGACGATCTGTGCAACGAGCGCTCCAGGTTGCAGCGTCTCATCGAGCGGGATGCGATGTTGTGCGATGACGGTGCGTCCGTCTCCCAGCCAGTAGAGATAGATCGCCCCGGCACGGCTGCTCACGACAACTCGTCCATCGGAACTGACGTTGTCGTGACGCCAGCCTTCACCACGAGTGGGGAGCTCGATCACCTGGGTCCACGTGCCATCCGTGTGGACTCGCCACACCGCATCGGCGCCGACGAACACCATCGAGTCTTCGCCGACACCGGGCGGGCTCTGCCACAGGCCCACGTGGTCGAGGCGTTCTGCGATGTCGATCGGCACGTCGTGGGCCTCGGGACTTGCGCTGCCCGGCCGATGCACGAGCAGCTGCATGGGCAGTGTTGGCGGGAGATCGACGTCGATACCGTCGCATTCGGCGGGGCGGTCTGGCGCACTCGCCATTGCGACCACGAGGACGGTGCCGTCGGCCAACATCGCCGGCCGCGCCGCTGGCGTCCGATCGGCGAGAACCTGAGAGCCGGACTGGGCAGGATCGCTCATCGCGAGTAGGCCGAAGGGCATCCACACGCCCGAATCATGGAGTGCAACGATGCAGCGGAACAGGGAGTCCGGGTCGACATCGGCGGTCACGTCGTCGAATTCGGCGACAATCGGCCCCGGTTCGTCACACGGAAACACGCGGAGCTGATCTCCGAGCTTCTCGATGTGGCACACGCGAACGCCAGCTGCGGTCGGCACGTACGATGTCAGGAGAGGTCCGAGTGTTGCGTCGCTGTCAGCGCCGCGAAAGATCCCGTATCGCTCCTCTCCCAGCGAGAAAACATAGCTGCTCCGGCCATCGATCGAGCCGAAGGTCTCGTCGATGCGCCACGCTGCGCCGTGGTCGCTCTGCAGGCGAACGACCGTCGCAACGTTCGCAGTTGTCTCGGGATCGAACGAGTGCCGAACGGCGAACATCGCAAAGCCCTCGGCCGTCCGTTCGAGTCCGTAGTAGTGAACGCTGACACGACCATCGGCTTCTGCGGTGTCGAAGCCGTCGACCGTCGTCTGCACCCGATCCCAGTTCCGCCCGTTCGTCGATCGCCACACCGTTGGCGTGGTCGCCCCCGGCTCCCGGGCCAGATCCAAACCGATGAACCCGAGCGGCGCCGCAACGATCTCGGCGATGTAGTCAGCGGAACCGAACTCGAGCCGGGTCACCGTCTCCGTTTCGCCGGTGGGTGCGGGCGCGGTCGGAAGCGTTTGACGGTTCACGGGCTCCTCGTCGAAACCGAGATCATCGGCACGCTCGGGGGCACCCGAGAAAAACGCCAGTGCGCCGCCGACGATTAGCAGGGCGGCGAGCAGCACACCGTTGCGGCGCCAGGGAGACCCAGGCGGCTCCGGCGAGGACGTCGAGGAGCCTGAGTAGCCGGCATCGACGAGATCGACGCGAACCGACGGACGGTCGTCCGTCATCGTCATTTCGCCGGCTCGATGCTCGTCATGGCGGCAGTATGACGCATCAACCTGGCAGACGTGCGCCAGATTCGTCGGCGCGGCCGCGCCTCAGTTGAAGAGGATCTGTTCATCGGACGAGAGCAGGGTGAAGTGACGTTCGCCGTCCTCTTCCGCGTCGTACCAGTAGTCGACGAGGAGCCACTTCGGGGCAATGGCCGACAGGTCGAAGACCATTGCGTCCTCGGCGCCCGTGTCGCTGACAACATCGAGTGTGTGTGAGCCAGGGGCCAGCCCGCTGATGTCGAATGCGATCCAGTTGTGCTGACCGAGCACCTCGAACGAGTCGTCGACAACGATCGCCTCCCCGATTCGTACCGTCAGATGGACCGGGTCGTCGTCGAAGCTCTGGTTCGAGACCCACAGCTTGACTGTGCCCGGCGCGGGCTCGGCCTGACTTTCGCCCAGCGGCGTCCCCCGCACGACCTGCAGGCCATCTGCCGCGGGCCCGGACGCAGCAGGGTCGGTTGACGAACACCCAGCCAGCAAGGCGGCGAGCACGAGCAGGGCCCCGACGATCCGAACGGTGCTCATTCGTTCTCCTCGCTCACGACCCCGATGCCGTCGATGGTGTTGTTCACAACGGCGATCTCGCCGTACTCGTCGTCGACACATGCCCGAAGCCGCTGCGCCGCCGCCTCGTCGACGAATCTGTCGACGGAGTCCGCTCCGGTGTACCCACCACCTCCCCAGACTCGATCGCCGGCTCCGACCGAGTCGCCGTTGGGGAGCGTGAGACGCTCGGCCACTGGATCCCAGCCCGTGGTGGCCGGCCACACGACCTGGAATCGCTGGCCGATCTCGTCCAGGCGCAGATAGAGACAATCGCCCTCGATGTCGATGATGCCCCGGACCTCGGCGTCCTCCCCCTCGTTGGTGAGCGGAGCGAGATGGCGGACGACCGGGCCGTCCAGGCTCGCCGAGGACGAATCGGAAACATCGCCGGTCCACAGTGTGCCGGGGCGGTCAGGGCCGGTCGTGAAGACGACCTCGCCGCTCGGCAGATCGTCGGGTGAGATCGACACGACGATCGGATGCGGATTGAAGTCGGCGGTACAGACCTCGCTGCCATGGTCGCCATCGTTCACCACCGGGTAGAGCTCTCTCGTTCCGCGATTGAACTCGAGGTGGCTGAGCGATCCAAGTGGGCAGGAGCCCGATTCTCCGACGATGAACTCGACGTGGACCAGCCCGTCGACCAGATCGAGGTCGGCGCCGTAGCGCGCTCGCACCTCGTCTGCCGTCAGCACGCTGGCCATCTCGTTCGCCCGGACCTCGACGCCGCTCACGATCAGCTGGTGCGGGATGACGTCGATGTCACTCGGATCGCTCGGGGGGTCCACGACCGCTCGAACAGCGGATTCGATGTCGCCGACGGACCCGACGACTCCGGGAGGCAGAGGTTGGATGACCGGGACTGCAGGATCGGCCCCGCATCCCACATGGAGTCCTTCGATGTGCACCAGGAGCGGAGTGTCGGGTTCGGTGGCGTTCAGGAAGGCGATGAAGCGAATCATTGCCGGATCGTACGAGACCGGTGATGCGAGTGGATCATCATCCGGGCCGCTCGCATCGATGAGGAATGCCCCGTCCTCGGCGAACCGATCAGCGGCGGTGCCGGGTTCGCCGTGCACGACGACGTACTCGGCAGCCTCGACCCGGGTCCATTCGGTGAGGAGGCTGTGCGGCCCTGACTCTCGCATTGCGCGGTTCAGCGTCCCGCTGACGACCAGGTCGGAGCTTGCGATGAGGGCTTCAAGGTCGGGCGAGGGGTCGTAGTCGTAGGTCGGCAACCCGCTTCGCAGAATTGCGGCAGCGGAGTCGCTGCACTCGAGATCGGCGGGATCGAAACCGCCCAGCGGCGCTCCGGACTCGACGGTTTCACCTGCGCTCCCGCAAGCACTCAGCAGTACTGCGAGCGCCAGGATGGCGCTGCGTCGGGCGGTTCGTGTTCGTCGCATGATGGCTCCTTCTCTGCATCTGGTTGACTACCGATACGGCCCGAAATCGGTGCTGGTTCCCAGATCGGCCGAAGTTGGCAGATGTCTGCCAACGGCCTGTCGCCATGGTGACGAATCGACGCGGCACATGTCTGCCAAACAACGCGACGGATACGACCACTGCCACGAATCTGTCAGATGTCTGCCACGACGCCCGTTCACACTGCGGTCATGGACAGGCAACGCACCTTCGCTCGCCGCCTCCGGGCGGGCCGAGAGATCTTCTCTGCGCTCCGCATCGTTGCCACGACCGTCACGTTGGCATTTCTCGCTATGGCGTGCTCAAGCGGTGAGACATCTGCAACGACCGACGTCGCCTTCGTGCAACCGCAGTGGCCCGAGCCGCTCGACGGGTACGAGGGCGCTGCCGCGACCGGCACGTTCACACTCAACCCCGACTCGTGCGTGACCTTCACCTCCGCCGACGGAGAGTTCCTCGTGATCTGGCCCGCAGGTTCACTCCTCCGACCGAGCCTCGACGCCGTCGGGGTTCACGACCTGCCCGATGTCCCACTGAACGACGGCATCCAGCACACGGTCGGAGGCGGCACTGGCACGTGGGACGCCGACGACTTCGACCGGCAGGGCGTCTCGCCGTGTGCGAGCACCACGTTCCCAGCTCCCGTGTTCGTGACCTCCGGTTGGATCGAGCAAGGCGCAGATCTGGAACGCGTCGGCATCGAGGCACTCGAGCGCTTCCAACCGGGCGATACACCGGAGGCCGAAGTCGTCGTTCGCACCGTCGACGAGCAAACCGTCGAGGTCGAGTTCAACACCGGGCCGATCTGCTCGAGCGACCTCCTGTCGATCGAGCCCGTCTCCGTGGTTGCAAGCTACGACGCCGAAACCGTGCAGATCGCGATCGACCCGACGTTGACGTGCGACGGCGACTCCGCCGAGTTCCGCTCGGGCGTTCGGCTCACACTCGACGAGGTCATCGCTGATCGAGAGCTTCGGGTCACCGTCGACCGGCGTGGGTGACACCGGGGAAGTCAGCCGGACCCTTGGCGATCCCCCGACTCAGCAGGTCGAGTGTTCCTGCTGATCGGCTTCTCCGCAGCCACCGTGCCGCTGCTGGCGTAGCAGAACAACGCACCCTCGCCGACGCCCAAGGCGATGGTTCGCATCAGCGTTTCCTGTGCCAGCTCGACGGCGTCCTCGCGATCGAGAGAAGGAGCCGGGCAAGGCGAATCAGCCGCTGCTCGTGCGCCGGAAGAGCTCGTCGAAGGTGCTCATACCTCTTCCAACCCGATGACCCATCAAAAGGTTGACACGGCTGCGGCAATTTCGGGGCGGTGGGG
>JAHDEJ010000064.1 GCA_020628865.1 Acidimicrobiales bacterium
GCCCAGGAGGGCTACCACATCAAGTCGTTGCATCGGGAGTCCTTCTATCCCTACGGGCTGGACAACACGACGCTCGTCGAGACCTACGGCGCGAACTCGCGGATCGTCTTCCCGTTCCGACGGATCGAGAAGCTCCGCAACGTCGAACCCGACAAGCGGCAGCTGAGCGGCGTGGCCACATCGGTGTACCACCTGTTCCCGAACGTCAACATCGCCGTGCTGTCCAAACACACCGGCTTCACGGTGCTCGAGCCGCTGAGCCCCACCCGTACCCAGTGGGTCTTCTACCGGCTGTTCAACCAGCAGACGGGGGAGTCGCCCATCACGTTGGAGGACGCGCAACGAGACGCGGAGTTCGTCAACGAGTCCGGCCAGGAAGAAGACCGGGACGCGGCCCGGAAGATCCAGGCGTCGGCGACGACACGGGCCAACACCCACTTCACGTTCGGGTACTTCGAGAAGGCCATCGTGAACTTCCACCAGCACCTGGCGCTCCACCTGGGGGAGTAGCTGATCGAGGACGTTCGGAGCCGAACGGCAGACGCGATGGGTTGACCTTGACACAGTGTCAACCCGTAGCCTCGTCGCATGTTCATCATCGGCGACTTCGCCCAACTTGCCCGGGTGTCGTCGCGGGTGTTGCGGCACTACGACCGCATCGGCCTGCTGAAACCGGCGCACGTCGATGCGGCGACGGGATACCGCTTCTACGGAGCGTCGCAGCTTGCCGACATCAACCGAATCGTCGCATTGCGAGATCTGGGTTTCGGGTTGACCCAGATCGGCGAGATGACCCAAGAACCGGTGTCGTCGAACGAACTCCGGGCCATGTTGAAGCTCCGTCAGGCCCAGGCATCGGCCGAGCTCGAAGCCGCCGAACAGCGCCTCCGGCGGATCGACTCTCGAATCAACCAGCTCGAAGAAGACGCGCCGGCCGTCGATCTCGTGTCGAAGTCGGTCCCCGCCATCAGCGTGTGGACGATGACGTACCCCACGGGCGGTGCCGAGGAAGCCTTCAACGCGCTCTCGGCGCTGGTCGAACGAGTTCGCGGTTTCATCGATGACCTCGTCCCGCCGTACGCGATGGCACGCTGGACCACCGAATTCGACGAGGAGGACTTCGCCGTGGAGTTCTCGGTGCCGGTCGACGATCGGCTCATGGAGGCGGCGGCAGGGCTCGGGCTCGACGCGGTCGAGCTTCCTGCGGTCGAGGTCGTCTCGACGGTTCGATCGACCGACCCAGACCTCCTCCACGTGACCAACGCAGCGATCGGACGGTGGATCGAGAACGAGTCGTTGCGGATCGCCGGGCCGATCCGCGAGGTCCTCCTCGCCGATCCCGCCGCCGGAGACCCCGAGCAGGTTGTTGAGGTGCAGGTGCCCGTCGTTGCCGAATAGCCGCTCGGCCAGATCGTTGCCCTGACCGAAAGAATCTGCGGCAAGCGCTTGACCTTGACACGGTGTCAATCCTTACCGTCGAACAGGTGATCAAGAATCTCGCCTCCAAGACCCTCCCGATCGTGGCTGCCGCTGCGCTGCTGTTCCCGGCCACCCGCAAGCTTGCCGAAGCCGACTGGCGTGACGAACTCACCACCACCTACCAACTCGGCGACCAGAACTTCGGCACATGGTTCTTCGTGGCGGTCGGGCTGATCGAGCTCGCACTGGCGGCCTTCATCCTGTGGCCAACGACCCGAGTGCCGGCAGGACTCGCCATGGCCGGCTTCTTCGTCGGCGCTCTGGTGTTCAACCTGTTCCTGCGGGTCGACCAGGACCTGCTCCCAGCCGACCGGCCGACCCTCGGCACACTGATCCCGCTCGACATCTCCCACCTGCTCATCGGCCTCGCCGTTGCATGGCTGTGGCGGAGTGCCGGGAAACCAACCGATATGTGGGTTGATCGCCGACCCAGCGCAACCGCATAGAACCCACGCACATCAATCACCGCGAACGGAGAAAGCAGAAACAGCATGGAAACGACGATCTACACCGACAAGGCCGGACACGCGCTGCAAGGTCACGACCCCGTCGCCTACTTCACCCTCGGAGCCTCCACGAAAGGGAACCCGAACATCAGCCGCGAATGGAACGGAGCGACCTGGCTCTTCTCCACTGCGGAACACCGAGACCTGTTCGACGCCGACCCCGACAAGTACGCACCAGCATTCGGCGGGCACTGCGCAGTTGCCCAGGTCCTCGGGTCCGACCTGAAGGGTTCCCCGAAGCGGTGGCACATCATGGACGGCCGGTTGTACATCAACAAGAACCTTCTTGCTTCGTCGATGTTCGGGCCGCTCTCCGGCCGAATCCAGCAGCTCGACAAAGCCAAATGACGTTCGCCCACGTACGAAGAGATCTGTTGTCGAAGACCGTCAACGCGTTCCACAAGACCCTGGTCGCCGTCTCCGGCGGCCGCCTCGGCCACCACATCGGCAACCTGCCCGTGGTGAAGCTCACGACCACCGGCCGCAAGTCCGGCCAGCCACGAACGGTCATGCTCACCGCACCGATCCACGGCGACGGGCGCTACGTGCTGGTCGCCTCCAAGGGCGGCGACGACCGCGACCCCGACTGGTACCGCAACCTGGTGGCCAATCCGGGCATCACCCTCGAAACCATCGGCGGTGAGGGCCCCGTCGCGTTCACCGCCCGAACTGCGACCGCCGACGAGAAGGCGGAGCTCTGGCCCCGAATCGTGACCGAGGCCGAAGGGTACGGCGCCTACAGCGAGAAGACCGACCGAGACATCCCGGTCGTCATCTGCGAACCGACCAGCTAGCGCACGCGTCCGGTTTCGTAGGCCCAGATGACGATCTCCACGCGGTTCCTCGCCTGGAGCTTGGTCATCAGCCTGGCAACGTGCGTCTTGACCGTGCTTTGGCTGATGAATAGCTCGTCGGCGATCTCGGCATTGGTCCTTCCACGAGCGACTTCGGCGAGAACCTCCTCCTCGCGTTCGGTGAGCGGGTCGATCGGTTGGGGCGGGGCAATCGGACGATCGATGCTGGCGAAGGTCTGCAGGAGTCGGGCGGTGATGTTGGGAGCGACGAGGGCATCTCCGGAGGAGGCAGCGTGGACAGCTTGCGCGAGCAGGTCCTGGTCGGCGTCCTTGAGGAGAAAGCCGCGGGCTCCTGCCTTGAGAGCCCCGAACACGTACTCGTCACGGTCGAACGTGGTGATTATCACGACCGGAATCGGATCGTCGACCTCTGAGCCGGCCAACGCCCTGGTGGCTTCGATCCCGTCCATGCGGGGCATGGCCGTCATCCAGACCGAGAACGAGGCGTCCTTCATCGAGATGAACGGGCCGCGCTACTTCATCGTCGACGGCACCGCCGACACCGGCGATGGAACCGGCGGAACTGGGACAGCGGCCGGAGGCGAAGCCACCCTCCAACAGTTCGGCGACAGCACGATGGCGCTGCTCGCCACCACCGAAGTGAGCGACGAGAGCCAGGAGTACGAACCCGATCTCGTGGTCCGAACGACCACCTGGACCTTCGAGGCCGGAACCGAGGTGTATGAACTGACCGACCCCGACGGCAACGTCTACGTGATGCAGTCGTACTCCCGGATCGTCGACCGCTCGCTCACCGCCGCCGACCTGCCCGCCCTCGGCGACCGGCTCGATCTTCCCGAGGGTTGGTCGTACGCATCCCGGGTGCTCGACGAGCCCTTCCAGGTCGCGCTTTCTCCCGACGGTGCGTTCGTCGTGCAGGACGATCTGCGCAACTCCTACCAGCGCAACGGCTGAGCGGGGCCCCTGCCGTCCGCTGGGGACATCAGTCTGCGCAACTGAAGTGATGAGACATTCCGACCTCGACAAAGCCCATCCGCTGATACCAGTCATGGGTCCAGTCGTCGGCCGCCGCCGTGAGGAAGAACAAATCACAACCGGCGTCCTGGCCACGGGCGAGAGCATCGGCAACCAGGGCTTCGCCGTACCCCAGGCCGCGATGGTCGGGATGTGTGAAGAGGTTCTCGAACTGGCAGATGTTCGCTTCCGTATCGACGTACAAGTCGGCTCGGGCGGCGATCTGACCACCATCGCACCGCCAGGAACGACACATCGGCGCCAAGCGAATAGAGGCGGGACCGGTCCGCGAGCTGAGCGATTTCCTCGTCGGAAACTGCTGGCAGCTCGAGGCGCCAGTCGCGCATGAGCGCCGGTCGAAACGCCTCGAGGGACACGGCCACCACCTCGTGCTCCGCTGCGATCAGGCTCGGGCGACGGTACGTCATCGTTGCGATGGCCTCGTGTTCGTATCCTTCGTCGACCAGAACATCTCGTAGTTCCCATCCGAGCGATGCGTCGCTGACCGTCACGTACCGATGCGGTAACGCCGCGCCACCCAGAATCTCGTTTGTCGTCGACACCACCTCAGCGGCGGAGACCGGGGCGTCCACGATCACGCGGTTGTGATAGCGGGAGAACGGAAACGCTGCTTGAAGCAGCGCGATTCCCCACGGCAGCTCGATGATGCTCGACGCTTGACTCCGATCGAATCGGCGCTCGAAGGAGCTGGTTCGATCAACCTCCGTCGTGTCCACGCTCTGAAACTAGAGCAACTCCGGCGAGCGATCGCTGTCAGGAAGCGCTGCGCCCGCGCTACAACAATCCCGCTGGGAGCGGCTGTTTGGTCTGGCTCCACTGCTTGGGTGACTGGCCGTACATCCGCTTGAACTCTCGGCTGAACTGCGACGTGCTTGCGTAGCCGACCTCGTTGGCCGCTTCGCTCACGGTCATCCCGCCGGCCATGCGCATGGCCGCATTGTTCAGCCGGATGCCCTTCACGAACTGGATCGGCGACATGGTGGTGGCTTCCTTGAACCGCCGATGGAACACGGCGCGGCTCATGCCGACGTGGGCCGCCATGTCTTCGATGGTGATTGGCTCATCGAGGTGGTCCGATACGTGCTGGATCACCCGTGTGATCTCGTTGCCAAGCCCAAAGGCGCGTTTGGCGGCAGCACCGGCATCGCCCTTCAGGACGGCGTAGAAGACTTCGCGTAGCCGGCTTTCGCCGAGCACCGCTGCGTCTATTGGGCTGTCGCCGAGCTGAACCAGACGCAACAGTGCGTCGGTGAATGCGTCGTCCCACTGAGCCAGCGCGAAGCCCTGGGGGAGTGGGCCGCCTCGTGGCTCTCGAAGGATGCCAGCGGCGCTCTCCATCTCGATTGCGAGCTCGGTCATCATCCGCGGGTCCAGGGCGATCTGCACCCCCAACAGCGGGTCGTCAGGCGAGGCCATCGGTGTTCCCGCCTCGACCGGAAGCGAAACGGCACAGCACAGATAACGGCTGCTGTCGTACACGTGCGACGTGCCGTCCAGGATCGCCTCTTTGGTCCCGCTCACGATGGCCACCAGCGTGGGCTCGTAGACGGCCGGGGCACATCGAACCGATTCGGTGACGCGAAACAGTTGGACGCCAGGAATACCGGTTTCCACGAGGCCGTCCTCGACCATCGTGGACTCGATTCGCTGTCGAATCTGCTCCTTGCCCATCGTTACAACGTATCGATTCCCGATTCATCGCTCAAGGCGAATGAGATGATTGGGCATGTTTTGGCGACGTTTTCGTCTATTCACTGCCGGTGCTGCGAGTTATGGTCAAATCGAACCGACTTCACGACAGGGGTGAAACCAATGGCTGACACGACGTTTGGGCCGGACGGCTGGACACCAGACCGCATGGGTCCGCAGAACGGAAAGACCTTCCTGATCACCGGTGGCAACGCCGGGGTGGGGTTCGAGACGAGTCGAATTCTGCTCGGCAAGGGCGCCAACGTCGTGATGCTGAACCGCAGCACGGAACGGTCCGAAGCGGCCGTCGCCAAGCTGAAGGAGGAGTTCGGGGCGGACGCCGAGGTGGCGTTCGTGCGCATGGACCTCGCCGACCTGAGCAGCGTCCGCGCAGCTGCAGGCGAGGTGCTCGACACCGTGTCGCAGGTCGACGCGCTGATCTGCAACGCCGCCATCGCCCAGGTGCCCACGCAGAAGCTCACCGTGGATGGCCACGAGAGCATGCTCGGCACCAACCACTACGGCCACTTTCTGCTGAGCGGCCTCCTGTTCGAACGAATCGCTGCGTCGTCCGGGCGGATCGTCGTGGTCGCGAGCCTGGGTTACAAGATGGGAATCCGCACGATCCAGTTCGACGACATGAACTGGGACAGCAACTACCACCAGAACAAGACGTACTCGCAAAGCAAGCTCGCGCAGATGATGTTCGCCTACGAGCTGCAGGATCGGCTTGCCGGCACCACGCACGACGTGGAGGTTCGGGTCTGCCACCCGGGCTCGTCGAGCACATCCCTCATCTCGACCAGTGGCAACCTCATCACGAGGGTGATGTTCAAGCTGATGTCGATGTCTCCGCTTGTTCAGTCGGCCGAGCGAGGCGCCTACCCGGAGGTCATGTGCGCCACCGAAGAAGGACTGGAGCCACGAGCCCTCTACGGGCCGACCGGAAGGAACGAATGGGTCGGTCGGGTCGGGAAGGGCACGCTCGAGGCGTATGCCTACGACAAGGCCGTGATGGAACGACTGTGGGAGCTCTCCGAGGAGGAGACCGGCTTCCAATGGAAGCTCTAAGAGGCTCCGGTAACCGCCCGGAGCCTGGAGGCTTCTAGTTGCGGACCAGCGCGGCCCGAGCGTGCTCGGGCGTGCCGCCGGTCCAGTTCCGAAACGCTCGATAGAACGAGCTCGTCTCGCCGTAGCCAAGAAGGAACGCGATTTCTGCTGCAGACAGATCAGGGTCTCGTAAGTAGTGGCGGGCGAGCTCTTCTCGGGTCGAGTCCAGGATCTGCTGGAAGCTGGCCTGCTCTGCCTTGAGCTGTCGATGCAGGGTTCTCGAGCTGACCGCGAGCTCGTTGGCCACCTCGGCTACCGTCGTGCGGCCGACGGGAAGACACTCGAGCAGGGTGGCCCGTACGCGTTCAGTCGTCGGAGCCTCCACATCGAGATCGGCCAGTTGGCGACGCAGCTGCGGTTCGAACGTCTCCCAGATCGCCTCGTTGGCCGTGAGGAATGGGCGCGAAGCGTCGGCCGCAGAGAAGCTGATCGACGACGTCTCAGACACCTCGAAGTCGACCCCGAGGAGCGCTCGATACGACTCCAGGTCCTCGGGTAGCTCGTTCACGGCGATACGCGACGGAACCACATGCGCCCGAGTTCCCGCCCGCACCACGGCAACCCAGGCGAGAAGCTCGGTGAGCGCCAGCGTGGCCGGCGGCTCTGCTCCATCAGGCCAGTCGAAGGAAATGGTCGTCCGTCGCTCGTCGATGTCGAGATTCATGCGGACGGGCCCGATCAGCCGCTTGTAGAAGGCCACCCGCTGCGCAGCCGTGTTGAGATCCGGGCTCATCATCGCGGCGAATACGGAAGGGGCGAAGACCTCGGGTGAAAACGCTTGAGCGAGAAGCAGCGGAAGGTTCGGCTCGTTCACCTCGACCTCGAGCGCACGCCAGAGTGAGAAGAATTCGTCCTGTGTGAGCCACACGGGACCGCCGGAGAGCAGGTCGGCCCGAAGGCCGGCCCGCCGCATGACCGCAGCCGTGCTGATGCCGATGTCTGTGAGCAGGGCCCGGGCGCCGGGTTCGAGTGCGTACTTGTCGGGCATTGTGCGGCGCTCCTCGACGGTGGGATGTTCCCCAAGGTACTTCGGCCGTGAACCGGTCTCAGTGTCGAATGCCGCCAGACCGGTCGCAATGACTGCCATCGGTGATCGGCAGCATTTGCGATGGATGTGGCAGTATTCGCCACCCAACGGCGGCTGCGTCGACCCTACGGTTCTCCTCAACAGTCATCGCAGCCACACCCCGAGACGGAGAACCCCCATGACCACGGCACCACGATCCAGCTACCACGAAGACCTGCAGAGCGTCTACCGAGCCGGCCGGGCACTCAACTGGGTCGCTCGCCGACGCTGGGGCCTGCGGATGATGCAGCGGTTCGCCATGCGCCCGATGGTCGGCAACCAGATCGACGGCGTCTTCAACGACGAGATCTTCATCCCGAGCACGACGACGCCCGGGCACTCCATTCGAGCCCGTGTATACAAGCCGGCGAACGCCACGGGCCCACTGCCCGCGATGCTGTACATCCACGGCGGTGGCTATCAGGTCGGTGTTCCCGAACAGGCCCACGACTTCTTCGAAGGTCTCCTGGAGCGGCGCGACGTCGCCATCGTTGCGCCCGCGTACCGACTTTCGCTCGACGGTCACCCGTATCCGGCCGGGCTCGACGACTGCTTCGACACGATCCAGTACATGAAGAACCACGCGGCCGACCTCGGGATCCGCGACGACAAGTTCATCGTCGCCGGTCACAGCGGTGGCGGTGGAATGACCGCAGCGTTCACCCACCGGGTCGTGGACAGCGGCGTCGTCGAGCTCGCATTCCAGATGCCGATCTATCCGATGCTCGACCACCGCATGGAGACGCCGTCGGCGCAGTTCGAAGGCACCGCCGTGTGGGACAAGCGGAGCAATGCGCTGGCGTGGGAGAACTACCTCGGCCACCTCAACGGTGCCGTCCCCGAATACGGGTCGCCGGCGCTTCGCCAGGACGTCAGCGGGCTGCCGCCCACGATCAGCTGGGTCGGCACGGTCGAGCCGTTCAAGGACGAGACCATCGCCTACATGCAGGCGATCGAGGCCGCCGGCGTCCCCACCCGGTTCACGCTGTTCGAAGGCGGATTCCACGGCTTCGAGATCCTCCGCCCCGAGGCGGGTGTGTCGAAGCAGGCCATCGAGTTCGAACGCAGCACGTTCGCCGAGTTCTACGACCTGTACCTCTAGCCCGGGATGATTGCTCGAACCAGCGGGATGACGAGCAGATTCAGCCCGATGATCGCAACGAAAATCGAGAAGTCGAAGCTGCCGGTCTGCGGCATGAACGACCGAATCGGTGCCAGGACGGGCTCCGTCACCTGATGGATGACACGAGCGATTGAATACATCGGAGAATCGGGTCCGATGCGGAACCAGCTCATGAGCGCCCGTGCGATGAGCACAAAGCTGTAGAGGCTGAGCAGGGAGACAATCAGGTTTTCCATCGGACGCCCATTCTAGCCAGCGATGGCTGATGCGCTTCTCGCGTGCGCCGTAGCTCCCTCGTTGTCGTTCCGGAGCCCGGTTCAGGTGCCGACAGGCGGATCGTCGAGGAGCGACCAGAAGGCGGTGACGAGCGGGTTTCGGAGGTTCTGCTGCATGGTGAAGAGACCCAGGTCGTACGGGGCGAGGGCCGGCGTCACGTCGAGCACACGGACGCGTTCGGCATGTGGGCTGTTGTCGAGCACGATCTTGGGCACCACGCCGACCCCGAGCCCCAGACTGACCATGCTGACGATCGCCTCGTTGCCGGCCACCTGGGCGTAGACGTTCGGGGTGACGCCGAGCGAGCGGAACCAGGCGTCGACGCGGTTTCTGGCAATCCCGCTGGCGGCCAGAATCATCGGCACGGTCGTCCAATCGGCGCTGGTCCCCGGCGTGAACTGGCCCGACGACGTCTCCGCCGGCTCCATCGGAGCCACAAACACGAGCGGTGACTCTGCGATCGGCTTGAAGAGGACGCCCGCCGGCAACCGCTCCGGGCGGGCGGCAATGGCGAGTTCTTCTTCGAGCGCCACGACTCGCTCGATGGCGTGCTCAGGGTCGCCGGTCTGGAGCATGATCTCGACATCGGGGTGGGCGGGCCGGAAGCGGTTCAGGAGATCGACAAGGATGCTGTGGCTGGCGGTGACCGAGCAATAGAGACTGATCTCACCCGAGAGCTGCTCTGCCGGGTCGGTCAGGTCGAAACGGATCTGCTCCCACTGCTGCACGGCATCTCGGGCATACCGCTGGAACGTGTGACCCTCTGGCGTCAGGGCGACCGTTCGGTTGTCGCGGTCGAACAGCACTGCGCCGAGCTCGTCCTCGAGCTGGCGGATGTTCCGTGAGAGGGCAGAGGTGCTGATGTTCGCCTTCGCGCTCGCCTGCCCGAAGTGCAGCGTCTCGCTCAGCACGATGAAGTGTTTGAGTGTGCGAATGTCCATGCCGTTCGCTTCGCTCACTTACCGAGTTTCGGCTCCGCCGAAACATCGCAGGGGTCGCGTGTTGTCGCCAGTTCAGTGTCCATGTCGTTCGCTTCGCTCACTTACCGAGTTTCGGCTCCGCGTCGTTCGCTTCGCTCACTTACCGAGTTTCGGCTTCGCCGAAACATCGCCGGGGTCAAGAGGTGTCACCTGTTCAGTATGGGAGCAGGACGGCTGTGTTGCAAAGAGCGGGACACCATGTTGCACATATCTCAATTTACGAAACGTGTGGTCGTCGTTAGAGTTTCCGTGTTCAACCGCCGCTGATTTCCCAGCGACTACGGAAAGTCGGAACCATGGCCAACTACTTCAACACGCTTTCGCTCCGCGAGCAGCTCGCCGAGCTGGGCAAGTGCCGCTTCATGCACCTCGACGAATTCTCCGACGGTGTCGACGCCCTCATGGGCAAGAAGATGGTCGTGATCGGCTGTGGCGCACAGGGACTCAACCAGGGGCTCAACCTCCGCGACAGTGGCCTCGACGTGTCGTACGCCCTTCGCGACGCCGCCATCGCCGAGCAGCGCCAGTCCTGGAAGAACGCCACCGAGAACGGCTTCACCGTCGGTACGTACGAGGAACTGCTCCCGACCGCCGACGTGGTCCTCAACCTCACGCCGGACAAGCAGCACACCAACGTCGTGAACACGATCATGCCGATGATGAAGGAAGGCGCCTGCCTGTCCTACTCGCACGGTTTCAACATCGTCGAAGAGGGCATGCAGGTCCGTGACGACATCACCGTCATCATGGTCGCCCCCAAGTGCC
>JAHDEJ010000036.1:0-18275 GCA_020628865.1 Acidimicrobiales bacterium
ACAGAGACGCCAATCAGGACGATCTCGCTCTCGCCGTCTGACCTAGTCAGATAGCAGAGAGTCATCGCGAGCAGTAATGCCACGCGGGGCCTGTCCATCGCAGCCCGGCAACAGAAGCGTTGGAGGACCGTAGGGAAAGACCACTGACGGCGAGAAAGACCGCTGACATCGGAGAAAGAACCGGCAGTGGGAACAGGCTTGCCTGCTCCAATCGACCCGGCGATGAGGCAGCTGTAAGGCCTCGCCCACGGGAATGGTCGTAGCGCGGGTTGCAACCCTTTGACGGACGAGGGTTCGATTCCCTCCAGCTCCACGGGAACTCTTCGAGTTCCGTCGAGTTCGGCGCAGAGCGCCGAACTCGCAGTCGTTCGCTAGCAATGCGCAGCATTGCCCCTCACTTACCGAGTTCGGCTTCGCCGAACATCGGAGTGGCGGGGCCGAGCCATGCGCCGACGGGTGAAGGGGTCGCGTCTCACTTTCACCCAAACGGGTGACGGGGTCGCGTCTCACTTTCACCCAAACGGGTGACGGGGTCGCGTCTCACTTTCACCCAAACGGGTGACGGGGTAGCGTCTCACTTTCACCCGACTGGACGAACAGGACGAGTCCTTCGTCGAACTTCTGGACGTCAGCTGACGTCGATTTCGGTCATGGCTTCTACCAGGCGGGTTGTTCGGGCGTTGAGGAGCTCGTACTTGGCGAGGCGGGTCACCGTTTCGGCTCGGATCTCGTGGTCGAAGTTCATCCAGGTCGGATCGGCCGGATCGAACCGCGGCCACTCGTGCTTCGCCGCGCCATTGGGGTCGCCGGTCGCCGCGAAGGAGGTCCAGTGGGCCTGCATCTGGGCGGCGAGCAACTTGTCGTCGGCAGTGAGCGGCAGGATCGGCACGTTGCTGCCGTGCACAAACGGGATCTCTGCGGCGTGATACGCACCGGCGGTCTGTGTCGGGCTCGGCGGCGTGCGCGTGAAGTGGTACAGCCAGGTCGGGTGGCCGGCCTGCGCATGATGCTTGGCGTACCAGTAGGCCCGACCGCCAAACATGTGGTCGCCCATGAAGTCGGTCTCTGCGCCGACGTCTCGCCGTTCCAGCCCCGGATACAGGTCGAACAGTTGCGCCATGTCGGCGCCGAACGCCTGGACCATCTCGGCCGGAAGCTGGTCCGGTGCTGCGGGAAGGTGCCGGTATTCGACCATCGGTGCGCTGAACACGGGGTAGATGATCGACCCCTCGTCGGCATTGCTGCCGACGGTGAACGGCACCTGAGCCTGTGAGCCCTGGGCGAACGCAGCGAGCGGCGAGTTCGGCAGCACATGGCCGTCTATCACCGGAAAGTGGTCGGCGAGTCGGGGCGCCGACCGGACCAGGGAGTACAGCTCGTCCGCGCTGACCTCGCGAAGTCGAGCGAGTTGGCTCGTTCCTCGAATGCCGAGGGCGGAGGCGAATGCGAGCGAGTTGTCCTCGGCCGAGTCGTAGTCGAGGAACGGCCGGCGAAGATGAATCATCTGGCCGCTGTTCGCCGGACTCTGGGCAATCGCCCGATGGAAGAGTCCACGGGCCAGCGGCGACGTCATCATGTGCATCACCGATTCGCCCCCGGCGGACTCGCCGAAGATGGTCACGTTGTCCGGGTCGCCGCCGAACGAGTCGATGTTGTCCCGTACCCACTCGAGCGCAGCGATCTGGTCGAGCGTGCCGTAGTTGCCGGACACACCATGATCGGACTCGGCGGCGAGCTCGGGATGGGCGTAGTACCCCATGAGGCCGAGCCGATAGTTGATGAGCACCGTGACGACGCCGTGCATCGGCAAGGCATTCGACGCGTAGAACGGTTCGATTCCGCTGCCGTCCTGATGATCACCGCCGTGGATCCAGACCATCACGGGCAACTTCCCGCCCGGGCTCGGCTGCGGCGTGCGGACCGTCAGATGCAGGCAATCTTCGCTCGCCTTCGGCTTCGGCGCCTTGTTGACCAGCATCGACAGCGCAGCGGTCCGTGCCGGGCTCCAGCCCTGGCCCTCCACCAGGCTGTTGAGGAAGACCTCGAACATCGTGGCTCGCTGCACCGCAGTGGGGCCGTCCTTTGTTGCCGAGCGGACCCCGGCCCACGACTCGGCCGGTGCGGGCGGCTTCCAACGCAGGTCGCCAACCGGCGGTGCGGCGTACGGGACGTTGCGGAAGACGGCAACGGCACCCTTGTTCTTCCACGCGCCACGCAGGCGGCCGCCGGCGACGGTGACTTCGGGGGCAGGAGTGCGTGGCATGTCAGTCCTCGGTGGAGAAGCGCTCGGCGCAGGGGGTCCCTGCGCCGATGCGGTGGGCGACAGCAGTCTCGCGCAGGTTTGCTCAACCCGTCCCACGTACGCCGCACACACCGTCGATCCCCGTCAACAAGATCGGGGTGGATGGTTGCGCGTACGCTCGGACTCGTGACGGTTTCTGCGGATGAACTTGCAGCGTTTCGGCGCGACGGTGTCGTCGTCCTGCGGCAACGCTTCGATGCGCGATGGCTCACGTTGCTGTCCGACACGATCGACCAGGCCATGGCCGACCCCGGCCCCAACCTTGCGCGCCACACGACCGAACCCGATGCACCCGGCTACTACGAGGACTACTGGTCCTGGAACCGACACCCCGGGTTCACCGAATTCGTGCATGACAGCCCCATCGGTGAACTCGGGGCCGCACTGCTCGTCTCCCCCACCGCAAACCTGGTGATGGACAACTGGTTCCTTCGGGAAGCCGGCTCCCGCTCGCGCCCACCGTTTCATCACGACGTGTCGTACTTCGACTTCGCCGGTTCCATGTGCGTCTGCTGGCTCCCGCTCGAAGACGCAACCGCAACGAACGGCATCACCTTTGTCCGCGGCTCGCACCATTGGGGCAAGCACTTCCTGCGGGTGCGCTTTGGCGACGACCACCCGGTTGACGAACCCGACCGATTGATCATCGACGGCATCGAGTACGAACCGCCGCCGGACATCGAATCGGATCCCGACGCTTTCGACCTCGTCAGCTTCGACCTGCGGGCCGGCGACTGCATCTTCTTCGACATCCGCACGTTGCATGGATCGCTCAGCACCGTGGTCCCGGACACAACGGTTCGGCGGTACACGCTTCGTATGGCCGGACCGGACGCCCACATCCGATATCGGGGCAATTGGGCCGCAGAGGAACGAGCCCAGTTCGAGGCGGTCGGCTACGGCCCCGGCGACCGCCTCGCCGGCCACTTCTTCCCCCAGCTCCACCCCGGTGAAGGGGTCGCGTCTCACCTTCACCCAAACGGGTGAAGGGGTCGCGTCTCACTTTCACCCAAACGGGTGAAGGCGTTCAGTGAACGGGTCGCGTCTCACCTTCACCCGGCTCCGGGTTCATCCGTTAGCGTGCCGGAATGTCACCCACCACCATCGGCATCGTCACGCTTCCCGGGTTCAACGAGATCGACTCGTTCGTCGCCACCCGGATGATCGACTCTGTCGATGGCCTCGCCGTCGAGCTCATCGGACCTGACTCGACGGCGGTGTCCATGGCCGGCGTGGAGGTCTTCACACCCGGTTCGCTAGACGACACAGCCCGCCACGCGGCTGTCCTGGTCGGCAGCGGCAACCAGACCTTCAATCACATCGAGAACACCGAACTGATGGCTTCGATGCGATTCGGCGGCGACACGCAGCTTGTCGGCTCCCAATGCTCGGGCGCAGCGATCCTGCACCGTCTCGGCCTCGTTGACGGGGTCCCCGTTTGCACCGATCGCTTCACGGCGCCGAAGCTCATCGACGTCGGCGTCGACGTGATCGAACAGCCATTCCGGGTCGATGGACGCGTCGCCACCGCCGGCGGCTGTCTCTCCTCCGCCTACCTAGCGTTCTGGGTGATCGGCCGGCTGACGTCGGTAGACGACGCAGCAACAGCGCTCGAAAAGGTGGCCCCAGTCGGCGAGGAACAGTCTCTCCTCGAACGGGCACGAGCGGCCACGTTTGGGTGAAAGTGAGACGCGACCCCTTCACCCGTTTGGGTGAAGGTGAGACGCGACCCCTTCACCCGTTTGGGTGAAGGTGAGACGCGACCCCCTCAGCGGGACGACCCCCTCAGCGGGACTCGCCGTTGACGCCGACGTCTTCGACCCCCTCAGCGGGACTCGCCGTTGACGCCGACGTCTTCCAGAACCTCGATGTTGTCGTTGTGGCTGTGTGTGAAGCCGAGCTGCCGTTCGATCTGGACCGTCTCATCACGACGGAACGCAAGGATGTAGGCCCGACGGAATCCGTCGGTGTGGTTGCCACCGGAGCCGTGCATGACCCGCTCGTTGTGGACCGTGACATCGCCGCTGCGAATCGGCACCGGCACGACGAGGTCGTCATCGTGCAACTGGGTGCCGAGCGCATGGCTCTCACCCCGTCCACCGAACACCGGGGCATGCGGGCGAATCGTCGGCTCGTGGTTCGTCGAGGGAACGAACCGCATGCAGCCGTTCTCCAACGTCGAGTCGTCGATGGCGAGCCAGAGTGTGGCCGTGTTCGTGTCCGGAGTGTCCGGCCAGTACGCCATGTCCTGATGCCAGGCGAAGACGGCGTCCTCCTTGTGCGGCTGCTTGGCAAGCAGCTGGTCGTAGTCGATCACCATTCCATCGCCGTGCAGCTGCGCGGCGACCGACGCCGCCCGCCGTTCGAAGACGTTGCCGGCCCAGTCCGGGTGATAGCGCCGCGGCAACATCACGTTGATGATCGAATAGTCCTCCGGATTGCGGCCGTAGTCACCGGCCATGTCGCAATAGTCCTTGCCGGGCACCTCGATCTCCCGGCGCAGGAAGCGGTCGTACACCTCGGCCAGCTCGCCGACCTCGTCGACGGTGAGCAGGCCCGGAAGGTGGACATAACCCTCGTCGTGGAACCGGGCGATCTCCTCGGGAGTGACCCGGTAGTCGTCGCCGCTGATCCGTTCGCCCTCTGCCATGTCCCGACGGTAGCGGGCCGCCGACCGTCGGCTCAACGCCGCTGATCGTGCGGCCGACTCGGCGCTCTGCTGAACTGAGCGACACCCGCTTCCAACCCGGACGACCCCCGCATGCACCGAAGCCGCCGTCTCAACCTGCTCGCTGCCCTCGCCTTCGTGCTCGGGCTCGCCTCGACCCTCTTCGTCTTCGCCGAGGACCGCATCTTCGACGCTGCCTCCTTCTCCGTCACGGCCGCCTCCACACTCACCGACCCAGAGGTGAACGACTACCTCTCGGAGGAGATTTCGGCTGCCCTCATCGCCGAGGCTCCCGACCTCGCCGTCGCCGCACCGCTGCTTGGCGACCTCATCGGTGCGGTGCTTGAGTCCTCAGCGTCCACCTCGGTCGTCCAAGCAGCGGCCGCCGAAGCCCATCGGGGCGTTTTCACGGAAGACCAATCCGTGTTCCTGCTCGAGCTCTCGGATCTTCTTGTGACGATCGAAGCGTCCCTGGCCGCCGTCGACCCGGACCTCGCCGACGCGATCCCCGACAATCTGACGTCGCTCGCCGTGGACTTCAGCTCAGGCGACCTGACTGCCAGCACCGTTCGGCTGGCCGAGACCGTCCGACTCGTCACCTTTCTGCTGTTGATCGCCTTCGTCATCTGCCTGATCGTGCTCGTCGAAGCGGAATCGAATCGGTTCCGGGGCTTCGCCCGGATGGGCCTCGTGCTCGGTGCGGTCGGCCTCACGCTGGTGGTGACGCGGGCCGTCGGGGCCGAGGTGCTTGCCAGCTACGGCCGAGACGCGCTCGAACAGCGCGCCCTGCGGGCCGCTTGGAACCTCGTTCTCGGCGACCTCGGAACCTGGGGATGGGCGCTCATCGGCATCGGTGCGTTCCTTGCCGGTCTCGGCTGGGCGGTCCTCACCGCCGACGCCGCGATCGGACGGGTCCCGCAGTTGTGGGACCAGCTGCGCGCCACACCGACGAGCACGCTCGGGGTGCTCGGCCGGGGCGCCCTCGGTCTCGCCGTCGCGACGTGGGCGATCCTCTCCCCCACCACGCTCGTCACCAGCATCGTTCGGGTCGCGGGCTTCGGCCTCGCCATCGCGTCGGTGGCGTGGACGATCCGAGCGCTCGATCTGGCCGACCGACTCGCTGCAGTGAGGCCGGAACTCGAAGAACGGCGATCGGTTCGGTCGATGCTGTCCCGGGCCTACGTCCCGCTCGCAGCCATCCTGATCCTCGGGTTGATCGGGGTCACACTGCTCTCACGCGACGAGTCCGCTGCGGCGGCAGGCGATCCCGATGGTTGCAACGGCCACGTCGAACTCTGCGAACGTCGCCTCGACGAGGTCACCATCGCCATGTCCCACAACTCCATGTCGACCGTCGCCGACGATTTCTACCTGCCGAACCAGCTGGTGTCGATCGAGGATCAGCTCGATCTCGGCGTCCGTGGGCTCATGCTCGACACCGTTTACGGGCGCACGGACAGCGAGGGCAACATTCTCACCAGCAGGGACGGCGGAGCCCTCGACACGCTCGACGCCGAAGCCGACCGGGCCGCCGAAGCCATCCGGGCCCGATCCGCCGAGGGGTTGAGCGACGAGGCCGTGTACTTCTGCCACAGCCTTTGTGAGATCGGGGCGCTGGACGCGGTCACCGAACTGCAAGCCATTCGTGGTTGGCTCGAGGCGAACCCGCGGGAAGTCCTCGTCGTGATCGTGCAGGACGGAACCGAACCTGCCGACACCGCCGCCATGTTCGAGGCAGCGGGAATGGTCGACCTGCTGCTCGTGCAACCGGTCGGGGCGCCTTTCCCGACGCTCGGCGAGATGATCGACGGGAACACTCGGGTTTTCGTGATGGTCGAGGAGGACGCCTCGGGCGCCGAGTGGCTGCACCCCGCCTTCGAGCTCAGCCAGGAAACGCCGTACAGCTTCTCCAGCGCCGACGAGTTCGTCTGCACCGAGAACCGTGGCGACCCGGCGAGCACCATGCTGTTGGTGAACCACTTCATCACGCTGGCCCGGGCGAGCAACCGGACGATCAACGATCGCGACGTGCTCCTGCCCCGGGCCGAAGCGTGTGCCGAGGAGCGGGGCCTCCACCCCAATCTTCTCGCGGTGGACTTCGTCTCGCAGGGCGACGTCTTCGCGGTGGTGGACGAGCTCAACGGCGTCCTCGGCTGAGCGCAGGCGCACAATCGCTCGCACACAAACGCGGCGGCTCCTAGGGTTCGGTCATGACAAACGCACCGGCAGGATGGAACTTCTCCGACTCAGGCTCGATCCCCTGGCAGCCCATGGGTGAAGGAATCGCCATGAAGACCCTCGGGATGGCCGGCGGCCGCATGATTGCGACCTTCCAGTTCCAACCCGGCTACGAGGGCGGCGTGCACAAGCACACCGACGCCGAGTTCTCCTACATCCTCGAGGGCTCGCTCATCAGCCAGGGTGTGCTCATGACGGCTGGTCACGCCTACGCGGCCGAGCCGGGGACCACGCACGACGACTTCCGCACGGAGACCGGCTGCACCCTCGTGAGCGTGTTCCCGGTTCCCGGAGGCTGACGCTCAGGCGGTGATGACTTCCGCCGTCGTGTTGATCGCACTGAACCGATCGGCCAACGCCGCGAGGGCGGCCGCATGCACGGTGGCTGCCGGAATCGGATCGCCGCCATCGGTGGCCGGGAGCGACCGGGTCGCCGTGGCGTCCGACACCACCGTGGTCTCGTAACCGAGATCGAGCGCAGCGCGGGCCGTGCTGCTCACGCACATGTGCGTCATGAATCCGCAGAGGATGAGATGGGGCCGGCCGATACCGGCCAGGTGATTCTGCAGACCGGTGTGAGCGAAGCTGTTCGGCAGACCCTTCCCGAGCACCGGCTCGCCTTCGAGTGGGGCGACGTCGTTGAAGATTCGGCCGCCACGCTGCGGATCGAACGCCCGCCCGGGCGAGCCCTCGTGGGCGATGTGCACGATCTCGCTTCCGGCGCTGCGGCCGGCGTCGAGCAGCGCCACGATGTTGGCGAGGGCCGGCTCGAGGTTCGGCAGGGCGAGTGCTCCCGTCTCGTGATATTCGAGTTGAGCGTCGATCACGATGAGCACGGCGTCGTTCATCGGACCATAGAGCGGGGGCAGCCCGGCGGCGGCTCGAAGGGTGAACGGGGCGTGCTCGTCAGCCATGAACCGACCCTACCCGGCCCGGTTTCGTGGACCTCGTCTGGGACCGGCAGGCGATGTGGATCCATGATGGGGCCGTGACCAAGAACGCCACCAAGCGCACCGCGCCCGCTCTCGCCCGACGGACATGGGTGCCCACTGATTCCGAGGATCTCGTGCAGGAGGTTGCCTCGGCCATCGCCACATCGGGGGTCGAGGCGATCGATCAGCAGATCGATGAGCTCATCGAATGGAACCACCGGATCCATGAGCGCGAGGGGATCAACCTCAACCCGGCGGCAAACACGATGAACCCCCGAGCGGAAGCCCTGCTCTCCAGCGGCATCGGCGTTCGACCGTCGCTCGGCCATCCAGGCCAGAAGTACGAGATGGGGCTGGAGGCGATCGAGCGAATCGAGATCCTCGCCGCCGAGTTGGCCGCCGAGGTCTTCCGCGCCACCCATGCGGAGGTGCGGGTTGGCTCTGGGGCGTTGGCCAACCTCTACGCCTTCATGGCGTGCGCCGAACCGGGCGATGCGATCCTGGTTCCTCCCGCGTCGATCGGTGGTCATGTGACCCATCACGCCGCGGGTGCCGCCGGGCTCTACGGGCTGGCCGTTCACGAGGCGCCGATCGACGCCGCCGCCTACACCCTCGACCTCGACGGTCTCGCCGCAGCGGCGGAACAGCTGCAGCCCAAGGTGATCTCGGTCGGTGGCAGCCTCAACCTGGGTCCGCACGACGTGTCCGGAGTGCGGGCGATCGCCGATGGCGTGGGTGCCAAGGTGCTCTTCGATGCCGCCCACCTTTCGGGGCTCATCGCCGGGGGTGCGTGGCCGAACCCGTTGGACGCCGGCGCGCACATCATGACGATGAGCACCTACAAGAGCCTCAGCGGACCACCGAGCGGGCTGCTCGTCACGACTGATGCCGAACTCAGCGAGCGGATCGATGCGATCGCCTTTCCCGGCCTCACCGCCAACTTCGATGTCGCGAAGACCGCTGCGTTTGCGATGACGCTCCTCGACTGGGTCGAGCACGGCGCCGCCTATGCCAACACCATGACCGCCACGGCGCAACGCCTGGCGGAGGAACTGTCGGAACGAGGGGTTCCCGTCCATCGTCTCGGCGACGGCAGCGCCACGTGTTCCCACGCCTTCGCCCTCACCGCCGGTCCGGCCGGCGGGCACGGCACCGCCGAACACCTTCGGCGAGCCAACCTCCTCACCTCGGCGATCGGCCTGCCCACCGGGCTCGATGCCGGCGTCCGCATCGGCACCAACGAGCTGGTTCGGTGGGGAGCGACCGTGGACGACATGGCGGACCTGGCCGACCTCATCTCCCGCGCCCTGTCGGCAACGCCCGAAGACGTCCAGGCGGACGTGCAGAACTGGCGCCGACGCTTCGACTCGATTCACTTCGTGCGGGGCGGCCCCGTACCCGCCCGCAGCGGGCAATGACCCGTCGCCGCTCGCTCACGGTTCACCCGCCGGCCATCTTCCCGTCACCCGGAGCTGCGAGATTGGCGGTGCCGTGACCGGATTCAGACGCACCCTCGGAGTGAACGACGCCGTGATCATCGGCGCCGGCTCGATGATCGGCGCCGGGGCATTCGCGGCCTGGGCGCCGGCGGCCGAAGCCGCAGGAACCGGCCTGCTCGTGGGGCTGCTGATCGCGGGCGTCGTTGCCTTCTGCAACGCCACGTCGTCTGCACAGCTCGCCGCCCTGCACCCCGAGTCGGGTGGAACCTATGTGTACGCCCGAAAGGAGCTCGGCCCTGTCTGGGGACGGATGGCGGGCTGGGGTTTCGTCGTCGGCAAAACCGCTTCCTGCGCAGCCATGGCTCTGACAGTTGGCGCCTACCTGTGGCCCGAGCAGGAACGACTGGTTGCCGTGCTCGCAGTCGCCGGAATCACCGCCGTGAACCTGGGTGGCCTGTCGCGCACCGTCGCCGTGACGAGAGTGCTGCTCGTCGTGTCGTTGAGCGCGCTGACGATCGTCGTGCTTTCCGGATGGACCTCCGGCGAGGCCGACCTCGGGCGGCTCACACCAATCGACACCGATATTCGGGGCATCCTGCAGTCGGCCGGCTTCCTGTTCTTCGCCTTCGCCGGATACGCCCGCATCGCCACGCTTGGCGAAGAGGTCCGAGACCCGGCTGTCACCATTCCCAAAGCGATCCCTCGAGCCCTCTTCGGTGTGCTCCTGCTCTACGCAGTGATTGCGGTGTCTGCGCTCGCAGCAGTGGACACCGACGTGCTCGCGGCCACAGACGCTCCACTCCGACCGGTGGTCGACGCAGGTCTCAGCGCCTTCGGGCCGGTGGTGCGGATCGGCGCCGGCATCGCTGCGCTCGGCGTGCTGCTCAACCTCATCCCCGGCGTCTCCCGCACGAGCCTCGCCATGGCTCGACGCCGGGAACTCCCCGCATTCTTCGCCCACGTCGACACCGCACGGTCGCTTCCGCTGCGGGCCGAGCTCACCGTGGCGTCCATCGTCGTGGTCCTCGTGCTCGTGACCGAACTCCGGAGCGCCATCGCCCTTTCCGGCGTGGCCGTCCTGAGCTACTACGCGCTGACCAACGCGTCGGTTCTTGCCCTGGCGCCCGAGCAACGCCGTTGGCCCGCGGCGATTGCCGGCCTCGGGCTCGTTGGCTGCATCGTGCTCATCGTGTCGCTTCCGCCGGAGGCGCTCGTGATCGGCGTCGTGCTCCTCGTCGGCGGAGCCCTCGCCGGTCCTCGTCAGGCGGACGCCGTCAGCGAGCGCTGAAACCGGCGTCGACCGGGATGACCGCACCGGTCACGGCGCCGGCGTCATTCGAACACAGCCATTCCACACCGGCGGCGATTTCGTCGGGATCCAGCACGCGGGTGTCGATCTGGTTTGCGACCAGCCCCTCGGCGCTGCTCAGACCGTAGACGGCTTGGCTCGGGGCGAGCAGCGCCGTCGCCGTGGTGCCCGGCTCGACCACGTTGGCGGTCACGCCGGTGCCGGCAAGCTCCGCCGCCAGGCTCCGCACCAGCGCTGCCACACCGGCCTTGCTCGCGGCGTAGCCGGCAAGCTGCGGCGTCGCCTTCGATGCGGTCGCCGAACCGAGGGCGACGAACCGCCCCCGTCGTGGTTCCGGGCGGGCCAGAAGACGGGGCACAGCCACTCGGGCGAGGTTGGCGACACCGCCGACGTTCACATCCATCTGCACGCGAAGCGCATCGGGATCGGACTCCCATAGCGGCGCGCCACCAACCAGCACACCGGCAGCCGCGATCGCGGCGTCGAGCTGCGGCAAGCTTGCGACCGCTGCCTCCAGGTCGTCGACCGACCGAACATCGCCGACGAACGCAACCGCGCCGGTTCGTTCAGCGACGGAATCGAGGTCCTCCCGGGTCGCGAGCGAATAGGCGACTGCCGGATCGTCCCGGCATGCATCGACGAGCACCAGTTCCCACCCGGCCCCTGCAAGACGGTCGGCGATGGCAGCGCCGATCCCTCGACCGGCCCCCGTGATCAGTGCGATGGGCATCTCTCGACCCTACCGGGCGCCCCGGCGACCCTCAGGGCTCGAGAATCGAGAACCGCTGCGTGCCGTACGTCAGGTTCCCGGTCAGCGCAACGCCGACTCCGATCTGGTGATAGCTCTCCCGCAGAATGTTCGCCCGGTGACCCGAGCTGTTCATCCACTGGTTCATCATCTCGGCCGCGTGCTCACGAGCGGTTGCCGTGGTGTAGCCGCCGAGCCAGTAGTTCTGCGCGATGTTCTCCCCGACGTGCCATTCGAGATTCGGGTCGTGTTGGAAGCTCGACGCCGTCGTCAGATGCGTCGACCAGGCGCGGCTGCCGCTCCCAAGTGAGGCGTTCGCGACCAATGGAGCGACGCCGGCTCGGCCGCGCTCGACGTTCACGAGACGAACGATCTCCGCCTCCATCGCTACGACCCACTGCGCCGACCCGATCGGTTCGTCCAGGTCCACCGCGGGTTCGTCGTTCTGGAGGGCCGTCAGTCCGTTGACCGTCTCGCAGTTGGTCTCGGCCTGATCGTCGAAGCACCGATCGCTACCACGACCACCGATGATCGCATCCGCCCCATAGCCGCCCTTGAGAATGTCGTTGCCACCGCCGCCATGCAGCAGATCGGGCCCGGTGCCGCCGACCACCCGATCGATGCCGCCCTCGCCGCGAATGATGTCCTTGCCCCGACCGCCGTAGATGACGTCCCGGCCGCCGCCACCACAGATGATGTCGTTGCCGGCATAGGCCCGGATGACATCGCGCCCGGACGTGCCGACGATCACGTCGTCGCCGTCGGTTCCACGAATCACCACTCGACGACCGTCGTCGCGGGGCGTCGCCACGATCGTGGCGACGTGGCCTTCGCAGCGCACGATCGCCGCCGATGCCGGGGCTCCCGATGCAAGAACGGAGGCGAGTAGTGCGCAGATCAGCAGTGAGAGGCGGGCCTTCATACACAAGAGCTGCGGCATTTTCGAGCGCGGCCTTTAGAAAACGTTCATCAAACCGACATGTTCGAAGGGACCGGTGGACTATTCACGATGCGCGGCATGCACCCGATATCCATGCCGAACATCACGACACCCGAATGGCGGCGAACCATGACGACACCCGAACTCGGCGGCCGAGCCGCTCTCCCCCAGGTGATGGGAGAGCTGTGCGACCCGCATCAGTCCCGACCGATCTATCCGGGGGACAAGCGCCGGGAGCACGTGGATTGCCCGGGCTGGTGGCCCGAGAAGGGCACGCCGAATTCCAAGGGCATCGTCTGTAGCTGCGCGTGCCATGTCAACGACCCCGCCGGCCCGAAGGCCTGAGCAGGCCGACGCCGCTGGGCCCGGCTACTCGACGTCGGGATGCGGCACGTCGCCGACGGCCGCCTGCAGACGATCCAACTCCGCTCGAAGCTCGAGCGTGATCGCCTCAGTATCCGGTTTCCCGTGGATGTTGTCGACCTCCATCGGGTCGGCCACAAGATCGAAGAGCTCCCACTCGACCGGATTCGCCGGCTCCTGCGCGCCCGGCTGACCCAGCGGGTCGTTGTAGTAGCAGATGAGCTTGTGCGTCCGCGTGCGAACCCCGTAGTGGGCGGGAACCGCATGCGCTCCGTCGTTGTGCATCCAGTACCGGTAGTACATGGACTCCGGCCAGTCGTCGGGCCGCCCGCCGTCGAGGATCGGGGCAAATGACCGACCCTGCACGTGCGACGGCACGTCGACGCCCATCAGATCAAGCAATGTCGGGCCGAAGTCCACGTTGACCACGATGTCGTCGCTCGTGGTGCCGGCGGTCACCCGCTCCGGGTGGCGGATCATCAACGGCATGGCGAGGGACTCCTCGTACATCAGCCGCTTGTCGAACCAGCCGTGGTCGCCGAGGAAGAACCCCTGGTCGGAGGTGTAGACGACGATCGTGTTGTCGGCCAGGCCCGCATCGTCCAGCCAGTCGAGGAGGCGTCCGACGTTGTCGTCAATCGAGGCCACCACCCGCAGGTAGTCCTTGATGTAGCGCTGGTACCGCCAGTCGATCTCCTCATCCAGCGTGAGGCCGGGTGGCACCGTGGCCTTCAGGTCGGTGATGGGGTCGAGATCCATCATCCGCATCCGCACCGCCTGGACCACCTCCGCCCGGCCGACCAGGTCGTCCCGGAACGTGTCGGGGAACGGGATCTCCTCGTCCTCGTACATCGTGAAGTGCTTCTCGTCGGGCTCCCAGGTGCGGTGCGGTGCCTTGTGGTGGCAGAAGAGGGCGAACGGCCGGGACTGATCGCGCTCGTCGAGCCAGTCGAGGCAGTCATCCGTGATCAGGTCCGTGACGTAGCCGCCCCGCTCGTCGATGCCTCGCTCGTGATCCAGGAACACGGGGTTGTGGTAGTGCCCCTGACCCGGGAGTACCCGCCACGTGTCGAACCCGGACGGATCTGCGTTCGCGCCGTGGCCGAGGTGCCACTTGCCGAAGATCGCCGTCTGCCACCCGTGCGCACGAAGTTCCGCGGGGAACGTCCAGAGCGTGTTGTCGAGCGGCGTGTCCAGCGTCGTCACGCCGTTGACGTGGTTGTACGTCCCGGTGAGGATGGCCGCCCGGCTGGGTGCACAGATCGAGTTCGTGCAGAACGCGGCGTCGAATCGCATGCCTCCCTCCGCAATGCGGTCCAGGTGCGGCGTCTGGTTGATCCGGCTGCCGTAGCAGGACAGGGCATGAGCAGCGTGGTCGTCGCTCATGATGAAGACGAGATTCGGGGGTGCGGACGCCATGCCACTCGTTCTAGTGCACGAAGCTGTCGGGGTCCGAGCCACGACCTAAGTTGGCTGCATGCGAGTGTTCGTGACCCACAACCCCGAGGATCAGGAGGCCTACTTCGGCCGGTCGCTCCCCCGCCTCGAGTCCCTGGCGGAGGTCGTGCTCAACCCGACGGACCACGACCTGTCCACTGCCGAACTGATCGATGCGAGCGCCGGCTGCCACGTGGTCATCGCCCATCGATCCACGCCCGGCGAACCGGCACTGTTCGACCAGAGCCCCGATCTGCTCGCCATGTTCCGCTGTGCCATCGATGTGAGCACGATCGACATCGCCGCGGCGTCGGCGAGCGGTGTGCTCGTCGCCAACGCCGGCAAGAGTTTCATCGCCTCGACCGCCGAACTCGCCCTCGGTCTTGCGCTCGACGTCGCCCGCAACGTGTCAGCGTCGACCGTGGACTACCGAGCTGGGATCGAGCCGGGGCAACGACCCGGATGGCAGCTGCGCGGGTCCACTGCCGGCATCATCGGCTTCGGCGACATCGGCCGCTACCTGGCCGACCTGCTCCATGCGATCGGCATGCGGGTGCTCGTGCACGACCTCGCCCCGGTCGACGCTGCCGGAGTCGAGTCCACCGACCTGGCCACGCTCCTTGCCGAGAGCGATGTGGTGTTCCCCCTGGTGCCCGGTAGCCCGGCGACCACCCATCTCCTCGGCGCCGACGAGCTCGCCGCGATGCGCCCGGGTGCTGCGCTCGTCAATGTGTCCCGCGGCGAGGTCCTCGACGAGGATGCTGTCCTCGCCGCGTTGGAATCCGGGCAGCTCGGTGCGCTGGGCTTGGATGTCGGCCAGGCGGCCGATCAGCGCCCATCGCCCGCGCTCGCTCAGCATCCACACGTGGTGGCCACGCCGCACCTGGGCGGCCTCACACCGGCCAATGCCGACGCCCAGGCAGCCAGCTCCGTCGATCAGGTGGAGGGGATCCTCGCCGGAACGATGCCGCCGCGATCACTCAACCCGGACGATGCGACCCGACTCCGAGCGTGGTGGGACCGGTGACGTCGGGGCCGCTCGCCCACCCGGGCGCCTGCGACACCCACATGCACTTCTACTCGTCGTCGTTTCCGACTTCGCCGGCGGCCACACTCTTTCCGCCCGACGCCACGGTCGGGGACTACACGACCGTGCAAGAGCAACTGGGCCTCGAACGGGTGGTCGTGGTGCAGCCCACCACCTACGGCCTCGACAACTCCTGCCAGCTCGACGGTATGGCGGCCTTCGGCGCCCGAGCCCGTGGCGTCATGGTGGTGAACTCGTCGACATCCGAGCGGGAACTCGAGCGACTCACCGGACTCGGCGTCGTCGGTGCACGCTTCCACATGCTCCCCGGCGGTGCGGTGGGTTGGGACGAGCTCGCACCCACAGCCTCGGCGATCGCCGACCACGGCTGGCACATCCAGCTGCAACTCGATGGAAACGAGCTCGCCGACCGGCAGGCGAAACTGGTCGCCCTCCCCGTGCCGTTGGTCATCGACCACATCGGACGCTTCATGCCGCCGACGAAATCGCTCGACGATTCGCCGGTACTTGCGCTCAACGCGCTGCTCGACGCCGGGAACACGTGGGTGAAGTTGTCGGCGCCGTACGAGTCGACCGCTGCCACACCGCCGCACCATCCCGAAGTGCTTCCGCTCGTCGACCACCTCACTGCCAACTGGCCGGAGCGACTCGTCTGGGCGTCCAACTGGCCGCATCCGGGGCAACCGGAACCACTTCGCACGTCCGATCTCGAGGCGCTCGCCCAACGCTGGCTGCCCGACGGCGAACTTCGGCGCCGCGTACTCGTGGACAACGCTGCTGCTCTGTACGGTTTCTGAAACAGCCACACCCGCCACAACGCTTCAAGGAGCACCGATGACCGACCCGACCGCCGCCCCCGACGCCACCTATGCGAGCTACCCGTCGCTGGTCGACCGGACCGTCTTCGTGACCGGCGGCGCCGATGGCATCGGCGCAGGAATGGTCGAGGAGTTCGTGAAGCAGGGCAGCCGGGTTGCGTTCGCCGACATCAACGCCGAACGGGCGGAAGCCACCATCGAGCGATGCGCCGAACTCGACCCGGCGCATCATCCACTGTTCTTCGAGGTCGACCTCACGGACACCGTGGCGCTGCAGTCCGTGATTGCTGCGGCGATCGAGGAGCTCGGCCCGATCAGCGTGCTCGTGAACAACGCAGCCAGCGATGACCGGCACACCTGGCAGGAGATGACCGAGGAGTACTGGAACGATCGGCTCAACACGAACCTCCGCCATTACTTCTTCGCCATCCAGGCAGTGGCGCCAGGAATGATCGAGGCGGGCTCGGGAAGCATCATCAACATCGGCTCCAGTAGCTACATGATGCAGGAGGACTTCTTCCCCGGGTACGCGATCGCCAAGTCCGGGGTGGAGGGCATCACCCGCACGCTCGCTCGCACCTTCGGCCCCGACAACGTTCGGGTCAACACGGTGCTCCCGGGTTGGGTCGCAACCGACCGGCAGCTCACGAAGTGGTGGAGCCCCGAGGGAGAAGAGGGCACGCTGCGCGATCAGGCGATCAAGCGCCGCATCTACCCCCGGGAATTCGCCCAGATGGTCCTGTTCCTCGCGGCCGACGACGGCGCGGCGTGCACCGCGCAACAGTTCCTGATCGACGGTGGCCGACGCTGAACTCGATCGGCGCCGCCATGCGCTACCCGAAGCGCAGGATCGCCGTCGGCGACGGCCTGCACATGGCGACGGTCGACCGTGGCGAGGGCGATCCGATCGTCTTCCTGCATGGCAATCCGACCTCGTCCTACCTCTGGCGCAACGTGATTCCCCACGTGGAGCACCTGGGCCGTTGCATCGCTCCGGACCTGATCGGCTTCGGCGACTCGGACAAGCTGCCGAACAGCGGGCCGGGGTCGTACCGGTTCGTCGAGAACCGCACGTACCTCGACCGGCTGTTGAGCGAACTCGGTGTGACGGAGCGCGTGGTCCTGGTGCTGCACGATTGGGGTTCGGGGCTCGGCTTCGATTGGGCCCGTCGCCACCCCGACGCGGTCGCCGGCATCGCCTACCTCGAGGCGAACGTTGCGCCTCGCTCCTGGAGCCAGTTGCCGGATGCGGCTCAGGAGTTCTTCCATCGTCTGCGGTCGCCGGAGGGCGAGCAGATGGCGTTGGTCGACAACGTCTTTCTCACCCGGGGGTTGCCGGGCGGGGTCATCCGCACCATGAGCGACGAGGAGCTCGCCGAGTACCGTCGACCGTTCCTGGAGCCAGGTGAGGGACGCCGCCCCACGCTGACCTGGCCGCGCGAGATTCCGTTCGATGGGGAGCCGGCCGATGTGCACGGCATCGTCGCCGAGTACGCCGAATGGTTGGCCCAGTCGCCCGTGCCGAAGCTCCTGATCGACGTCTCGGAGGGCGACACGCTCACCGGCGATCTCCTCGCCTTCGCCCGCACCTTCCCCAACCAAACCGAAGCAAGCATCACCGGCCGCCATTTCGCCCAAGAAGACAGCCCCAACGACCTCGGCCAAGCCCTAAAGACCTGGCTCCACTCCCTAAAGGAACCTGGCACCTAAGCCCCGTTCAGGTGCCAGGCACCTAAGAGAAGTACCGAGGGCCGGCCGGAGGACGACAGCCCGAATCGCCCAATAGTCAGCCTGAGCGCCGAATAGGTGCCTGGCACCTAAGGCCCCGTTAGGTGCCAGGCACCTAACGGAGACTGCTCAGCCGGCGCCTAAGGGAGAACGCTCAGTCCGGCCCCAAGTTCGGCGCAGCCGAACTTGTAGGAACTCGAGGCCCCCAGGGCCGAAGAGTTCCCTGTCACACCCCGGCGCGAGAATGCCTGCATGGAGTCGACGTCGATCAGGTTTGCCACTGCGGCACGAGATCTGACCCGCGC
>JAHDEJ010000036.1:18375-44563 GCA_020628865.1 Acidimicrobiales bacterium
GCATGGAGTCGACGTCGATCAGGTTTGCCACTGCGGCACGAGATCTGACCCGCGCGGCGCGGCTCTGCGGGCTCACGGCTCCTCGGTTCAAGTCGCCGCCCCGGTTGGGCGGCTACTCGCGCACGATTCGCCGTCAGCCGAGTGGTATCACGGTGGCGATCGCGCTGCGGGAGCGGCCGTGGGCTGCGGTGCTGGCCGACATGATCGAGGGTGTCGTGGTGGGCAACGGATTGTCCGGGGTGAAGGCGGATCAGGTTCGTCGGGCGCTGTGGCTCGCCGTGGACACGCCGCTCGCTGAGGCCGCCTGAGCCATCGATTCGGGAGGGTCCTCGGGTCTGCGGCTACGATTTCGACGTCGTTCGGACGTTGGCGGTCGTCCCCACCTTGGAGGAAGTCATGTTTCGTCGTTTGTTCGGCGCCCTCGTTGCCCTGTTCATGGTGCTTTCGGCGTTCACGCTTTCGGCGGCATCCGGTCAGGGTGTGCCCACGTGCGATGGGGTGCCGGCAACGATCGTGGGCACGGACGGAAACGACCGGATCAACGGCACGCCGGGTGACGATGTGATCGTCGGTCTGGGCGGTCGGGACCGCATTGCCGGTGGCGCTGGGAACGACCTGATTTGCGGCGGCGAGGGGATCGACATCATCAAGGGAAACCGTGGCCGCGACCGCATTTTCGGTGGACCCGGGAAGGATCGGGTGTTCGGCAATTCGGGTCGGGACGTGATCGATGGCGGAACGGGCCGTGACCGGGTGTTCGGCGGCGGCGGGCTCGACACCATCACCGGTGGCGCCGGTGTCGACATCGTGAATGGCGGTCCGGCCGCCGACACGTGCGATCTCGATCGCAAGGATCGCTTCAACCTGTGCGAGGCCGGCGATGTTGTTGGTGCCGCCGGAACCGAGGATGGGGCGTTCGAGGTGGCCGTCGACGGCACCTTCGCAGCGAGCACCGCACCGTTTGCGGGCCGCACCCGCGAGTACCACGTGATGGAGTTCATTCTCGACGGACCGACCGCGGAGGATCCGTTGACGATCTCGGTGTACGACGCCGACGACGAGCTGATCGAGTTCTACACGGAGCGCACCGACGTGTACCGGGGCGAGGTCCTTGTCACCGGCCGACCGGCCCGAGTGGAGGTCGGCGCAAGCGGCGGAACGTGGGAGGTCGTCTTCAAGCATCCAACCCTGCTCGCTCGATCACCCCGCTCGACGACGGGGGCGCAGAGTCGGGTGTTCTACCTCGCCGAGCCGGCCGTGGACACGACGACCGCAATCTTGTCGCTGAGCGACGACACCAGCGGCAACGTGATCGTGCAGGCGGCGGCACCCGGTGTTCTGGCCGACCTGTTCGTCAACGAGGTGTACCCGCACCCCGAGGGCTTCAACCAGTGGACGGGTGCCGTGCGGCCGGGAGTCCGGTTGGTTGCGGTCGAGGTGGATTTCGGCAGATGGACGTTCGAAGCCTCTGATTGAGCACTAGGCTCGGTACTTCAATCCGACGAGGTCCGGCGTCTCCCACCGACGTCGGGCCTCGACCGGTTTTGGCGCTAGTTTTCGCTCCACAGACCCGCACCACCCGGAGGCTCCGTGACCGCTGAAGACTACGACGCCCTCGCCCGCACGCCGGCGAATCACGTCCCGCTCTCGCCCCTGTCGTTCCTCACGAGGACCGTCGATCTGCATCCGGAACTCGACGCCGTGATCCACGGGTCGAGGCGATACACGTGGGGCGACGTCGGCGAGCGCACGACCCGGTTGGCCTCGGGGCTGCGTTCGCTCGGCATCGGTGTCGGCGACACCGTCAGCGTCGTGGCGGCGAACACGCCCGAGCTGTTCGAAGCGCACTTCGGCGTGGCGATGGCGGGCGGGGTGCTGAACGCCATCAACACCCGGCTCGATGTCGACACGATCGCCTACATCCTCGACCACTCCGACGCGAAGGTGCTGCTCACCGACACCGCGTTCGCCGCGAGCGTGGGCGCTGCGCTCGAACGGGTCGAGCGGCCGATCGTGGTCATCGACATCGACGACTCCGAGGGCCCGGGCGGGACCCGACTCGGCGAGCAGACCTACGAGGAGCTGCTCGCGTCTGGCGACCCGGAGTTCGCGTGGGAGATGCCGGCGGACGAGTGGCAGGCGCATGCCCTCAACTACACGTCGGGGAGCACCGGAAAGCCGAAGGGCGTGGTCTACCACCATCGGGGTTCGTACCTGATGAGCATGGGCACGGTGGTCGGCTGGGGGCTCACCGCTCGCCCGCGCTACCTCTACACGGTGCCGATGTTCCACTGCAACGGGTGGGGCCACGCATGGACCATGGCATTACTCGCAGGCACGGTCGTCTGCACCCGCGACATCACGGCGAAGGCGATCTTCGACTCGATCGCCGATCATGGCGTCACCCATTTCGGTGGTGCCCCGGTCGTGATCGGCATGCTGGTCAACGCAGAGGACGCCGACCGCCGCGAGTTCGACCATCAGGTCCACGCCATGACCGCTGGCGCACCGCCACCCGCAGCGATCCTGAAGGCGGTCGAAGCCATCGGGTTCGACGTGATGCAGGTGTACGGCCTCACGGAGACCTACGGCCACGTCTCGCAGTGTGAATGGCGCGACGAGTGGGACGAACTCGACGAGGACGCCCGCGCCGACAAGAAGGCGTGGCAGGGCGTCACCATGCCGATGAACGAGGAGCTCGCCGTCTTCGACACCGAAACGATGACGATGGTGCCCCGTGACGGCGAGACGCAGGGGGAGATCTTCGTTCGCGGCAACACCGTGATGAAGGGCTACTACAAGGACCAGGCCGAGACCGACAAGGCCTTCGACGGCGGGTGGTTCCACACCGGTGACGCCGCGGTGTGGCGGGACAACGGCTACATCCAGATCAAGGATCGTCTCAAGGACGTGATCATCAGCGGCGGCGAGAACATCTCGTCCGTCGAGGTGGAGAACACCCTGTACAAGCATCCGTCGGTGTTGGCCGCCGGTGTGGTGGCCAAGGCGCACGAGAAGTGGGGCGAGGTTCCGGCAGCGTTCGTCGAACTGAAGCCTGGCCACGACGCCACCGAAGACGAGATCATCGCGTTCTGCCGCGAACACCTCGCGGGGTTCAAGACGCCGAAGTCCGTCGAGTTCGGCGAGCTTCCGAAGACGTCCACGGGAAAGATCCAGAAGTTCATCCTTCGAGAACGAGCCCGCGCCTGACGTGAGCGATCTCTCGCCGGCGCAGCAGGACGTTCTCGATCAGCTCGGTGCAACCCCGGGGGAACGCCCGGAGTTCGACGCCGAACTTCGCTACGAGCTCCGAGGCGAGCTCGAAAAGGGCATCGCAGAACATGTGGCCCTCCTCGGTGCGGAGGACCAGGTCTTTGCGAACAAGCACGCGCTCTCGGCCGTGCACGGCTGTGAGACCAAGTACCTGGCCGAGATGGAGTTCCCGGGCTGGTCGGTGCCGCTGGCACGAGGCACGATCGTCCACAAGGCGATCGAGCTCTCGATCAACTGGCGAGGAAGCCCCAACCCGGCCGACCTTGTCGACGAGGCCCTCGGCACGCTCGAACACTCCGAGCAGCACATCTCGGGATTCCTGCAGGAGCTCTCCGAGGTCGACCGCGCCCAGCTTCGCAGCGACGTCGTCGGCCACGTCACAGCCTTCACCGAGTGTTGGCCGCCGCTCGAGCGTCGATGGCGGCCGGTCACCGAATCGAAGGTGCGCCTCGAACTGTTCGGCGGTCAGGTGATTCTCCAGGGAAAGATCGACCTGACGCTCGGACGGGCCGACGGCCGGCGAGCCGGCAAGGTCCTGATCGATTTGAAGAGCGGGAAGCTGCGGGCCAGCCACCTCGACGATCTGCGGTACTACGCGCTCATCGAGACCGTTCGGATCGGCGTGCCGCCACGTCGCCTGGCCTCGTATTACCTCGACCAGGGCCGGTTCCATCCGGAGGACGTCAACGAGGACCTGCTGTTTGCCGCGGCCGGGCGCGCGGCCGCCGGAATCCGCCGCATGATCGAGCTGCAGCTCAACCATCGGGATCCCGGGTTGTTGGTCGGGCCGCAGTGTCGATGGTGCGCGATTCGCGACACCTGCGACGCCGGCCAACGGCACCTCAACGAGTTCGACGATCCGCTCGAGGACCTCGCCTGACCGACGGCCGTGGGCTCAGTGGCTGCTGCTGTGCGCCTGCGGGTGAAACCAGATGGAGAACTCGGGCCCACGTTCCCGCCACTCCTCGGCCGTGATGGCATAACGGAGATGGTCTTCCCACACGCCGTTGATTTCGAGGTAGCGCTCGGCGAGGCCTTCGAGCCGGATACCGAGCTTCTCGACCACCCGGCGGGACGGACCGTTCCGGGGGATGATCGCGATCTGGAGGCGATGCAGCCGGAGGTCGTCGAAGGCGAACCGCATGGCGACGACGAGGGCTTCGGGCGTGTAGCCGTGGCCGGCGACTCGCTCGTCGATCCAGTAGCCCACGTAGGCGTTCTGGAACGGGCCTCGCTGGATGGCCGACACATTCATCTCACCGATGAGTCGCTGGTTGACGAACACACCGAAACCGAACCCGGTGCCCAGCTGCCGCTCCCGCTGACGGGCCGCGCACCGAGACGAGAACGCCGCACGGGAGTGCACGACGTCGGGTTGCCCGGCGATGCGTTGCGGCTCCCAGCGAGTGAGCCACGCCTCGTTGGTTGTCCGAACCTCACGCCATTGGGCGAAGTCCTCGGCGACGAGTGGTCGCAGCGTCACGCGTGCGCCGGTGAGTGGGACAGAGCCCGGCTCGGGCGACGATCGCATCATTGGCACTGCGAGAGGATCAGGCCGTCGAGGATGTCGGATTCCGACACGAGCACGTCTTCTGCGTCGAAGTACCGAACGATTCGAGCCAGGATGCACATGCCGCCAACGATGGTATCGACCCGGCCCGGTTCGAGCCCCGGATTGTGGATCCGATCATCTCGGGACTCGGTCACCAGCGTTCGGTAGACGTCTTCGATCGCCGCCCGATCGAGGCGGAAGTGATGGATCTGGTCGCGGTCGTACTCGGCGAGACCGATCTCGACCGCCGCCGCAGTGGAGACGGTGCCGGCGAGGCCGACCAGCTGGCGTGCTCCGAGGACGATGGGAACCTCCCGCACCACATCGTCGAGGTGCGCCTCGGCCACCGACAGGCAGGCGAGCAGTTCTTCGGGCAGCGGTGGATCGGACTCGATGTACTTCTCCGAGAACCGGACGCTGCCCATGTCGGTGGAGATCCCACCTTCCATCCGGCTGCTGCCGATGGCGAACTCCGTCGAGCCGCCACCGATGTCGAACACGAGGAAGGGGCCATCGGCCGGGTCCAGCTCTGCGATCGCACCGAGGAACGACAGCTCGGCCTCCTCATGTCCGGAGATGAGCTCGGGGGTGACGGCAACCGTCGCCTCGGCCACGGCGAAGAACTCGTCCCGGTTCGATGCATCACGAGCGGCGGAGGTGGCCGTCATCCGGGTTCCCGCCAGCTCGTAGCGGTCCATGATGGTGCGGTAGTTCTCGAGAGCCGACCGCACCCGCTCGATGCCCTCTGGCGACAGCATGCCGGTGGAGTCGACGCCACGCCCCAGGCCGGTGATCGTCATCTCTCGTTCGAAGGTCTGCTCGCCATCACCGATGATCAGTCGGGTCGAGTTCGTGCCGCAGTCGATGCCGGCATACACGGGTCGTGTCATCAGGACTCCTCGTCGGGTGGGGCCGGCCAGTTCGCATGGTCGACTTCGTGTAGATGGTCGGCCACCCACTGGCCAACCGGGTCGTCACCGCCGGCAAGCCACCAGCCGTAGTGGGCGTGGAGGCACTTGACGCCGACGCGGGTGCCGCCGACACCTCCGGTGGGGCGGTGCGCGGGCTCGACGCCCGCCTTCTCCAATTCGGCGTCGCGTTCGCTGCGATATCGATCGTGTGCTTCCGCGATCACCTCGAGTCCGAGGTCGGCTTCGGCGCGTCGTACGCCCTTCATCGATTCGAGCCGGCCGACGAGCATGGACTCCCGGGCACCACACAGCCAGTAGAGGGTCGGCATGGGTCGTCCGTCGTCCAACACCGGATGGTTGCGCAGCACGATCGGGCCACCGTCTTCCCCTCGGACAGCCACCGTGAACTGCCCCTGCGGTCGACGACCGAGCAGTTCGGTGACCGCCTCGATGTCGGCCAGATGTTGGTCCATTCGGAGGAGCTCCTCGGTGGTGTCGATGTCGTCGGCGGTTCCTGGAACCGGTATGGCGGTGACCAGATCGGGCCGGGCCCGCAGCAGCACGCGAGCGGCTTCGTCGCCCTCGGTCGGCAGCAGGTCCCACACCTCGTGCGCCAACCGTACCGGAGGCCTCCGGTCGCCGTTGAACGAGGCGACAGCGATTGGCGCGTCGGCCGCCAGGACAGCAGCCCAGGCGGCCGGACCGACGAGCGGTTGGTCGGCGACCCCGACGACGACTGCGTCGTGTTGCTGACGGCGGGCGTGGGCGACTGCGGCCTGCAGCGAGCCTGCCTGGCCGTCGGCCCATGCGTCGTTCACGATCACGGTGACATCGTCGGGCAGCAGGTCGTCGAACCGCTCTGCCCCCACCACGACGATCACTTCGTCGGCACCGGCGCCTCGGGCCGCTTCCAACGAGCGAAGCAACACGGCGGTCCCGCCGAGGTCAGCCCGGAGCTTGTGGACCGCACCTTCGAACCGGCGACCACCGCCGGCGGCGAGAAGCACGGCAGCGACGGTCATGGCCGACGACCCGACTGCAGACGCCCGACACGGTCGAGACCGGTAGAGTCGGCGTCGTGGACCAACCAGACCTCGAGTTCAACCCGCCCGCGTTCCATGCCATCGTGCTGATGGCGGACGCGGTGCAGGTCTCCGATGGGAAGCTCTTCATCCTCGGCGGCGGACTGGGCGTGATCGGCCCGAACCCGCAGCACATTTCGGTCGCCGTTCGCATCGCTGTGCCCTGGGATCAGGCCAACGTCAAACACAACTGGCGCTTGGACCTCATCGACGAGGATGGCCGAGCGGTGATGATCAATGCCAAAGCGGTGTCCCTGGCCGGCCAGTTCGAGGCGGGTCGACCGGCTGGCGTTGCGCCCGGCACGCCGCTGTGGGTTCCTCTCGGCATCAACTTCGGAGCGATCCCGCTGCCGAAGGGCAAGCGGTACACGTGGCAACTGTCGATCAACGACGCCACCGCCGAGACCTGGAACGCCACATTCTCGGTGCGAGGCGGTTGACCGATCAGCGGTGAATCGGGCCATCGGTGTCGCGGAGTGCGGGAACGTCCCGGCCGGTTCGCAGCGCGATGATCTCGGCGACGATGGAGATCGCCGTCTCTTCCGGGGTGCGGCCTCCGAGGTCGAGGCCGATGGGTGAACGCAGGCGGGCGAAACCCGCTGCGGTGACGCCGGCATCTTCGAGCCGCTTGGTCCGGTCGTCGTGGGTTCGGCGAGACCCCATCACGCCGATGTAGCCGACGCTCGTCTCGAGCGCAGACGTGATGGCGGGGATGTCGAACTTTGCATCGTGGGTGAGCACGGCGATGGCGTCGCGCTCGGCAAGGCCGGGACCGATCTGGTCGAGGAGACGATCGGGCCAGTCCACGACGACCGAGTCGGCCATGGGGAATCGCTGGTGGGTGGCGAACATCTCCCGCGCGTCGCAGACGGTCACGCGGTAGCCGAGGAACTTGGACACCTTGGCGAGCGCAGCGGTGAAGTCGACGGCGCCGAAGATGACCATCTGGGGCGGCGGGGCGAAGCTCTCGATGAACACGGCGACCGTGTCTTCACGGGCCTGCCCTTGTGCGCCGTAGCGACGGATTCCGGTACGACCAGCCGCCAATTCGCCCAGAACGTCCCGGACGACGACTCGGTCGAGGTCCTCGTCGCCGAGCGAGCCGATCGGGTCTTCGTCGGGACGGACGAGCGTCTTCGCACCGACGTGGGGCCCCTCGATCACCGTGGCCAGGGCAACCGGCGCCTCCGCGCGGATCGCAGCGCTCAGCGTCGCATAGAGCGGGGTCTCAGGCACGGCTACCAATCCAGCGGTTCGAGGAACAGATGAATGGTCCCTCCGCAGGTGAGCCCCACCGCAAACGCTTCGTCGTCGGAGTATCCGAACGTCACCATCCGACGCTCCCCCGTCTCGATCACATCGAGTGCCTCGGTGACGACCGCGCCCTCAACACAGCCGCCGGAGACCGAGCCGGCAACGTGACCGTCTTCGTTGACGGCCATCGCGGCGCCGGGAAGGCGGGGGCCGGACCCGTCGAGGTCGACGACTCGGGCAACGGCAATCGCCTTGCCCTGCTTCTGCCATCGATCGAGGTCGTTCAGCAGCTCCTTCATGGTTGCACGTTACCGCTCAAGCCGACCTCCACGTGATTCCAGCCGCCACCGACCCCTCAGCCGCCCAGTCCGTCGGGTCAGGCGCCGATGGCGTCGGCGAGGGTGCTGAGCGAATCGAGGCAGTGGCCTTCGAGGAACGTGTCGATGTGTGGCATGGCGGCCGCCATTCCGCGGGCGATCGGCTCGTAGCCGGGACTCGCCTTGAGCGGGTTCACCCAGATCACCGAGTGCGCCGTGCGTTGCAGACGCTCCATCTCTGCGCTCATCACCTCGGGATCGCCCCGATCCCAACCATCGCTCAGAATGACCACGATCGATCCGCGGGCCATCCCGCGAACGCCCCACTCCGAGTTGAAGATGCCGATGGCCTCGCCGAGCCGGGTGCCGCCACTCCAATCCACCACCGACTCCGCTGCCGCCGCCACCGCCTCATCGACATCGTGCGAACCGAGCTGTCGGGTCAGGCGAGTCAGCCGCGTGCCGAGGCCGAAGACTTCCACGCGGCCGCGCCCGACGACCGCGGCGTGCGCGAACCGGATGAGCACCCGTGCGTATGGCTCCATCGAACCGCTCACATCGAGCAGCAACACGAGCCGCCGGGTCCGAGCTCCCGTGGTCGTCGTCGCCAGACTCAGCGGCTCTCCGGCGGTGCGCATGGCCGCTCGGACGGTCTGCCGAAGATCGTTCCGGGAACCCCGAACTGCCGGGACTCGACGACGGGAGGAGCGCTGCGAGGGTTGCAGACGCATACGGGCCATGACCTTCTGGGCTTCGGCCAGCTCCGCCTTCGTGAACTCGGCGAAGTCCTTCTCCCCCAACACCTCCGCCGCCGAGTAGCGAAGGGCGATCACGTCGTCGTCCCCAACCGTGTCGTTGCCATCGCCGTCGCCATCGTCGGCGGCCAGCGAAGCGGACTCCGCCTCGTCCTCGAACCGCACCTTGAAGCCGGTGCCGTTGCGATGAAAGAACGCCAGGAACATGGCGTTGTACATCGCCAGGTCTTCGGGCCGCGTCAGCAGGGTTGCGCGCCCGGCCCAATACACATCGTCTCCGCGGTCCAGACCCACGGCGTCGAGGGCCTGGCGGAAGCGCAGCGACATGCTCACCGGCACGGTCAACCCGCCGCTCCGCAGGCAATGGACGAAGCCGACGGCGATCCGTTCGACGTCCGGCGCCGGAGCCTCTGCGGACAGTGAGGTCATCGGGTCAGGCGCCGAGCGCGATCTCGATCACGCTCTCCAAGCCCGCCCGTCGGGCGCGCTCCTGGTCCTCGCGGTACTTGAGAAGCGTCCCCAGGGTGGCGTCGACGACCTCCTCCGTGAGTTTCTGCTCCGACAGGAGGTGAAGCGCGTTCGCCCAATCGAGCGTCTCGGCTATCCCCGGTGGCTTGTACATCCCCATCTCGCGGAACTGCGCCGTCGCCGAGGCCACCTGGCGGGCCAGATCTGCGCTGACCGAAGGCGCCTTCGCGTTGATGATGGCGACCTCACGTTCGAAGTCCGGATGCTCCACCCAGTGGTACAGGGCCCGGCGCTTCAAGGCGTCGTGCACGTCTCGGGTGCGGTTCGACGTGATGATCACGAGCGGCGGGCGATCCGCCCGGAACGTGCCGAGCTCGGGAACGGTCACCGAGTAGTCGGACAGCGCCTCGAGGAGAAACGCCTCGAACTCATCGTCGGCCCGGTCGACCTCGTCGATCAACAGCACTGGCGGCACCGCGTCGTCGTGATCGATCGCCGAGAGCAGCGGACGCCGAATCAGGTAGCGGTCCGTGAAGAGTTCGTCTTCGAGCTCCTCCGAGTCGACCGACGTTGCTTCCCCCGTCGCCTCGGCCGTGCGGAGGTGCAGCAGCTGGCGGGTGTAGTTCCATTCGTAGAGCGCCTGCGAGGAGTCGATCCCCTCGTAGCACTGCAGCCGGATCAGGTCAGCGCCGGTTGCCGCGCTGATGACTTTGGCGACCTCCGTCTTGCCCACCCCGGCCTCCCCTTCCAACAGCAATGGGCGCTGCAGGTGGGCGGCGAGGAAGATCGACGTGGCGAGCCCCCGATCCGCCAGGTAGTCGTGTCGACCGAGCTCGGCGAGAACCGCATCGACCGACTCGAGCTGGGGGTGGTTCAAGGTCATCCGACAACGATAGGACAACCGGCGGACTTCACCCGAGGTCGACCCGCAGATCCTGCGACCGGTTGAAGGTCGAGTCCGGCACCGCCGGCAGGCCGAGAAGGTCGAGCGCGAGGTTCGCAGCCTCATGCCCGCGAATCGGCTGCGCCCCGTCGAGCGTCGGACGACCGGTTCCCGGATCGCGACGCACTCCGGCGTTGAGTGCATAGAGGTCGGCGCCGGCGGCCACCGTGGGGGTCCACACGACGAAGGGGATCGTGTAGTTCTCCGGCGAGGTCCACTCGCTGTGGAGGTCTTCGCCGAGCGGGCCACCGTGGTCGGAGACCACGATGACCGCTGTCGAACTCGCCCAACTCGGGTTGGCGCCGATCGCGTCGATCAGGCGTCCAAAGACGAGGTCGGCTTCGGCCACACCCTCGCGATAGAGGCTGCTGCCCCAACCACCGGTGTGCCCGAACTCGTCGGGGCTCCGGATGTGGAAGAACACGTATTCGAGCGCCGCCATCGCCTCGAGATCGTCGAGGAACACGTCGACCGAGTCGACGGGGTCGTTGCGTTCGAAGACGTCGAGCTTGTCTCGGCCGTTGTTCTCGCCGGTTCGGTCTTCTGCCCCGAATGTGCCGTTCCAGTTGCGGTCGATCATGTCGAACTTGCTCTTGCCGGCGTAGACGGCGGTGCGTCCACCGTGGTCGTGCACCACGTCGAACACCGACGCCACGTACTCTCCGGCCTCGTCGTGGACGGTGCGGAACATGTCTTCGTTGTACGTGGTCCCATGACCGTTGTCGCCGAAGACGGGGCGACCGGTGAACTGGGCGGTGTGATTGGGCAGCGTCTTGGTGGAGTCGGGGTCGGTGCGGGCGTTCATGGTCGATGCGCTGCGATCGACGAACGCCCGAAGGTTCGGCATGAGTGCGGTGGTGATGTGGTCGGGTCGCAGTCCATCGATGCTGATGTGGAGCACCCGATCGACCGTCGGCTGCGCAGCGAGATCGCCCTTCTCGCAGTTTCGGACGGTTTCTCCGGCGAGACAGGTGTCGGTGCTGACGCCGCCGTTGACGAGGTCGATTCCCTGGCCGCCCTTGACGGCGTCTCGACCGGAGCCGCCGAGCACGGTGTCGTCCCCGGCCTGGCCAAGGAGCCGGTCGCGCCCCGGACCGCCTTCGATCCGGTCGTTGCCGGCACCCGCCCAGACGCGATCGCGTCCGGGGCCGGCGCAGATCACGTCGTCGCCGCCGAGCGAGCGCACGCGGTCCGACCCGCCGAGCGCAACGATCACGTCGGGCCCCGATGTTCCGACCAGATAGTCCCGGCCCTCGGTCCCGACGATCGTCGCGACCTGCCCGTTGCAGGTGAATACCTGGGAGGCGGCCGGGAGCGAAATCGACAGCGTGGCGCCGATCAGCGCCATCATCACCACGACGGTCGACAGCCGTCGGAATCGTCTCACCCGGTCCTCACCTCACTCACGCAGCGTGATCCGGAAGGCAGACTTCCGGCGCCGAACGCGAGGGTACCGCGCCTCCCCGTTTGCGCAAGGTCGGTGGGTCGTTCAGCCCCCGGCGGGCGGCAGCACGGCGTAGACCTCTTCGTCGGGCCGTACCAGGTCGTATTCGGACCGGGCGACGCGTTCGATCTCCTCGTCGCTCTCGAGCCGGTCCACCCGATCCCGAAGCGCTTCGTTCTCCGCCTCGAGTTGCTCGAGTTCCGTGGTTGCCCGATCGAGTTCCTGGCGTTGCTCAACGTACCGGCCGGTCGGGAAGACACCGAAGACGAAGACGGCGAAGATGATCGCCGCCAATCCGAGCCGCGCCATGAAGCGGGTCATCGGGCGAAGCCAGCGCATGGCCGTACGTTCCACCGAGCGTTGCGACGCCGCGCTCCGAGCGTTTGCGCCTCGACGAATCCGCTCGGCTCCGGTCGCCGGGCGGCCGCGGCGCACCGGTGTGTGGGCGCGTTCGGGTCGGGCCCGCCGGGCGGGCTGCGGCCGCGGGCGAGGGCCCGGCCGGGTCTGCGAACGTGGGGCGGGTCGGCTCATCCGCCGGCCAGGGCTCCCTTGCCGGGGTACACGGCAGCCTCGCCCAGGTCCTGCTCGATGCGAAGCAGCTGGTTGTATTTGGCCACGCGGTCAGAGCGGGCCGGAGCGCCGGTCTTGATCTGTCCGCAGTTCACGGCGACGGCCAGGTCGGCGATCGTGGCGTCCTCGGTCTCGCCGGAACGGTGCGACATCACGGAGGTGTAGCCGGAGCGAGTGGCGAGGCCGACCGCTTCGAGCGTCTCGGTGAGCGAGCCGATCTGGTTCACCTTGACCAGGATCGAGTTGGCGATGTCCTGGTCGATTCCCCGCTGGAGCCGCTCGGAGTTGGTGACGAACAGGTCGTCGCCGACGAGCTGTACGCGGTCGCCAATGGCGTTCGTGAGTGCGGCCCAGCCGTCCCAGTCCTCTTCGTCCATACCGTCCTCGATCGACACGATCGGGTAGCGGTCGGCGAGTTCGGCCAGGTAGCCGGCCATCTCGTCGGGGTTGAGGGTGCGGCCTTCACCGGCGAGCACGTAGTTGCCGTCCTTGAAGAACTCCGACGAGGCAACGTCCATCGTGAGTGCCATGTCGTCACCGGGCGTGAGGCCGGTCTTCTCGATGGCCTCCATGAGGAGCTGCAGGGCTTCCTCGTTGGAGCCGAGGTTCGGGGCGAAGCCGCCCTCGTCGCCGATCGCCGTGCTCAGGCCACGCTCGTGCAGGACCTTCTTGAGCGTGTGGTAGGTCTCGATGCCCCAACGGAGGCCCTCCGAGAACGAGGCCGCGCCAACCGGCATGATCATGAATTCCTGGAGGTCGATGTTGTTGTCGGCGTGCTCGCCGCCGTTCAACACGTTCATCATCGGCACCGGAAGGACGTGGGCGTGCGGTCCGCCGATGTAGCGGTACAGCGGGAGGCCGACGTCGGAGGCCGCGGCATGTGCGGCGGCCAGCGACACGCCGAGGATGGCGTTGGCGCCGACACGGCCCTTGTTGGGGGTGCCGTCCAGGTCGTTCATCGCCTGGTCGATGGCCCGCTGGCCGGTGACCTCCATGCCGGTGACCGCGTCGGCGATCTCGGTGTTGACGAAACCGACGGCGGTGAGAACGCCCTTGCCCATGTACCGGTCGCCGCCGTCACGAAGCTCGACGGCCTCGAACTGGCCGGTCGATGCGCCGCTGGGCACCAGGGCCCGGCCGACGGCGCCGCTGGAGGTGGCGACCTCCACCTCGACGGTCGGGTTGCCCCGGGAGTCGATGACCTCGCGGCCCAGAACCGATTCGATGGTTGTCACTGCGTTCTCCTCTGCGATTCGCCCGAAGTTCGGTTGGGCGGTGCTCGTGCACGTCAATGGGCGTGGGTTCCTCTGGAACGCCAACGCCCGGGCCCAAAACTACACCGGCGACTGGAGTGATTTGCCGACCCTTCCCCATCACTCTCCGATGCGAGCGGCGCCTGCGATCGCTGGCAGCGATGGCCGATCGGTTTCGGGCGGAGTCGCCCGGGCTCAGCCGACGCTGGCCTTGGCCTCTCGCCACAACGAGGTGAGCGTGTCCATGTCGGCGGCGGTGAGATCGATGGCACGAGCCGTTGCCGTGGCCTCGACCACACGGAATCGAGCGGCAAACCGGCCGGTGGCGCCCCGGAGCGCCGTCTCGGGGTCGACCGACTGCATTCTGGCCACCTGCACCGCAGCGAAGAGCAGGTCGCCGATCTCGGCCTCGCTGGGGTCCTCGGTGACTTCCTGGAGTTCGTCGGCGACGTCGGCCAACGCCCAGTCGAGGTCCGGCCCGCTGAAACCGGTGGTGGCCGCCCGCTTCTGGGTCTTGAGTGCGTGCAGCAGGGCCGGCAGCGCCGCCGGGATGCCGTCGAGCACGCTGTCGCGCTGCTTCTCCGCCTTCTTGGCCTGTTCCCAGTTGGCGACGGTCGCGTCGGCATCTGCATCGCCGAAGACGTGGGGGTGGCGGGAGTGCAGTTTGTCGTGGATGCCGTCCGCCACGTCGGCGACCGTGAAGCGGCCCTCCTCCGCGGCGAGCCGCGAGTGGAAGAAGATCTGGAAGAGCAGGTCGCCGAGTTCTTCTTCGAGGTCCGGGTAGCCGACGTCGGGGTCGTCGACGACGGCGTCGATGGCTTCGAGGACCTCGTAGGCCTCCTCGATCAGGAAGGGGCGAAGCGAGCCGTGCGTCTGTTTCTGGTCCCACGGGCACTCCGAGCGCAGTCGGCGGACGAGCTCGTCGAAGCGCACGAAGGCGGCGGCCACCGGCTCGCGGAGTCGTGGGATCCACAGGGACGTGAGGTGGTCGGGTTCGAGCTCGGCGCCGAGCTCAGCGAACGGCACCGTTGCCACCTGCTCGGCGGCGGTGCCGAGACCCTTCAAGATCGTGACGGAGTCGGGGCCGATGTCGTCGAGCTCGAGGATCACATCCTCCAGCACCTCCGCTGAGTGCACCTGGGTGACGAGCATCGGGCCGAGCCGACCCGCGGCGTCCTCGACGAAGCGGTGGGCGTCGACGATGGTGACCGCTTCGGTCATCGGGTCGATGCCGAGTGCCACCCACGCGAGTTCGGCAAAACTCAGCGCCGGTTTCACGACGACGTCGACCCTGGCGTCGGCTCGGAGCAGTTCGACCGTGTGCTCGGCCACCACCGGCGACCCGGGCACGGCGTAGACGACTTCGCCGTGGGCGTCGGCGAGTGAAACGAGTTCGTCGACGATCGCCTCGTAGACAGCGTCGAAGGTGTCGTGCGCCTCGTAGAGATGATCGAACGACGCGGTGTAGGCAATGTGCTCGGCGGCTGGGTGCCGGGCGGTACGGACCAGGACGGGAGCCTCGCCGTTCAGCAGCTGCGAGGTTTCGTTGGTGATCAGCTCCGGACCAGCCGGGCCGAGCCCGACGACGATCACGGAGCCCATCGGGTCAGTTCGAGCCGATGATCGGAGGGAGGATCTGGCCGCTGGCCGGGTCCCACACGCCGATGTTGGAGGCGACCTCGGCGCTGTCGAACAGTGCGGTGATGGCGGCCTCGGCGGCTGGATCGGCCTGCAGACCCTGCAGCTGACCGGAGATCCAGATGTTGTTCACCAGCGCCTCGTAGCCCTCGGACGACGGATCGAGGTCGCCGATCTGGCCGGCCTGCACAGCTTCGGCGATGAACGTCTCGGCTTCTTCGCGGGCGGCGTCGTCGATCTCGATGCCCTCCGAGCGGAGGTACTCGGCCGCAGCCGCATCGACGATCCACACATTGCCGACGGCGCGTGCCTGATCTGCGGAGACGGTGGCCGGCACGTCGCCGACCGGACCGGCGTCGAGCCCGCTGATCATTTGCGCCAGGCCGTCGTGGCTGATGCTCCGGTCGCCGACGCTGATGGCGTCGGCTGAGCCGCCAGCGCATGCGCTGAGGAACAGCGCAGCGAGCACGGTGAGGATGAGGGATGAACGTCGAATCACGTGATTCATGATGGCACCTTCTCGGGTTCTTGGTCGTCCACCGGGACGAGATCTTCGAGGGCAAGGACGATCTGCTTGGCGAGGCTTCCCGTCTTCGGTCCGCCCTTCTTCACACCGAGCTGCAGGAAGCCACCGTCGGCTTCTCGATAGAGCGAGTGTTTGTAGATGCGGTCCAGGCGAATCTGCTTGGAGGTGGGCAGGGAGAGCGGCGACATGCGCACGAGATGATCCGGGCCACCGAACCCCGGGCCCTTCGTGACGGTCAGCTCGGTGATGCCCGTTCGGATGCACGCCGTTCGTACGAGTGCCACGTCGAGCAGGTTCTCTGCCGGCTCGGGGACCGGCCCGTACCGGTCCTCCCACTCCGCCCGGACATCGGCGACTTCTTCGGCCGTGCGCAGCGATGCGAGGCGACGGTACGCCTCGAGCCGCTGATCCTCGGTGGTCATGTAGCTCTCCGGCAGGAATGCCTTCATCGGCAGCTCGACCGTGAGCTCTTCGGCTTCCTCGACGGACTCGCCCTTCAGTTCGTTGACGGCCTCGGTCACCATCTGGCAATACAGGTCGTAGCCGACGGCGGCGATGTGGCCGGACTGGCCGGACCCGAGCAGGTTGCCGGCACCACGAATCTCCAGGTCACGCATGGCGATCTTGAAGCCGGACCCGAGGTCGGTGGCTTCACCGATGGTCTTCAACCGTTCATAGGCCTGTTCGGACAGGGACTTCTCGGGTGGGACCATCAGGTAGGCGTAGGCCCGTTGGCCGGAGCGGCCAACGCGACCGCGGAGCTGGTGCATCTGGCCAAGTCCGAGCAGGTCGGCCCGGTCCACGACGAGCGTGTTGACCGACGGCATGTCGATGCCGGATTCGATGATGGTGGTGCAGACCAGCACGTCGTACTCGCCCTCCCAGAAGTCGAGCACGACGCCTTCCAGGGTGCCCTCGTCCATCTGCCCGTGGGCGATGGCGACCCGGGCTTCGGGCACGAGTTCGCGGATCTTCGCTGCAGTGTGCTCGATGTCCATGACCCGGTTGTGCACGAAGAACACCTGGCCCTCGCGAAGGAGTTCGCGTCGGATGGCCTCGGCGATGGCGCGGTCGTTCTGCTCACCGACGTAGGTCAGAATCGGCTGGCGTTCCGATGGCGCCGTCTGCAGCAGCGTCATGTCTCGAATTCCGGTGAGACTCATCTCGAGCGTTCGTGGAATCGGTGTGGCCGTGAGCGTGAGCACGTCGACGTCGGTGCGCAACGACTTGATGGCTTCCTTGTGCTTGACGCCGAATCGCTGCTCCTCGTCGACGATCAGCAGCCCGAGGTCCTTGAAGTGCAGTTCCTGGTTGAGCATTCGGTGCGTGCCCACCAGAACGTCGACCGACCCTTCGTTCACCCCTTGGATGACCTTCTTGGCCTGCGCGTTGGTGAGGAAGCGGCTCAGCACTTCGACCCGAACCGGGAAGCTGGCGAATCGCTCGGAGAACGTCTGGTGGTGCTGTTGGGCGAGCAGCGTCGTGGGCACGAGCACGGCCACCTGCTTGCCGTCCTGCACCGCCTTGAACGCGGCCCGGACGGCGATCTCGGTCTTGCCGAAGCCGACATCGCCGACGACGAGCCGATCCATCGGATACGGCCGTTCCATGTCGCCCTTGACGTCGTCGATGGCGACGAGCTGGTCGGGAGTCTCCTGGAACGGGAAGCTGTCTTCGAGCTCGGCCTGGAACGGCGTGTCCTGTGCAAAGGCGTGGCCTTCGGCGGTCACCCGCTTCTGGTAGAGCACCACGAGCTCCTGGGCGATCTCGCTGACCTCGGAGCGGACCTTCGACTTGGTCTTCGCCCACTCGCTGCCGCCCATCTTCGACAGCGACGGGCTGTCGCCGCCGGTGTAGTGGCGCACGATTCCGATCTGGTCGGTGGGAACGTAGAGCTTGTCGTCGCCACGGTATTCGAGCAGCAGGTAGTCCCGCTCCACTCCCCCGATGGCGCGGGTGACCATGCCGGCGAAGCGGGCGACGCCGTGCTGATGGTGCACGACGTAGTCGCCGGGCGACAGGTCGTCGAACGTGTCCTGCGAGGCGGCCTTCTGACGGGCTCGAGCCTTCCGGTGGGTCCGGCGCCGACCCGTGAGATCGGATTCGGACATGACGGCGAGCTTCGACGAGGTGAACACGGCACCGCGTTCGAGCGGCGCAACGATGATGCCGTTCTCGTCGCCGGTGAGCTCCTCGAGCACCGGGAGATGCACGCCAGCGGTCTCGGCGAGCAGCACGGCGAGCCGCGGCGCCGTTCCGGCCCCGTCGGCGCCGATGACGACCCGGAAGCCGTCGGCGATCAGACGTTGCAGCTGCGTCACGAGCGGGGGTGGGTCGCCGAGCGCAGACTCCCAACCGGTGGCGGCCATGGTCGCAACGTCCGGCCCTTCCGGGGCCAGGGTCATCGTCCAGACCGGGGCACTCGTGCCCAGCAGCATGCGGTCGAACGGCACGTGGAGGCGTGGGAAGACGTCGGCAGAATCCTCGTCCTCGGAGGCGGCACCCCAGGTTCGAGCGAGCGTCGACGCCAGGTCTGCTTCCTCGGCGAGGATGTCGCCAGCGCGATCACGCAGGCGTCGCGGCTCGACGAGAACGATGAGGCTTTCTTCGTCCAGGTGGTCGGCCAGAACCTGATCCTTCTCCGACAGCCACGGAAGCCAGGACTCCATGCCGTCGAAGAACTCTCCGTCGGACAGGCGCTCCCACTGCTCGCGTCCCCACGGCTCAGACGCAACGAGCTGCCGGGCCCGCTCGGCAATCGCCTCGGACGCCACGACCTCGCGGGCTGCGTGAATGACGACCTCGGAGCGACTCACGGTGGAGCGCTGGTCGTTCACGCTGAACTCGGTCAGCCGGTCGACCTCATCGCCCCACAGGTCGATGCGAACCGGGCTCGTGTCGGTGCTCGGAAACACATCGACGATCGAGCCACGAACGGCGAACTGGCCCCGATGCTCGACCTGTGGTTCTCGCCGGTAGCCGGCGTCGACGAGGTCACGGCTCAGATCGCCGACGTCGATCTGATCGCCGACGCCGATGACGATCGGCTCGACCTCGTCGGTGTTCGGACCGAGCCGCTGCACCAGGGCCCGAGCGGAGGACACCACGACTTTCGGAGTGGTGTCCGGCGATCGGAGCCGCCAGAGCACCTCGAGGCGGCGGCCCATCGTTTCGACGTTCGGGCTGATGCGCTCGAACGGCAGCGTCTCCCACGCCGGGAAGATGGCGACATCGTCTTCGCCGAGGTAGGTGATGAGGTCGCTGCGCAGCCGTTCGGCTTCGGTCGACGTCGGCATGGCGACGACGACGGGGCGACGCTCCGACTCGGCGGCGATCGCGGCGAGTGTGAGCGGACGTGCGGCCTCGGGTACGGCGAGCACGGCACTGCGGCGCCCCATGACCGAGACGATGGACGGGTCCTCGGCGAGCGCGGCGGTGAGCGGGCCGAGCGGCGCGTCGTGGTTCATCGATTGACGTCGTTCATCGTGGCGTCGAATCCGACGCTCAGGATCTGTTCGACCGCATCGGCCGCTCGTTCCACGGCAATGTCGAGTTCGACCCGGTCGGCCTTGCCCGGGCGACGCAGCACGTAGTCCGACACCGACTGTCGGCCCGGTGGCCGCCCGATGCCGATTCGGATGCGGAGGAAATCCTGCGTGTGCAGATGCTGGTTGATCGACTTCAGGCCGTTGTGTCCAGCGAGACCGCCGCCGGCCTTCAGCTTCAGGCGGCCGACGTCGAGATCGAGCTCGTCGTGCACCACGACGATGGCGTCGGTCGACTCGATCCCGTGCCGTTTCACGAGGTCACGGACCGAGCGGCCGGAGTCGTTCATGAAGGTCTGCGGGAATGCGACAACCACACGCGAGTCGGCGATGCGCAGTTCGGCGACGGTGGCTGCCTGCTTCGTTGGCTTGAGCCGGTCGTGGTTGCGCTCCGCAAGCAGTTCGACGACGTCCGCGCCGACGTTGTGGCGCGTGCCTTCGTAGTCCGCACCCGGGTTGCCCAGACCGACCACGAGAAGGTCGGCGGGCGTCCCGGTGCGTTCTGTCTTCTTGCGGCCGAACACGACTCGGCGAACCGGTGACTCGAGGCGACTCAGGAGTCGCCGTCGTCTCCAGCGTCCTCGGCGGGAGCAGCAGCGCCCTCTTCGCCCTCGGCAGCCTCGGCCTCTTCTTCGGCGCGCATGGCCTCGAGGGTCGATCGGGTGACGAGTGCGGAGGCGATTGCGTCCTCGGGATCGACGTCGGTGGTGACGCCGTCGGGAAGGGGAACTTCGCCGACCTTGATCGACTCGCCGACGACGAGTTCGCTGATGTCGACGGTGATCTCCGTTGGGATCGCGTCCGGCTTCGAGTTGATCGAGAGCATGAAGAGCGCCTGATCGACCATGCCCGACACCTGGGTGACCTCGCGGGCTTCGCCGACGAGAACGACGGGCACGTCGACCGTGACCGAGGCGTTGGCGTCGATGCGAATGAAGTCGACGTGGGTGACGTCACGACGGACCGGGTGGCGCTGGATCTCCTTGACGATCGACAGCTGACGGGTGCCGTCGATGTCGAGCTGAATCAGCGCGTTGAGACCGGCGTCGGTGGTCAGCGCCTTGCGAAGCGCCGGCCAGTCGACCGAAATGGCCACGGGGTCCTCGCCGAGGCCGTACACGACCGCCGGGACCTTTCCTTCGGCGCGGAGCCGACGGCTCGCACGGGTACCGGTCTCGCGACCGAGGCTTGCAGTGAGAAGTAGCTCGTCCATGACGCCATCCTTCATCCAGAATCGAATTGTTGACCGTTCGAGGGTATCGGCGTCGCCGCCAAAACGACCGCGTGAAACGAGAAGAGCGGTTGCAGGAATTTCGTGGTCGGTGCCGTCGTTGGAAGATGGCATGAACGATTCGATCCGCCTCGGCCGCATCAAGGACATTCCCGTCGGCCTGCACTGGAGCCTGTTCGTCTTCGGTGCCGTCGTCGCCACCAACCTCGCCCGGTTCCTCTTCCCCACCTTCGCCCCCGGAGCAGGCGCCGGCGTACTCCTGCTCGCAGGGGTCGTTGCCGCCGCGCTCCTCGCAGTGTCCATCCTCGCCCACGAGTTCGGGCATGCCCTGATGGCGCGGCACCACGGCGTCGGCACCAACGGCATCACGCTGTGGATGCTCGGTGGCGTCGCTCGCCTCAACGGCGAACCGCACACCCCACGCCATGCATTCAACATCGCCGTCGCCGGACCGCTGGTGAGTGTCGGCGTGGCGATCGCCGCCGGTCTCAGCGCCGTGGTCGCCGCCGTGATCGGCCTGCCCACGCTGGTGGTGGCCGTGCTCGGCTACCTCGGAGTCGTCAATCTCGGCCTGGCCGTGTTCAACATGCTTCCGGCGCTACCGCTCGACGGTGGTCGGGCCCTGCAGGCGTGGAAGTGGCATCGCAACGGCGATCGGGAGGTCGCAACGGTCGAAGCGGCGCAGATCGGCCGACGTGTCGCTCAGGCGATGATCGGTCTCGGAATGCTCCAGCTGTTCCTCGGCGCCGGCAACGGGCTCTGGACGGCGGCCCTCGGCCTCTTCGTCCTCTTTCAGGCCAACGGCGAACGCAAGCGGGCGGAACGCATCATCGCCGCTCGCAACCGTCCGCAGGCCCCCTTCGACCCGTTGGCCTTCCTCCGCATGGTCATGCAGGGCCCTGCCCCCACCACACCGACACCACCGGGTCCGCGCCGGGCTGCCCCGGCGGAGATCATCGTGATCGACCCCGACGACGTCCGCCGGAACCGCTGACCGCCCTGCGGGCTCAGCTCTGGTTGTAGCCGCCGAAGATCTCCGAGACCGTCGTGTCTCGGAACACCGCGTCGATCGCCTTGGCGATGATTCCGGCCACGGAAAGCACGACGATCTTGTCGAACTGCTTTTCCGACGGCAGCGGCAGCGTGTCGGTCACCACGACCTGTTGGATCGTCGAATTCTTGAGACGGTCCACGGCCGGGCCCGACAGCAACGGATGCGTCGTGGCGGCAATGACGGACTTTGCGCCCCGCTCGGTGAGCTGTTCGGCTGCGGCGACGATCGTGCCGCCGGTGTCGATCATGTCGTCGATCAGCACGCAGACCTTGCCGTCGACCTCACCGACGACGTCCTTGGCCTCGACGACGTTCTTCTGCTCCACACTGCGGCGCTTGTGAACGATCGCCAGTGAGGCGCCGAGCTGGTTCGCATAGCGCTCGGCCACCTTCACCCGGCCGGCGTCGGGCGAGACGACGACGAGATCGTCGCCGCCGAGCGAACTGAGGTGCTCGACCAGTACGGGCATGGCGGTGAGGTGGTCGACGGGTCCATCGAAAAAGCCCTGGATCTGGCCGGAGTGCAGGTCGACGCTGACGATGCGGTCTGCACCGGCAGCGGAGAACATGTTGGCGATCATCTTCGCCGTGATCGGCTCGCGTCCCGATGACTTCCGATCCTGGCGTCCGTATCCGTAGAACGGAGCGATGGCGGTGATGCGCTTGGCCGACGCACGCTTGGCGGCGTCCACCATCACGAGGTGTTCCATGATCGCGTCGTTGATCGACGCATCTTCCCATGCAGTGTGCGTGTTCATGATGAACACGTCGCTTCCGCGAATCGACTCGTTGAACCGGCAATGAATCTCGCCGTTGGCGAACTCGGCCACGTTCGGCTCGCCCAGCGCAATGCCGAGGTCATCCGCAACCGCCTGCGCCAGATCCTGTGTCGCACGGCCGGCGTACAGCGCCAACCGCTTCTTCGTTACCTGCTCCATGTGCCCCTCATTGGATGCTCGGGCCACCGGCCAGTCGGCTCGCCCGCCTACGACTCTACGTTGGCGCTCCGTCCGGCCCAATGAAGCAAAAGGCCCGAAGTTCGGTGTGCGCCGGAATCTCGGCTCCGTCGATGACGACATGTCCGGCAACCACTCCGGCGCCGATGGCAGCGTCGGCGATCTGCGAATTGGGGCCGAGGACGGCTCCGTCGCCCACGTTCGTGGTGCCTTCGAGCAGCGTTCCCGGAAGGACGCGCACGTCCTGGCCGAGCGTGACGGTGGCGTCGATCGTCACCTGGTCGGGGGCAGGAATGGCCACGCCCCGGTCCAGCCAGCTGGCAACGATTCGTTCTCGAATCGCCCGTTCGATCGGAGCCCGAGTCGTCGCCGACGTGATGCGCGCGACGGGTTCGGTGCGCGGAACCTCGTTGACCTCGTGGCCGGCAGCTTCGAGCGCTGCCATCGCATCGGTCAGGAGCGGCTCACTCTGCCACCCGCGAGGCATGACCCGGCGAAGGGCGGGGGCGAGCAGCGACGCTCGGACGCAGGCGATCGTGGCCCGGTCGTCCGCCCATCGATCGGATGGCTCGAGAATCGATGTGACGTTGCCGTCGGCGTCGGAATGCACGATCGGGTCGCCACCGGTGGACCCGGACGGAAGACCGCCCAGGATCGTGGCTGCCGCACCGCTTGCGATGTGGTCGGAGATCAGCATGCGAAGTTCGCCGGACTCGATCTGTGGGGCGCTCGCCGACAGGAGCAGCAGATGGCTGTTGTCGCTCAGCACGAGTTCGGGGCCGATGCGTTCGATTGCGAGCGCAATCGTGTCGATGGCGTCGTGGCCATCCGAATCCACGAAGTCGATCAGGGCGCTGTCGGTTCGGCGGGCGGCCTCGGTCCGTACCGCCAGGCCGGGATCGCCATCGACCACACCGATACGGCGGATCGATGCGCCGACGGCTGCGTCGATGACCCAGCCGATCACCGAGCGACCGGCGATCGGTGCGAGCGGATCGGCAGCGGATGCCACCCGCTTGTGGCTCGGCCGACCGGGAGATCCGAGCACGAGCGCAGCGACCTGAGTTCGTTCCATGATCTCCATTGTTATCGCTTCACCAGCGTCGAGGTGAAGACAGAGAAGCTGGCCGGGCAGGGATCGAACCTGCGACCTCCTGGACCAAAACCAGGCGTTCTGCCAATTGAACTACCGGCCAAAGGTGTTCGCCGTCAGCGTAGCGGCCGAGGCCGTCCAGCATGCGTGCGAACGCGCAACCGGCCCGCTCCAGGCGGGCCGGAAAACGATTCGGTTGTCTGAACGACGGTTCTAGCGACCGCGCTGACGCTGCGCTCGTGTGCGCTTCAGCATCTTGCGGTGCTTCTTCTTGCGCATGCGCTTCCGGCGTTTCTTGACGAGAGATCCCATAACGGCGGCCACGATACCGGGTTGCCGGCCGGTCGCAACGGTCCGTTCGAACTTCAGGTCAGGTGAAGATCGGGTTCCAGCGTGTGGAGCACGCGGCCCGCCTCGGGAAAGGCGCCTTCGACGAACCACGAGCTTCCGCTCCCGGCAAGGCACGGCGTGACGCCAGTGGCGTCGCCCAACGCATCACGCACCGCCGCCAGTTCCGGAGCGACGGCGAGTGCCGCCGGCTCGAGATCGTTCGGCCCGTCGGCGGTCGGTCCGCCGAGCTCGTCCCATCGCCGGTAGACGGCTGGCGTCGAGCAGTGGATGGCCGGCGTGACCACGGTGAAGGTGCGCTGTTCCGGAGGGAGCGGCTCGACCACCTCGCCGATGCCGCTCACCCGGGCCCGACCGCCGACGAGGCAGAAGGCAACGTCGGCGCCGATGGACGCCGCCCGTTCGAGATCGTGCATGCCCGCCCACCGCAGAATCGCCGCGGCATCTGCCGAGCCGCCACCCAGGCCGGCGCCCGCGGGAATGTGTTTCGTGAGCTCGACGCCGGCGGTGCGGCCTGCCAGCCGCAGCGCTCGGCTGACGAGGTTGTCGGCCGGATCCGCGTCGGCGGGAACCTCGATCGTGCTGTCGGCCCCGAATGTCAGTCCGTCGCCGTCGGGATCGACCCGAAGCCGATCGTAGAGATCGAGCGTGACCATCTCGGAATCGATGAGGTGGTAGCCGTCGTCTCGCACGCCGGTCACCCGCAGGTGCACGGTGAGCTTTGCCGGCGCGAGCAGGTCGATGATTGTCATGGGGCCTCCTCAGGCAACCGATTCGCCAGCGCAGCCCATGCCATCAGGTCCAACTCCTCGGCCCGCCGCGTCGGTTCCACCCCGGCATCGGCGATCGCTTCCTCACTCAACATCGGCTTCAAGGACCGGCGCAACATCTTGCGGCGCTGCCCGAACCCGGCCTTGACCACACGAGCGAGCGCCCCCGGGTCCACGTCGACCGGCGGCTCGGCGTGTCGCACGATCCGAACGAGGGCGGAATCGACCTTGGGTCGGGGCACGAAGACCGTCGGCGGTACGTGCGCTGGGATCGTCGCATGCCCATGCAGGGCAACCAGAACGGACGGGATGCCATACGCACTCGACCCGACATCTGCAGCGAGGCGCTGCGCAACCTCGGTCTGCACCAACACCAGCAGATGTCCGACCCGAGGAACCCGCTCGAGGATGTCGATGATGAGCGTCGTGCCGATGTTGTACGGGAGGTTGGCGACCACGTGCACGGCGCCGGACGCGTCCGCCAGCAACGCGTCCCAGTCGACCGTTTGGGCATCGGCTTCGATGATCGTCGCCGCGTCGCCGACGACCTCGGCCGCAACCGCAGCCAGACCCGGGTCGACCTCGATTGCGATCACGTCGGCACCGGTTTCGATGAGCGCGAGGGTGAGCGAGCCCAACCCGGGCCCGATCTCCACCACGAGATCTCCGGGGCCGACATTGGCAAGTTCCGCAATGCGGCGAACGGTATTCGGGTCGGCAACGAAGTTCTGACCGAGCTCGCGTCGAGCGGCAAGACCGTGGTCCTCGAGGAGCCGATGCACGGTGGGCCGGCTGTGCGTCACCGATGGCTCAGAGGAGGTTCTTGCCGCAGATCGGCCACTGGTCCCAACCACGCATGGCGTAGAGGGTGTAGGCCATCACGTCCTGCCATCCCGCTGGTGCGTCGATCGGATCGATACCGACCAGGAACGGATAGTGGATGCCCGAGACCCAGTCCCAAGTCTGCTGGCTGAACTGGTAGGCGCCGCGGTAGAGGCCGGAGGGGCTGATGGCCTGATAGTTGTGCGTCGACTCGCAGCGACGCAACGCATCCCACTGGGCCGCCGTCGGGCCGCCCTCTGGCGGCGGCACGCGTCCGTCGACCTGCGCCGGAGCGTTCGGGATCGCCGGGGGCTCCGGTTCCGGCTCAGGCTCAGGCTCTGGTTCGGGCTCCGGTTCTGGTTCGGGCTCCGGCTCTGGTTCGGG
>JAHDEJ010000036.1:44663-51676 GCA_020628865.1 Acidimicrobiales bacterium
CATCGCCGTCACCGGCATCCGGGTCTGTTCCGTCGCCCTCCTCCGGCTCGGGTGCCGGTTCTGGCTCGGTCGTCGGGACCGTTGTCTCCGGCTCCGGTTCTGGCTCCGGCTCAGGCGCCGGTTCGGTGGTCGGTGGGTAGACGATGTCCACGTCCGGCAGAAGGTCGAGGTTGGTGTCAGACGGAGCGTCGATCACGATCGGGGCCGCGATGCCCCGCTCAATGGCGTCGGCACGCGCAACGGCCCAGTCTGCCGACAGGGACGACAATGCCAGGACATTGGGGCGCACGACCTCAGCGCTCGTTGCCTCCTCGCCGTCCTCGCCCGGGGCGACGGTCTCCGGAATGTCCTGCGCCGGCGGCGCTTCCTGCGTCTCCGTGTCTTCGGGCGCGGCGTCGTCGATCGACTCGACGATGCCGCCTTCGGCCGTCGAGGGAGAATCGATCACCAGGAATGGGATCGCCAGAACTGCAGCGAGACCGGCCAGTGCAACACGCCAGCGCTCGTTGACTCTGCTTGGTTTCAGGACGAGGATCCCCTCACTGGCCAGTACGTTCAGGCGCACAGAAAGCCAGGGCCCCTACGCGCGACCCCAAACGCTAGGAAGGTCTGCCGGTCATTGCAACTTCATTTCCTCGCGCCGTCACGCTCCGCGCGAACGCACGGTCGCGGTCAGGAGAGGCCGTAGAAGTCGATTGCGGCGGCGGACGTGGCTGCGGCGACGTCAGGAACCGGCAGTTCCTTCAGCGCGGCCACCGCTTCGCCGACGTGCACGACGTTCGCCGGTCGGTTCGGCTTGCCCCGATGCGGAACCGGTGCGAGGTAGGGCGAATCGGTCTCGACCATCAGCGACTCGAGCGGCGTCGCAACCACGGCGTCCTGCAGTTCCCGGGCGTTCTTGAACGTCACGATGCCGCTCACCGAGATCATGATGCCCCGTTCGACACCGGCCGCAGCCTCGTCGGGGCCACCGGTGAAGCAGTGGAAGACGGTCCGGCGTGGCGTGCCTTCTCGATCCAGGATCTCGAACGTGTCCGACCAGGCATCCCGGGTGTGGATCACCAGTGGTAGGTCGTGCTCGTGCGCCATCCGAATGTGCTCGACGAAGACCGCCTGCTGGACGTCGCGTGGCGAATGGTCGTAGTGATAGTCGAGGCCGGCCTCGCCGATCGCAACGACGTCCGGTGCGTCCAACAGTTCGACGATGCCGTCGGTGCCGTCCTTCGCATCGTGGGGGTGCACACCCACCGTGGCGAACACGCCGTCGTGCCGGGCGGCAACCGCAATCGCCTCGCGTGAGCGTTCGACCGTCACTCCGACCGTCACCATCTGGTCCACGCCGGCCGCTCGTGCGGCGTCGACCCATTCGTCGCCGTCGGCTCCGGGTGGGATGTGGCAGTGGTTGTCGATCCAGCGGACCATGTTCAGCCCTTGAGCCTCGGATAGAGCGGATCTCCGGCCTGCAGCGTCAACCCGCCCGGATATCCGCCCCAGGCGGTGTCGTCGGGGATGCGCTGGTCGGCGACCCGGCCCGGGAGGCCGATGCGTTCCCAGGCGGTCTGTGCCCCGTTGGGAATCGCCGGTTCGGCGAGAATGCAGGCGATGCGGAGTGCTTCGAGTGCGTCGCCCATGACGGCGTCGACCGCGGCACCCGGCTCCATCTTCCACGGCTCATTGGCCGCCAGATATTCGTTGGTCTCGCGAATCAGCCGCCAGGTCGCATCCAGCGCGATCGGCGGTTGCGCCCGCGCCCACGCAGCCGTCGTCTCCTCGACCGCCACGGCGGCAAGGGCGCCGAGTGAGGCATCGGGGTTCGGAGCGGGAGAGGTCTCGCCGCACTTCTTTCCCGTCACCGTGATGACCCGCTGCAGCAGATTGCCGAACTGGTTGGCGAGGTCGGTGTTGTAGCGGCTGATCATGGACTCGTAGCTGAAGTCCGAGTCGGGGCCGAAGGCGGGATCTCGAAGGAAGTGGTAACGGAAGCCATCCACGCCGAACGAGGCGTAACCCTGGTCTTCGTCCCCGTCGATGAGCTGTGCCGGCGAGACGCTGTTGAGCTTCGACTTGCTCATCTTCTCTCCGCCGATGAGCAACCAGCCGTGCACGTAGTAGGTCGGCAGATCGGTGATGCCGGCCGCCAGCAACATGGCCGGCCAGAAGACACAGTGGAACCGGATGATGTCCTTGCCGAGGACGTGATGCACGGACGGCCACCATTCATCGAAGCGTTCCGGGTCTGCCCCGTAGCCGACCGCCGTGACGTAGTTGATGAGCGCGTCGTACCAGACATAGAAGACGTGATCGTCGTCCCAGGGAACCGGAATGCCCCAGTCGATCGATGAACGGCTGATGGACACATCGCGCAGCTCCTGGCGAAGCAGGCCGAGCACCTCGTTGCGGTAGCCCTCGGGTTGCACGACGCCGGGCGTGTTCTCGAAGTAGTCGAGCAGTTGGTCGGCGAACGCGCTGAGCTTGAAGAAGTAGTTCTCTTCCCGCATCTGTTCGGCCGGCTTGTCGTGCACCTTGCAGTTGCCGTCGTTGAGCTCGTCCTCGGTGTAGTAGGCCTCGCAGGACACGCAGTAGAGACCCTCGTACGTATCCGAGTAGATCCAGCCGTTGTCGTAGACCTTCTGCATCAGCGCCTGCACGGCGGCGTGATGCCGCGGTTCGGTCGTGCGGATGAAGTCGTCGTTGCGGATGCCCAGCTGCTCCCATGCGTCGCGGAAGCGAACCGACGTGCTGTCGGCCTGGTCGAGCGGCGTCACACCGTTCTCCTCGGCCGTGCGGGCGATCTTGAGCCCGTGCTCGTCGGTCCCGGTGAGCATGAACGTCTCTTCACCCAGGAGGTTGTGCCAGCGGGCGAACGCGTCGACGAGCACCGTGGTGTACGCGTGACCGATGTGCGGTACGTCGTTGACGTAGTAGATGGGGGTGGTGATGTAGAAGCGACTCACGTCTTGATCCTAGGTGGCCGAAGCGCTGAGCCGGTCCGGCGCCCGGTCGTTGCGCGAGACTCGACGCATGGACCGCCCATCCGCCGACCAGCTTCGCGTTGCGATCGCAGCGAGCCGGGCGGGGGATGCGGACCGGGACACTGATGAAGCCCGCTATCTGGAACGCGTTGCCTCGAACCTCGAGTCGATTCTCGAACGGGAGGAACTGCTGCTCGACGACGCCATGGCCGCGACCATCGCCTCGTTCTCCGCCGTCGCCGGGTCGTGTTTGCCCGACCCGCAGCCGACCACCGCCGAGCAGGCGGCATCGCTTCGACACGCCCTCGACCGCGGACTGCGAGACGGGGCGCTGTCCCCCACCGACGAGCTCCTCGTCGCGTTGCGAGACGATGCGACCCGGCGCCTGACCATCGCCCGACCCGGCTACCTGCAATCGGCAACGTGACCCCCGGCGAACTCGAGCAGGCGGTCGCCCGCCTGTGTGCCCCGGCCGGTGGCGTCACCCCAACCGTCCGGCACCGCGCAACGGCCAGCGCAGGAGCCACACGGTCCACCCACTTCGTGGACATCGACGGAACCCCGGCCGTCGTCCAGCTCCGACACCGGGAGTCTGCGCTCCAGACGATGTCCTCGGCGACCGAGCGGGTCGTTGTTGGTGCGGCCATGGACGCCGGCGTGCCCGGGGCGGCCACGATCGCCTCAGGCTGGATGGCCGAGATCGAGGCGGACGCGATCGTCAGCGAGTTCCTCGCCGGCGAAACGATTCCCCGCCGGGTCCTGCGGCTGGCCCCGCCGGACACGCCGCTGGCCGAGACGCTGACCGCCGATTGTGGCCGATCGCTCGCCGCCCTCCACCGCGTCGGCGAGGCGGAGCTCGAGATCGTCGACGAACTCCCTCGACACACGGAGTCTTCCTACCTGGAGCACCTCCACGACCTCCTCGACGAGCTTCCGAGCGCCCACCCGGCCCTGCGTTACGGGCTTGTGGTCCTTGCCACCGACCTCCCTGACCCGCAGCCGAAGCGCCTCGTCCACGGCGACTTTCGCAACGGCAACCTGCTGGTGGATGGCAGCGGCCTCGCCGCCGTACTCGATTGGGAGCTCGCCCACCTCGGCAACCCGATGGAAGACCTTGCCTGGCTCTGCCTTCGAACCTGGCGATTCGGGCACGAGTCCCATCCCGTCGGTGGGTTCGGCGATCTGGGCCACCTGCGCGCCGCCTACGAAGCGGCCGGCGGAACGTGGGACGCGGAAGGCTTCCGCTGGTGGACGATCGCCCGCACGATCTGGTGGGGTGCCGGACTGGCCACCCAGGCGGCGAGCTTCGAGCGGGGCGAAAGCGATTCGCTCGTGCACGCTGCCAGTGGCCGCCGCGTCGTCGAGCTCGAATACGACCTCCTGAACCTCCTTGGGGATGACCATGGATCTTGAACTTCCCGCCGACCTCGTCGCCTACCTCGGCGAGCTCGATGCCTTCATCGAGGCCGAGATCGCCCCGCTCGAAGCCGACAACATCGAGTACTTCGACCACCGCCGGGAACACGCCCGGACCGACTGGGAGAACGAAGGCATTCCTCGCGCCGAGTGGGAAGCCCTGCTGGCGGAGATGCGCCGACGTGCCGACGCGGCCGGCCATCTGCGGTATGCGCTCCCCTCCTCCGTCGGCGGGCGGGATGGTTCGAATCTTGCGATGGCGGTCATCCGGGAACACCTCGCATCGAAGGGGTTGGGGCTCCACAACGACCTCCAGAACGAGTCGTCGATCGTCGGCAACTTCCCGGTCGCGATGATGATCCTCGCCCGCGGCACCCAACAACAGCAGACGGACTTCATCGAACCGATGCTCCGCGGCGAACGGCGGGTCGCCTTCGGGCTCACCGAACCCGACCACGGCAGCGACGCCACCCACATGGACGCCACAGCCGTGGCCGACGGCGACGGTTGGCTCATCAACGCCCACAAGCGCTGGAACACGGGCATGCACCACGCAACCCACGACGCCGTGTTCGCCCGCACCAGTGGCGAGGACGGCGACGCCGACGGCATCACATGCTTCCTCGTCCCCACGGATGCCGAAGGCGTCAGCGTCGGCCCGTACTGGTGGACGTTCAACATGCCGACCGACCATCCCGACGTGCGATTCACCGACGTCCACGTCGACGGCGATGCCGTGCTCGGCGACATCGGCCGGGGGCTCGAGCTGGCCCAGATCTTCGTCCACGAGAACCGGATCCGACAGGCCGCCAGTTCGCTTGGCGCTGCCCAGTACTGCATCGATCAGGCGGTGGCGTTCGCCAAGGAACGGGCACCATTCGGCAAGCCACTCTGGCTCAACCAGGCCGTGCAGTTTCCGCTGGCAGAACTACAGACCGAAGCGGCGATGCTCCGCGCCCTCATCCGCGAGACCGCCTGGAAGATGGATCGCCAGCATCACATGGAGGTCACCGACCTCGTGAGCATGTGCAACTACCGGGCCAACCGGCTGGTCTGTCAGGCCGCCGACCAGGCCATGCAGACCTGCGGCGGCATGGGGTACTCCCGCCACATGCCGTTCGAGCACATCTACCGGCACCATCGCCGGTACCGGATCACCGAAGGCTCCGAAGAGATCCAGATCCGCCGGGTCGCCGGCATCATGTTCGGCCGCCACGCCAAACGCTGACCGCACCCCGGACGCGTCGAAGCCCGAGGGCACGCCCAATGCCCCCGGGCTTCGTCATCCGCGCTGGCCGATGTCGGGGCCCTAGGCCGACACCACCTCTCGCAGCTGCGGCCACTCGTGATCGGCGGGCACGCCGAGCTCACGCTGGTTCTGGAGGTCGTCGATGCGGCGAAGCTTCTTCTGCATCACGTTGGTCCGCGTGCCCTGCAGCTGGCCGAACGCGTTCTGGACGGTGTCCAGGTGCTTGCCGACCTTTTCGATCTGCTCGCCGAACTTGCCCCACTCGTTCGAGAAGTCGGCCAGGCAGTCCATGATCTCCTCGCCCCGACGTTCGAGCATGAAGTTGTCCATCGCCTGACGAATCACCGCAAGCACCGCAAACAGGGTGCTCGGCCCGCAGAGCACGACCTTGGAAGCGAGGGCGGTGTCGATCAGCTTCGGGTCGTTCTCGTGCACGAACGAGTAGACGCTCTCGTTCGGCATGAACAACAGGACGTAGTCGACCGAGTCGGCGCCGTCGCTGTACCGACGATCGGCCAGCTCGGAGATCTTCGCCTTCGCATCCCGACGGAACTGGTTTCGGTACTCCTCCGCCCGAGGATCGTTGGTCTCCAACGCCTCGAGGTGGCGGAGGTAGTTGTCCACCGGGAACTTCACGTCCATGTGGAGCAGCATGTTCTTCGGCATCGTGAACGTGATGTCGGGAATGCCACCGGAGGCAATCGCACGCTGCTTGTCGTAGTTGATGCCCTCCTTGAAGCCCGCGGCCCGCAGCACGTCCTCCGCCATCCGCTCGCCCCACTGCCCACGCGCCTTCGGGCTCGCCAGCGCCTCGCGCAATCCACCGGTCGTGCGCTGCAACTGTGAGGTGGCCCGCGCCGCCTCCTCCAAACCCTTCAGCACGGCGCCCTGCTGCCCGGCCGTGTGCTGCTGCAGATCGGTGACCATCTTCTGGATCCGACGCATCTCGGCATTCATCTCTGCGGTCTGTTTCTCGAACGTGGCCGTCGACGCCACGATCTTCTCGCTGCCGTGCTTCATCTGGGCGTCCAGACGCTCCGTGCCCTGACGAAGGCGAGCGTCCAACTTCGCATCGGCCACCTCGGTCGCCCGAACGACGGCCGCCTGCACCGTGGCCTCACGGTCACGCTCCAACACGTCGGCCGTGGCCTCCCGCTCGGCCAGCACCGCCGAAACGGCAGCCGCGACCGCCGTCTGCTGCGTCGACTGCTGACGCTCGGCCAGCTGACGCAGGACGACCACCAGGACGGCGAGACCGACCAGAAGGCCGAAGGCAAGGGCAAGAAAGGGAAGCACGATGTTCATGAGCGTCACCGTACGCAGGGGGTGTGACACTTGGTTCAGGATGGGTGGGCCTTGCGGGTGAGCGTCTGGTC
>JAHDEJ010000096.1 GCA_020628865.1 Acidimicrobiales bacterium
TTTCTTTCTTGGTTTTTTGTAGGGTGTATAGGTCATTTTTCCTGTATTCATTTCTAAGGTGCAATAGCTGTATTGAGGCGCCACTTGTAATTTTTCATAGGCGGCGATCATCTTTTTACTGTGTGGAATTTTATCCGCACTCGAGAAACAAGGCGCTACATTATTCACAAAAAAGCGGGCAAAGGTCAAGGCGCCCCACGCTCCTACTGGAAACTGGCTTGGCATATGAAAGACCACCCCCAACCAAATGTCCACGTGTTTCGATCCAAAAAACAGAGAGTTCATTTCAAAGGTTAAACGGCTGCCAATAATCCCCACCGCATCATCAATAATAAAAAAGGTACCTTCGTAGCCTTCCTCCGTCATTTCTAAGAACAACAGATCTCTAATTTTGCGGTGTCTGCCTCTTCTTGCTCGAACCTTTTTCCCTCTAAACAAACGCATAAAAGAGCTTTTAAAGTCATACATTTTGCCTTTGTATTCAAAAAGCAGCGTTTTGCCTTTTTCGTCAATGTCTAGTTTAATAGAAACGTAGCCTTGCCAGTCCTCCTTCCTGCCTGCATTGTAGACAAAAATCGTCTCTCGTTTGGCACTATTCGCAAACTTTTCCATCGCAAAGGTTTTGCCCGAATGCGGCCGCCCAAAATGCGTAATGACAACGGGTTTATTATCCATAGCCTAATATTTTTCTTATTTCTCTGTCCTTTTTCCCTTGGTCGAGCAGCTCCTGCACTTCGGGGCTGGGCAACTCGTCCGCCAAATCTACTTTTAAATAAGTACCTTTTGCCGTTCGGTTGTATTTCCCCGCTGCATTGGTCTCAAATACTTTGCGCTGCTCTTGATACTCTTTTAAATGTGTGTAATCCGTTTGCTGCTCGCCTTCCACTTCCTCTGCTTCTATTTCGGTGGCATTGGTTTCAGTCGTCGGTTCATTTTCTTTTGAAGCTGCTTTTTTCTTTTCGGCAGCTTTTAGTTTTTTCTGTTCCTCCTTTTTCAACTGAAAGCGATCCAACAATGCCACGCCCAAAGGGGGCAAACTCCACATTGCCAAAGCTGCCATTAAAGCCCCAAAGGGCGATAACTCGGTGACTTCTTTCGTCGCTAAATATTCTTTGATGCACTCGAGTAAAATCTCTTTCATTTCCTCATCCGCCACATACTCGCCCAAATGTTCCCCACTAATTTTACTGCAGAGATTCGCTTTCAACAAATCCGCTTTATCCAAAAACTTTGCCCCCAATCGTTCCAAGTTTTTGCGGTTCTTTTCGCTGCTGATCCGTTCGTTTACTTGCTCTACTTTTTCAGTTGGTGGCGGTGTATTTTCGTCGCCCTGGTAATCTTCCAAGGGGTCGCCCTCTCCTTCCTCTATTTCCTCCAAATCGCCTTCCTCCTCTTCGTCCTCTTCCTCTTCCCAATCGTTCATCAATTGGTCAAATTCCGTTTCGTCCTCCTCGGTATATTCCTTGTCCAAATCCTCCATAAAACCATCAAAATCGCTCGCTATTTCTTCTTGAAAATCGTTCGATTCTTCGTTCGTGGTTTCTTGAATTGGGGCTGTTGGTTCGTTCATGTTTTTTAGGTTGTTTTTTAGTTTTTTGAAATTCTTTTGAAATCCTTTTGTCAGCACTTTTGAAAAAATATAGTAAAAATCTTGAAAAGTGCTTTTTTAGCCTTTAAAC
>JAHDEJ010000097.1 GCA_020628865.1 Acidimicrobiales bacterium
AATCTGGTACGATACAGATGGTGATGGTGTCCAAGATCCGGGTGAATCAGGAGTACCTAACTTACCTGTTACTCTTACTGGTACCAAAGATGGTACGGGTGCAGCTGTCTCTGTTACTATGCTTACTTCTGATGGTACGCAAGATGTGGATGGTGATGGCATTATTGATCCTATTGGTTACTACAACTTTACTGGCTTAACTCCTGGTAGCTATGTCGTTAGTTTCCCTACGCCTGCTGGTTTCGGAAACTCTCCTGTTAACGCTGGGGGTGATGACAATACTGACTCTGACTTCGGTTCGGGAGCGGGCACTACTGTAGTGACTCAAAAAATTGTAATCGCTGCTGGTGATGACATCGATGATGTCGATGGAGGTATCTTCCAATGTGAAGAACTAAATGGTACCGTATTTACTGATATTAATAACGATGGGTGTTTCAACGGTGCGGATGATGGTATTGCTAATGTAAATGTTACGCTGTACGAATGTCCCGCTAACGGAATCCCTCCTGCTGTAGGTGCGGGTACGGCTATTGCCAATACCACTACGGATAATAACGGGGACTATGTTTTTGATATGGTCTGCTTGTCCCCTGCTAAAACTTACTATGTAGAATTTGATCAACCAGCTGATCACTTCCCTTCTCCTGAAGACAGTGCAGCTTGTAACGATACTTCTGATAGTGATGCGGATGCTAATGGACAAACCGATTGTGTTGATCCATCGCCTAACGATGACAACGTGGATGCTGGTTTCTCCCCTTGTTTAGACATCGCTGGATATACTTGGTCTGATGATGATGAAGATGGATGTCAAGATTTGGGTGAAGCACCAATTCCTAATGTACCAGTTACATTGTACGAATGTGATCCTGCTACAGGTATGCCTGCGGCTCCTGGTACGGGTACTGTTGTAGAAACTACTTCTACAGGTACTGATGGTACTTACTTGTTTGAATGTTTAGATCCTTCTAAAGAATATTATGTGGAAATGGGTACACCAAATGGTTACTCTGGACAAACACAAGAGGATTCTAACGCATGTTCTGACAACACAGATTCTGATATAGATTCTAACGGTCAAAGTGATTGTTTGCCTCCTGGTGATCCTAACAATCCTCCGGGGCCTGATGGTGGTTTTATCCCTACTGTCGATGAAAAAGTTTCTATTGGTTCTATGATCTTCGTGGATGAAAACGCCAATGGTCTTTTAGATCCGGCGGAAAATAAATTAACTGATCCTACTAAGAATGCAATGATCACTGTCTTCCTTTATGAAGACGCTAACGGAAACGGAGTAATCGATCCTGCGGAATTAGCAGCACCTGTGGCTTCAACTCCTCTTGATGCTGATGGTACCTATTTCTTCGGAAATCTTGATCCAGGTGATTATGCCGTTGGGTTTACGCCGCCTAATACACTTTCTACGAGTTCGCCTTCACAGTTTGACGGTGGTGATGATCAAGTAGATAATGATGATAACGGTATCCAAGCTAACGATGGCGATCCTATTATCTCTGATGTTATTTCTTTAACTCCTAATATGGAGCCTACTGATGGAGCTGAAACTGGTTCTGGTTCTGCTGATGATAACGCAGATGATAACAATGGTGATATGACTGTTGACTTCGGGCTTTTCGAACCTGCTGAGC
>JAHDEJ010000037.1:0-12859 GCA_020628865.1 Acidimicrobiales bacterium
GGAGGTTCAGTGGGCTTGGCTGTTCCAGGAGTCGACGCAGGCCTGGTCGATGGAGCGGGTCGTCTGCCAGCCCAACACCTCGTTGGCCCGGGTCGGGTCGGCCACGCACTCGGCGATGTCGCCGGCCCGGCGACCGGCCACCTCGTAGGGAATCGTCAGGCCGGTGGCCTTCTCGACGCCGGCGATCAGCTCGAGCACGCTCGCACCCCGGCCCTGGCCGAGGTTGAAGACCTCGTAGCCGTCCTGGTCGCTCATGTGCTCCAGCGCCGCGACATGACCTTCGACCAGATCCATCACGTGGATGTAGTCGCGTACACCGGTGCCGTCGACGGTCGGGTAGTCGTCACCGAAGACCATCACCTTCTCGCGCTTGCCCGTGGCAACCTCCATGACCATCGGCATGAGGTTGTTCGGACGGCCGACCGGCGCTTCGGCGACCTGTCCACTCTCGTGGGCGCCCACCGGGTTGAAGTACCGCAACGAAGTGATCTTCCAACGGTCGTCCGACGCGGCGACGTCGCGGATGATGACCTCGATCATCTCCTTCGTCATGCCGTACGGGTTCGTGGCACCGATGGATGCGGTCTCGGGAATCGGATTCGATTCGGGATCGCCGTACACGGTCGCCGACGAGGAGAACACGAACTTCCAGCAGTTCGCAGCCTTCATGGCATCGAGAACGGAGATGGCGCTCTCCAGATTGTTGCCGTAGTACTCGAGTGGCATCTCGACCGATTCCCCGACGGCCTTCAAGGCCGCCATGTGGATCACGGCGGTCACGCCGTGTTCGACGATGACCTTCTCGACCAATGCGCGGTCGCGGACGTCGCCTTCGATCACGACGATGTCCGTACCGGTGAGCTCCTGCACCACGTCGAGCGCATCGGGCTTGGAGTTCACGTAGTTGTCGATCACGACCACGTTGTGGCCGGCGTTGATCAACGCGATGGCGGTGTGACTGCCGATGTAGCCGGCTCCGCCGGTGACGAGAACAGTTTCAGGTGCGCTGGTGGTCATGGGTGCGTTCCTCTCCGGATTCACCCATTCTTATCGGTCTTCGGCGGGGTCGCCTGAGTACTCTTCTCCCGATGCCATTGATCCTCGCCTCCGGCTCGCCCCGACGCCTGCAGCTGCTGCAGGCGCTCGACCTCGAGCCGATCGTCATGAGCCCGGACATCGACGAGACGCCGTTGCCCGACGAGGAGGCATCCGCACACGTCGAACGTCTCGCTCGCGCCAAGTGCGCGGCCGTTCTCGAACGGCTTGACGGCATCCCCGATGCCGAGGGCCCGACGATCGTCATTGCGGCGGACACGATCGTTTGTCTCGACGGCGAGCTGCTTGGAAAGCCGGTGGATCGTCACCATGCGGCGACGGATCTGCGTCGCCTGTCGGGCCGGTCGCACGAGGTCATGACCGGAATCGCCGTGGCCGTGGACGGCGATGTCCGTTCCGCGGTCGAACGCACGGCGGTCACCATGGCCGAGTTCACCGACGAGGAGATCGACTGGTACGTGGCCACCGGCGAACCGGACGACAAGGCCGGGAGCTACGCCATGCAGGGTCGTGGCGGCGCCTTCGTCACCGCCATCTCGGGCTCCTACGACAACGTCATCGGTCTGCCCCGCCACCGCCTCACGCTGCTCCTCGGCGAACTCGGTCAGCGTCTTCGGGGTTGAACCCGGCGGGCGAGGTGCCCCCACGAGGACTCGGAGGCACACTGGAGGGATGACTGCGACGATCGCACCGAACGCCGCGCTGCCTCAGCAGCTGAGCATCGGCCGGATGACCGTGTCACCGCCCGTCGTCCTCGCGCCGATGGCCGGGGTCACCACCGCGCCGTACCGAACGCTCTGCCGTCGCTTCGGCGCCGAACAGGCCTTCGACGATCCGACGCCCACACCCGGCGACGAACGCACGGCACCCGGCGGCCTCTACGTCAATCAGATGATCACCGCCCGGGCCCTCATCGAGGGCCACAAGAAGATGCTCCACGCGTCGGAGTTCGCCGAAGGCGAGACCCCGAGGAGCATCCAGCTCTACGGCACTGATCCCTACTGGATCGGGGAGGCCGTCAAGAAGCTCGTCGGCGAGGGTCGCGTGGATCACATCGACATGAACCTCGGCTGCCCCGTCCCGAAGGTGACCCGTCATGGCGGTGGCAGTGCGTTGCCGTGGCGCCACAACCTGCTGCGAGACATCGTCCGTGCGATGGTCGCGAATGCGGAGGACGTTCCGGTCACGCTGAAGTTCCGGATCGGGATCGACGACGATCACATCACGATGCTCGACACCGGCCGCATCGCCGAAGACGAGGGTGCCGCTGCCGTGGCGTTGCACGCCCGAACCGCCGAACAGGCCTACTCCGGGACCGCCCGGTGGGATGCGATCGGCGAACTCAAGTCGCACGTGACCAGCATCCCGGTCCTCGGCAACGGCGACATCTGGGAAGCCTCGGATGCCATCGCCATGATGCAGTACACGGGTTGCGACGGCGTGGTGGTCGGGCGCGGCTGTCTCGGCCGACCCTGGCTCTTCCGCGAGTTGTCCGAAGGCCTGACCGGCCGTCCCATCTCGCCAGCTCCGTCACTGCACGAGGTCGTTGCGATCATGCTCGAACACCTCGATCTTCTCTCGGCCTGGCTTGGCGACGATCGGGGCGTGCGTGACTTCCGCAAACACACCAGCTGGTATCTGAAGGGGTTCCCGGTCGGCCCGGCCATGCGGCACGAGCTCGGCCAGCTTGCGAACCGCCAGCAGCTGATCGATCTGCTGGAGCGCTTCGCCGACGAGCCGTTCCCACCGGAAGCCGCTCGCCTCACACGTGGGCACAGCCACGGCCCGAAGCGGGTCGTGCTGCCCCACGGTTGGCTGGCCGACCGCGATGATCCCACCCCGCCGGGGGCTGCGTCGGCGGCGTACACGTCTGGCGGCTGAGGCTCCGACATCAGCCCGGTGAACCCGTTCTTGATCCAACCGGAGGTAGTCTCTACCCTCGGTGGGCGGGCGGAACCGGCGAATTGAGGCGTAAGAAATGATCACTGTGGACGGCCGAGCCGTTCTGGTCGTACGAGTCGACGCAAACGCGGACGACGAGCGCGTGGCCGCAACCAAATCGACACTGCTCCGAGAAGCGACCGGTCGCGTCATGTTCGTGGACTCCGGCCCCGCCGACGTTCACATCGCCGTGTCACCAGCCGAATTGCGGATCGACGCCGTCGGCATTCAGGAGCGTCGCGACCTCGGACGGGATGTCGACGACACCGCAATCATCGAGCAGACCGTGAGCCTGTTGGCCCGGCGCCTGAACCAGCATTTCGCGCCTGCCGCCAGCTGACCCCCACCGATCGTCCCCGTTCGGTTCTCCCCGGCTCGAACCCGTAGGTTGGCGGCCATGATGGAGATCGAGCCCTTCCATGTCATGGAGGTCGTTGCCGCGGCGCAGGCCCGGGAGCAGGCCGGCGAGCGCGTCTTTCACCTCGAGGTCGGCCAACCGTCGACGGGAGCCCCCGCTGCAGCCATCGCCCGGCTGCAGGAGATCGGCCAGACCCAGACGCTCGGCTACACCACAAGCCGGGGGATTCCCGAACTTCCGGTGGCGATCGCCGAGCACCTCCGAGCAACCAATCAGCTCGACGTGGATCCTGCCCGGATCGCCGTGACACAGGGAGCGTCCGGCGCGTTCGTGCTCGCCCTGCTGGCCGCATTCGAGCCCGGTGCCCGTGTGGGGGTCACCGAACCCGGGTACCCCTGCTACCGGAACATGCTCCGCGCCCTCCATATGGAGCCGGTTCCCATTTCGCTCGACCCGGAGAACGCCTTCGCGTTGGAGATCGACACCCTCGATGCGGCCACGCCACTCGACGGTCTGATCGTTGCGAGTCCTTCGAACCCGACGGGCACCGTCCTCACCCCCGAGGAACTGCAGACCATCACCGAATGGTGCGAGGCGAACAGCGTCAGGTTCATCAGCGACGAGATCTATCACGGTCTCACCTACGACGATGCCGAAACGGCGACGGCCACGTCCATGTCGGACTCGGCGATCGTCATCAACAGCTTTTCCAAATACTTCTCCATGACCGGCTGGAGGATGGGGTGGATGGTGCTACCGGAGGCGTTGGTGACGCCAGTCGATCGGCTTGCGCAGAACCTGGTGATCTGTCCACCGACGCCGTCACAACACGTGGCACTGGCGGCCTTGTCGTGTGGCGCCGAGCTGGACGCGCACGTCGATCGGTATGCAGCCAATCGGGCGGTGCTGCTGGAGGGACTCCCGCGCGCCGGAATCACGAACTTCGCGCCGGCCGACGGCGCGTTCTACCTGTGGGCGCGCACGGATCATCTCGCGGCCGATTCGCAGCATTTGTCGGTCGAATGGCTTCGTGATGTGGGTGTGGCAGCCACTCCCGGCATCGACTTCCATCCGACCGACGGCCACCGTTGGATGCGGTTCAGCTTCTCCGGATCAACCGACACGATGCGCGGTGCGGTCGAGGCGCTGGCCACATGGCGAATGCGCCAGCTGGCCCGCTGACGACTCGACTCGATACAGTTCTGCTCGTCGCCCAGGGTGGGAGGCGAGAAGAGGAATGAACGTGGCTGCTGGCAACAAGGAACTCGAAGCAACTCTTGCGGCGACGCCGCTCTTTGGACAGACCTCGTCCAAGCAACGCAAGGCGTTGGCCAAGGCCGGCAAGCTGCTGACGTGGGCCGACGGCAAGAAGGGTGTCGAGGAAGGTTCGAAGGCGGCAGCCTTCTTCCTGATCCTCGAAGGCTCCGTGCAGATCGACAAGGGAGGCACCCCCGTCGCTCGCCTGCGCGAGGGTGACTTCTTCGGCGAGACGGCGCTGCTCTCGGGCGGTGCCCGTACGGCCAGCGCCACCGCCACCACGGAAACCAAGCTGTTTGCGCTCGGCCGTCCGGCCTTCCGCTCGCTGGTGCAGAACGACCCGTCGCTGGCGCTCGCCGTCATGAAGGCGATGGCCGACCGGGCCTCCGCCGGCAACTGACCTCAGCTGCCCCGGAAGTCCGGGGTCCGCTTGGTCAAAAAGGCGTCGATTCCCTCGACGGACTCCGGATGCGTGGACTGCTGCGCAATCGTGAACGCTTCGCGCTCCATCGCTTCCGCCAATGCCGAGGACGCGCCGGCGAGCAGCAGCCGCTTGGCGCCCCCGTAGGCGTTGGTCGGCCCCGCCGCGAGCTTGGCCGCCAACCCTCGACCGGCGGCCAGCACCTCGTCGTCCGGGTGGACCTGGTTCACGAGGCCCCAGTCCAGTGCTTCCTCGGCGCTGAGCATCCGGTTGGTCAGCACGAGTTCTGTGGCCCGGCGGAGTCCGACCACGCGGGAGAGATAGAACGATGAGGTGCCGTCGGGCGTGAGACCAGCGGCGGTGTAGGCCATGGTGAATCGTGCCGACGAGCCGGCGAGCACCAGGTCCATGGACGCGACGAAACTCATTCCGGCGCCTCCTGCGGTGCCGTTGACGACGCCGACGACCGGGGCGTTCATCGCCGAGAGTCGGTGGAGGGCGCCGTGGAAGTCGATCGTCATCTCGTGGAGATTCGCCGGGGTCTTGGCGCCACCATCCTGAAATTCGACCAGGTCCCCGCCGCCGAAGAAGACCTTGCCTTCGGCGCGGACGAGCACCGCTCGAACCGCCCGATTCGTGACCAGGTTGCTGGCGGCGACCCGGAGTTCATGTGCCATCGTCTTGCTGAGTGCGTTGGCGGGTGGACGGTCGAGCACGAGTTCCCACACGCCGCCCTCGGTCTCCTCCAAGCGAATCGTCTCGAAGTCCACTGTTCCCCCTCCTTGGTTGCAGCTGCGTCGCCAGCCATCTGCGCGTAGTGTACGACGCGACGGCTGACCGGGAAGCCAAGGACATCTGAATTCCACCCGCACCGGTAGGAATTGCCGACCCGGCCGGAGAGACTGATCCTCCGTCGAAAAGGGAGCGCCCGTATGGACATCGCCGATTCCGTCATCGACCTGATCGGGAACACCCCGCTGGTCCGGATGCCGAAGATCGCGGGGCACCTCGACTGTGATTTCGTCGTCAAGCTGGAACTGACGAACCCGGGCGGGTCGTCGAAGGATCGCCCGGCACTCGCAATGATCAACGCGGCCGAGGAAGCTGGCCTGTTGCAGCCCGGCGGAACCATCGTCGAGCCCACGTCGGGCAACACCGGTGTCGGCCTTGCAATCGTCGCCAACCAGCGCGGGTATCGCTGCGTCTTCGTCATGACCGACAAAGTCGCACCGGAGAAGGTGGACCTGCTTCGCGCCTACGGCGCCGAGGTTGTGGTGTGCCCGGTCGCCGTGCCGCCGGAAGACCCCCAGTCCTACTACTCGACCGCAGCCCGCCTGGTCGACGAGATTCCCGGGGCCTTCCGCCCGGATCAGTACTCCAACCAGGTCAACCCGCAATCGCACTACGACACCACGGGACCGGAGATCTGGGAGCAGACAGAGGGCCGGATCACCCACTTCGTCGCCGGCGCCGGCACCGGGGGAACGATCTCGGGCGTCGCCAAGTACCTCAAGGAACAGAACCCCGACATCAAGATCATCGCCGCCGACCCGGAGGGGTCGGTCTACTCGGGTGGCTCCGGTCGTCCGTACCTGGTCGAAGGTGTCGGCGAGGATTTCTGGCCCACCACCTACCATCCGGATCTGGTCGATGAGGTCATCGCGGTCACCGATCACGACAGCTTCATCATGGCGCGCACGGTCGCCCGGGAAGAGGGCCTGCTGCTCGGCGGCTCGTGCGGCACGGCGATCGCCGCCGGCCTGCAGGTGGGCGAACGCCTCGGACCCGACGATCTCATGGTCGTCCTCACCCCGGACTCCGGCCGCGGCTATCTGTCCAAGGTGTTCAACGACGACTACCTGGCCGAACTCGGCTTCATCGAGTCCGAGAGCGACACGTGCGTGTCCTCCGTCGTTGCGGCGAAGGGCGGCAACGACCGGGATCTCTTCTACGTGAATCCGGAGACGCCGGTGCGCGACGCCGTCGAGATGATGCGGGCCAGCGGCGTCAGCCAGGTGCCGGTGGCAAAGAACGAGCCGCCGTTTGCCCTCGCAGAGATCGCCGGTTCGGTCTCCGAGCTCCAGCTGATGAACGCGGCATTCGCCGACGAGAGCGTGCTCGACAAGCCCGTCGAGTCGATCATGGCCGCGCCGCTCGGAACGATCGGCATCGGCCAGTCCATCAGTGCTGCCGTCGAGCTCTTCGAACACAACAACGCGCTGCTCGTCATCGACGGCGGCCGACCCCGCACGGTCATCAGCCACACCGACGTACTGGAATTTCTTTCGCCATCTGAGGAGGCCTGACCATGTCCGAGCACAACGACGGGTTCGAGACCCGCGCCATCCATGCCGGTCAGGACCCGGAGCCGATCACCGGGGCCGTCATCACCCCCATCTTCCAGACGTCGACCTACGCACAGCCCTCCCCCGGTGACCACACCGGATACGAGTACTCGCGCACCGACAACCCGACCCGAACGGCATTGCAGGAAGCGCTCTCCAGCCTGGAAGGCGCCGCCCACGGCTTTGCCTTCTCGAGCGGACTCGCCGCAGAAGACACCGTGCTCCGGATCCTTCGGGCCGGGGACCACATCGTGCTCGGTAACGACGCCTACGGCGGCACGTTCCGCCTGATCAGCCAGGTCGTCACGCGTGCGGGCATCACGTGGTCGGCCGCGGATCTCACCGACCCGGCAGCGCTCGATGCGAACTGGAACCCGGCCACGAAGATCGTGTGGATGGAGACGCCGACCAACCCGCTGCTCACCGTCTTCAGCATTCGCGAAATCGCCGAGGTGACGCACAAGCACGGCGCCAAGCTCGTCGTGGACAACACGTTTGCTTCGCCCTACCTCCAGCAGCCGATCGCACACGGCGCAGATCTCGTCATTCACTCGACCACGAAGTACATCGGCGGACACTCGGACGTCGTGGGCGGGTTCGCCGCGACGAACGACGACGAGTGGGCGCAGGACATCAAGTACCTGCAGAACGCCGTCGGTGCCGTCCCCGGCCCACAGGATTGCTTCCTGACGCTGCGCGGCCTCAAGACGCTGGGCGTCCGCATGGATCGGCACACCGAGAACGCCGAGCGCATCGTCGAGATGCTGCTCGCACATCCGAAGGTGCACACGGTGCTCTACCCGGGTCTCGATTCACACCCCGGAGCCGACATCGTCCAGGAGCAGATGAAGGCCGGTGGTGGCATGATCTCGTTCCAGGTGACCGGCGGGATCGAAGCGGCGAAGGCCGTCACGACCAAGACGCGGCTGTTCACGCTCGCCGAGTCGCTCGGCGGTATCGAGTCGCTGATCGAGCACCCCGGTGTGATGACCCACGCCTCGGCCGCCGGGTCACCGCTCGAGGTGCCGGACGATCTGGTGCGCCTGTCGGTCGGCATCGAGACAGCCGACGATCTCCTCGCCGACCTCAACAACGCTCTCGACGGAATCTGAGCTTCCCGGCTTTCGCCTCCAGGGCTCGGATCCCTCCCTGCGGTCGTCGACCTCGCGCCTGCTGCGCATGCGCCGCCCGACTCGGCCGGCGGAGCCGGACCGAGTCTCACCTTCTGAAACTCCCGGCGCGCCGGTGAAGGGTCCCGGGCCGGCCACCACCGAACCCGGGACCAACAACTGCGTCTGTCCTAGGGGACGTTGAGCGGATCCGGGGTGCACGCCCGATCGGTGCGCACGCCGCCGCTCCAGTGCCGGATCAGGTAGGACCGGGCGCCACTCGTCGGGCTCGTGTCGACCGTCGATGTCGCATTCGACACCGTTGCCACCCAGCCGTCGTTGTCTCGGACGAAGTACTGGGTCACGCCGTTGACTTCGGTCCAGGACACGTTCACGTCACCGTTTGGCGTCAGCGAAACGGTGCAATCGGCGCCGCCGCCGCCTCCGCCGCCCACCGTGATCGGGGATGGCGTGCAGGGCACGTCGGTGCGGCCACCGACGTAGTGCCGGATGTAGTAGCTGCGATCGCCGACGACGGGAGCGGTGTCGGTGTAGCTCGTGGATCCGTTGACGGTGGCCACCCAGCCATCGTCGTCACGGACGAAGTACGTGGACGCACCCGGCACGGCAACCCAATCGAGCACCACGTCGCCGGCAGCGTTGATCGTGGCGGTGCAGGCATCGCCACCGACGCCCGGCGTCGGAACGGTGATCGGCGACGGCGTGCAGTTGACGTTGACGGTCGTGCCGCCCGGACGCCACCGAACCAGATAGGTGTGATCGCCCGGCTGGACGGCGGTGTCGGTCCAGCTGCCGGAGCCTGCGCCACCGGTGTGGGCCCACTTGCCGTCTCGGCGAACGAACACGTTGTCCACCTGACCGTCGGTGAAGCCCGACCAGGTGATCACGGGATCGTCGTTTGCGTCGAGTGCCACCGTGCAGGTCGTCGCACCGGGAATCTCGAACGTCGAGACCATGGGGGTGCTGGTGTTGCCGACGGCATCGGTCGAGAAGCCGCGCACCTCGTACTGACCGACGGGCAGGTTGGCGACCGGAACGCTCCATGCAACAGCACCGAGGCCGTTGGCGGTGACGGTCACGTTGAGGTCTGCCGCATTCGGCCCGAAGCTGCCGTTCGTCTGGAGCCATTGGTCCGTCGTGATGTTCTTGAGACGGATGGTGACATCGGCGACGGTTTCATTGTCGCTGGCGGTTCCGGCGAGCTGCGTCGGATTCGCCAGGACGGCGCCATTCACCGGGTCGGTCGTGGCGATCGACGGTGCGATCGTGTCTTCGGCGCCGCCGAAGTCGAAGAAGCCGGAGCGACCCGTGCGGATCTCGTTGAAGCGATCGCCATCGTGGCCGGCCAACAGACCCCGGTCGATCAGCGTCAGGTCGTAGACGGCGACGAGGTTGTTGCTGCCCGGATCCCACGGGAGGGCCTGGCCGGTGGTCGGGTCGAGCGCCGCCATCTGCTTGCGGAACACGGCGTTGTTCGGATCGAGCACGCTCGGGTTGACGGCAGCCAGCGGGTCGTTCACGTCGCAGACGTTGGCCTTCCCGGTCCAGTCGGAGCTGATGCCACCGGCAGGAATCGGGTTCTTGGGTGCGCCACAGAAGTGACCGCCGGCGTAGACGGCGGCGTCGCTCACCGCGAGCGAGAAAACGCTCGAGTACATGCGGGCGACCCAGTCGTAGGCCACCTGGGCGTTGCCACCGGCCGGGTAGCGGAGAACGCTGTCGCAGTTCGGCGGGTTGTCGGCACCCTGACCGCCGATGACGATGAAGCTGTCGTCGGGCGAGATGGCCAGGTCGCGCAGTGCGTTCAGGCACTCCCGGTCACCCTGCTGGCCGCTCCAGTCGATGCTCCAATTGGTGAGCACTGCGGTGGGACCGCTCACGTCGATCTTGACGACGGCTTCACGGACCTGCCCGTTCACGGCACGCCCGAAGTACAGGCCGAAGAGTGTGTTGCCGTCGCTGGTCAGGGCGATGGTGCGGCCGTACGAGGGTGTCTTGGTTGGCCAGGTGATGTCCATCACGAAGCCCGGGTCGACGGCGCCGGTGGTGGCGTCGACGGCGGCGAAACCGATCCGGGGTGTGCCGTTGATGTCGTTGAAGTCACCGCTGAGGAAGACCTTGTCCGCTCGAACAGCCACCGACATCACGCGGGCGGAGGCATTCGCCACGAAGCCGGTGTCGAGGTTGCCCTGCGCGTCGAGCTTGGCGAGGCGGAGCGGGAAGGCGCCGTCCCAGTTGGTGAACAGCCCGGCCACATAGACGCCATCACCGTTCGGTGTGGGCTGCAGATCTCGGATCAGCTTGTTGACGGTCGGACGGAAGGCGGTGTCGAACGCACCCGTGTTGATGTCGTAGGCAAAGATGAAGGGCTGGGTGACCACGGTGCCGTCGGGTAGCTCGACCTGCTGGAAGTCGCCGCCGACGAAGATCCGGTTGCCCACCTGAGCATGGGCGAAGACCCGGCCGTCGAGCACCACGGGAATGTCACGTCGAACCGACTCGGGCACGACCTGACCGCCGTGGTTGACCGCGGCGTCCGCCCGGTTCGAACCGAGCAGAACCACAACGACTGCGGCCAGAGTCAACGCAAGCGCGACCACCGCAGACATGAGCGTTCGCCCGGACCGTATTTGCACGCCTGAAGCCATCGAAAGCCACCTTTCCCATCCGCCACCACTCGACGCTATCCCGCGCGCTACGTCAACGAAAGGGGAATTGATCCCACTTCCTGCGAAATATGTCTGATGGACCATCCGTCAAACGCGCCCTGTGTGATTTTGACCACGAAAAGTGGGCCCATCTACTCATGGCGTGTCGGACGTCACGGTGCGTACCGTGGAGACATCGCATCTGCGGAGTTGCGATCATGAACCAACGCAAGTGGGTGGCTTCGGGCGGAGCCGCCCACTTGAGGTTTTGGCCTTCAGTCGACGCCGTCGAACGTCGACACTCCGTCGTTCACCCGCTTCCTGAAGAGGTACTGCCATGCCATTGACCGAGTTGCTTGCCGACGACGACCGTCGCACCGAGATCGTCGCCGACGCCATCGCCGAAGTCGAAGCCGAAGTGGACGGCCTCGGAGGCATCAAGGGCAAGGCGATCCAGGCGGGCTACGGCGGCCTGAAGAAGATCCGCCCGGACATGGTGAGCTCGAACCTGCACAAGTTGCTGCCGCGCATGGCTCCGGCGATGGACCCACACGTGGAGGCCGGTCAAGCTGCCGGCGATGTGCCCGCGCACTTCGTCGCCAACGCCGACACGATCGCCGAGGATCTGCTGGCTGTGACCGACGCCCGCGCCGCCGAGGCGAACAACAAGGCGGCGGTCGGCGTCTACAACAAGCTCCGCAAGGGGGCCAAGGATCAAGTCGTCGCCGCCATGCCCCGCATCGGCCAGTTCGTAGAGCGTCATACCGACGCTTCTCGACCCTAGGGGCCTCGTCACCAACGGCCTTTCGGCCCCGGGGGCCCGAAACGCCCTGAAATTGCCGGAAGCTAGCGAGACCGCTGGCTCGGCCTTGGCCCAGCGGCCCGTGACTGGCCCGGACGCCCGCCTGTGCAGACCGAGCGCGCGGGAAAGCACGGTAGATTTGGCTCATGACTACCGAGTCCTCGCAGCCCTATCCCGCGGTCGACAAGCCGGATTTTCCGGCCATCGAAACGCGAATTTTGGCGCGCTGGGAGTCGGAGGGAACGTTCCAACAGTCGATCGATGAGCGACCGGAGGACAACGAGTTCGTCTTCTACGACGGACCGCCGTTCGCCAACGGGCTCCCGCACCACGGTCACCTCCTGACCGGCTACGTGAAGGACGTCGTCCCGCGCTATCAGACGATGCGCGGCAAGAAGGTCGATCGCCGGTTCGGTTGGGATTGCCATGGCCTCCCGGCAGAGATGGAGACGGAGAAGCAGCTCGGCGTGTCCGGCCGCGTCGCCATCACCGAGTACGGCATCGAGAACTTCAACGACGCATGCCGCAATTCGGTCATGAAGTACACGCAGGAGTGGGAACAGACGGTCACTCGTCAGGCCCGCTGGGTGGACTTCGAGAACGACTACAAGACGATGGACCTCAACTACATGGAGTCCGTCATCTGGGCGTTCAAGCAGTTGTGGGACAAGGGCCTGATCTACGAGGCCAACCGGGTCATGCCCTACAGCTGGGGGGCAGAGACGCCGCTGTCGAACTTCGAGATCCGCCTCGACGACGCCACTCGGCCCCGTCAGGATCCGGCCGTCACCGTGGCGTTCGATCTCACCCCGAATGCCGGGGATCCGGGTCCGATGAAGATGCTGGCGTGGACCACCACGCCGTGGACGCTGCCGTCGAACCTTGGGCTCATCGTCGGGCC
>JAHDEJ010000037.1:12959-48139 GCA_020628865.1 Acidimicrobiales bacterium
CGTGGACCACCACGCCGTGGACGCTGCCGTCGAACCTTGGGCTCATCGTCGGGCCCGACCTCGACTATGCGGTGATGGAGGGTCCCGATGGCGACTTCTGGGTGCTCGGTGCCGCGACGGTGCCGGCCTACGAGAAGCAGCTCGAGGGCTTCACGCAGCACGGCACGGTGAAGGGTTCGGATCTGGTCGAGCGCACCTACGCGCCACTGTTCCCCTACTTCGCCGACCGGGACGACCTCAACGCCTTCCGGGTGATGGCCGGCGACTTCGTCGAGACCGAGGAAGGCACGGGCGTGGTGCACACCGCGCCCGGCTTCGGTGAGGACGATCAGCGCATCGCCGAGGAAAACGGCATGGGCATGGTGGTACCGGTCAACGACCAGGGCCGGTTCACCGCCGAGGTCAGCGACTTCGAGGGCCAGAACGTGCTCGAGGCGAACACCGAGATCATCCGCCACCTGCGGGAGATGGGCCGTCTCGTCCGCCACGACAGCTATGAGCACAACTATCCGCATTGCTGGCGCACGGACACGCCGATCATCTACCGCGCCCTGCCCAGCTGGTACGTGAAGGTCACCGACTTCCGTGACCGGCTCGTCGAGCTCAACCAGGAGATCAACTGGGTGCCGCACAACGTGCGTGACGGCCGGTTCGGCAAGTGGCTCGAAGGCGCCCGCGATTGGTCGATCAGCCGCAACCGCTTCTGGGGTTCCCCGATCCCGGTGTGGCGCAGCGACGACCCCAACTACCCGCGCATCGACGTCTACGGAAGCCTCGATGAGCTCGAGGCCGATTTCGGCGTGCGCCCGACCAACCTGCATCGCCCGTACATCGACGAGTTGGTGCGTCCGAACCCGGACGATCCCACCGGCAAGTCGATGATGCGACGAGTGCCCGAGGTGTTCGACTGCTGGTTCGAGTCGGGCTCGATGCCGTTCGCCCAGGTCCACTACCCGTTCGAGAACAAGGAGTGGTTCGAGGAGCATTACCCGGCGGACTTCATCGTCGAGTACATCAACCAGACCCGCGGCTGGTTCTACACGCTGCATGTCCTGGCCGGAGCGCTCTTCGATCGCCCGTCGTTCCAGAACGTGATCTGCCACGGCATCCTCCTGGCCGACGACGGGAACAAGCTGTCCAAGAAGCTCCGCAATTACACGGAACCCAGCGAGATCTTCGACAAGCAGGGCTCCGACGCGCTCCGCTGGTACTTCATGAGTTCGAACATCGTTCGCGGCGGCGACGCACGAATCTCCGACCACGGCATCGCCGAGGTGACCCGGCAGGTCCTGCTGCCGATCTGGAATGCTTATTCGTTCTTCACGCTGTATGCGAACATCGACGGCCACCGGGCGCAGTTCCGCACCGACTCGACCGACGAGCTGGACCGCTACATCCTCGCCAAGATGCGTTCGGTCATCGAAGCGACGACCGAGCGCATGGACGACTACGACCTCGCCGGCGCAACGGTCGAGATCGCTTCGTTCATCGATGCGTTGAACAACTGGTACATCCGCCGGTCCCGGAACCGGTTCTGGGGCCCGGACATGACGGAGGACAAGGTTGCCGCGTACGACACGCTGTACACCGTTCTCGTGTCGTTCCTGCGGCTCGCCGCGCCGTTCCTGCCGATGATCACCGAGGAGATCCACACCGCGCTGACGGGCGAAGCCTCCGTTCACCTGACCGACTGGCCGGATCCCAACGACTTCCCGTCCGACCCGGAACTGGTGGCCAACATGGATCGGGTGCGCACGGTCGTCTCGGCTGCGCTTCGACTGCGGGAGGACAACGGCCTTCGGGTACGGCTTCCGCTGCAGTCCCTCACCCTTGCGGGCGCGGACGCCGATGCGATCTCGTCCCTCCAGCATCTCGTTGCCGACGAAGTGAACGTCAAGAGCGTCGCCTTCTCCGACGACCTGTCCACGTTCGCCGAGTTCTCGCTTCAGCCGAACGGCAAGGTCCTCGGACCGCGCCTCGGTGGCGACGTGCAGAAGGTGTTCGGCGCAGCAAAGCAGGGCGCCTGGACGCAGAACGACGACGGAAGCATCGAGATCGCCGGCCACACACTGGCCGCCGAGGAGTTCGACCTGAACGTGAAGCCGGCCGACGGCGTCACCGCCGCCGCACTCCCGAGCAACGACGCCGTGGTCGTGCTCGACACCGAACTCACGCCCGAGCTCGAGGCCGAAGGCGTCGCTCGAGACATCGTCCGAGCGGTGCAGGAAGCCCGCAAGGTCGAGGATCTCGTGGTCACCGATCGGATCGCGCTCACGCTCGACCTCACGCCCGAAGCGGCCGCAGCCGTCCAATCGATGGAGTCGTGGGTCGGCGAGCAGACGCTCGCCACCACGATCACCTACGGCGCGGTCGATGGCGGGCATGACGCCGCCGGTGCCGGATCGCTCAGCTTCGCCGTGGCGAGCTGAGCGCCGTGTCGCCGCGCGACTCCTTTCTCACCGTGATGGGCCGCAAGCCCGTCATCGAGGCGCTGCACGACGACACGCTCCAGTTCGACAAAATCCTCGTTTCGTCGAACGCGCACGGAGCGGAGATCGACACGATCAACGGCATGGCGGCCAGCCGTCGCATCACCGTCGACCGCGTGTCCGAACAGAGGGTCACGGCGGTGGCTCGCTCCAGCCGCCATCACCAGGGAGTTGTCGCCGACGTCGTGGCCCCGGCCATGCAGCACCTCGGCGACTTCTGTGAGCAACGCCGTCGGGGCAAGGATTGGGCGTGCACGGTGCTGGTGCTCGACCACGTGCACAACCCGTCGAACGTCGGGATGATCCTTCGATCCGCCACCGCTGCGGGCGTCGACGGTGTCGTCGTTCCGCACCGCGGGACGGCCGACATCGGCCCGGTCGCCATCAAGGCGTCGGCCGGCGTGGCGTTCCGCGCTCCGATCCTTCGAGTGGAGTCGACGGACGAAGCCGTCCAGATCCTGGCCGACCACCGATTCGAATTGGTCGGCGTCGACATGGGCGGCGACGATCTTTTCACGGCCGACCTGCCGGACCGGGCGGCGTTCATCATCGGCAACGAGAGCGACGGACTCAGCCCCGCGGCCGCCGACGCAACGACACGCACCGTGTCGATCCCGCTTGCCAACGGCGTCGAGTCGCTCAACGCGGCCGTGGCCGCATCGTTGCTGGCCTACGAACGGCGAAGACGTTTGTGAACGATCGGAGCGAACCAGGGGAAAGCGGTCTCGTTTGGGGCCGGCGGGTCTTCACCGGCTGGAAGGTCGTGGCGGCCAGCGCGTCGCTCTGGGCGCTCCAATCCATGTTGTGGATGCAGGGCTTCGGCAATCTCGCCGTGGAGTTGCGGAGCGAATTCGGCTGGTCGAAGACACTGTTCTCCGTGGCGTTCGTCGCCACCCGCGCCGGCAGCGCACTGATCAGCCCGGCCCAGGGTTCGGCACTGCGCCGCTGGGGAACCAAGCGGGTCATGCGGTTCGGATCCGTGTTCGTGCTCGGCGGCTACATCGGTCTTGCGTTCGTCGAGACGAAACTGCAGTTCTTCGTCGCCATGTTCATCGCCGCGTTCGGCATGGCGCTGGCCGGCTTCCTCACAATCACCTCTGCGCTTGTGCCGTGGTTCGAGCGCAAGCGGGCGCGGGCCCTTTCGATTCAGACGATGGGCTTTGCGCTGGGTGGCTTTGCCGGCCCGGTGCTCGTGCTCGGATTCGATCAGTTCGGTTGGCGGGCATCGCTGGTGGGCGCTGGAGCAATTCTGACGGTCGCGATCTTCTTCGCCTCGATCATCATCAGCCGGACCCGGGCCGAGACCGGCGAGCCCGTCGATGGCATCCCCGCCGACCGGCTCACCGATGAACCCCGAGCGGAGGGCGTGAGCGACGACCACTTCACGGCGCGTCGAGCGATGCGAACACGATCGTTCTGGATGATCTCGCTCGGGCACGGATCGGCGCTGATCGTCGTGAGCGCCACGATTGCGCACATCGCCCTGTACCTCACGGAGGACCGGGGCTACACCGCCCAGCGGGCGGCGCTGATCGCAGGTCTCATTCCCATCTTCCAGCTGCTGGGCACGGCGTTGGGTGGCTACCTCGGTGATCGGGTCAACAAGCGGCTGATCGTCGCCGTCGCGATGTGCGCGCACGCGGTGGGTCTGCTCGTCATGACCTGGATCGGCGGCCCTGCCGCCATTGGCGTGTTCGTGGTCCTGCACGGCCTTGCGTGGGGTGCCCGCGGCCCGCTCATGCAGGCGATCCGGGCCGACTACTTCGGGGCGACCTACTTCGCCCAGATCATGGGCTGGTCCGCGATCATCGTCACGCTCGGAACGGTCGCCGGGCCGCTCCTCGCGGGCATGTTGGCCGACGCCACCGGCGACTACCAGCTCGGTTTCACGATCATTGCGTTCCTGGCATTGTTCGGAAACGTGTTCTGGTTCCTGGCGACTCCACCCAAGCCGCTGGATGGGTCAGGTGCCGCGACGACCGAGCATCCACTCGCGGGCTGAATCGTCGTTCAGCTCCATTGCGAAGTACTTCTCGAACCGATCGTCGAGTTCGTCGACCGCATCGTCGTTGAGCCAGATCGTGTCGCCGTCGACGGACACCGCCGGCTTCGGCTCGACGGTGACTCGCTCGGCGGCCTGATGCATCGCCTCGTTCGCGGCGATCCACCGGTGACGGGCATCGCTGTACACGTGTTCCGCCTCGAGCCGGAGCCTGCGAGCCTCCTGCACCTCTGCTGCGGCGGCCGAACGGAGCACCTCGGCATCGTTTGCGGCGACGGTGCGAATCGCATCGGCCTCACGCTGGGCGCGGCGCTCGAGTTCCTCGGCTGCCTCACGGGCCCGGCGGACGATCCGGACGGCCTCATCCTTGGCCTGGTGGCGCATGGTTGCAGCAGCGGAACGAAGGCTTGCTGCCGCGAGCTGGGCCAGCAACAGTGTCTGCGACGCCTGGTCGTGTTCACGACGAGCGGCGATCAACCGATCCTCGGTCGCCGTACGAATCCGGATGAGCGATGCTGCCCGGTCGAGTCGGCTCTGCGCCGTCTCTCCATCCACGGTCTGCTCGCGGAGTTTGCGTTCAGCCTCGTCACGTGCGGCACGAATGTGCGAAAGCTCGCGCCGCATTCGTTCCAGCCGTCGCGAGTCGTCAAGCTCTGCCATGGCATGCCCATCGGCTGTGTCCGCCCACTCCTGAGCCCAGTCCACCATGGCCCCAGCGTAGAGCCCGCGGCACCTTGCGTGGCCATTGGCCGCGTGATGCTCATCACACCAGTCACCGACTGTCCGATACGCCAGAGCGTTCTCACGGTGCGCGCCGACACCTGATCTTCTCCGCGCTGTTGGCGCGACTAAAGCGCTCGGCTCTGAGGCCGACCTTTCTTGTATCAACGCGATCGAGCGTCGCGAGCGGAACGAGGCGGGAACATGGCGGAGGCGGAAGCCGTCGAACGGGAATCGGGCGTTGCCCAACAGCCGGAGGATCTCCAGGCGGTCATCGACGCGCAGGAGAAGGACCTCCAGAAGCTTCGTCGTCGGCTCGCCCGAGCGCGCCAGACCAACCAGATTCTCGAGGACACGGTCGAGGATCAGATTCGCTCGGTGTACATCGCCAAGCAGGAGGTTGACCGGGCCAACTCGCACATGGAGAGCGTGCTGCGGTGCGTGAGTGCCGCGATCATCATCACGGACACCGATGGCTCGATCACCTCGGTGCGGGGCAGCACCGGCCGACTGTCGAAGCGCTCGCCAGACACCCTCATCGGCTGCCATGTCGATGATCTGCTCCTCGGCGCGTCGGAAGCGAGCGACGAACTCTTCGGCGTGGGCGAGAGTCAACTCGTCATGGCGGATGGCACGAAGATTCCAGTGCTGCTCACGACGTCGCAGCTGTTGAACGAGGCGAACGACACCGTGGGAACCGTGCATGTTGCCAGCGATCTCCGTCGACAGAAGAAGCTGGAGATGCGTCTCGCCGAGGTTCGAAAGCTGGAGTCGATCGGCCAGCTGGCGGCGGGCGTGGCTCACGAGATGAACACGCCGATCCAGTACGTCGGCGACAGCGCCCACTTCCTCGATGAGGTGGTCGAGGAGCTGCTGTCCCTGCAGGGTGTGTACGCCGAACTCGTCGCTGCGGTCAGAAACGAGCCTGCGATCGCCGAGCTGATCGGCCGCATCGACGCCGCCGAAACAGAGGCGGATGTCGACTTCCTGCGGGAGGAAGCGCCTGGTTCTGTCGCCCGAATTCACGAAGGGGTGAACCGGGTGACCGAGATCGTCCGGGCGATGAAGCAGTTCTCCAACCAGAGCGAGGAGTTCCTGTCCACGGACATCAATGCGCTCATCGAATCGACGCTCACCGTTGCAAACAACGAGTTCAAATACGTGGCGGATGTCGAGCGACACCTCGCTCCCCTGCCCACGGTGCTCTGCAGTGCCGGCGGGATCGGTCAGGTGATCCTGAACCTGGTGGTCAACGCCGCGCATGCGATCGCCGACCGCAACGAACAAACGTCGATCCGCGGTCAGATCACGATCTCCACCCGCGTGGACGAAGCAGATCGGATGGTCTGCATCGACATCGCCGACACGGGCGGAGGAATCCCGGACGACATCGCCACTCGCGTCTTCGATCCGTTCTTCACCACGAAGGAGGTCGGCAAGGGAACGGGCCAGGGCCTCGCGATCTCGCACAACATCGTCGTCGAACGCCACCGTGGCAGCCTCACCTTCACGAGCGAACCGGACGTCGGCACCACCTTTCACATCGTCCTGCCGATCGGAGGCCCGTCGTGACCGCGACCGCCACACCCACACACGTGCTCTTCGTCGATGATCAGCCCGATGTCCTCGCCGGCCTGCGCACGTCGCTGCACCGGGAACGCCGCCACTTCGTGAGCCACTTCGCTCTTGACGCCAACGAGGCACGAGCGGTCCTGGCCGAACATCCGATCGCCGTGCTCGTGACCGATCTGCAGATGCCGACCATCAGCGGCATCGACGTCCTCGACCAAACCGCCCGGGACCATCCAGACGTGGTGCGATACGTGCTCACCGGCGACGGCAAGGACATGATCATCGAGGCGCTGCCGAAGGCCCACCGATGCCTCACCAAGCCGTGCAACCGGGAGCAGCTGCTCGGAGCACTGCACGAGGCGGTTCGGTTTCGCATGCTCGTCTCCGACCCTGCGGTGCAGCAGGCGGTCACCCGACTCGGTTCCCTCCCGTCGACCCCCGCGATGTACGGCCGCATCATGGACCTGTGCGCCGACGACAATGCATCGTCCGAAGACATCGCCGAGCTCATCTCCGACGACACGGCGCTCACGGCAAAGATCCTCCAATGGGGGAACTCCGCGTTCGGAGGCGGAAGTCGGGTTCGAAGTGTTGCCGACGCCATCACCCGCGTCGGCCTGCGTTCGCTGTGCCAGCTCGTGGTGGCGCTCGAGATCGAAGGCGCCTTCGAGGCGACGCCGACGCCGCCCGGAATCGGGACAACCTCCACCCTGGATTTCGCCCGCTCGATCGGCGTGACCGCCGCCAGTGCCGCTCCGGCGATGGAGCGAACCGCGGCACGGGTTGCCGGTGTGCTGTCGATCTCCGGGCTGTTGCTCGAATCCTCATCGTTTCCCGAACGCCTCGCCAACGACCATGCACAGGCGATCGAACAGGGCCGCCGCCTCGTCGACGTACAACGGGAGCTGCACGGCGTTTCGCACGCCGAGCTCTGCGGACACCTTCTGGCGATGTGGGGTCTTCCCGCCGACGTGGTCACGGCCGCCGCCGGTGCCTGGTACTCACCCAACCTCCAATCCGGCACGGGCAGGGACCTCGCCACCGCCGTCCAACTCGGGCGAATCGCCACGACGGAGCGGTTCGAAGCAACGACGCATCGAGACACCGAAATCGACGAGGCTACCGGTCGCCTGATCGACGAGCTGATCGGCGGGGAGCAGGCCGCGTGAACAAGCCACGAATCCTCTGTGTCGACGACGAACCCGAGCTGCTGCGGAGCCTTCGCCTGAACCTGCGCAAGCAGTTCGACGTGACGATCGCCGAGTCGGGACGCGCCGGAATCGCGGCCGTCGAAGCAGCGATCGCCGAAGGACACGACCCGGCGTTCGACGTGATCGTGTCCGACATGCGCATGCCGGAGATGTCCGGCGCACAATTCCTTTCCGAGATGTACTCCCGTCACCCGGAGATTCCGCGTCTGTTGTTGAGCGGCCAGTCGGACCTCGAGTCGACCATCGCTGCGATCAACGACGCAAAGATCCTGCGCTTTCTCACGAAGCCGTGCAGCCCGCAGCTCCTCATCGAGACACTCGACGACTGCCTCGAAACGAGCCGGCTTCGGGCAGCGGAGAAGAACCTGTTGGAGTTGACGCTCAAGGGCACCGTGACGGTGCTGAGCGAAATCCTTGGTCTCGTCAGCGCGGCCGCCTACACCCGCACCCTTCGGATCGACGAACGGGTCCGTGGCGCCTGCGTCGCCCTGGACCGGCCGATGAGTTGGGAGCTCGGGATCGCCACACTGCTGTCGCAGATCGGCTGCGTCGTCGTGCTCGATCAGGAGAAGGATGCTGTCAGCGGTCGAAGTCACGTCGAGATCGCGGCCGAACTTCTGCAGAACGTGCCTCGGCTCGACCGGGTGGCCGACCTCGTTCGTCATCAGCTCGACGAGGCACCGGCCCAGCAGGTCGACGCCGCCGATGCGACCGACCAGACTGCGTTCGAGTTGGAGCTGCTGCGGTGCGCCGCCCACTTCGAAGCGAAGCTCGACACTGGGTTGAGTCGGAAGGACGCAAGCACTGTGCTCCGCGACCTGGCAACGCCACCGCCGCGGTGGATTCTCGACGCCGTCGCGAGCGTCGTCCCGGGCACCGAGGCACTGGTGGAAGTCGAGGTGTCCATCGACCAGCTCGCCCCGGGCATGCAACTGACGAGCGATCTGTACCTTCCGCAGGGACCGAAGCTGGCGACCGAGGGGACACCGTTGACCACGACGTTGATCAAGCGGTTGGCCGCCTTCTCCGATTCGGCAGGACCGCTCGGGGACATCACGGTGCTGGCGCCGGCAGCCGTCGCCCGTCTCGCCGCCTGACGCTCACGGAGCGCGGCAAAATCGGTTGCGCACCACCACGGATTCGCCGTAGCGTCGCACTCGACGGGGCGGGTGCCACCGTCGAATTGAAGGGTGGGATAGATGCGACGCGTGGCAATACTTGCGGTCATTGGGCTGTTTTCCGGAGTGGTGGCGTTGGTCGCCGCTCCCGCAGGAGCGCAAGACACGCCGACGTGCGGTGGCCGAACGGCCACGATCGTTGGCGACGACGGCAACAACCGGATCATCGGGACGCCGGGACCGGACGTGATCTACGGCGGGGCCGGCCGAGACCGGATCTTCGGCGGCGGCGGTGCCGACGTGATTTGTGGCGGCCCCGGTGCCGACCTGATCAAGGGCCAGAAGGGCAAGGACATCATCTTCGGCGATGACGGCAAGGACCGGCTCGTCGGTGGTCAGGGTGCCGACATCATCGACGGCGGCCGCGGCAACGACAAGGTCCGCGGAGGCTTCGGTGACGACGATCTGGCGACGGGTGCCGGTGACGACACGGTCTCCGGGTCGTCCGGAGTCGACGTCTGCGACTTCGATCGCAACGACATCTACGACACCTGCGAGTCGGGCGATGTGGCCGGCCAGCACGGGTTCGGAAGTCCGACCTTCGCAGTCAATGTGCCCGAGAGTTTTGCGTTCACCACGTTCGACCTGAATGACGTCGAGGGGTTCGGTGGTCCTCCCGCCGCCCTCCAGGCGCAACAGCCGGTGTCCGGATACGTTCTCGACGTCGCCATCGGCACGCAGGACGACGTCGTCCGCGAGCTCACGGTCACGGTCCTGGACCGGTTCGGCAACGCGATCTTCTCCGACACGATCGTCGGGTCGTCGTATGTGGAGATGTTCGTGGTGATCGGCGAACCGGCAACGGTCGTCCTGTCGGGCCTCGGCCCGGACGATTTCTACGACGTCTCGTTCCGAACCCATCAGAACCTTCCTCGAATCGGGCTCGAAGAGTCCCTCGGAGGGTTCGGCAATCTCGTGTTCAAGTGGAAGTCGCCGGTTCCCGCCGACACCGTGCTCGGCTTCGCCGCCCAGTCACTGTTCACCGATTTCCCGGCCGACCCATTCGTCGTGGGTTACGCCCAGGGCCAGGCCCCGACCCTTCTCGTCGAACTCGTGAACGTCGATACGACGGTGCAGGAGGTGTTCGCACCGGCTTCGGCTGGCGAGGTCGTGTACTACATCTACGGCCTCGGAGCGTCGTGGGGAGTCGCGCTCTCTGAGGCGGGCTGATCCAGCGCAGTCAGATGGAGTGCGGCGGCGGTGCGTCTCAGCGCGGCCGCCGCAACTCGATCTCGTGGCGTTCGTCGGTGACCGGGTGCTGGAACCACACGGTCCGGCCCTTCAGTTCCCGTCGCGTCGCATGCGCGATCTTGAAGCCCTGACCGACGAACTCCTCCATGATCTCGGGATCGGAGATCGCACCGCCCACGTCGTCCCAGAAGATCGTCCAATCCTCCATTGCGGTGAGAACCCGCTGCGAGAGCGGCAACGAGTCCGGCACGATGTTGTCGCCGTGCGGCGTCCACAGGGGAAACGCCCCGACTTCAGCGCGTAGGATGAGTTCTCGAGCGGATGACTCGTCGGCCATCTGCATGACCGTAGCGGCTCGCCGCCGGTTCGAACTCCCCGTGATCCATCGGTACCGTGGCCACATGGCCGACCCGATCCACACCGCATCAGCCGAGCTCGGACGGCGTCTCGGCATTCAGCGGCCGGTGCTGCTGGCGCCCATGGCCAAGATCGCCGGTGGACGCCTCGCCGCTGCGGTGAGCCAGGCCGGCGGGCTCGGGTTCGTCGGCGGCGGCTACGGCGACCAGGGCTGGATTGCCGAGCAGATGCAACATTGTGTCGACCGACCGGTCGGGATCGGGCTGATCACCTGGAACATGAACCAGGGGGCGGTCACGGCGGCGCTCGAACACGAGCCCGTGGCCGTCTGGTTGTCGTTCGGCGATCCCACGCCCCACATCGCCGAAATTCACGAGGCGGGTGCAGCCGCCGTCTGCCAGGTGGGAACGGTGGCCGAAGCGGTCGCCGCCGCCGACGCAGGCGCCGATGTGATCGTGGCGCAAGGCAGCGAGGCCGGAGGGCACGGGCGGACGAATCGAACGCTGTTCGGCCTGCTCCCCGCCATCTCCGCCGCGTGTCCCGACGTGCCGCTCGTCGCGGCAGGCGGCATCAACAACGCAGCCGGCCTTCGAGCGGCGCAAAGCCTCGGTGCGGCCGGCGTCGCCCTGGGAACGGCGTTGTACGCGACGGTCGAAGCGAACGACGTCGATGCCGCCAAGCAACGGCTGGTCGAGTCGACGGGTGACGACACGGTGCACAGCGTCGTCTACGACCTGATCCGGGGTCCGGAGTGGCCGGCCGAGTACTCAGGTCGATCGTTGCGAACCACACTCACCGACGAGTGGGCGGGCCGGGAGGACGAGCTGCGACCGGTCGTCGCTCCGCTGGTCGAAGACCACACGCGGGCCGCGGCCGAGGCCGACATGTCTGTACGTGTGGTGTGGGCGGGTGAGGGTGTCGGCGCGATCGAGGTCGTCGCAACAGCCGCGGAGGTCGTGGAGCGGTTCCCGCCGATCTGAGGACTGGTGGTTCTTCAGCGAGTTTGGGACAGTCGCTTGGCCACTTCGGACTCGAGGAGCTCGATTCGGGCAGCGAGCTCCTCGTGGATGTCTGGGCGCTTCACCCGCACGGCATCGGCGTTCATCGCCATCACTTCGTCGATCCGGTGTTCCGCGCCGAACTGCTCGTTGGTGAGGTCGAGATCGACCCCATCGAGCCGGTTCCAATAGTGATGCTCCTGGAATTCGTCGTTGCGGAACACCTTGCCCAGCACCAGCGATCCGCCGAGGTGTGTCCAGGCGACGAAGCTGCTGACCTCGCACTGACCCTGGGCCGGGAGTTCGGGATTCCACTGGCCGCGTGCGCAGGTTGCCTCGGACCAGCAAGCCGCGATGGCATCGGTGATTCGTTGGATTTCAGTGTCTGTCGCCATGACGCGACCCTAGTCAGGCCGTACGACAGGCCGCATCGGCGTTTCGCTAGGCGTCTTCGACTGCGGGTCGCTGATCGACCGGCAGAGCGCGGTAGCGCCGCCATGCCGCCCGACACTCGGCCGCAGTCGAGGAGGGATGGACCCGATGCCATTCCTTGGTGAAGGCGTTGAACTCGAGGCTCGATGATTGTTGGGGCAGCGGGCGGCCGCGTGTCTCGTGCCAGTGCGCGATTGCGTCGCCGAGAGTTGCGCCATCCGAACTCTTGAGAAATGCGCGCATGTGACCGTCGAACCGGAAGGTCGTCCCGAGCTCGGATTCGAAGAACTCGCGGAGATGACGGGTCGACTTCTGGCCAGCCGGGATCACGGTCTCACGGTCGAGCGGCCCCGACAGCTGCGGCGTGGGTCGTGGCCGGGGCGGAACCGTCGGCGGTTCGCTGCCGGCGAGGTGTGCGGTGATCCGGGCGGCCAGATCAGGCTTGAGCCCAGTCGCCCGAATTCCGACCGAACGTGCGAAGGCCTGCAACTCGGCCAGCGTCCAGTACCACCGGCCGAACTCGGCTGCGGTGAGCTCCTGAGAGAGTGCCGGTCGTTCCATGAGCGGATCGTAGGAGTTCGGCGATCTCGATGACGGCCCGTCACCGGTGGTGTCGGTCGTGGGCCAACCTGCGAACCGCGTCGTAGCGACAACCGGATTGTCGCTGTGACGCGGTCTCAGTCGATGCTGCCCCAGGCCGCCGGGTCGGTCTCGGCGTAGCGGCGCAGTCGGCGACGCCACTCGGGTGACGATCGGGCGATCCCAACCGGTGCCCGCTCCGGGTCGTCGAGCCAGCGCCCAAGGGCTCGACGGCGAACGTCAAGACCCAGCTCGATGTCGTCCGAACCGATCGACGACCCCGACTCGTCGGCATACGCAGCAACGAAGACCTCGGCGAATCGATCAGCGTCGGCCAACCGGCCGTCGAGGGCAGCCGAGAACCGTTCGATGAAGATCGTGTTCGCCACATCGAGTGCAGCGGTGCCGAATCCGAGCTCCCCGAAGTCGAGGATGCGCAGACCGTCGCTCGACACAATGAGGTTGCTCGTTCCGAAGTCGGCATGGATGAGCTGCCGCTCGCCAGCAAGATCGACGTCGTCCGCATCGAGCGCCCGCATCGCGGAAACGTCGGGAAGACCGGATCCGTCGAGCGACCGGAGCGTCGCATGCAGTCGGGCGAGCGAACGACCCATCTCCTCAACCTGTGTCGGATCGGTGATGCCCGGTGGCGGACCGGCCACGAACGGATGCAGCACGTACCTCCGGTCGGCCAGGGCATGCACAAACGCACCGTCGAGCTCCAGCGGCGGAACCACCTGCGGGTTGGCTCGCGCTGCGGCCGCCACCGCCGTCATGCGCGCATCGATCCATGGGTCGGGCTCGAGCTCGGCCTTGACCACGACGTCTGCACCCTTCCAACGGGCAGCATGCACGACGGACTGGGACCCGCCGTGAAGCCGCTCCCCCACCTCGATCCCGGCGCGACCGAGCGCCGGGTCGCCAAACAGCTCAGCTGACGAAGAAGCCACGGTGCCGCGCAAGTCGAGGCCGGCCGCCGGCCGGACCTCGCCCGCGGTGAGGACTAGAAGTCCTCGTCGAAGCCGACTTCACCTTCGACACCGACCTGGTAAGCCGAGACGGTGCGCTCGAAGAAGTTGGTGAGTTCCTGGACGTCCTGGAGCTCCATGAAGTCGAACGGGTTCTTCACGCCGTAGACCGGGCTGATGCCGAGCTGCGCGAGACGCTGATCGGCCACGAACTGCAGGTAGACCTTGGTGTCGGCGAGGCTCATGCCCTGTACGCCCTCGGCGAGAACGTCGGCAGCGAACTGGTACTCGCACTCGACGGCTTCGTCGAGCATGTCCTTGATCTGGGCCTCGAGATCGGCGTCGAAGAGTTCGGGCTGCTCGGCGCGAACCGTGTTGACGACCTCGAATGCGAAGTTCATGTGACAGCTCTCGTCGCGGAACACCCAGTTGGTGCCGGCGGCGAGGCCGTTGAGCAGGCCCTTGCTGCGCAGGAAGTAGACGTAGGCGAAGGCAGCGAAGAAGAAGAGGCCTTCGATGCAGGCGGCGAAGCAGATGAGGTTCAGCAGGAACTGCTTGCGCTGCTCGGGCGTCTCGATGCGGTCGATGTCGCCGAGCGAGTCGATCCACTTGAAACAGAACTCGGCCTTCTTCCGGATCGACGGAATGTTCTCGACTGCAGCGAAGGCCTCGGCCCGCTCGTCGTGATCGGGAATGTAGTTGTCGAGCAGCGTCAGGTAGAACTGGACGTGCAACGCCTCTTCGTACAGCTGGCGGGACAGGTACATCCGGGCTTCGGGAGCGTTGATGTGCTGGTACAGGTTGAGCACCAGGTTGTTGGCCACGATCGAGTCGCCGGTCGCAAAGAAGGCCACGAGGCGCTCAATGAGATGACGCTCGGCCGGCATCAGCTTGCGCTCGAGGTCGACCAGGTCGTCGGAGAAGTCGATCTCGTCGACGGTCCAGGTGTTCTTGATGGCGTCCTGGTACATCCCGTAGAAGACCGGGTAGCGCATCGGACGGAGCGTCAGATCGAACCCCGGATCGAGGATGTTCTTCGGCCGTTCGGTGCTGAGCGGAGCCGACTGCGGCTGGTTCGAGCCTTCATCAAACGCGTGGAGAGCGTCGTCAACGAGTGCCATGGAGGGGAAGTCCTTGTCTTTTCAGTGTCTGGTGTCGTGGGTGATGCCGAGGCCTAGTTGCAGGCTTCGCAGGATTCGGGGTTCTCGAGAGAACACGCCAGAGCCTCGGCGTCGGTGAATGCCTTCGGCTCGCCTCCGTTGTTCGGGGGCGGCGTCGGCGTCGACGTGGTGGTCGTCGTCGTCTTGTTGATGCGCGTGGCCGGGCGGGACCGCAGGTAGTACGTGGTCTTCAGGCCCTTCTTCCATGCGTACATGTACATCGAGGAGAGCTTGCCGATGCTCGGCGACTCCATGAAGAGGTTGAGCGACTGGCTCTGATCGATGAAGGCGCCACGGTCGGCGGCCATGTCGATGAGCGAGCGGCCGGGGATCTCCCACGCCGTGCGGTAGACCTCACGCAGGTCCTCGGGGATGCGTTCGATGTGCTGGACCGAACCCTCGGAGGCCTTGAGATCGTTGATCATCTCGGCGTCCCACAGGTTGCGCTCCTGCAGTTCCTTCACGAGGTAGCGGTTGATCTGGAGGAACTCACCGGAGAGCGTCTCGCGCTTGAACAGGTTGGACACCTGCGGCTCGATGCACTCGTAGCAGCCGGAGATCGAGGCAATGGTCGCGGTCGGGGCGATGGCGATCATCAGCGAGTTGCGCAGGCCGTGCTTGGCGACGCGGTCGCGGACGGTCTGCCAGCGATCGGTGTCGGACGGGGTGACGTCCCACAGGTCGAACTGGAGATCGCCGGCGGCGGCCCGGGTGCGGGCGAACGTCTCGTGCGGTCCGAACTCCTCGGCCAGCTTCGTGGACGCCATGAGGGCGTTGAAGTAGATCTCCTCGGAGATCCTGGCGGACAGTTCGCGGGCTTCGGGCGAGTCGAAGGCGATGCCCTTCTTGAAGAAGACGTCCTGGAGGCCCATGAGACCGAGGCCCACCGGACGCCACTTGCTGTTGGAGTGGCCGGCTTCGTCGGTCGGGTAGAAGTTGATGTCGATGACCCGGTCGAGGAACGGCACGACGTGCTGCACCGTTTCGGCGAGGCGATCGAAGTCGAATTCCTTGGTGTCGGCGGCGACGAACTCGCCGAGGTTCAGCGAACCGAGGTTGCAGACTGCAGTCTCGTCCTGGTTGGTGACCTCGATGATCTCGGTGCACAGGTTCGACAGGTGCACGACGTGGGCGGTGCCGTCCTCGGACGGCTGACCGGTCTGGTTGCACTTCTCGTTGGAGGAGTCCTTGAAGGTCATCCAGCCGTTGCCGGTCTGGGCGAGGGAGCGCATCATGCGGCTGTAGAGGTCACGAGCCTTGATCTGGCGCTCGTAGAGGCCTTGGGACTCGGCCTCTTCGTAGGCGGCGCGGAAGTCGTCGCCGTAGAGGTCGGTGAGGTGCGGCACCTTCTTCGGGTCGAACAGCGACCACTGCCAGTCCTTGTCCACCCGCTCCATGAAGAGGTCGGGTACCCAGTTGGCGAGGTTGAGGGAGTGGGCACGACGCATGTGGTCGCCCGTGTTCTCCTTCAGGTCGAGGAAGTCCTCGATGTCGGCGTGCCAGGACTCGAGGTAGATGCAGGCTGCACCCTTGCGGCGTCCACCCTGGTTGACCGCAGCGACGGAGCTGTCGAGGGTCTTGAGCCACGGGACAATGCCGTTGGAGAGGCCGTTGGTGCCCTGGATGAGGGAGCCCTTGGCCCGAACCCGGTGCCAGGCGACGCCGATGCCGCCGGCGAACTTCGAGAGGCGGGCGATGTCGGTGTAGCGCTTGTAGATGCCCTCGAGGGAGTCCTCGGGCGAGTCGAGCAGGTAGCACGACGACATCTGGGCGTGTCGGGTGCCCGAGTTGAACAGCGTGGGGCTCGACGGCAGGTAGGCCAGCGAGGACATGAGGTCGTAGAAGCGGACGGCTTCGTCGGCGGTGGTGGAGAGGCCGCAGGCGACACGCAGGAAGAAGTACTGCGGGGTCTCGGTGACTTCGCGGGTCTCGGGGTGACGGAGCAGGTAGCGGTCGTAGACGGTGCGCAGACCGAAGAACTCGAACTTGCGGTCGCGGTCGGTGTTGATGGCGGCGTTGAGCGTGGGAGCGTTCGCCTCGACGAACTCGGCGACGTCGTCACCGACGAGACCGACGGCGTGTCCAGCCCGGACCGACTCGGAGAACCACGGGATGTTCTGGTTCCGGACTTCCTTGTCGATGTACTCGGCCAGCTGGCGAGCGGCCAGCTTCGAGTAGTTCGGCTCTTCGACGATGAACCCCGCAGCCGTGCGGATCGACAGTTCGTCGAGCTCACGGGTCGTTGCGCCGTCGGCGAGTGCCGAGATGGTGCGGGTGGCGACGCGCATGGCGTCGACGTTCATCAGACCCTCAGCGCATCGGGCGATCGCGTTGACGATCTTGTTCAAATCGACCGGTTCGAGCGAGCCGTTGCGCTTTCGCACACGCATACCCGTGGGTACGGCTGCCTCCGCTGCAGAGTTGTCGGTTGCAGCGAGGAGTGTCGCCCCGCGGTCTTCTGTCATCGTCATGTTTGCGCCACCTGCGTGCCTGTGCCAGCCAATGTGAAATTGGGTCCGTCCCAACCCTCTTGCGACGAGTGCCCGTAGCGCCGTGATGGCCGCTACCCCTTCGGTTCGTCCTGGGATGGAAAGACGAGGTTACAAGCTTGTAATTACAGGCTTCAAGCTTTGCGCTGATCCCATTTTGGCTGAACGCCCTTCGCGTTTGGTCGCGCGCTGGGTCGCGCCAATGAACTCACTACCGGAGGGGCGATTTGCTCACGGAGGGTGAGTATTACGATTTGATGACGGCCCGTGATGTGGTGTTCGTCACACCGAAACACAACGCACCGCGGTCGACTGTGGAAACTCCAGCAACATCGACAACACCATCCCCACCAGCCACACCGGTCTCAGGGGGAACTTACGCAGACTTCACGAACTCCATCACAGAGCGTGCGGCCCTCCGGCCGGACTGCAATGCACCATTGATCGACGGGTTCTGGCGATGATCCCCCGCCACGAACACCTCGGACTCCAGCTTCGCCTTGGCAGGCAACGCCTCGCCGGGGAGCTGGCGGGGCTGGGCCCGTTCGATCACATCGGTCCGAATGGTCTCCCACTCGGACACGACCCCACCGAACCACTCGGTGAGCTGGGCACGAACCGCGGCCTCGTCGCCGTCGACGGTCGCCGCTCCCGGCGCCGACACTCCGATCAGATGCCGGCCGGCCGGCGCGTAATGCGGCGACACGCTCGACATCACGGCCACGTTGTTCACCGGTCCGCTGCCGGTTCCGTTCAGCAACAGGAGCGGCTCGGCGTATGGCGGCGCCTCGCTCGAGAACCACCGGGTGGTGACGGAGTTCCAACCAAGATCGGGCGTGTCGACCAGTTCGGCCGCCGCCGACATGTCCGTCGCCACGATGACGGCATCGACGTCCATCCGTTCGCCGTCGAGCCCCACGTGGGTGGGCCCGACCTCACGAACCGGGCTGTCCAGGCGGATGCTTCCGTCGGGCAACCGCAGCGCCAGCTGCTTGCCCAGCTCTCCCATGCCGCGGGACGGCACCGCCCCGTAGCCTTCGGCCAGCATGCGGAACACGAACTCGGTGAACCTGCTGGTCACCTCGAGCTTCGGGTCCAGCGTGATGCCGGCGAAGAGCGGACGCAGGAAGGTGTCCACGAACTCGTCGGAGAACTTGAGATCCGAGAACCGGGCCGACGTCGTGCACTCGCCCTTCGACCACAGCTCATCGACCGACCCCCGCATGAGCGTGCGGCGCCAGTTGAGCAGCCGGGCCTTGTCGACCGGCGTGCCGATCGGTGCCTTCACCGTCTCCATCAGATCGCCGGGACGTCGGAGCGGATCACCAACCAGCACGCGCTCGCCATTGAGCTGAACGAGTGAACCCGCCTGGAACCGACGCAGGTCGAGTGCGGCCATGTCGAGCACGCGCTGCGCCACCGGGTAGGCCGTGAGCAGGATCTGGAAGCCGCGGTCGAGGAGATAGCCATCGACGACGTCGGTGCGCACTCGGCCCCCGACACCGTTGGACGCCTCGAACACGACCACGTCGTGGTCCCGGTCCGTCAACGTGACTGCGGCGGCAAGACCGGCGAGACCGGCTCCGACGATTCCAACCGTGGCCATGTCACTCGCCTCCGCGTAGATGGTGGGAAAGCCCGTGGTACGCCGCCTCGTAGCTGGCGATGCCGAAACCGGCCACCGTGCCGATGCACACCGGCGCCACGAACGAATGGTGACGGAAGTCTTCGCGTGCGGCCGGGTTCGAAAGGTGCACCTCGACCACGGGACAGGGGATCGCCGCGATCGCATCCCGAATCGCCACCGAGGTGTGGGTGTAGGCGGCCGGGTTGCACAGCACACCGTCGGCCCAGCCGGCCGCATCCTGCAACGCATCCACAAGCGCACCTTCGGAGTTCGACTGCACCGCGGTGACCTCGTCGCCGTGTTCGGCGGCGATGTGCTGAACGCGAGCCTCGATGTCGGCCAGCGTCGCCGCCCCGTAAATCTCGGGTTCACGGATCCCCAACAGATTCAGGTTGGGACCGTTGAGGAGCAGAATGCGCACCCGTCGATGCTACCGCTGCGCCATCGGCGGACGGGGACTCTGGGTCGTTCGAACCATGGCTGGGGGCCGGAGGACTCAATGCGATGGTGGATTTTGCCGATGGGGCGGGGTGAGGCGGGACAAGAACGCACTTCTTCGCGAGCGTTTCGAACTCGGGAGCACCGAAGCTCTCGTCTTTTCGTATGTCCTGATCCTCGCTGCACAACTTCTGCTCTGGGGCCACGTACCGAGGCTCAACTTCCTGGTGTGGGCGGCCGCTCTGGCGCTGACTGCGCCGCTGCCGAAGATCGTTCAGTCCCTCGACGTTCCCTTCCGGCGATGGTTCGCGCTCGAACTCGCGGTCGAGGGGATCGTTGGCGTGGCGTGGGGGCTTGCGGCCTTCCTGGTTCTGCCGGACGATCCGGTTCGCCAGGCACTGCTCTGCGCGATGTTGATCGGCGTGATGGTGGCGTCCACCACGTCGGCGAGCCAGTTCATGCGACTTCATCTCGCCTTCCTCATCCCGTTCGGGGGCCTCACCATCGCCGGCTACCTGCTCGCCCCTGGAGGACTTCGGGGTGCGGCAGCGATGCTCGCCGTCGCCTTCGTCTTCAGCGTCGTCATGGCCCACGAGCATCGTGCTGTTCATCACAACCTCGTCGACCTGATCGGGGAGAACGACCAACTGGTGGACGACCTCGCCGAGGAACGCGATGCGCTCGAGTCCGCCAACCGCCAGCTGGACGTACAGGCGTGGTCCGACGCACTCACCGGCCTCGCGAACCGAGCCGCCTTCCGACGCGACCTCGCTGAAGCGCTTCGATCGCTTTCCCCGGCATCGAACCGGCCGGTGACCGTCGCCGCCCTGGACCTCGACGGTTTCAAGCAGATCAACGACTCCTGGGGCCATCACGCCGGCGACCTCGTCCTCATCGCCGTCGCCGACGCGCTCCGAGCCGTCGTGCATGAGCACGAAGGGGAACGTGTCTTTCGGCTCGGCGGCGATGAACTGACGGTGCTCAGCCGTACCGACGACCTCAACGGCTTCGGCCGACGGCTCGCCGCGGCCTTCCGAGCGCCCTTCACGATCGAGGGGCGCCGCCTGCAGTTGAGGGCGGGAGTCGGCATTGCGAGCACGACCGAGTCGGTGTCTCGTGATGCGCTGATGCGGGACGCCGATCGGGCCCTCTACCGCCACAAACGCAACGCCGACGGGCGCACGAGCCACCAGGTCTTCGACGAGGCCATGCGCACGGAGGCCGCCCGAACCGCAACACTCGAAGCCGAGGTCACCGACGCGTTCGAGTCCGGCCGGATCCGCCCGTGGCTCCAACCGATCGTCGACCTCCGCACGGGCGAGATCATCGGCGCCGAGGCGCTGGCTCGATGGGAACACGACGATGGCGTCCGCTCCGCCGCATCCTTCATCGACGTCATGACCGACCGTGGACTGCTGCAACAGCTGACGGACCGAACGCTCCGCCACGTCCGGGACTTCCACTCGTCGCTCCTCACCTCCGGGCTCGACCCCCTGCCCATCAGTGTGAACATCGCTCCGGCGCAGCTCGAACAGGTGCTGCAGGACGCGGATCCCGGCGACCTCCAATCGCTGTGCATCGAGATCACCGAAGAAAGCGCCGTACCCAACCCTGCGCGAGCGTCCGAACTCCTCACCCGCGCTCGAGCGGAAGGCTGCCGAGTCCTCATCGACGACTTCGGCGTCGGCTATTCCTCGCTGGCGCTCGCCACCTCGCTGCCGATCGACGGGTTGAAGATCGATCGCTCCTTCGTTGCGACGCTCACGACGAGCGAAGCATCACTCGCCGTCGTCTCAGCGATCGTCGACCTGGCCGCGCGGCTCGGACTCGACGTGATCGCCGAAGGTGTCGAATCACCCGCCCAGGTGGCATTGCTTCGAGAATTCGGTGTCCATCGTGTGCAGGGATTCCTCTTTGCTCCCGCAGTGCCAATGGAACAGGTCCACACCTGGCTCGAGCAGCGGCATCGATTCACCGTGGCGACCACGGCGGCCTGACGGTCAGCCGATCTGCCACTCGGCATCGATCGCCACCACGTCGCGGGGACCGTCGAGCGAGGGCTTGAAGACCTCGAGCGGGATCCGGCGCACCGCCACCGGCGTGTCGCCGTCCAGAACCTCGACGATCATGCGGTATCGGGCATTCAGCAGCGGAAGCTTCGGAATCTCGCAGGCGGCGACCACGGTGCCCGAGACGTTGCGGCCCAGGTCGCCCACCGCCGTTCCGAGGCCCAACGGCACGCCGTTCGGGCGGGAGAAGCGGATGCGGACACCGGCTTCGGCGACGGGTTCGGGGAGCTGCAGGCCGATGGTGAGGTGCATCGGTCGGCCGGGCGACACCTGCACCCGACCCGCTTCCGGAGCGACATCGACGCGGGTGATCCAGTCGGGGTGGAGCGCCTCGTCCGAATCGTCCACCGGCATGCCGGCCTGGGAGGCGGCGTGGGCCATGTACTCCTCGACGACCTCGACCGGATCGCCAAGCGCCATCATCTCGCCCTGATGGAGCCAGAGGATCCGATCGCACGTGTCTCTGAGCATGGAGAGGTTGTGCGACACCTGGACGATGGTGGCGCCGTGCTCCCGCAACCGCTGCATCCGTCGGGCGCCATGCTCCTTGAACGTGATGTCGCCGACGGCCGTGATCTCGTCAGCCAGCAGGATCTCCGGCCGCAGTTGGATCGTCACGGCGAATCCCAGTCGGGCGCGCATGCCGCTCGAGTAGGTCTCGATCGGGGCCTCAATGAACGAGCCGATGTCGGCGATCTCGATGATCTCGTCCATGACGCTGTCCATGTACTCGCGGGACAGGCCGACGACCGCACCGTTCATGTACACGTTCTCCCGGCCGCTGATCTCCGGGTGGAATCCGGCCCCGAGTTCGAGCAGCGCCGTCACGCGGCCGCGCGTCCGAACCTCGCCCGTGGTCGGCCGGTAGATGCCGCACAGCGTGCGAAGGAAGGTGGACTTCCCCGAGCCGTTGCGTCCGATGACGCCGAGCATCGTGCCCCGCTCGACCTGGAGGCTCACGTCCTTCACCGCCCAGAAGTCGGACTCGAGAGACGCGTCGTTGGTCGTGGTCAGCCGATCGCGCAGACTCTTCGATCGGGCCCCCAGAACGAAGCGTTTGGAGACGTTGGAGACCTCGATCGCCGGGGGCGAGGTCGACGTGGTCGGCGCCGGGGCCGTTTCGAGGTCGGTCACGTGCTTCCTTCCGCCACGTCGGCCGACGACCGTGCGAACACCGTCCATCCCACGAGGAGCAGCCCGATCGACCATCCGCCCACCCACAACCAATCGGCGAGCGGCGACCACTCGTGCAGGTAGGTGCCGTCCCGGCTGATCTCGATCATCTTCGCAAAGGGGTTCCAGCGGACGATCGGCAGCAGCCAGTCGACGCCGATGCGTTCCTCGGCGAACTCGATCGACCAGATGATGGGGATCAGATAGAAGAAAAGCCGGAGGAAGATGCTGTAGAGGTAGCCGACATCGCGGTATCGGCTGTTTGCGACGGACAGGAGCAGGCCGACGCCGAGCCCGGCGAGCGCCGCCATGATCGCCAGAGGGACGAGCACGATCATCTTCACGGAGACGTGACCCCACGCGAGGTAGAAGAGGATCAGTGCACCGATCTCGAGCGAGTTCTGGATCAAGACCGTGAGCGTCTGCGAAATCGCCGGTGCAACCGGCGGGAAGTAGAGCTTGCGCCGCAGCTTCACGGTCGAGGTGAAGCTGTTCAGGACCTTGGATGACGTCGCCCGGTAGAAGTTCCAGATGACCATCCCGGAGATCAGATAGTGCGGGAAGGACTCGAACCCGTCCGGGGCCAGCGGCAGGCTCCGGTTGACGGCCAGGATCACGCCGAAGACAAGGCTGTAGATGGCGATCTCGGCGATCGGGTTGATCAGCGACCAGACCCACCCGAGGTAACTGCGCAGATAGGTGGTGCGAAGATCCCGCTTGGTGAGGTAGGCGATGAAGGATCGGTACTTCCATGCGTCCTGGGCCGAGGACACGATGGTTTGTTGGCCGCTTTCCGCCGAGAAGACGGCGACTTCGAGCTCATCGATGTCGTCGAATCCTGCCGGTCCGTCCTCGAAGGTCGTCACGACGCAACGCCCCGAATCTCGCCGACCACGGTGCCGGCCTTGTTCGTGATGGGGTCGACGGCGATCGCTGCCGGGAGCACGTCGAGGTTTGCGAGCACGGCCGCCATCGCCTGGTCGGCAGCCCGGTGGGCGCCGTCGCGGGCCTTCAGCGCGATGCCGATCCCACGCTCCGGCAAGGCCGCCATGAACACGCCCTCGGCACCACCCTTGGACACGAGCGGCTCCGACGCCACCTCTGCGAACTCGTCCTCGGCCCGGTCGGTACCCGACATCCACCAGGCATGCTCGCTCATCGATCGCACAACGCGGTCAGCGGCAGCGGCGGTCACGTCATCCAGCGCCGCCGGTGTCACGAGCCGGGCCATCGCATGGGCGAGTCGGTGCGCCGGGAAGGTGAACGTCGGAATGCCGCATCCATCGGCGCCGTTGGTTGCGTCCGAGAGGTCGACCTCGGTGAACTCCTCGATCGCCGCGGTCACAAGCTCCTGGATCGGATGCGCTCGTTCGATGTACCCGGCAGGGTCGAAGCCCAGGTGCCGGCAGACGGTCAGGAAGCCGGCGTGCTTGCCCGAGCAGCAGTTGTGAATCGGCGCAAAGGGGATTCCGGTCGCCAACAGGTCGTCGGCTGAGGGCACGTGGATCGGCCGATCCGGACCGCACTCGAGCACACCCGAGCTGTAACCGATCCGTTCGAGCCAGGCCGCCACCGCCTTCACATGATCTGGCTGTCCGCTGTGGCTCGCTGCGCCGAGGCTCACCTCGATGTCGCTCACACCGAAGGCCTCCGCCGCACCGGTACGAAGGAGCGGGAGGACCTGGATCGGCTTGATCGCCGAGCGCGGAATGATGGGCGCGGACGCGTCGCCCCAGACGGTCACCGGTCCGTCGACGGTCGCCACGACGGCGTCGACGAGGTGAACGCTTTCGACGACATCGCGCGTGAGTTCGACGGCAATAGGAGCTCTTGTGTCGGACATTCCTTCAAGTCTGGATGAAATCACGACGAATCGGCGTTCATTCAGGGAAGAAGCAGTCGGACCCGATGCAGTAGAATCGGAGTCGTCCGCCAGAAAGGAACCCCCTGTGAGTTCATACGACACCTTGAACACGCCCGTCATCAACCTCCCCGAGGTCGATCGCGCCACGTTCGTCGTCAACGTCTACAAGCACGTGGCCGCCGCCCTTGCGGCGTTCGTCGCCTTTGAAGTCCTCCTGTTTGCAACCGGCATCGCCGATCGCATGCGTGACTTCTTCTTCGGCGGCAGCGGCGGAACCTGGCTGCTGCTCATGGGCGGCGTGATGGTGGTGCAGTGGTTTGCCGCCAACGCTGCGGCCGACCTGGCCAACCCACCCCGCCAGTACATCGGGCTCTTCGGCTCCGCCTTCGGGCAGGCGCTGATCTTCGCTCCGTTCCTCTCCTACGTCTTCGACTACGGCGGCGGCGGAGCCACGGTGGCGGAAGCAGCCGTGATCACCGGCATCGGCTTCGTCATCCTGACGGCCATTGGCCTGTTCACCCGCAAGGACCTCTCGTTCCTCCGCCCGATCGTGATGTGGGGCTTCGGCCTTGCGCTTATCGCAATCATCGGCGGCGTGATCTTCGGGTTCGGCCTCGGCACCTGGTTCTCGGTTGCCATGATCGGCCTCGCCGGCGCCTCGATCCTCTGGCAGACCCAGAGCGTCGTTCGCCGCTACCCGGTGCAGGCCCACGTGGCCGCTGCCATCGCACTCTTCAGCTCGCTGATGACGATGTTCTGGTACGTGCTGCGCCTGGTGATGAGCCGGGACTAACGCTTCGGCCTTCGGCAAAACGCAAGAACGAAGGAAACGCCCGGCCCGAGCGGCCGGGCGTTTCCCGTTCAGCGTGACTTGTCGAAGCGAGGTTCCGTCGTGAAGCCGACGCTGGCTGAGCGAGCCTGGTGTCAGGCGTTGACCGTCGCCGCGATCCGGTCGACCGCTTCAGCGACGATGTGGCGCGAAGTCGCGAGGTTCATGCGAACGAAACCCCGGCCCTGGCTGCCGTACTCGGGCCCGACGCCGAGCGCGAGCCGAGCCCGGTCGAACAGGACCTCGGCCGGGTTGTCGCCGAGTCCGCACTCGGTGAGATCGACCCACGCCAGATACGTTGCCTCGGGCATCGCATGCCGGCTCTGAGGAACCTGCTCCGCCAGCGACGCGGCGAAGAACCGGCGGTTGCCATCGACGTAGGCGAGCATCTCGTCGAACCAGATCTGACTCTCGGGGTCGGTCCACGCCGCCATGGTGGCAACGTGCCCCATGATCGAGACCTCGCCGACCATTCGGTGGGTCATCGCCTCCAGCTTGGCCCGGAGCTCCGGCGACCCGAAGTGCACCAGTGCGCACCGGTTGCCGGCCAGGTTGAACGCTTTGCTCGCAGCGGTGAGCGTGATGGTGCGAGCTGCCACAGCGGGAGCCACCCGGGCGAACACGTGGTGCACGTGATCGTCGTGCAACAGGTCCTGGTGGATCTCGTCGGCGATCACGAGCAGGTCGTGGCGTTCCGCGACCTCGGCGATGGCCGTCAGTTCGTCGACGGTGAAGACTCGTCCGGTGGGGTTGTGCGGGTTGCACAACATGAGCACGGTGGTCGTCTCGTCGATCGCGGCCTCGAGCACGTCGGCGTCGACCACGTAGCGATCGCCATCACGACCCAACGGCGCTTCGACCCGGCGGCGACCGAGCTGGTCGATGGCGTTCAGGAATGGCGTGTAGATCGGCATCTGCACCACCACACCGTCGCCGGGCTGCGAGCCGATCGTCAGCGCGAAGTGCAGCCCCTGCACCACCGTGGTGAGCAGCCAGGTGTCGTCGAGTTCGATGTGCCAGTCGTAGCGGGCCGCCATCCGATCCACGAACGCCTGCCGCACGGCGTCCCGCAGGTCATACCCGGGATATCCCAGATCATCGATATCGAGCACGTTCTGCATCGCAGCCTTGATGGGCGGCGCGATCGGGAAGTCCATGTCGGCGACCCACGCGGCAAGCACGTCGTCGGGGTCCCGAGACCACTTCACGCTCAGCTTCTTTGCCAGGACCTCGAATTCCAGATCGTCGAACATGCCCCGAGTATTGCGCACTCCCCGATCTGTGCAGCGCTGGATGCCACATCGACACCTGACGCTTCACAGAACATCACCTTCGGAATCTGTGCAGCGCTGGATGCCACAGTGGCACCTGACGCTTCACAGAATGGGTGGGATCAGTTCTCGATGTCGGTTTCGGGGCTGCCGCTGAGGCCGCTGGGGCGAATCTCGAGGATGAGGTCGCCGCCTTCGAGGCTGGCGCCGCTGGCGCAGGCAATCCGTTCGATGGTCCCGTCGATCATCGCAGAGATGGAGGACTCCATTTTCATGGCCTCGATCACCGCAACGGTGTCACCGGCGGCAACCTCGTCGCCGACCGCAACCGCCACGTTGACGACGCCACGGAACGGTGCACCGACGTGCCCGGGGCGGGTCGAATCGGCCCGTTCGGCCTCGGGACGATCGGAGGCCACGGAGCGGTCCCGCGTCTCGATGGGACGCCCCTGACCGTTGACCCGGAACATGACGGATCGCATGCCCTCGGCGTCGGCATCGCTGATCGCATCCGCGCCGACGAGCAGGCGGACGCCGCGGCCGAGGCCGATGGCGGAATCCTCCCCCTTGGTGTCGACGCCGTACCAGAACAGCGGAGACGGCAGCACCGACAGATCGCCGTAGCGGTCGGCCTGCTCGAGCCGTTGGGCCGACGGCCCCGGAAAGAGCAGCCGGTTCAGCGTGGCCCGACGATCGGTATCGAGCCCCTCCTGATCGGCCGGAAGCAGATCTTCGGTGTGGGGTTCCCAGGCCCGACCCTCAACAGCCTTCGATCGGAACGGCTCCGGGAATCCGCCGGGCGGATCGCCGAGCTCGCCGTGGAGGAACCCGACGACGCTGTCCGGCAGGTCGACGCTGGCGGGGTCCTCGAGCAATTGCTCCGGGGTGACGCCGGATGCGACGAGGTGGAGGGCAAGGTCGCCGACCACCTTCGACGATGGAGTGACTTTGATCGGTCGGCCCAGCAGCTGGTTGCAGGCGGCGTAGAGCTCCTCGACCTCCTCGAACCGGTCGCCGAGCCCGAGCGCCGTCGCCTGCGAGCGCAGGTTGGACAGCTGGCCGCCCGGGATCTCGTGTCGGTAGACGGTGCCGGTCGGCGACTGGAGGCCGGCCTCGAACGGCTTGTAGACGCGACGCACCGCCTCCCAGTAGGGCTCGAGATCGCCGATTGCGTCGAGGCTGATACCGGTCTCGCGTTCGGAGTTGTCGGTCATCGAGACGAGCGCAGCGATGGACGGCTGCGACGTCATCCCCGACAGCGGCGGTGCGGCCGCATCGACCGCGTCGACACCGGCGTCGATCGCCGCCATGTACGTGGCGAGCTGGCCGCCTGATGTGTCGTGGCTGTGCAAGTGGACGGGCTGATCGAAGCGCTCGCGGAGCGCGGTCACCAGCGTGCGGGCAGCACTGGCGCGGAGGAGTCCGGCCATGTCCTTGATGCAGAGGATGTGCACACCGGCGTCGACCAGGTCCTCGGCGACGCCGAGGTAGTAGTCGAGCGTGTAGAGCGACTCGTTCGGATCGGAGAGATTGCCCGAGTAGCAGATGGTCCCCTCGGCGACCTTTCCTGCATCGAGGACCGCTTCGATCGCCGGCCGCATCTGGCCGATGTCGTTGAACGCATCGAACACCCGGAAGATGTCCATGCCCGACTCCGCGGCCTCGGCGACGAACGCCTTCGCGACGGTGTCCGGGTACGGCGAGTAGCCGACCGTGTTCCGACCCCGCAGCAGCATCTGGGTGCAGATGTTGGGCGCCGCTTCACGGAGCCGCTCGAGCCGTTCCCACGGATCCTCGTGGAGGAAGCGGAGGGCCACGTCGAACGTGGCGCCACCCCAACACTCGAGGCTCAGCAGCCCTGGCATGGTGTGGGCGATCTGCCGCGCGCCGGCCACGAGGTCGATCGTGCGAACGCGGGTCGCCAGAATCGACTGGTGTGCGTCGCGAAGCGTCGTGTCGGTGACGCCGACGTCACTCGACGCTCGCAGCTCCGCCGCGAACTTCTCCGGACCAAGTTCCAGCAGACGCTGCCGGGAGCCGGCGGGAGGCTCGACTTCGGGACGAGGAGCGAGCTTCGACGCCGGATCGACCCGTGTGGGTGCCGGGCCGTGAGGCTGATTGACGGTGACATCCGCGAGATAGCGGAGGAGACGCGTCGCCCGGTTGGCGCCGACCGCAGCCGACGTGAGCTCCGGTCGCTGCTCGATGAAGTTCGTCGTGACCGCGCCGGAGATGAACTGCTCGTCGCTCAGGATCGCCCGGAGGAACGGCAGGTTCGTGGCGACGCCCCGGATCCGGAACTCGGCGAGTGCACGCTGCATCCGTCGAACGACGGTGTCGAACTCGTTGCCTCGGCACGTCAGCTTCTCGATCAGCGAGTCGAAGAACGGCGTGACGACCGCACCCTGATACCCGCCGCCGTCGAGGCGAACGCCACCGCCGCCTGGCGCTCGGTACGCGACGATGCGACCCGTGTCGGGCCGGAAGTCGTTCCCCGGATCCTCGGCCGTGACGCGGCACTGCATGGCGAAGCCCCGCAGTTGGATCGTGTCCTGCGCGATGCCGAGGTCGGGCAAGGTTGCGCCTGCAGCGATGCGGAGCTGCGACTCGACGAGGTCCACGTCGGTGACTTCCTCGGTGACCGTGTGCTCGACCTGGATGCGCGGGTTCATCTCGATGAAGACATGGCGGCCGGTCGAGTCCACGAGGAACTCGACGGTGCCGGCGTTCTTGTACTCGATCGATTCGGCGAAGCGAACAGCGTCGTCCAGCAGCTGGTCCCGTATCGCAGGGTCGAGGTTCGGCGCCGGTGCGAGTTCGACAACCTTCTGGAAGCGGCGCTGCACCGAGCAGTCGCGTTCGAAGAGGTGGACGACATTTCCGGCGCCGTCGGCGAGGATCTGCGCCTCGATGTGGCGCACGTCGGTCATCGCCTCTTCGAGAAACACCGTTGGATCACCGAAGGCGCTGGCACCCTCCCGGCTCGCCGCGTCGACGGCATCGACGAGGTCCGCCGGGTCCTCGATCCGACGCATGCCTCGACCGCCTCCGCCGGCAGCGGCCTTCACGAAGATGGGGAAGCCGATCTCCTCCGCGTATGCGACGGCGTCTTCCGGGTTCTCGATGGGCGGCGACTGCTGCAGCACGGGGAGACCGGCGGCCTCGGCCGCAGCGCGGGCCCGCATCTTGTTGCCCGTGAGTTCGAGGACGTGGGCGGACGGGCCGACGAAGGTGATGCCGGCCGCTTCGCATGCCTCGGCGAGGTCCGGGCTCTCGGAGAGGAACCCGTACCCCGGATAGATGGCGTCGGCGCCGGCCTTCCGTGCCGTCTCGACGATGAGCTCGTGGTCGAGATACGCACGCAGCGGATGGCCCCGCTCACCGATCTCGTAGGACTCGTCCGCCTTGATCCGGTGGAGGGAGCCATTGTCCTCCCAGGTGTGGATCGCAACCGTCTTGATCCCGAGCTGCGTTGCCGCTCGGAAAGCCCGAATGGCGATCTCACCCCTGTTCGCAACCAGCACCTTCTGCATGGCTTCCCCTCCTGCACCGAATTGTTGGGCGGTTCCGTTCCCATCGGCACCGTAGCCGAGCGGGCTGAGCGGCTGAGGCGACCTGCGGCGAAGGGACGGTGAGCGGTCTGCGATGGGCGACGAGCGTGCGCCCCGCCGTCACCATCGGAGAATCCGACACCCACGCCACGGACCGGGTTGCCCGGGTGGGGCCCGACGGCAAGACTCGCCACCATGCGTGCAATCCACATCACCGAGACGGGCGGCCCCGACGTCCTGAACATCGCCGAGATCGATCGGCCGAGCCCGGGCGCCGGCGAGATCCTGATCGAGGTCGCAGCCGCCGGCGTCAATTTCATCGACACGTACCAGCGTGGCGGCCTCTACCCAATGGAGCTTCCCTTCACCCCGGGGCTCGAATGCGCCGGGACCGTTGTCGAGGCGGGCGACGGTGTGGACGGCTTCGCCATCGGCGACCGGGTTGCGGCCAGCGCCGGCGGGGGCAGCTATGCCGAGTTCCGCACCGTCTCGGTGGAGACAGCGATTCCGGTACCGGATGCCGTCGAACTCGAGACCGCCGCAGCCGTCCTGCTCCAGGGCATGACCGCCCACTACCTGGCCGTCGACACCTATCCGCTCGCGGCCGGCGATCACTGTCTCGTGCATGCGGCGGCCGGAGGCACGGGCCGGCTCCTGGTACAGATGGCGAAGATGGCCGGAGCGACCGTGTGGGCAACGGTCGGCACCGAGGAGAAGGCCGAGCTCGCCCGTTCCGCCGGCGCCGATCACGCGATCCTCTATCGAGAGGTGGACTTCGCCGACGAGATCCGACGGATCAGCGGCGAGGAGAAGCTGCTCGACGTCGTGTACGACGGCGTCGGTGCCGCGGTGTTCGACGCAAGCCTCGGGCTGCTGCGCAAGCGTGGCCTCATGGCAACGTTCGGCAACGCATCGGGTCCGGTCGATCCGATCTCGCCGTTGGCGCTGAGTGCCGGCGGTTCCCTGTTCCTCACCCGACCGACGCTCTTCGACTACATCGCGACCCGTGAGGAACTGCTTGCCCGAGCCGGCGCCGTATTCGCCATGATCGCCGACGGGTCACTCGACGTTCGTATCGACACCACCTACCCGCTCGAAGCCGCCGCCGACGCTCACCGTCATCTCGAGGAGCGCCGCAGCACCGGCAAGATTCTGCTCACGCCCTGAGCGGACGATCAGCGCCCGCCAGACACGTCGATCAGCGCACCGTTCACGTAACTCGCCTCGTCCGAGGCAAGCCAGAGGATGAGACGGGCGACCTCGTCGGGGGTGCCACCCCGACCCTGCGGGATGTTCCCCTTCAGCCGGTCCACGCGCCCGGGTTCACCGCCGGACGCATGAATGTCGGTCTCGATGAGACCCGGCCGCACCGCGTTCACGCGCACGCCGGCCGCACCCAGCTCCTTGCTGAGTCCGATCGTCAGCGTGTCGACGGCGCCTTTGGAAGCGGCATAGTCGACGAACTCGAACGCGCTGCCGAGGGTCGACGCCCGGGAGGACACGTTGATGATAGACCCGCCCGAACCGCCCCGCTCCGTGCTCATCCGGCGGGCCGCTTCCCGTGCACACAGGAACGCGCCGACCACATTCACGTCCATGATGCGCTGAATCCGCTCGGCCGAGAAGTCGACCAACGAGCCCATGGTCGAGAGAATGCCCGCGTTGTTGACCAGAACCGTCGCCACGCCCAGCGCCGCGTCGCACCGCTCGAACAGATGCAGCACATCACGTTCCTGGGAAACGTCGGCTCTGACCGTCAGGACCTTCACCCCGTGGGCCTCGCATCGGGCCTTCACCACGTCGGCAGCGCCGGTATTCGACTGATACGAGAAGCACACGTTGTATCCGGCCGCAGCTGCGAGCTCCGCTGTGGCCGCTCCGATTCCCCGTGAACCGCCAGTGATGAGCATCGTCGGAGCCATGGTCCGACTCTAGCCCTGCGGCTCAGAGCACTCGGACGAAGAGCGAGACCGCGGACAGAATCAGCAGCCCGACGACGATGCGCTCGAACGTCTCGACGTCGAGACGGCTGCGCAGGCGCACTCCCAACGGGAACAGAACGATCACCAGAACGGTCAGCCCGACCGCCAACGCGAGAATCTCCAGCGTGAACTGGCCCTGCGCGCCGAGCACGGCGATCTGCGCGGCACCAGAAAGCGCGAACGCAGCACCGACCGAGAGGAGGTAGATCTCGCGGGCCGACCGTTGCGCGAGAAACCAGGGAACGACGATGGGTCCGGAGATGCCGGCGGCGCCCTGGAACGCACCGGAGACCACGCCGACGGCCGGCCCCCAGCGCCGTGCAGTGACCGGGTCGATGGTCCACTCCGGCGACCGGCGCCGGTTGATCACGAAGACGATGATGACGGCCACGAGTGCGAGCCGAAGAAACCGATCGGGAAGGATCGGCAAAAGGAGCGCGCCGGTGACACCGCCGACGACCGAGGCGACAAGGAAGCGGACGACATCGCCCGACGTGTCGGCCCATGCGGACCTGGATTGCCAGATGAGCGATGCATTCAGCCACAGGTTCGGCAGCGCGACCAGGACGACGGCATCGGCGACATCGCCGAAGAGCGCGAGGACCGGGATCAGCACGAGCGGATAGCCGGTGCCGGTGACGCTCTTGACCAATGCTGCAAACGCAGCGGCGATCAGGACGATCGCAATCTCGATGCCGCTCACCCACCGACCCTATCGGGAGGGCCCGATGGCAGGAGCACCTCGATCAGCCGTTCCAAGGCCGCCGCCGGTTGCCGGTCGGATCGGCGGCACAACGCGAGCACGCGTTCGGCCACCGGCGCCTCGACGACGCGTCGCAACGCATGCGGTTCACGCTCGGCATCGACGGCTGCAAGCACCGTCCATCCCATTCCCAGCTGCACCATCTCGCGAAGCACCGCGGGCTGCGAGCTCTCGGCCACGACATTGAACGCGATTCCCCGCGGCCGGAGGGAGCGGCCGACAAGCGCACGGGTCCTGGAGTCCGAGGGGAAGGAGACCCATGGCCCCCACGTGGCCGGCGGACCCGCAGCGACACCTGGGGGCGCATAGACGTGGAGGGCCTCGGTCAGCAGCGGCACGATCTGCAGCTTCGGGGATGGATCAGGCTGCACACAGACCACGGCGTCGACCTCACCCGCGTGCAGCCGTTCGAGCAACGACGCCGATGGCTGAACCAGGAGGCGCAGGGCAACGTCAGGATGGACGCTGCGAAAGGCCATGAGCGCATCACCGAAGTGATGCACGGCGGCGGTGTCGATCATCCCGATCGTGAGCTGCCCCACTCCGCCTTCCCGCGTCTCCTCGGCCCAGCGGGCAAGGCTGCGGTGCTCGGCCAGGATCCGGGTGGCGTGCTCGGCGGCCACGGTCGCTTCCGGGCGGGCCGTTCGTTGCCGGCCCTGCCGGTCGAACAGCGTGACTCCGAGTCGCCGTTCCAGCTCGGCGATGCCCTGGGAGAACGCCGATGCGCTGACGCCGACTGCAGCGGCCGCGTCCTTCCATGTGGCGTGCTCGAGGGCGGCATCGAGGTACTCGAGCTGCGAAACCGAGACGTTGGCCAGTTTCACAAGGCTGTCCGAAAGTGAAGCACTTCTTCATCATACGGGACTTCAATGAAGGTTATCCGTATCGTCCAGTCCATGACTGACGCACGCACCATCGCCCCCGCCTCCGGCCGTCTCGGCATTCTCATGCCCGGCCTCGGCGCCGTCGCCTCCACGCTCATCGCCGGCGTGATGAAGGCCCGCTCCGACGGCTCCGACCCCATCGGCTCCGTGAGCCAGATGGCGCACATCCGCCTCGGCACACGCGAAGAGAACCGCAACCCGCTGATCCGCGAGTTCGTCCCCCTCGCCGACCTGAACGACCTCGTCTTCGGCGGATGGGATCCCCTCTCCCCCAACGCACTCGAGGCCGCCCGCACCTCCGGCGTCATGAGCGACGCCGACCTTGCTCCGCTCTCCGGTGAGCTCGAAGGCGTCGTCGCCATGGACGCCGTGTTCGAACAGCGCTGGGTGTCTCGCATCGACGGCGTCCGCGTCAAGGAAGAGACCAACAAGTTCGAGCAGGCCGAAGCCCTCATGGCCGACATCGAGCGGTTCCGCGAAGAGAACCAGTGCGACCGTCTCGTCATGGTCTGGTGCGCGTCCACCGAGGCCTACCAGGAAGCGTCCGACGTCCACCGCAGCATCGACTCCTTCGAAGCCGGCCTCAAGGACAACGACGACAACATCTCCCCCAGCCAGATCTACGCCTACGCCGCACTGATGAGCGGCGTGCCGTTCGCCAACGGTGCACCGAACCTCACGGTCGACCTCCCCTGCATCGAGGAGCTCGCCAAGCGTGAAGGTGTCCCGATCGCCGGCAAGGACTTCAAGACCGGTCAGACCCTGATGAAGACCCTCATCAGCCCCGGACTCAAGAGCCGCATGCTCGGCGTGCGCGGCTGGTACTCGACGAACATCCTCGGCAACCGCGACGGCGAGGTCCTCGACGCCCCGGAGAACTTCCTCACCAAGGAGACCTCGAAGCTCGGCGTGCTGGACACGATCCTGCAGCCCGAGACCTACCCGAGCCTGTACGGCGACATCGAACACAAGGTTCGCATCGACTACTACCCGCCCCGCGGCGACGACAAGGAGGGCTGGGACAACATCGACATCTTCGGTTGGCTCGGCTACCCGATGCAGATCAAGATCAACTTCCTCTGCCGGGACTCCATCCTCGCTGCACCGATCGTTCTCGATCTCGCGCTGTTCATGGACCTCGCGAACCGCGCCGGCGAGTCCGGCATCCAGGAGTGGCTCAGCTTCTACTTCAAGGCACCGCAGGCCGGCCCCGCCGGACCGGAGCACGACATCTTCATCCAGCAGACCAAGCTGAAGAACACGCTCCGCGAATGGATGGGCGAGCAGCCGGTCACCCACTCCGAAGCCGGCTGACCGGCGTTCGTCGGCCTAGCGGCCTCCTCACTTCCGACCTTTCGGCCCTGGGGGGCCGAAACGTCCTGC
>JAHDEJ010000038.1:0-17075 GCA_020628865.1 Acidimicrobiales bacterium
TACGAGATCGTCGTCCGCCAGTCCGCCTCGAGCCCGGCCATCGTCGACGTGAACGTCGTCAGCCTCAATCCGACAGAAGCCCAATCGGTTGCGGTCGAGACAGCGATCGCCGCAATCGAGAACTCGCTGCAGAAGCGAGTCAACGGCCTCGAAAGCCTCCGCGACCAGCTCGACGACGAGCTCCAGGTCGGCGACCTGCGTATCTCCGAACTCACCCGCGAGGCCGGCGGCATCAACCCCACGACCGCCTACGACCGAGCCCAGAACGATCTCCTCGATCGTTACGCACGAAACGCCAACCCACCCATGATCGAGGTGGAGAACGAGGATGGCGAGATCATCTTGGTGGAAGAGCCCGAGCCGGCTCCGCCGGTCGAGGTCCTCGAGGAGAACGTGGCTCGGCTCGAGCCGATCGACCGCGAGTACCAGCAGCTGATCGCCCAGATCAACGAGCTCAGCATCCGCCGCTCGGACCGCAGCGCCACCATCCGAGAGTTCAACGGCTCGCTCGCCGTGCTCGACAACGAACGCGAGACGTCCTTCGTGATCTCCGAGGTCGTCACCGAGGAGACGAGCCGGATCAGCAGCCTGCTCTCCGGCGTGCTCCTGTTCGCCGTTCCCGCAGCGCTCGTCACCATCCTGCTGTTCGTCATCGTGGACCTCTTCCGCCGCAAGCCGGCCGAGGAATTCGAGCCCGCAGACAGCTTCGAAGCTGCTGGCGTGCTCGATGCGTCGTCCACCCGGGCGCTGCCCGAAGCAAGTGTCACCACGCTGATCGTCGTGGACGAGGACGAATCCGATGTCCTCGCCGAGGACGAAGACGAAGACGAAGCGGACGACGATTCCGACGAGGACTCGGACGAATCTGATGATGACGACGATGACGACGACGACGGATCGTCCAAGTCCAAGTCCAGCCGTTGGGGACGAGACGCCGGCAGCAAGGCAGGTTGAACATGGCCGACCACAATCCTCCGATCTTCATCGTCGGGGCGGGCCGGAGCGGATCCACGGCGTTCCATCACGCCTTCGCCCGCCATCCGCACGTCTCCTGGGTCTCGAAGATCCTCGACGTCATGCCCAACGGCGAAAAGCTCAACGCCGCCGTGCTGCAGGGCCTCGACAGCCCGCTGATCGGCAAGGCGCTGTCCCGCGGTCTCATCGAGCCCGGACACCTGAAGCCCAGCGAGGCCTACGCCTACTGGGAGCGAATCGCCCCCGGCTTCTCCGAGCCGTTCCGTGACCTTCTCGCCGACGACCTGACCGAGAAGACCCGGTCCAACCTGGTCGCCGCCGTCGAGCGTCTCACCGTGCCCGGACGCCCCACGCCGCTGATCAAGATCACCGGTTGGCCCCGCATGGGATACCTCCACAAGGCCTTCCCGGATGCGAAGTTCATCCACGTGGTCCGCGACGGCCGCGCCGTCGTCAACTCCATCCTCCAGGTCGACTTCTGGGACGGATGGCGAGGCACCAAGGGCTGGCGTGGTCTCGAGATGACGCCGGAACAGAAGCAGCGCTGGGAAGACTCCGGCCAGTCGTTCGTGACCCTCGGCGCCATGGAGCTGTCCGACATGCTCGATGCGATGGTCACCGCCACACCACTCGTTCCCAGCGAACTCTTCCACGAGCTCCGCTACGAGGACCTGTGCGACGATCCGATCGGTTCGTTCAAGACCGTCGCCCAGTTCTGCAACCTGGACTTCGATCCGGGCTTCGCCCAGACGATCGAGGACTTCGGCTTCCGCAACACCAACGACAAGTGGCGCCGTGACCTCACCGAGCTCCAGCAGCGCCAGCTCGAACACGAACTCGTCCCGCACCTCAACCGGTGGGGTTACGAGCTCGCTCACGGCGGTGAACTGACTCCATGACCGACGTGGCGTCCAGCTACACCGATCGGGTCTCGGTGCGGATTGCCCCGGAGGACACGCCCGCCCCGCCACCCGTGCTCCCGACGCCGGGCCCGATGTCGCTGTTCGTCGTACTCGTGGCCGTGTGTGCGGGAATCGGTGCGGCACTCGCCTTCCAGGCCACCAACCCCGACACGCCCATCGTCATTCTCGGCGGAACGGTGCTCTCGGCCGCCGTCTTCGGCATCGTCGGCCTCTATCGCTACGAATGGTTCCTGCTCGGCACGCTCGCCATCCGACCGGCGCTCGACGACCTCATCGCCGACGAATTCGGCACGTTCCAGCCGTCGGCCATCCTCGGCATCCTCGCCATCCTCGTCACCCTGCTGCACCTGATCAGCCTTCGCACCACAGGCAACTGGAACCGGCCAACACCGCTCGGCCTGGCGTTCATCGGGTTCTTCTTCTTCTTCGTGCCCAGCTTCATCACGTCGGTCGATCGTGGCGTCTCCCAGGGTGCGATGTTCGGCATCGCCTCGGTCACGCTCCTCTACCTCGCCTGCGAGCAGGCGATGCTCCGGGACCGGGAGTTCGTGTGGAAGCTGCTGATTGCCTCCGGCATCGGCATGATCGTGCCCATCATCACGGGCTACGTGCAGTTCTTCTGGACCGGCACGCTCGATGAAGGCGGCTCGGGCCTCGTTCGCATCGACGGCTCGTTCGCCCACCCGAACCCCTTCGCCTCCTACCTCGTGTTCTCGCTGCTGATCCTCGTGGGGATCATTCCGACGCTCGAAGTGAAGCAGAAGCTGTGGATCGGCATCGGTGCGTTCATGTCCGGCTTCATCATGATCGCCACCTTCGCCCGCGGCGCATGGGCGGCGTTCCTGCTCGGCTCGCTGCTGATGGCCTACCGGGTGAACAAGAAGTTCGTCTGGGTGATCCTCGGCGGCGCAATGGTGGCGTTCGCCGTGGTGCCAGGTGTGGGCGACCGCGTCGGCAACCTCTTCGCCACCACCGGCGAAGGCGGCGGCGCAAAGACCGACGACTCCCTCGCCTGGCGCATCGGCTACTGGGGCAAGGTCTGGCCGCTCTTCTGGAACAACCCGGTGAGCGGCGTCGGCATCGATGCAACGAAGACCCTCACCGTCGAAGCCAAGGATCCCCACAACAGCTTCCTGCAGCCGCTGATCGAAGGCGGCATCATCGGCGGCATCGGCTTCTTCATCCTCTTGTTTGTCGCATCGACCGCCGGCATCCGTGTGTGGCGCCGGCTCCGTCGAGGCGACTTCGACAACCGCACCCGGATGCTCGCCGTCGGAGCACTCGCCGGCCTCTTCTCGATCGCCGCCCAGCTCCTCACCGAGAACGTGCTCCTCAACACGATCCTGTGGTGGTACCTCAACATCGCGCTCGCCTACATCGCCGTCCTCACCTGGGGACCGCAACCCGAGCCCGACCCCGAACCCGATCTCAACCGACTGCAGCTGCCGGCGGCCGGTGACACGGTCCAACGCGACCTCGAAGGAACCCAATGACCACCCCTCGTCTGACCATCGGCGTCCCCGTCTACAACGGCGAGGACTACATCGCCGAGGCGATCACCTCCCACCTCGAGCAGGACTTCACCGACTTCGAGCTCATCGTGTCCGACAACTGCAGTGACGACTCCACCCCGGAGATCGTCAAGGAGTTCGTCGAGGCCGACAGCCGAGTCACCTACAGCCGCAACACCGAGAACGTCGGTGGCCCGGCCAACTTCAACCGGTTGTTCCGGCTCGGCCAGGGCGAGCTGTTCCGTTGGGCGGCCGCCGACGACCGGATCGAGCCCGGCTACCTCTCGAAGGTCATCGCCCTGATGGACGACGACCCGGCGGTGGCCATCGGCCATTCCGAAGCGCTGCTGATCGATCCGACGAGCGAACCGATGCTCAAGATGGACCGCGGCTATCTCGGTGGCGACGGCTACCTCGAAGCCATCCGGCTCACCCCGCCTCCCGGCGACGAACGATTCCGCTCGCCGAAGCCGCACAACCGGATCGACGCGGTCATCAACAACAACCATCGCAACTTCTACATCTTTGGCATCATGCGCCGGAACCTCATGATGCAGACCCGTCTCCACGGCCTGTTCTACGGCGGCGACCGCACCCTGCTCGTCGAGATGGCGATGCGCGGCACGTTCCGCAAGGTGCCCGAGCAGCTCTTCGCCTCTCGCAGCCACGCAAAGAACTCCGGTCGCAACGGCCTCAACTTCGAAGAGCTCAAGCAGCACGGCGCCCAGGACATGCGCTTCGCCAGCCAGGTGATGAAGGGATACGTCGACGCCATCCGTTCCGCGGAAGTGGGCCGGGCCGACGAACTCAAGTGCATGGCCATCGTCGCCAAGAAGTTCAAGCAGCCAACCCGCATGCTCCGCGGCTGGTAGGGAACGCTTCGAGTTCCTGCGAGTTGCCTGCCGACTCTTTTGGTTGATTTTCGGTTGGGTGATCTAACGTCGGGCCATGCCCATCTACGGACTTGAAGACGGCTGGGAACCCCAGATCCACCCCGAGGCGTTCATCCACCCGCAAGCGGTGCTGATCGGCAAGGTCATCATCGGCGCCGAATCGTCCGTCTGGCCGGGAACGATCATCCGGGCCGACGACAACGAGATCATCATCGGCGAACGCACATCGGTGCAGGACGGCGCCGTCCTGCACTGCACCCACGAGTGGAAGACCATCGTGGGCGACGACTGCACGATCGGCCACAACGCCCACCTCGAAGGGTGCACGATGGAGAACGGCTCGCTGGCCGGCTCCGGGAGTGTCATTCTGCACGGCGCCATCATCTCGAGCGGAGCGCTCGTCGGCGCCAACGCACTGGTCTCCGGCGGCAAGGTGGTTCCACCCAACGCGATGGCCCTCGGCATCCCAGCGAAGTTCCGAGAAGATGCGAACTCACTCGAGCTGAACCTGTTGAATTCAGCCAATTACGTGGAGCGAGCAAAGCGGTACCGCACCCACATGCGCCCGCTCGACATACAGGGCCAAACGGACCAGTAAGGCGGCGGGCGGAAGACCGATGGATACACAGGCCGCTCACGTGATCCAATCGGCCTCTGTCGAACCCGCCAGGCGGAACCTACCGTTGGGGTTGCGTGGGAACAGGAAAACCAGCTTCATGAACAGACGACGTCAATCTGAGAGCCTTCGCATCGCGATGATCGGCACGCGCGGCATGCCGGCCAACTACGGCGGTGTCGAAACCGTGGTCGACGTACTCGCTCGACAGCTGGTTGCGCGTGGTCACGAAGTGACGGTCTTTTGCCGGTCGGAGGACTACGACACCCATCCGCCGATGATCGACGGCGTTCGTCTCGTCTATCTGCCGGCGGCGAGTTCGCCCGGCATCGGCGCCATGATCCACGCCTTCCGCGCCACCATCTGGGCGGTTGGACGCCACTTCGACGTGCTGCACTTCCACGCACTCGGACCCGGGCTGATGTCCATCGCTGCCCGACTCCTCACCCGATCCACCGTCCTCGTGACGGTCCACGGTCGAGACGACAAGCGAGACAAGTGGGGCCGCGGCGCACGCGCCATCCTCCGCTTCGCTGCCACGGTGAGCGCACGCGTCCCGCACTCCACCCTGGTCGTGTCGCAAACCCTCGCCGACGAGTACGCCGCCGAATTCGGCCGCGCCACCACCGTCGTACCGAACTCCACACACGCCATCGAGGCCGTCGACGCCGGCCAGACCCTCGAACGCTTCGGCATCACGGCGCAGAACTACTACGTGTCCGTCGGGCGCCTCGTTCCCGAGAAGGCCCCGCACGAACTCATCGATGCCTACCGCAAGGCCCACACCGACCTTCCGCTCGTGATCGTCGGCGGGGCCGCCGGCACCGAGGACTATGTTGCGCACCTCCGCGACCTGGCCATCGACCGCGACGACATCATCTTCACCGGCCCGCTCTACGGCGACGAGCTCGCCGAGGTGCTGACCAACGCCGGCGCATTCGTCACCAGCTCACACCTCGAGGGACTGCCGACGGCACTCATCGAGGCCGGACGTGCTGCGCTGCCGATCATTGCCTCCGACATCTCGCCCCACTGCGAAATCGTCAACGCAACCGACAACGGCGAAAACGGTCGACGCCTCTACCCGACCGGCAATGTCGACCAGCTGGCCGAACTGTTCTCACTCGTCGGCACCAACCTGGACGAGGAGCAGCGGGGCGCCAAGGACCTCGCGCAGGAACTCGACGATCGCTACGCCCCACCGGTCACTGCGGCCGTGCATGAGGCGGCATATCTGGCCGCACAGGCCGCCCGCCGCAAGCGCTAGTCATCCTGCGGCTGTCGCCTCCGGCGACGAGACCGCCCGACGCAGCGAGCTCAGTAACGGAGCGTCGTGCGTTCGTGAGCGGCGAACACCTCGAGATCGAGGTTCCAGCCGATCGCCTCCGCCTCGAGCGCATCGACCATGTCGTCGTCGTGCAACGGATCGTGGTGGAACAGCGCAATGCGCTTGGCGCCCGCCTGCTCGGCGACGTTGCACGCGTACCGCGTCGTGCAGTGCCCCCAGTCGATGCGGGCAGCCAGGAGCTCCGGGGTGAACTGGGCGTCGTGGATCAACAGATCGACGCCATCGGCCAACTCGAGCACGGAGTCGGCGACCGAGGTTCCGTCGGCCGGTTCTTGGTGGTCCGGGATGTAGGCGACGGAGAAGTCGTCCCACTCGATTCGGTAGCCGTTCGTGCGGCCGGCATGCGGAACCGGACGAGCCGTGACCGTGGCCGTGCCGATCATGGTGGACTCCTCATCGAAGTCCACGAACTTCATTTCGCCGGCGAGCATGTCCAGCGACACCGGGAAGTACGGAGGGCGGACGATGCCCGAGAAGGCCTCGCCGAAGGTGCGATCCGATTCCGGAGGTCCGTAGATCGTCGCCGTCGATCCCTGTCGAAGGAGTTGTGGGAAGAAGGGAAGGCCCTGCACATGGTCCCAGTGCAGGTGGCTGACCAGAATGGCGCCGTCGAAGGTCTCGGAATCGAGGCTCAGGCCGTAGAAGCGAAGGCCGGTACCGATGTCGCAGATGATCGGCTGCTCACCGTCCCGCTGGATGACCACGCAGGAGGTGTTGCCGCCAACACGACTCATTTCGGGGCACGAACACGGCGTGGAGCCACGGACACCGAAGAACGAGACCGAGACTCCCGCAGGCACTGCCACCCTCTCCCGTCCGCTACGGACGTGATCCAACCATTTGCACGCTGTTCTGACGTTAGATCGAAAGTTACCTGCGGGTGAAGTTCGTGTGACGAGAATCACCGCGCGTGGTCAGGGCAGGCGCCAGGTTCCGTCCTGAAACACCGCCAGCCCGTCGCCGATGAGCGTCTCGGCAACTCGCTGCGCCCGAGGCGGATCATCCGGCCAGCCCATGGCCGCAGCGAGGTCCTCGCCCGCCACCGGTCCGGACCGGAGCGCCGCCACCAGCCGACCGCGGCCCTGGCGGTCCGACCCTTCGAAGCGCGACTGCCCCGTGCTCACGGCAGCCGATCCAACCGCCGGATCCGGTCCGGCACCGGACCACGAGCACCACACGGCGACCGGGCACTCCCCACACGCCGGAGACCGCTTCGTGCACTGCATGGCGCCGAAGTCGAGCAGCGCCTGGTTCCACTCCCACCCGGCGCCGACGGGAACCAACTCGTCCGCCAACGCCTGGGCGTCCTTCGGCGCCAAGGACTGCCCGGACCAACGGGCCAGAACCCGGCCGACGTTGGTGTCCAGCACGGCAACGTCCTGCTCGAACGCGAACGCGAGCACCGCCCGAGCCGTGTACGGCCCGACGCCCGGGAGCGCCAACAGCGCTTCGAGGTCGTCGGGGACGACGCCGTCGTGGCGCTCGGCGATCGCCACGGCACAGGCGTGCAACTGCACCGCACGCCGGTTGTACCCGAGCCCATCCCACAGCTCGACCACCACTGCGACCCCGGCCTCAGCGGCAGCGGTCGGCGTCGGCAGCCGACCGAGGAACGCCTCCCACTTCGGCACGACCCGGGCCACCTGGGTCTGCTGCGCCATCGTCTCGCTCACGAGGATGGCCCACGGGTCCCTGATGGCCCGCCAGGGAAGGTCGCGGGCGACCTCTGGCCACCAGCGACGGACACCGGACACGAGTTCTGGGCCGGTCTGTCGCAGCACCGAATCGTTGTAGCACACACCTCCACTCACGGTCGGACCTGCCGATAGGCCCAGAGGCCCGCCGCCACGGGCCGTACGACCCAGAGTTCCAAAGGACGTAGGGATGGAAGACAACATGACGGGTGACCAGCCGCAGCCCGAGCGGATTCACCTCTCCCCGCCCCACATGACCAACCACGAACGCGAAGCCCTGCTCGCCGCGTTCGACTCGAATTGGATCGCTCCGACGGGTCCTGCGCTCGCCGACTTCGAGCGCGCCATCGCCGAACGCGCCGGCACCGAAGCCGCCCTCGCAGTCACCAGCGGTACGTCCGCCCTGCACCTCGGGCTCCGCGTCCTCGGCGTCGTGCGCGGCGACACCGTCATCGTGCCGAGCCTCACCTTCGTCGCTTCCGCCAACGCCGTTCGCTACTGCGGTGCGGTGCCGTACTTCGTGGACGCCGATGCCCACAGCGGCAACATGGACCCGACGATGCTGGCCGAAGCCCTCGAGTCGCTCGTGGGCGCCGGACGCACACCGGCCGCCGTCATGACCGTCGACCTGTACGGCAACTGCGCCGACTACGACGCGATCCGCGAAATCTGCGACCACCACGACATCCCGATCCTCGAGGACGCAGCCGAAGCCCTCGGCGCCAGCTACCGGGGTCGGCCGGCCGGAAGTCTCGGCGACCTCGGCGTCTTCAGTTTCAACGGCAACAAGATCGTGACCACCGGTGGTGGCGGCGCACTCGTCGGCCCCAAGCCGTTCATCGACCGCGCCCGCCATCTCGCCACGCAGGCCCGCACCGAGGCCCTGCACTTCGAACACGACGAGCTCGGCTATGCGTACCGGATGTCGAACGTCCTCGCTGCGATCGGGAAGGCCCAGCTCGACCGACTCGACGAGATGGTCGGCCGCACCCGCGAACTGCACGCCCGCTACGTCGAGGAACTCGGCGACATCGACGGCGTGCACATCGCGAGCCAGAACAGCTTCGGACGCGGCAATGGTTGGCTGACCGTCCTTTCCCTCGACCCGAAGCTCCATCCGACGCCGCACGAGGTGTGCAAGGCGTTGGACGAAGCGAACATCGAGGCCCGTCCCGCGTGGAAGCCGATGCACCTGCAGACGATCTACAGCGACAGCGAAATCCACGGCGGTGCAAACGCCAACCGCCACTACAAGCGGGGGCTCTGCCTGCCGAGCGGCAGCTCGATGACCGACGAGCAGCAGTCACGCGTGATCGCCGAGCTCCGCAACGCGCTCCGAGCCGACGATGTCGCCCCGACCGTGGACCTCGACGAGATCCGCGAGGGTCAGAACGAGGACAGCTCCGGCATGTCGGAGCAGTCCGAGGACCACGCCGCCACCGGCTGAACCCCATCGGGGCCGACGATCTCCTCGACGTCGGCCACCGGAATCAGATCGTTGTGCGGCCGATGGGTCGACGGTTCGCCGTTGCGGTCGAGCCATCCGCGCCAGAGCAGACGGGGCAAGCGGCTCCCCAACGGCGTCACGACGGCAATGCTCCGGCCGGCGGCGCGCCCTTCGGCGATCCACGCTGCGGCGCCCGGCGGGCACAGGAATCCATCCGGCCCGGAGGCGATCGATTCGATCAGCTCGACACCGCCGGCCTCGTGTTCGGCCAGTTCATCGGCATGATCGTTCGTGCGGTCCGCGTCGAGTTCGTCCACGAACGCCCACCCGGCGTCGATCGGTTCCAACGAGGCCAGCACCCGGGCTCCGAGCACGAGCAGGCCCGGGGACTCGGGCTGGCGGTGGATCAGCTGACGCAGTGCGACCAGGAGTGCTCCCGGGTTCCCGGCGAAGGCACTGAAGGCCGGCATCGCTTCGGCGACGAGGATGCGATCCGGCGCCGACCCGGCACGAGCCACATACCGGAGACGTTCGATCGGGTGCACGTGACGATGGTACTCCGCAAGAGTCCGCTCAAGCAGTGCGGATCGGGTCGGTTTCCGCTACCGTTTCCGCCGTGGCTGCACTCGACGGAGACCCCGAACTCAACCCGCTGAACGGCGACGCTCGCCCCTTCAGCGACTGGCTGACGACCTTCCCGATGCTGGTCGGCACGATCGATCCCTACACCCACGAGAGTTCGTGGTTGTTGGACACGATGCAGCGGGTCTTCCACCACTATCGCGGCGCCGGTGTGCGCAACGTGTGGCTGGCGACGGCTCCCGAAGAGGGCGCAAAGCAGTTCCTCGGTCCTTACGCGGATGAGTTCCTCTCGTTCGCCGACCCGGACTACACGGCCACCAAGGCACTCGGGCTGAGCACCCTTCCGGCGCTCACGCTCGTCCGTCAGGACGGTGCCATCATCGCTTCCGCCGAAGGCTGGGACCCCGCAGCGTGGCGTGCGGTTGCCGAGGCCGTCTCCGACATCACCGGTTGGACGCCCATCGCCATTCCTGGTCCGAAGGATCCGGCCCCCTACGCGGGCACTGCCGTCAACTGACCCATCAGCCGCAGGCGGTCACCCGGATGAGGTCCGCTGTGGGGAAGAACAACTGCCGGTCGCCCTCAGCCGCCCACTGGTCCAACGCGTCTGCGTAGCGGTCGAGCGCCTCGGGTGAATCAGCCGTCAGGTGCAGGCGAACGCAGGACTGGGTCCCGGCTTCCCAGACCACCCAGGCATCACCGCCCCACCCGTCGGTGAGTGCCTCGGCCTCCTCCGGTGTGAACAATCCGGTGAAGAGCGCGATCCAGCCGGCCTGCCCCCACACGCCATTTGCGATCGGTGCGGCATCCGCTGGCGGCGTGGCCACGGTGTCTGGCGCATCGGCGGCGGCGCCGACGATCAGCCGCTCACTGCTCTCCGGCGGGTCTGCCAATGCCGCGTCGACCGCGGGCTGGCCGTCGTCCCACAAGCCGGCCACCCTGACTTCGCCGTAGAACTGGCGGCCGAACTGGAGCTCGAGGAATGCGTCGGTGAACAGCGAGAGCGAGACGTTGCGGGGAAGGGCTGCGACCTGCGCTTCCTCTTCTGCAACGTCGGAGGCGGACATCGTGGCCCGGTACCGATTCGTGATCTCTGCGGCCGAACCGTGCACGAGTGCCGCTCGGGCCCATTCGACTTCGGCGACTGCCGCCACGCCTTCGGGCCGACGAATGCCGAATTGCTGGTCGTCGAGCGCCCGGGTCAGCTCGAAGACGAGGCTCGTGCGCAGCAACGGTGAGATGGGTTCGTCCCGCACATTGACGACTCCGGTGTTCGGGTCGTAGAGCGCAGTGATTCCGGCATCGCCGAAGGACTCCTGTATCGACACGAGATCCTGATCGGGCGCAAGGATCCCCAGCGCTCGTTGGAGCCGGGTCTGATGCTCGAGCTCCGTTGCGAACCGGGCGGCGTCGGCGGCGATGAGGTCGGCGACGGCTGCGGCGAACGCTGCGTCGGGCAACCACTCGATACTCGGCGGTTCGGCGAAGCGATGGCCGCGTTCCGTCTCGACGAATGCCACGAGCTGGTCGACGAGTGCATCGGCATCCTCGACGACAGGGTCGTCGTCGTCGCCGGCCCCCTCCTCGACGGGTGGCGAGCCGTCCGCGTCGTCTTCTTCGGTTTCGTTCGACACGCCGTCGCCGGCGGCGGCACCCTCGGTGGACGCCAGAGCATCTGCCGGAGGATCGTCGACGTCGGTTTGGGCCGCCGTCGTAGGCGGCACCGCAAGCTGATCGACCGCCTGCGCCGGATCATCCCCGGGTTCGAGCGCCAGCCGAGCGGGGCCGTCGTCCAGACCGAGCTCCGCCGCATCGCTCCCGCCGTCCGAACACGCGGCAGCCGTCCACAACACCGTCAGCAGGAGCGCTCGCAGTGGCGTCGGCAGTCGACCGGAACGCGGCCGGCGGGGTGGATGCATCCCTCCACTATCGGTCATTGCGCCGCAAACCTTTCACGCGGGCGAACGATGCCCGCTCATGCCGTATCCTTGGATGGAGAACGACGAAGGAAGATTGCCAATGAGCGACCAGACGCCCCCCGCCGAAGCTGCAGCGATGCCGCCCGCACCGGTCGAGGAACCGACGTCGACCATCACAGACGCCGCCAAGCTGATCCGCCTCGGCACGATGACGCAATCACTCATGGCCGAAGCACGCGAAGCGCCACTCGATGAAGGCGGCCGGGCGCTGCTCGCCAAGATTCACGGCGAGACCATGGAGGCCCTCGAAGACACCATCTCGAAGGACCTGCTCGACGAGCTTCGCGAATTCCAGCTCTGCATCGACTGCGGCGACGACGTGCCGTCCGAAGGCGAACTCCGGATCGCTCAGGCGCAGCTCGTCGGCTGGTTGCAGGGTCTACATCAGGGTTTCCAGGCGATGGCGATGGCCCAGCAGGCGGCAGCCATGCAGCAGCTCCAGCAGCTGCAGGCCGGCGCAGCCGCTGGTCGTCCCGGCGGTCCGGGTGCGCCCGCCACACCGGGCGCTTCGCAGGAACCGATCGACGCGGCCTCCCGCCCCGGCACCTACCTGTAGGCGCGACGCCAACGCGCAACCGTCGCCGCCGCGGGCGGCGACGGTGCGATCAGCCTTCGAAGACGTTCTCTGCGCCGAAGAAGGCCTGCCAGGCAAACCAGAACTCGTTGCGGTGCACGACCGTGTCCAGCTGTGTGCCGGCCAATTCGCCGTCGATCGCCTGGCCCAGGACCGTCCACGTGGAACCGGTCTCTGCGTCCGTGAACGTGTCGTCGCCGGCGGCATCGAACGTCAGCGTCTGACCGTCGACGACGGGGTTCAGGGCGAGCGCGGTGCCGATCGCTTCCGAGATGCCGATGACGGACTGGTCGAGCGCATCGGCGGTCTCACCGCCCCAGAACACGACGACCGGTTCGCCGCCAACCGTGTCGTTCACGACACCGACCTCGCTCAGAACGCCGAACGGGTAGGCCTTGGTCTCGGAACCGAGGTCGACGCCGACCACCCGTGACAGGGCGGGCAGCCGGTCGTCGATCTCCCCGTTGAAGAGGAACGGGTTCGAGGAGGACGAGTACCCCTGGTACGGGTTGACTCCGTAGCTGGTGCGGCCAAATCCGCTCTCCGCCGCAAGGGACTTGCCGTCGGGGAAGGTCTCGGCGAACTGTTCGAACGACACGATCGCCGTCGAGATGATCTCCAGCTGTGTACCGGCGTATTGACCGACGACTCCCTCGCCTGTGATCTGCTGCCACAGCGAGGTCGTCTGGTCATCCCACATGACGAGGTCGCTGTTGCGGAGGAGGCCGGAGACGCCGAACCGGAGGACCTCGCCGTCGACCCTGCGGTCGAAGGTGATCGCCGTGTTGCACAGCGGGCAGAACGTGACGGCAACAGGAACGTCGCCGAATGCGTCGTTCACGATTTCGTGACGGGTGAGGATCGACAACGGGTAGAAGCGGGCTTCTCCCTCGAACTGCACCAGCGCACCGGGCTCACGCGGGCCCAGCCACTGTCCGGCGAGCGCAACCGTTTCGAACACGGGCTCATCGAGCGGCGGGATGCCATCTCTCGGATCCGATCCGCCGAGACCGGCGAGGAACTCGTTCCAATCCTCGACGGTGCGACGGGTCCAATCGGTGGGCCACGACAGCGGCTGCAGCACGGCAGCTCGGTTCGAAGCTCCATCCGGGTCGATGATGACGGCGTCCTCGTTGGCGCCGCTGACGGCCCCTCCGGACAGATCGAACGGGCCGTCGAGTGCGGGCACAAACGTCGTCGTGGGTCCGGAGATCACGGTCGTGGTGGTGGCGTCCTCCGCATCGTCGGTGCCACCGTCGTCGTCGGCCACCTCGGGCGCTGCCGTGGAGGTCCCGCCGGCCGAATCCGCATCGGCCGCCGCCACATCCGCCTCCGAGGAGCTGCAGGCGGCAGCCACCAGCCCGAACATCGCCACGAGCAACCACAGTCGAGAAGTCATGCGGCCCGGAACCCAGCCACCATGCAACGCATTCCGGAACTTTCGTGGGAAATCTTGCGCGGTCCGAACGCTGCCACCGGTCGCTCACGCCAGTAACCTGAGGCGCATGGCCAAGAGGGTTGATCTCGCAGCACCGATTCGCAGTGGCGCCAAGGTCCGCGCCACCACCGACCTCCCCGGCGTTCCCGCCGGCACCGAGGGCAAGGTGGCGATGGCGAATGGCATCACGTGGAAGCGCTACTGGGTGCGGTTCAAGAACGGCGAGCTCCTCGGCCACGTCGACCACGACGACATCGTCATCTCCCGTGCCTGGGAGCAGTGGCACGCCGCCAAGGAAGCGGCCGCCCTCGCCGCCGAGCAGGGCGTGAGCGCCGACGGCGCCGGCGACGCTGGTGGCGGCGGCGGTGCTGCCGACAACGCATTCGGCGTCCCCCAGTACCTGCTCGACCGCACCTCGGCCGCACTCGAGCGCTTCGGCGTCACCCGCTGAGCGGCTGAGCCATCTCCCTCCTCGATCACCTTCCACCTTCCGGAGCGGACCCTGACGCGCTGATCGACGCGTTCATCGAACACAGCCTGTCCATCGGGCTCGAGCTCTATCCGGCGCAGGAAGAAGCCATCCTCGAGCTCCTCGCCGCCAACCACGTGATCCTGGCGACGCCAACCGGTTCCGGGAAGTCGCTCGTCGGCATGGCCGGCCACTTTGCGGCGATGGCCCGAGGAGAGCGGAGCTTCTACACCGCTCCGATCAAGGCATTGGTCTCCGAGAAGTTCTTTGCGTTGAGCCGCGAGCTCGGCTCGGACAACGTCGGCATGATCACCGGAGATGCCTCGGTCAACCCCGATGCGCCGATCATCTGTTGCACCCAGGAGATTCTGGCCAACCTGGCCCTTCGCCGAGGCGCGGCCGCCGACGTCGGTCTCGCCGTCGTCGACGAGTTCCACTACTACAGCGATCCGCAGCGCGGCTGGGCCTGGCAGGTCCCGCTGCTGCAGCTGCCGAACACCCAGTTCCTCCTCATGTCAGCAACCCTCGGCCCGACCGCCCGGTTCGAGGAGGACCTCACCGCCCGCACCGAACGGGACACGGTCACCGTCTCCAGCACGCAGCGACCCGTCCCGCTGGACTTCGACTACCGGCACTCCCCGATCCACGAATCGGTCGAAGCATTGCTCGCCACCGGACGCGCCCCGGCGTACGTCGTCTACTTCACCCAGAAGTCGGCGCTCGAGGCCGCCCAGTCGTTCACCAGCCTCGCCATCTGCACCAAGGACGAGAAGGCGGCGATCAAGGAGGCGGTCGGCAACTTCCGATTCGACTCGCCCATCGGCAAGGACCTCAAACGATTCCTCTCGCACGGCGTCGGCATCCATCACGCCGGCCTGCTTCCCAAGTACCGGCTGCTCATGGAGAAGCTGGCTCAGCAGGGCCTGTTGAAGGTGATCGTGGGCACCGACACGCTCGGTGTCGGCGTGAACGTGCCGATCCGCTCCGTCCTGCTCACGCAGCTGTTCAAGTACGACGGCCAGCGGGTGCGCATCCTCACCGTCCGAGAGTTCCAGCAGATCGCCGGGCGGGCGGGACGCAAAGGGTTCGATGACGAGGGCACCGTCTGGGTGCAGGCGCCGCCACACGTGATCGAGAACGAGCAGGCCGAGCGCAAGGCGGCCGCCGATCCGAAAAAGAAGAAGAAGGTCCAGAAGAAGAAGCCGCCGGAGCGGGGCTACGCGCACTGGACCGAGGACACGTTCACGAAGCTGGTGCACGGCCAGCCCGAAGCGATGGTGTCCAGCTTCGGCATCAGCCACCAGATGCTGCTCAACCTGCTCGACCGCCCTCCGTCCACGGAGCAACCCGGTGGCTGCGCCGCCGTTCGACAGCTGCTGACCGACAACCATGAACCCCGCAAGCAGCAGCGCACCCACATCCGTCGATCCATTTCGATGTACCGCTCGCTTGCCGATGCTGAAGTCGTCGAAGCGCTCGACGAGCCGGACGACGAAGGCCGGCTGGTACGGGTCACGCTCGACCTTCAGGACGAGTTCGCGCTCAACCAGCCGCTCAGCCTGTTTGCGCTCGAGGTCATCGAGAGCCTCGACCGCGACGCACCCGACCACGCGCTCGACGTGCTGTCGGTCATCGAGAGCGTGCTCGAGAACCCCGGGGCGATCCTCGCTGCACAGCTCGACAAAGCCAAGACCGACCTGCTCGGCGAGATGAAGCGGGACGGCATCGAATACGAGGAACGCATGGAGCGCCTCGAGACCGTCGAGTATCCGAAGCCGCTCCGGGAAGAGCTGTACGGCGCCTTCGACGGGTTCCGTACCCGGCACCCGTGGGTCGGGCAGGAGAACGTCAAGCCGAAGTCGGTCGCCCGCGAACTCTTCGAACGGGTCATGACGTTCAGCGAGTACGTCTCCGAATACGGGATGAAGCGATCCGAAGGGCTCGTCCTCCGCTACCTCACCGATGCGTATCGAGCGATGGTGCAGACGGTGCCCGATTCGGAGAAGACCGACGAGGTCGTCGACATCATCGAATGGTTGGGTGAGCTGGTTCGTCAGGTCGATTCCAGCCTCATCGACGAGTGGGAGCGCCTCACGAATCCGCCGGAGGTCGACGAGGACACGGGCATCGCAATCGAAGAGGACCCGCAGGCCCGCGACGTCACCGCGAACGAGCGAGCCTTCCGGGTGATGGTGCGCAACGAGGCGTTCCGTTGGGTCATGTTGCTGTCCCGCCGGGACCACGCCGCGCTCTCGACCGCCACGGATCCCGACCATGGGCTCGACGAAGAGCGGCGTCCGACACCGACGCTCTCCGCCGAGGACATCGCGGCTGCAACCGCCGGGTACTGGGAGGAGCACGACGGGGTGCTGACCGGCACGGATGCCCGCGGTCCGGAGTTCTTCCAGGTCGACGGCGGTTGGTCGGGTGATCGGGCCGAGGTTCGGCAGGTCATCCGCGACCCGGACGGTCACGACGAGTGGGCCTTCCTCGGCCACGTGGACCTTCTTCGTTCTCGAGAGCTCGGTCGAGCCGTCGTCGTCCTCGATCGCATCGAACGCTGACCCACCGCGCACACCCGGCCATGCCCGGTTGAAGGAACCTGGTTGAAGAGGCCTGGCACCTT
>JAHDEJ010000038.1:17175-27379 GCA_020628865.1 Acidimicrobiales bacterium
GGCACCTTGACCTGTGGGGTTGGATCCGCTGGACTCGGCGGATGACCACGGTCCACCTACTGCGCAGCCCGGCGGGCGGGTCCCGACTCAGCCGGTCCACCGCACAGTCGCTCGCAGACATCTACGAAGCGCAGGGGCTGACGGTCGTCGATCTCACCGGCCCGAGCGCCGAGGCGTCCTCCACTGCGCTCGCGCAGGCCGTCGACCGCGGCGACATCGAACGCCTCGTCGTGGCCGGTGGCGACGGCATGGTGCACCTCGCCATTCAGGAAGTTGCCGAAACCCACATCCCGGTCGGCATCGTCCCGTCCGGAACGGGAAACGACTTCGCCAAGGCCCTCGACCTGTCTCGGCCTGACCCAGCGAGGGCACTTGCGGACGCGGTCCCCGTCGACCTGCTCCGTGTACGGACCGACGACCACGAGGACCGGTGGATCGCGACCGTCGCCATCCTCGGCTTCCCAGCGGACATCAACGCTCGGGCCAACGCGATGCGCTTTCGGCCCGGACCAGCCGTCTACACCCTTGCCATGGCGCTCGAACTTCCCGGGTTCTCACGCGTTGTCGTCGACCTCGAGGTGGACGGGACACCCCACACCATCGACTCCGCCATGCTGGCCATCGGCAACACCCGCTACTTCGGAGGCGGCGCCCTGATCTGCCGGGACGCCGTCGCCGACGACGGCCAGGCCCACATGACCGCCATGGAAGGCATCGACCGTCGGGGCATGCTCATCCATCTGGGCCGCAAGAGCGGAGCGACCCTCGACCGACCCGAGGTGAAACGAACGAGCGGCACCCAGTGGAAGATCACCACTCCCGGTCTGGCGCTCTGGGGCGACGGCGAATCCGTCCGCACGACCCCGCTCACGATCGACGTCGTGCCGCAGGCGCTTCACGTCGCCGGCGCACGCCCGATCCGGTGACCCACGGCAGCACCTGAGCCGAGACGACTAGAGTGCGGCTTGGTTTCGCGATCAAGGAGGAAACCACATGTCAGATTCACTTCTCACCGGACTCGCCCAGCAGTTCGGAGGCGACACGATTGGCCAGTTGGCGGGACTGGTCGGCGCAGATCAACAGTCGACGGGAAAGGCCGTCGCCGCGGCGCTGCCGATGCTGCTCGGCTCCCTCTCGGGTTCGGCCCGGCAGCCGAGTGGCGCTGAAGCGCTGTTCGGAGCGATGTCGAAGGACCACGACGGATCGATCCTGGACATGCTCGGCCCGCTGCTCGGTGGCGGATACGCAAGCCGCGCAATGGGATCCGACGGCGCCCGCATCCTCGGCCACGTTTTCGGCAACAAGCAGTCGGCCGTCGAGCAGACGGTTGCCCAGAACGCCGGCATCAGCAGCAGCCTCGTTTCGAAGCTCCTCCCCTACCTGGCACCAATCGTCATGGGCTACCTGTCGAAGCGCCTCTTCGGTGGCGGCGCCAACGACGCCGGAGCACTCGGCTCGATGCTCGGTCAGGAGCAAGAGCAGATTCGCCAGCAGGACTCGGGCCTCGGCGGACTGTTCGACATCCTCGCCGGCGGCGACGACAACGACGATGGCGGCGGCCTGATGGATGCCGCCGGAGATCTCCTCGGCTCCCCGATGGGCAAGGCGATCCTCGGTCAGATCCTCAAGTAGTCCCGAACGTGTCGAAGACCCCGGCCTGTGTCGCACTCGACGAGGCCGGGGTCTCGTACGTTTTGCACCCCTACGAGCATGACCCCTCGGCTGAATCGTTCGGGATGGAGGCCGCCGAGTTGCTGGGGTTGGAGGCCGATGTGGTCTTCAAGACGCTCATGGCCGAGCTCGACAGCGGCGAGCTGGTGGTGGCCATCGTCCCCGTGTCCGGCCGACTGGGGCTGAAGGCACTGGCCCGAGCCGCCGGATCGAAGAAGGCCACAATGGCACCGGTCGACGCAGCCGAACGAAGCTCGGGCTACGTGGCCGGAGGGATCAGCCCGTTCGGACAGCGGACGCCACGGCGCACCTTCATCGACGAGACCGTCGAGATCATCGACGAGATCTACGTGAGTGCCGGCCGCCGCGGCCTCGACCTGTCCCTCGACCCGATGGACCTGATCACGCTGCTCGAGGCCCGAACGGCACCATTGAGCGAACCGTAACGAGATCGCCATCAGATGACCGTTCCGGGCCGTCTGGTTCATCTTCAGCCCGAAATCTCACCGATGGTGCTGGCACGCCGACAGGTGGTGGTGGAACCCCTGGTTCACAACGGAAACGGCCACTGCGAGCGCGTAGCCTTTCACTCACACACCGTGCGTGATCTTTTCTCGCAAAATTCCTTCATTCCGTGTGCGTTAGGGTGAACGTCATCCACCTGGAAGGACTCCCCCCATGGTCTCCATCGCCACCACAACGAAGCGGATCATCGCCCTCGGCGCTCTCGTGCTGGGCACCCTCACCCTGCTGCCCACCGCCGCCGGAGCGCAGGACGGATGTGGCACGCACAGCTTCGGCTTTGCCGGTACCCGACTCCTCAACGATGGCATCAGCGATTCGGCAGGCCCGTTCACGATCGACCTTCCCGCCGGTACCTACGACGTGACGCTCGTCAGCCACGACTTCCACAGCGAACAGCCGGACCCCACGCAGACCGAAGAGCAGTGGTACGTCCGACTCGACGGTGACTGGAGCTCCCCGATCACTCCGGATCTGGCCGACGACCAGGACCACGCGTCGATCACGTTCCCGGCCCTCACGGTCCCAGCCGCCACGCGGATCTCCGTGCACCACCGTGGTGTCGGTGGCGTGAACTCCATCGACGTGGTGTGCGTCGGCTTCTCTCCCGCCGAGGTCGAGGACCCCGTCACGGAGATCGTGCCTCCGGTCGACCCGATTCTTCCGGATCCTCCGGCCGATCTGGTCCCCCAGGATGACCCGCCCGCGGCCGAGATCGTGCCCCCGGTTGGCCCCATCGTGATGCCACCGACCGACACCCCACCACAGAACGACAGCTCGATGCCGGCTGATGACGACCCGGCCGATGACGTGGAGATCGCCGGCCCGAACGCCGACCTTGCACCTCCGGTTGTCCCCGTGGAGCCCGAGGTTCTCGGCGAGGTCGAGGTCCCGGCGGCGCCGGAGCTTGCCCTCACCGGACCGAACGATCTGCTGTGGACGCTCACGTTCGGCGGTCTTGCGATGGTGCTCCTCGGCTCGGTTCTGGTTGCCCGCGAGCAGCGCATTCGAGCCTGAATCAGCGCCGCTCGTCCATCCACATCCGGATCGCCCGACCGATCGCGTCGGCGGAATCCTCCGGCAGGAGGTGCCGCCCGGGAACAGCGACCTCGGTCTGATTCACCCAGCTCCGGCAGTACTCGCGGGCGGACCCGGTGAGGATCGCCCCCGGTTCGCCGTTGATGAAGAGTTTCGGCACCTCCGAGGTCTGCAGCCACGTGCCGTAGGCCGAGACGATTTCGGTCACGTCGGTCGGCGTGCCATCGATCGGCAGCTCACGTGGCCACGTGAGGACCGGCCGTCGGCTCTCGCCCCGGTCCTGGAACGGACGGCGATACACGGCGAGGTCCGCTTCGCTGATCGGGTCGAGCGTGAGCAGCGGCAGGACCTCCTCCATCATCACGTTCTGATCCAGCACCATCGCCTCGCCCTGCGGAGATCGCAGCGCCCGCAGCATCTCGGCGCTGCGTTCGGGCCACTCGTCCCAGACGAACGGGCACACGATCGCCTCCATGTAGGCGATGCCCGAGACGGCCTCCGGATGGCGGTGGGCCCAATCGAAACCCAGGGCGGATCCCCAGTCGTGGAGGACGAAGGTGACGTCCTCCGTGGCGCCGACGGATCGCAGGAACTGATCCAGGAAGCCGCGATGTTCGACGAACCGGTAGACGCCGGGACCGTGATCACGCAGCTTGTCGCTGTGCCCCATACCGATCAGATCGGGGGCGATCAGCCGTCCACACCCCTCGAGATGCGGGAGCACATTGCGCCACAGGTACGACGACGTGGGATTGCCATGCAGGAGGACGATGGGAGCCCCATCGCCAGCTTCGACATAGGACATCCGACGATCGCCGATGGCGACGCTGCTTCGTTTCAACTGACCCCCCACACTTTCGGGGGACATTCTGGCAAAGCGTCCGTCGAAGAACGAATCGAGGGCCCTCAGGCAAAGGCGACGGCGTCCGCTCCCGTCCAGCCGATGCGCACCTGATCACCCCGGCGCCACTCGTCTCGTGCCGTGGTCCGGACCAGCACATCGACACCGTTCGCCAGCCGAACGCTGAGCATCTGGTCGTGGCCGTAGAACTCGATGAGGGTGACCTCGGCGTCGCCGCCGCGCTCGATGGTGAGGTCTTCCGGGCGCAACAAGAGCTCCACGGAACCGTGCGCGTCCTCGACGAGTGAGACGTCGCCGAGTGCAGTCGCCGCCACCGAACCGCTGGCGTCGCCCTTCAAGAGATTCATGTCGCCGACGAAGGAAGCAATCCAGGCGCTGGCCGGACGGCGATACAGCGTGGCCGGGGAGGCCACCTGCTCGATGCGCCCCGACTGCATCACGGCGACTCGGTCGCCGAGCACGAAGGCCTCTTCCTGGTCGTGCGTGACGAAGATGCTGGTGATACCGAGATCCACGAGCAGCCGGTGTACTTCGGTGCGCACACCGACCCGGAGGGCCGAATCGAGGTTCGAGAACGGCTCGTCGAGCAGCAGCACCGTGGGCCGCGGGGCAATGGCCCGGGCGAGCGCGACGCGCTGCTGTTGTCCACCGGAGAGCGTGTCCGGCATCCGGTCGATCAGCTCCGCCAAACCGACCATCGCCAGCGCCTCTTCGACCCGAGGGCCGTCGCGTTCGGCCCGGGGCAGTCCGTAGCCGACGTTGCGGCCAACGGTGAGGTGGGGAAAGAGCGCCCAATCCTGGAAGACCATGCCGATCTGGCGCTTCTCCGGCGGTACCCAGGTTCCGGGGGCCGCCATCGGCGTGTCGCCCACCGTGATGGTTCCCGCATCCGGGCGTTCGAGTCCGGCGATCAGGCGCAACAGGGTCGTCTTGCCACAGCCGCTGGGGCCGAGCAGGGCGAGGCTCTCACCTGGTTCGACGGCGAGGTCGATGCCGGTGAGGACGGCGGTGTCGTCAAACGACTTGTCGACGCCGGCCACGGCCACGCTGCGGGCCGTGCCTCCAGCGTTGGAGGCGGTTCGCATTGGTTCAGAGTTCTCCGTCGGAAAGGTCGAGGGTGCTGCAGGCGCTGAAGTCACCGGTGTCGAAACCAATAGTGAACCAGCGAACGCGCTGCGCCGACGTGCCGTGCGTGAAGTTCTCGGAATTTGTGCTTCCGGTGATGGCGTCATCGCCAACCGCTCCAGCGGCGTCCACACCCTCCTGGAGGTCGCCGGCATCGAGGATGTCTCCACGAATCTCTGCGTCGCGGGCCCACATGCCGGCGAGGCAGTCCGCCTGCAATTCCATGCGCACCTGCAACCCGTTCGACTCTGCTCGGGAGGCTCCGCTCTGACGGCTCCGCACCTCGGCGTTGATCCCGAGCACGTTCTGGACGTGGTGGCCGATCTCGTGGGCGAGAATGTACGCCTGCGCAAAGTCTCCCTCGGCCCCGAGCTGCGCCTGCAGCCGGAACATGAACGGGATGTCGATGTAGGACTTGCTGTCTGCCGGGCAGTAGAAGGGGCCGACGTTGGAGGAAGCGGTGCCGCAGCCACCGGTGCGTACGTCACGATCGAAGATGACGAGCCCGGCCTCCGGATAGTCCTGGCCCGACGCAGCGAACTCGCGCTTCCAGTAGTCCTGGACGTCGTCGAGGACGAAGTTGACCAGATCGAAGGCATCGTTCTCCGCGTCCGAGTAGTTGCTCGTGTCGAACGTTGCGCTGGATCCGCCGCTGCTGGTGCCGCCCGTCGAGGTCGGTGTGGTGTCGCCGCCACCGAGGCACTGGCTCGCGAGCAACACGACCAGCACCAGGACGATGATCATGCCCATGCCACCGCCACCACAGCCCCGCCGACCTGACGGCATGCCGCCCGGGCTCAAGCTGCCGCCACCCATCTGTCCACCGAGTCCGCCGCCGCTGAGTCCGCCGCCACCGCTGCTCCGGCGGGTCGGGAACCCGAAGCCGCCGCCACTGGAACGACGGCTTCCGCGTCGATCCTCCACGTTCCGGCTGCGATAGCCCTTCGGAACCTTGACCATGATGGAACTCCACTCTCCGCCAGCCAGTGGCCTGCCCATTCGGGCACCGGCCTGTGCTCGGCGGCCAGCCTAGAAGAGAAACGGGCTCATTCGCCCACCGGTGGGCTCAGCGGCCGGCCGGCCACCGAATCTCGCTGTTGGGTCGTGGACCCGGCCGACGGCCGCGGGCCGCTCGCATGGTCGGGGTGTCGCGCCAGTGGACGCTGGAGCCCGGACGGGAGCCGGCGGGACGGTCGCCGATGACGAGCACGGGCCGGTTGTCGTCGACCAGGGCGGGCTCTTCGGGGACCGCCGACGGACGACCGTGGCTCGGGTGTGCGTCGGACACGCGGGACTTGCGAGGCCAGACGAGGAAGGTCAGCAGGTACGAGGCGACCGCCAGAAAGCCCACCTGTCCGAGGAGGAGAAGGTTGGACCGCGGCTCGCTTCTGGTGGCCACGACGACCACGGCAACGAGGGCGAGAACGATGAGAAAGAAGAGCGCGAGTCGCTTCCATGCCGAACGCATGGCCGCGAACGTAGGCGCGGCCCGTTTCGGCACGCAATTCGACGGCGGAGGTGTTCCGGCCGCTGACGCATCCGAGGTCGCGCCACCCCGTAGAATCGCTTCGATGAAACGATCACATGTGCTGGCACGGGAGCTTCGGGGCGCCGTCGTCGTCGTGCTCGTCGCCATGATGATCTTCTGGCTCTTCGCGAAGCTGAACGACGATCGTGCGGAAGCGAAGGCCCGCACGGCCGACGCCGTCACCACCACCACGTCGACCACGATCGCCGAGACGACCACCACCACCATCGTCGACGACAACCAGCGACTGTGCAGTCTCTCCGCCGCATTCCGCGAGGATCTCTCTGCGATTCGCATCGTCCTCGTCAACCAGGCCGGCGACCCGCTCAACAATCCGGGCGACCTGACGGTGGACGTGGGCATGCATGCCGACGGCGACATCCCGGTCGAGGTCCGTGAGGCCCGCACGGTGGCGTCGGCCGCAGCAATTGCCGAAGGTGCCAGCATTCCAGAGCCACCGGAGGGCGAGAACACCACGACGACGGAAGCGCCTCCGCCCACGGCCCAGCCATCGCCGGTCATCGTCAACACCGACCGCATCGATCCGCTCGAGTCCGGGCTACTGGGCGCACCCCAGAAGGTGGCCTTGAACTTCTACACCGCTGCGTCGGCACTTCGCCTCGGGCTCATCGACGCCGACTTCGATGCATCGGCCGCACACTTCGCCGACATGGTGGCGGTCGCCGAACCCCTGCTGTGGGATCTCGAGGAGATCGCTGCTTCCGATCTCTCCGATCGTTGGGGTGCCCTCGTCACTCAGCCGAACGTGTCCGTCGCAGCAACGCTCGAGTACGTCGAGGAGCAGTGCAGCATTCGGATCGGCAGTGGCTTCCTGTACCGCGAGAAGGCCCCGGATCTGCCCATCCTCGAGCAGGTGTTCGTCGACGGTCAGGTCGATCCGGGCCAATTGCCGGCTCCGGAACCCGCCGAGGGCGAGTGAACCCGGCCACCAGCCGGCGGCTCCTGTTCGGCGTCGGCGGGCTCTGTCTCGCTCTCGGGCTGCTGCTCGTCGCCCGTACGTTCTGGTCGTCCGGCAGTTCGCTCACCACCTCGGCGATCGACGACATGAGCGCGCTGGCCTCGGATGCCGAAGTCATCAACGAGCCGGTGACGGACGATGCCGCACTGGCCACCGACGACGACTTCCCGGCGATCGAGGATTCTGCCATCCGCGATCCGGACGCACGGACCGAGCCGCGAACGGGAACCATCACCGTGCTGGACACGATCCCCCACGACACGGGCGCATTCACCCAGGGCTTCGAACTCGACGGCGACCGGCTCTACGAGAGCACGGGCCTCATCGGTCAATCGACCCTCCGTGAACTCGATCCGGAGACGGGAGCGGTCCTTCGCTCCATCCTGGTCGACGACGTGTTCGCCGAAGGCCTGACCATCGTCGATGGTGAGGCCATCCAGCTGACATGGACCGAGGGGATCGCCTACCGCTACGACGTCGAAACGTTCGAGCTGTTGGAGACGCACACCTACGACACCCAGGGTTGGGGGCTCTGCGACGACGGCGATGTACTCCGCATGTCCGACGGAACGCCGACACTCCAGACGCGGGACATCGACACCTTCGAACTGCTCGAAACCGTGGAGGTCACGTTCAACGGAGCGCTGGTCGAGCGCATCAACGAACTCGAATGTGTGAACGGGTCGGTGTGGGCGAACATCTGGCAAACCCCGCTCATCGTGGAGATCGACCCGGAGACCGGCGTGGTCGCCACGGTGCTCAACGGCGACGACCTGCGGCCGGAATCGACGGTGGACGATTCCGGCGCCGTCCTGAACGGCATCGCCCACGACGCCGCGACCGACACGTGGCTGCTCACGGGCAAGCGCTGGCCGATCGTCTATCGCGTCACGATCGAGTAGCCGCCGGCCACCGCCGGTAGGTTGACGGCATGGCTCGACGACCGCCCCAACGGCAGGCCCCCGGCCCGCTGCTCGCCGCAATGGCCACGATGATCGTCGTCTTTCTCGGGGCGGCCTTCCTCACGCAGCAATGGGCGTTTCTGTTCCTCGGCCTCTTCGGCCTCGCCGCCGGGCTGGTGCCGTTCTTCAACCGACGGTGAAGGTCGCCGGAATCGACGGCGCGCCGGGCGGCTGGATGGTGGCCGCGGGAACGCTCGATGCTGCCGAGCCTCCGAAGCTCGCCTTTCATCCGACCTTGGATGCCCTGATCGCCGAGGTCGGCAGCACGATCAGCCACATCGTCGTCGACATGCCGCTGGGGTTGAGCGCCGACGGCAACCGCACCGCCGACCGGGACGCCCGCGACCGCCTCGGATCTCGTCGGGCCACGTTCTTCCCGACACCGGTGCGCGCCGTGCTCGACCACGACGACTTCGATTCGGCCAACGCCGCGTCGCGTGAGGTGAGCGGGCGTGGGCTCTCGATGCAGAGCTGGAACCTGGTGCCGAAGATCCGTGAGCTCGACCGGCTTGTGGAGGAGCGGCACCACCGCATCATCCTCGAAGGCCATCCCGAGTCCTCGTTCGCCGAATTGGCCGGCGCTCCGCTCGCTTCGAAGAAGTCGACACCCGAGGGTCGCGACGAACGGGTGGCGCTGCTTGCGGGCGCCGTCCATCCCGACGTCGGTCGGCTGCTGGCAGCGACGCCGAAGCGGGTCGACGCCATCGATGCCCTCGTTCTGTTGTGGACCGCCCGTCGAGTGGCTGCGGGAACCGCCGTCCGCCTTGGCGACCCCGACGAACGGGACCCGGCGGGTCGACCCATGTGGCTCACGATCTGAACAGCCGCAAGACTGATGGCATGCCGATCGGTCGATACGCCCCCTCGCCCACGGGCGATCTGCACGTCGGCAACCTGCGCACGGCGATGCTCGCCTGGCTGTTCGCCCACCACGACGGGGCCACCGAGTTGCGGCTTCGCATCGATGACCTCGACCCGGCCACGGCACGGCTCGAACACGAGCGTCGTCAGCTCGCCGACCTCGACGATCTGGGCGTCACCTTCACGGGAGACGTGCTGCGCCAGAGCGAACGGGGCGAGGCCTACCGGGATGCGATCGACCGGTTGCATGACCGCGAGCTGACCTACCCCTGTTACTGCAGCAGGCGGGAGATCCGAGAGGCAGCGAGTGCTCCCCACGTCCACCTCCCCGAGGGCGCCTATCCGGGCACCTGTCGGGACCTGGCATCGGCAGAGCGGGCCCGGCGAGCAGAGAACCGGCCGGCCGCCGTGCGGCTCCGGGCCGACGCGGTCGAGGTCAGCTTCACCGACGGCGTCCACGGCCCAACGACCACGGTCGTCGACGACTTCGTGATCCAACGCAACGACGGCGTCCCCGCCTACAACCTTGCAAGCGTGGTCGACGATGCGGCCCAGAACATCGAGGAGGTCGTTCGAGGCGACGACCTGCTCGACGGCACCGCCCGCCAGATCCACCTGCGGGAGCGCCTCGGCCTTCCCGCCGTCCGCCATGCCCA
>JAHDEJ010000038.1:27479-47772 GCA_020628865.1 Acidimicrobiales bacterium
CTTCGGATCAGAAGAAGAGTTCGCTGGCGGTGTAGATCAGGAAGCCGGCGAGGCCGCCGACGAGCGTGCCGTTGATGCGGATGAACTGCAGATCGCGACCGACCTGCAGCTCGATGCGGTCCGACGTCTCTTCGGCGTCCCAACCCTCGACGGTGTTGGCGATGAGGGCGCCGATCTCGCCCCGCCCCTGCTCGGCCAGGTAGACGATGACCTGGACAACCCAGTCGTCGATCTTCGCCTGGAGCGCCGTGTCCTCCTTCAACCGGGCGGCCACGGCGACCACCGCGTCTTCGATCCGGCTTCGCACGTCGCTGTCCGGTTCACGGGTGGCGTCGCTCAGGTTGCCCTGCAGGGAGGACCACAGGTCCTTGGTCCAGAGCTGGAAGTCCGGATGGTCGAGCAGTTCCTGTTTGAGTTTCTCGCCCTGGGCGATGAGGGTTTCATCATCCCGAAGCCGTTCCGCGAGTTCCCGAGCGCGGCCATCGAGGTCTCGCTTGAACGAGTGCTCGGGGTTGTCGTCCACTTCGCGCAGAAACGCCTGCACGGCCGAGTAGATCTTTCCGAAGATGTGATCGTCGATTCCCTCCGGCACCCACCACGGCGACTCCTGCGTCATGCGGCGCCGGAAGGTCGTGCGGTTGTCCTCCAGGAAGTTCGCTGCGCCGGAGAGCGCCGCGTTGTACACCGTGTGGTGGTGGTCTCCATCCATCCCGGCGTCGATCACCCGACCGAGAATCGGAGCGACCGGCACCCGTCCAAGCCGATCCCTCACCAGCGAGTCCACGAGCGCCCGCACGTCTTCGTCGTCGCGGAGCACATCGGAAACGGTGCCGACCACGGTCGCCACCTCGGACACGATCGACCGTGCGTTGTCGCGGTCCGACAACCACTCCGCCAACCGTCGGGACACCTCGACCGTCGCCAACTTCTCGGCGACGACGTCCCCGGTCAGAAAGTTGGATTGCACGAAGTCGCCCAACCCTTCGCCGATCTCGTTCTTGCGTTTCGGGATGATCGCCGTGTGCGGGATCGGCAACCCGAGCGGGTGTTTGAACAGCGCCGTGACCGCGAACCAGTCGGCGAGCGCTCCGACCATGGCCGCCTCGGCCGTTGCCCGAACGTAGCCGGCCCATCCATTGCTCTCTTCGAGGCCTCTCGCCACCACGAAGATCACTGCCGCCAGCACGAGCATGGAGGTGGCAACCACCTTCATCCGCCGCAACTGCTGGCGCTGAGCCGCTTCGGTCACATTCGGGTCCACGGTTCGAGGCTAGAGCCGTATCCTTCTACGGGTGCTCACGGTCTCCGGATTGGAAAAATCCCATGGTGCTCGGCGTCTGTTCAACGACGTCACGCTGCAGCTCTCCGACGGCCGTCGGGTGGCGCTGGTCGGCGGCAACGGCGTGGGCAAAACCACGTTCCTCGAGATCGTCATGGGGATCCAGGACGCCGACGACGGTGTGATCCACAAGCCGAAGGACATGACCATCGGCTACCTGCCCCAGGAACTCCCGGAGGCCACCGACCGGACCGTGCTCGCCGAGACGCTCGACGGGGCCGACCACATCAACGAGATCTCCGCCCGCCTGCGCCGCCTGGAAGCGGAACTGGAGACCGACGATGGCTCCAACATGGAGCGCATCATCGAGCAGTACGGCCAGGCGCAGGCGGAGTTCGAGACCCACGGCGGCTACGCCATCGAGTCCGAGGCCCATCGAGTGCTCGCCGGTCTCGGCTTCCCGCCCGAGTGGAACGAGCGCCCGATCGGCGAGCTGTCCGGTGGCTGGCGCATGCGTGTGGCCCTCGCCCGACTCCTGCTCTCCAACCCCGACCTGTTGATCCTCGACGAGCCCACCAACCACCTCGACGTCGACTCGGTGGCCTGGCTCGAGGATCATCTGGCCAGCTGGTCGGGTGCGCTGCTGTTCGTGTCCCACGACCGCGACTTCATCGATGCCGTCGCCAATCGGATCTTCGAGATCTCCGGCGGTGTCGGAACCGAGTACGTCGGCACGTTCGTCGAGTACGTGGCGGCGAAAGAAGAGCGCTATGCGGCGCTCGTCGCTGCGGCCACCGCCCAGCGCAAGCAGATCGCGCAGACGCAGGAGTTCATCGACCGGTTCCGCTACAAGGCGACGAAGGCCCGGCAGGTGCAGAGCCGCATCAAGGCCGTGGAGAAGCTGGACCTCATCGAGGTGCCGGAAGAGAAGGAACTGGCGGCCAAGTTCGACTTCCCGGAGCCGCAGCGGTCGAGCCGGATCGTCGCCGAGATCGAGAACGCCACCGTCGGGTACGACGGCAAGAACATTCTGGAAGACGTGTCGTTCGTCGTCGAACGGGGCCGCAAGGTCGGACTCGTCGGGCCCAACGGCGCCGGCAAGACCACGTTGATCCGGCTGCTCACGGGTCGGCTCGAACCCACCAGGGGTTCGGTGACCATCGGTTCGCACGTGGACATCTCGGCCTTCGCCCAGGACCAGGCCGAAGACATGGACCCCACCCGCACCGTCTACCAGGAACTGATGACGGTCACGCCGAAGCAGTCCACCCGAAACTGGCGCACCGTGCTGGGTTCGTTCGGCTTCAGCGGTGAGCACGCCGACCGCCGAATCCCGGAGCTGTCGGGTGGTGAACGCACCCGGCTCGCCCTCGCCAAGACCATGGTCGTTCCGGTGAACCTGCTGGTGCTCGACGAACCCACCAACCACCTGGACCTCCCGAGTTGCGACGTGCTCGAAGATGCCTTGCGCGTCTACACCGGCACCGTCCTGCTCGTCACCCACGATCGTCACCTGATCCGCAACACGTGCGACGCGCTGATCGAAGTGCGCGGCGGCCGTGCGATCTGGCACGAAGGCGTACCGGAGAAGGTGCTGAACCCGCTCGGAACGGTGAAGGCGGACCTCGGCGCCGACACGCCGAAGGCCGCCGCCCCACCCAAGAAGCAGGCGAAGAAGAAGCAGGCTCCATCCGCCGGCGGAGGCTCTGCCAAGGACAAGAAGGACCGGAAGCGCCAGGAGGCCGAAGCCCGCAACGCCTCGCACGCATCCACGAAGTCGCTGCGCAACGCACTCAAGACCGCGGAACGCAAGTGGGAGAAGGCCGAGGCGAAGGTCGCCGACCTGCAGAACCAGCTCGCTGATCCGGCCGTGTACGAGGACAAGGACCGGATGCAGGAGCTCATCACCGCTCACGACGAGGCGAAGGAACGTGCGGCTGACCTCATGGTCGAGTGGGAGAACGCCACGCTCGCGCTGGAAGCGGCCGGGGGCTGACGTGTCTCGGAACGGGCGGCCCCTCGCAGCGATCGACATCGGCACCTCGTCGCTGCACCTCGCAATCGCCCAACCCGTCGACGTCGGCCGGCCCGAGATTCTCTTCCGGGAGAAGGCGCCCGTCCGGCTGGGATCGGGTGCGAGCGACATGAAGACCCTCGACCCCGACGCAGTCGACCGGGGCATCGAAGCACTCACCCGCTTCCGCGCGCTCGCCGATGCCCACGACGCCGACGTTTATGCCGTGGCCACGAGCGCCGTTCGCGAAGCCGAGGACCCCTCGGTGTTCCTCGACCGTGCCCGTGATGAAGCCGGCATCAGCGTCGAGGTCATTCCCGGTGTCGAAGAGGCCCGCCTGATCCATCTCGGTGTGCTGGGTGCGCTTCCCATCTCCGATCGCCGCCACCTCGTCATCGACATCGGCGGCGGCTCCACCGAAATGGTGGTCGGCCGAGGCACGGAACCGGAGCTCGCTCGCAGCTTCAAGATCGGTCACGTCCGCCTCACCAACCGGTTCTTCCCCGACGGTGTGGTCACGCTGGATCGGGTCGAGGACTGCGAACGGTTCATCCGTTCGTTCCTGGCCCGCTTCGCCGTGATCATTCGCCAGCAGCAGGTCGAGGTCGTGGCCGGAGCGTCTGGAACGTTCGAGACGGTCGAGGCGATGGCGAACGGGCGGAACGAGAGCCGCGATGGTGTCGTCACTGCAGACGCGGTCGAGGACGTGGTCGCACGGGTGCTCGCCGCCGAGACGCCCGAGGAGCGAGTGCGGCTGCGAGGCGTCGAACCGCACCGGGCCGACTCGATCGTCGCCGGAGCGCTCCTCGTTCGCACGCTGATGCGCTCGCTGCGCTTCGACCAGTTTCTGGTCTCCCCGGACGCCCTCCGCGAGGGCCTCGTGCTCGATCGTCTGGCCAGCCGCGACCGTGAACCCGAGACGCTCCATCACCTCAGCACGATTCGAGCGAGCAGCGTCGACGCGGTCGCCGCCCGCTACGGCGAGAACCTCCAGCACGCCCGCCAGTCCACCGAGATTGCGTTGCAGTTGTTCGACGCGACCACAGCGCTTCACGGCCTCGGCGATTTCGAACGAGACGTGCTCGAAGCGGCGGGCATGTTGCACAACATCGGCCGCTTCGTCGGCCACGGTGCCCACCATCGGCACAGCTACTACCTGATTCGGAATGCCGAACAGCTCGCCGGCTTCAACCAGCACGAACTCGAACTCATCGCGCAGGTCGCCCGCTACCACCGCAAGAGCGAGCCCAAGCCATCGCACGGCGCCTGGGCCGACCTGTCCCCCTCCGACCAGCAACTGGTGTGCGTGCTTTCCGGCATGTTGCGGCTCGGCATCGGCCTGGACCGGTCCTACCAGAACCTCGCCACGGACCTCACCATCACGATCGGGGAGGACTCGCTCGAACTCTCGATCGCCGGCGACCCCGACGAGCTCGAACTCGAGGTCTTCGCTGCGCGCGAGCGACGGGGTCTGTTGGAGCGGAGCCTCGGCCTCGCCGTCGACGTCGTGGTTCGCCAAGACTGAACGGGCATGCGAGCATTGGCCCGTGAGTGAGAAGGACCTGGCGCAGTGGGCGGCCGACATCTCGGCCAAGCCCTACGGCGAGCGCATTTACAACATCACGCGGGCGGTCACGAAGGGCACCCTCTTTCGCTGGCTGAGCATCACGGCCGAAGGGACCGAGCACCTGCAGGTGGCGCCCCCGGTGATCATTGCACCGGTGCATCGCTCGAACCTGGACAGCCTGATCGTGGGCACGCTCGCCGGGCGTCGGTTGCCGACGCTGGCCAAGGAATCGTTGTTCAAGATCAAACCGGTCGGGTGGTGGATTGCCGGCTTGGGCGCCATTCCGCTCGACCGCGATGCCGCCGATCGTGAAGCGGTGAACGCCGCTCGCCAGATCCTCGATCAGGGCATGCCGCTCATGATCTTTCCTGAGGGCACTCGTCAGACCGGCAAGGCGATCGGTGAGCTGTTCGACGGAACGACCTGGATCGCGGCCAAGGCCGGAGCGTCGATCGTCCCCGTCGGGATCGCGGGGACCGAAGCGGCCATGCCGCCCGGAGCGAAGGCGCCGAAGCGGGTACCCGTCGCCGTGGTCGTTCGACCGCCGATTCCCATGCCGGAAGGTCGCGTGCCCCGATCCAAGCTGACCGAGCTCACCGAACAGATGCGTTCAGAGCTGCAGGCCGCAAACAATCGGGCTCACGAACTGATCAGCTGACCCGGGAGCCGGGGGCTCAGTAGTCGAGCGTCTCGGAGACGAGGGCGGCGATGGCAGACCGCTCGCTCTTCACCAGCGAGATGTGGGCGAAGAGCGGATTGTCTCGCAGCGAGGCGATCACCGACGCAATGCCGTCGTGACGGCCAACTCGCAGGTTGTCGCGCTGCGCCACGTCGTGGGTCAGCACAACACGCGAGTTCTCGCCGAGGCGGCTCAGCGCCGTCAGCAGGACGCTGCGTTCGAGGTTCTGGGCCTCGTCGATGATCACGAACGTGTCGCTCAACGTCCGACCCCGGATGTGGGTGAGCGGAAGGACCTCGATGATCTGCTGCCGCACGATCTCGTCGATCGCGTTCTTCGAGGCGATCGCATGCAACGCGTCGTTGACCGCATCGGTCCACGGCCGCATCTTCTCGTCCTCGGTGCCCGGCAGGAATCCCAGATCCTGACCGCCGACCGCATAGAGCGGACGGAAGATGAGCACCCGGCGAGCCGTCTGTTTTTCCAGGACTGCGTCGAGGCCGGCCGCCAGTGCCAGCACCGACTTGCCGGTGCCCGCCGGCCCACCGAGGCTGACGATCCCGATCGAGTCGTCGGCGAGCAGGTCGAGGGCGATCCGTTGCTCGGCGTTGCGGCCGCGGGCGCCGAAGAGTTCCCGCTCGTTGATCATCCGGACGCGCCCGTCCTCGTCGACCCGGCCGAGCGCGGACTGGCCGGGGGCGCCCAGGATCATGCCGGTGTGGACCGGGAGCCCGGCAGCTTCGGGCACGTCGGCGATGCGATCGGAATAGAGCGTGTCGATGACGTCGCCGCGCACGTCGAGTTCGACGATGCCCCTCCAGTCGAGGTCGTCGTCGGTGTGGCGGTACTCGACCGCGTCCATCCCGATGACGCCGGCTCGCAGGCGAAGCGGCAGGTCCTGGGTCACGAGCACGACTTCGGCACCCTCGTCGAGCAGGTTTGCGGCGACGGTGAGGATGCGATGGTCGTTGCTGTTGGCTTCGCGGAGCGGCTCCGGGATGCGGGTGTCGTCCTTGTGGTTGATCTCCACCCGCACGGTTCCGCCCTGCGTGCCCATCGGAAGGGCCTCGGTGAGCGAACCGTGCTCTTCACGCAGCTTCTCGAGCGAGCGAAGTGTCGTTCGTGCCGCCCAACCGAGTTCCGGGTGGTGCCGCTTCGACTCGAGCTCGGTCAGTACGACGATCGGCAGCACGACGTCGTTGTCGGCGAACGCCAGCAGGGCGGCAGGATCGCTGAGCAACACCGAGGTGTCCAGAACGTAGGTCTTCCGGCTGATGAGCAAGACGCTAGCGTGACGGGGTGCGCATCTTGGTGACCAACGACGACGGAATCGAATCGAAGGGCCTGTACCCGCTGGCCACCATGGCGGCGAAGTACGGCGACGTGACCGTCGTGGCTCCAGCGACCGAATATTCGGGTGCCGGTGCCTCGCTCGGCACGCTCACCCACGGCGATCCAAAGGTGCGGTCGCACAAGATCGAGGAGCTCGGAGATCTGCCGACGTGGTCGGTCACCGGCCCTCCTGCGTTGTGTGTCATGTACGCCCAGCTCGGGGCGTTCGGCGAGGAACCGTTCGACCTCGTCGTGTCCGGTATCAACCCGGGTCAGAACGTCGGCTGGTCGGTGTACCACTCGGGCACGATCGGTGCCGCGCTCACCGGCCGCAACCGCGGGACCAGCGGGCTCGCCGTCAGCATCGGGTTCGACGGCCGAGAGGTCGAAGGGCAGACCTGGCCCGAGATCGTCGACCAGATGAACTGGCAGATGGGCACGACCGTCGCCGAGGCCGTGCTCCAGGGAATGGTCAGCGACCCGGCGCCCGAACCCGTCGTGATCAACCTCAACATCCCGAATGGGGAACTGTCCGATCTCGAAGGCTGGGGCGAGGCCGTCGTCGGCACCGAGCCTCCACGCCGGATCACCAAGGGCACGCTGGTCGAGACCGACGCCGAAGACGACGAGGACGGCCCCGTGTGGCGAATCGAGATGGACTGGCGCGGCGGGCGCGACCTCGTCGACGGAACCGACGGATGGCTGGTCGCCAACAAGCGCGCATCGATCACCTGGCTCGGCCACCTCTCCGGCACGACAGCCGACCCGATGCAGCGAGGTGCCGTCGCCGACCGCCTCGACACGCTCCTCGCCTGACAACCACCCATCTCTCCCGTTCTGTGCAGCTGCAGGTGCCGATACGGCACCTGGCGCTGCACAGATCCTGCGGGGTCAGGTTTCGGTGAAGGCGCCCACGGTTGCTTCGGTGAGTTCGAGGAGCTGGCGGGGATCGATTGGGAAGACGTGGCGTGGTGTTCCGGCTGCGGCCCAGACGACGTCGTGGTCGAGAAGGTCGGGGTCGAAGAAGGCCGGCACGGCGTTGTCGTGTCCGAACGGCGGCACCCCTCCGATCGCGTAGCCCGTCACCGTTCGCACGGCGTCTGCGTCTGCACGGGTGCATTCGCCGCCGCCGGCCAGCTCGGCCAGCCGGGAGGCATCCACCCGGTTGCTCCCGCTGGTCAGTGCCAGCACGAGACCGTCGCCGAAACCGAAGATCAGCGACTTGACGATCTGACCGACCGCACAGCCGACCGCCCGCGCGGCATCGTCTGCGGTTCGGGTGCCGTCCGGGTATTCGACGATTTCGAGGGTCAGCCCATGGGAGGCTGCAGCGTCTGCGACTCGTTGGGCGCTACGGGGAAGCTCACTCATCCACCGGAGCTTTCCAGATCCCGACCGATCGTGGGGGCATCTGGAGGCCGGTGGCAGTGCGCTCGGCCATACCGAACACCCGCTCCGGTTCGGCGGGCAACATGCCTTCGAGGAGCGGGACCACGTCGGGCTCGTCGGCGTGGTTCACCGCGATCAGCAGGCGATCCGCACCGGAACCTCTGGCCATCACGTATGTGCGGCCGAAATCGAGGCCGTCGGCCGGGCCCAGCCGCTCGACGTCTGCGGCACGCAGCGCCGGATGGGCGGCGCGCAGCTCGATGAGCGAGCGGACCAGGTCGAGCGCGTCGGTGTCCCACTCGGAGGTGTCCCACGGCATGCCGCGACGACAGTCCGGGTCCGGACCGCCGGCCATTCCCACCTCGGTGCCGTAATAGATGCTCGGCGCACCGGGGAAGCAGAAGAGCAGCGTGAGCGCGAGCGCAACGAGTTCCGTGTCGTCGCCGGCAATCGTGCGGATCCGGGCCGTGTCGTGCGAGTCAAGCAGGTTGAGCATCGCCCGCTGCGTGGGCGCATCGTAGATCCGGTGGATCCAGTCGATTCGATCGGCGAACTGTGCGGCGTTGAGACCGGGCGTCACGTCGTAGTCGTGGTTGTTGAGGATGGTGTCCGGGTTGATCCGGTTGCCGATGGCGAAGGCGATGATGGCCGTTGTCAGCTTGTAGTTCATGACGCCGTCGAAGCGGCCCACGTCGCCGACCCACGCCTCGGCCGATTCCCAGATCTCGCCGACGATGTACGCCTCGGGGTTCACCGCCCGCACACGACGCCGGAACTCCTCCCAGAAGCCCGGGGTGGCGATCTCGTTGGGAACGTCGAGACGCCAACCGTCGATGCCCCGCTCCATCCAGTGGGTGCCGACGTCCCAGAGGAACTCGCGCACCGCCTCGGTCTCGGTGTTGAACGCCGGAAGTGCGTGCAGGCCCCACCACGCGTCGTAGGTGGCGGGAATGTCCTCCTCGTACGGTCGGATCGGGAACGCTCGCACCCGGAACCAATCGACGTAGGCGGACTTCTCCTGGTGCTCGGCGATGTCGCTGAACTGGTAGAAGCCTCGGCTGGCGTGATTGAACACGCCGTCGAGCACGACCCGGATGTTGCGGGCGTGTGCGGCGGCGAGCATGGCGTCGAAGGCCTCGTCGCCGCCGAGCAGCGGGTCGACTCGGTAGTAGTCGTGGGTGTGGTATCGGTGGTTCGACGCGCTCTGGAAGATCGGGTTGAAATAGATCGCCGTGACCCCGAGCTCGACGAGATGATCGAGCCGTTCGATGACGCCCCAGAGGTCGCCGCCCTTGTAGCCGGTGAAGGTCGGTTCGGCGTCCCAGGCATCCAGCCGGGCGCCGATGTCGACACGCCCGGATCGGGCGAACCGATCCGGAAAGATCTGATAGAAGACTGCATCCGCGACCCAGTCCGGGGTTCCATCCACGCCGCTCACGTCTGCGAGCGTAGACGGGGTACGCGCCGTGGAGCGTCCGCCCGCCATGGCGAAATGATCCGGGTTCTGTTTCACCCTCGGATCATCGGCAGGCGCCGGTGGCCACCTGAGAAGACGGGTGGAACGTCCCGGCCGCCGGCTGGCCGGTCAGAAGAGCGGAGCGAGATGCGGAGCCAGATCGCCGACCGGCTGGATCTCGATCTCGTCCACGCCGACGAGCTTCGCCAGGTCGTGAAACGCAGGAGCGACCCGTTCCGCTGTCTCTGCGTCGGCATGACCGTCCTCGGCCCATGACGTACGGATGCGCAGGATTTCGGCGTCGCGGTCGGTCTTGATGCAGGAGCGAGCGACGAGCCGGCCGTCGACCATGATGGGAAGGACGTAGTAGCCCCACCGACGCTTGGCCTCGGGCACGTAGATCTCGATGCGGTAGTCGAAGTCGAACATGCGCAGGGCCCGGTCCCGATTCCAGACGACCGGGTCGAATGGGGAGAGCACGGTCGCACCGTGGATCTTCCGCGGGATCGACGCCGCCGGATCTGCCCACGCCGGAGTGCCCCAGCCCTTGACCTCAGCGGGCACGATGCGCCCGGCTTCCGCAAGTTCGGCCAGTCGGGGTCGAAGTTCCTTCACGGACAGGCGAAACCAGTCGGCGATCTCCTTGTCGGTGCCCACGCCGAGCGCCCGGACCGCCTGGAGGCAGAGTTCCCGCTGGGCCTCGACGACCGAGGGGGTTGGAGCAGCAAGGATGTCCGCCGGGATGATGTCTTCGATCGGACTGAAGACCTTCTCGAAGTTGCCGCGGCGGCGCACACCGAGCTCCCCGACCCGAAACAACCAATCCAACGCCAGCACGCCGAGCGAACGGTGCCACCACCCGCTGCCGTCGCCCGGAAGCGGACGGGGATCGCTCAGTTCGCCGCCGGCGAGCGCGCCCCGCTCCCGCACTTCGTCCAACACCGCCTGCACGTAGCCGGGTTCACGCCGAGCCACTTCGGACAGGGACTTCCACGTCTGCCCCTCGCGGGCCCGGTCGCGCGTCCACCGGAACAGCGGTTCGCTCTCGACTGGCAGCAACGAGGCCTCGTGGGCCCAGGCCTCGAACCATTCATCCCGGGCGTAGGCGATGTCGTCCACCAGTTCGGGTCGGTATGGGCCGAGGCGGCTGTGGAACGGCAGGTGCTGTGTGCGGATGATGATCGGGATCGAGTCCAGCTGGATCACGTTCAGGCGCCGCATCACCCGGCGAAGGTGCCGTCGATCGACCTTGCCGGTCGGACGCTTGTCGGCGAATCCCTGAGCACCGAGGGCCACGCGCCTGGCGACATCGGCTGACATGTTCCATTGCCCGGTGCGTCCCACCTCGTCAACCTAGAACGAACGGTCAGGTAAGGCGACCTCAAGACTTGGCGATCGCGACGCAGCGTGGCGGAAACACCCCGTTACCGTTGGTGCGATGTTCTCACGACTCTCCGTATTGCTCTTCGCCCTTCTGGCGCTCGTGGCCTCCGCGTGTTCCTCCGGCGACGACGCGGCGACACCGCTCACGTCCACCACCGAGGCGCCCGAGGCCGAGTCGACCACGACCGAGCCGCCCGCTGAGCCGGCGACGACCGAGGCCCCCGATGTCGAGGGGAAGCCGATCTTCGATGTGCCGACGGACGCGCCGGTGGAACTCGAGATCGAAGACCTCATCCCGGGAACCGGCAGGGCCGCCCAGTCCGGTGACTACCTGACGATGCACTACGTGGGTGTTCGCCAGACCGATGGCGGGCAGTTCGACGCCAGCTGGGACCGGGGCTCGACCTTCGGCTTCACCCTCGGCGCCGGTCGCGTCATCCAGGGTTGGGACCAGGGCATCATCGGCATGCAGGAGGGCGGCCGCCGCCTGCTCTCCATCCCATCCGATCTCGCCTACGGCGCACAGTCGCCGAGCCCGGACATTCCGGCAGACAGCGACCTGGTGTTCGTCGTCGACCTGATCAACGTCGCCTCACCGCCCGACGTCCAGAACGCGGACGCCCCCGTGACCGAACTCGAGGTCGAGGTGCTCACCGAAGGCACCGGCGCCGAGGTCGGCGAAGGCATGCTGCTCGAGCTGCACTACGTGCTCATGGCGCAGACCTCTGGCGAAGTCTTCGACTCGTCGTGGGCCAACGGCTCGCCCATCCCCTACCAGCTCGCAACCGAGGGCTCGGAAGCCCTGCTACCGGGTTGGGACGAGGCGCTCGTGGGCCGCAACGTCGGCGATCACATCCGCATCGTGATGCCGCCAGAGCTGGGCCTCGGCGAACGCGCCGCAGACGTGGTCGGAGCAGACGGCACCCTCGTTTCCGAGGTCACCATCATCTCGGCGCAGTAGCTGCAGGAACCTCAGACGTTCAGTCGTCGTCGGCGAACCGGAGGCGAATCTTCTTCAGCATTCGCTCGAAGGCGTTGTCGTCGTCGTCCGACCGGTCGTCGCGGTACTCGGCCACCTCGGCCGACCGATCCTCACGAGCGACGACGAGACCGTCTTCCACGTCGAGCGCCATGACCGACTCGTAGTGCCACACCGGGGCGTGGCCGGCATGCACGTAGAGATCGAGGATCGGCGACGCTCCGGCGAGCAGGTCGCCCGACCAGGCGATGGGCCGGTCGAGGTCCAGATAGGTCCAGACCTGCCCGTACTCATCCGTCGTTGGTTCGATGCCATCGATGGCCGGGGGCTGCTCCAGATGTCCGACCTGCAGGTCGGACAGCAGCAGTCGCCCCTCTTCCGTGACCCGGTAACGGGCGAGCACACCGCGGGTGTTCGCCGTGTGTGTCATCACTGGAGACAGCCCGAGATCCCGGGGTTCGAACAACTGACCGGGCTCGGGTTCGACGACAGCGAACTCCTCGTCGTCGATCACGATCACGTCCGCCATCTGACCACTCATGGGCTCTCCTCACATCTCGGGGCGATGGCGACGGTTGCGCAACCGCCCGCCATGTCCCGATCGCTCAGCTTAGGTCGTCGTGTGGCGGCGGAGCCACGACGCCCGCCTTCTCCGCAGTGACGGCGATCCGTTCGCGCAGTTCGGCGAGGTTGCTCACCGAACGCACGACCGGTCCTTCCGGGCGGGCGAAGACGAACTGCACGTCGGCCACGGTCCGACCGGTGGCGGTTTCGATCGCCGCGGCGTACGCCGCTCCCTGCATCGCGTAGCCGTCGAGTTTTCGATCGATGTCGGCCTCCGTGGTGACGGAATCCGTCTTGTAGTCGACCACGACGAGCCCGTCGGGCCCTTCGACGAGGAGGTCCACGTAGCCCTCGACCGTCACGCCGCCGACGGGAGCAGCGACGTAGAGCTCCTTCCAATGGCGGGCGGTGCGGCATGCACCGACGATGTCTGCGGCAAGCGCGGAGCGAACCGATCGTGCGATCGTGTCGACGTGTTCCGGCACGGACTCGGCCCACGCTTGCGCCGTGACGAGATCCTCGATCACCTCGGGCTTCGGATCAGTGAGATCCACGAACTGCAGCACGGCGTGCACGGCGGACCCGATGGCGGTGCCGGCCCGTCCCCGTCGGAAGGTCTGCGGAGGAAGTGCGGCGGCATCGTCGATCTCGTCCATCGGTGAGACGTCGTCCGAGGCGTCGAGCTCGAGGTCCTCTCGCACGGCTCGGGCGAGGGCCGTGGCCGAACGGACCGAGGTTTGCGAAGCCCGGGCAAGCACCGATCGACGATCGCGCAACCAGTTCTCGGGGATCCGGAAGGAGCTCGCCGGTTCCTCGGCGTCGGGCCCGGTCGGCGCGGCGAACAGGGTGCCCTGCCCGAGTGCGGGGCGGAACATCGTGTCCAGCTCGCCGGTGGCGAATCCGTGGACCGTGGCACCGTGGGAGTCCTTGGCGACGCCCTTCGCATTCACCGGATGGTGGGTGCTGACGACGAGGTGGTCGCGGGCCCGGGTCAGCGCCACGTAGAGCAGTCGATCTTTTTCGGGCCGGGCCATCTCCGCTTCGAGATCGTTGGCCAGATCGAACTGGGCTGTCCGCAGCGTCCGGTTGATTGCCACTTCCGGGATCGTGCCCGGTTCGGTCCACGAGACCTGCACACCGGCACCGTGGCGACGCGTCAGGTCGGTCGTGAGGCCGGAGACGATCGTGATCGGAAACTCGAGACCCTTCGATCCGTGGATCGTCATGATCTGCACGGCGTCATCGTCCAACTCGGGGAGCATCGGCTCGTGGGCCTTGGAACCGTCCAGGCCCTGGAGCGAGGTCCATTTCAGCCAGGCGCGGAGGTCGCCACCACCCGACTCGGAGAAGGCGCGGGCCTGGTCGATGAGATAGCGAAGCCGGCGCCAGGTGTCTCGCGGCCGTCGTCCGGTTGCCGGCAGGACGAACGCACGACGGTCGTCGATCAGGCGTTGGAGGAGTCGGCTCGGTTCATCCCACCACCGGAGATCGGCGAGCGTCCGCAGGTGCCGGAATGCGGCAGCGACCGGACTGTCGTCCAGTTCTTCAGGCCACGAGGATCGCAGGTCGAACGCCAGCCCGGCGTCTCGCCACCGGAAGAGGTCGTCGTCGCCACACGCGTACAACGGCGACCGGAGTGCGGCCACCAGAGCGATCTGGTCGGATGGGTCGTCGACGGCCCGCAGCGTGACGAGGAGGTCGCGGACCTCCTGCGTCTCGTACACGAGCGTGCCGGTGTCGGCGCGGAAGGGAATGTCGTTGGCGTCGAGTGCGTCGGACAGTTGCCGCAGCGACGTCCGCGTGGGGAGCAGGACGGTGATGTCACGCAGACGCGGCGCCCGCCACGCATCGGTGTCTCGCTCGTAGACCGGCCACGCACCCGGGTCGTCGCGGATGGAGGCGATGATGGTCGCCACATCGTTCGCTTCGTCCTCGCGGAGCTCGCCCGCCTTCCGGGTGCTTGGCCCGCCGAAGACGGCGGGCCGATGGTCCGCCGGACCGGTGCGGAACGGGACGAGCGGCGTGTAAGTGGCCTGGGCCGGGTCGGTGCCGTCCATCCGGTCGGTGAAGATGCCGTTGATCGCGTCGATGATCGGGGCGACCGTCCGGAAGTTCCGGGTGAGTGCCACCTGTCCGTTCGAGAAGCGTTCCTGGACGGCGTGGAACAGGTCGATGTCGGCCCGCCGGAACCGGTAGATCGACTGCTTCGGATCGCCAACCATGAACAGCCGACCCTCTTCGGCATGGAGTTCTTCCCACTTCCCGGTGAACGGCCCGGTGACGGAACCGGCCAGGAGCAGGGCGAGCTCGATCTGGATGGGATCGGTGTCCTGGAACTCGTCGAGCATGAGCACCCGATAGCGCGATGCAAGGCTGGTGCGGGCGACCGGCGACGTGCGCAACAGCGACCGGGCCAGTACGAGCAGGTCGTGGAACTCGAGCGTGCCTTCGGCCCGTCGTTGGTCGGCGGTGTTCTTCACGAACACGGCGATGCGGGCGGCCAGCAATTGGAGCGTCTGGTTCGCCACGCGGCCCCGCACTTCGCCCGCCACTTCCGCAACCGCCTTCGCGTCCTCCTTCACGGCGTCGATGTTCGGCCAGTTGTCCTTCTTGCCATACGAGTGGGCGACCTTCAGCGTTCCGAGCATTCGCAGACGTTCCGTCTCGGATCTGGACGCGAGGAAGCGTTCGAGGTTCGGTACGGCGCTGTCGATGTTGGCGAGCAGCCGGTCTTCGGGATCGGTGCATTCCGAGCGGGCAGCGAGCACGCGGGCGATCGCCTCGTTCACCGGCGTGAAGTCCACCTGCATGACCGGCGGTGTGCTGGCCTCGATCCCCTCCAACCGATCCCAGTTGTCGTCGAAGATCTGGGCGATCGTGCGAAGCGGCGAGTTCCTGGCCCCGATGCCCACGTCGAGGATCGACGCTCGGACGATGAAGGTCTCGATCTCGTCGTCGTTGAACAGTTCGTCCACGAACTCGGACCACCGCTCCTCGAAGGCGATCTGGCTCTGGACCTCGTCGATGACCTCGACCCGTGGCGGGATGCCGACATCGACGGGGTGTTCGGCCAGCAGCCGTTGGGCGAAGGCGTGCAAGGTGGAGATGGCGGCGAGGTCGGCGTCGGCGAGCGCGGCTTCGCACGCCGCGATGGTGGCGTCGTCACCCGATCGGCGGGCGGACGAGAGCGCCGCTTCGAACTCGGACCGGATGCGTTCACGCAGTTCGGCTGCGGCCGCCTCGGTGAAGGTGATGGCGGCGATCTCGGAGAGCGGCACCCGTTCGTCGAGGTTGGGGGCGAGGACCAGCTGCACGATGCGACCCACGAGCGCGGTGGTCTTGCCGGTACCGGCGCCGGCTTCGACGAAGAGGGTGCGGTCGGTCTCGTGTTTGACCGTGAGGCGAGCGTTCTCGTCTGCGGCGATCGCCTCGGCGTGGAGGTCGGTCATTCGTCGCCCTCCGTCGGTTCGGGCGTTTCCCGCATGGCCAGCCATTCGGCCATCCGACCGGACTCGACCGCTGCGGCGAATTCGGCGTCGCGATCGCGCCGACAGATCGGATCGAAGTCGCAGAACCGACAGTTCTGGAAGGAGCCGTAGAACGAATCGAAGTCCCCCGGGTTCGGTGGATGCAGGCCGCTCTCGATGCCGTTCACGATGGTGGCAAGTACGGAACGGAAGCGCTCCTGCCGGTCTGTGGTCCACGGGTAGCCGGCGAGCGAGAAGTTGCCCTTGTCGGAGGTGAACCAGTACCAGGCCGACGCCCGATCGGTTCCGTAGCGTTGGCGGGCCGCCTCGGCATAGACACCGAGCTGCAGCTTGTCGCCGCCGAGCACCGGGTCCTCATCGAGCGACTTGGAGATCTTCTTGCCGCCGCTGGTGTCGCGGCCGGTCTTGTAGTCGAAGACGACCGGAGATCCGTCGGAGGCCACCCGATCCACCCGGTCGGCGAAGCCGCGGAGCCGCACCACACGCCCGTCGGCGAGTTCCACCTTGGCCGGTTCCGTCGGGGGGCCGCCGTCGCGCGGCGCGAAGCCGATCGCCATCTCGACCTTGTCGGGCAGTAGGTGCTTCTCGGAACGGATCGTTGCGTCGGAGTCGAGGAAGCGATCCAGGTCGGCGCGGAGCTTCTCCTTCTCGATCTCCCACAGCAGCGGTCGACCGGTGCGCCCCTGCCCCTCGTACTCGGCGAACGCGCGGTCGGCGTGGGCGTGCAGTCGGTCTCGATCGGCCTCGGTCCATGGGGCGTCTGGTCGCTCCGGCGCGTGCGGCTGGCCCGGGAGTGACTCGGCGATGAAGTCCTCCAGAATCTGGTGCCACATGCTGCCTCGATCGAGTGCGCTGATCTCGACGATTTCGTCGGGTGCGTCGATGGAGCCGAGTCCGAGCACCTGTCCGAGGAAGTAGCGGCGGGGACAGCCGGCCCAGGCCTCGAGTCGGCTGGCGCTGATGGCCGACGCGCCGTCGATGACCGGAGGCACCGACACCATCGAGAGGTCGCCGTTGAACCGACTCAGCCCCGCAAGCCGTTCGTCGAGCATGCGAAGGCTTCCGGCAAGCGGGCGACCGATGCGCGGCGTCTCTGCGGCGGGGCGGTCGGAGGCGAGCCAGCCGTCGACGCCGAGCAGATCGAGATCGGCTGGTGAGGTCGCGAGCCCACGCCTCGCCGCCTCGGTGAGCGACTGCCGGTACGAGCGAATGGGTTCGAGTTCGGCGACGTCGGCGTCTGTCCAGTCCGATGCGGTGAGCGTCTCGGGTGCGCCGAGCGTTCGGAGTGCTTCCACCCACCACCGGGATGCCGACTGCACCCGGCCGTTGCGGTGGTCGCCCATCGGCATGAGGAGTGTGGCCGATTCGGTTCCGCTGGCGACGGCCGAGAGAAAGCGGCGGCGCTCATCGGCCTGGCGATCGGGGCGGCGAGCGAGGGCGCCGGCCACGAGCTTGCGCTCCTCGTCCGGGAGCAGTGTGTCCTCCCGGATGACGCGGGGACAGGTGCCTTCGCTCAGACCGAGCACGAAAACGTGATCGACATCGAGGCCGACCGCGGCAGACATCGGTGCAACGAGCACACCCGTGCCGAACCGGCCACGGCTTCCCGCCGGCGCGTCGAGTTCGAGCTCGACGGCGCGGATGAACGCCGACCATGGTGCACCGGGTTCGAGCGCATCGAGGACGCCCACCCGCCGCAGGACGAGCTCGACCCCGTCCGCTGCGGCCACCTCGGTCTCTGGCCATGCGCTGCGGCGGTTGCCAGCGGGCAGGAGTGCCGTCATGAGGTTGATGGCCCAGGTGGAGCGGTCGGCCCAGGTGTCGAGCGATCGTGCCGACGACGTCTCTCGCTCCAGCCACTGGACGAAATCGAGCAGCTCGCGAGCCGCCCGGATCTCCCGCTGCAGCGCGTCGTGGAACCCGGCGGACCGTCCCTCGTTGAGCGGATCCTGGGCGGTGTCGGCGAGGACGTCGCTGTGGCGCTCGAGCTTGTCGGTCCAGTCTGCGATCCCGCCGACCACGCCGGCCTTGCGGGACACGACCTCCCACGGACCGGTTCGCGCCGGTTTGCCGGACGCCGCTCGCACCGGGGCCGCGGCGGCGAGCGCCAGCACGTTGTCCCGGTCGAGGCGGTGGTCGGAGCCGCCGCTCCGAGGCTCTGCCAGCTCGAGGATTCGCCCGAGGAGACGGCCGGCCATGGAGTCGTTCATTCGCCGGTGATCCGGACCCGCCGCCGGGATGCCCGCAGCATCGAAATGCTCCCGGACGGTTCGCGCATACGGGTTCTGCACCGGATGGAAGACGGCCATGCGTTCGAACGGGACGCCTGCCTCGGCCCGTCGGAGCACCTCGCGCACGACGGCGCGGACTTCCTCGTCCGGATCGGCGGCCGGGATCATTCGAGTTGGGGCGGGCAGCGCTGCGGTTTCGTCGGGCAGGTGCTCGCCCAGGATGCGGCCGAACGACTGCCGGGAGCGATCGTCGGTCCGGGTGTCGCCGGAGAGCGACAGCACGGCGTGGGTGCCGAGCGTGCGCGCCACGGTGCCGAGGAACGTCCGGGTGGCTTCGCCCTGATCGAAGGGGCCGCAGAGCACGACGGACGCGTCGTCCTGGAGGCCGGCCTCGAGCGCCTGGTGGGCCCGGAACATGACCTCGTATTCGTCGTGGTGGCCGACGCCGTCGGAGTCCAGGTGCGCGGCGACCGCCTCGACGAACTGCAGCAGGTCGGCCGTCTGGGCCGTCGTCGACGCGGCGAGCACGGCTCGCTGTTCGGGGTGCAGTTCGGTGAGTTCGCTGTAGGCCCGGACAAGGGCCGTTTCGGTGGAGACGTGCTCCGACACCGCGGCGAAGCGGCCCGGCTGGGTGCGCAGCACGTGGCGGACCGCGGCGGCGAGCACGGCGGTGGTCAGCGGACGCCGGCCGGATCGTGCCAGCTCCGGTGCCGCCAACCGGCCGGCCAGCTGAAAGGGCGTGGAGAACGAGACGTTGGCGATGCCGCGGGGGCCGAGCCGGGGCGTGGAATCGAGACGGTCGGAACCGAGGAGGCGGCGAAGGCTGAGACCGGCCAGGTTCGACGGCACGACGACCGTGACCGCACGCAGCGGGTCGCCGGCCTGCGCAGCATCGATGGCGGCGCGAACGGCGAGGGTGAAGGGGCGGCCTGCCCGAGCCTGAACGCACTGCATCGGCCACAGACTACGTCGAGGGTGTGTCAGTCGACCCTTCCGGGCAGACTCCTTTCATGGCTCAGAACGTTCTCGGCGGCGAACTCGCCTCGTGCAGCACCGACCCGATGACCGGGTTCACGCGTACCGGCTGTTGCGACCAGCATCCTCAGGACGGTGGCTTCCACATCGTGTGCGCCGTGGTCACGAACTCGTTCCTTGCGTTCTCGAAGGAGCAGGGCAACGACCTGTCCACTCCCCGGCCCGAGTACGGGTTCCCGGGGCTGAAGGCCGGAGACCAATGGTGTCTGTGCGCCAGCCGGTGGGTGGAAGCTCACGAGGCCGGCGTTGCGCCGAAGGTCGTGCTGGAGGCCACCCACGCTCAGGCACTCGAATGGATCGACATCGCCGACCTGCGGGCGAACGCCATCTGAAGCTTTCACGTAAACGCCGGAGCGTCGGCGCATAGGATCTGCCCGTGGAAATGCTGTTGGCGGTTTTCATTTTCGGAGTTGCGGGCGCAACGGCGAGTGGCTTCCAGAAGAGCGCATCCAGCGCGAACCGGTCGCACAAGGCCGTCTGGGCAGAGGTCGCCGAGACCGTGAACCTGTCGCTGTTGACCTCGCGATTCGGCCCTCTCGGAACGGCCGGCGTCGAAGGGATCGTCGACGGGCTGACCGTGTCTGTCACCCGCCCGTCACCGTTCTCGGTCTTCGGGAGCGGCACGGGAGATCGGATCGTCTACTCGGTCGGCTGGCCCCTGGGGTCGGCCCCCACAGACATGCGGCTCGAGTTCGTGCACGAGTGGGACCAACACGCGCTGCTGGGCACGCCGGTCCGGCAGAATTCGCTGGATGGGTTGCAGCTCCATCGTGGCGACCCGACCGAGCTCGCTGGCTGGTTGACCCCGGACCGGGAGGCGGCACTGGCCTCGCTGCTTGCGGATGGAACCGGCCGACGCCGCACCGATCGGCGCGTGCGCGTTGAAGACGGACGCCT
>JAHDEJ010000065.1 GCA_020628865.1 Acidimicrobiales bacterium
GCCCGGGTGTGCACGCCATCCACGTCAGCGTCGGTGAGCAGATGAACGGCCGACCATCGCAGCTCGGTCTCGCTCTCCGCTCCAAGGTGCACGGCGGTCACGATGTCGCGCACCCGGTCATTCCGGTCGATCTCGCTCTTGCGCGCCGCCTCCACGTTGATCGGCTTGCCCCGCACAGCGAGCACCGCCTGGAACGACGGATCTCGAGCAATCTCCACGGCGTTCGCCGCCGACGTGCCCTCGACGATGAACAGCTCGGGCTCGGCAGCGTCGGCGTGGCAATCGGTGAAGGTCTCGCGCATCTCAGCTCCGGTGGGGAGCGATCAGGCTAGACCGAGTCAGGCCACGTCGGCCACGGTCAGCTCGGCCCCCATGACGAAGTTGTACGAGTCCACCAACAGCTGCATCGTGACCTCAAGCTCGTCTGGCGACTCCGGTGTGAAGATCATCGCCACCCCGTCCCAGAAGCCGTCGCGGTCCACCCATGGGTGGAGCTCGCCCCACTTCGCTTCATCGAGCTCGCGCGCCCGCTCAGGCGGCAGCCATACGTGCAGGCTCCCGTCGGGATGGATGTGGGCGAACTCGCCGGGCGACAGGAGAATGCCGCGTTGAGCGAGCGAACCCGCATCGGTGACGACGATGCCGGTCGCCCCCGGGGAAACGGACGAGTCCTGCTCCGCCACGCCGGGGAACAGGAGCGCCCGGCGGCGGAGTTCCGCATCCACGGCGGGAACTGGGGTGGCCTCCAGCTGCACGTGGGGAACGCTGCCGGTGGTCTCCCGACGCGGCCCGTCGCGCACTGGAAGTGCGGGACCCGATGATTCGTCGGCACTCGTAGGCGCTGCATCTTCGATGGCGGGCGACGAGGTGCTCGAGCAGGCGGCGACGAGAACGGCGATGACGGCGAGGGTATTGAACAGCGTTCGCATGGTTCAGTCCTAGCGAATGCAGACGCACAGCAGTGCGCAGACCGGCCGCCGGAGCCGATTCTGTCGGGATACGACCCACGATCGACGTACTGGGACTATGCGACTCACCCGTCGGGCAGCGCCTGCGCCTCGCCGGCTGCCTTCACGTCGACCCGCACGTCCTCGAACGAGTCGACGTCGCGCAATGCCGGGAAGAACTTCCACCACAAGGCGACGATCCCGAGCGTGCCGATGCCGCCGGTGACCACCGCCCAGACCAGGCCGAGGAACTGCGCGGCCACGCCCGACTCGAGCGCGCCGAGCTCATTCGACCCGCCGATGAAGACGTTCTCCAACGCGATCACGCGGCCACGCATGGCCTCCGGCGTCGCCAGCGGAACCAGGCTCGACCGGATGTAGACGCTGATCGCATCGGCGGCGCTCAGCACGACGATCGCGGCGAATGCCACGCCGTAGTTGCTGGTGAACCCCAGAGCGATCGTCGCCAAACCGAACACACCCACGCTCACCAGCAGCACCTTGCCGATGCGGCGCCGCAGCGTCACGTAGGCGAGAAACAGACTCATGCCGGCCGCGCCGATGCCATCGGCGGCCCGCAGCCAGCCCAGGCCCACCTCCCCCACACCGAGGCGCTCCTCGGCGATCGCCGGCAGCAACGCGGTTGCGCCGCCGAGCAGCACTGCGAAGAGGTCGAGGCTGATGGCACCGAACACGATCGGGTTCCGGCGCACGTATCGCATGCCGTCGACCGCGTCGGAGAAGGCCTGGACCAGGCCGGGAGCCGAATCGAGTTGGTCGATCTCGGGCTTGGAGATCTGGGTGAGCAGCAACAGCACCACCCCGTACAGCACGGCCGCAATCAGGTACGGGAGTTCGGGCGAGACGACAGCGGCGAAACCGGCGACCACGGGGCCGACGATGATGCCGGACTGGAACGACATCGCCTTCAGGGCGATCACCCGGTCCAGCACCTCGGGCGGTGCCAGATCGATCGGCAGCGAACGAGATGCCGGCGCGGCGAAGGCTCGAGCGGCACCCAGCACCGAGACGAAGACGAAGAACGGCCAGACCGACGAGGGTTCGGACCGCGTGTACACGGTGATGCCGATGGCCACGACGATGTTGACGATGGTCGGGACCGCCCACACGAGCCGCCGGTCGATGCGGTCGGCCACCGTTCCGCCGATCGGCGACAGCACGAAGATCGGCAGGAACAAGAAGAGCGCCAGCAGCCCGAGGTCGAGCTCCCGACCGGAGATCGAGAAGACCTGATCGCCGACGAACGTGATGAGCCCGATGAAGGCGAACGTGTTGAAGAAGCTGGCGAGCAGAACGGAGCGCAATCCCCAGTCCAATCGCTCGTGCTTCACCCTCGCCATCCGCCGAGCCTACGGGTTGACTAGGTTGGTTCCCGTGGCGGTGTTGCTGCTGAATGCGTCGTATGAACCACTGAGGGTCATCTCGTGGCAGCGCGCGATCTGCCTACAGCTCGCCGACCGAGCCGACTGCATCGAAGCACTCCCCGACCGGACGCTGCGTTCGAGCGGCGGCGCCGAGTTCCCGTTCCCATCAGTCCTGCGGTTGCGAGAGATGGCCGTCATACCCTTCCGCCGGGAAGGACCGCCCATCACCCGGCGTGCCTTGCAGGCGCGAGACAGCGGCGTCTGCCAGAAGTCCGGCTGCAACCGGAAGGGCTCGACGATGGACCACGTGATCCCGCGCTCGAGGGGCGGCACGCACACTTGGGGCAACGTGGTTCTGATGTGCGCCGAGCACAACAACCAGAAGTCCGACCGGACACTCGATGAACTCAGTTGGACGTTGAAGGCGCCACCCCGCACGCCACGACACGACACCGTGCTCCTCGACCGCGCCCGGGTCCTCCCCGAGTGGCGGCGCTGGCTGCCCGCCGCCGCCTGAGCCACGCAGCGTCCACGCCGACCGGGAAGAAATTCCCACCAATTGCGTGACAGGACGTGAACATGTCGTTTATGTTACGAATGTTACATTCCGAAACCGGGGGCGGTTGAAGGGATCCAACACACAGGTGGACGAGCAATTCCTCAAGGACAGCCTGGGCTTCGACATCGACAGCGCCACCATCCTGTACACGAGCGGGCCGATCATCGTCCGCCTCTTCGGATTGTCGCTGATGTCCTACATCGCCTCCCGCCTCGTCAAGCGAGCCGTGCGCAACGTCGAAGACTCCCGCACCCGCCGCCAGCTCGACTTCTTCGCGCCGAAGATCGTGCGCGTCCTCGTCATCGCCGCCGGTCTGGAAGTGTCCGGCATCGACGTCACCGGCATGGCCGCCGTCCTCACCACCGTCGGCTTCACGGGCGCCGTCGTCTTCACCCCGCTCGGCCAGAACATCGTCGCCGGCGTCGTCACCACGCTCGACGACATCTACGAGGTCGGCGATGTCATCGAAGTCGACGGCACCTTCGGCACCGTGCTCTCCCGCTCCCTCCTCCGCATCGAACTCGGCCTCCCCGACGGCACCACCGCATGGATCCCGAACGCCGCCGTCTCCGAACAGAAGACCCTCAACCACTCGCGGCTCGGCGGCTACCGCTTCGGTGTCGACGTCCCCCTCGACCACAACCCCGACCGCGAACTCGCCACCCGAATCATGACCAAGGTGCTCGAAGACATCGACTGGGGTGCGCCCGAACGCAAACCCTTCGTCTGCTTCGACACGGTCGCCGGCGAAGCCATGGTGTTCCGGGCGTACGCCTGGATCGAAGACCGATCCATGGAACCCATCTACCGGTCGCTCCTACTGACCGCACTCGTCGAAGCGCTCGAAGACGTCGGCTTGTCGGTGGGCCACACCACCAACCTCTCCATGCACGGCGCCAGCCCCATGTCGGCCTGACCAACCACCGCAGCACCAACTCTCCCCCCAGAGACGACAACGGGCCCCGGACGCATTCGTCCGGGGCCCGTGTTGTCGTTCAGGTTGAGCGCAGGTGCGCCCGTCGAGATCAGGCCTCGACGCGGCGGCTCATGCTCACCGAGATCGCACCAATCGTCAGCAGCGCAGCGCCGAAGATCGCAATCAACAGCGACGTGCTCGGGCCGGTCAGCGCGAGCGCCGGAGGCGTGGCCTCAGGGGTCGCAGCCGGCGGCGAAATGGCGACGCTGCCAACCTGCGAGTCGGGGTCACACTTGTCACTTCCGGCAGCATCCTCGGCCGCATCGGAATCGCCATCGTTGTCCGAGTCGAACGTCGACGCGTTGTAGTTGGCGACGTACTCGTCGCACACCTGGGTCGGCGTGTCGTTCGGGTCGCAGTCGTCCGTGCCGGTCTGGTTCTCCACGGCGTCGGAGACGCCATCGCCGTCACCGTCGGTCGCGGTCGCACCGGCGTGGCCGGCACCATCACACGGGCCGGTGACCGGCGGAGGATCGTTCGGGTCGCACTCGTCGGTGCCACCGGTGAGCTCGTCAGCATCGCTCACGCCATCACCGTCGCTATCGGTTGCCGTCGCACCCGTGTGCGGGCCGTTCGAGCAGCCCCCACTCTGGGCACCGGCAGTACCGAAGGACAGAAGGCTTGCGAACAGTACGACAAGACCGAACACCAGCGAGGTGTGGCCGATGCGCGTCCGGGTCGAAGTCATGATTGCATCTCCTTGTGGGGACACGGAAAGACGTCCTCCACCAGAACAATCGACGGCGTCCGGTGAATCCTGAGCGATTGCAACCAGAGCGAAATCACCCAGAAGGCGGCGTTTCGTCGAACAAACCGAGCGCACGGGCCGGCGGCGGATCCGGCAGCGGGGCAAGCCCCGGAACGAGCGCGGCCACCTCGGCGTGGAAGCGCCGAGCCATCGATGGCGCGGCCCCATTGTCCGGCGTGTGCAGGAAGATCAACGGCTCGCGCCCATCGTTCACCCACCGGGCCACCGTCGGTACCCATGGCTCCCAGAACTCCGGATTCGCCTCCTCCGCCGTCTGCCCGATGAACCGCACCACCGGATGGTTGCCCGTGGCCACCGCCCGAACCGGAAGCCGAGGCTTGTTCTCGAACGCCTCCAACTCCTCCGGCGTCTTGGCGGGGCCGGCGAACACCGCCCGCGAATCCAGAATGATCCGATCCGCTCCATGGGTCGCCAACAAATCGTTCAGCCGCCGCTCATCGTCTGTCCCGAAGTAGCCCGGATGGCGAACCTCGACCGCCCAGCCGGTCTCCAGCGGATGATCTTCCAGAAAGCGGGCCAGAACGCCGAGATCCGCCGGCCCGAACGACGCCGGCAACTGAATCGACGTCGGCCGCATCAACTCCCCCATCGGCTCGAACCGATCCAGGAAATCCCGCAACGGGCCGTCCACACCCCGCAACTTCCTGTCGTGCGTGATCTCCCGAGGCAGCTTGAACATGAACCGGAACCCGTCGTCCACCGAGCTCCGCCACTTCTCCACCGTCGCCGCATCGGGCGTCGCATAGAAGGTCGTGTTCCCCTCCACCGCATTCACCACGCGGGCGTACGCCGGAAGCTCACCACCGGTCGGCGTCGACTCCGGGATGTGCACGCCCGGCCACAGGCGATTCGTCCACATCGCACAACCCACACGAAGCACCGGCCCAACCATGTGACAAACGCTATCCCGACCGAAAAATGAGCGGACAGACCGGGCGAGAACCGGTTTCGCTGGCACGCTGTAACCATGCCTTCCACCGCTGTAGACCTCCTCGTGATTGGCGCCGGGCCCGCCGGCGCAGCTGCGGCCACCCAGGCGGCCCGAGGCGGCGCCAACGTCGTCGTCTTCGACAAGGCCCCCTACGGCCGCGACAAGGTGTGCGGCGACGGCCTCACCCCACGCGCCGTCGGCGCACTCAACGAACTCGGCATCCCCCTCGACGACGCCCACCACATCGACGGCCTCCGCATGATCGCCAACTCGACCGTGCGCGAACTGCCCTGGCCCGACGGCGGGCGCTTCCCCAACCACGGTGCGGTCTGGCCCCGCCGCCGACTCGACGCTGCTCTCATCGACGCCGCCACCGAGGCCGGCGCCGACGTGCGCTGGGAGACCGAAGCACTCCCGATCCTCGAAGGCGACACCGTCATCGGCGTCGAGGCCAACGGCGAGCGGTACACCGCCCCCATGACCGTCGTCGCCACCGGAGCCCCCGGTGCCGTCGCCAAGATGCTCGGCACCGAACGCGTGGAAGACGAACCCTTCGGTCTTGCCATTCGCGCCTACGCCGAATCGCCCCGCCACGCCGACGCCCACCTGGAAGCCTGCCTCACCCTGAAGGACGAGCACGGCACGCCGGTCCCCGGCTACGGCTGGATGTTCCCTGCCGGTGACGGCACCGTCAACATCGGCGCCGGCGCACTCAGCACCATGAAGGGCTTCAAGAAGCTCAACCTCAACACCCTCCTCGATGACTACCGAGACATGGTGCAGGAAACCTGGGGGCTCGGCCCGTACCTCGAACGGCCCCGAGCCTGGCGGCTCCCGATGAGCGCCCAACGACGCCACGGCAAAGGCTGGGTCGCCATCGGCGACGCGGCCGGCCTCATCAACCCGATGAACGGCGAAGGCATCGACTACGGGCTCGAGAGCGGCATGCTCGCCTCCGACCTGTTCCTCGCCGACGCCGCCACCGCACCGGAGCGCTACGACATCGAAGTCGGCGAACGATTCGACGGCTTCCTCTCCACCGGACGCCGCTTCAGCTTCCTCATCGGACATCCGTGGATCCTCAAGAACGGCCTCCGCCTGGCCGTCGGCACCGAAGCCATTGCCAACATCACGCTCCAGGTGATGGGCAACCTCGTCGACTCCAGCACGCCCGGCGCCGCCGGCCGGATCTTCTCCCTCACCGACAAGGCGCTCGCCACCGCCGACCCGCTGCTGCGACGCACCCGGGCCGCCGCCTGACCACCTCCGGAAAAACCGGTTCCACAATCTGGCGTTCCTGCCGGAGTGTGCCACTCTGGCGATCGTGACCGACTCCGTACAGCTCGTCATCTTCGACCTGATGGGCACCCTCGTGCGCAACGTCGACGTCGTCACTCAGGCCTACGACGCCGCCCTCACCGAAGCCGGGCTCGCAGCCGGAAGCCCCGAACACGCCGCCGCCACCGCAGAAGTCCAAGCGCTCCTCGGCCGCCCGACCCTCGACGTGCTCACCGCCGTGCTCGGCGACCCGGTCCGCGCCGAAGAAGCCACCTGGGCCTTCGACGACCTCGTCATCGAGTCGCTCGCCACCATCGACCCCGTCGAGGGCGCCGAGGCCACACTCGACGACCTCGCCCACCGGGGCATCCACACCGCCGTCACCACCAGCTTCTCCGCCGACGTCCGCAAAGCCGTCCTCGGCCACCTCGGCTGGACCGACCGATTCGCCGCCCAACTCTCCGCCCACGGACAGCACCGAGGCCACCCGGCCCCCGACCTCCTCCTCGAAGCCATCCTCGAACTCCACATCGACTCGGTCGGACAGGTCGCCGTCGTCGGCGACACCGTCGCCGACCTCGAAGCCGGCAACCGGGCAGGCTCGGGCCTCGTCGTCGGCGTGACCTCGGGAGCGCACACCACCGAACAGCTGCTGGACGCACCCCACACGCACCTGATCGATTCCGTCGCCCAGCTCTCCACCGTGCTCGACGCACCCCGCACCGTCGGCCATCGACGCTCCGCCGACCGCTGAGCTAACGTCGTCGCCATGAGCGACGGCAACGGTGGGCCAGGCGACTGGGTTCAAGACGGAGACGACTACATCTATCGGGGCGAGAACACCCCGGCACCACCTCCGGTGCCAGGCTCGCCCACTCCGCCGCCGGCACCCGGGCAGCCGCCGGTCCCGCCTCCGGCCGGGCCACCACCGGGAGCTCCCTACGTCACGCCACCGCCCTACTCGCCACCGCCGGCGCCCGGAGCGGCAATGCCCGGCGCAGCCGTGCCACCGCCGGCAGCACCCGGCGGGCCCAAGAAGAAGCGGTGGCCATGGATCGTCGCCGGCGTGCTCCTCCTGTGCGGCCTCCCGCTCGGAGGTTGCGTCGCCCTCGTCGGTTTCGGCGTGAACGAAATCGGCAACGTCAACGACGAACTCCGCGCCTCAACCGACACGTTCATCGCCGAATGGAACGCCGGCACACCCGAGAACGCGCTCGAAGCTCGCTGCTTCGAAGGTGGCGGCGACTTCCCGCCCATCGGCTGGATCGCCGAAGGCGCAACGGAACTCGAATGGGACGAAAACGCCATCGCCTTCGTCAAACGAGACGGCAGCAGCTACTTCTCCAGCAACGCCGACCCGGACACCTCATTCATCAACGGATTCGAAGACGAAAGCAACGCCTTCGTCGAAGCCACGATCCGCGATGTGAACGGTGCCGGCAGCGCCGACGTCGAGCTCCTCTTCCTCGACCTGGACGGCGACGACGCGTGGGAGCTCTGCGGCATCAGCCAGAACTGACCCGGCCACCCGAGCCGACCGGCTAGCGTGGATCCATGCAGGCCTCCCTCCCCACCCCAGACCAGATCGCCGCCGCACCCAAGGTGCTCCTGCACGATCACCTCGACGGCGGCCTCCGACCCGAAACCGTCATCGAGCTGGCGGGCGAGACCGGCTACGCCGACCTGCCAACCACCGACCCGGTCGAGCTGGCCGCCTGGATGCGCCGCGGCGCCGACCGCAAAGACCTCGTCCTGTACCTCGAAACCTTCGCCCACACCGTCGGTGTGATGCAGACACCCGACGCCCTCCACCGGGTGGCGCGCGAATGCGCAGAAGACCTCGCCGCCGACGGCGTCGTCTACGCCGAGATTCGCTTCGCCCCCGAACTCCACACCGAGCAGGGTCTCTCCATGGACGACGTGCTCGAAGCCGTCACCAGCGGATTCGCCGATGGCTCCGCCGGAACACCGCTCACCATCCGCACCCTCTGCTCCGCCATGCGGCACCTCAACAAGAGCCTGGAAGTCTCCCAGCTCGCCGTCCGCTGGCGGGACCGGGGCGTCGTCGGCTTCGACATCGCCGGCCCCGAAAAGGGCTTCCCCCCAGACGACCACATGCTCGCCTTCCAATACGCCCAGCGGGAGAACTTCCACTTCACCATCCACGCGGGCGAGGCCTACGGCCCGCCGTCGATCTGGAAGGCCCTGCAGTGGTGCTCGGCCGAACGGCTCGGACACGGCGTTCGCATCGTCGATGACATCACGATCGACGAGGACGGCACGGCCACGATGGGGCTACTCGCCCATTACATCCGAGACCGCCGCATCCCGCTCGAGGTGTGCCCGTCGTCCAACCTGCACACCGGCGTCGTCGACACGCTTGCCGATCATCCCATCAAGCTCTTCAAGGACCTCCAGTTCCGGGTCACGCTCAACACCGACAACCGGCTCATGAGTGACGTGTCCATGACCAGCGAGATGCAGAACATGGTCGACACCTTCGGCTGGGACCTGCTCGACCTTCGTTGGCTCACCGTGAACGCCATGAAGAGCGCGTTCCTGCCCTTCGACGAGCGGCTCGCCCTCATCAACGAGGTCATCAAGCCCCGCTACGCCGAACTCGCCACCGCCACCTGATCAGACCAGCAGTGCGGTCCCGACGACAGCCAGAGCGGCGCCCGCCCACGCACCGGGTGCTGGCGCCTCCCTCGTGG